>NZ_OU015430.1:610000-1810000 GCF_907164845.1 Lysobacter luteus
TGTGAATCTTCCTGGGGGTAGAGCACTGTTATGGCTAGGGGGTCATTGCGACTTACCAAACCATGGCAAACTCCGAATACCAGGACAGACTGCATGGGAGACACACGGCGGGTGCTAACGTTCGTCGTGAAAAGGGAAACAACCCAGACCCACAGCTAAGGTCCCAAATTACCGCTGAGTGGAAAACGATGTGGAAAGGCACAGACAGCCAGGAGGTTGGCTTAGAAGCAGCCACCCTTTAAAGAAAGCGTAATAGCTCACTGGTCGAGTCGGTCTGCGCGGAAGATTTAACGGGGCTAAGCGGTAAACCGAAGCTTGGGGTGCATACTTTGTATGCGCGGTAGAGGAGCGTTCCGTAAGCCGTTGAAGGTGGATTGAGAAGTCTGCTGGAGGTATCGGAAGTGCGAATGCTGACATGAGTAACGATAATGCGGGTGAAAAGCCCGCACGCCGAAAGCCCAAGGTTTCCTTGCGCAACGTTAATCGACGCAGGGTGAGTCGGCCCCTAAGGCGAGGCAGAAATGCGTAGTCGATGGAAAGCTGGTTAATATTCCAGCACCTCGCGTAAGTGCGATGGAGGGACGGAGAAGGTTAGGTCTACCGGGCGTTGGTTGTCCCGGGGAAAGGCGGTAGGTGGGGGATTTAGGCAAATCCGGATCCCCATTCAACACCGAGCACCGAGACGAGCCCATTAGGGCGAAGTGACTGATACCACGCTTCCAGGAAAAGCTCCTAAGCTTCAGCTTACGCAGACCGTACCGTAAACCGACACAGGTGGGCAGGATGAGAATTCTCAGGCGCTTGAGAGAACTCGGGTGAAGGAACTAGGCAACATGGCACCGTAACTTCGGGAGAAGGTGCACCCCTGCTGGTGGCCCATGCGGGCTATAGCTGGCGGGGGTCGCAGTGACCAGGCCGCTGCGACTGTTTATCAAAAACACAGCACTCTGCAAACACGAAAGTGGACGTATAGGGTGTGACGCCTGCCCGGTGCTGGAAGGTTAATTGATGGGGTCAGCCGCAAGGCGAAGCTCTTGATCGAAGCCCCAGTAAACGGCGGCCGTAACTATAACGGTCCTAAGGTAGCGAAATTCCTTGTCGGGTAAGTTCCGACCTGCACGAATGGCGTAACGACAGCGGCGCTGTCTCCACCCGAGACTCAGTGAAATTGAAATCGCTGTGAAGATGCAGCGTTCCCGTGGCAAGACGGAAAGACCCCGTGAACCTTTACTATAGCTTTACACTGAACGTTGAGTTCGTCTGTGTAGGATAGGTGGGAGGCTGTGAAACCCGGACGCCAGTTCGGGTGGAGCCATCCTTGAAATACCACCCTGTCGTGCTTGACGTTCTAACCTGGGCCCGTAATCCGGGTCGGGGACCGTGTATGGTGGGTAGTTTGACTGGGGCGGTCTCCTCCCAAAGAGTAACGGAGGAGCACGAAGGTACGCTCAGCGCGGTCGGACATCGCGCACTGTGTGCAAAGGCATAAGCGTGCTTGACTGCAAGATCGACGGATCAAGCAGGTACGAAAGTAGGTCTTAGTGATCCGGTGGTTCTGTATGGAAGGGCCATCGCTCAACGGATAAAAGGTACTCCGGGGATAACAGGCTGATACCGCCCAAGAGTTCATATCGACGGCGGTGTTTGGCACCTCGATGTCGGCTCATCACATCCTGGGGCTGTAGTCGGTCCCAAGGGTATGGCTGTTCGCCATTTAAAGTGGTACGCGAGCTGGGTTCAGAACGTCGTGAGACAGTTCGGTCCCTATCTGCCATGGGCGTTGGAGATTTGAGAGGGGCTGCTCCTAGTACGAGAGGACCGGAGTGGACGAACCTCTGGTGTTCCGGTTGTCACGCCAGTGGCATTGCCGGGTAGCTATGTTCGGAAGCGATAACCGCTGAAAGCATCTAAGCGGGAAGCGCGCCTCAAGATGAGATCTCCCGGGAGCTTGACTCCCCTGAAGGAACCATCAAGACCAGGTGGTTGATAGGCTGGGTGTGTAAGTGCAGCAATGCATTGAGCTAACCAGTACTAATGATCCGTGTGGCTTGACCATATAACCTCAAGTGGCCTTGGACTCGACGACGCGTCGATGACATTCCAGACCCAATTTCGCTACGTCCCACCCCATGCGAGTCCGCGCCCCCTGGGCGCGACTCCAACAGCTTGCTCAGTGACAATAGCTGTGTGGAACCACCCGATCCCATCCCGAACTCGGAAGTGAAACGCACATGCGCCGATGGTAGTGTGGCCTTGCCATGCGAGAGTAGGTCATCGCTGAGCATTTACACCGAAGGCCGGCCCCCAAAAGGGACCGGCCTTCTTCTTTTCGAAGTTCGGGACGCTGCGGCATGCGCGCGCGTCAACCCGCGGGTTTGCCAAGTTGTCCAGGCGGCGGAGGGTTCCCCGCCGCGCAGCCTGCCCGGCTACAGGACCTGCGGCGGCTCGCCGCCGACGATGACAACGTCAGCCGGGCGCCGCGCGAAAAGCCCAACACTGACCACACCCGGGATCTGGTTGATCGCCTGCTCCAGCGCGAGCGGGTCGGTAATCGCCAGCCCGTGGATGTCGAGGATGACGTTGCCGTTGTCGGTCACCACGCCACTGCCATCCTCGTTCTGGCGCCACACCGGCTGTGCCCGCGTCATTGCGAGGATCTCGCGGGCCACCAGGCTGCGGGCCATCGGGATGACCTCCACCGGCAGCGGGAAGCGCCCGAGCACGTCGACCTGCTTGCTCGGGTCGACAATGCAGACGAAGCGCGAACTTGCCTCGGCGATGATTTTCTCGCGGGTCAGTGCCGCGCCGCCGCCCTTGATGAGTCGCCTGTGCGGATCGCACTCGTCGGCGCCGTCGACGTACAGCGACAGGGTGCCGGTGTTGTTGAGGTCGAGGACCTCGATCCCGACTGCACGCAACCGGGCGGTGCTCTGCTCGCTGCTCGATACCGCGCCGCGGATGTGATCGCGCATCTCTCCGAGCGCCTCGATGAAATAGGCGACGGTCGAACCGGTACCCACGCCGATGATGCTGTCGTGTTCGACGTACTCGATGGCCTTCAGGGCGGCCTGGCGTTTGGCTTCGGACATGGTGGGTTACTCGAGGGAGAGCAGGAATTTGTACTGCGCGGCCGACACCGGGAACACCGACAACCGGTTGCCGCGGCGTATCAGGGCGAACTCGTCGCCAAGGCTGTCGGCATGCGACTTGATCTCGTCCAGCGCGATCGTACGCGAGAGCTTGCGCTCGAACGCCACGTCGACCAGGAACCAGCGCGGCTCTTCGCGGGTGGCCTTCGGGTCGTGGTAATGGGACCGTGGGTCGAACTGGGTGTCGTCGGGATAGGCGGGACTGGCGACCGTGGCGGTACCGACGATGCCGGGGACCTTGGTGTTGGAGTGGTAGAACAGTATCCCGTCGCCGACCCGCATGCCGTCGCGCATGAAGTTGCGCGCCTGGTAGTTGCGCACCCCGTTCCAGGGCTCGACACCGACACGCTGCAGGTCATCGATGGAAAACGCGTCCGGCTCGGACTTCATCAGCCAGTAGCGGCGGCGTGTGCTCATGATTCGACCTTGCGGAAATCGTGGATGGCGGCCTCGGTGCAGACGGCATCGAGCGGCACGTCCCAGCCGGCCGGCGCGGGCAGCTCTGCGCGCTGGAGCTCGAACGCGGCGCCCACCAGCCAGGGGGGCGCCGGGTGCTGGAGGCGTGTTGCAAAGGTGCGGTCGTACCAGCCACCGCCCATCCCCAGGCGATGTCCGTGGGTGTCGAAACCCACCAGCGGCATCACCACCAGTTGCATCTGCCCGGCATCCAGCAGAGCTCCGCGCTCCAACGCGGGTTCGGGGATGCCGAAACGGTTTGGCACAAGCGCCTCGCCGGGGCGCCACGACGCGAAGCGCAGACGGTCGTCGGCCAGGACCGGCAGGCAGTAGGTGCACCCCGGAGGCAGGGCGAGTTGCCAGGCATGCAGGGCGATCTCGCCATCCATTGCCCAGTAGCCGGCGACGTGGCCGGTGACCGGGGCGAAATCCAGATCGAGCAGGTGGCGGGCAAGTCGCTGGGCGGCGTTGATGCGCTCGGCGGCGACAAGTTCGCGTCGGCGCTGTCGCAATTGCAGACGCAACGGGCGCAGCAGTTCGTCGCGTTCGTCGGGCATCCAGCGTGATCCGGTCCGGGTCGGGTGACTGGGTCGGCCGTCGGGCCGGCGGGCGCGTAAGCGCGCTCCACGAAAAAGAAAAGTCCTCCGCCGATGGCGATGCGCGCGAAACGACCTTGAACCCGTGGTTCAAGTGGGAACGCTTGGAGGCCGTCGGGCTTCCCGCTACCAGGGCGGACTTGCACTCCGGGCTTCCGCTGCGCCCCCGCGGTCGCAATTAAGGGACAAGGCGAATGTTTGCGCGCGCCGTCGTCCACAGCAGAGGACGTGCGGCGATTATAGCGCGTCGCCAGCGGCGGCAAGACCCGTTCGTCGGGCTCGCAGGGGTGCGATTCAGCCCGGGCTGGGCCGCTCAGCGGGCCGGGTCGTCGAACAGGCCGTCAAGCTTGCGTTGCAGGTCGCCGAGGCTGCGGGCCAGCTCGCGCGTTCGGCCCTCGTCGTCGTGGCGCATCTGCTGGACCTCATGCGCGAAGTTCAGCGCTGCGAGCACCGCCACCCGGTCGAGTGCCGCCATCCGGTTGTTGCCGCGGATCTCGCGCATGCGGGTGTCCAGCAGCTTGGCCGCGGCCAGCAGGCTGTCGCGTTCGTCGGGCTCGCAGCCGACGGTGTACTCGCGGTCGAGCAGCCGGATGCTGACCGGCACGCTGGTGCTCACGTGTGCTGCTCCAGCGACTTGAGCCGCGCAATCATTGCTTCAACGCGTGCCCGTGCCTGCTCGTTCTTTGCCAGCAGGGCGGCACGTTCGCTGGCGAGTGTCTCCTGCTGCTGCCGCAGGCTGCGATTCTCCTCCTGCAGCCGACGGCTGCGCTCGGCGAGCCCGTCGATGCGGTCGACGAGGGCCTGCAGCTGGGCGAGCAGTTCGGAGCGGTCCATCCCGGCACGATAGCAGGCGCCGCATGCCGGTCAAGAAGGGGCCGCGTCGGGTCAGGCTTCCGGCGCGGACGCGGGTTCGCGCTGCAACAGGTACTCCAGGCAGCGAGCGGCCGGCAGCGGACGGGCCAGCCAGTAGCCCTGGATCTCGTCGCAGCCATGGCGGCGCAGGAACGCGACCTGGTCGGCGTCCTCCACCCCCTCGGCGACGACGTTCAACCCCAGCGAGTGCCCCATGGTGATGATGGTGCTGGTGATCGCGGCATCGTCCGGGTCGTGGCAGAGGTCGTCGACAAACTCCTTGTCGATCTTGAGGGTGTTGATCGGCAGGCGCTTGAGATACGACAGCGACGAGTAACCGGTGCCGAAATCGTCGATCGCCAGGCGCACGCCGAGGTCGCGCAGCGCCTGCAGCGTTGCCGCGGTCTCGCCGGCATTGGCCATGATCACGGACTCGGTCAGCTCGAGTTCGAGCCGTTCGGCCGGCACGCCGGTCTCTGCGAGCGCGCGTGCCACGACATCGGGCAGGTTGCCGCGCAGCAGCTGCAGCGCCGACACGTTGACCGAGACCGACAGTTCGGTGAGCCCCTCATCGCGCCAACGCCTCAGCGTGGCGCAGGCGTGTCGAAGCGCCCACTCGCCGATCTCGAGGATGAGTCCCGTCTCCTCGGCGATCGGGATGAACTGCGCCGGGGGGATCGCACCGTGCTCGGCACTGTTCCAGCGCAACAGCGCCTCCACCGCGGTGATGCGATCACGCGCGAACGACAGCCGCGGCTGGAACGCGAGCGAAAGCTCGTCGCGGTCCAGAACCTTGCGCAACGCGGAGGAGATCGTCGCGCGCCGGCGCACCTCGATGTCCATGCTGTCGGCGTAGCGCATGAAGGCGCGCCGACCTATGGCCTTGGCCTGGTACATCGCGGTGTCGGCATGCTTGAGCAGGTCAGCCGGCGTGAGCGCGTGGTCGGGGAACAGGCTGATGCCGATCGAGGGCGAGATCACCACGTCCTGGCCTTCGCGGACGTCCAGCGGTGCCTGGAAGGCGTCGATCAGTTCGCGGGCCACCTGCTCGGCCTGGTCGGGGGTCTCGAGGTCCTCGAGCAGCACGGTGAACTCGTCGCCACCCAGGCGCGCGACCGTGTGCCCGGCGCCGACGATCTGCTGCAGGCGCATCGCCGCCTCGCGCAGGATGCGGTCGCCCGCGGCGTGGCCGAACGAGTCGTTGATGTCCTTGAATCGGTCAAGGTCGAGGAACAGCACCGCGATCATCCGCCCGCTCGCGCGTGCCCGCACCATCGCGCGCGACAGCCGCTCACCGAGCAGCGCGCGGTTGGGCAGGTTGGTCAGGGTGTCGTAGTTGGCCAGGTAACGCAGCTCCTGTTCGGCGCGCTTCTGGTCGGTGATGTCGCTGAGCACCGCGACGAAGTGGTTGGGCTCGCCATCGGCGTCGGCCACCGAGCTGGCCTGGAGCCAGCACAGGAACTCGCCGCCATCCTTGCGTTGCTGCCACATCTCGCCGGACCAGCGCCCCTCGCGTTGCAGTTCGTCGCGCATGTGGCGGTAGAAGCGCGGATCGTGGCGGCTGCTGTCGAGCAGAGCAGTGGACCGGCGCATTACCTCGACATCGCTGTAGCCCGTCATCCGGGTGAAGGCGGGGTTGATCGAAATGAACGTGAAGTCCCGATCGAACACGGCCACCGCCTCGGCCATCGAACGCAGCACCTCGCTCGAGATCCGGCGCTCGCGTTCCGCGCTGCGGCTCTCGGTGATGTCACGCGCGGTGCCGGCCACCCGCAGGCCACGACCATCGGCATTGCGTTCAACCACGCGGCCGCGCGCACGGACCCACCGCCAGGGCTCGCCCTCGGCGTCGCGGGTGCGGTGTTCGGAGGTGAACAGCGCGACCTCGCCGCGCAGGTGGCGGAGCATCGCTTCGCGCACCTGCGGGAAGTCGTCTTCGTGGATCGCCTGGTTGCCGACGACCTGGTTGTGCATGGCCATCTCGGGCCGGTTGCCCGTTGACTCGACCACCCGCATGCGGTGCATCTGGCGACTGTCGAGGTCGTAATCCCAGAACTGTTCCCCCGAAGCCCACAGGGCGAGCCGGAGTCGCTCCTCGCGTTCGCGGATCTGCCGGAACCAGCCCTGCTCCAGCCGGCGCCGCCGCTGCCAGCGCCAACCCAGTGACGCGAGCAGCGACAACAACGCGACCACCGCGGCGGCGACGGCAAGCGGGTGGCGCCACAACGGCGGTGCTACATGCACCGGCACGCGCAGCTCGTTCTCCCCCCACAGGCCGTCGCGGTCGGTCGCCTGTGCGCGGAAGGTGTAGTTGCCCGGCGGCAGCCGGGTGTAGGTGATGTCGGACTGCGTGCCGTTGTCGATCCAGCCCTTGTCGAATCCTTCCATGCGATAGCGATAGCGGGTGTCGGCGGCCGGGGCGAAGTCGAGCGCGCCGATGCGCAGTCGAAGGATGTCGGCGCCGTCGGGGACGTCGAGCTCCGACGCTTGCCACATGACGGTCTCGTCGTTCGGGGCATCGGCACCGACACGCGCGGCGAGCAATCGCAACGGTGGCGTGTATCCGCTCGCCTGCATCCTGCGCGGGTCGAAGAGGTTGAGCCCACGCACGCCACCCATCGCGATCCGCCCGTCGTCCAGCACGGCGATCGCGCCGCCATTGAACTCCCGGTCCTGCAAGCCGTCGGCCAGGCCATAGGTATGCGCCCGTCCGAGGCCTGCATCCAGCCGGATGATGCCGATGTCGGTGCCCAGCCACACCCGACGGTCGCGGCCTTCGCCATCGCTGGTGATCGAGTACACCGCCGGCGGCAGGCGCCGGTCGGTGGCTTCGGCCAGCGGCAGCTGGAAGCCGATCGCGCCCGGAGCCGGCTCCACCGCCTGCGCCAGTCCCGCGTGGGTGCCGACCCACACCGAGCCGTCGGCGTCCAGGTGGAGCGCACGCACCATGTCGCTGGGCAGTGCGCCCGAGCCCCCGGCACCATGCCGGAAGTGCTGCAACCGCCCGCTGGATGGATCCAGTACGTCCAGGCCGCCGCCGGTACCGAACCAGATCCGGCCTTTGCGGTCCTGCAGCAGTGCGTGGACGCTGTGGTGGGCGAGCCTGCGCGGGTCGCCCGCACCGTGGCCGTAGTGCACCACCCGCTGGCGGTCGCGCTGGTAGAGCAGCGCGCCGTTGCCGTAGGTGCCGAGCCAGAGGTTGCCATCGCGGTCCACCAGCACCGCGCGCAGGTTGGCATCGCTGAACCTGCCAAGGGCGATGGCCTCGAACGTGCCGGTTGCCGGATCCAGCCGCAGCAGGCCGGAGGTGGTGGCGAGCCACAGGCGTCCGTGGCCGGCATCGGCGATGCCCATGATGCGGCGCGCAGTGGCGGTGGGCGGCACCCGCGCGGTCCAGTCCTCGAAGCGCCGCTCGCCCATGTGGTAGCGCAGCAACCGCCCTTCGTCGGTGCCGATCCACAGGGTGTCGTGCGCGTCCTGGTGGACGGCGCGGACACTGTCGCTGCCGGGTGCCTCGCGGCCACGCGCGGTCTCCATGTCGACCAGGTAGCTGAAGCGGGCACCGGCGGGGTCGGTGACCGCCACGCCGCGGGACAGCCCGCCGAGCCACAGCATCCCGCCGCGGTCGACCATCAGGCTGCCGACGGTGTCCTCGGGCAGGCTCGCCGGGACGACCGAGCCGCGGATCCTGCGACTCTCGGCGGTAACGGGGTCGAACCTGACCAGGCCGGCGCCGTAGGTGGACAGCCACAGGCGGCCGTCGGGCGCCTGCGCAATCGCCCGCACGCGGCCGTCGTCCTCGTGGCCGGAGGCCGGCCGCCAGGCGTTGGCGAGCGTGTCGCCGACCACCCGGAACAGACCGTCCTCGCGGCCGACCCACAGGGTGCCGTCGCGGTCCAGCAACAGGCTGCGCGCGGCAAGGGGACCACCGACGCGACGCGCGACATGGTCCTTGCCCAGTTTGAACAGGCCGGCCGCGGTCGCGTACCAGAGGCTGCCTGCGTGGTCGGCCAGCAACTGCTGGTAGGGCGCCAGGCGCAGGCGGTCCGGGGTGAGCGCCAGCACCTGCCGGCGCTCGCCGGTGGCCGGGTCGAAACGCTCCAGGCCGCCGAGCGTGCCGACCCAGACGACGCCGTCGCGCGGGAGTACCGCGCTGACCTGGCGCGCCGGCGAGTCGCCGGTGGGCGCGTCGAGCGCGAACCGCTGGATCCGGCCGCTGCCGAGGTCGATCCGCGCCAGGTAGCGCGAGTACAGCCCGACCCACAGCGCGTTGGCGTCGGGGTCGATGGCCAGCGCGGTGACGAAGCTTTCGGGCAGGCTGGCCGCATCGCCGGGGTCGTGCCGGTAGGCCACGTAGCGGCTGCCGTCGTAGCGGTGCAATCCACCTTGCGTGCCGACCCAGACGAACCCCTGCGCGTCCTGCACCATCGCGGTGACGGAGTTCTGCGCCAGCCCCTGCTCGCTGCCGATCGGGGTGAAGTAGTAGTCGCGGGTGGCAGCCTGGGCCGGTGCCAGCGCGGCCACGCCCAGCAGGCAGGCGAGCAGGGCGATGGCTCGTCGTCGCGTACGCGCGGTGGGCAGGAGCGATGGGAGCACGGCACCGCATCGTTTGGCGAGGCAGCCGGCAGTGTAGGCAGCCGGGTCGGCTGGCGCCAACCGGCGTGCAGCGGCGTGGACGGTGCCGTTGCTAGACTTGGCCTCCCCGAGTTGCGGTGATTGCCCGTGTCGAAAAGTGCCCTGCCGGACCCGTCCGAGGTCGATGCCGAGATCCGTCGCCTCGCGCTCGCCAGCCCCGCGTCGGAACTCCACGGCGGCCTGTGCGGATGGCTCGCCGGCGGCGGTGCGCCCGTCCGCGAGTGGCCCGCCCGGGTACTGGTGGACGACACGCTGCCGACCCCGGCCGAGGACAGCCCGCTGGACCGTCTGAGGACGGCGAGTGCGGCCCAGCTGGAGGACCGCAGCTTCGACTTCGCGCTGTTGCTGCCCGCCGCGGACGCTCCGCTGGTCGAACGCAGCGGCGCCCTGTTCGACTGGTGCCGCGGCTTCCTCGGTGGTTTCGGCCTGGCGGCCGGCGCGAACCCGAAGCTCTCGGAGGAAAGTTCCGAGGCCCTTGGCGACCTGGCCAAGCTGGCCGGCGCGCAGGCGCAGGACGACGGCGACGAGGAAGACGAAGCTGCGCTGGCGGAGATCGAGGAGTTCGTCCGCGTCGCCACCCTCCTGTTGCACGGCGACTGCGTGCTCGCCGCCCGCCATCGCCAAAGCCTCAACTGACATGCCCGCTCCCCTGACGATGCCCGCGCGTGCCTACACACGCCGTCGCCGGCAACTGATGCGCATCGCCGGCGACGACGCCATCCTGATACTGCCAGCTGCGCCCGAACGGATCCGCAGCCGGGACACCCACTACCCTTATCGGCAGGATTCCGACCTGCTGTACCTGACCGGCTTCCCGGAGCCGGAGGCGGTGCTGGTGCTGGTCCCCGGCCGCGCGCACGGCGAGACCGTGCTGTTCTGCCGCGAGCGCGATCCCGACCGCGAAGGCTGGGACGGGCCGCGTTTCGGGCCCGAAGGGGCGGTCGAGGCGTTCGGCCTGGATGACGCGTACCCGATCAGCGACCTCGACGACATCCTGCCCGGCCTGCTGGAGGGCCGCTCTCGGGTGTACTACCACTTCGGCCGCGACGCCGAGTTCGACCTCAAGCTGATCGGCTGGGTCAACCGCGTGCGCGCGATGATGAAGATGGGCAACAAGCCGCCGCACGAGTTCCTCGAGCTGGGGCACCTGCTGGACGAACTGCGCCTGTTCAAGGACCGCGACGAGCTCCGCTTCATGCAGCGCGCCGCCGACATCACCGTCGCCGCCCACCAGGCCGCCATGCGCGCGGTGCGGCCGGGTATCCACGAGTACGAACTGCAGGCCGAGCTGGAACGCGTGTTCCGCGCCAGCAACGCCGTGCCGGCATACGGCACCATCGTCGGGGCCGGCGGCAACGGGTGCGTACTGCATTACGTGGCCAACGACGGCCCGGTCAAAGACGGCGACCTGGTGCTGATCGACGCGGGCGCCGAGTACGCCGGCTACGCCGCCGACATCACCCGCACGTTCCCGGCCAACGGGCGCTTCACCAAGGAGCAGCGACTCCTGCACGACCTCGTCGGCGACGCCCACGCCGCCGCGATGGCGCAGGCGCGACCGGGCGTTGCGTACGAGGCTGGCCACCTGGCTGCGGTCGAGACCCTGACCGAAGGCCTGCTGCGGCTTGGCCTGCTCAAGGGCAGGCTGGAGAAGCACCTGTCCGATCGCAGCTACCGGCGCTTCTACCCGCACAAGACCGGCCACTGGATCGGCATCGACGTACATGACGTCGGCGACTACCGGCTCGACGGCGAGTCGCGCCTGCTCGAGCCGGGCATGGTGTTCACGATCGAGCCGGGGTTGTACATCCGTCCCGACGACACCTCGGTGGCGGCCAAGTGGCGCGGAATCGGCATCCGCACCGAGGACGACGTGCTGGTCACCCGGGACGGCCACAAGGTGCTGACCGACAAGCTGGCCCGCAGCGCGGACGAGATCGAGGCGTTCATGGCCTCCGCGCGCACGCCCTAGCGGCGCCCCCCCCGGCAACCGGACCGCCCGCGACAGTGCGCGGGCGGTCGGGGTGTTGCCGGTGCCGGTGCTCAGCCCAGCGCGGCGAAGGCTTCCCGGGTCAGGTTGATCGGATCGCCTTCGGTGCACACCACGTCATCCTCGATGCGGATGCCGCCGTAGGGGCGCAGCGCGTCGACGCGGGCCCAGTCCACCGCACCGGCGTGTTCGCCGTCGCGCAGCTCCTTCAGCAGCAGGTCGGCGAAGTAGATGCCGGGCTCGATCGTCACCACTGCGCCGGGCTCGAGCACCCGCGTCAGCCGCAGGTAGGGATGGCCTTCCGGCTTGTCGATGGTGCCGCCGGTGTCGGAGGCCAGGAAGCCCCCGACGTCGTGCACCTGCAGGCCGATATAGTGGCCGATGCCGTGCGGGAAGAACTTCGCGCTGACGCCGGTCTCCACCATCGACTCCGGCGACATGTCGACGATGCGGAAGTCGCGCAGGACCGTCGCCATTTCCAGGTGCGCGTCCAGGTGGATCTGCCGGTAGTCGGTGCCGGCGCGCACCTTGTCGCACAGGCGCTGCTCGGCCGCGTCCACGGCGTCGATCATCGACTGGAACTCGCTGGCCGGGTCGAACGCGTAGCTGCGGGTGATGTCGCAGGCGTAGCCCAGGTGGCTGGCACCGGCGTCGATCAGGAAGCTGAGGATTTCGTCGGGGGGCAGGCGGTCGCGGTTGGTGTAGTGGAGCACCGCGCCGTGCTCGTTGAGCGCGACGATGTTGCCGTAGGGCAGGTCGTTGGCGTCCTGGCGGGCTGCCTGGCAGTAGGCCAGGTGGATCCCGAACTCGCTGGCACCGGCACGGAACGCACGTTCGGCGGCACGGTGCGCGCGCACACCGTGCGCGGTGGCCTCGCGCATCATCCGGATCTCGTACGGCGTCTTGATCGCGCGGTGGAACTCCAGGTAGTTGACCACCGCCGCCGGGTTGTTGGGTACGAACGCGCGCCCGGTGCCATCGTCCAGCGCGCTCTGCGGCTCGCCGAGGATCGCGCTGCGCGACGGGTCGGCCGGCAGGTGCTCCAGCGCCTCGCCCGGTTCACGGATCACCACCACGTCGAAGTGTTCCACCCAGTAGCCCGACGGCGCCTGCGGCACCACGTGCCAGTAGTCGAACGGCTGCAGGTACACCAGTTTGGGCTTCTCGCCGGGGGTGTAGACCAGCCAGCTGCCGGGGTTGCTGACAAGCGGCGCCCACGCCTTGAACTGCGGGTTGACCGCGTACGGATAGTCGCGGTCGTCGAACAGCTGGTAGTGGGTCGATCCGCTCGGCACGACCAGGTGGTCGAAGCCACCGCGTTCCAGTGCGAGGGCGCTGCGTCGTTGCAGTTCCTCGACATGTTCCGTGTATAACTTCGACATTGCCTGGTGAGTCATGGGAGTTCTCTTTGCGGGAGAGCCACGATTCTGACCGATTCCCGCCACCCCCGCAGCCCATGTCCGTGGTGGAAGACGTTGCGCCGTTGGGTGTCGCGGCCTGGGTGTGGTCGCTGGTCGCGCTGTTGCTCGGCGTCTCGATTTCCATCTGGCTGGCGCACGGCCAGCAGCGCCGGATAGCGGCCGACCAGCGCGCCGACCTGGACGTGATGGCCGAGACCGTGACCGAGTCGGTCCGCGAGCGCGTGCGCAGCTGCGAACTGCTGGCGCGTTCGGTGCAGTCACTGTTCCTCGCATCGTCGGAGGTCGAACCCGACGAATTCGCCAACTTGTACGAGAACCTCCGACCCCGCGAACGCTTCGCTGGGCTCGCGGCACTGGCCTACGCGGAGCGCGGTGAAGACGGGCGCTACGTGACCACCCTGGTCGCGCCGCTCGAGGGCAACGAGGACGTGGTCGGCCTGGATGTGGGCGACCAGCCGGCCAACCTCGCCGCGCTGCTCGCCGCGCGTGACAGCGACCGGCCGATGCTGTCGGCGCCTTTCCGGCTGGTGCAGCAACAGGCCCTGGACGTTGACGCCGCCGGCGAGCCTGAAGGGATGACGCTGAGGCTGCCGATCTTCCATTCCGGGCAACCACCGGCGACGCCGGCCCAGCGGCGTGCACGCGAGCGCGGCTCGCTGGCGATCTCGTTCAATGTCCAGCGCTTGATCGCCGACTCGCTGCCCGGCGACGTCGCCGGCTCCGCGTTCCACGCCAGCGTCACCGACGTGACCGGGGGGCCGGAACGACTGCTGTTCGATTCCAACCCGAGTCCGCACGCCGATGGCGGGACGGCCACCACGCGCATGCTGACGGTTGGCGGCCGAGAGTGGCGAATCCAGGTGCACGCACTTGCCGATTCCACAGCCGTGGCCGACCTGACGCAATCGGGGTTGTGGCCGGGCCTGGTGGCCAGCGCGCTGTTCGCCTTGCTGGTGTGGTCGGTACTGACGTCGCGGCGCCGCGCCCTCGAGCTGGGCTGGCGGATGAGCCGGCGCTACCGCGAGAGCGAGGAGCGGTTCCGCGTGCTCAACGAGCTGTTGCCGGCCCTCGTGCTGCTGGCACGTGCCGGCGACGGACGCATCACGTACGCCAACCAGGCGGCGCGCCTGCGGCTGGGCGAGACCGCCGCCGAGCTGGGGTTGTCGTCGATGTTCGACGACCAGCGGCTGGGGATTCGCACGCAGGCCGGCGAGCTCGCCAGCGGCAGCGCCTCCGAGGCGGTGCTGACGACCACCAACGGCGACCAATTCTGGGCGAGCGTATCGACCTCCCGCGTCGACGTCGGCGGCCAGGACATGCTGCTGATGGTGGCCACCGACATCTCCGAGCAGCGACAGCTGACCGAGATGCTCGGCTACCAGGCCAGTCATGACGCGCTGACGGAACTGTACAACCGCCGCGAATTCGAGCGCCGGGTGGAGCGCGTGCTCGACGGCGTGTCTTCGGGAGGCCCGCCGGCGACGCTGCTGTACCTGGACCTGGACCAGTTCAAGCTGATCAACGACACCTCCGGCCACACCGCCGGCGACCAGTTGCTGATCCAGCTGGCGACGACGATGCGCGAGCAGCTCGGCGACGAGGGAGTACTGCTTGCCCGGCTCGGGGGCGACGAGTTCGGCGTGCTGGCGCCGGGGACGTACGACCCCGGCCAGGCCCGCGCGCTGGCCGAGCGCCTGCGCGAACGCATCGACGGCTACGTGTTTGTCTGGGAGCAGCGCAGCTACACCATCAGCGTGAGCATCGGCGGGGTCGTGCTGGACCAACCGGGGCAGACGTTCAAGGACGTGCTGGCGCAGGCCGACACCGCCTGCTACATGGCCAAGGAGAGCGGTCGCAACCGGGTCCATTTCTATTCGGCCAGTGACGACGAGACCGCGCGCCGGCATGGCGAGATGGAGTGGGCCAACCGCCTGCGCTGGGCAGCCACCGAGGGCCGGCTGGTGCTGATGTACCAGGAGGTACGGCCGGTCTCCGGCGCAGGCGAGGGGACCTACATCGAATTGCTGCTGCGCTTCCGCGACCCGCACGGTCGGCTGGTGCTGCCGGGGGCCTTCCTGCCGGCGGCCGAGCGTTACGGCCTGATGCCGATGATCGACCGCTGGGTGATCGAGACCGCGCTGTCCAACTTCGACCGCCTGCATCCCAGCGGCAACGGACTCAGGCTGGCGACCATCAACCTGTCAGGCGCGAGCATCGAGGACGAATCCCTCGTCGAACTGATCCTGCAGTTGTTGGATACCCACCGGATAGACCCGCAGAAGGTCTGCTTCGAAATCACCGAGACGGTCGCCGTGCGCAACCTCTCGCAGGTCGCGCGCTTCCTTGGGCGGCTGCGTGATGCGGGCTGCAAGCTGGCACTGGACGACTTCGGTGCCGGCATGTCGTCGTTCGGCTACCTCAAGAACCTGCCGGTGGACATCATCAAGATCGACGGCAGCTTCATCCGCGACCTGCTCACCGACCCCATGAGCTACGCGATCGTGCGGGCGGTGAACGACATCGGCCACCAGCGCGGGCTGCTGGTGGTCGCCGAATGGGTCGCGAGTGCGGAGGTGCTGGAGGCGCTGGCGGTGATCGGCATCGACTATGCACAGGGTTTCGACCTGCATCGGCCCGAACCCATCCTGCTGCACCGGTCGCGCACGCCGGCGCCAGTCGCCCGCTAGCCGGCGCGGGCCGCCAGAGAACGCAGCCAGTCGCGCAACGGCTGAGCGTGCGCATCGATGACCTTGATGAAGCGGAAGCCCATCCAGATCTGTCCGGCCGCGCTGGCCTGGTCCTGCCACAACAGGTGCGCGCCGACCTCGATGACCGGGTGGCGCTCGTCGCCGATCTCCAGGCGGAACTGGTAGAGCGCGTCGTCGGCCAGCGGCATGGAGGCGATCAGCAGCATCCCGCTTTCGGAAATGTTGCCAATCCGGCCGACCACGGCGCCTGTCATGGTGTCGATGACGCGCACGGTGTCGGGCACGTCGTGGCGCGGGGCGCGGCGGTACTCGTCGGCGGTCATCGGACCTCTCCAGTGCCGGTGCGGCCCGGGCCCAGCCCGCGAAGCATCGAAAGCGTGGCCTGCCAGGCGCGATCCACCAGGCCACCGCGGTCGGCGGTGACCACGTGCGCGGTGCCGGCGGCGAACAGGCGCGCGACCGGGTCGAGGTTCTGCGGCGCGCTGCCGTCCTCGATCCGCTGGCCACGCTGGTTCACGAACAGTGCGTGGCCGGTGCGTGGGCTGTACCAGGCCAGGCGGCGACGGACGACCTCGCCGCGCTCGTTGACTGGGAATTCGATCCATGTGCCGAAGGGCAACGTGCACAGGTGGTCGTAGAACTCCTGCTCGCGCGGCGTGCGCGGCAGCGTGGCGGCCTGCGGTTCGGTGGCGTCGGAGCCAAGCCGCGACCGCGCCTTGAGCTTCATCGCAAGTTCGGTGCGCGAGGCGGCGTCGTCGTCGAGTTCGGGCGCACCGGTCAGGCGCCGCGTGATCGCCTGCGCCTCCGCGCCGTGATAGCCCACCAGCGAAAGCGCATGCGACACGCGACCCGTCAGCTCCGGCGTGGCGAGGTCGCCGTGCAGGCTCGCGGCGACGATCCGGCTGGTGTCGGCGACGTGCGCGGTCCACTCCGGTGACTCCGCGCCGTGGCGCAGCAGTACCAGCGTCAGCACATCGCCCCAGGCCTGGTCGAGCAGGTTGCGCAGGAACCGCGGCGCCGGGGAATCACCGACCGCGCGGTCGACAAGGGCCTGGGCCTCCTGCTTGGCCAAGGCGAGCTTCTCGCGTCCGCGTGCGGCCTCGACATGGCGGCGCTCGCTGATCTCGGCCTTCTGGCTGGTGCGCTTGATTTGTTGTTGCAGCTTCCGGTTGGCGGTGTCGAACACCGCCGCATCGCCGTCGTAGTGGCGCACGACGTGGTCGACCGCCTGCTCCATGTGGGTGGTCAGCTGCGGGTCGACCTCGTCGTCGGCCAGCCAGCGCGCACCCGGTTCGGCAACGGCGTTGAGCAGTTCGCGCGCCGGGTGCCGGGGTTTCAGGAAGAAGTCGTGGTCATGCAGCGCCACCCGCAGCAACGGCACCTGCAGGCGGTCGACCAGCATCCGGCTCGGGCTGTCGGGGCGCAGCTCGCGGCCGATGCCGCTGTGCAGCAGGCCGACCAGGTCGAAGGTGTCGTTGTCTTCCGGCGACAGCGCGGCCGGCTGCCCCAGGCGCAGGCGGCTCTGCGCCAGCAGCGCCTGGCGGATCTCGGAGACGCCGTGGGCGGCGGGCGTGGTGGACGAGCGCGCCTGCAGCGTACCCAGAGCGGCATCGACCTCGCCGGTGTCGAGGGACACGCGCGGCTCGGATGGGAGCGGCTCGCCGGACGATGCCTGCGAGCGGCGCGCGGCCAGCAACTCGCGCAGCAGCGCGAAGTCGGGACCGGCCTCGGTCTTCGGGCGCTCGCGCATCGGCACGGTCTGGCCCAGCCATCCGGTGAACCCGCCGGTGCGGGTAGCGGCGTCGGTGTCGCCTGCGGCAGGATCGGCCGACGTGGTTTCTTCGACCCGCCGACGTGGCCGGCGCAACGGCACGAAGGTCAGCCCCGGCAACACATTCTCGCGTTCCAGCAGCGCGTTCATCGATTCGACCAGCCCAGCGTAGTCGTCGATGAACTGGCGCTCGAAGATCCGGTACAGCTGGGTGCGCGACTCCCGCTCCAGGCCCACCGCTTCCGCTGCGTTGGTCAGCAACCCGGCCAGGCGGTGCGGCCCGACCGGGAGCGACCGCGCCGCGAACGCCGGCGCGCCCGCCAGAACGCCGAAGCGCTGGCCCAGGAGCAGCAAGGGCAACCGTGCACGACCCTCGAGGCGGTCCGCGATGGTGTCGAGGATCGCGTCCTCACCGACCTCGCTGTGGTCGACCAGCCGCAGGTCCTCCGGACGCGTGGTGGGTACCCCGGGCGACGTATCGGTCGACGGCTGCCGGATGCCGAAGACGGCCTGCTCAAGCCCCCGCAGATACGTGGGGACGAAGCGTTCGCGCTGGCGTTGCAGCGCACCGAGCATCGCCATGTGACCGGCCTGCAGCGCCGGGTTGCGGGCCATCCGGGCGTGCTGCTCGAGCTCGATCTCCATCGTCACCAGCATCCTGTCCAGTGCCCGCCGCATCTCGGAAGACACCATGCCCAGCAGTCGCTCCAGCAGCCCGTGGACACGTGGCGGCAGGTCGCGCGCGGCCGCCGTGGCGGCGGCGGACGGCGCAACGGGGCTGGATGGATGGCGATTGGGCATGCACTCGGGCTCCCCGGCCTACTGAACAACGTCAGAGCGTACTCGCGTTTTTGTGAACACGGTCGCGACTCCAGCGGGATATCGGCCGGGCCGGCCGGAACTTGAGCCTCACCCTTCGAGGAACAGCGCCACCACGTCATTGGTAAAGCGGCGGCCCAACTCCGTCAGTCGGACATGCCCGTCCTCGACCTGCAGCCAGCCGCGTCCCGTCGCCTCGGCCAGGATCGGCTCGATCACCGCGGCCGGCAGCCCGGTGCGTTGCTCGAACAGCCCGAGCGCGAACCCGTCCACCAGCCGCAACGCGTTGAGCATGAACTCGAACGGGCGCCGCCCCGGCGCGACAACCTCGTCACCGCCGATCGCGGCCGGCGTGCCGGCATCGGCGAGGTAGCGCGTCGGGTGCTTGTGCTTCCAGCGGCGCAGGATCGATTCGTCGTGCCCGAGGGTGATCTTTCCGTGCGCACCGGCACCTATCCCGAGATAGTCACCGTAGGTCCAATAGTTGAGGTTGTGCGCGCACTGGCGACCGGGCCGCGCATAGGCACTGACCTCGTACTGCGCATAACCGGCCCCGGCGAGCATGGCCTGGCAGCGTTCCTGGATGTCCCAGCCGAGGTCCTCGTCGGGGATGCCGACCGGCGGCCGCGCCGCGAACACGGTGTTGGGCTCCAGCGTGAGCTGGTAATGACTGATGTGCGTCGGCTCCAGCGCAAACGCACGCTCCAGGTCGTGCATCGCCATCGCCAGGTCCTGGCCGGGCAGGGCGTACATCAGGTCCAGGTTGAAATTGTCGAAACCGGCCTCGCGCGCCAGGGTGACGGCCGCCTCGGCCTCCCGGCTGTCGTGGATGCGGCCCAGGCGCTGCAGGCAACCGTCGTCGAAGCTCTGGATACCGAAGCTCAACCGGTTGACGCCCGCCGCGCGGTAACCCTCGAATCGGCCGTGCTCGGCGGTGCCGGGATTGGTCTCCAGCGTGATTTCGCAGCCCGGCGCGAACCGCAGCCGCGCACTGGCGCCCTGCAGGAACCGGTCGATGAACTCCGGCGGCATCAGGCTCGGTGTGCCGCCGCCAAAGAACACCGTCTGGACGGTCCTGCCCCACACCAGTGGCAGGTCCTGGTCCAGGTCGGCGAGCAGTGCATCGACGTAGGCCGCGAACGGAAGCTCGCCCCGCCCCTCGTGCGAATTGAAGTCGCAGTAAGGGCATTTGCGTACGCACCACGGCACGTGCACGTAGAGGGACAGCGGGGGCGGGGTGAGGCTCACCGGCGCATTGTCCCATCCGGACCGCGGTTCTGTACGACCGAAGGCACCAAGTGGCGCGTCCGCCAAGACCCAAAGCACCCCCTCAAAGCGCGTGTCGGGTGAGCCGCACACCAAGCGAGTGTCGGGGAGCGACTGTGCGGCTCACCCGACACGCGCCCCCGCGTCCCGCGAGCGAGTGCTAAATGGCCAACCGCTCCCGCAGAACCGCCAACGCCCGCCCACGATGACTGGCGCGCGCCTTCGCCGCCGGATCGAGTTCGGCCGCCGTCAGCCCGCTGTCCGGATCCAGGAACACCGGGTCGTAACCGAACCCGCCGTTCCCGCGCGGCGCCGTGAGCACACGCCCATGCCATTCGCCCTGGGCGATCAGCGGGCGCGGGTCTTCCGGGTGGCGCACCAGCACCAGCGTGCAGTGGAAATGCGCGTCGCGCTGATCGTCGGGCACGTGCGCCAGCGCCGCCAGCAGCTTGTCGATGTTGCGGCCCGCGTCGCTGGGCTCGCCGGCGTAGCGCGCCGAGTACAGACCGGGCGCACCGCCGAGCGCATCGACGCACAGTCCCGAATCGTCGGCCAGCGCCGGCAGGCCCGTGATCCGTGCGGCGTGGCGCGCCTTCAACAGCGCGTTCTCCACGAAAGTCAGCCCGGTTTCCGGGATATCGTCGACGCCCAACTCGCCCTGCGCGACGAACGTGAAGCCGGCTTCGCCGAGCAGCCGATCAAACTCCGCGAGCTTGCCCGCATTGCCGCTCGCGACGACGATCCGGGTCGCGCCCACTGCGCTCACCCGGCGAGCGCCTCGCGCTGCAGCTGGACCAGCTGCGCAACGCCGGCTTCGGCGAGTGCGGTCATCGCCGCGAGCTCCTCGCGCCGGAACGCGTGGCCCTCCGCCGTGCCTTGCAGCTCGATGAAACCGCCGCCGTCGTTCATCACCACGTTCATGTCGGTGTCGCAGTCGCAGTCCTCGGCATAGTCGAGGTCGAGCACCGGCACGCCACGGTAGATGCCCACCGATACTGCCGCGACCGCGCCGAACACCGGCGAACGCCCGTGCGGGACCTTGATCGCGCGCGAGGCGACCAAACCGTTGATCGCATCGACCAGCGCCACGTAGGCGCCCGTGATCGCCGCGGTGCGGGTACCGCCGTCGGCCTGCAGCACGTCGCAATCGAGCGTGATGGTGCGCTCGCCGAGCAGCTTGCGATCGACGCAGGCGCGCAGCGAACGGCCGATCAGTCGCTGGATCTCCAGCGTGCGGCCGCCCTGCTTGCCGCGCGCGGCCTCGCGGTCGCTGCGGGTGTGGGTGGCGCGCGGCAACATGCCGTACTCGGCGGTGACCCAGCCTTCGCCCTTGCCGCGCAGGAACGCGGGCACCCGGTTTTCCACGCTGGCGGTGCAGAGCACCCGGGTCTCGCCGAAACTGACCAGTACCGAGCCTTCGGCGTAGCGGGTAAAGCCACGCTCGATGCGCACTTCACGCAACTGGTCGGGCGCGCGGCCGCTGGGGCGCGTGAACGCGATGCTGCCGTCTGTCATGGCGCCGATTACCGTCTTGGGGGCGCGCGAGTTTACCATTCGCTCCTTGTCGGCCTTGGGATTCCAGATGATCCGCAGCATGACCGCCTTCGCCAGCGGCGAGCGCGCGACGCAATGGGGCACGCTCGGGTGCGAGCTGCGTTCGGTCAACCATCGCTTCCTCGAGATCGGGGTGCGCCTGCATGACGACCTGCGCGCGCTGGAGCCGGTGCTGCGCGAGCGTGTCACGGCACGGATCAGCCGCGGCAAGCTCGACCTGACCCTGCGCCTGCGTGCGCCGGAAGGCGAGGGTGGCCTGCACGTCAACCTGGTCCGCCTGCGCGAGCTCAGTGACCTGGCGATCGACCTGGACCCGCGCTTCCCCGGCCTGCATACCGAGTTCACCCAGCTGCTGCAGTTCCCCGGGGTGCTGCAGGCGCCGTCGACCGACCCCGACGCGCTCAAGGCCGAGGCGCTCGCGCTGCTGGACGAGGTGCTCGACGAATTCGTTGCCGCACGCGAACGCGAGGGCGCGAAACTGGCAGCCGCGATCAACGAGCGCGTGGACGGCGTCGCCCGCATCGCCGCCGACGTGCGCGGCCTGATGCCGGCGATCCGCGAAGGCCAGCGCATCAAGCTGCAGGCCCGCCTGGCCGACCTGGCCCAGCCGGCCGACCCCGGTCGACTCGAGCAGGAGCTGGTGATCTGGCTGCAGAAGCTCGATGTCGACGAGGAGCTCGACCGGCTCGATTCCCATGTCGCCGAGGCGCGCCGCGTGCTCACGCTGCGCGAGGCCGTCGGCCGCCGGCTCGACTTCCTGCTGCAGGAGTTCAACCGCGAGGCCAACACCCTCGGCTCGAAGTCGGTGGACGCACGCAGCTCGGGCGCGGCGGTGGAGCTCAAGGTGCTGATCGACCAGGTCCGCGAACAAGTGCAGAACATCGAATGACCATGCGCGGAACGCTGTACATCGTCGCGGCGCCGTCGGGTGCGGGGAAATCGAGCATCGTCAACGCGGTGCTCGCGCGCGATCCCAACATCCGGCTGTCCATCTCGTTCACCTCGCGCGCGCCGCGCCCGGGCGAGCGGCATGCCGAGCACTACCATTTCGTCGATGCGGCCGAGTTCGAGCGCATGGTCGAGGCGGGTGACTTCTTCGAGCACGCCCGCGTCCACGGCGACTGGAAGGGCACCGCCCGCCAGTCGGTCGAGCCGCAACTGGCCAGCGGCAAGGACGTGTTGCTGGAGATCGACTGGCAGGGCGCGCGCCAGGTCCGGGCCAAGGTGCCCGGGGCGGTCAGTGTGTTCATCCTGCCGCCGTCGCGAGACGCGCTGGAACAGCGCATGCGGGTGCGCGGGCAGGACAGCGAGGAGGTCATCGCGCGGCGGCTGGCCGCCGCGCGCGAGGAGATGTCTCACTATGGCGAGTTCGACTACGTCATCGTCAACGAGCACTTCGCCACGGCGGTCGACGAGATGTGCGCGATCTTCACCGCCAGCCGGCTCCGCCGCGAGGCCCAGGTGGCCCGCCACGGCAGGCTGATCAGCCTGCTGCTGGCCAACGACGCCTGAAGCGGCATTTGGCAGGAGTGGCGGAAGCGGCACTGCGCGCGGCGCCTGTAAGTCATTGATTGGACAAGTCGATGCTTGCCTCTGGAGGCGGCGGTCGGCTACACTCCCGTCCCCTTTGTGTACGCATCGACGGCCCCGGCCGCCAGGAGCCCCATGGCCCGCATCACCGTAGAAGATTGCCTGGAAGTGGTCGACAACCGCTTCGAACTCGTAATGATGGCCGCCAAGCGCGCCCGCCAGCTGGCCAACGGCGTCGAGCCGCAGCTGGACAACAGCGAGTCCAACGACAAGCCGACCGTGCTTGCCCTGCGCGAGATCGCCGCGCGCAAGATCGACACCGATTACGTGGACGCGGTCGAGAAGGCCGAGCGCGAGCGCAAGGAACGCGAGGCGCTGGAGTGGGCCGCCGCGGAAGTGGTTGCCGACGACGACCTGTCCAAGGGCGACGACTGACCCGTCCCCCCACTGACGTGCCGCAGAGCCCCGCCAAGCGCGGGGCTCTTGGTTTCCGGACGCCTGCCCGCGCATTGCGCCGCGCCGCGCGGCGCGCGTAGATTGCCAGCATGACCCCCGCCGAGCCCGCCTGTAGCCGTTTCGATGTACCGGTCGCCGACGACGCGGCCCTGCCCGAGTACGTCCGCGAGTTGGAGCAGGCCGCCGCCTATCTGACCGAGCCCCAGCGCGCGATGCTGCGCCGGGCCTGGGCGATCGGCGCCGCGGCGCATGCCGGGCAGACCCGCAAGTCCGGCGAGCCCTACATCACCCATCCGGTCGCGGTCGCCTGCGTGCTGGCCGAGCAGCGCCTGGACGTCGAGACACTGGTCGCGGCGATCCTGCACGACACGATCGAGGACACCCCGCTCACGCGCGACTGCATCGCCGCGGAGTTCGGCGACACCGTGGCCGAACTGGTCGACGGGGTCACCAAGCTCGACAAGCTCCACTTTCGCGACCGCCAGGAAGCCGCAGCCGAGAGCTTCCGCAAGATGCTGCTGGCGATGTCGCGCGACCTGCGCGTCATCCTGATCAAGCTCGCCGACCGCCTGCACAACATGCGTACGCTCGGCGCCAAGAACGCCGAGTCGCGTGCCCGCATCGCCCGCGAGACCCTGGAGATCTACGCGCCCATCGCCCAGCGCCTGGGCATGAACCTGATCAAGGCCGAGCTGCAGGACCTGGGCTTCCGCGCGCTGTATCCATGGCGCCACGCCGTACTTGAAAAACGCATCCGCACCCAGCCGGTGGTGCGCCGCGAAGCACTGGTCCAGATCGAGGCCAACCTTGCCCAGCGGCTGGCCAAGGAGAAGCTGCCGCACCGCCTGATCAGCCGGGTGAAATCGCCGTGGAGCATCTACACCAAGATGCACGCCGAGCACAAAAGCTTCGCCCAGGTGATGGACGTGTTCGGGTTCCGGGTCGTGCTGCGCAGCGTCGCCGACTGCTACCACGCGCTCGGCGTGGTGCACGCCACCTACAAGCCGCTGGACGCGCGCTTCCGCGACTTCATCGCGATCCCGAAGGCGAACGGTTACCAGTCCCTGCACACGGTGCTGTTCGGACCCTACGGCTCGCCGGTCGAGGTCCAGCTGCGCACCGAGGAGATGGACCTGATTGCCGAGAAGGGCATCGCCGCGCACTGGTCCTACAAGGACGGCACCGAAGGCCCCAACAGTGCCCAGAGCCGCGCCCACAGCTGGATCAGCGGGCTGGTGGAGACCCAGCACGCGGCGGGCTCCTCGCTGGAGTTCCTCGAGAACGTCAAGGTCGACCTGTTCCCCGACGAGGTGTACCTGTTCAGCCCGAAGGGCGACATCATGTCGCTGCCGCGCAACGCCAGCGCGCTGGACTTCGCCTACGCCGTACACACCGATGTCGGCAACCAGGCGGTTGCCGCCCGCGTGGACGGCAAGCTGGTGCCGCTGCGCACCCGGCTTGCCAACGGCCAGCGGGTCGAGATCATCACCGCGCGCTCGTCGATGCCCAAGCCGCAATGGCTCGAGTTCGTCGTTTCCGGCAAGGCCCGCACGTCGATCCGCCAGCAGCTCAAGCACATCGAGCACGAAGACGCGGTGCAGCTTGGCCATCGCATGCTCGACCGCGCGCTCGAAGCGCAGGGCACCTCGCTCGAGCGCGTGCCGGCCGAGCGGGTCGAAAGCTATCTGCACGAGCACCGGTATCCGCGGCTGGAAGCGCTGCTGGCCGACATTGCCCTGGGCAACCGCATGCCCAGCCAAGTGGCGATGCTACTTGCGCGCGAGCCCGGCACGCGTGCCACCCCGGAGCGGTCCGGACCGGTGCCGCTGAGCAAGGACCGGATCCTGATCACCGGGACCGAGCGCGGCGTGATCACGTTCGCCAACTGCTGCCTGCCGGTGCCTGGCGACGAGATCATGGGCTACCACACCGCGGGCAAGGGGTTGGTGGTGCACCGGCTGGACTGTCCCAACATCACCGACTACCGCAAGTCGCCCGAACGCTGGGTGGCGGTGGGCTGGGACCGCAAGGTCAGCGGCGACTTCAGCGCCGCCCTGCGGATCGAGGTCGACAACCGGCCAGGCGCGCTGGCCCAGGTCGCCGCCGCGATCGCCGAGGCGGAATCCAACATCGACCGGGTCGAGTACCTCGAGCGCGACACCCACATCGCGGTACTGCGCTTCTCGATCGAGGTAGGCGACCGGCGCCACCTGGCCAACGTCATCCGCCGGGTTCGCCGGCTGGGCGTGGTGATGGGCGTCCAGCGCATCTGACCGTGCGGGCGGGCTGCTGGCCCGCCCCCGGCGGCACTCCTACAATGCGGTTCCACGACGCCGCCAGGAGCCACCATGTCCCGCACCCCGATCCAGACCGACCAGGCCCCCGCGGCGATCGGCCCGTATTCCCAGGCCGTCCGGATGGGCGACACGGTATTCCTGTCGGGCCAGATCCCGCTGGACCCTGCAACCGGCGAGATCGTCGGTGGCGACATCGAGGCGCAGGCGCGCCGGGCCTTCGACAACCTCAAGGCGGTGTGCGCGGCGGCCGGTGGCTCACTCGACGACGAGGTGGCGCGGCTCGGCCTTTACCTCACCGACCTGGGGGACTTCGCCAAGGTCAATGCGGTGATGGCCGAGTATTTCGACGCCCCGTACCCGGCGCGTTCGACCATCCAGGTCTCGGCGCTTCCGAAGGGGGCGGCCTTCGAGGTCGACGCGATCCTGGTCCTCGCAAACGCGTCCACCGCACACCGGGCCGGCTAGACCCGGCTTGGCCAGGCGCGCCGCCCGCCCCGCACCCGCCCTGGCGGCGGTCGGCGATACCGCGCTGACCGCGCTGGCGGGCTGCGGCCCGAAGGTGGCCGAGAAGCTCGCCGCGCGCGGCCTGGCCTGCCTGCAGGACTTGTGGCTGCAGTTGCCACGGCAGTACGAAGACCGCACCCGGCTGACCCCGATCCGGGCGCTGCAGCCGGGCGTGGCCGCGCAGGTCGAAGGCAGGGTCGAAGCGGTCGAACGCGGGTTCCGTTACCGGCCGCTGCTGCGGGTGGCGGTCTGCGACGACTCGCAGGGGACGCTGGTGCTGCGCTTCTTCCATTTCCGTTCGGCGCAGGTCAACCAGTTCCAGCCGGGCGTCCGGATCCGCTGCTACGGCACGCCGCGGCCCGGCCAGAACGGGCTGGAGATCGTCCACCCCAGCTATCGCATTCTCGATGATGCCGAGGGGGACGCGCTCGGCGACCGGCTCGACCCGGTGTACCCGGCCATCGAGGGTATCGGCCCGGCTGCGCTGCGACGGCTGATCGGGCTCGCGCTCGACCGCCTTCCCGAGGACGGCACGCTGGAGCTGCTGCCGCCGCACGTGCTCGCCTCCATGCAGTTGCCGCCATTGCGCGAAGCACTGCTCACCGTGCACCGCCCGTCGCGCGATGCCGACGTCGCGCAACTGCTCGAGGGGCGCCACCCGGCGCAGCGTCGGCTGGTGCTGGAGGAGCTGCTCGCGCACCACCTGAGCCTTCGCCGCCAGCGCATCGCCCAGCAGGCGCATGCCGCGCCGGTCCTGCACGACGACACGCTGGCGGCGCGCCTGCGTGCATCGCTGCCGTTCTCACTGACCGGCGCCCAACAGCGCGTGTTCGGTGAAATCCTGGCAGACCTCGCGCAGCCGTCGCCCATGTTGCGCCTGGTGCAGGGCGACGTCGGCAGCGGCAAGACCGTGGTGGCCGCGCTGGCAGCGATGCTGGCCGTCGCCCACGGCCGACAGGCCGCGCTGATGGCACCCACCGAACTGCTGGCCGAGCAGCACCTGGCCAACCTGCGCGGCTGGCTGGAACCGCTCGGCGTGCAGGTCGCCTGGCTTGCCGGCAAGGTGACCGGACGGGCGCGCGCGAAGGTGCTCGAAGCGGTGGCAAGTGGCCAGGCCCAGGTGGTGCTTGGCACCCATGCGCTGATGCAGGAAGGCGTCGCGTTTCGCGACCTGGCCCTCGCGATCGTCGACGAGCAGCACCGCTTCGGCGTGCACCAGCGCCTGGCACTGCGCGACAAGGGGGGTGGGGGCGAGATCGGCGCGGGCGCCACCGTGCCGCACCAGCTGGTGATGACCGCGACGCCGATTCCGCGGACCTTGGCAATGTCGGCCTACGCCGACCTGGACGTGTCCGCGATCGACGAACTGCCGCCCGGCCGCACGCCGGTCCAAACGGTGGCGTTGAGCGCCGAGCGACGCCCCGAGCTGGTGGAGCGTATCCGTGCGGCGTGCGCGGAGGGCCGGCAGGCCTACTGGGTCTGCACCCTGATCGACGACCCCGAGGAGAACGACCGCCCCGGGGCGACGATGCGGATCGAGGCACAGGCCGCCCAGACCACCTTCGAGACCCTGTCGGCGCAACTGCCGGGGCTTCGGGTCGGACTGGTCCATGGCCGCATGAAGGCCGCCGAGAAACAGGCGACGATGGCCGCCTTCAAGGCCGGCGCGATCGGCTTGCTGGTCGCTACCACGGTGATCGAGGTTGGCGTGGACGTGCCCAACGCCTCGCTCATGATCATCGAGAACGCAGAGCGGCTCGGCCTGGCCCAGTTGCACCAGTTGCGCGGGCGGGTGGGGCGGGGCAGCGCGGCGTCGAGTTGCGTCCTGCTGTACCGGTCGCCGCTGTCGCAGCTGGCGCGGCAACGGCTCGAGACCATGCGCGAGACCAGCGACGGCTTCCTGATCGCCGAACGCGATCTCGAACTGCGCGGCCCGGGTGAGCTGCTGGGTACGCGGCAGACCGGCCTGGCCGGCTTCCGCCTGGCCGACCTCGCGCGCGATGCCGACCTGCTGCCCCAGGTCCATTCCATCGGCGAGCGCCTGCTGGCCGAATCGCCAACGGTGGCCGATGCGATCGTCGCGCGGTGGGTAGGCGGGGCGGTGCGCTATGCCGGCGCCTGACGCGCGGGTCGGGGCTGCCGGCATAATCGGGCAATGACCGACACGCCCCCCGACACCGATCGCATTCCGCTGCTTATCGACACCGACCCCGGCGTCGATGACGCGCTCGCCCTGCTGATGGCCTTCAACGATCCACGCCACGAGGTCGTCGGGCTGACGATCGCGGCCGGCAATGTCGGGCTGCCGCATACCGTCGCCAACGCGCTCAAGCTGTGCGAAGTGGCCGGCGTGGACGTGCCGGTGTTTGCCGGATGCGCCACCCCGCTGCTGCACATGGCCGAAGATGCCGGCTACGTACATGGCCGCGACGGCTTCGGCGACATCGGTTACACGCCGGCCGCGCGCCAGCCGGAGGGCGAGCACGCCGCGCTTGCGATCCTGCGACTGTCGCACGAGTTCGCCGGCCGCCTGCTGCTGGTCGCGCTGGGTCCGTTGACCAACCTCGCCCTCGCGCTCCGGCTCGATCCCGGCCTGCCTTCCCGCGTGGCACGGCTGGTGGTGATGGGCGGCGCGGTGACCGGGCGCGGCAACACCAGCGCCGTCGCCGAGTTCAACATCGGCTTCGACCCGGAAGCCGCCCACATCGTGTTCGACGCCTTCCCGAAGGTCGACCTGGCCGACTGGGAGGCGGTGATGGAGCACGGGTTCCCACACCGCGATGTCGAGCGCTGGCTGGCGTGCGGCCATCCCCGGGCGACGTTCTACGAGGAGATCTCGCGCAAGACCCGGCAGTGGGCGGGCGATAGCCGGGGCGATCGCTGGCATTCGGCCGATGCGTTGGCGATGGCCTACGCGCTGGAGCCGTCGGCCGCGCTGGAGGTGGTCGAACGGCCCCTGGCGGTGGAGCTGGCCGGCCACCACAGCCGCGGCGCAACAGTGGTGGACTGGCAGCGCCGCGGCGGCTCACCCGACAATGCCGCGATCCTGATGCGCTACGACCAGGCCCGGTTCGAGGCCCGCATCGAGGCCGCGCTGGCGGCGCGTTAGTCGTGCGCACAACGGGCTTGCGTCGCTCCCGGAACGGCCGCTATACTGCCGCGCTTCCCTCCGCATAATTGGTGAGTGCCAATGAAAGCCGGCATCCATCCTGAATACCGCGAAGTCGTGTTCCAGGACGTGACCAGCGACTTCCAGTTCCTGACCCGCTCGACCCTTGGCAGCAAGGAGTCGGTCAAGTGGGAGGACGGCAACGAGTACCCGTTGATCAAGGTCGACATCTCGTCGGCGTCGCACCCGTTCTACACGGGCAAGCACAAGATCATGGATACCGGCGGTCGCGTGGACAAGTTCCGCAAGCGCTACGCCAAGTAAGCGCAGACGCAAGCTGCATCCACGACGGTCGCCGCGAGGCGGCCGTCGTCGTTTCCGCCGCCCGGCCTTTGCGGGGAGGGCCGTGCCCCGGCCCGGCCTCCGCGGGAACGCTGTGTTGCGTCGTGCACCGGGGACCATGCGGTACGGCACTGTGCGATAATTGGGAGATCGCGGTGCGGTCCGCGTTCTTGTCCATCCCCCCTCCGTCCCCGACCGGTTCGCGGACGTGCAGACATGAGGAGTGCTTCGTGTCCGAAACATCTTCCAGCGCCCAGGCGACCCTTTCCGTCGGTGACAGCAGCGTCGAGCTGCCGGTCCAGCGTCCCACCATCGGCGCACCGTGCATCGACATCGGCAAGCTGCCCAAGGCCACCGGCCACTTCACCTACGACCCGGGCTTCACCGCGACGGCGAGCTGCAAGTCGGCAATCACCTACATCGACGGCGACGAGGGCGTGCTGCTGTACCGCGGCTACCCGATCGAACAGCTCGCCGAGCAGTCGAGCTTCCTCGAGGTGGCCTACCTGCTGATCAACGGCCAGCTGCCGGACCGCAACGAGTTCGCCTCGTTCGAGCACGAGGTCACGCATCACACGATGATGCACGAGGCCTTCAAGGGCTTCCTCGGCGGCTTCCGCCACGACGCCCACCCGATGGCGATGCTGGTCGGCATGCTCGGTTCGATGGCGAGCTTCTACCACAACGATCTCGACCTGGACGACCCGGAGCAGCGCCGCCTGGCCGCGATCCGCCTGATCGCCAAGGTGCCGACGATCGCCGCCGCCTGCTACCGCCACTCGGTCGGCTGGCCGCTGCGCTACCCGCGCAACAACCTCGACTACACCACGCGCTTCCTGCACATGCTGTACGAAGTGCCGAGCGAGCCGCTGGAGCTGAACCCGGTCGCCGCGAAAGCGATGGACCTGTTGTTCATCCTGCACGCCGACCATGAGCAGAATGCGTCGACCTCGACTGTGCGCCTGGTCGGCTCCACCGGTGCCAACCCGTACGTCTGCGTCGCCTCCGGCGTCGCGGCGCTCTGGGGACCTGCGCACGGTGGCGCCAACGAAGCCGTGCTCAAGATGCTCAACGAGATCGGCCGTCCGGAAAACGTGCAGTCGGCGATCGACAAGGCAAAGGACAAGGAGTCCGGCTTCCGCCTGATGGGCTTCGGCCACCGCGTCTACAAGAACTACGACCCGCGCGCTGCGCTGGTGCGCAAGATGACCCACGAGGTGCTCGGCCAGCTCGGCGTGAACGATCCGCTGCTCGACGTGGCGATGAAGCTCGAGGAAGCCGCGCTGAAGGACGACTACTTCGTCCAGCGCAAGCTCTATCCGAACGTCGATTTCTACAGCGGCATCATCTACAAGGCGCTCGGCATCCCGGTGGAGATGTTCACCGTGATGTTCGCCATTGCCCGGACCGCGGGCTGGGTCGCGCACTGGCTGGAGCAGCAGGACGACCCGGAGAACAAGATCGGCCGTCCGCGGCAGATCTACACCGGCTCGCCCAAGCGCGATTACGTCGGTATCGACGGCCGCTGACCGCACGCGACACCCGGTACACGGAAACGCCCCGCACTGCGGGGCGTTTTTCGTTTCGGGCCGTGCGCGCATCAGCCGCCGTAGTCGTCGATCTCCTGCCGCGTCAGCAGCTCGCGCAGCTGCGTGGCGTTGGCGCGCTGCACCGGGCGCTCGTCGATCGCCGAGAGCGGCGCCTGCCTCAGCAGCAGGCAGGGCAGCACGGTCAGTTCGAACGCAAGGTCCTCGGCGGTGAACAACCACACCGGAAAGTCGCTGCTGCGCTCCCTGTCCAGCCGCAGGCGCCGCCCGCCGGCTTCGGCCGGGATGCCGCGCTCTTCGAGGAATCGCGGCACTGCGTCGGGATCGTCGCTGTGGACGAACAGCGTGACCGGGCTGCGCGCGTCGGCGGTGCCCTCCAGCACCGGTCCGACCAGCCGCGGATCGAACGGATCGAAGAAATCCAGGGCACGCAGCGCGGCTTCGCGCCGCCGGCGCAGCTCATCCTGGTGGTCGGGGCGGAACAGGCGCTGGTACTCGCGCAGCGCGTCCTCGATCTCACGGTTGCGCGGAAGCGAGGCGTCGTCGGAAATGCCGAGCCGCTGGGCAGCCTTGAGCTTGGCCTGGTGGTAGTCGCGCAGGCCGCCCTCGGCGATGAGGCGGGCGGCCTCGCCGGCGACCCGCTCACGGCGTTCACGGATGCGTGTCTGGGCATGGCGGGCATGGTGCCCCGCCATTTCCGCCTTGCCCTGGCTTGCCTGCTTGCGACGGGGCATAGCGACCTCCATCCGGGTGGACAACATCGCGCCGGATGCCCGGCGCGTCCACGCTAGCACGCTCAGAAGATGTCGAACGTCTCCTCGGACTGGCGCGCGTCCGGGCCGTAGCTGTCGTACTCGGCATACGCCTGCATGCGTTCCAGGTCTTCGGTCTTGACCCACTCGGTGATGCCACCACCGCTCGCGGGCAGGAGGCTGCCGTTGGCCGCCACGCCGACCTCGACCATGCCGTCCGGCGGCAGGTTCTCGGCAACCGGACGGTCCTCCAGCGCAACCCGCATGAAGTCGATCCAGACCGGCAGCGCGGCCTTGCCGCCGTACTCGCCGCGACCAAGCGACTCGAAGTTGTCGCGACCGACCCACACCGTCGTCACCAGCCCGCCTCCGAGTCCCGAGAACCAGGCATCGCGATGCTCGTTGGTGGAACCGGTCTTGCCGCCCACGTCCTCGCGCCCGAGCACCTTGGCGCGGGTGCCGGTACCGCGCTGCACCACGTCACGCAGCATCGATTGGAGCTGGTAGGCAATGCGGCCGTCGATGGCACGCGGCGCGACCTTCATGTCGGCCGGCGGCTCGACCGGCGCGGCTTTCGCCTGCTGCTCGGCTGCCGCCGGTTCAGCCGGTTCAGCCGGTTCAGCCGGTGCCGCGGCGGGCCCGAGGTTGAAGCCGCCGACGACCGTGCCGCCATTGGTATTGCCGGCCGCCTGGCGGCGCGCGCCGCCGCCGCCGCAGTACGGGCAGGCCGTGAGCGGGTTCTCCTCGAAGATCACCGCGCCGTCGCGGTCCTTCACCTGCTTGATCAGCCACGGCGTCACCCGGAAGCCGCCATTGGCGAACGCGGCGTATCCCCGCGCGATCGACAACGGGGTGAGCGATGCGGTGCCCAGCGACATCGAGAGGTTCGGCGGCAGCCGGTCCTCCTCGAACCCGAAGTGACTGATGTACTTGCGCGCGTAATCCACGCCGATCGCATCCAGCAGGCGCACCGACACCAGGTTGCGGGAGCGCACCAATGCCTCGCGCAGGCGCATCGGTCCGAGGAAGCGGGCGTCGTCGTTCTGCGGCCGCCAGGTGTTGCCGGCGCGGTCACGGAACACCACCGGCGCATCGAGCACGATCGAGGCCGGGTTGAAGCCGCGCTCGAACGAGGCGGCATACAGGAATGGCTTGAAGCTGGAGCCGGGCTGCCGGGTCGCCTGGGTGGCGCGGTTGAACTTGCTGCCGGCAAAGCTGAAGCCGCCGGTCAACGCGCGCAGTGCGCCCGTGTCGGCTTCCATCGACACCAGTGCCGCCTGGGCGCGCGGGAGCTGGGTCAAGGCGTAGCGGGGCGTTCCCTCCTCGGCTGCGGCGCTGCCATCATCGGCTTCCGCTTCGTCGTCGATGCGGTGCACGCGCACGACGTCGCCGCGCTTGACCAGGCTGGCGGGGTTGCGGCCATTCCAGCCCTGGTCGCGCCCGAGCGTGAGCACCCGTCCGCTGCGCAGCACGACCGTCGCGGTGCCATCGCCGGTCTCCAGCACCAGCGCCGGCAGCATGTCGGTCTGGGTCGCGATCCCGCGCAGGTGTGCCTTGGCCGTCTCCGCGTCCTCGCCCTCGGCCAGTTCGAACTGCTGCTCGACGCCGTGCCAGCCGTGGCGGCTGTCGTAGGTCACCAGACCGTCGCGCACCGCCTGGTTGGCCGCGCGCTGCATCTCGGCGTCGATCGTGGTGACGACGTGGTAACCCTTGGTCATCGCCTCGGCGCCAAAGCGGTCGATCATCTCCTGGCGGACCATCTCTGCCACGTACGGGGCATAGAGCTGGATCGGTGGCTCGTGGGGTGTCGCGTGCATGGGCGCGCGCTGCGCCGCGGACTTCTCCGCATCGGTGATGAAGCCCAGCTCCGCCATCCGTTGCAGGATGTAATCGCGCCGGATGCGCGCGCGCTCCGGGTTGCTGACCGGGTTGCCGCTGGAGGGGAACTTGGGAATGCCGGCAAGCGAGGCGATCTCATCGAGCGACAGCTCGGCCAGGTCCTTCCCGTAGTAGAACTCGGCGGCGGCAGTGACGCCGTAGGCGCGGTTGCCGAAGAAGCTGCGGTTGAGGTACAGCTCGAAGATCTGGTCCTTGCTGAGCTCGCGCTCCATCCGCCAGGCCAGCATCATCTCGGCGAACTTGCGGGTGTAGCTGTACTCGGTGCTCAGGAAGAACTGGCGCGCGACCTGCTGGGTGATGGTCGAGCCGCCGGGCACCCGTTCGTCATCAGTGGTCAGCAGCAACCATACCGCCCGGCCGACGCCGACGTAGTCCACGCCGCGGTGCTCGTAGAAGCGGTTGTCCTCGATCGCGATGAAGGCCTGCTTCAGCCGCTCCGGTACCGCCGCGATCTCCACCGGATAGCGCCGGATCTCCCCGAACACCGCCATCAGGCGACCATCGCTGGCATAGACGTACATCGGCTCCTGCATCTCGACGTCGTGCAGCGTCTCGACATCGGGCAGTTCCGGGGCGATCAGGTAATAGACTGTGCCGAGCGCGATCACGCATGCGACGGCCAGGCCGGCCGCGGCCAGGAGTGCCCAGCGCAGCAGGCGACGGAGTAGGGGCATCGAGCAGATCCGGATTGCGGGTGAGTGGGGTTGTGGAGTATAGAGGAGCGCGGGGACGACGCCGGCCGGGGAAACGAGCCGTTCGACCACCAGCGGCAGAAAGGAGCACTGGTGGGCAATTAGTGGATGGAATGGTTGCGGGGTCGTAAAAAGTCCGTTATCTAGGACGCGGCCACGGAAAGAGCGCTCAAGCGCCTGGTGGCAAGGGGAGATAACAGTGGGTGTCATTACCAAGAGCCAGCCGGCGCTCGTCGGCGTGGATATCAGTTCGACTGCGGTCAAGCTTCTGCAGCTGTCGCGGGCGGGCAACCGCTACCGCGTCGAGCACTACGCGGTGGAGCCGTTGCCGCCCAACGCGGTGGTCGAGAAGAACATCGTCGAGCCCGAAGCGGTCGGCGAAGCGATCAAGCGCGCGGTCGCGCGGTCCGGTACCCGGGCCAAGTACGCCGCCGCGGCGGTGGCCGGTTCGGCGGTGATCACGAAGGTGATCCCGATGTCGGCCGACCTGGAAGGCGACGACCTGGAAGCGCAGGTCGAGCTGGAAGCGGTCAACTACGTGCCGTACCCGATCGAGGAAGTGAACCTCGACTTCGAGGTGCTGGGCCCGGTGCCCGGCAGCAACGAGTCGGTGCAGGTCCTGCTGGCCGCCTCGCGCGCCGAGAACGTCGAGGTCCGCGCGTCGGCGCTGGAGATCGGCGGTTTGACGCCGAAGGTGATGGACGTGGAGGCGTTCGCGATCGAGAACGCGTTCGCGCTCCTCGCCGACCAGCTCAGCGCGCCGAAGGACGGCCTGGTCGCCCTGATCGATTCCGGGGCGACGATGACCACCCTCAACGTCATCCGCAACGGCCGCAGCCTCTACAGCCGCGAGCAGGTGTTTGGCGGCAAGCAGCTGACCGACGAGGTCATGCGCCGCTACAGCCTCAGCTACGAGGAAGCCGGCCTGGCCAAGCGCCAGGGCGGGCTGCCGGATACCTACGAAACCGAGGTGCTGGATCCGTTCAAGGAGGCGATGGTCCAGCAGATCAGCCGCCTGCTGCAGTTCTTCTACGCCGGCAGCGAGTACAACCGCGTCGACCAGATCGTCGTCGCCGGCGGCTGCGCGGCCATCCCGGGCATCGCCGGGATGATCGAGGAGCAGCTGGGCGTCCCGACCATGATCGCCAACCCGCTGGCCCACATGACCCTTGGTCCGCGCGTGCAGGCGCATGCCCTCGCCCAGGACGCGCCCGCCCTGCTGATCGCCTGCGGCCTGGCGCTGAGGAGCTTCGACTGATGGCACGGATCAACCTACTTCCGTGGCGTGCCGAGCGCCGCAAGCAGCGGCAGAAGGACGCCATGGTGATGCTGGCGCTCTCGGCGCTGGCGGCCGTGGTGCTGTCGTTCCTCATCGTCGGCTTCTACAACGGCCAGATCGACGGCCAGAACGAACGCAACAACTTCCTCAAGGCGCGCATTGCCGAGGTCGACACGCAGATCGCCGAGATCGACAAGCTCGACCAGCAGAAAGCGAAGTTGCTGGCGCGCAAGGAAGTCATCGAAAAGCTGCAGGCCAACCGCTCGCAGATGGTCCACCTGTTCGACTCGCTGGTCCGTACCATCCCCGACGGCGTGATGCTGACGTCGATCAAGCAGGACAACGAGATCCTGACCCTCGAGGGCCGCTCGCAGTCCAACGCCCGCGTCAGTACCTACATGCGCAACCTCGAAGGCTCCGGCTGGATGACCAACCCGGAGCTGGCCATCATCGAGGCCCGCGGCGAGGACAAGGGTCTGCCGTACGTGTTCAAGCTGCAGGTCAAGCTGGCCAACCCGAACGCGCCTCGTGACGAGGATGGCGATGGCATCCCGGACCCGCTGCCGGTTGACACCGAGGTCGCGCCGGTCGCGACGGACGTTGAAGCCGCGCCCGCCGCCATGTCGGAGATGCCCGCCGATACCGTGACGGCACCCGCCGCCGAAGGTGCGGAAGGTGGCGCGGTCGAGGCCGGTGACGCCGCGGAAGTTCCCGCGACCGAGGAGGCCGCGTCGTGAGCAAGAAGATCAACATCAAAGAGCTGGACTTCAACAACATCGGCGGCTGGCCGCAGCAGGCCAAGATCGGCCTGTGCGTGATCATCGGCATCGTGATCGTGGGCCTGGCCTGGTGGGTGTTCGTGCGCGACCAGCGCGAACAGCTTGCCGGCCTGGAGCGCACCGAGACCGAGCTGCGCACCGAGTTCGAGACCAAGCAGGGCCGCGCCTCCAACCTCGAGCCGCTGAAGCAGCAGCTCGCGCAGATGGAGCAGCAGTTGCAGCAGATGCTGCGGCAGCTGCCGAGCAAGACCGAGATGCCCGACCTGATCGTCGACATCTCCCAGACCGCGCTCGCCACCGGCATCAGCAACGAGCTGTTCCAGCCCGGTCCGGAGCAGCCCAAGGAGTTCTACGCCGAGAAGCCGATCGCGCTGCGCATGGTGGGCACCTACCACCAGTTCGGTGGGTTCGTCAGCGGCGTCGCCTCGCTGCCGCGGGTGGTGATCATGACGATGCACGACATCTCGCTGAAGCCGCGTGGCGAAGGCAAGGGCGTCGGCATCACGGCCAACGCTCCGCTGGAACTTGCGGGCACGGTGAAGACCTACCGCTACCTCGACGAGGAAGAAATCGCCGAGTCGACCGCGGCGCAGACCGGCAAGGAGGGGACCTGAGATGCGTGAGCTGACCGTTCGCGGCGGTGCATCGATGCCCCGCCTGATGCTGGCCTCTGCGGTGCTCGTGTTGCTGGCGGGCTGCTCGCGCGGCGTGACCAGCACCCCGGGCGAGGCGCCCAACCTCGAGAGCTTCGTGGCCGAGGTCAAGGCGCGTCCTGCGCCGCCGCTGGATCCGCTGCCGGTGATGCAGCAGTTCGAAACATTCGAGTACGCCGCCCAGGGGCTGCGTGACCCGTTCAGCAATGCGTTTACCGACCGCAGCAACGGCAGCGGTCCGCGCCCGGACTCCGACCGTCGCAAGCAGACGCTCGAGCAGTTCCCGCTGGACAGCCTCGACATGGTCGGTACGCTGGGCCGCGGCAACAGCGTCGTGGCACTGGTGATGGCGCCCGACAAGGTGACTTACCGCGTGCAGCCTGGCGCGTACATGGGGCAGAGCGACGGTCGCGTGACCGGCGTGTTCGAAGATCGTATCGAGTTGGTTGAACTGGTTCCGGACGGGGCGGGGGGTTGGCTGGAACGGCCGGCCACCGTCGTGTTGGAAGATCAATAAGGATTGGGGGATAGCACCGATGACCGTTTTCAAAGCCACTCGAGCGCTGCCTGCCCGGCGCCCCCTGTCCCGGGCGCTCGCGCGTACCGCCGGTTGCGGCCTGCTGCTTGGGGCGGTAGCTGCCTTCAGCGGCGTCCAGGCCGCATCGCCGGACGCCGCGGGCGGGACGTTCACGCCGACCTTCATCACGCAGATGGCGCCTGCCACCAGCCCGGACCCGGCCAAGCAGTTGCCGGGCACCATCTCGGTGTCGGATATCGACTTCAAGCGGGGTGACGGTGGCGCCGGCCGGCTGATCCTGCGCTTCACCGGCGAAGGTGCCGCCCCGGACCTGCAGACCCAGGGATCGCGCGTCGTCATCGACGTGGCAAACGCCTCGATCCCGGCCTCGCTGCAGAAGCCGATCAACGTGTCCGACTTCGCCACGCCGGTCGAGCAGATCGACGCGCGCAGCGCCGGTGGTGGCACCACGCTGGTGCTCAACACCGAAGGCGCGTTCGAGTCGATGGCCTACCAGACGGGCAACGAGTACATCGTCGAAATCGTGCCGCGCGCACCGGCGGCGGTGGCACGGACCGACAACGGCGGCAACGCCGCGATGGGCCAGACCATCTCCACCACGAGCGACAGCCGCAGCTACGCGGGCCGTCCGGTCACGTTCAACTTCCAGGACGTGCCGGTGCGCACCGTGCTGCAGCTGATCGCCGAGGAGTCGGGGCTGAACATCGTCGCCTCCGACACCGTCACCGGCAACGTCACCCTGCGGCTGGTCAACGTGCCCTGGGACCAGGCGCTGGACATCGTCCTGCAGGCCAAGGGCCTGGACAAGCGACGCAGCGGCAACGTTGTCTGGATCGCGCCGCAGTCGGAGATCGCCCAGTACGAGCAGGACAAGGAAGATGCCCGAATCGCGCTTTCCAACCGCGTCGAGCTGGTCACCGAGTACATCCAGATCAACTACCACAACGCCGCCCAGATCTATAAGGCGCTGACCGAGGCCAAGGGTGTCGGCGGCTCGGGCGGCGGTGGCGGCCAGGGCGGTCAGGGCTCCAATGTCGACACCGGCTTCCTTTCGCCGCGTGGCCGCCTGGTGGCCGACGAGCGCACCAACACCCTCATGATCAGCGACACGCCCAAGAAGGTCGCCGAGATGAAGGAGCTGATCCGCGTGATCGACCGCCCGGTCGACCAGGTGGTGATCGAGGCGCGCGTGGTCGTGGCGACCGAGAGCTTCATGCGTGAGCTGGGTGCGCGGTTTGGCCTGACCGGCACCAAGGACAACGTTGCCTTCAGCGGCAACCTGGACGTCAACGACGACAACCTCAACAGCACCTCGACGATCACCCGCGGCCTGATGACGGACCTGGCGGTGACCAACCCGGCCGGCGCGGTCGCACTGTCGATCCTCAACGCCGGCTACCTGCTGGACGTCGAGTTGTCGGCCATGCAGACGCAGGGCCGGGGCGAGGTGATTTCGAACCCGCGCATCGTGACCAGCAACCAGCGCGAGGCGGTGATCCGCCAGGGCCAGGAAGTCGGCTACGTGACCATCCAGCCTGCGCAGGCCGGTGGCGTCGCCACTCCGAGCGTGCAGTTCAAGGAAGTGCTGCTGGAGATGCGGGTCACCCCGACCATCACCAACGACGGCCGCGTGTTCTTGAACCTCAACGTCAAGAAGGACGAGATCGAGGGCTTCGTCGATACCTCCATCGGCGACGTGCCGCAGATCAGCACCCGGTCGGTCAACACCGCGGTGCTGGTCGAGGACGGCCAGACCGTGGTGGTCGGTGGCGTCTACGAGTTCCGCGAGCGCGACGACGTCAGCAAGGTTCCGTTCCTGGGGGACATCCCCTTCCTGGGCAACCTGTTCAAGAAGAAGGGCCGCTCCAAGGAGAAGGCCGAGCTGCTGATCTTCGTGACGCCGAAGGTGCTCGAGGTCGCGCAGCGCAATCATCGCTGACCGCTGCGGACCGTGATCGGAACGGGGCCTTCGGGCCCCGTTTTCGTTGTGGGCGCGTTGGCCCCGCGCACGTGCCGGCCGTCGCGGAAGCTGAATCCCGGTCGCGCCTGACTGAACCCCGGCGGCCGAGTTGGGTCAAACTCGGGCCGTTCCCCACCCGAGGTTATCCATGGACGAGATTGCGACGCCGGGTTCGCCGCATGCCGGCGCTGCCGTGCCGGCCGCCGACGACCATGCGCGACTGCACGCCGCGTTCGGTCACCTGCGTGACGAGCTGGCCGGCGAGATTGTCGGGCAGTCGGCGCTGATCGAGCGATTGCTGATCGCCCTGCTGGCCGACGGCCACCTACTGGTCGAGGGCGCACCGGGGCTGGCCAAGACCAGCGCGATCCGGGCGCTGGCCGCGCGGCTGGAAGCCGACTTCGCCCGTGTCCAGTTCACCCCCGACCTGCTACCCGCCGACCTCACCGGCACCGAGGTCTGGCGCCCGCAGGATGGCCGCTTCGAGTTCCAGCCGGGACCGATCTTCCACCCGATCCTGCTCGCCGACGAGATCAACCGCGCGCCGGCCAAGGTGCAGTCGGCGCTGCTGGAGGCGATGGGCGAGCGCCAGGTCACCGTCGGTCGCGCGACCTATCCGCTACCGCCGCTTTTCCTGGTGATGGCGACACAGAACCCGATCGAGCAGGAGGGCACGTTCCCGCTGCCCGAGGCGCAGCTCGACCGGTTCCTGATGCACGTCCGGATCGGATATCCCGACGCCGGCGCCGAAACCGAGATCCTCCGCCTGGCCCGCGAGCGTGCACGCGACGCGATGCGCCCGGTGGCCACGCCTACTTTGCGGCTGACTCAGGAGGACGTGTTCGCTGCCCGCGCGGCGGTGCTGGACCTGCATGTCGCGCCGGCGGTGGAGCGCTACCTGGTGGAGCTGGTGCTGGCCTCCCGCGATGCGGCCCGGTACGACGCGGCGCTCGCGCCGCGCATCGCGTGGGGAGCAAGCCCGCGCGGGTCGATCGCGCTGGAGCGGTGTGCCCGCGCGCACGCCTGGCTGGCCGGGCGCGACTACGTGAATCCCGACGACGTCCGGGCGGTTGCACCGGACGTGCTGCGCCACCGCATCCTGCCCAGTTACGAAGCGACAGCCGAAGGTTGGGACGGCGCGCTCCTGGTGGACGAGCTGCTGGCCCGGGTGCCGCTGCCATGATGCTTCGTCACCGCCGGGGTGGAGGCGCGGCGTGAGCGACGGCATCACCCCGACGCTCGCCGAACTGGTCGGCCTGCGCGCGCTGGCTGGCGGACGCCGCCAGGCACGGCTGGGCCGCCACGGCACCGCGGGCCAGGCGCTGTCGCCGCTGCGCGGCCGTGGCATGGAGTACGCCGAGTCCCGCGAGTACATCGCCGGCGACGATGCCCGGCACATCGACTGGCGCCTCACCGCCCGCAGCGGCCGGGCCCACACAAAGCTCTACCAGGCCGAGCGCGAGCGGCTGACGCTGGTCGTCGCCGACACCGCAGCGTCCCTTTATTTCGGCACGCGCACGCGCTTCAAGTCGGTACAGGCCGCGAGGGCCGGTGCGATCGCGGCGTGGGCGGCGGCGCGCGACGGTGACCGGATCGCGGCGTTGCGTGGCAGCAGCCGCGAGGCACCGGTGACGCCGGCCGGCGGCCAGCGCGGCGCCCTGCGGGTGCTCGACGCATTGACCCGCTGGTACACCGCGCCGCCGGCCGATGACGACGGCCTGGGCGTCGCGCTTGACCATGCACGCCGGCTCCTGCGGCCGGGTTCTCGGCTGGTCGTACTGGCCGAGCCACAAAGCGTGGCCGAGCTCCCCGAACGTGCCTGGCCAGTGCTGGCTCAGCACCATGAAGTCGTGGTGCTGCTGATGACCGATCCCCTCGAGCTCGCACCGCCGGCGGCGGTGTTGCCGTTCTACAGCGGCGGCAAGCGGGTCGAGGTCGACTTGGAGCATCAGGGCCAGCGCCAGCGCTGGCATGCCGAGTTCGCCGCTCCGGTGCAGCACCTGCTCGACTCGCTGCCATCGCGTGGAGTCCGCGCGATGGCGCTGTCGACCGATGCGCCCAGCGAATCATGGTTGCCATTGCTCGGCCGGGCGCGACCGATGGTGGCGTGATGGCGGGCGCGGACCTCGTACTGCGCGATATCCACCAGATGCCGGCCCCTTCCTGGTGGCCGCCGGCACCGGGGTGGTGGCTGGTGATCGCGGCGGTCGTCATCGTCGTCGCGAGCTGCATCGCATGGGCACTGCGCCGTCGCCGTCGCCGGGCCATGATCGCCGAGGTGTTCGACCGGGCGGTGCGTTCAGCCGCGACACCGTCGGCCGAGGTCGCTGCGATGTCCGACCTGTTGCGGCGCGCGGCTCGTCGCCGTAATCCCGCGGCGGACCGGCTGCAGGGCGACGCGTGGCTTGCGTTCCTTGATGGCGGCTTGCCCCCACGGCCTCCTGGCACCTTCAGCAACGGCGCGGGACGACTGCTGCTGGAGGGCGGTTATCAACGCCAGGTGGATGCCGCCGAGGTGGCCGCGCTGCGACCGGTCGCGCGCGCGCTGTTCCTGCATTGGATGTCGGCCAAATGAGCACGAGCGAGTGGCTGCAGCAGTTCGCCGCCGCGCTCCCAGGCGTGGACGGTTTCGATTGGCCGTGGCTGCTGCTGGCGCTGCCGCTGCCCTGGCTCGCACGGTGGCTGTTGCCTGCGCGACGCAGCACGGCCCCCGCGCTTGAGGTCCCGTTCGGCGACCGGCTGGGGCGGGTGACGGCAGACGCTTCCGCCCGTGCCACTGGCGGGATGCGGTGGTTGCCCTGGCTCGCCTGGGCGCTGCTGTGCGTGGCTGCGGCCCGCCCGCAGGTGCTGGGCGAGGCGGTGCAGCCCCCGCAGGCCGGGCGCGAACTGATGCTGGCGCTCGACCTGTCGGGGAGCATGAGTGAACCCGACATGCAGTTGGGTGGCCGTCCGGTCGACCGGCTCACTGCGGCCAAGGCCGTGCTCGCCGACTTCCTCGATCGCCGCGCCGGCGACCGGGTCGGCCTGCTGGTGTTCGGGCGGCGTGCCTACGTGCTCACGCCGCTGACCCTGGATCGCGAGACCGTCCGCCAGCAACTGGTCGACAGCGTGGTCGGGCTGGCCGGGCAGGAGACCGCGATTGGTGATGCGATCGGCCTTGCAGTGAAGCGCCTGCGGCAGCGCACCGACGTGGCCGCGACCGACGACCAGCCGCGCGTGCTGGTGCTGCTGACCGATGGCGTCAATACGGCCGGGCTGCTTGATCCGTTGAAGGCGGCCGAACTCGCGGCCGACGCGGGTGTGCGCGTCCACACGATCGCGTTCGGCGGCGAGGGATCGATGTCGCTGTTCGGCTTCCAGCTGCCGATGCCCGGCGCCGGCGACGAGATCGACGAAACGACGTTGCGCCGCATCGCCGAGGCGACCGGCGGACGCTTCTTCCGGGCACGAGACACCGCCGAGCTGGCCGGCATCTATGCCGAGATCGACCGGCTCGAGCCGGTCGAGCGTCCTGGCGAGGCGGTCCGGCCCCGGATCGAGCGCTATGCGTGGCCACTCGGCGGCGCACTGGCGCTTGCACTGCTGGCTTTCGTAAGGCCCCGATGGAGGCGCGCATGAACGCCTCCGGGCTCGCTGCGGACCTGGCGGCGCTTCACTTTCTCCGCCCGGCGTGGCTGTGGGCGTTGCTCGCGCTGCCGCTGCTGGCGATGTGGTGGCGGTCGCGCAGGCGGCGGGCAAGCATCTGGCGCGAGGCGGTCGACCCGCACCTCCTGCAGGCGCTGCTGGGCAAGACCGGCGGCCGCGCCCAGAGCGCTCCCGCGCTCATCGCCGCACTGGGCTGGACCCTCGCGGTGGTGGCACTGGCCGGCCCCAGCTGGCGCCAGGTCGAGCAACCGCTGTGGCAGAGCGCCTCGCCGCTGGTGATTGCGCTGGACCTGTCCGGCACCGTGATGGCCGCCGACGTGCCTCCCAGCCGGCTCGCCCAGGCGCGCGCCAAGGTGGCGACACTGCTGGCCGAACGCGATGGTGGCCAAGTCGGGCTGGTCGCGTTTGCCGACGACGCCTTCACCGTCGCGCCGCTTACGCCGGATGCCGCCAACGTCGCGCTGTTCCTCGATGCGCTGCATCCGGGCGTGATGCCGGTGGACGGCCAGCGGCTGGATCGTGCGATTGCTTGGTCGACGGGTCTATTGCGCCAGGCCGGCTTCGACAGCGGAGACATCCTGGTGCTGACCGACGACGCAGATGCGGCCGCGCGTGACGCGGCGGCCAACGCAGCGGCGCAGGGGTACCGCGTGTCGGCCCTCGGTGTGGGCAGCACCGCCGGTGCCCCCTACCGGCTTGCAAGCGGTGGGTTTGCCACGGTGCGGCTCGATCCCGGTTCGCTGCGGGAGTTGGCGGCCGCCGGTGGTGGCCGATACGCGACGATCACCAGCGACCGCGGCGACCTGGATGCGCTCGGCGTACTCGAACCGCGCTCCGGCGATGGTACCCACCAGCCCGGGGAGCGCGGACGCAGCTGGCAGGACGGCGGGTTCTGGCTGTTGCCGCCGCTGATGCTGCTGGCGTTGCTCGCGTTCCGCCGCGGCGCGCCGGCGGTGATGCTGGTGCTGGTGCTGTGGTGGCCGGGACGGGTGGCGGCCAGCGACCTCTGGCAACGGCCCGACCAGCGTGCCTACCAGCAGATGCAGCAAGCCGCCGAGGCGTATCGGAACGGCGACTTCGACGACGCGGCCGAGCGTTACGCCCAGGTCGAGGGTGCGGACGCGGACTACAACCGTGGCAACGCACTCGCCAAGGCGGGCCATTACCCCCAGGCGATCGAGGCCTACGAGGAGGCGCTTCGCCAGGATCCCGGCATGGAGGACGCCATCGCCAACAAGCGAGCGGTCGAGGCGGCGATGAACCGGCAACCCCCGCAAGGCCCCCAGTCCGGCCAGCAGGACGGGGACGACGACAGCCAGCAACCGGGTGACGGCCAGGGTTCGCCCGGTGCAGGCCAGCCGTCGGGCGCGGGCGGGGACAGCGACGCGGACGACGCGGCGCCCCCGCCCGAAGGCCGGCCCGACGACGCCGGTGCCGACAAACCGTCCGAACGCGACAGCGACACCCCGCCACCCGACGCCGAAGCCCAGTCGGCGGCCGATGCGGCGCAGCGCGAACAGATGCGGAAGGCCCTGCAGGACGCCACGCAGCCATCGGCAGAAGAGGGTGAAACCCCCGCCGAGGCCACCGAGACCCCCGAACAACGCGAGCGCCGCCTCGCCAATGAAGCCTGGTTGCGGCGCATTCCCGATGATCCCGGCGGGCTGCTGCGCGAGAAGTTCCGGCTCGAGCACCAGCGCCGGCAGATGCAACAAGGCTGGGAGCCCCGATGAAGCACGCATCCATTCCTTCGGCACATCGATACCGCGCCTGGTTGCAGGCCCTGTCGTTGCTCCTGCTGTGCATGGCCGCCAGCAGCGTACTGGCGCAGACCCGCGCATGGCTGGACCGCGACCGCATCGCCCTGGGTGAAACGGTAACCCTCAACATCGAGACCGACGGTTCGGCCACGCCGGACTACACGCCGCTGCAGTCCGCCTTCCAGATCAGTGGCCGCAGCAGCAGTCGGCAGGTTTCGCTCGGCAGCGGCGGCATGCAGACCCGCACCCTGCATGCGGTCGCCCTCAAGCCACGCAGCGACGGCGTCATCACCATCCCGGCGCTCACGGTCGGCACTGCCACCACCCCGCCGCTGTCGCTGGTGGTCACCCCTTCCAGCGCCGCCGTGCCGGCGCGCGCGGGCGACGACGTGTTCATGGAAAGCGAGGCCGACGACCGCGACCCGTACGTGCAGCAGGCGGTGGGCTGGGTGGTCAGGTTGTACTCGGCCGTGCCGCTGGTCTCCGGCCAGCTGGACCAGGCGCAGCCGGACGGCGCTTCGCTGCGGCAGGTGGGCGACGACGCCCAGTACACCCGCGAGATCGACGGCCGGCGCTACACCGTGATCGAACGCCGCTACCTGTTGATCCCCGAACGCAGTGGGACCCTGCAGATCCCCGGTGCGGTGTTCGAGGGCCGCGGGACGGTCGGCTTCTTCGATGACTTCCTCGGGCGCAGCGGGGAGCTGAGCGCACGGGCGCAACCGCGGTTCCTGGAAGTGCGTCCGGTGCCTGACGACGCGGCGCAACCCTGGTTGCCGTTGCACGACCTGCAACTGCGCTACCAGTCCGTGCCACAGGACCTCACCGTGGGCAGCGCGGCCACGCTCACCATCGAGGCGGTGGCCGACGGCGCCAGCGCCGCGCAGATGCCCGAACTGCAGCTGCCGCCGATCGATGGCGTGCAGGTCTTCGCCGAGCCCGTCCAGGCCGACGAGCGCTTCGTCGAGGGCCGGCCACGGGTCACCCTGACGCGGCGGTTCTCGCTGGTGCCTACGCGCGGCGGCGCCGTCACGATGGCCGGGTTCGGCATGGAATGGTGGGACGTCAATGCCGGCAAGGCACGGACCACGCGGCTGCCGGCGCTCGACTGGGAGGTGTCGGGTAGCGCGCCGGCGTCCACGATGCCGCCTTCGTCTGCGCCGGTGGCATCGGGCGGAGACCCGGTTGCGGCCACGGGCACGCCGCTTTCGACCGCCCGCGCCAATCTGCGCGAGCACCGCGCCTGGGTGCTGGCCGCGCTGGTGTTCGCCGCGCTGTGGTTGTTCACCCTGGTCTGGGCCGTGCAGCGGTCGCCGGCAGCACGGTCCACAGCAGCGACGCCGACACCCGCGCAGCCTCCCACCTCTACACGCCCCGATCTGAAAGCACTGCGCCAGGCACTCGACACGGGTGATTTCGCTGACGTCGCCGATCGGCTGCGTGGGCTCGCCCGCCCGCCAGCACGCGACGTGGCGCAGGTGCTGGAACGGCTCGCCGACCCCGCCCAACGCGAAGCGGTGGAGGCGATGGAGCGCGCGCGCTGGGCCGGGGGCGACGGCGTTGCGGCCCGCGCGCAACTGCGCGAGGCGTTCGCCCGGGGACCGCGCTGGCACCAAGCCCCGCCGCGGGAAACCGGTCCGCTGCCGCCGCTGTACCCACCGGACTGAGCCGGCGCCTGTTCATCCTGCGGCGGTCGGCCGGAGGGCCCGAACCGTCGATTCGGGTTTGTTAAGCTCGCCCGATTGTCGAGGGGAGCAGCAGATCCATGACCGAACCCAACACCGGCGCAACCGCGGCCGAACGCAAGATGCCGCTGCACTGGAAGATGGCGATCGGTTTCGGCGCCGGCCTGCTGGTCGGGCTCATCGCCCATTACGTGTCCGGCCCCGACGCAACCTGGGTGCAATGGCTGACCAGCTACGTGACCCAGCCGGCCGGCACGCTGTTCCTGCGGCTGATCTTCATGCTTGTCATCCCGCTGTTGTTCTCGGCGCTGGTGGTCGGCATCGCCGAGATGGGCGACGTCCGGTCGCTCGGAAGGGTGGGGTGGCGCACGCTGGCCTACACCGTGATCGTCTCGGGCATCGCGGTGGTGATCGGGCTGCTGCTGGTCAACTGGCTGGAGCCGGGCGTCGGGGTCGACCGCGCCGCGGCCGCGCAGATGCTGGCCGAAGGTTCCGACCGCGCCGCCGCGATCGTCGGTTCCAGCGCGAACCAGCCGCAGGGCATCAACATGCTGCTGTCGATCGTGCCCGACAACGTCGTCGCCGCCGCCGCCGACAACGCGATCCTCGCGGTGATGTTCTTCGCGCTGATGATCGGCATCGGCCTGGTGATGACCAGCAGTCCGGCGGCCGACACCCTGCAGCGCGGCATCGAGGGCCTGTTTGAGGTCTCGATGACCCTGATCGGGCTGGTCATCCGGCTCGCCCCGTACGCCGTGTTCTGCTTCATGTTCAACCTGGCCGCGCTGTTTGGCTGGGACCTGCTCGCGCGGCTCGGGGCGTACGTCGGCGTGGTGGTGCTGGCACTGGCCATCCACATGTTCGTGGTCTATTCGGCGGCGTTGAAGTTCGCCGGCGGCTACTCGCCGCTGAAGTTCTTCAAGGGCGTGCAGGAAGCCATGGTGATGGCGTTCTCCACCGCCTCTTCCAATGCGACCCTGCCAACCGCGCTGCGCGTGGCCGACGAGCAGCTTGGCCTGCCACGCAAGGTCTCGCGGTTCGTGCTGACCGTCGGCGCCACGGCCAACCAGAACGGCACCGCGCTGTTCGAGGGCGTGACCGTGCTGTTCCTGGCGCAATTCTTCGGGGTCGACCTGAGCCTGGGCCAGCAGGTGACCGTGATGTTCGTCTGCATCCTCGGCGGCATCGGCACCGCCGGCGTGCCGGCCGGCTCGCTGCCGGTGGTGGCGCTGATCTGCGGGATGGTCGGGGTGCCGCCGGAAGGCATCGGCCTGATCCTGGGTGTCGACCGGTTCCTCGACATGTGCCGCACGACGCTCAACGTGACCGGCGACCTGGCCGCCGCGGCGGTGGTGTCGCGCGGCGAGATCGATCCGCCGGCGGAGCTGCTGGCCGATTGACGCTGCCGTGGTCCCGATGCCGTGGCCGGTTCGCCCCGCCGGGGGCGGGGCGGCGCGACACGGCCGGCGGGGGGTGGGACAATAGCGGGCTCCAGGCCGCCGCCGCTCCAGGTGCGCCCGCCGTCCACTACCCCGAGCCCCGACCACCCATGCCGACGCCGACCCGCCGCGACCTCGCCAACGCCATCCGCTTCCTCGCCATCGATGCGGTGCAGGCGGCCAACTCCGGCCACCCGGGCATGCCGATGGGCATGGCCGACATCGCCGAGGTGCTCTGGAACGACTACCTGAGCCACAACCCGGCCAACCCGACCTGGTTCAACCGCGACCGCTTCGTGCTGTCCAACGGCCACGGCTCGATGCTGCAGTACGCGCTGTTGCACCTGGCCGGCTACGACCTGTCGATCGACGACCTGAAGAACTTCCGCCAGCTGGAGTCGAGGACTCCGGGCCACCCGGAGAACTTCATGACTCCCGGCGTGGAGACCACCACCGGCCCGCTCGGCCAGGGCTTCGCCAATGCGGTCGGCATGGCGCTTGCCGAAAAGCTGCTGGCGCAACGCTTCAACCGTCACGAACACGAAGTCGTCGACCACCGCACTTGGGTGTTCATGGGCGACGGCTGCCTGATGGAAGGCATCAGCCACGAAGCCGCCTCGCTGGCCGGCACCTGGGGGCTGAACAAGCTGGTCGCGTTCTGGGACGACAACCACATCAGCATCGACGGCGACACCGCCGGCTGGTTCACCGACGACACCCCCGCGCGCTTCGAGGCCTATGGCTGGAACGTGGTGCGCGGCGTCGATGGCCATGATGCCGATTCGATCAAGGCCGCGATCGAGCAGGCGCTGGCCTGCACCGACCGGCCGACCCTGGTCTGCTGCCGCACCACCATCGGCTATGGGTCGCCGAACAAGGCCGGCAAGGAATCCAGCCACGGCGCCCCACTGGGCCTGGAGGAAATCGCCGCCTGCCGCACCGGCCTGTGCTGGGAGCATGAACCGTTCCAGATCCCGCAGGCCATCTACGACGGCTGGCGCGTGGGCGATGTCGGCAAGGTCCGCGAAGACGAGTGGAACCGCGCGTTCGACAGATACGCCGCCCGTTTCCCGGAGCTGGCGGCCGAACTGACCCGTCGCAGCCACGCCGAACTGCCGGATGGCTTCGTCGCCGCGGCTGACGCCTACATCGCCAAGCTGCAGGCCGACGGCCCGGTAGTGGCCTCGCGCAAGGCGTCGCAGATGGCGATCGAGGCGTTCGCGCCGCTGCTGCCCGAGCTGGTGGGCGGCTCGGCCGACCTGGCCCACTCCAACCTGACCCTGTGGAAGGGCAGCAAGTCGGTCAACAGCACCGACCCGGACGCCAACTACGTCTATTACGGCGTGCGCGAATTCGCGATGACCGCGATCAGCAACGGCCTGAACCTGCATGGCGGGTTCATCCCGTACGACGCGACCTTCCTGGTCTTCAGTGATTACGCGCGCAACGCGGTGCGCATGAGCGCGCTGATGGGCGCGCATGCGATCCACGTCTACACCCACGACTCGATCGGCCTCGGCGAGGACGGCCCGACCCACCAGCCGATCGAGCACCTGGCGAGCCTGCGCTACATCCCGCACAACGACGTCTGGCGCCCGTGCGACGCGGTCGAGTCGGCGGTGTCGTGGCGTGCCGCGATCCAGCGCAAGGACGGCCCGAGCTGCCTGGTGTTCTCGCGCCAGAACCTGGACCACCAGCCGCGCAGCGAGCAGCAGGTCGCCGACATCGCGCGCGGTGGTTACGTGTTGAAGGACTCGGCCGGTGCGCCGGAGACCATCCTGATCGCGACCGGCTCGGAAGTCGGCCTGGCGATGCAGGCCGCCGCGCAACTGGGCGACGGCGTGCGCGTGGTGTCGATGCCATCAACGGACGTGTTCGACCGCCAGGACGCGGCCTACCGCGAGTCGGTGCTGCCTAGGGCGTGCCGCCGCCGCGTCGCGATCGAGGCTGGCGTGTCCGGCTTCTGGGGCAAGTACGTGGGGCTGGATGGTGCGGTGATCGGGATCGACGGCTTTGGCGCGAGTGCGCCGGCCAGCCAGCTCTTCCCGCACTTCGGTTTCACCGTCGAGGCGGTGGTCGAGGCGGCGCGCGCACTCGGCCAGGCAAGCGCCGGTTGATCAGGCAACCTGCCGGTCCAGCGTGCTGATGAAGTCGCTGGCCGGCTGCGGCTTCTGGATGAAGTAGCCCTGCGCGCGGTCGCAGCCCATGCGGGTGAGCAGCTCCAGCGTGGGCTCGTCTTCGACGCCTTCGGCAAGCACGCCCATTCGTAGGTGGTGGCCAAGGTCGATGATCGACTGCACCAGTTGTTGCGAGCGCGGGTCGCGCTGCAGGTCGGTGACGAATGCCCGGTCGATTTTCAGCTCGGTCGCGGGGAACTGCTTCAGGTACGCCAGCGAGGAATACCCCGAGCCGAAGTCGTCGATCGAGATGTGGAAGCCTTCCCAGCGGAGCCGTTCCAGCAACCGCAGGCTCAACGCGGGGTCTTCCATGAGCGCGGTTTCGGTGACCTCCAGCGTGACCGCCTGTGGCGGGACGCCCCAGATCTCGAGCGACGACATGATCTGCGGGACGATGTCGCGCTGGCCGAACACGCGCGGCGACAGGTTGAGCGACAGGCCCAGGTCGGGTGCGTGGCGGCGGGCCTGGGCGATGTGGCGCAGGCTCGAGTGCAGGCTCCACCGGGTGAGCTCGGTGATGAGCCCGGTGTCCTCAGCCAGAGGGATGAACTCGCAGGGCGGTATCGCCCCGCGCTCGGGGTCGTGCCAGCGGGCGAGTGATTCGGCGCCGAACAGCGTGCCGCTGTCCAGTTGAAGGATCGGTTGGAGGTGGACTTCGAGCCGGTTGCCGGTGATCGCGTCGCGCAGCAGCTCGTACGGGATCAGGGCGGTGTCGGTGCCGTCGGCGTACATCGCGCAGCGCTCCTGTCCGCGCAGCGCGACACCGTGGGCGATTTCGGCCCGGCGCAGCAAGGTTTCGGCATCGTCGCCATGGTCGGGTGCGACGCTGACGCCGATGGTCGTCGACGCCGGCATCTCGCGCTGGCCGAGCCGGACCGGCGACTGGAAGATCCGCAGCACCCGGTTGCCGGCAAGCAGCGCGTGGTTGCGATCGCGCAGGCGCGGCAGCAACACCGCGAACTCGCCGCCGTCGATCTGGTGGAGCTCGTCGCCGGGACGCAGCACCTCGCCGATCAGTTCGCGGACCGCGGCCGCCATGCGTTCGCTGGCGGCAAACCCGTGGGCAATCCGGAACTCGCGCAGGCGCTGCAGCCGCACCAGCATCACGCCGAGTGGGCCATCGTCCGCGCGGCGCTCCGCCAACAGTTGACCCAGTCGAGCGAGCAGGTCTTCCCGCGTCACAGGAACAGCTCGGCCGGGTCGAGCCCGTGCGCGCCGACCGGCAGCGGGCGGGTGATGTTGACCTGCTGGGAGATCGGGATGCCCTCGGTCTGCCGCATCAGGTCCAGTGGGCTGAACTCGTCGCGCAGGCGCTTGTCCGCGTCGGTCAGCAGCATCACCCGCGGCCGCAGGCGACGGCTCGGGTTCTGGGTCATCACCACGGCGACCTCGCCGGTGCTGAGTTCCACCAGCGAACCGGTCGGGTAGACGCCGAGGCAGCCGGTGAACTGTTCGACCAGCTCTCCCTGGTACAGCCGGTCGCGTTCACGGTACAGCTCCTGCAGCGCCTGGTGCCGCGCCAGCGGCGCGGCGTGCGGACGCACGCTGGTCATCGCGTCGAAGCTGTCGATGATCGCCGCCATCCGGCCCGACAACGGGATCTGGTGGCCGACCAGCCGCCGCGGGTAGCCCGACCCGTTCCAGCGCTCATGGTGCGTCCGGATCATTTCCCGGACCTCGGCGGAATGGTCGTCGCCGCTCTCGTCGAGAATCCGGCTGGCGAGCTCGACATGGGTCCGGACCTCGCCCATCGCCCGGGCATCCATCGGCCCGTCGTGCGACAGCAGCGCGTCCGGCAGCTTTGCCTTGCCGACGTCGAGCAGCAGTCCGCCACTGGCGAGATCGACCAGCAGCGACTCGGGCAGGCCGAGGTGGCGACCGAACGCCGCGGCAAGCGCGCAGCAGTTGATCGCATGGCTGTAGGCGTAGCGACTGTGCTGTTGCAGGGTGTTCACCCAGAACAGGGTGTCAGCATTGCGCAGCACGCTCCGCACGATCGGCTCGGCGGCCGCCCGGACGTCGGCGACGGCCAACTTCTGGCCGGCTTCCACGTCTTCCAGGATGCGGGCGGCCAGCCGGGTGGCGGTGGCGTGCGCCTCACGCGCACCGGGAAGCTCGGCGTCGAAGTCGACCTGGTCCGTGTAGCGCTTGCCACCGAGCAGCTCGTCGCCGGCGAGTTTCGGCGGTGGGCGCCGCGAGACCTGCGCATCCGGCGGTGCCAGGCCGCGCTCCACGTCGATCCACACCGTGCCGCAGTGCGCGCGCAGCCAGGCGACCTGGTCGTGCGCCTCCACCAGGAACCCCTGTAGCGGAAAGGGCGCCTCCACCCACGGCCGGTCGAGCCGGCAGACGTACATGCCGGCCTGGACCTGGTCGGGACTGATTTTCAGCTCCTGCAACTTCATGGGCGGATGGGATCTGTAAATGGTCGCGGCATGGCCGATCGCGGCCTTGCCGGTATGTCGACATTCGATAGCATGTCTACGCGGGCCGGTGCTACGCCCGGACGTTGGCCGACAGCTGATCGCCTTGCGCGGCATGGCCGCGTGATGAAGCGCGCCGTCATGCCGGCACGTGCGACTGAAGGGCGACGCGGTTGCGCCCGGCGGCCTTGGCCAGGTAAAGCTGGCGGTCGGCCTCCGACAGCAGCGCGTACAGGTCGCGCCCGGCCCTGTGGCAGATGCCGATGCTGACCGTGAGCGAGAGCACGCGCTGCCGGAACGGGATCTCGAGCGCGGCGATGCTTCCGCACAGCGCCTGGAAGTACGCCACCGCTTCCTCTTCGTCCAGCCCACGCGCCAACACGCAGAACTCTTCGCCGCCGAAGCGGGCGACCACGTCGCCCTCACGCGCGTGCGCGCCGATCAGGTTGGCCACCGCCACCAGCGCGGCGTCACCGGCGTCATGGCCGTGGCTGTCGTTGATGTGCTTGAAGTGGTCGATATCGATCATCGCCATCGAGACCGGCTCGTCCCGGGAGGACGCCAGGGCGCGGCGACCGGCATCGAAGAAGTGGCGTCGGTTGGCCAGACCGGTGAGGTAGTCGCGGGTGGCCAGGTCCTGCAGCGTGCCGATCAGCTCGAGGTTGTCGACGTTCTGCGAGATGCGGCACATGAACTCCTCGCGCGAGAAGGGTTTGCCGATGAAGTCGTTGGCGCCGTGCTTGAGGAAGCGTGCGATGCGCGGCGCCCCGCCGCCGGTGGCCGAGCCGACGATCGACAGGATGTCGCGCGGCCGGTTCTGCCGGGCACGGCGGGTGAACTCCACCCCGTCCATGTCGGGGAGGTCATGTTCGACCACCACCAGCCGGATCGTTGAATCGGTTGCAAGCGCCTCCAGGCCGTCGGTGCCGCTTCCCAGTTCGCGCACGCGGAAGCCGTAGAGCGCCAGCAGCGCGCTGGTCTCCGCCCGCGCCGGCCCGGGCGGCTCGACCACCAGCGCGGTGATCCCGCGGTTGCTGAGCACGCGCCGTACCAGCCACACCAGGTAGTCGATGGTGTCGGGCGCTTCCTTGAGCACGTAATCGATGATCGGCAGCTCAGCCATCTGCTCCCGGGTCGCTTCGTCGTACACGCCGGTGACCACCACGATCGGCAGTCCGTGTCCCACCAGCAGCCGGGCGATCCGTGACGGGTCCGCGTCGGGCAGTACCAGCCCGGTCAGCGCCAGGAAAAACGGTGGTCCGGCCTGCAGGGCCTCGCGTGCGGCCGCCAGCGAGGACACCGCCACGACCTCCAGTTGCAGGCGGTCGCGCAGTTCGGCCGCAAGCATGTTGGCGTAGGCGCGCGAGTTCTCGACCAGCAGCACCCGCGGGCCGGCAGGTTCGCCCGGGTCCTGTACCGCGTGTGCTGGGGCGGGGAACGACGTCATCCGGATGGGTCGCGGGGAGGTGTCCGGTATATCGGCGGCATCCTCCCCACCTTGAGTGCGTCCGGCGTTACGGTCGGGGTTGACAGCAGGAATTACAGGTGTAATTTCAGCTTACGGTTACAGGTGTAAACGAATGCAGATCAGCGAAGCCGAATCGATCGTCATGGACGTCCTGTGGTCGCGCCATCCGTTGGCTGCCGACGACGTGGTCGCCGCGCTGGCAGAGGCGCGTGACTGGCAGGAACCGACCATCAAGACCCTGCTCAACCGGCTGTTGCGCAAGGGCGCGATCGCCGCTGAAAAGGACGGACGCCGCTATCTCTACACGCCGGTGCTGCGGCGCGAAGAGTGGCTGCTGGACGAGAGCGAAGGCCTGCTGGACCGGTTGTTTGGCGGACGCGTGGCGCCGCTGGTCGCGCATTTCAGCCAGCACCGCAAGCTCAGCCACTCCGATGTCGCCGAGCTGCGGCGCCTGCTAGAGGAGATCGACGATGGTTCCCGCTGACCTGCTGCAGGTGCTGGTGGAACTGGCGGTGGCCGGCGCGGTCGCCACCGCACTGGTGCTGCTGTTGCGGACACCGCTACGGCGATCGTTCGGCGCCGGGGTGGGTTATGCGACGTGGGCGCTGGTACCGGTTGCCCTGCTGGCGGTGCTGCTGCCGGCGGCGCCGGCACCCGCGCCGGTGGTCTCGATGGTGCTGGCGATCGGCAACGCGGTGCCGCAGGCGCTTGCATCCGGTGCCACGCCCCCCGACGGGCACGCGGCGGCCTGGCTGTTGCTGTGGGGCACTGGCGCAGCGGTTGCCGGCGGCGTGTTCGCCCTGCAGCAGCGCCGCTTCCACCGCGCGATCGGGCAGGTCCGGCCACGTGCCGACGGGCTGTTGCAGGCCGGGGGCCGGTGCGGCCTGCCGGCGACGGTGGGGCTGCTGCCGCCCCGCGTCGTCGTGCCGGCGGGGTTTGACCACGACTACACCGACGAGCAGCGGGTCCTGATGGTGGCGCACGAACGCTGCCACGTCCGCCATGGCGACCCGCTGGCCAATGCCGCCTTCGTCGCGGCGCGCTGCGTGTTCTGGTTCAACCCGCTGCTTCACCTGGCGGCCGGGCAGTTCCGCCACGACCAGGAACTGGCCTGCGACCAGCGCGTGATCGCGTGCCACCCGCATGCTCGCCGCGCCTACGGCGAGGCGATGTTCAAGGCGCAGTTGGCAGCCATCCCGCTGCCGCTGGGCTGCCACTGGGGCTACGGCCACCCACTCAAGGAGAGAATCGCGATGCTCAGGCAACCTGTTCCCACGTTCACCCGCCGGCTCGCTGGCGCCGCCGCAGTGGTGGCATTGACACTGGTCACCGGTTACAGCGCATGGTCGGCCCAGCCGGCCAGCCAGCAACCCGTGCTGGTCGTTTCGCCGGACGGGGTGCTGCCGGTGCCCCCGCCCGCCCCGCCGGTTCCGCCTGCGCCCAATGCACCGCCAGCACCGCCAGCCCCGGCCGCACCGACGATGGCACTGGCGCCTCCGCCGCCACCAGCGCCTAACGCGGCGCCGCCGCCCCCGCCGCCGCCGATGTCACCACTTCCGCCACCGGCCAACCGCATGCCGCCGCCGCGCTATCCCAAGAGCGCGGTCGAGCAGGGCATCGACGGCACCGTGGTGCTGATCGTTTCCATCGACGAGCGCGGGCAGCCGCTGGATGTCGTGGTCGAGAAGTCCGAGCCGGCTGGCGTGTTCGACCAGGCCGCCATGGACGCCGCGATGCAATGGCGCTTCACACCCGAGATGAAGGGCGGCAGGAACGTGCCGGGTCGCGTTCGCGTTCCGATCCGGTTCGAAGCCGACGGGAAGGCGCCGGCGGCACAAGGCTGATTCCAGGCGGCCGGGCCGGCCGGTTATCAGCCGCCGAGCGTGCCGTTCAGCAGCGCCGCGAGGTTGGCTCCACCGCGGCGCAACTGGGCTTCGGCCACCGGGCGCCAGGCGCTCACGTAGCGATCGTCGATCAGCGCACCGGCCACGGGGTACAGGCCGGGGCGCACCACGATGTCGCACGACGCCTCGGCCCAGGCCGCGGCATCGGTGCCGACCGGTACTGCCAGCGGCAACGCGCGCAGCTGCGCCAGGTAAGTGGCATCGTCCAGGCCGGCGGTGTTGAGCAGGCCGCTGTCCCACAAACGATGGAGGTTGCTGCCCTTGCCGCCGGGGGTGCCGTCGGGCATGCGGACCTGGAGGTCGTTGCCGCCCTTGTCGTGGCCGTGGCCGGCGTGCATCGGCTGGTGCACGTCGCCGACGAAGTGCACGACGAACTTGAGCGCCTGCCGACGCGCCTCGAGGGGCTGGTCGCGATCGCCAAGGATCGCCGCCTGCGTGCGGATCGCCTCCACCACGCAATCGCCACCGGCACATGCGGTAGCGGCATCGTAGGCGCAACCGTCGCCGGCGATGTTGACGTAGTGCCACCGCGCGCTGCGCCGGCCGAGGTCGGGATCGTTGCCTCGCAGATCATCGGCCCAGTTGGCGATGCCGGGCAGGGTGGGGTCGGTTTCGCCTTCCAGCAGCGCGGTGATCTGCTCGCGCACCTGCGGGTCAAGCTCGTCCCACGCCAGCGCGGCCACCAGCCGGTGGCCCTGTGGCCCCCAGGCCGCCGCAAGCGACGGCACCACCAACAGGCCGATCAGGGAGGCGCGGAAGCGGCGGGCAAAGGAGCGGGTATCAGCCATCGTGCGGGTCCGGAGCCGTGGGGCGGTTCCGGGAAGGATAGCGATGACCGGAAAGAGTGGGTGGGTCGCACTCGTTGCCGGCGATTCGCGCAAAAGGTCCGTGCATCGGTCGACCGTTCGGCCAATGGGCTAAAATGGCGGGGTTTTCCCCCTCACTCCGCCCGCTCAGGAGCTCCTCGCAATGGCGATCAAGGTTGGCATCAATGGTTTCGGCCGCATCGGACGCAACGTGTTCCGTTCGGCCGTGCAGAACTTCGGCAACGACATCGAGATCGTCGGCATCAACGACCTGCTCGAGCCGGAGTACCTGGCCTACATGCTGAAGTACGACTCGGTGCACGGCCGCTTCGATGCCGAGGTGTCCACCGATGGCAACGACCTGGTCGTCAATGGCCGCAGGATCCGCCTGACCCAGGAACGCGACCCGGCCAACCTGAAGTGGGGCGAGATCGGCGCCGAGGTCGTGATCGAGTCGACCGGCCTGTTCCTGACCAAGGAAACCGCGCAGAAGCACATCGACGCGGGTGCGAAGAAGGTGATCATGTCGGCGCCGTCCAAGGACGACACCCCGATGTTCGTGTTCGGCGTTAACGACGACAAGTACGCCGGCGAGGCGATCATCTCCAACGCCAGTTGCACCACCAACTGCCTGGCGCCGGTGGCCAAGGTGCTCCACGACAAGTGGGGCATCAAGCGTGGCCTGATGACCACCGTGCACGCCGCCACCGCGACCCAGAAGACCGTCGATGGCCCGTCCAACAAGGACTGGCGCGGCGGCCGCGGCATCCTGGAGAACATCATCCCGTCCAGCACCGGTGCGGCCAAGGCCGTTGGCAAGGTCATCCCCGAGCTCAACAAGAAGCTGACCGGCATGAGCTTCCGCGTGCCGACCAGCGACGTCTCGGTGGTCGACCTGACGGTCGAGCTCGAGAAGCCGGCGACCTACGAGGAGATCTGCGCGGAGATGAAGGCGCAGTCCGAGGGCGCGCTGAAGGGCGTGCTGGGCTACACCGAGGACAAGGTGGTCGCCACCGATTTCCGCGGCGAGACCCGCACGTCGGTGTTCGATGCCGAGGCAGGCATCGCGCTCGACGACAGCTTCGTCAAGTTGGTCAGCTGGTACGACAACGAGTGGGGCTACTCCAACAAGTGCCTGGAGATGGCCAAGGTGATCGCGGCGAAGTAAGTCGCCGCGCCGCGCCCGGAACCGGAGGCCCCGCCATGTGCGGGGCCTTTTGTTTCCAGCCGGTGGCCAGGCCTGTACGGAGGGCGGCGGCGGGTGCAGGTTTCGCGCCGCCGGCACAGGCACCAGCATTCGCGTGGACCTCGCCGCGCGTGGCTCAGAAGGCCGCGTCGAACTCGACCTCACCCGACACGCCCACCTGGTAGGCCGACACCCGACGCTCGAAGAAGTTGGTCACCTCCTGCACGTCCTGCAGGTCCATGAAGCCGAACGGGTTGGTCGCGCCGAAATGCCGCGGCAATCCAAGCTGGCCCAGGCGCTGGTCGGCGCAGTACTCCAGGTACTGGCGCATGTCCTTGAGCGACAATCCGGCAACGCCCCCGGACAGCACGTCCTCGGCAAAGCGCATTTCGCAGTCGACCGCTTCGCCGAGCATGCGCACGACGTCTTCCTGGAACGTGCTGTCGAACAGGCCCGGTTCTTCCTTGCGAACGGTGTCGATCACTTCGAACGCAAAGGCCATGTGGCAGCTCTCGTCGCGGAACACCCAGTTGGTGCCCGACGCCAGGCCATGCAGCAGCCCACGCGAGCGCAGGTAATAGACGTAGGCGAACGCGGCGAAGAAGAACAGCCCTTCGATGCAGCAGGCGAAGCAGACCAGGTTGAGCAGGAACTGGCGGCGTGCCTCACGGGTCTCGATGCGCGTGAGGCCCTGGATGGAATCGATCCACCTGAAGCAGAACTCCGCCTTGGCGCGGATGGACGGGATGTTCTCGACCGCGTCGAAGGCCCTCGCGCGCTCTACTGGATCCGGCAGGTAGGTGTCGAGCAGGGTCAGGTAGAACTGCACGTGCAAGGCTTCCTCGTACAGCTGACGCGACAGGTACATGCGCGCCTCGGGAGCGTTGATGTGCTGGTAGAGGTTGAGCACCAGGTTGTTGGCGACGATCGAGTCGCCGGTGGCGAAGAATGCCACCAGCCGTTCGACCAGGTGCCGCTCCGCCGGGCCGAGCTTGTCGCGCAGGTCGTTGACGTCGAGCGAGAAGTCGACTTCTTCGACCGTCCACGTGTTGCGGATCGCGTCGCGGTACATGTCGTAGAAGCGCGGGTAGCGCATGGGCCGCAGGGTGAGGTCGAAGCCGGGGTCGAGCAGGTGGGTGGACATGGTGGATCCTTGGGATTGGTTGGACGACGCGGGCGTGTGCGGATGTAGGAGCGGCTTCAGCCGCGATCTGGAATGGTTCGCCCCGCGCCGGTTCCCGATCGCGGCCGAAGCCGCTCCTACAAGAGCGGGGCGTTACTGACAGGCTTCGCAGCTCTCCGGGTTCTCCAGTGAGCAGGCAATCGCCTCATCCACCGGCGGAGCACCCACCGCAGCGGCCCCGACGGTCGCCTTGGCGATCCGCGTCGCCGGGCGCGAACGCAGGTAGTACGTCGTCTTCAGGCCTTTCTTCCACGCGTACATGTACATCGACGACAGTTGCCCGATGTTCGGGTTCTCGATGAACAGGTTGAGCGACTGGCTCTGGTCGATAAAGGCGCCACGGTCGGCGGCCATGTCGATCAACGAGCGCATGGGCAGTTCCCAGGCGGTGCGGTAGACCTGCCGCAATGATTCGGGGATCGCGTCGATGCCTTGGATCGAGCCGTCCGCGCGCTTGATCGCGTCGCGCAGCTCAGGCGTCCACAGGCCGAGCGTCTTCAGCTCTTCGACCAGGTAGCGGTTGACCACGATGAAGTCGCCGGACAGCGTCTCGCGCTTGAACAGGTTCGACACCTGCGGCTCTATGCACTCGTAGCAACCGGCGATCGAAGCGATCGTCGCGGTCGGCGCGATCGCGACCAGCAGTGAGTTGCGCAGGCCATGCTTGCCGATACGCGCACGCAGCTCGGCCCAGCGCCCGGGATCGTCGGGCTGCACATCCCAGGCTTCGAACTGGAGTTCGCCGTTCGCGGCGCGGGTATCGGCGAAGGCGGGGTGGCCACCGTGCTCGAGCGCCAGCTCGTTGGACGCCGACAGCGCGTGGAAATAGATTTCCTCGGCGATCTTCTTCGACAGTGCCCGCGCGGGTTCGGAATCGAACGGCAAGCGCAGCTTGAAGAACACGTCCTGCAACCCCATCGCGCCGAGCCCGACCGGCCGCCACTTGAGGTTGGCGCGGCGCGCGGTCTCGATCGGGTAGAAATTCAGGTCGATCACGCGATCCAGCTGGCGCACCGCGAGACGAACCGTGTCGGCCAACCGTTCGAAATCGAAGCGACCCGCCTCACCGTGCAGTGGGCCATCGGCGAACACCTCGACGTGGTGGCCCAGGTTGATCGAACCGAGGTTGCACACCGCGGTTTCGTCCTGCGAGGTGACCTCCAGGATCTCGGTGCACAGGTTCGACAGGTGCACGACGTTGCCGGCCTTTGCGGTCTGGTTGCAGGCGCGGTTGCACTTGTCCTTGAAGTTCATCCAGCCGTTGCCGGTCTGCGCCAGCGTGCGGATCATCCGGCCGTACAGCTCGCGCGCCTTGACCTGCTTGTGGGCGAGCCCGGCGGCCTCGGCGGCGGCGTAGGCGCGGTCGAAGGCGTCACCGAACAGATCGGTCAGCTGCGGTGCCCCGGCTTTCATCAGCGTGGCCGGGTCGAACAACGACCACATCGCGTCTGCCTCGACCCGGCGCATGAACTCGTCGGGGATCCAGTTGGCGAGGTTGAGATTATGGGTGCGCCGGGCGTCGTCTCCGGTGTTGTCGCGCAGTTCCAGGAACTCCTCGACATCGGCATGCCACGGCTCCAGGTACACGCATGCCGCGCCCTTGCGCTTGCCGCCCTGGTTAACCGCCGCAACCGAGGCATCGAGCGTCTTCAGCCACGGCACGATGCCGTTGCTCAACCCATTGGTCGAACGGATCAGCGAGCCGCGCGAGCGGATGCGGGTGTAGCTCAGGCCGATGCCGCCGCTGAACTTGCTCAGCTTCGCGACATCCGTGTAGCGCTGGTAGATGCCCTCCAGCGAATCCTCGGGCGAGTCGAGCAGGAAGCACGACGACAACTGCTCATGCGTGGTGCCGGCGTTGAACAGCGTCGGCGACGACGGGAGGTAGTCCAGCTGCGCCATCCGCCGGTACAGCGCCAACGCCTCCGGCACGTCCTCGCTGAGCGCACAGGCGACACGCAGGAAGAACTGCTGCGGGGTTTCGATCACCGTGCGCGCTGTCGGGTGGCGCAGCAAGTAGCGGTCGTACAGGGTGCGGATGCCGAAGTAATCGAAGCGATGGTTGAGGCTGTCGTCGATCGCGTCATTGAGCTTGCGCGCATTGGCCTGGACGAAGCCGACCAGGCGGGCGTTGATCAGCCCGAGCTCGTGCCCGCGCTGGACCGACTGCGAGAACGCGTTGATGTCGATCGCGGCGACTTCCTTTTCGATCACGCCGGCCAGCAAGCGCGCGGCAAGGCGGCCGTATTCGGGTTCCTCGGCGGTCAGCAGTGCGGCGGTGCGGATCGACAGTTCGTCGAGCTCCCGGGTCGTGGCCCCGTCATACAGGCCCGAGATGGTGCGTGTGGCGACGCGCATCGGGTCGACGGCGTGCAGGCCTTCGCAGCAGCGGCCGATCGCACGGACGATCTTGTTGAGGTCGACCGGCTCGTGCGCGCCGTTGCGCTTGGTCACGCCCATCCCGAGCGTGGCGGCGGGTGGGGTGAGGATGAGGGCGGGAGAGGCGGGCGGGGTGGCGGCTACGCGGACGACGGTATCGGGCACGACGGGTTCGGTCGCGGTGTCGGGGGCGGTGCTCATGGGTGGACTCCGGTGCATGGCGCACGGTTCGCCACCCTTCCCTCGAGGGCGACGCACGGAGGCACGCAGCGCCGGCGCCGGACGGCGCACCGGAGCGGCCAAGCCCCCGAGGGCTGGAGTGGTTCGGATCGACGGGGTGTCGTGGCCGGTCCGGACGGGCGGCAGCGGCCCGATGGCCAGCGCACGACACCGACCGTCTTCCCCCGAAGACTCCCTGGCCGGTCACCGCGCGGTGTGCTTCGCGCGGCTGTCGGCAGGTCTTCGGGCTCTGGACGCGGACGGCGGGCCGTCCTCCTACTGCTCGCCGCTTCCCGGGGCTTGGGCCCCAGTGCAATGGCGAGGTTCGTTTCCACTACCGCTGCGGGGCAGCGCCGGAGTCGACACGGGGTCTGGACCGGCTTCCCTTTTCAGCCGCCTGCGAGGGCGACACCGACGATGCACAACATATCGGGTTGCCGTAGCTTGTCAACACTAAATGTTGTGGTGTTTAGGCCGGTCAGACATAAGGGCGGATGGATCGGAGGGGCGGCTGCCGGGTGGCCTGGACAGTCGCTCCCCGATACTCGCTTGGTGTCCAGGCCACCCGGCAGCCGCCTGGGAAGAACACGGGCGCTTGTGAAAACAAGCGAGGGCAGTGCTTGAGGCTTCGGCACTGCCCCCAACACGGGCGACGCGTCTGCTCTTGCTCTTCCGGTCGCGATGAATCCGAAGGCGGGGGCGCGGTGTTGTCGCAACCAAGCGAGTATCGGGGAGCGACTTGCGGCAACACCGCGCCCCCGCCCCCGCCCCCGCGAACACCATCTCGCCACAACACACCACGAGTGCACCCCGGTTTGCCCCACCATGCCCCCCCGCCGACAATAGGCGGCTGACCGCCGTCCATTCCCGACGCGCACCCACCTCACGGAAGCGACCATGACCATCCTCCGCATGACCGACCTCGACCTCTCCGGCAAGCGCGTCCTCATCCGCGAGGACCTGAACGTGCCGATCGACGCAAACGGCCGGATCACCTCGGAGCAGCGCATCACCGCGGCCCTGCCGACGCTCAAGCTGGCGCTGGAAAAGGGCGCGGCGGTGATGGTGATGTCGCACCGCGGCCGTCCGACCGAAGGCGAGTGGCGTCCGGAGGACTCGCTGGCGCCGGTGGCGGCGCGGCTGTCCGAGTTGCTCGGCATCGAGGTGCCGCTGGTGCGCGACTGGGTCGGCGGCGTGCCGGTCGAACCGGGCCAGCTTGTGTTGCTGGAGAACTGCCGGGTCAACGTCGGCGAGAAGAAGGACGATGAGGCGCTGGCGAAGGCTTACGCCGCACTGTGCGACGTGTTCGTCATGGACGCTTTCGGTACCGCCCACCGCGCGCAGGCGTCCACCCACGGCGTGATCCGCCACGCGGCCGTTGCCGCCGGCGGGCCGCTGCTGATGGCCGAACTGGATGCGCTGGGCAAGGCGCTCGACGAGCCGGCGCGGCCGCTGCTGGCCATCGTCGCCGGCTCCAAGGTCAGCACCAAGCTTGAGCTGCTGTCGTCGCTGGTGTCCAAGGTCGACCAGCTGATCGTCGGCGGTGGCATCGCCAACACCTTCATCGCCGCGCTCGGCCACGGTGTCGGCAAATCGCTGGTGGAGGCCGACCTGGTCGAGACGGCGCGGGAGATCATGGCCAACGCCAAGGCGCGTGGGGCGGAGATCCCGGTGCCGACCGACGTCGTCGTCGCCCCGGCATTTGCCGCCGATGCGCCGGCAACGGTCAAGCCGGTCGATGCCGTTGGCGCCGACGACATGATCCTCGACATCGGCCCCGATACCGCGGCGCGCTACGCCGCGATGATCGCCGAAGCGGGGACCGTCGTCTGGAACGGGCCGGTCGGGGTATTCGAGTTCGATGCGTTCGGCAAGGGCACCGAGGCACTGGCGCGCGCCATCGCGGCGAGCAATGCCTTCTCGATCGCCGGTGGCGGCGACACCCTGGCGGCCGTCGACAAGTACGGCATCGAGGATGGCGTGTCCTACATCTCCACCGGGGGCGGCGCGTTCCTGGAGTTCCTCGAGGGCAAGGAGTTGCCGGCCGTCGCCGCACTCGCTGCGCGGGGGTGATCCACTCCTAGGTTCCCTGCCGCGCGCGCCAGTCGCCGGCCAGCACTCCGTAGATCGCGCTGTCGGTGACCTCACCGGCAACGCACCAGCGCTCGCGCAGCAGGCCTTCGCGGATGAAGCCCATCCGCTCGGCCAGCCGACACGACGCCGCGTTGCGCGGGTCGATGTCGGCTTCCACCCGGCGCAGCCCAAGTCCGTCAAACGCGTGGCCCAGCACGGCGTGCACGGCCTCCTGTGCGAGCCCCTGGCCCCACCGGTCCGGATGCAGCGCATAGCCGATCTCCGCGCGCCCCTGGCCGCGGTCGATCGACGCCAGCGTGGCGGTTCCGATGAGGGCGTCAGCGCCGCGCAAGGTTATGGCCCAGCACAGCATGCGTCCGGGATCACGCCCCTGCAGCGCCGAAACGAAGTAGCCCTGCGCCTGGCTGGCATCGGTCCAGGCCGGGAAGCTCCAGTAGCGCATCGCCCGAGGGTTGGAGTGCAGCGCGTAAAGGCCTTCGAAATCGGATTCGACGAAGCCGCGAAGGCACAACCGGGCCGTTTGCAGCCGCGGCGGCTGTGCGGTCGAGTGGGGCGCGGACTCCTGCATTCGTATGCAATCCGTAGGGCGCAATGGCTGTGCTAGCTTCGCTGAAACCCGCGAACTCCGCCATGCCGATGACCCTGCGACGCACCAAGATCCTCGCCACCCTCGGCCCGGCCACCGACGCGCCTGGCGTGCTCGACGCGCTCCTGCGTGCCGGGGTCGACGTGGTCCGCCTGAACTTCTCGCACGGCGACCCGGCCTCGCAGATCGCGCGGGCCGAGGCGGTACGCGAGGCCGGCCACCGCGTCGGGCGCGAGGTCGGCATCCTTGCCGACCTGCCGGGGCCGAAGATCCGGGTCGAGCGCTTCGCCGATGGCAAGGTCCAGCTCAAGGCAGGCGAGCGCTTCGACCTGGTCGCCTCCGCATCGGCCGGACCGGGGTCGGCCAGCGAGGTCGGCGTGAGCTACCTCGGTCTGCCAGGTGACGTCGCGCCCGGCGACGTGCTGCTGCTCGACGACGGCATGGTCCAGTTGCAGGTCGAGTCGGTCGAGGGCGAGCGCATCTCGACCCGGGTGCTCAACGACGGCGAGCTGTCGGACCGCAAGGGCCTCAACAAGCAGGGCGGTGGCCTGTCGCTGGGCGCGCTGACCGAACGCGACCGGGAGCTGATCAAGGTGGCCGCCGAACTGGGCGCCGACTTCATCGCCGTGTCGTTCTGCCGCACTGCCGCCGACATGGACGAGGCACGGCGGATAGCCCGCGAGGCCGGCAGCGACGCCGCGCTGGTCTCGAAGATCGAGCGTGCCGAGGCGATCGAGAACTTGGTCGAGATCGTCGAGGCCAGCGACGTGGTGATGGTCGCCCGTGGCGACCTCGGGGTGGAAATCGGCGATGCCGAGCTGCCGGGCCTGCAGAAGAAAATCATCCGCGAGTCGCTCGCCCGCGGTCGGGTGGTGATCACCGCGACCCAGATGCTGCAGTCGATGGTCGAGAGCCCGATCCCCACGCGTGCCGAGGTACTCGACGTGGCCAACGCCGTGATCGACGGCACCGACGCGGTCATGCTGTCGGCCGAGTCCGCGGCCGGGCGCTACCCGGTCCGCGCGGTCGAGGCCATGGCGCGCATCTGTCTGGGCGCCGAGCGCCAGTTCGACCACGACACCGACTTCGAGAAGGCGCCCCGCAACCTCCAGCGCGCCGACCAGGCGATCGCGATGGCCGCGATGTTCCTGTCCGAGCACATCGGGGTGCGCGCGATCGTGGCGATGACCGAGTCCGGCGGTACCGCGCGCTTCCTGTCGCGCTTCCGCTCGCCGGCGCCGGTGTTCGGGCTGTCGCGGCACGAAGGGGCGCGCCGGCAGATGGCGCTGATGCGCAGCGTCGTCCCGGTAGCCTTCGACAGCCGCGGCCTCGCCACCCGTGATGCGGTGCGCAACGCGATCCGGCAGTTGTTCGACGCCGACCGGCTGGCTGCGGGCGAGCGGGTGATCTTCACCAGCGGCGATCACATGGAACAGCACGGCGCCACCAATGTGCTGCGCCTGTTGCAGGTCGGCCGCCAGGGCGAGGCCGAGGGACTGGGCGAGCTGTAGCGGCCAAGATTCACGAGTTCCCGGATTTGTCAATGGGTTACTCGCGGGTTAGGTTTGTCCCGACGGCAGTCCTCCCCTGCCGAGGAGAAGCTCGCATGGAAGTCTCCCGCACGATCGCTCTATCGGCCATTGCCCTGTGTCTCGGGATCGGAACCGCATACGCAGGCGAAGACGTACGCGTCGCCGGTGAGGACGAGATCGCAACGCAGTGGATCCAGCTCACCTCCAATGCCCCGCTCGGCTACCCGGCCGAGTTCGCCGATCGCGGCGACAACGTGTGCCTGGCGATGGGCTACGCCATCAACAACGACGGCACGACGTCCGATTTCAGCCTGCTCGGCAGCTGGAACAGCGCCACCGGCGACGTCGAGCCGGTACCCGGCTACTGGGGTGCGTTCGCGCAGGCTGGTGCGAATGCGCTCAGCCACTGGCAGTTCGAGCCCAGGCCCGGCGTCGATGTGGCCGGCACCACCTATACGGTGGCGACGCTCGGGTTCCAGGGCGGCGACCCGCTCGCGCCCGAAGCGCTGCGCGAGCACTGCCAGGTCGATATCCACGCGCTGGTCGCGGCCAGCTGGGGCGACCAGCAGCGCAGCCGTCGCGTCGCCGAGCGCGAGCGTGACCGAATCATCGGCGCGTCGCCGATCCACAGTCCGCGCGTCGATATCCGCTACGAGCCGGCTCCGCAGGTGGCGATCGACACGGGCAGCAGCCCGCGCCGCTGACCGCGGCCCGGCGGGCGGGACGGAGACCCGGGGGCTATACTCCCGGGTTTCCCACCGCTCCCTGCAGGACGTCCACGAATGAGCATCGAACAGCTTGCCGAAACCGCCCAGGCCATGGTCGCCCCGGGCAAGGGCATCATCGCGATCGACGAGTCCAACGCCACCATCAAGAAGCGTTTCGACGGCGTCGGCATCGAGTGCACGGAGGAGAACCGTCGCGCCTACCGGGAGCTGCTGCTGACCACCCCACGGCTGGGTGAGCACATTTCCGGCGCGATCCTGTTCGATGAGACCCTGCGCCAGTCGACCCGTGACGGCGTGCCGTTCACCAAGGTCATGACCGACAACGGCATCATCCCGGGCATCAAGGTCGACAAGGGCACCCATGCCCTGGCCGGCTTCCCGGGTGAGGTGGTGACCGAAGGCCTCGACGGCCTGCGCGCGCGGCTGGAGGAGTACTACAAGCTGGGTGCCCGCTTCGCCAAGTGGCGCGCGGTGATCAACATCGGCGAGACGATCCCGTCGGGCAGCTGCATCGACGCGAACGCCCACGCGCTGGCCCGCTATGCGGCGCTCTGCCAGGAGCAGGGCCTGGTGCCGATGGTCGAGCCGGAAGTGATCATGGACGGCGGCCACGACATCGACGAGTGCTACCAGGTCACCGAGGTCACCCTGCGCTCGCTGTTCGCCTCGCTGTACGAGCAGAACGTGATGCTCGAGGGCACCATCCTGAAGGCCTCGATGGTCCTGCCGGGCACCACCAGCGGCGAGAAGGCCAGCGTCGAGGAAGTCGCCGCGGCGACCTTGCAGTGCCTCAAGTCGACCGTGCCGGCCACCCTCCCGGGGATCGTGTTCCTGTCCGGCGGCCAGTCCGACCAGGACGCCACCGCGCACCTTGACGCGATGAACCGCATGGGCCCGAACCCGTGGCCGCTGAGCTTCTCCTACGGTCGCGCGATGCAGTCGGCGGCGCTGAAGCTGTGGTCGCAGGACCTGGTCGGCAACGTCGGAAAGGCGCAGGAGACCGTGTTCGCGCGGGCGCGCGACAACGGCCTGGCGGCACTGGGGCAGTGGAAGGCGTAAGCCTCCTCCGACCCGCTTCAGAATGAGAAAACGCCGGCTTCGCGCCGGCGTTTTTTTTTGTGGCGCGGCGCACGCCCGGTGCCCTGTTCCCGTAGGAGCGACGTGAGTCGCGACATGTACACGGTTCCAAGCCGTCGCCGGGTCGCGACTGACGTCGCTCCTACGGGCGACGGCCGTTCCGCGGGTGGTCGTGGATTGCGCAGGCGGGCAGACGCCTAGGGCAGCCCGGCCAGCCACTCGTCGTCGGAACCCTCGTTCACGCCTTCCAGCAGGAAGGTGCTGAGGTAGCGCTCACCGGTGTCGGGCAACATGGCCAGGATCACCGCGCCGGCATCGGCGTCCTTGGCCACCTCGAGCGCGGCGGCAACGGTCGCGCCGGCGGAAATGCCGACGAAGATGCCTTCCTCGGTAGCCAGGCGCCGCGCCGTATCGCGGGCCAGCACGTCGTCGACCGGCAGCACCGCGTCGGCGGTGTCGCGGTTGAGCACCTCGGGCACGAAGTCGGGGGTCCAGCCCTGGATCTTGTGGGGCTGCCACTCCTTGCCGGCGAGCAGTGAGGCACCCGCAGGCTCGCAGGCGGTGATCCTGACGTCCGGACGCGCGAGCTTGAGCATTTCGCCGACCCCGGTGAGGGTGCCGCCGGTCCCCCAGCCGCTGACGAAATGGTCGAGCCGCCGGCCGGCGAAGTCCTGCAGGATCTCGGCGCCGGTGGTGTTGCGGTGGTAGGCCGGGTTGGCCGGGTTCTGGAACTGCCGGGCCAGGAACCAGCCGTGCCGGGCGGCCAGTTCCTCGGCCTTGCGGACCATGCCGGTGCCGCGCTCGGCGGCGGCGGTCAGGATGACCTTGGCGCCGTAGGCCCGCATCAGCTTGCGGCGCTCGATCGAGAAGGTCTCGGTCATCACCGCGACGAACCGGTAGCCGCGGGCCGCGCAGACCATGGCCAGCGCCACGCCGGTGTTGCCGCTGGTCGCCTCGACGACGGTGTCGCCGGGCTTGAGCGCGCCGCGGGCCTCGGCGTCGAGGATGATCGCCAGCGCCAGCCGGTCCTTGACCGAGCCGCCCGGGTTGAACGACTCGACCTTCGCGTAGAGCGTGACGTGATCGGGAGTGAGCCGGTGCAGGCGCACCACGGGGGTGCGGCCGATGGTGTCGACGATGCTGTCGTGAAGCATGGGAGCGTCCTTGGGGGAGGTCGGCCCAGCCTGCCACAGCGCCCGCCCGTCGGCGTGCCGGGTGGCGCAACGCCGGCATTCCATTGGTGAAACTTTGCCGGATCGGGTTTGCCGCTTCTGCTGTCAACCTCCGGCCCACGCCCCCGTTATCCATCGACGACTAGACTCACCGGTCCCCGACGTGATCCCACCTGCATGCAACTGAAAACCCGACTCGGCGCGGCCTGCGCCCTCGCGATGACGCTCGCCCTGGCCGGTTGCAGCGACCCTGCGCCCGAACGCGGCGCCGCCGCTGCCGAGACGGTCACCACCGATGTGGTCCGGACGCAGGCGTGGAACGACACGCTGCGCGCGCTGGGGACGGTCCAGGCACGCGAGTCGGTGACGGTCACCGCCAAGGTCAGCGAGACGGTGGAGAAGGTGCACTTCGCCAGTGGCGACGTGGTCGCGGCCGGGGCGCCGCTGGTTACCCTCAGCGGCCGACAGCAGCACGCCGCCCTGGCCGAGGCGCAGGCCACCGCCAACGAGGCCGACCGGCTGTACCGCCGCCAGGCCGATCTCGCCGAGCAGCAACTCATCGCCCGCGCGACGCTGGACACCCAGCGCGCCACCCGGGATGCCGCCAACGCGCGGGTCGCGCAGATCCGTGCCCAGCTCGGCGACCGCGTGATCCGCGCACCGTTCGCCGGCGTGCTCGGCCTGCGCCAGGTCAGCCCCGGCACGCTGGTGACGCCCGGCACCGCGATAGCGACCCTCGACGACCTCGCGCGCGTGCACGTCGACTTCCCGGTGCCTGAGACTGCCCTGGCGCAGGTCGCCGCGGGCCGCCCGCTCACCGCGACCAGTGCGGCCTACCCGGGACGCGAGTTCACCGGCACCGTCGCGACGGTCGCCTCCAGGATCGACCCGGCCACCCGCGCGGTCACCGTACGCGGCGACTTCCCTAACCCGGACGGCCTGTTGCGCCCGGGCATGCTGATGCAGGTCACCCTGATCCGGCCCGAGCGCGAGGCCCTGCTGGTGCCGGAGATCGCGGTGGTGCAGGTCGGCAACAGCTCGTTCGTCTACCGGGTAACCGCCGACGAGACCGTCGAGCGCGTCAACGTGGAAATTGGCGCCCGGCGCGACGGCCTGGCCGAGGTCCTGTCCGGCCTCGCCAGCGGTGAGCGGATCGTGGTCGACGGCACCGGCAAGCTGCGTCCGGGCATGAAGATCGAAAGCGCGCCTGCGGGAGCCGCACCCGATGCCGAGGCGAGTGACGGTGCGGCCGACGACCCGGCACCCGAAGCCCCCGCCAAAGCGCCGGGCGAACCGTCCGAAGCCGCCGCGGATCCGGCGGGCTGAGCATGGGTATTTCCGAGCTCTCGATCCGCCGCCCGGTGTTCGCCACCGTGGTGAGCCTGCTGCTGATGGTGCTGGGCGTGATGGCATTCTCGCGGCTGACCCTGCGCGAGCTGCCCGCGATCGACCCACCGATCGTGTCGGTCGACGTCAACTACCCCGGCGCGTCCGCCGCCGTGGTGGAAACCCGCGTGACCCAGGTGCTGGAGAGCGCGTTGTCGGGCATCGAGGGCATCGAGACCATTCAGTCGCGTAGCGTCAACGGGCGCTCGGCCGTGACCCTGGAGTTCACCCTCGAACGTGACATCGAAGCCGCCGCCAACGACGTACGCGACGCCATCAGCGGTGTCGCCGACCGCCTGCCCGACGAGGCCGACGCGCCCGAGGTGGAGAAGGCCGACAGCGATTCCGACACCGTGGTGTGGCTCAACATGAGCTCGGCCACGATGGACACGCTGCAGCTGTCCGACTACGCCGAGCGCTACATCGTCGATCGCCTGTCCAGCCTCGACGGCGTCGCGCAGGTGCGCATCGGCGGCCGCCAGCGGTACGCGATGCGGATCTGGCTCGACAGCGCGGCGATGGCCGCGCGCGGCATCACTCCGGGCGACATCGAATCCGCCCTGCGCGCGGAGAACGTGGAGCTGCCGGCCGGTCGGATCGAGTCGGCCGACCGCGACTTCACCCTGCGCGTGGCGCGCCAGTACCAGGAGCCGGCGCAGTTCGCCCAGATCCCGGTGACCGAAGGTGCCGACGGCTACGTGGTGCGCATCGGCGACATCGCCCGGGTCGAGCTGGCCTCGGCCGAGCGCCGCGCGTACTACCGCAGCAACGGCGAGACCAACGTCGGCCTGGGCATCGTCAAGACGTCCACCGCCAACGCGCTGGACGTGGTGAAGGCCGCGCGCGCGCAGGCCGAGGAGATCCAGAAGACCCTGCCGGAAGGCACCAACATCTTCGTCGCCTACGACGACACCGTCTTCATCGACGCCTCGATCAAGCGCGTGTACTGGACGCTGGCCGAGGCGATGGCGCTGGTGCTGATCGTGATCTGGGCGTTCCTGGGCAGCTTCCGCGCCGCGCTGATCCCGGCAGTGACGGTGCCGGTGTGCCTGGTCGCGGCGTTCATCCCGCTGTACCTGTTTGGCTACTCGATCAACCTGCTGACCCTGCTCGCGCTGGTGCTGGCGATCGGCCTGGTGGTGGACGACGCGATCGTGGTGCTGGAGAACATCCAGCGCCGCGCCGACCTCGGCGAGCCGCGGCTGGTGGCGGCATCGCGCGGGACCAAGCAGGTCGCGTTTGCGGTCATCGCCACTACCACCGTGCTGGTGGCGGTGTTCCTGCCCGTGGGCTTCATGGAAGGCAACACCGGCCGACTGTTCCGCGAGCTGTCGGTCGCACTGGCCGGGGCGGTCGCGCTGTCGGCCTTCGTCGCGCTGACCCTGACGCCGATGATGTCGTCCAAGCTGGTCCGGCCGCACAACGAGGAAACGTCGAACCGCTTCAATCTGTGGATCAACCGCCGGTTGGAGGCGCTGTCCGGCGGCTACCGGCGTTGGCTGCAACGCAACGTCGGCAAGCGCTGGCTGCTGGCGGCGGTGATGCTGGGCGCGCTCGCGCTGAGCTACGGCCTGATCCGCTTCGTCCCGTCCGAGCTGGCCCCGGCCGAAGACCGCGGGTCCTTCTTCGTCTCGGTGACCGGGCCGGAGGGCGCGGGCTTCGATTACACGGTCGGGCAGATGCGCCAGGTCGAACAGATCTTCGCCGACAACACCGGTGAGGGCACCGCGATCCGCCGCTACAACACCCGCGTGCCCGGCGGCTGGGGCGCCAGCGAGGAAATGCACACCGGCAACGTGATCGTCTTCCTGCAGGACTGGGACCAGCGCGAGCGCAGTACCGCCGAGGTGGCCGAGGAGCTGCGTCGCGAGCTGTCCGCGCTGCCGGGCGTCCGTGCCCAGCCGCGCGTGGGTGGCGGCCTGGTCGGCGGCCGCGGGCAGCCGATCCAGATCGTGCTCGGCGGCCCGGAGTACGCCGAGATCGCCGGCTGGCGCGACATCATGATGGAGCGCATGGAAGCCAACCCCGGCTTTTTCTCGGTCGACTCCGACTACAAGGAGACCCGCCCGCAGATGCGGGTGGAGATCGACCGCCAGCGCGCCGCCGACCTCGGCGTCAGCGTGTCGAGCATCGGCCAGGCGCTGGAGACCATGATGGGCAGCCGCCGGGTGACCACGTTCGTGCAGGACGGCGAGGAGTACGACGTGATCGTGCAGGCCGAGCGCGGCGACCGCGCCGACCCCGCCGATCTCGCCGCGATCCGCGTCCGCGCCGGCAGCGGCGAACTGGTGCCGCTGTCCAACCTGGTCACCCTGACCGAGCTGGCCGAGGCGGGCAGCCTCAACCGCTTCAACCGGCTGCGCGCGATCACGATTACCGCGGGCCTGACGCCGGGTTACAGCATGGGCGAGGCATTGGAGTTCCTCGAGACCACCGCCCGCGAGCAGTTGCCCGAGTACGCCCAGCTGGACTGGAAGGGCGAGTCTCGCGAGTTCCAGAAGGCCGGTGGCGCGGTGCTGCTCACCTTCACCCTGGCGCTGCTGGTGGTGTTCCTGGTGCTGGCGGCGCAGTTCGAGAGCTTCGTGCACCCGTTCATCATCATGCTGACGGTGCCGCTGGCAGTGTTCGGCGCACTGGTGGGGCTGGCGGCAACGGGCGGCACGCTCAACCTGTTCAGCCAGATCGGCATCGTCATGCTGGTCGGACTGGCCGCCAAGAACGGCATCCTGATCGTCGAGTTCGCCAACCAGCTGCGCGACGAGGGCCGCGACATCCACCAGGCGATCGTCGAGTCGGCCGGCGTGCGCTTGCGGCCGATCCTGATGACCTCGGTCGCGACCGCGTTCGGCGCCCTGCCGCTGGTGCTCGCCGGTGGCCCGGGCTCGGCCAGTCGCGGGACCATCGGTGTGGTGGTGATCTCCGGTGTCGCGTTCTCGACCCTGCTGTCGCTGTTCGTGGTCCCGGCGTTCTACGTGCTGCTGGCGCGGTTCACCCGCTCCCCGCATGCGGTGGGCAACGAGCTGGACCGGCTCGAGGCCGAAACCCCCGAAGTGGGCGGCCACGCGTAAGGCGGTGGCGGCGGGCTGCGGTCCGCCGCCAAATCCGGTTAAGGTGCGGAGCTTGTCCGCCCCAAGGATCACCGCCACGTGGAAGACCTGATCAACTCCCTCAACGGCATCATCTGGAGCCGCGCGCTGATCGTGCTGTGCCTCGGCGCCGGCCTGTACTTCTCGATCCGCACGCGCTTCATGCAGGTGCGCGGCGTGCCGGAAATGATCCGGCTCATGCTCACCAACAAGTCCTCCGCGGCGGGCGTGTCCTCGTTCCAGGCATTGGCGATGTCGCTGTCGGGACGGGTGGGCATCGGCAACATCGCCGGCGTCGCCACCGCGATCGCATTCGGCGGCCCCGGCGCGGTGTTCTGGATGTGGGTGATGGCCTTCCTCGGAGCATCGACCGCCTACGTCGAATCGACCCTGGCGCAGATCTACAAGGAAAAGGACGACCAGGGGCGCTTCCGCGGCGGCCCGGCCTATTACATCGAGAAGGCGATGGGCCAGCGCTGGTACGCGTGGATCTTCGCTGCGGTCACCATCATCGCCACCGGCTTCCTGCTGCCGGGCGTGCAGGCCAACGGCATCGCGGAGGGCATGACCAACGCGTTCGGGCTGCCGCCGGCGGTCACCGCGGCGGTGGTGGTGGTCGCGCTGGGCTTCATCATCTTCGGCGGCGTCAAGCGGATCGCGAAGTTCGCCGAGCTGGTGGTGCCCTTCATGGCACTGGCCTACATGCTGGTCGCGCTGGTGATCATGTTCCTCAACATCGAGCGGGTGCCGGCGATGTTCACGCTGGTGTTCGAGAGCGCGTTCGGCATGCACGCCGGCTTCGGCGCGATGTTGGGCCTGGCGGTGGAGTGGGGCGTCAAGCGCGGCATCTATTCCAACGAGGCGGGGCAGGGCACCGGCCCGCACGCCGCGGCCGCGGCGGAAGTCGAACATCCTGCGCAGCAGGGCTACGTGCAGGCGTTCTCGGTCTATGTCGACACGCTGCTGGTATGCAGCGCGACCGCCTTCATGATCCTCTCCACCGGCATGTACAACGTGGTCGGCGCCGGCGGCGGGATGCTGGTGGAGGCGCTGCCCGGGATCGCCGCGGGGCCAGGGTTCGCCCAGAGCGCAGTCGAGTCGGTGCTTCCAGGGTACGGCGCCGGCTTCGTGGCGCTAGCGCTGCTGTTCTTCGCCTTCACCACCATCGTCGCCTACTACTACATGGCCGAGACCAACGTCACCTACATCAACCGCAAGGTGCACCGGCCGTGGCTGGTGTTCGTGCTGCGCATCGCGTTGCTGGCGGCGGTGACGTTCGGTGCGGTGCGCAGTGCCGGGATGGCCTGGACCCTGGGCGACATCGGTGTCGGCCTGATGGCATGGCTCAACCTGGTCGCGATCCTGATCCTGCAGAAGCCGGCCCTGAAGGCGCTTCGGGACTACGAGGCGCAGAAGAAGGCGGGAACCACCGCATTCACCTTCGATCCGGAGGCGCTCGGCATCCGCAATGCGAAGTTCTGGGAGCGCAAGCAGGATGGCCTGGAGCCGGTGCTGCCGGACCCCACTCGCGCCCCCGACCCGACCGATGGTCGCTGAGCCGATGAGGCTGAAGCCCCATGGCGGCTGACCCCTACGGCCGCTTCCGCGGTACGCGACGCCCGCCGGCGGACGAGGAGGCGCCGCGCGAGCTGCGCCTGTACGGGCTGAACGCGGTGCGGGCGGCTTTTGCGCGACGCCCCGAGGCGCTGCGCAAGCTGTACCTGGCCGAAGCGCGTATCCCGGCATTGCAGCCGCTGCTGAAGTGGTGCGTCGCCAACCGGGTCGGCTACCGCGTGGTCGGCGAGGACGATCTGCGCAAGCTGGCCGCCAGCGCGCACCACGAAGGGGTCGTGGCCGACCTGCAGCGCGAACCGCCGGTGGCCCTTGATGCCTGGCTGGCCGCGCTGCCGGCCGGCCCGCAGTGCGCGATCTGGCTGGATGGCGTTGGCAATCCGCACAACCTCGGCGCCATCCTTCGCTCGGCCGCGCACTTCGGGGTGGCCGCAATCCTGCTCCCGCATGCGTCGAACCTTGCGCTGTCAGGTGCCGCGGCACGGGTTGCCGAGGGCGGTGCGGAAGCGGTGCCGATGGTGCGGCTGGACGATGACGCAACGTCGCTGGCGCAGTTGGGTGAGGCCGGCTTCGCCACCGTGGCGACGGTGGTCGAGGGTGGCGACAACGTGTTCGCGATGCCGCCAACTGATCGTCTCGTGTACGTGCTCGGCGCCGAAGGCGAGGGCATGGACCGCGGCCTGGCCGCGCGGTGCGACCGGCGGGTGTCGATTCCCGGGACCGGCGCCGTGGAAAGCCTCAACGTGGCTGCGGCGACGGCGGTGTTGCTGGCAGCCTGGTGGAACCGGCCGGCTAGGCCATAGCGGAAAAAACGGGAATCAGGCGGCTGCGGGTGCCGGATCCATCGGCAACCGGGCGCACACGCAGGTGCCACTCCGCGCACCGTGTCGCACCTCCAACTTGCCGCCAAGTTGTTCGGCACGCTCACGCATGGTCACCAGGCCGAGCCCGTGGCTGCGACGCGGATCGAAACCGGTGCCGTCGTCCTCCACCAGCAGCTCCAGCACGTCTTCGCCCGCCGCGCCGTCGATGGCCGCGCGTCGCCCGTCGATCGGCGTGCCATCCATCGCCAGGGTGACTTCGACGCGGGTCGCCCCGGCGTGGCGCAGCACGTTGGTCAGCGCTTCCTGGGCGATCCGGAAACACGCCAGTTCGACCTCGGGCGCCGGCCGCCGGGGCAGCGGCTGCAGCGACAGCACGAGCTCCGGCGCCTTGCCGCGGAACAGCGCGCCGGACTGCCAGCGCAACGCGGCCTCCAGCCCGAGGGCGTCGAGCTGCGGCGGCCGCAGCAGCAGCGACAGGTTGCGCAGCTTCATGACCGTCTGGTCGGCGATCTGCGAGATCTCGGCGACGGTCGCGGCACGACGATCGTCGTCCTCGTCATCCACTGCCTGGGCGCACAGCTTGATCGCGGTGATGGCCTGGCCGATGTCGTCGTGCAACTCGCGCGACAGCGCGCTTCGCTCGTCTTCCTGCAGGGTGATGATGCGGCGGGTGAGCGCCTGCAGCTCGGCGCGCTGGCGCCGTACGGTGCCTTCGTTGCCCCGCACGGTCCGTCGGCACAGCAGCTCGTAACAGATCGCCGCGCCCACCAGCGCCGAGCCCATGGCGACCAGGACCATCAACATCAACGACTGGGTGATTGGCATGGGGCCAGTGTGCCCCGGCGAAAACCGGGAAAGCAAAAGCGCATGAATCGGCCCCCGGAAACGCCGCTCCCCGCCACGGGGCGGGGAGCGGTTGGAATCTCCGGCCGGGTGCGATCAGAACAGTTCGACGCTGCCCGCATCCATCGACTGCTGCATCACCGGCTTGTGCGGCGGGCGTTCCCACTCGCCACGCATCTGGCCGATGCGCTGGACGAGCCGCTTCAGCGCCGCCTGCACCTCGTCGTCGTGGTGGTCGCGGTGCAGCAGCTCGTGCAGGGTCGTCGCTTCGGTGTTGATCGCGCTCAGGCGCTCCAGGTGCAGGTTGGCCGCGCCAAGTGCCTGGGTGGCGATGTCCTCGAACTGCAGCGAGCGGACGGCCTCGGCGACCGAACCGTCGATCGCGCGGCCGCATTCGGCGATCTCGCGCATGCCATTGCCCAGCCCGCGGTTGATGCCGTCGACGCGCTCCAGCATGGCCGCCGCCTCCTGGCGCGCACCGCGCGAGCGGTCGAGGTCGCGCGAGGCCATGGTGGTGACGGTGTCGCGCACCTTGGCGATCGCGTCCTTGGAGCTGTGGGCGAGCTTGCGGATCTGCTCGTTGAAGGCGGTCGAACGCTCCGACAGGTTGCGTACCTCGTCGGCGACGACCGCGAACCCGCGGCCGGCCTCGCCGGCGCGCGCGGCCTCGATCGCCGCGTTGAGGGCCAGCAGGTTGGTCTGGTCGGCGATCGACTTGACGTCCTCCAGCAGCGCGAAGATGCCGTCCAGGTGCTCGGCCATCGCGTCGATGTGGGTGACGGTGGTGCCGCTCTGGCCGGCGACGGCTTCGAGCGCCTCGACCAGTTGCTCCATCTTCTGGCTGGCCTGCAACGCGAACTGCTGGATGTCCACGCCGGCGCCGTTGTCGCTGCCAGTGCGGTCGATGATCCGGGCGACCACCTCGCCCTGTTCGCGCGACTTGCGGTTGACCGCGTCGAAACTGCTGCCGAGCTTGGCGACCGCCTCGCGGATCAGCTCGCGGGTGCGCTCGATCTCGGTGCGCGAACCGTTGACCTCGGAACCGACGAAGGTGCGCAACTCCTCGAGCAGCCGGCTCTGTTCGCGCATCGCGGCCGTGGCTTGGCCAGGACGGAGAGTGAACCAGGCGAAGCCAAGCCAAGCGGCGGTCATCGCCACCAGCGCGCCGAGGCGCACGGCGGCAGGCCAGCCGATCAGTTCGGCACACAGCAGGACGGCGGTGAGCACCAATGGTGCTGCCAGTCGGATCATTGCGCGGGAGTCCATCAGAGCTCTCTCGGGGTGGTCTCTCCCGGTATCGGCGGAGGCGGCGGTTGCTTGAGTCGCCAAGCGGCCATTTCGCGACCGGTGTCGCGTCTAGCGAACTACCGATTCGCGCGCCGGGACTTCCAGCAATGCCTCGGCGACCTGCTCGAGCGGCACCTGCCTTTGCGCCGCGCCCAATGCCACCGCGGCGCCGGGCATGCCCCAGATCACGCTGCTGGCGCGGTCCTGCGCCAGGGTCGCTGCGCCGACCTCGCGCAGCGCGAGCAGTCCGCGCGCGCCGTCGTCGCCCATGCCGGTCAGCAGCACGGCCGCCGCATTGGCGCCGGCATGGCGGGCCACCGATTCGAACAACACGTCGACGCTGGGCCGGTGGCCGCGCACCGCGTCCTCGTCACCCAGCTCGCAATACCAGCGCGCACCGCTGCGGCGTACCCGCAGGTGGCGGCCGCCGGGGGCGACGTAGGCATGGCCGGCCAGCAGTTGTTCGCCATCGCTGGCTTCACGCACCGTCATCCGGCTGTGGCGGTCCAGGCGCTGGGCGAACGGACCGCTGAAGGCAGCGGGGATGTGTTGTGCAATGACCGTGGCCGGTGCATCGGCCGGCATCCCCGCCAGCACCAGGCGGATCGCTTCGGTGCCGCCGGTGGAAGCGCCGATCGCGAACAGGCGTTCGGTGGTGCGGTAGCCGATCGGCCCCGGCCGTGGCGCGGGCGTATGGCCGGGGACCAGCCGGTTGACCTGTGCGCCGGCGGCGTCGCGCACCTTGGCGCACAACAGTTCGGCGTGCCCGGTCAGGCCGCGGGCGACGTCGATGCGGGGCTTGGCCACGAAGTCGACCGCGCCCAACGCCAGTGCATCCAGGGTGACCTGGGCGCCGCGTTCGGTCAGCGACGACACCATGACCACAGGCATCGGCCGCAGGCGCATGAGGTTCTGCAGGAACGTGAGCCCGTCCATGCGCGGCATCTCGACATCGAGTGTCAGCACGTCGGGCGCCAACTGCTTGATCTTCTGGCGTGCGATGAAGGGGTCCGCGGCGCTGCCGACCACCTCGATCCGGGGGTCGGACGACAGCAGCCCGGTCATCAGCTTGCGCACCAGCGCGGAGTCGTCGATGACGAGCACCCGCACCGGCCGGGAATGCCGTGCCTCCATGGCCACCACCACCGGTCAGAACAGCTCGACGCTGCCGGCGACCGGCGCGCGCTGCAGGCTGCCCAGGTAGGCGCGCTCGGCGCGTGCGATCTCGTCGTCGCGCGTCGCCGGCAGGCGCTTGACCAGGGTCCGGCCGGTCTGGACAAAGAAACAGACCTTGCGCGGGTGGATGTCACCCAGGTCCTGCGCCATCACCGGGATGCGTTCGGCCGCCAGGTACTCCAGCACGAAGCGCGCGTTGCGCGTCCCGATCGGGTCGACGTGGAAGCCGCTCAGCACGTTGCCGCCGCCGAACACCTTGGCCAGCAAGTGCTGGCGTCGCGCGCCGCGCTTGAGCAGGTCGTTGATCAGCAACTCCATCGCGTGCGCGCCGTAACGCGCGCACACGCTCTTGCCGTCCTCGCCGGGCAACATGAAGTGGTTCATTCCTCCGACCTTCACCACCGGGTCGTACAGGCAGGCGGCCACGCACGATCCGAGAAGGGTGACCAGCGCGACCGCGTCACCAGTCGCGACGTAGTCGGCCGGAAGCAGCTTGATCGCCTCGGTCTGCAGGGTGCGGTCGTAGTAGCGGGCGCCGGCGGCCTCGACGACAGGGGCGACCGCGTTCACGCGCGTGTCCCGCTGCGCGGCGCGGCGCGGTACACCGTGCGGCCGCAGGGTACGACGATGTCCTGCGCGTGGGCGAAGCTCTCGGAGTGGCCGGCGAACAGCAGTCCGCCCGGCGCCAGCAGCGGCGCCATCCGCGCCAGCACCGCGTACTGGGTCGGCTTGTCGAAGTAGATCATGACGTTGCGGCAGAACACCGCCTGGAAACCCCCGCGCAGGCGGTAGTCGGCGTCCAGCAGGTTGAGCGGGCGGAAGGTCACCAGCGAGCGCAGCGCCGGCTTGACCCGGCACATGCCGGCGTTGGGCCCACTGCCGCGCTGGAAGAACGCGCGCTGGCGCTGCTCGGATACCGCTGCGATGCGCTCCAGCGGGTACACCCCGGCCGCGGCGGTGCGCACCACGTTGGTGTCGATGTCGGTGGCGAGGATCCGCACCGGCGGCGTGGGCGTGTCGTACGCCTCGCATGCGGCGATCGCAATCGAGTACGGCTCCTCGCCGGTCGACGCGGCTGCGCACCATAGGGTGACCGGCCCGGCCGGCGCCGCGCGCAGGTGGCGGACCAGCTCGTCGAAGTGATGCGCCTCGCGGAAGAACGAGGTGAGGTTGGTCGTCAGCGCGTTGGTGAACGCCTCCCACTCGGGGCCGTCATCGCCCTCCAGCGCATCGAGGTAATCGCAGAAGCGTTCCAGCCCGAGCGCGCGCACGCGCCGCGCCAGGCGGCTGTAGACCATGTCGCGCTTGTGCGCGCTCAGGTGGATGCCGGCGCGGGCGTGGATCAGCCGCGACACCCGCTGGAAGTCGCGCTCATCGAAATCGAAGTCGCGGACGCCGACGTCGTCGACCTGACGTGCGCGGGAGACGGCGGCGTCACTCACGGCCCGCTCCCGTCGGCTTTGCCGCATCGCCGGCGACGCGGGCCTCGAGCCAGTCGCCGAAGGCATCGGCCGCAAGCGCTGGCGCGTACAGGAAGCCCTGCGCGCCATGGCAACCCAGGCCGCGCAGCAGGTCGGCCTGGGCATGGTTCTCAACGCCCTCGGCGGTCACCTGCAACTCCAGGTTGGAGGAGATAAGCAGGATCGACTTGATGATGGCCGCGTCGCTGAGGTTGGCCAGCATGTCGCGCACGAACGAGCGGTCGATCTTCACCCGGTCCACCGGCAGCCGCTGCAGCAGCGACAGCGAGGCATAGCCGGTTCCGAAGTCGTCGAACGACAGCCGTACGCCGCGCTTGCGCAGGCCAGCCAGCGACTGCGCCGCCGCGTCGCCGGGGTCGAGCGCGATGATCTCGGTGATCTCCAGTTCCAGCCGCTCGGCGGGCAGGCCACTGTCTTCCAGCGCTTGGTCGACCTCGCGCTGCAGCTGGCCGTTGTTCACCTGCACCGGGAACAGGTTGATGCTGATGGCGAGCTGTTCGCCGTCGATCCGGGGCCAGCGGGTGGCGTCGTGGCAGGCCTGGCGGATGATCCAGCGGCCGACGTCCGCCGCAACCGGGCTGGCCGCCAGCGCGTCGATGAAGTCGACCGGCAGCAGCAGGCCACGCTCGGGGTGGCGCCACCGCAACAGCGCCTCGGCGCCGAAGGTGCGGCCGGTGTCGAGGTCGATCTGAGGCTGGTAGTGCACCTCGAACTCGCCCTGCGCGTGCGCGCGGCGCAGCTCCAGGTCGAGCATCCGGCGATTGTTGATCTCCTGCCGCATGCCGGCATCGAACCAGCAACAGCGGCGGCCGCCAGCGGCCTTGGCTTTGTAGAGCGCAAGGTCTGCGCGGGCGATCAGTTCGCTTGGGCCACAGGCCTCGTCCGCCTGCGCGATCGCGATGCCGATACTCGCGTCCAAGTGCACGGCATGGCCGTCGAACTCGCCGGGTTCGGAGATCTGCAGCAGCACGCCGGCCAGCCGGGTGTCCAGCTCCGCCGCGTCGGCGCCGGGGCAGAGCACGGCGAACTCGTCGCCACCGAAGCGCGCGAGCATGGCGCCTTCGGGCAACGCCGCCTGCAGGCGCTCGGCCGTGGCCTGCAGTACCGCGTCACCGGTGCCGTGGCCGAGGGTGTCGTTGACCGCCTTGAAGTTGTCCAGCCCGACCAGCGCCAGGCCGACATCGCTGCCGGCCGATAGTTCCGCGGCAAGCATGTCGAGCAGTGCCGTGCGGTTGGGCAGGCCGGTCAACGGATCGTATAGCGCCACCCGCAGCAGCTGGTCGCGCTGGCGCAGGTGCTCGGTGATGTCGCGCAGCACCAGCGCCACGCCCTCGCCACGGGTGAGCTGCCACGCACAACGCGCCGCTTCCACCGTATGCAGCTGGCCACTGGTCTGGATGTGCAGGTTCATGCGCTCGACCGTGTCCTGCGCGCGGCCGTGCAGCCAGGCGTGCGCGAGATCGGGGTCGGCCTGCAGGTGCGGCGGGAACAGCATCTCCACCGGCATGCCGCGCATGCCGCGCGCGCGGCCACCGAACAGCGTTTCGGCCGCGTGGTTGACGAACACCACGCCGCCGCTGGCGTCGATTACCACAACCGCGCTGAAATCGGCCTGCATGATCTGCGCGGCAATGCGGTTGCGGCGCTGCAGCTGGTGGCGCTCCAGCAGTCGCGCGGCCAGCCGTGCGAGCTGGCCCAGCAGCGGTTCACTGGCCGGCGGCAGGCGGTCGCGTGCGACGGTATCGGCGACCGCGAGCACGCCCAGCCCATGCCCATCCGCGCCGTTGACCGGCAGCGTCAGCACGAAGCGGATCCCCGCGGGGCCGGTTACGAGGGGGTCCTCCTGATGTAGCGGGTCCGCGTGGGTGTCATTGACCACCCGCACCGACGGTCCGGCTTCGCGCAACAGCAGGCTGGTGTCGGCATCGGCGGCGTCGATGCCACGTCGGGCGACCAGCCGCGCCTCTGCCCCCAGCCCGATCGCCAGTGTCGCGATCGGGGCGTCGAACAGCGAGGCCGCCAGCGACAGCAGGTCGACGAACTCCTCGCCGCCGAGCCCGGGGTCGTGCGGCAGGTCGTCTCCGATCCGGCTCCACGGCGCGCCCGCATGTTCGGCAAATCTCTTTCCGGGCGTCAGCGGTTGCGCCATGTGGGGTCCTTGGGCGGTTACCCGGGGGCGCGCGCCGATGCCCTGGCGCGCGACCTTGCCGGTCACCTGTATATCGGCGGCGATGGGCCGGGCTTGAGGGCGGCGATCGCGGCGGGCCCGCCAACAAAAAGGGCGCGCCGTCGAAGGCGCGCCCCGTGGTTTGCATCGGCCCGGATCAGAACTCCTGCCAGTGCTGGTCCTGCCCATTGGCCGCGGTCTTGCTGCGCGAGGCGCGGGTGGCGGCCGGTGCGGCCGGCCGCGCCGCCGGGCGCCGGGCCGGCGCGTGCCTTGACGCCGACGCGGACGCCACGACGGGCGGCGCCGGCTCGGCAACCCGGGTGATGGCGATCGGGGTCGTCTGCACGCCGTCCTCGGCGGTCAGGCGGAACGCGGCCACCGTCTGCACCAGGTGCCCGGACTGCTGCTCGAGGCTGCGCGCGGCGGCCGAGGCCTCCTCCACCAGCGCGGCGTTCTGCTGGGTGCCCTCGTCCATCTGCAGCACCGCCTGGTTGATCTGCTCGATGCCGGCGCTCTGCTCCTGCGAAGCGGCCGAGATGTCGGCGATCACGTCGCTCAACTGCTTCACGCTGCCGACAATTTCTCCCATCATCTCGCCGGCGCGGTTGACCAGCGCGGTCCCGTCCTCGACCTTCTCGACCGAGTCGGCGATCAGCTGCTTGATCTCCTTGGCGGCGTTGGCCGAGCGCTGGGCAAGGCTGCGCACTTCCGAGGCGACCACCGCGAAGCCGCGACCCTGCTCGCCGGCACGGGCGGCCTCGACCGCGGCGTTAAGCGCGAGGATGTTGGTCTGGAATGCGATGCCGTCGATCACGCTGATGATGTCGACGATGCGGCGCGAGGATTCGTTGATCGCTCCCATCGTCTGCACCATCTGGCCGGCCACGCCGCCGCCGCGCACCGCGTTGTCGGCCGCGCCGGTGGCCAGCTCGCTGGCCTGCCGCGCGTTGTCTGCGGTCTGCTTGACGGTGGAGGTCAGCTCCTCCATCGACGAGGCGGTTTCCTCCAGCGATGCGGCCTGCTGCTCGGTACGCTGCGACAGGTCGTTGTTGCCGGCGGCGATCTCGCCTGCGGCCGAACTGATCGCGTCGCTGCCCGCGCGGATCTGGGCGACGATGCCGGCCAGGGTGGCGACGGTGCGGTTCGCATCGCCGGCGAGGCGGCCGAACTGGCCCGGCAGCGAATCGTCGGCGCGCTGGCCGAGGTCGCCCTCGGCCACCGCATTCAGCAGGCGGCCGACGTCGCTCAGGCCGCGGTCCGCGCTCTCCATCAGCGCGTTGAGGTCCTCGACCATCTCGCGGTAGACAAACTCAAAGCGCGCGGCGTCGCCACGGCGGCTGAAGTCACCGGCGACGGCGGCGTCGACCAGTGCCTTGATCTCGCCGTTGACCGCCTGCATCGATGCCTTGACCGACTCGACCGCGTCGGTGACGCGAGCCTTCTGGCCGGGCAGCTTGTCCATGTCCCGCGACAGGTCGCCGCGGGCGTACTCGGCGACGATGTCGATCACCCGCATCTTCACCGCGATGTGGGCGCCGACCAGCGTGTTGATCTGCTCGGCCATCTGCGCGTAGGCACCGTTGAACCGGCTGGCGTCGATGCGATGGTCAATCGTCCCGGCCTCGTGCTCGCGCGCCATTTCGCCCTGGGCGTCGGCAAAGCGCTGCAGCCCCTGCTGCATCTCGCGCATCGAGCCCAGCAGCGCGGCGACCTCGTCGCGGCCGTCCACCTGCACCCGGCCATTGAGATTGCCGGCGGCGATCTCGCGCGCCAGCCGGGTCGCTTCACCCAGCGGTTTGACCAGGCTGGAGGTGATGGTGAAGGCAAGCAGGATGCCGACGCCCAGTGCAACAAGCGCGATGACGATCAGCAGCACCCGGCCTTGCCGGTAGCTTGCCAGTGCCGCCGCGTACGCGGCCTCGTTCGCCTCGGCCTGGACGATCAGGTTCTCCCGCAGCGCGTCCTGCCAGGCATCGACGGCCGGGGCGGCCTGCTCCAGCAGCACCGTCTTGGCCTCGTCGTCGAGCTTCAGCGAAGCGAGCCGCAGGACCTCGTCGTTCAGCGGCATCGCCGCGTCGCGTGCGGCGTCGATGCGCGCGCGCTGCTCAAGCCCGCGGGCACCGGCCGGCAGCTTGTCCAGCGCCGCCCGGGCGGCCTTGTAGTCGTCGCGATAACCGGCGAGCACCTGCATCTGCTCGGTCGCATAGGCCGGGTCGTCCATCAGCGCGATGTTGCGAATCAGCACCGCGACCTGGCCGGTGCGGTCGAACATGATCTCGGTCTGTGTGGTCTTGGCGTTGTTGTCGAGCGCGATGTCGTCCAGCTGGTCCTGGACCTCCGCCATCTTGAGCAGCGCGGCGCCGCCGAGGACGGCCAGCAATGCGAGCAGGATGCCGAAGCCGGCAAGCAGGCGGGTGCGGACGGGATGGTTCTGCATGAAGCGGATCACGGGATCTCTCCGGAGTAGGGTCGGGCGGTGCGTGCGGAACCGACGACGCCACGGTTGTCGCGCTTCGTCTCGACCGTGATATCGGCGCGACCCGGGTCAACTGTTGTCCTTCCTCGCGGCGATTCGCGGCACTGTGATGCCCGTTCGCATCCACTCGCCGCGCCGCCGCGCCGCCGCATGACGACGAAGGCCGCGTCCTGGGACGCGGCCTCGCCGTTGCTTCAAGTTGTGGCCTGGCGCGGCGGTCAGAACTCCTGCCAGTCCTGGTCAGCCGTGGCCGGCCTGACGCTTGCGCGGCGGACCGGGCGTACCGGGGCGGCGGCACGCGCGGCCGGGGTGGTCGGCACGGGTGCCGGGGCCGGAGCGGCGACCGGTTGGGCCACCCGCACGATCGTCGCCGGTTGCAGGTGCTCCTCGTCGGCGGCGAGGCGGAACGCGGCGACCGCCTGGACCAGCTGGCCGGACTGCTGCTCAAGGCTGCGCGCGGCGGCCGAGGCCTCCTCGACCAGTGCGGCGTTCTGCTGGGTGCCCTCGTCCATCTGCAGGATCGCCTGGTTGACCTGCTCGATCCCGCTGCTCTGCTCCTGCGAGGCGGCCGAGATGTCGGCGATGATGTCGGTCACGCGCTTCACGCTGCCGACGATCTCGTCCATGGTCTTGCCGGCGCGGTCGACCAGCGCCGTGCCTTCCTCGACCTTGCCGACCGAATCGGTGATCAACTGCTTGATCTCCTTGGCGGCGTTGGCCGAGCGCTGGGCGAGGCTACGCACCTCCGAGGCGACCACCGCGAAGCCGCGGCCCTGTTCGCCGGCGCGCGCGGCCTCGACCGCAGCATTGAGCGCGAGGATGTTGGTCTGGAACGCGATGCCGTCGATCACGCCGATGATGTCGTTGATCTTGCGCGAGGAATCGTTGATCGCGCTCATGGTATGCACGACCTGACCGACGACCTTGCCACCCTGTTCGGCGACGTCGGCAGCCCCGATCGCCAGCTGGTTGGCCTGTCGCGCGTTGTCGGCGGTCTGCTTGACGGTGGACGTCAGCTCTTCCATCGACGAGGCGGTTTCCTCCAGCGACGCGGCCTGCTGTTCGGTGCGCTGCGACAGGTCGTTGTTGCCGGCGGTGATCTCGCCGGCGGCGGCGCTGATCGCATCGCTGCCGTCGCGGATGCGGCCGACCACCACTGCCAGCTGGCGGATCGCGCCGTTGGCGTTGCGCGCGAGCTCCCCGAACTGGCCGGGCAGGTTGGCGTCGGCGCTGCGGCTGAGGTCGCCGTCGGCGACCGCGCCGAGCAGCTGGCCGACCTCGTCGATGCCGTGGTCTGCGCTTTCCATCAGGGCGTTGAGGCCGTCGATCATCTCGCGGTACACGAACTCGAAGCGCGCGGCCTCGCCACGGCGGCTGAAGTCGCCGGCCACGGCGGCGTCGACCAGCGTCTTGATCTCGCTGTTGACCGCAAGCATGCGGGCCTTGACCTCGTCCACCGCCTCGGTGACGCGCGCCTTCTGCCCGGGCAGCCGCTCGATGTCCTCGGACAGGTCGCCGCGGCCATACGCATCGACGATCGCCACCACCCGGTTCTGCAGCTCGATGTGCGAGCCGACGAGGGTGTTGATCTCTTCGGCCATGGTGCCGAACGAGCCGGGGAACGCGGCGCCGTCGAGGCGCTCGTCGACGTCGCCGGCCTGGTGTGCATTGAACAGCGACCGCTGGGCATCGGCGAACCGACGCAGGTTGGACACCGCGTTATCCAGGCTGGCGGCGATGTCGGCCAGTTCGTCCTTGCCGTCCACCCGCACGCGCTCGGGGAACTCGCCGGCGCCGACCGACTCGGCCACGCGACGGATGTGCTGCAGCGACAACCGGGTGCCGCGGATGAAGCCCAGGAACAGGTAGGCGGCAATCAGCAGCGTGGCGAGCGTGAACAGGGTGATCAGCCACAGCCGCAACTGCAGCGCGTTGATCTCGGCGGTGATCGCGTCCGAAAGACCGTTGTTGGCGCCGATCAGGGCCGCGGTCAGTGCCACGCGGGTGGCTTCCTCGCGCGCGGCCATCGCACTGACGGGTTTCTCCGGCATCGGCGCGTCGAGGATGTGCTCCTGGATATAGGCGGTCTGCTTGTCCACCGCAGCCAACGCGGTCTGCAGGCGCTGGCCGACCTTGGCCTCAAGCTCCGGCATTGCCAGCGCGGCGTTGGCGACGTCCAGCGTCGCGCGCTTTCGCAGGAAGTCCTGCATGTTGCGGGTAATCGCCAGCGTTGTGCGGTCATCCACCCAGATGCTGCCGGCGCCGAGCACGACCATCGAGATGGCGGCCTGTTGCGAGGTGTATTCGGCCAGCGTCGGCAGCCACTCGGTGGCGACGCTGCTGGTGTAGAGCGTGCCGGATGCGTTGGCGCGCGACAGGCCCGAGACGTCGGCCATCAGCCCGATGACCTCGCGCAGTTCGGACGCGGCCAGGTCGCGCGCTGCGGCGGCACTGGCCACGTCGGGATGCTCACCCTTGGCGGCCTGCCAGGCAGTCTCGGCCTCGTCGAACGAGGCGGCCAGGGCATCCGACGGCGGCAGGTTGGCCAGCGCCCACTGCTTGGCAGTGGCCAGGTCCGACGACGCCGCGGAATGGGCCGTCTCGATTTCGGCGTCCGCCACGTCGTCACCGGCACCCTTGCGCACCATCAGCTGCCGGAACAGGTGCATCGACTGCATCGAGCGGTGCAGGCGCGCGATGGGGGCGACCGTCTCGCGTTGCAGGCGCGCATCGGACAACTGGGTCGCGGCGTTGACGATGACCATGCCGCCCAGCACGACGCACGTCACCGTGAAGGCGGCGCCGATCACCATGGCCTTCTGCCCGAAGCGCAACCGCGCCATCAGGCGGGTGGCTGGCGCAAGCGCCTGGTCGAGCAGGGAAGGGGGTGCGCGGTGTGACATGGAAACCTCGGCAATGGTGACCGCTGGCTGGGTCGACTACCCGACCATCGGCCTGCGCCGGCGAAACTTTAGGTTGCGGCGAGGCGGCGGACCGGGGCGGAACACCCGGCGGCGTGTTGCGCCTGAACGGGAGGCATTCGGCAAGCGTGGTGCTCGTCACAGTTCTGCCGCGGCTCGCACAAGTTCCCGCATTCGCGGCCGATGGAAGGGGCAACCCCCAGGCAGTTCCCTTCAAGGAGTCATCCCCATGTTGCGTTCGTTCTTCGTCGCCGCGCTGGCCGTGGCATTCGTCGCCCCCGCCTTCGCCTCCCCCGACCTCAAGCCGATCAAGCGGGTCGAGCCCGAGTACCCGGCCGAAGCCGTCCGCGCCGGTACCCAGGGCTTCGTCGAGGTCGAGTTCTCGGTCGACGCCGCCGGCAAGGTCGAGAGCGTCTCGGTCGTCAACGCCCAGCCGGCCCGCGTGTTCGAGCGCTCGGCGGTGGCCGCGGTCAAGAAGTGGTCGTTCGCTCCGGGCGGCGGTCGCGGCAAGGTGCGCCTCGACTTCGCGCTGTAAGGGCACGATGCCGCCGGGCAACCGGCGGCCTTGCGTTGCGACAAAAAAAAACGCGCCTTCCGGGGCGCGTTTTTCGTTTCGTGGATCGTGCGGTCAGGCCGCCAGCGCCTCGGCCACCAGGCCCATCTCGCTGCTGCCCATCAACCGCTCGATGTCGAGCAGGATCAGCATCCGCTCGTCGAGGGTACCGATTCCGGTCAGGAACTGGCGGTCGATGGTCGCGCCCAGCTCGGGCACCTCGCGGATCTGCTCGGCGGACAGGCGCACCACGTCCGACACGCTGTCGACCACGATGCCGACCACGCGGTCGGCGACGTTCAGCACGATCATCACCGTGAGCGGGTTGTAGTCGGCGGCCAGGCGGAACTTCAGCCGCATGTCGATCACCGGCACGATCACGCCGCGCAGGTTGATCACGCCCTTGATGTACTCCGGTGCGTCGGGCAAGCGGGTCACCGCGTCGTAGCCGCGGATCTCCTGCACCTTGAGGATGTCGACGCCGTATTCCTCCTCGCCCAGGGCGAAGGTCAGGAACTCGTTGCTGGCACCGTCGCCGTCCAGGCCCGGTGTGGGCTGGCGGGTCATCGAGTCGGGGCGGAAGCTGCTCATGGTGGGTCCTTGGTTGCGGTCCGGCGGCGCTCAGGCGGCCGACGGGAGGGGATTGGACTGCGCCAGTCCGCCGGCGTCGACGATCAGCGCGACCCGGCCGTCGCCGAGGATGGTCGCGCCCGACACACCGGCGATGCGGCGGTAGTTGGCCTCGATGTTCTTGACCACCACTTGCTGCTGGCCGAGCAGCTCGTCGACCTCCAGCGCCAGCTTGCGGCCGTCGCTTTCCACCACCACCGCGATCGGCGCCGGGGTCGCGGCGTTGGCGGCGGCGCCAGCGCCAGCCGGGTGGGGCAGGCGGTACTGCTCGCGCAGGTTGACGAGAGGCAGGTAGTCCTCGCGCACCTTCAGCACGCGGGTGTCATTGGCGATCGTGCGGATCTCGCCCGGGCCGGGCTGCAGCGATTCGATCACCATGTTCAGTGGCAGGATGAAGACCTCGTCGCCGACCGCCACCGACATGCCGTCGAGGATCGCCAGCGTCAGCGGCAGGCGGATCGACACGGTGGTGCCGACGCCCTTCTCGCTGCGGATCTCGACCTGGCCACCGAGCGCGACGATGTTGCTCTTGACCACGTCCATGCCGACGCCGCGGCCCGACAGGTCGGTCAACGCGTCGGCGGTGGAGAAGCCGGGGTGGAACACCAGGTCCCAGACCTGGGCGTCGGTGGGGTCGGCCGGCACCGGCAGGTTGCGCTCGGCCGCCTTGCGCAGGATGCGCTCGCGATCCAGGCCCTTACCGTCGTCGCCGACCTCGATGATGATGTGCCCGCCCTGGTGGGCCGCGCTCATGCTGATGGTGCCGGTCTCGTCCTTGCCCGCGGCGACGCGTTCGGCCGGCATTTCCAGGCCGTGGTCGATCGCGTTGCGCATCAGGTGCACCAGCGGGTCGACGATCTTCTCGATCACGCCCTTGTCCAGCTCGGTCGCCTCGCCCCTCGTCTTCAGCCTTACCTTCTTGTCGAGCCGGGTTGCGAGGTCGCGCACCATACGCGGGAACCGGCTGAAGGCGAACTCCACCGGCAGCATGCGCACGCCCATGATCGCTTCCTGCAGGTCGCGGGTGTTGCGGTCCAGCTGCTCCAGGCCGCCCAGCAGCGCTTCATGTGTGTTCGGGTCCAGCCCACTGGACTGCTGGCGCAGCATTGCCTGGGTGATCACGAGTTCGCCGACCAGGTTGATCAGGGCGTCGACCTTGGCGACGGCCACGCGGATCGAGGTCTCGGCGTCGCTGGCGCGGCGCGCGGGCACGTCCGCGGCGTCCGCGCCGAGGGCGGGCGCGGTAGCCGCGGCCGCATCGTCGGCATCCGGTGCAGCAGCGGCCGCCTCCGGCTGGACCGCGTCGATGGTCAGCTCGCACTGGTCCTCGACCCAGGCGAACGCCTCGTCGATCGCACCGCGGGCGACGCTGCCGGGCAGCATGAGGTCCCACGCCAGGTGGGCCTCGAACGGGTCGAGTTCGGAAAACGGTGGCAGGCGGTCGTCCAGGCAGGTCGCGCCGAGCTCTCCGAGGCTTTCGAGCTCGCGCAGGATCCGCAGCGGGTCGTTGCCGCTCATGAACAGCGACGGCTCCGGGCGGAAGCCGATGCGCCAGTGGTCCGGGCCGCCGGCCGTCATTGATGCGTCGGAACCGCCCGCGGCGCCGTCCACCGTTTCCGGCGACGCGCCGGCGAGGATCCGGTCCAGCCCGGCGCGCGCATGCGCGAGGGCCGCGTGGTCGATCGCGCCGTCACCGTCGCCGTCGCCCTGTTCGGCGGCGGCGAGCAGGCCACGCAGCACGTCGACCGCTTCCAGAAGCACGCCCACGGCGCTGCCGTCCAGCACGCGCTGGCCGCTGCGGGCCTGGTCGAGCAGGGTTTCCAGCAGGTGGGTCAGGTCGGTGACCCGGCCAAAGCCGAACGTCGCCGCGCCACCCTTGATCGAGTGCGCGGCGCGGAAGATGACGTTGACGACGTCGGCGCTGGCGCCACCGGCCTCCAGTCCCAGCAGGCCGGACTCCATCGCGTCGAGGCCTTCGCGGCTCTCCTCGAAGAACGCGGCGTGGAACTGGGTGATGTCCATGGCGCCGGGCTCCCTCAGCCCAGGACCTTGCGGACCGTGGCGAGCAGCTGGTCGGGGTCGAACGGCTTGACCAGCCAGCCGGTTGCGCCCGCGGCCTTGCCTTCCATCTTCTTGTCGCCGCCGGACTCGGTGGTGAGCATCAGCAGCGGCGTGAACTTGTAGTTGGGCAGCTGGCGCAGCTGGCGGATGAGCTCGATTCCGTCCATCCGCGGCATGTTGACGTCGGTGACGACCGCGTCGAACGACGCGGTGCGGGCGATGTCGAGCGCGGCCTGGCCGTCTTCGGCCTCGCGCACGTTGAAGCCGCCCGATGACAGTGCGAACGCGACCATCTGCCGCATGGAGGTGGAGTCGTCGACGATCAGTAGGTTGGCGCTCACGCGGGGTCTCCGGAGGGTGTATCTACGCCGAGGCTGGCGGCGAGCGCGAGCGAACGCGCGGCGTCGGCCAGGGTCGGCGAGGCGAGGGTGACGATGGTGCTGCGGCCCGCCGCGGCGCGGTCGCGCACGAAGGCGTGCAGCAGCTGCAGCCCGGCCGCGTGCACGCGCCGTACCTGGTCGCCGGCCAGCTGCACCGGCGCGTCGTCCTCGAGGTGCGGCAGCAGCGTGGCCTGCAGTTCGGCGACGTGCTCGATGCCGAGGTCGGGTTGCAGCGACAGTTGGGTCATGGTGGCGGGCGTCGGGCGGCGGGATGTCGTGAGGATTAACGGCGGTGTTGTGGCGGACTTGAGGGGAACGCCCCGTTCGGGCGGCTTACGCGAACAGCGCGTTCGCATCCAGCAGCACGACCGGACTGCGGCCGATCCGGGCGATCCCGAGGATCGCGCCGGCATCGCTGCCCGACAGCGGCGGCTCGATGTGCTCGCGCGCCAGCGTGGCAACGTCCTCGACCGCGGTCACCAGTACGCCGATCAGCTCGTCGTCGCGTTCGACAACGACGATGCGCGACTGCTCGCTTTCGACCACGTCGGCGCTGCCGAGCCAGCGGCCCAGGTCGAACACCGGGACGATGCGCCCGCGCAGGTTCATCACGCCGAGCACGGCCGGCGGGGCGTTGCGCATCGCGACGATCGGTGCCACGCGGACCACCTCCTGCACGCGGAGCAGTTCGAATGCGTAGTGGTCACGGCCGATGCCCAGGCGCAGCCAGCGGCCGGAACCCGAAGGTCGCGCCAGCCGGTGGGGTACCGTGGCGGACGCATCGGGCGAGGTGTGCCGCGGCATGTCTGCCGGGGCCTGTCGCGCGGCGGACGCAGGTGGGGGCTGCTCTGCAACGACGGGCGCGGCGACCACTGCGGGCCCGGGCGCGGGGTGTGCCGCAGCCGGCGCGGTCATCGCGATGCCGGGCATCGCAGGCAGGGCCGCGACATCGGCGACGTCGCACAGCAACTCGTCCAGGTAGGCATCGACCGCCAGGGTGGTCATGCGGCCTCCTGCTGCCGCGGCATCGCGGCAAGCAGCCAGTTGAGTGCGGAGCGGTAGGCGTCGGCGCCGCGCCCGGTGGGCAGCTCGGCCGCGGTCAGCGTGGCGGGGTCGCGCAGCCGAGTGTCCATCGGGATCGCCTTCGGCCAGACCCGGCCCTCGTACAGCTCGTGCAGCCGGTCCAGGCTCTGCACGCCCGAACGGGTACGGCGGTCATACAGCGTCGGCAGCACGTGCCGCGGCAACGGCCGCCGGCGCGAGCGCTCGACCATGTCGGCGGTGCGCAGCATGTCGGCCAGGCCGTGCAGGGCGAGCGGATCGGTCTGGGTCGGCACCACCAGCCGGTCCGCCGCCGCCAGGGCATTGACCATCAACAGGCCCAGCGTGGGCGGGCAGTCGAGCACGGCGTAGTCGAAGTTGGCGCGGGCGGCATGCAGCGCGCGGCCGATCGACAGGCCGAGCCCGGCCTGGGTCGCGCCCCGGCGCTCCAGCGTCGCCAGCGCCGGCTGCGCGGCGACCAGCAACAGGTTGTCGATGGCGGTGCCGCGTGCGAGCGAGCGCAGCTCGGCGGCGCCACCCGTGTTGAACAGGTCGTGGCTACCCGCCGGCGGCGGGTCGGTCGGCACCGCGAACGCGCGGGTCAGCGAGGCATGCGGGTCGAGGTCGATCAGCACCACGCGGGCGCCATCGGCGGCGAGGCCGCGCGCCAGGCATAGCGAGGTGGTGGTCTTGCCGACGCCGCCTTTCTGGTTGGCGATGGCCCAGGTCTGCATGTCAGGGGGCTCCCAGGGCGCTGCCGCCGGCCGCGGCGTCGGGCAGCGGGAAAAGCGGTTGCACGTCGCTGGCATCGGCCATCACCGGCGGCATCCGCTCGGTGACGGCATCGGGGCCCTGCGGCGCGGCGAGGATCACCAGCAGCACGCGGCGGTTGGCGTTGCGACCCTCGGCGGTGGCGTTGTCGGCAACCGGCTGGTGCTCGCCGAAACCGACCACGGCCAGCCGCTCGGGGCCGACACCGGCGCCGATCAGCTCGTGCACGACGCTGCCGGCGCGCGCTGCCGACAGCTCCCAGTTGGACGGGAACTGCACGGTGCGGATCGGCTGGTCGTCGGTATAGCCCTCCACGCGCACGGCGTTGGGCTCGTCGCGCAGCACGCCGGCCAGCCGGCGCACGGTTTCGGTTGCCACCGCGCTGGGTACCGCGACGCCGCTGGCGAACAGGATGTCGCTCTGGATCTCGACCTCCAGGAAGGTCTCGCTGCGACGCACCGTCACCAGCTTGCGGCGAACCAGGTCCGACAGCGCTTCCTGGATGCGCTTTCCGATCGACTGCAGCTGCTCGGCGCGCCGGCTCTGCGGTCCCTCGGCCGCCTGCATCGCGGCGGCCGTGGCGCGGGCCGTCTGCCCGAAGGTCGGCATGTCGAGCACCTGCAGCATGCGCGGCGAGTTGATCGGGGTCGCGGCCGATGGCCCGGCCTTGGAATCGGGCGTCTGCATCGACGGACGGTCGAACGAGGAACCGCGCAGCTGGGTCTGGCCAAGCTGGATCGGCGAGATGGTGCGCGGCGCGCCGCCAAAGGCCGACGACAGCGAATCGGCCAGCACGCGGTACTTGCCCTCGTTGAGCGAGGAGATCGCGTACATGACCACGAAGAAGGCCAACAGGAGCGTCATCAGGTCGGCGTACGGGATCGCCCAGGCCTCGTGGTTCTGGTGCTCCTCGTGGCGATGGCGGCGACCCATGCGCGGCGCCTCAGTGGACGAAGCCGTTGAGCCGCGCCTCGATGTTGCGCGGGTTCTCGCCCTGGGCGATCGCGATCAGCCCCTCGACGATCATCTCGCGCTCCTGCGCCTGGTGGCCGATCAGGCCCTTGAGCTTGCTCGCGATCGGCAGCAGCGCCAGGTTGGCCAGGCCGATGCCGTAGATCGTCGCGGTGAACGCGGCGGCGATGCCGTGGCCGAGCTGGCTCGGGTCGGCGAGGTTCTTCATGACCGCCATCAGGCCCAGCACCGCGCCGATGATGCCCAGCGTCGGCGCGTAGATGCCCATCCCCTCGAACACCTTGGCGGCGGCGACGTCGCGGTCGGACTGGCCGTGCAGCTCGATCTCCAGCATCTGCCGGATCGCCTCGGGCTCGACGCCGTCGACCACCATCTGCAGGCCCTTGCGCAGGAACGGATCCTCCAGCGCCTGCACCTCCGCCTCCAGCCCGAGCAGGCCCTGGCGGCGGGCGGTGCCGCTCCACTCGACGATGCGCGAGATGATCGCGGTGCGGTCCTGCATCGGCGGCTGGAATACCCAGCGCACGATGCGCAGGGCACGCTTGAAGGTGTCCATCGGCGTCTGCACCAGGATCGCCGCGATGGTGCCGAGCACCACGATCACGAAGGCCGCCGGCGACCAGAGGCCGGACAGCCCCGCGCCCTTGAGCACGCTGCCGCCCAGCAGGGCGCCAATCGCCAGTACGGTGCCGATGATGCTGAGCCTGTCCATTGTCCGCGTTATCGGTTCGTGGGCCGGATTCTTGAGGTCGCCATCGCTCAGCGACCCCCGCGCACGCCGGTGCGGTACAGCGCGTCGACGTCGAGGATCAGCGCCATGCGGCCGTCGCCGATCAGGCTGGCGCCGGCGTAGCCGGCCAGCCCGCGCAGCGTCCGAGGCAAGGCCTTGATCACCACTTCCTCGCGCCCGCGCACGCTGTCGACCGACAGGCAGAATCGCTGCTCGCCGGACTGCAGCACCACGGCGGTGGAGTCGGCCAACGTCGTCTCGGGTACGCCGAGCCACCGCCGCAGCGACAGCAGTGGCACCGGCTGCTCGCGCAGGTCCAGCACGGTCTGGCCGTCGACCTGCATCGCCGCGCCGCGCTCGTGCGACAGCACTTCGACCACGCGCACCAGCGGCAGCGCGTAGACGTCGCCGGCCAGTTCGACCAGCAGGGTCGGCAGGATCGCCAGCGTCAGCGGGACGCGGATCTGGAAGCGGCTGCCGCGACCGGGTTCGGACTGGATCTGCACCTCGCCCGACAGTTCGCGGATCTTCGACTGCACCACGTCCATGCCGACGCCGCGCCCTGACAGGTCGCTGACCTCCGCGCGGGTGGAGAAGCCGGCCATGAAGACCAGCTGCAGGCACTCGTCGGGAGTGAGCCGTGCCGCGGCCTCGGGTTCTATCAGGCCCTTGCGCACGGCGCTGTCGCGGATCCGGTCGGGGTCGATGCCCGCACCGTCGTCGCGCACCTCGATGGCGACGTGGTCGCCTTCCTGCTGCGCGCTCAGCACCACCTGGCCCTGCGCGGGCTTGCCGGCGGCCAGGCGGTCGTCGGGGCTTTCGATGCCGTGGTCTATCGCGTTACGGACCAGGTGCACCAGCGGGTCCGACAAGGCCTCGACGAGGTTGCGGTCCAGCTCGGTCTCCGCGCCGATGACCTCCAGCTCGACCTTCTTCTGCAACTGGCGGGCGACGTCGCGTGCGAGCTTGGGGAACCGCGAGAACACGCGGCCGACCGGCTGCATGCGCGCCATCATCACCGCCGACTGCAGCCGCGAGGTGGCCGCGTCCAGCGTGGTCACCGCGCGGTCGAGTTCGTCGTCGCGCAGGCGCGGGCGGATCGTCTTGAGCCGGTTGCGCGCGAGCACGAGCTCGCCGACCAGGTTGACCATCGCGTCCAGCCGGCGCACGTCCACGCGGACCGTCGGGTCTTCCTGGTGCGCGGCGGCGGCGGGCTTGCGCGGCGCGGCGGGTGCAGCGGGTGCCGGTAGTGGCACCGCCGGTGGGCTGCCCGCGGTCGGGGAATCGGATACGGCCGACGTCCCCGGCGCGCCATCAGCCTGGATGCCGGGAATGCCGCCGTTGCCGTGCAGGCTGTCCAGCAGCGCTTCGAAGTCGAGATCGTCGATGTCGTCACCGCCGGCAGCCGGGCCGCTGGCGTCCGCCTGTGCCGTCGCGGTCGCCGATGCACCGGCACGCAGGGCGTCGAGCAGGCCCTGCGGCGCCGGCATCAGCACTTCGCCGGCGGCGACGCAATCGAGCAGGTCCACCAGCAGGTCGAGCGACTGCTGGGCACCGTCGAAGGCCTCGGCGTCGAGCGGCACCTCGCCGCTGCGGGCGGCATTGAGGCGGTCCTCGACCGCATGGCAGATCGCCACCATCGGCGGGAAGTCGAGGAAGCCGGCACCGCCCTTGATGGTGTGGAAGCCGCGGAACACCGCATTGAGGCATTCGCGGTCGGCCGGGCTGCGCTCCAGCGCGACCATCTGCTCGCCCAGCTGGTCGAGGATCTCGCGCGCCTCGATCAGGAAGTCCGCGCAGATATCGTTGCCGGTGTCGTCTTCAAATGCAGCATTCATGGCCTGCCCCCTGCCGCCGTAGGAGCGACGTCAGTCGCGAACCACTGACAACCGGATGGACGGCGCCAATCCAGGACGCGCACGATGGCCGCCCCCGCGATCGTCGCGGTGTCGCGGCGTACCTCAATGGTTCGCGGGTCGCGACTGACGTCGCTCCTACAGGAATGGGTGCGGCGGCGCATGGGCGTCAGAGTCCCAGCGAGGACAGCAATTCGTTGGCGTCGTCCTGGGTCGCCGGGGCGGCGTCCAGTCCGGCGATCGACGGGCCATTGCCGCGATTGGACAGGTGCAGCGGCTCGCTCGGGCCGGTGACGTCGCCGAGGCCTTCCTGCACGGCGCGCACCAGCTCGACCACGCGCAGGATGATCTGCCCGGTGAGGTCCTGGTACCCCTGCGCGGCGGTCATTTCCGACAGCCGCTCGCGGATGCCGGCAATGGCGTCGACCTGGGTGGCGTGCCCTTCCTGCAGCTTGCCAAGCAGGCCCGAGCATTCCTGGATCAGGTCCAGGGTGCGCATGCTGGCGGTCTCGGTGAGGGTCACCACGTGCTCCAGGCGGGCGCAGGCGTCCGGCAGCGAGCCGTGGCCGGTGTGTTCGGCGGGGCCGCCGAGCGCCAGTTCCAGCTCGCGCGCGATCCGCGCCAGGCCCTGCACGAACGGCTGCGTGCGCCACTGGATCAGCTCGTCCACGTTGGCCCGCCAGCCGGCATGGTCGTCGTGCTCGAGCGCCCACAGCGCCGCATGCAGGCGCCGCGTGATCAGCTGGCGGTCCTGCACGGGGATGGCCGTGGCCGGCGAACCGGCATCGGTGCTCACGCCGCGCTCTCCAGCCGCTCCCAGATCTTGCCGAGCTTGTCGCCCAGCGTGGCCGCGGTGAACGGCTTGATCACGTAGCCGTTCACGCCAGCCTGGGCGGCCTCGATGATCTGCTCGCGCTTGGCCTCGGCCGTCACCATCAGCACCGGGGTCTTGGCCAGGGTGGCGTCGGCGCGGATCGCCTTGAGCAGGTCGATGCCGGGCATGCCGGGCATGTTCCAGTCGGTGATCACCAGGTCGAACGGACCTTTGCGCAGCTCGACCAGCGCGCTGGTGCCGTCGTCGGCCTCGGTGGTGTTGAAGAAGCCCAGGTCGTTGAGCAGGTTCTTGACGATGCGGCGCATGGTCGAGAAGTCGTCGACGATGAGGATCTTGATGTTCTTTTCCATGGGTCAGGCTCGTGCGGGTGTTCGGGAATGGGGGGCAGCGGCGCAGTCAGACGTCCTGGTCGAGCTGGGCTTCCTCGCGCCAGTCGCCCAGGCGCGCGCGCAGGCGCAACATCGCCTGGCCGTGGATCTGGCAGACCCGCGACTCGCTGATCGACAGCACCGCGCCGATCTCGCGCAGGTTGAGCTCCTGCTCGTAGTACAGCGACAGCACCAGCTGCTCGCGTTCGGGCAGGTCGCCGATGGCGCCGCCGAGGGCTTCGCGGAACGCGGAGTGCTCGAACTCGCGCGCCGGGGTCGCGTTGGCGGTGGACGCCAGCCGCGGCTCGCCGTCGTGCTCCTCCAGGTGCGCATCCAGGCTGATCAGCTGGCCGCGCGCGGCGTCCTCCAGCATGCGGTGGTACTCGTCGAGCGATACCTCGAGCCGGGCGGCGACCTCCTGCGCGGAGGCGGCACGGCCGGTGTCCTGCTCGACACCGCGGGTGGCGGCGACCACGTCGCGGTACTTGCGATGGACCGAGCGCGGCACCCAGTCGCCACGGCGGATCTCGTCGATCATCGCGCCGCGGATGCGGATGCTGGCGTAGGTCTCGAACGCCGCGCCCTGGTCGGCCTGGAAATTGCGACCGGCGTCGATCAGGCCAAGCATGCCGGCCTGGATCAGGTCGTCGACCTCGACGCTCGCCGGCAGGCGCGCGGCGAGGTGGTGGGCGATGCGGCGCACCAGCTCGCCGTGGCGCTCGACGATGAGCGCGGTGTCGCTGGGCTGGTGGGCGCGGTAGGCGGCTGCGGCGGTGCTCATGCGGCGGCACTCCGGGACGGTTGCGCGATCAGGCGCTCCATGAAGAACTCGACGTGGCCGCGCGGGCCCGGCGGGCTCTGCCACTGGCCGGCACGCCGGGCGATGTCGCGGAACGCGGCCGAGGCGGGTGCCGACGGGAACGCGTCGACCACCGCTTCCTGCCGCTGCACTGCGCGGCGCAGCCATTCGTCGCGCGGGATCGCGCCCAGGTAGTTGAGGGTCACGTCGAGGAACTTGGAGGTGACGCGCTGCAGCTTGTCGAACAGCTGGCGCCCCTCGGCCGCGTGCTGCACCTGGTTGGCGAGGATCTGCACCCGGCTGACGCCGCGGTCGCGGCTGAGCACCTTGATCAGCGCGTAGGCATCGGTGACCGAGGCCGGCTCGTCGCAGACCACCACGATCACGTCCTGCGCCGCCTGGCAGAAGGTCAGCACGCCGTCTGCGATGCCGGCCGCGTTGTCGACCACCATGGTGTCGATCGGCACGTCCAGCTGGCTGAAGGCGTGCACCAGGCCGACGTGCTGCTGCGGCAGCAGCTCGGTCATGTGGCGCTTGCCGGAAGCGGCCGGGACGATCCACATCCCGCCGGGGCCTTCAAGCAATGTGTCGCGCAGCTCGCAGCGACCGGCCAGCACATCGGCCAGGGTGAAGCGGGGCGACAGCCCGAGCATCACGTCGACGTTGGCCAGGCCCAGGTCGGTGTCCAGCAGCAGGGTGCGCTGGCCGGCGTTCTGCAGCGACAGCGCGAGGTTGACCGAGACGTTGGTCTTGCCGACGCCGCCCTTGCCGCTGGCGACCGCGATCACTCTGACGGGAGCGGGGCGCACGGACTCCGGCGCAGCGCCGGGCTGCGTCGCCGGGAAAGCGGGATTGTGGTCAGGCGACGGCATGACGGTCCTCGGTGGCAAGGGGGTTATCGGCAGCACGGCGCAATTTCTCCAGTTGCAGCACGAGGCGGGAGGCGTCGGCGTGGGCGAGGTCGGTCGCGACCTGCTGTCCGGCGGTGGTGTAGGCCAGGCTCAGGCCGTTGCGGATCACGGTCGACAGCGCGGCGCCGAGGCGGCCGGTCTCGTCGAGCTTGGTCAGCACCACGCCCTCGGGCGTGGCCATGCGGTACCGGCGGACCACCTCGTTCATGTCGTGCGGGTGGCCATTGGCCGGCAGCACCAGCAGGCTGCGCACGTTGCGGGTGGCGCGCAGCCAGGTGATCTGGCCGAGCAGGGCGCGGTCGCGGGCGCCATAGCCGGCGGTATCGACCACCACCAGCGGGTAGTCCTGCAACTGGTCCAGGGTCTGCTGCAGCGCCTCGGGGCCGTTGGCCTCGCAGACGGTGATGCCGAGGCGGCGGCCGTGGGCGTGCAGCTGCTCGCAGGCGCCGACGCGCTCGAAGTCGGTGGTCACCAGCGCCACGTCGCGGGCCCTGTGGCGGGCGGCAAAGCGGGCGGCGAGCTTGGCCGCGGTGGTGGTCTTGCCGGCACCGGTCGGGCCGACCAGGGCGATCACGCCACCGTCGTCGATAGGCTCCTCGCGGCTGATGGTCAGCATCCGCGCCAGCTCGGCCAGCATCGGGGCATGCACCCGCGCCGGGTCCAGCGCCGGGTCGATCTTCGCTGCCAGGGTCTGCGCCAGCGTTTCGTCGCAGCCGTAGCCCAGCAGGGTGTCGAATGCCGCGGCGCGCGCCGGCGAGCCGCGCAGTCGCTCAACCGCGAACTGCCCCATCTCGCGCTCGATCAAGTGGCGCATGGTGGCCAGTTCCTCGCGCATCGCGGCGACGGCGGGATCGGCGTCCCAGCGCGGGACGGCGTGGAGGTGGCGGTCGGTCGCGGCGGCCTCGGCGGCCTCGTCGTGCCGCGCGACTGCGTCGGTGCTGTCGTCCAGTTCGGCGACCGGTGCGAGCGACAGTTCGATCGCCTCGGCGGTGGCTGACGGGTGCGCGGGTTCTGCTTCGGGCGCCGGCTCGGGCAACGGCTCCAGGCTCAGCTCGAGCTTCGGGGCGGGCGTGACATGGACCTGCGGCGCAGCGGCGGCCTCCGCAGCCTCCGGCGACGGGTGCTGCCGCGGCGGCGCAGGCGGGGAAACCGGGGTGGCCGGCATCTGTGCGGCCGGCGCAAGCGCGGCGGGCGACAGGCTGACCACGTCGTTGGCGGGTTCGGCGTCGGCGACGTTGGCCGGCACCGCGCCGAGCGCGGCCATCATCGCGTCGAAGCGGCTCTGGCCGGCCTCGGCCACAGTGGCATCGTTGCGCGCGGTGTCGCCGTGCGAGGCGCCGGAGGTGAGCTCGGCCAGGGTCGGTTCGTTGGAGGCCGGACGGACCGTGTCGCCGATCTTGAACACCGCGCGGGCACGGGTGGCGAGCGTTTCGCGGACCGAAGGGGCGGGGGCCGTGGAGGCCGCGGCGCGCGCGGCGGAAGGCACCGCGGCGGAAGGCACCGCGGCGGGTTCGGCGGCGGCTGCCGGCGCGGCATTGGCGGTGGTCGGCGAGATCCGCGGCGTCGCCGCACGAAGGGCCTGGTGCACAAGCGCCTCGTCGTAGTCGGTGGCCGAGACCACCTCCACCCCTTCCGGACACGGACGGTTGGAGAGGATCACCGCATCCGGGCCTTGTTCGTCGCGGACCATCCGCAGCGCGGTGCGCATGTCGCTGGCAATGAATCGCTTGATTCTCATCAACTACCCCTGACCACTCCGGCGTGTGCCGTTCTCGTTGCGTCCTGCACCGCCGTGGCGGTGCCTCGTTGTGTTCAGCCGATCGCGCCGACCAGGCGCAACCGTTTGTCTTCCGGCACTTCCGTGTAGGCCAGCACCGACAGCGCGGGGACGCTGTGGCGGACCAGCCGCGCGATGGTTGCGCGGATGCCCGCCGGGACCAGCAGCACCGCGGGTTCGCCGCGGCCTTCCTGCTGGGTCACGCACTCGCTGAGGTTCTGGTGCAGCCGCTCGGCAAGTCCGGGTTCCAACGCGGCCCCCTGGCCGTTGACCGAGTCCTGCAATACCCGTTCCAGCGCTGGCGCCAGGGTGTAGACGGGCAGTTCCGGGTTGAGCCCGTTGAGCTCCTGCACGATGAAGCGGCCCAGCGCGGTGCGGACCGCGGCGGTCAGCGTGGCCGGGTCCTGGGTGTGGGCGCCGTGCTCCAGCATCGCCTCGACGATCTGCCGCATCTGCCGCAGCGGCACCTTCTCCACCAAGAGCGACTGCAGCACGCGCACCACCACCGACAGCGGCAGCAGCTTGGGCGTCAATTCCTCGACGAGCTTGGGCGCCGCCTTGCCGACACTGTTGAGCAGCTGCTGCGCCTCCTCGTGGCCGAGCAGTTCGGCGGCGCGCTCGCGCACCACGTGGGACAGGTGGGTGGCCACCACGGTGGCGGCGTCGACCACGGTGTAGCCCAGCGACTCGGCGTGCGCGTGCTGGCTCTTCTGGATCCAGACCGCGTCCAGCCCGAACGCCGGGTCCTTGCCGGGGATGCCTTCCAGTGGGCCGAACACCCGGCCTGGATCGAGGGCGAGCTCACGGTCGGCATGCAGCTCGCCGGTCGCCACCGGCACGCCGTGGACGAGGATGCGGTACTGGCCGGGCGCCAGCTCCAGGTTGTCGCGCACGTGCACGGCCGGGATCAGGAAGCCCAGGTCCTGGGTCAGCTTGCGGCGCACGCCTTTCAGGCGCGCCAGCAGTTCGCCGCCCTGGCTCTTGTCGACCAGCGCGATCAGCTTGTATCCGACCTCCAGCCCGAGCGGCTCGACCGGGCGCACCTCGTCCCAGCTCAGTTCGGCGGTGGTCGGCGCGGACGCCAGCTCGGCGGCCTCGTCCTCGACCCGCGCATCGGTCGCGCCGCGCTTGTGCAGCCGCCACGCCGCATAGCCGAGCACCGCGGCCAGCACCAGGAACGGCAGGTTGGGCATGCCCGGCACGATGCCGACGAGCCCCATCAACAACGCGGCGACGATCAGTGCGCGCTTCTGCCCGAACACCTGCTTGCGTACCGCCGGGCCCATGTCCTGCTCGCGGGTCGCGCGGGTGACCAGCATTGCCGCGGCCGTGGAGATCAGCAGTGCCGGCAGCTGCGCCACCAGGCCGTCGCCGATCGCGAGCAGCGTGTAGGTCTGGGCCGAGTCGCCGAAGGCCATGTCGTGCTGCAGCAGGCCGATCAGGATGCCGCCGACCAGGTTGATCACCAGGATCAGCAGGCCGGCGATGGCGTCGCCACGGACGAACTTGCTGGCACCGTCCATCGAGCCGTAGAAGTCGGCCTCCTCGCGCACTTCCTCGCGGCGCGCGCGGGCGTCCTCGCGCGACAGCAGGCCGGCATTGAGGTCGGCGTCGATCGCCATCTGCTTGCCGGGCAACGCGTCGAGGATGAAGCGGGCCGAGACTTCCGAGATGCGCCCCGAACCCTTGGTCACCACCACGAAGTTCACGATGGTCAGGATCGCGAAGACGATCAGGCCGACCGCGTAGCTGCCCCCGATCACGAACTGCGCGAACGACTCGATCACGTGGCCGGCCGCGGCGGGGCCTTCGTGGCCGTGCAGCAGCACCACGCGGGTGGAGGCGACGTTCAGGCCCAGCCTCAGCAGCGTGACCATCAGCAGCACGCTGGGGAACACGGAGAACTCGAGCGGCCGCTTGACGTAGACCACCGCCATCATCACCACCAGCGACAGCGCGATGTTGATGGTGAACAGCGCGTCCAGCATCAGCGGCGACAGCGGCACCACCACCATCGCCAGCATCGCCAGCACGATGATCGGCGCGGCGGCGCCGTTGCGGATCGCGGCGGCGATGCCGGAAAGCCGGCTCCCGGTGCTCATCGCGTCGGCTCCCCGTCACCGTTGGCAGGCCCGGCCGCCGTGTCCGGCGCACCGTCGGCGCCGACGTCGACCTGGGCCAGCACCGGCATCGGCCCGTGGGACGGGTGCCAGTGCCTGAGCTGGTACACGTAGGACAGCACCTGTGCGACGGCAGCGTAGAGTTTCACCGGGATTTCCTGGTCGACCTGCGCCTGCCGATACAAGGCGCGTGCCAGCGGCGGCGCCTCCAGTACCGCGACCCGGTGCTTGCCGGCCACGTCGCGGATCGCCAGCGCCATCTCGTCGACGCCCTTGGCCACCACCCGCGGGGCGCGCATGTTGCCGGCGTCGTACTTGAGCGCGACCGCGTAGTGGGTCGGGTTGGTCACGACCACGTCGGCGGTCGGCACCGCCTCCATCATCCGGCGCTGCGACATCTGCTGCGCGATCTGGCGGACCTTGGCCTTGACCTCCGGGTTGCCCTCCATCTCCTTGAACTCGTCGCGGATCTCCTGCTTGGTCATCTTCAGCTTGCTGCGGTGCCGATAGTGCTGCCACGGCACGTCGATCGCGGCCAACAACGCGAGCGAGCCGACCATCGCCAGCAGCGCCCACAGCGCGGTGTCCAGGCCGGTGGCGATGGCCTCCTCCAGCGACATGCCGGGGATCGCCAGCAGCTTGTGGAAGGCGCGGTAGACCATGGCGCCGCCGACGCCGAGTACCAGCCCGACGCGCGCGAGCGAACGCAGTAGTTCGGCCAGGCTCTCCTTGCCGTAGATGCGGCCGAGGCCGGTCATCGGATTGAGCCGCTTGATGTCGGGCTGCAGTGCCTTGCCCGAGAACCGCAGGCCGCCCAGCAGCGCCGGGCTGATCAGGCAGGCGAGCAGGGCGGCGGCCAGCATCGGCAGCACCGGCAGTACCAGGCCACCGGCCAGCCGCGCGCTGTGGGCGAGCAGCCGGTCGGGGTGGCCAAGCAGGGCCGGGTCGAGGATCAATGCATCGCGCAGCCAGCCCTGGCCGGACGCACCGAGCGAGGAGGCGGTCATCATCAGGGCGATGGTCGCGGTGCCGAGCACCGCCACGTTGCCGAGTTCGCGCGAGCGCGGGACGTCGCCCTTTTCGCGGGCTTCGCGCAGGCGTTTCTCGGTAGGTTGTTCGGTGCGGTCGTCCTTGTCTTCGCTCGCCATCTGCTCGCCGGCCTTGCTCTGCGGTTGCTACGGGGTCAGTGCGCGGGCGGCGAGGAAGGCATCCTCGAACAGCCGCTGCACCGGCCCCTGCAGTTCCCGTGCCAGCAGGCTCAGCAGGACCAGGCCGACCAGCAACGCGACCGGCAGGCCGATCTGGATCGGATTGAGCGAGGCGGCCGCGCGCGACAGCACGCCGAACGCCAGGTTGGACGCCAGCAGTGCCATCATCACCGGCAGCGCCAGCAGCAGGCCGACGCGCAGGCAGGTGCCGAAGAACGCCGGCAGCGCGGCGAGGAAATCGCCCAGGTCGGCCAGTGGCGTGCCGATCGGAAGTGCCCGGTAGCTGTCGACCAGCAGGTTGACCAGCGCCAGGTGGCCGTCGAGGGTGAAGAACAGCAGCCCGAACACCAGGAAGAACCACTGCGACAGCACGTTCGACGATGCGCCGCTGAGCGGGTCGGCCATGGTCGCGAACGACAGGCCCATGCCCTGGCTGATCAGCTCGCCGGCGAATTGCCCGGCCTCGAAAGCCAGCCGCAGCACCAGCCCCAGCGCGATGCCGACCGCGAACTCGCGGACCACGTTGAGCACGGTGGCGGCGTTGACCGCGGCCGGGGGCGGTTCGGGCAGTACCGTCGACATCGCCGCGGACAGCGCCAGTGCCAGGATCAGGCGCGCCTGCACCGGCATGCCGCGTCCACCCACCATCGGCAGCACCTGCAGCGCGGCGCCGATGCGTAGCAGGTGCCATAGCACCGCGGCGAGCATGCCGAACAGGTTGAGCCCGTCGACGGTGGTGGCGGTGACCGGGTCCATCGAGCGCGGATCAGCCGATCAGGTGCGGGATGCGCTGGAACAGGTCGATGGTGAACGACACCAGCCGGCCGAGCAGGAAGTGACCGGTCAGCGCCAGCACCGCCACCAGCGCGATGGCCTTGGCCACGAAGGCGATCGTCTGCTCGTTGATCTGGGTGGCGGCCTGGATCACGCCGACCATCACGCCGATGACCAGCACCGCCAGCAGCGGCGGCGCGCCGAGCAGCAGCGCCATCTGCAGGCCGCGGCCGATTTCGGTGAGGGCGACTTCGGGCGTCATCGTCGCGCGCTCAGAGGTTGAAGCTGGCGGCGAGCGAGCCGACCACCAGCACCCAGCCGTCGACCAGCACGAACAGCAGGATCTTGAACGGCGCCGAGATCATCATCGGCGACAGCATCATCATGCCCATCGACATCAGCACGCTGGCGACCACCAGGTCGATGATCACGAACGGGATGTAGATCAGGAACGCGATCTCGAACGCGGTCTTGAGCTCGCTGGTAAGGAACGAAGCGGCCAGCACGCCGAACGGCACGTCCTGCGGCGAGGCGTACGGCCCCGTGCCCGACAGGCCGGCGAAGGTCATCAGGTCGTTCTCGCGGATCTGGCCGAGCATGAAGCCGCGGAAGGGCTCCAGCGCGGCGGTCCAGGCCTGGCGGAACTCCATCTGGTCGTTGAGGTAGGGCGAGATCGCGCTCACCCAGGCCTGGTCGAACACCGGCATCATCACCATCGCCGTCAGGAACAGCGCCAGTGCAAGCAGCACCTGGTTGCTGGGGGTCTGGCCGGTGCCGAGTGCCTGCCGCAGCAGGCCCAGCACGATGATGATGCGGGTGAACGCGGTCAGCCCCAGCAGCGCCGCCGGCAACAGCGTGATAGCCGTCATCAGCAGCAGCACCTGCAGCGGCATGCTGACCGGCTCGCCGCCGATGTTGCCGACGTTGACCGACGGCAACGGCGTGCTGGCGGCCGGGGCGGCAGCGGGCTGCATCTGCGCCTGGGCCTGCGCGGCCGCTGGGGCGGTCTGCGCGTCGGCCGGTGCGACGAAGCCGGCGAACGCCAGCACCATCGCCAGCACGGCGCCGATGCGCATCAAGCGGGCCGCCAGGCCGGCGCCGCTGCGGCGGCCCTTGATGGCGACGATCTGTCGGGGCGTGCTCATGCGGGCTTCTTTCCGAACTGCTGCGCGAGCACCTGTGCGAACGGCGACGGGCCGTTGGCGGGCATCGGCAGCGGCTGCTCGAGGGTGTGCAGGGTGCGCGTGCCGCCGGGGCCGGTGGCCAGCAGCAGCTGGGTCTCGCCGACGGCCACGACCACCACCCGCTCGCGCGGCCCGAGTGCCAGCGAGCCCACGACCTTCAGTGCCGGGTTGCTGGCGCCGCCCAGGCCGGGGACCCGCTTGGCGAGCCAGGCCAACAACAGGATGAAACCGATCACCAGCAGCAGCGTGACCACCGTGGTGCCGACCATGCCGGCGCCGCTCTGCGGCTCGCCGAACGACGGCGCGACGGTGGTGGAGGCGGTGGTGGTCGTGGCGACCGGCTGCCCTTCGGCGAACGCGGTGGCGGCGGTGCGCGTAGTGGCGGGCGAGGGCACCGGCGCCGCGGCAGCGCCGGTGGTTGCGACGGTCGCGTCATTGATGCTCGCCGCCGGCGTATCGGCGGTGCCAGGCGCCGACGTTGCGGACGCAGCGGCCTCCGATGCGGGCGGCAACGGTTCGACCCGCGCCACGCCGCTGGTCGCGGCCAGCGGCCAGGTCTGCGCCGCGACCGACACGTCGCTGGAGATCGGCGAGGGGTTCATCGCAGCCGCTTGATCCGCTCGGCCGGGCTGACCACGTCGGTCAGGCGCACACCGAAGCGGTCGTTGACCACGACCACCTCGCCCTGCGCGATCAGCGTGCCGTTGACGAACACGTCGAGCGGTTCGCCGGCGCCGCGCTCCAGCTCGACCACGGAACCCTGGTTGAGCTGCAGCAGGTTGCGGATCGGGATGCGCGTGCGGCCGACCTCCAGTGACAGCGATACCGATACGTCGAGGATCACGTCGAGGTTGAGGTCGACGCCGGTGGAGGCATCGGCGGTCAGCGTCTCGAACGAGGCGCGGGCCGGGTCGGCAAGGGCGGAGTCGTGTGCGTTCATGGCGTTGTCAGGCTGGCAAGGGAGGGGACGGAGCGGGCGGCGTGGACGGAGGTGACCTTGATCGCGTTGCGGCCGTTGTGGCTGCCGAACTCGCCGGAGAACAGCGGCATCTGCTCGACCTGCAGCTGCACGGTCTGCGGCAGGTCGATCGGGATGACGTCGCCGACCTTGAGCCGGCACAACTCGCGCAGGCTGATCTGGCGCTGCGTCAGCGCGCAGGCCAGCTCGACCTCGGCGTCCTGCAGCTGGGTGCGCATCGCACGCGTCCAGCCCTCGTCGCGCTCGACCCGGTCGCTCTGCACACCGGCGTCGAGCTGCTCGCGGATCGGCTCGAGCATCGAGTACGGCAGCGAGACGTGGAACTCGCCACCGCCGCCCTCGAGCTCCACGTGGAAGCGGCTGACGACGATGTACTCGCGCGGACTGATGATGTTGGCGAAGTGCGGGTTGACCTCGGAGTTGAGGTACTCGAACTCCACCGGCATCACTGGCGCCCACGCCTCGACCAGGTCGGCGAAGGTCTGCTTGAGCAGCAACTGGATGACGCGCATCTCGGTGGCGGTGAACTCGCGCCCCTCGATGCGGGTGTGGTACTTCCCGTTGCCGCCGAAGAAGTTGTCGACCACGGTGAACACCAGCCGCGGCTCGTACACCACCAGCGCGGTGCCGCGCAGCGGCTTCATCTTCACCATGTTGAGGTTGTTGGGCACCTGGAGCGAGTGCATGTACTCGCCGAATCGCATCAGGTCGACCCCACGCACCGACAGGTCGGCAGAGCGTCGCAGCAGGTTGAACAGGCCGATGCGCCAGGTGCGCGCAAAGCGCTCGTTGATCATCTCCAGCGTCGGCAGCCGGCCGCGAACGATCCGGTCCTGGCTGGCGAAGTCGTAGCTGCGGGCCTCGCCGGGCGCCGGCGGGGCGTCCTCGGTGTCGACCGCGCCGCTGTCGACGCCATGCAGCAGGGCGTCGATTTCGTCTTGTGACAGCAGGTCGCTGCTCATGGGGTCGTATCCGGATGCGTTACTGGGTGACCAGGCTGGTGAACAGCACGGCCTCGACCTTGCTGGCGGCGGACTCGGCGCGCAGCACCGCGACCACTTCGGCGCGGGCCTTTTCCTGCAGGCGTTCCTTGCCGCTGCGCTGCACCAGCTGGGCGGCGGTCTGCTGGCCGAACAGCAGCAGCAGGCGGTTACGGATTGCCGGGGTGTGCACTTCGAGCGCGGCGGCGGTGGCCGCGTCGCGGGTCATGATCTGCACGTCCGCCTGCAGGTACCGGACCGCGTCGGTGTCGGCCAGGTTGACCACGAACGCCGGCTCCAGCGCGTAGTAGCTGGCCGGGGGGCGCGCCGGCTTGGCTGGTGTCGTCGTGGTGCCCGCCGCGGCAGGCGCCGCGCGGGTCTGCATGAACCACCAGGCACCCCCGCCGGCGATCGCCAGCAGCAGGACGACGACGATGATCCAGGGCAGCTTGCTGCCGCTTGCGGCAGGGGCGGTGGAACTCTGGGCAGGCACGCGGACACTCCATCGGTGGGTGCCCAGCTCCGTGCAAGGGGTGTGCCGCGACGCGGACCGGACCCCTGCCGGGGAATTGACGCGGAGATGAACGGACCGGTGACCGCTTGTCGACGCGGCCGCGTGCGCAATGCCCCGGCCCATGTAGGAGCGGCTTCAGCCGCGATCGGCGGGCGGTGTCTGATACCGGGGCATTCGATCGCGGCTGAAGCCGCTCCTACAGCGGGCCGGAGGCTCAGGCGTACTCGTCCAGCAGTCCGCGGGTGTGGGTGAACCGGGCCGGGCGCTCGATCGGGTCGTTGCCTTCGCCCGGGCCGCGTGCGGTGTCGCTGCCGCGGTCCGCGTTGCCCTGGCTGTCGCGCGCCGCCTTGTTGCCACCGTGGCCGACGTTGCTGTGGGCCAGCTGCAGGCCGTGCTGGTCGAGCATGTCGCGCAGGCGGCCGACGCTGCTTTCCAGTGCCTGGCGGACGTCGGCGCTGGCGGAGTGGAACTCGGCAGTGACGCGGTTGCCGTCGATCTGCAGGCGCACGTCGATGGTGCCGAGGGTTTCGGGGTTCAGGCGGATCTCGGCGCGGCCGATGCGCTGCTCGGCGAGCCAGCCGATGCGTGCGCCGAAGGCGTCGTCGAAGCCGGCGTCGGGGTCGGCGGGGAATGCGAGCGCGGGCTGGCTGATGGCGGTGGCGGCACGGGTGGTCGTGGTCCCCGGCGCGGCGGCGCCCGGCGGCAACGTGCGCTCACCCGGTTCGAAGTCGGGAAGCGCGTCGGGCGTGGCGGTGTCCAGCGAAGGCTCGAGCATTGCCGCGAAGTCGACGGCTTCCGCAGCGGCCCCGGCCACTGCTGTGTTTGCCGCGGGCAGCGTCGGCATCGCGAGGCCCGGTACCGGGCCCGTGGCCGCACCGGATGCGGTGGCGGTGGTGGGGGGCGCGGGAATGGCCGCGTCATCCAGTGGTGTCGCCGCCGCGGCGCCGTCGACCATGCCTGGTAGCAACAGCGAGGGCGTTGCCGGTGCCAGCAGTCCGGTTGCGCCGTGGCCAGGCCCGGTCGGTGGCGCTGCGGAGCCGGGCGCGGGCACTGCGGCGTCGCGCCAGCCACCGATCATGGCGAACAGCTGGTCGGGGAGTGCGGCTTCCGCGGTCCCGTCGACGGTCCGCTCTGTTGCCTCCGTCGCTTCGGCATCGATGCCGTCATCACGAGCGGAAGCCGGCGCGTCGGGCCGTGACGAGGCGCGTGCCGAGGCGCCGCGGGGTTCGGCGGCGCGCGGTCCGACGTCGGCCCGCGACCCGTCGCTGCGCGCAGGATTCATCAGTTGCTCGAAGCGGTCCTCGCCGGATGCTCCGGCATCGGCCGCGCCCTTGCGCGCCGCACCCGTGGCGGAACCGGAGGCCGGTGTGGAAAGGGCCGACGCGATCACGCCGGCACCTCGCCGTCGCCACCGCCCGCCCCGTTTCGCACACGGCGCGCGCCCAGGTCGTCCAGCTCACGCTGCACGCGCTGCTCGGCCACGCGGGACTCCTCGGCGCGATAACTGGCCGACAGCTTTTCCAGCACGTGGGTCTCCCGGCTGGCCAGCATCAGGCGTGCACGCTCGACGTCGCAGTGCTGGCGGGTGTCGTCGACCACGCGGCTCTGCTGCGCGACCGCCGCGTCCAGCCGCTCGCGGAAGGCGAGGCGGTTGGCCAGCAGCGCCGGGTTGGTGATGGTGGCGGCGGGCGCGGAATACTCGGCGGCGTAGCGACGCAGCGCATCCAGCCGCTGCTCCTGCTCGGCCAGGGTGCGGTCGCGCTCGGCGACCTCGCGGGCAACATCGTCCTGGCGTTGCTGCTTGACCCGCAGCAGCGGGTCGAGCCGTTGCGATCGCGTCATCGTGCAGGCTCCTGGGCGTGGGTGGTGGCGTGGGTGGCGGGCGCGGGCTCGCGGGTGTCGTCGAGCAGGCGTGCCAGCGCGGCGCGGCTGGCCTCCACGTCGGAGGCCTCGGTTACGTCCTGGCCCAGGAACTCGAGGATCTTCGGCCAGCGCGCCAGTGCCTCGTCGACCACCGGGTCGCTACCGCGCTGGTAGGCGCCGATGGCGATCAGGTCGCGCTGGGCGTTGTAGGCGGCCATCAGCCGCTTGAGCTTGCGGATTCGCTCGCGCCACGGGGCGTCGGTGATCTCCTGCATCACGCGGCTGACCGAGACCTCGACGTCGATGGCCGGGTACTGGCCGGCGTCGGCGATACGGCGGGTCAGCACGATGTGGCCGTCGAGGATCGCGCGGGCAGCGTCGGCGATGGGTTCCTGCTGGTCGTCGCCTTCGGTCAGCACGGTGTAGAAGGCGGTGATCGAGCCGCGGCCGTCGGCGCCGTTGCCGGCACGCTCCACCAGCTGCGGCAGCTTGGCGAACACGCTCGGCGGGTAGCCGCGGGTAGTCGGCGGCTCGCCGACCGACAGGCCGATCTCGCGTTGCGCATGCGCGAAACGGGTCAGCGAGTCCATCAGCAAGAGCACGTGCAGGCCCTGGTCGCGGTACCACTCGGCGATCGCGGTCGCGCGCAACGCGCCGTGCAGGCGGGCCAGCGGCGGGCGGTCGGCGGGGGTGGCGACGACGACCGAGCGCCGCAGGCCTTCCTCGCCCAGCGTGCTTTCGACGAAGTCACGCACCTCGCGGCCGCGTTCGCCGATCAGGCCGACCACGATGACGTCGGCGGCGGTGTAGCGGGTCATCATGCCCAGCAGCGTCGACTTGCCGACGCCGGAACCGGCGAACAGCCCGATGCGCTGGCCGCGGCCGATCGGCAGCAAGGCGTTGATCGCGCGCACGCCGACATCGAGCGAACGGGTGATCGGTTCGCGGGTCAGCGGGTTGATCGCCACGCCGCCCAGCCCGACCCAGCTTTCCGGCCGGATCGGCCCGCGGCCATCCAGCGGGACGCCGTCGCTGTCGATCACGCGGCCCAGCAGGCCTTCGCCGACCGCCACTTCACCCTCGCGGCGGGTGGTCACCACGCGCGCGTTGGGCAGCAGGCCTGCCAGGTCGGCGGTGGGCATCAGGAAGGTGCGGTCGCCGGAGAAGCCGACCACCTCGGCATCGACCCAGTGGCCACCGGCGGTCTCGACCCGGCAGCGCGAGCCCAGCGGCGCCGAGCAGCCCGATGCCTCCAGCGTCAGGCCGACGGCGCGGCGGAGCACGCCCTCGCGGGCCAGCCCGAGCGACGGCGGCTGCGCACCGGATGCGGCCAGCCGTGCCGCCAGTCGCAGGTTGCGGGCTTCTTCCCAGTGTTCGGCGGCGACGGTGGTCATGTGCGCGGCTCCGTCACCGGTGTGTTGACGAAGGCATCCAGGCAGGCCTGCAACCGCGCGGCGAGGGTGCCGTCGATGCGCATGCTCTCGCTGTGCAGTCGCAGTTCGCCGCGGGCCAGCGCGGAGTCGGCGGTCAGGCGCACGCCGCTGAGGCCGGCCAGGTGCGGCGCGAGCACGCCCAGGTCGTCGGGATGCAGGCGCAGTTCGACCTCGCGCGAGCTGGTGCCGACGGCGTCGAGCGCCTCGCGCACCAGGTCGGCCAGCAGGGTGGGGTCGGCAACGTAGCTGCGGCCGAGCAGGGCGCCGGCGATGCGCACCGCCAGGTCGCCGAGTGCGTCCGCCACTTCACCGTCGAGGCGGGCCAGCGGGCGCGTGAAACCGTCGAGGATGCCTTCGATGCGGGCGAGTTGCCGGCGCACCTCGACCTGGCCGGCGGCCAGGCCTTCGGCGTGACCGGCCGCGTAGCCTTCGTCATGCGCGGCGCGTTCGAGCGCCTGCAGGTCTTCCACGCTCGGTGGTGGCGGCAGCGGTTCCGGCTCGACGTAGGCCAGTCCCGGAGCGGTCCAGCGCACCGCGCCCGATGCGTCCGCGTCGGCGAAGCGCGCGTGCAGGGCCGTCTCGCTCATACGAACGCCTCGGCCTTGGCGGCGAGTTGGATGGTGCCGTCATCGGCCATCTTGCGGACCGTGGCGAGGATCTCCTTCTGGGCGGCCTCGACCTCGGCCAGCCGCACCGGGCCGCGCGCCTCCATGTCCTCCAGCAGGATCTCGGCCGCGCGCTGCGACATGTTGGTGGTGATCTTCTCGCGCACCCGCGGGTCGGCGCCGCGCAGCGCGACCGCCAGCTTGTCGGACGGAATGTCGCGCAGCACGGTCTGGATCGCGCGGTCGTCGATCTCGGCAAGGTTGTCGAACACGAACATCAGGTCGCGGATGCGGGTGCCGAGCGCGTCGTCGATCTCGCCGATGCTGCCCAGGATCACCTCGTCCTGGCCGGAGTCCATGAAGTTGAGGATGTTGGCCGCGACCTTGATGCCGCCGACCGACGACGACTTGATGTTCTGGCTGCCGGAGAACTGCCGCGCCATGACGTCGTTGAGTTCGTTGAGCGCGTTGGGCGGGATCCCGTCGAGCGTGGCGATGCGCACCAGCACGTCCGGGCGGACGCGCTCGGGCAGCACCTTGATGACGTCGGCGGCCTGGTCGGGGTCCAGGTGCGACAGGACGATGGCGATTATCTGCGGGTGCTCGTTGCGGACCAGGTCGGCGATCGCGCGCGGCTCCATCCACTTCAGCGTGTCCAGCCCGGAGGTGTTGCGGCCGGCCAGGATGCGGTCGATCAGGCTGCTGGCGCGCTCCTCGCCGAGCGCCTGGGTCAGCACCGCGCGGATGTAGTCGTCGGCCGAGCCGAGCGCGCCGGGCTGGGCCAGCACGTCGACGAAGTCGTCGAACACCTGGGCGACGGAGTCATGCGAGATGCCGCCCACCGAGGTCATCGCCAGGCCGAGCTTCTGCACTTCCTTCGCGCTCATGTGCTTGAGCACCTCGGCGGCTTGGCTCTCGCCCAGCGAGAGCAGCACCACCGCCGCGCGCTGGGTGCCGCTGAGGGCGTCGAGCTTGCGGCTGGTCGCCTGCTGGTTCGGATCAGCCATCGGATTCCACCCAGTTGCGCACCACGTTGGCGACCCGCTTGGGGTCGTTGCTGACCGCCGTCTTGGCGACCTGCAGTTTCTCGTCGAAGTTCAGCGCCGCCTCGGCCGTGACGCGCGGTTGCGGGCGCGGCTTCTCGGCCGGGGCCGACAGCGTCACCGGGATCTCCTCGTCCTCGGGCAGCACGGTGACCGTCGCCGTATGCGGCACCTTGGGCGCCAGCAACTGGCGGAAGGCCGGGCGCAGCACGGTGAGGATCAGCACCAGCACCGCCAGCCCGCCCAGGCCGATGCGCAGCAATTCGCGTGCACGCGGGTGCTGCCAGAACGGCGGGGCTTCCGGCGCGTCCAGCGCATCGCCACGGGCGAACGGCGCGTTGACCACCGACACCATGTCGCCGCGGGTGGCGTTGTAGCCGATCGCCTGCTGCACCAGCGTCTCGATCCTCGCCAGCTCGGTGTCGGTGAGCGCGCGCTGGGTGGTCTTGCCGTCGGCGCCCGGCTGCGGGACGTTGTCGACCAGCACCGCTGCGGTGACGCGGGTGATCTGGCCCGGCCCCTGGCGGGTATGGGTCAGCGTGCGGTCGATTTCGTAGTTGCGTACTGCCGTGCGCGCGCCGGTGCCGCCGCTACCCGCGGCGGCAGGTGCGGCGGCAGCGGCGGCGGCCGTGGCGGTGTCGGGGTTGTTGCTGGCACTGCCCGGAACACCCTGCGGCCCGGCCAGTGCCGCCAGGTCGCCGGACTCGGAGACCTGCTCGCTGCGGATCATCGCAGGGTCGGGACCGTAGGTCTCGCTGGCCTGCTCGGTCTCGGCGAAATTCATGTCGATGCTGACCTGCGCACTCACCCGACCCGGGCCGGCCAGCGGTTCCAGCAATTCCTGGATGCGCTGTACATAGACCGCCTCGGCGCGGCGCTGCTGCTCGAAGCGCTGCGCGGTCAGCGCCGACTCGCTGTCGGGGTTGTCGTTGGACAGCATGCGGCCGAACTGGTCGACCACGGTGACGTTGTCGGACGGCATCTGCGGCACGCTGGAGGCGACCAGGTGCTCGATTGCCGCGACCTGGCCCGGCTCGAGCACGCTGCCGCTGCGCAGGTGCAGCACCACCGATGCACTGGCGGGCTCCTTCTGGCGGGTGAACGCGCTCGGCTTGGGCAGCGCCAGGTGCACGCGCGCCTCGCGCACCGGACGCAGGTTGGCGATGGTGCGGGCCAGTTCGGTTTCCAGCGCGTGCTGGTAGCGCGCGTTTTCGACGAACTGGCTGGTGCCGAAGCCCTGGTCGCCCTGCAGCATCTCGAAGCCGCCACCCTCGGCGGCCGGCAACCCCGCGGCCGCCAGCGCCAGCCGCGCCTTGCCGATCTGGTCGGACTCCACCGACAGCGCGCCGCTGCCCGAATCGATCCGGTAGGGGATCTGGGCGGTGCGCAGCAGGTCGGACGCCTCGGCGGTGGAGCGTGCGTCCAGGCCGGCGAACACCGGCACGTAGTCCGGCTTCTGGGTCCAGAAGAACAGCCACAGCCCGAGCGCGATCACCGCCGCGACCAGCGCGAACAGGCCGAGCTGGCGCACCGCGGGGATGTCCTGCAGCGGGCCGAGGTTGCGCAGGTTGCTGGCGGCGTTCTTGGGCAGTTCGATGACGCTCATCGGTACGGTCTCAAAGGGTGCGGCAGGTCATTCCGTGGGAACGACGGAGGTCTGGCGGGCGCGGCCGTCAGATCGGCATGTTCATGACGTCCTGGTAGGACTGCACCAGCCGGTTGCGCACCTCGGCGGTCGCCTTGAACGCGACCGACGACTGCTGCATCGCCACCATCACCCGCGCCAGGTCGGCGCGCGGGTCGCCCATTTCGAAGGCCTTCTGCAGTTCGGCCGACTCGTGCTGCACCCTGCTGACGTTGTCGAGCGCGTTGTTGAGGGTCTGGCTGAAGCCCGGCGCCTGGACGCCGGTCGCGCGGCCGACGCCATCCGGGCGCAGGGCCTGCGGGTTGATCGCGGTGCCGGCGGGCGCGTCGGCCAGCGGGCCGCGCGCGCGCATCTCGTGGGCGCGGATCTGGGAAAGGATCGATGAAATCGCGTCGGTCATTGCGTGGCTTGCGCGTTCAGCGGGTCTGCCTGTTCATAAGCAAGCCGCGTGCCACGGATGCGCCGGGAACCCGTCGCGCCGCCGGCGCGCCCGGGTGCCGGCGTCTCAGTCCCGCTCGATGCCGTACTTGCGCAGCTTCTCGACCAGGGTGGTGCGGCGCAGGCCCAGCAGCGGCGCGGCGTGCGCAACGACGCCGTCGGCCTGCTGCAGCGCGGCGCGGATCAGCTCCAGCTCGATCTCGGCGATGTGGCTGCGCAGGTCCAGGCCTTCGGCGGGCAGGGTGGCGGTCGGCGAATACGCGGCCGGGTCGGCCACGCGCGGCTCCGTCATCGGGGCGGCGGCCGGCAGCTCGTCTTCGAGGCCTTCCGGCATCGCGGCGCGGTAGCGCGCCGGCAGGTCGGCCGCACGCACGTTGCCGGACGGGTGCAGCACGGCCAGCCGCTCCAGCAGGTTGCTCAGCTCGCGCACGTTGCCCGGCCAGTCGTAATGGGCCAGGGCGGCGACCGCGCTGGCGGCCAGGCTGACCCGCCCGCGGCCGCTGTCGGCCAGCTGCCGGGTGATGGCGGCGATCAGGTCGGGCAGGTCGGTGACGCGCTCGCGCAGCGGCGGCATCTCGATCGGGAACACGTTGAGGCGGTAGAACAGGTCCTCGCGGAACTTGCCCTCGTGGATGTGCGCCTCGAGGTTGCGGTGCGTCGCGGCGACCACGCGCACGTCGCAGTGGATCAGGGTGGTGCCGCCGACGCGCTCGAACGTGCGTTCCTGCAGCACGCGCAGCAGCTTGACCTGCATCGGCATCGGCATGTCGCCGATCTCGTCGAGCAGCAGGGTGCCGCCCTCGGCCATCTCGAAGCGGCCCTTGCGCTGGGTCAGCGCGCCGGTGAAGGCGCCCTTCTCGTGGCCGAACAGTTCGCTCTCGAGCAGGTCCGGCGGGATCGCGCCGCAGTTGATCGCCACGAACGGCTTGTTCGCACGCCTGGAGCGCTGGTGGACCGCGCGTGCGGCGACCTCCTTGCCGGTCCCGGACTCGCCGAGGATCAGCACGGTGGTATCGAACGGCGCCACCTGGTCGATCATGCGCGAGAGCTCGAGCACGGCTGGGCTGCGGCCGGTAGGACCGCCACCGGCGGACTGCTCGCGGCGCTCGTCCTCGTCGATGCGCTTCAGGCTGGCGCGGCGCAGGGCTTCCTGCAACTGCACCCGGCGCAGCGGGTAGTCCAGCGGCCACTGGGTCTCGGGATGCAGGCCCGCGCGCCAGGCAGCGTCGGGCGCGTGGCCCGGCAGCACCAGCAACGGCGGGTGCAGCGGCTGCGCGCCGAGCCAGTCGACGAAGGCCTGCCAATCGGTGCCATCGCCGACGTCGCCCACCACAACGGCCACCCAGTCGCTGGCGCGCGCCTTCTTCAGGTCGACGTCCGAGGCCTCGGTGACGATGCGCGGGGTGAAGTCCATGAACTCCAGCAGCGTCGCCACGTGCTCGGCGCGGTCCATGTCGCGCTCGACGACGAGGATGCGGGATTCGCTCATCGCCGCTTACGCCTGGTCGGTCGCCGTGCGGCTGGCGACGAGCGCCTCCAGCAGCGGGACCACGTCGTGGATGTAGGACAGCTTGCTGACGAATGCGTCCGCGCCGGCACGCAGGGCGTGCTCGCGGTGTTCGGCGTCGTCGAAGTGGCTGGCGATGACGATGTAGGGCGGGTTGTCCTGCGCCTTGATCAGGCGCGTGGCCTGCAGCCCGCCCATTTCCGGCATCGCCAGGTCCATCAGCACCGCGTCGGGACGCAGCGCCTCGCACTGGGCGATCGCCTCGATGCCGTTGCCGGCCGAGCCGACGATGTCGAGCCAGTCGATCCGGCGCAGGTGGCGCATCGCCGCGTTGATGAAGCCTTCGTGGTCGTCGACCAGCAACAGTCTCACGGTGCTCATGGGTGTCTCCGGATCAGGCCGCGAGGGCCGGCTTGCAGCGCTGGCGCGCGGACGGGATCGACAGCTGGTCCCGGTACTTTGCCACCGTGCGCCGCGCGATGCGGACGCCGCGGCGGGCGAGCAGGCCGGCGATCACGTCGTCGGCCAGCGGTGCGTGGGGCGGCTCTGCGTCGATCAGGCGCTTGACCATCGCCCTGACCGCCGCGCCGGAGACCTCCGCGCCCTCCAGCCGCACGGCGAACAGCCGCTTGAGCTCGAACGTGCCGCGCGGGGTCTGGATGTACTTGCCGCTGGTGATGCGCGACACGGTGGACTCGTGCATGCCGATCGCGTCGGCGACTTCGCGCAGGGTCAGCGGTGCGATCGCCTCCTCGCCGCGCTCCAGGAAGCCACGCTGGCGCTCCACCAGCACCTGCACGGTGCGCAGCAGGGTGTCGTTGCGCATGGCGACGCCGCGGACCAGCCAGCGCGCCTCGTCGAGCAACCCGCGCAACACGCTCTGGTCGCCCGGCGCGTGGGCCAGTGCCTGTTCGCAGTGGGCGGCGATGCGGATGCGCGGGGTGGCCCGGCCGTTGAGCGCCACGCGCCACTGGCCACCGAGGAAGCGGACGGTGACGTCGGGAATGACATGGCCTTCGTGCTCGGCCGCGGGCGGTTCGACCGCCGACGGCCGCAGGGACAGCACCAGCGCGGTGGCGGCGGCCACGGCGTCGACGTCGGCCTGCAACACGCGGGCGAGGGTGGCGGTGTCGTGCGCGGCCAGCGCGTGGATCTGCTCGGCCACCATGCGCTCGGCCAGTGCGCGTTCCGGGCTTGCCGGGTGCGCGGCCAGCTGAGCGAGCAGGCATTCGGCCGCGCTTGCGGCGGCGACCCCGGCCCAGGTGCCCTGCAGCAGGCGCTGCCGGACGGCTTCCAGTGCTTCGGCGGTGCTCCCCAGCGCGGCGGCCCCCTCGCGCGCCAGCGCCACCGGCTCGCCCTCCAGCATGCCCAGCTCGTCGCAACGGTCCAGCCACCACTGCGCGATGCGCAGCGCGTCGGCGGTCCAGTCGTAGGCCAGTTCCTGCAGCAACCGCACGCGCCAATCGCTGGACTCGCCGGCGGCGATGCGGGCGCAGGCGTCGTCGTCGGCACCCATCACGCCCCCGCCGGACAGGTAGGCCGGGTCGGGCAACTCGTCCCACGCGGCGGCCTCGAGCTCGGCTTCGGCCGTGCCGTCGACGGCATCGGTCTCGCCGACCTCGTCATCGTCCTCGGTCTCGAGCATCGGGTTGCGGTCCAGTGCCTGCCGCAGCTCCAGTTCGAGCTGCGGCGCGGTCAGCTGCAGCAGCCGGATCGACTGCAGCAACTGCGGCGTGAGATTGACCCCCTGCGCAAGCTGCGCCCTGACGCTGGTCTTCACTTCAGATCCCCTTCCATTCCGATCCCGTTCCCCCGCCGGTTCGAAACCGGCTGCGGCATGAATCGTGCAGGAGGGGCGACGGCGATCGCATCGGGGTGAACCCGTCATCGCCCGGGGTTTCCCCGAGCCGGGTAGGGGATTTCCTTACACAGGCGCCGTCTTTCCGGCACGCCGGTCACGTTCGCCGGCAAAAACGGCGTTCAAGGAATGCGACGCAGGTCCGGATTGGCCCCGCCGCCTACAGATCGCCCCGGATCCGCATCGCGGTACGCAGCAGTTCGACCGCGTTGCGGCAGCCCAGCGCGTCCATCAGGCGGGCACGATGGGTTTCCACCGTCTTGACGCTGATGCCCAGGTCGGCGGCGATCTGCTTGGTGCTGTGGCCGGCCCCGATGGCCGCGAGGATCTCGCGCTGGCGCGGCGGCAGGGCATGCACGCCGCCCTGGCCGTTGGCCTGCGCACGCGTGGTGGCCAGTTGCGGCGCCGAGACCTGCGGGCTCAGGAAGGTGCGCCCGGCGAAGGCCGCGCGTAAAGCGATTTCCAGCTCGGCCGGCGCCGCCTCCTTCACCACGAAGCCCTTGGCGCCGCGCGCGAGCGCCTCGCGCACGTGGCTGGCGTCGTCGTGCATGGACATGATCACCACCGCGCAGCCGGGGCAGGTGCGGTGTAGTTCGGCCATGGCCTCGAAGCCGTTGCGGCCGGGCATCGACAGGTCGAGCAGGACGACGTCGGGCAGCGCCTCGCCGGCGCGGATCACCGCCTCGTCCGCGCCTGCGGCCTCGGCCACCACCTCGATGCCGTCGAACGACTCGATCAGCCGGCGCAGGCCCGCACGGATCAGGGTGTGGTCGTCGCAGATCAGTACCCGCACGTGGAGGGTGTCCCTGTTTGGAATATGCGCCCGGTCACCTTAGCCGAGCGCCCCGCGCTTTTGTAGGAGCGGACGTAGGAGCGGCGTAAGTCGCGACCCGCTGGCAATCGGCTCGGGTGAATGCCCGGGAGTGGGGGGTGGGGTGGCAGCGCGAGTAGGGATTCGCGTTGTCCGCGATGCAATGGCGTGGTCAGTGGGTCGCGACTTACGTCGCTCCTACGGGATGCCTGCTGGCGACACCCCGCCTACCGCACCCGGCGGCTTTCGGCGATGGCGCGGCGGTGCACGCGGAACAGGTGCCGTGCCAGCGCCGACTCCAGCGCCGGGGTCAGCGGGCCGAAGCGCAGCCACAGTTGCTGGCCGCGGCCATGGGCGACGCTCGCGACCACCGTCGCCGGCAGCAGCAGGGTTTCGGGCAACCAGTCCGACGGCTGAACGCGCAGCGCGCCGCCGGTGCCGGGCGCGACCGCGTCGTCGACTTCCAGGCACGCGCCCAGCGATGACCAACGCAGCGGACGCCGCGGGTCGAAGTGCTCGGCGAAGCGGCTGGCCACCAGCGCGGTCAGCAGGTCGAGCTTGGCCTCGATGCGGTGCAGGACCACGTCGGACACGCCGTGCTCGTCGGTCTCGTCGCCGCGGCTGTCCTCGACCACCGCCAGCGAGCGCAACAGGCTTTCGCCACGCAGGCAGGCGGTGCGTGCCGCGGCGGGTGACAGCGCTCCGGGAATGAACGCGGCCGGGCGGACCTCCTCGCAGGCGAGCGAGTCGCCGAAGACCTCGTGCCGGGCGCTGTCGGCGTTCACCGGCCGGTGGCCTTGTAGGCGGCCGCGCCGCGGTGGCTCTCGCGCAGGCGTTGCAGGGCGGAGCCCGCATTGGAGCGTGCGGCCTGCAGGTGTTCGACCAGCTCGCGCTGGGCGTGCAGCAGGGCCAGCCAGGTGTCGCGGCTGCGCGAATCCGGTGGCTCGGTGGCGATTGCCGCGCGGACCTCGCGCTCGTGCTCCTTGAGCAGCGCCGAGGCGCGGTCGAACTCGCCGGCATCGAGCGCGGCGCGCACGCGTGCGATCGGCAGCGCCGGGATCATTGGGTGCCGTCCACCGGCGCGGGCGCCGCCGGGTCGATCGCGCGCCAGGCCTGCTCGATGTCGCCGAGCAGTTCGTCGACCTCGGCCAGCGGCGCGGCATCGTTGTTGCCGTTGGCCTCCAGCAGGCGGCGCTGGAAGTAGTCGTACAACGCGTGCAGGCCCTCGGCGATCTCGCCGCCGGCCTTCATGTCGAGGGTGCTGTTGAGCCCGCCGATGATGCCGCTGGCCGAGCTGATCGCCTGTGCCTTGCGGGCGAGGTCGCCGCGCTGCAGGCAGGCCATCGCCAGCTGCACGCGCTCGCGCGCGCCACCGAGCATCAGCGTGACCAGCTGGTGCGGGCTTGCGTCGAGGATGGCGCTGCTGGCGCCGGTCTGACGGTACTGGTTGGCGAGGGCGCGGGCGCTATGCATGTCAGGAGCTCTGCGAGTAGGACGGCAGCGTGGCGAGCTGCTGGGATAGGAAGGAACTGACCGAGCTCATCTGCGCGACCATCGCGTCGAGTGCGGTGAACTGCCGCAGGTAGTTGGCCTCGACCTTTTCCATGCGGCGGTCGAGCGCGAGGCGGTCGCTTTCGAGACGCTTCATGCGCGATTGCAGCGCTTCGGTGCGGTCGCTGATCATGCCGTCGTCGCCGAGCCAGGACTTGAGCGCGCCGGCCAGCGGCCCGCGCAGTGAGCCCTCGTCGCCGAGCAGGCGCTGGACCGCCTGCGGATCCTCCGCAACCGCCTTGTCGAAGGTGGCGCCGTCCAGGCTGAGCGAGCCGTCGACCTTTGTCTCGAAGCCCAGCGCGGCCAGCTCGGCATAGTTCTGGCTGACGAAGCCGCGCAGCGACTGGGTGATGCCACGCGGGGCGGCGTCACCGCTGAGTGCGGCGCCGGGTACGTCTTCGCTGCCGGCAGCGCTCTGGGTACGCAACTGCGACAGCGCGGTGTTGTACGCGCTGATCAAGCCCAGCAGGCCGGCCTTGAGCGTGCTCGGGTCGGACTTCAGCTCGAGGCTGGACGCCTCGCCGGGCGCGGCTTTGGTCAGGTCGAGGGTGACCCCGTCGATGAGGTCGTCGATGCGGTTGGTGCTGCTGGTGCGGCTGATGCCGTCGACCGTCACCAGCGCGTCGTTGCCGGGATCGACCACCGTCATCGTGCCGCCGGAGGTGGCCAGCGCGGACAGGCCCCCGTCACCGCCGTCGGCGGTGACCTGCAGGCGCCCTTCGGTGCCGGTGGTGGTGGAGGACAGCACGAGCACGTCGCCCGCGTCGCCGCGCACGAGGGTCGCGCTGACGCCGTGGGCACCGGCCTGCTTGTTGATGGCATCTCGGACATCGGCGAGCGAGCCTTCACCCTCGGCGATGGAAACCGAGACGGGGTCGCCGTCGCCGACGCTGATGGTCAGCGTGCCGTGGCCAAGCTGTGCGTCGGACGCGAGCGGAGCGGACTGCAGCTTGTGGGTGCTGGCCAGGCGCTCGACGGTGACGTCGTACTGGCCGAGCGAGGCCCTGGCGCCGGCAGTGGCGGTGAAGCCGGCCCCCTCGGCGACGCTGACCTTGCGACCGGGCGACGCGCTTTCGCCCTCGAACTTGGCCAGCGCATCGCGCAGCCCCGACAGCGCGCTGTTGATCTTGCCGAACGCGGAGATCTGCGACTGGGTGGTCGACTCGAAGCGGTCGATGCGGTTGTCCGACGGCGCGCGCTCGGCGGCGACCAGCTGGGTCACCATCTTGTGCACGTCGAGGCCGGAACCGATGCCTGGGCTTGAGAACGATGCCACTGCTGCCTCCTGGAGCGGGTGGACGGGTTGGCGCGGATGCTGGAAGGAACGATCCGGAATGCCGTGGCAAGAACCGTTCCGCCGGGTTGTTGACGCCGGTTGGCGCCGCGCCTTGCCTTGCTATTGGTAACGGCCGCGCGAGGTGGGGCTTTAGTGCCGCCGCGCCGGCAAACCGGCGGCCAGGCAACAAAAAACCGGCCAGGGCAGTGCCACTGGCCGGTTCCGGAGAGACGAGGATCTCCCGTGGTACTGCGGTCGATCAGCGCAGCAGGCTGAGCACGCTCTGCGACGACTGGTTGGCCTGCGCCAGCATCGCGGTACCGGCCTGCTGCAGGATCTGCGTGCGCGACAGGTTGGCGGTCTCCTTGGCGTAGTCGGCGTCCATGATCCGGCTGCGGGCGGCCGACAGGTTCTCCGAACCGGTCTGCAGGTTGGTCACGACCGAGGAGAAGCGGTTCTGGATAGCACCCAGGTCAGCGCGGGCGTCGTTGACGGCCTTCAGTGCACCGTCCATCGCAAGCATGGCGTTGTCGGCACCTTCGACGGTGGAGATGTCGAGATCGGCGAAGCCGGTCTGCGTGGCGTTGGGCGTGCCAGTGGTGGTGCCAGCCGTGATGCCGGTCATGTTCGAGATGTTGGCCAGTCGCAGGGTCTGGTCGGTCGAAGTGATCGTGCCGTCAGCAGCCATGGACACGTTGGCAAGCGCAGCCTCATTCTCCGGGAGTGCCTTGGCAGCGTTGAAAGCAGTCTGGAGATTGGCCGCGGTTGCATTGCCTGCACCAGCCGCCGTGGCAATTGTCACGCCGTTGATGTCGATCGATGCAACTACATCAGAGTCGGTAACAGCCGGAGCATCAGTGGTCTGAGTGTAGGTAGCATCAGCCTTTACCCACGTGCCCAGTGCGTTGGCACTGGCATTGGCGATGTTGGCGATGTCGATCGTCTCGCCCTGGTTGGCGCCCACTTGGAACGACTGCGCGGTGAAGCTGCCGTCCAGCAGCTTGGTGCCGTTGAAGTTGGTGGTCTCGGCGACGCGGCCGATCTCGGACTTCAGCTGGTCGACTTCCTTCTGCAGCGCCTGGCGGTCATCGGCCGAGTTGGTCGCGTTGCGCGACTGCACGGCCAGCTCACGGATGCGCTGCAGGTTGTTGCCGATCTCGCCCAGCGCGCCTTCGGCGGTCTGTGCCAGCGAGATGCCGTCGTTGGCGTTGCGGGCCGCCTGGTCCATGCCGCGGATCTGCGTGGTGAAGCGCTGCGAGATCGCGAGGCCGGCGGCGTCGTCCTTCGCGCTGTTGATGCGCAGGCCCGAGGACAGGCGCTGGATGGTGGTGCCGAGGTCGGCGCTGTTGGTGCTCAGGTTGCGCTGCGCGTTGAGCGACATCACGTTGGTATTGATGACAGACATTTGAAGGTCTCCTGGATTCGGAAGTCCGGCGTTTCGCGCCGGGTGGCGTCGCAGGGGCTTGCCGTGATCCGGTCCTGTCCGCTGCTGAGAAAGGTATCGGCGGTGTCTTGTCAAGCTTTAGCGCTTTCGCACTTTTTTCTGTTACAGGCGGTTGAACAGCGACAGGCCCTGGATGCGCACCGTCACCTGCTGCGCGGCCTGCAGGGCGGTGAGCTGCATCGCGAAGCGGCTGGCCGCCTCGGCGTAGTCGGTGTCACGCAGGTCCGACAGCGTGCTTTCCAGTGCGAGTGCGGTGGCGCTGCGGCTCTCGGCGGCGTGGTCGAGCGTGGACAGACGTGCGCCGGTGTCCGCGCGTGCCGCCAGCAGGTGCTCCTGCGCGGTGGCCAGGTCGCCAAGTCCCGCGGTCAATAGGTTGGTGCGGCGTGCGTTGTCCGCGGGGCTGCCGTCGGGGGCTTCCAGTGCGTCGGCCAGGCCGTCGAGGGTGGCGAAGATGTCGCGTTCGCTGGCGCGCTCGACCGTGAAGCGGTCGCCGGCCACCGGCTCGCCGCGCAGTTCCATCTGCACGCCGCCGGCGGTGATGGTCTGGCCGCTCTGCCATTGGCCGGTGCCGATCTCGGCACCGCCTGCATCGAGCACGCGGTACTGGTCGCTTCCGGTGAATTCGACGGTGACGCCAGCGCCGTTCCAGCTGGCGTGGTCGGTCACGCTGGCCGAGGCCAGCAGCACCGTGCCGGTGTTGGATGCGCCGGCGCTGCCGCGCACGATGCCGTCACCAGTGGGCACGCGGAGGAACAGCGCGCTGCCCGGATCGGTGTCGGCGACCGCTAGGTCGGGTGCGACGTCGACGTCATTGCGGCCGGCGTCGCCGGCATAGGTCACGGTGCCGCCGTTGTCGGCAAACGGCACCACGCCGTCGCGCGTGCCCGCGAACAGGGCGCGGCCGGCGCCGTCGCCGCGGTTGCCGATCGCGATCATTTCGGCACGCAACTGGCGCATCTCGATCGCGATCAGCCGGCGGTCCTGGCCCGACAGCGTGGGTGTGTTGGCGCGGATCACCAGCTCCCGCGCGCGGACCAGCTGGTCGCCGGCGTCCGCCAGCGCGTTCTCCTGCAGGCCCAGCCGGCGCTCCAGGTGGGCGCTGCTCTTGTCGAACTGCTCTAGCGAGGACACGGCATGATCGAGCCGTTGCGCGTTGGAGAACGCGGCAGGGTCGTCGGCGGCGGTGACCAGCTTGCTGCCGGTGGTCATCTGCTGCTGGGTTTTCGCCATGGCCTGCTGCTTCTGCAACATGCCCTGCAGGCCCTGGTTGTGGATCTGCGCGGTGGAAAGTCTCATGCGGTGCTCCGGGTTCGGCCTCAGCGCACCGCGCCGAGCAGGGTCTGGAACATGTCGTCGGCGGTCTTGATGATCTGCGCAGCGGCCTGGTAAGCCTGCTGGTAACGCAGCAGGTCGGCGGCTTCCTCGTCGAGGTTCACGCCCGACACCGACTCGCGCTCGGCGATCACCTGGGCGTGGATCGCGTCCTGAGCTTCCAGGCTGAGACCGGCGTGGCGTGCCTCGCTGCCGGCGCGGCCGGTGAGTTGCGACAGTCCGGCCGTGAGACCGACGCTGCCGCCGTCGAGCACGCCCTGCGTGTCGATTGCCGCCAGGCCGCGCGCGTTGCCGTTGTCGGACGAGCGCGGTGGCGTGCGCGCGAGGCTGAAGCGGTCGCCCGCGGCCGGCGTGCCGTCCAGTGCGAGCGACCAGCCATCGCCGGCCACCGGCGTACCGGCGGTCCAGGCGAACGGGCCAGCGCCGTCGACGGTGTACTGGGTCGAATCGATGAACTCGACCGTGGCGCCGGCGAAACCGGCGAACGTCGCAGCGTCGGTGATGCGGGCCGCGCCGCCGGTCGCGTTGCCGACGTTGGCGGGGTCGACGCTGGCCTGCAGCGGACGGGCCGCGGCGACGCCGAGCGGATCGTCGAGCACCACCTGCAACCCGCCTGCTGCGCCTGAGGTGGGGCGCAGCGAGAAGCGGTCGCCGTTGGCCGGCGTGCCGCCGACCACCAGCTCGACACCGTCGACCACCAGCGGGTCGGCCGCGGTGCCGCTGCCGGTCATCGGCACGGACTCGCTGCTGCCGGCGCGGGTCGCGCTCCAGCTGCCGCCTTCAAAGCGCAGCACCAGGTCGTGGCCCTTGAGCGCGCCGACATCGCCGATGCCCGCCTGCAGGGTGGCGCTGCCGGTGTTGGCCGCGTGCCGGTCGACCCGCGGTGCCGGCAACGCGAACATGTCGCTGCCCGGGGCGCCGTTGTAATCCACGCCGGCGCGCTGGGCCTGGTTGAAGCTGTCGGCGAAGGCGACCGCCACCCGGCCAAGCTCGGCCCGCATCGGGTCGAGCACGCGGCCGCGGAACTCGAGCAGGCCGCCGATCTCGCCGCTCACCGCGGACGCCGGCAGCGGCACCGCGCCATTGGGGCTGTCGAGCGCCAGCTGCAGGCGATCGGGGCGGAACGGGTCGGGCGCGGTCGACAGCGCCATCGCCTTGTTGCCGAGCACCATGGCCTGGCCACCGCCGGTGAACACATTGACCGCGCCGTTGTCCTGCTCGACCGTTTCGGCGCCGACCAGCGCGGCGAGCTTCTCGATCCGCGCCGCGCGCTGGTCGAGCAGGCCGGGCGTGGCATTGCCACCGGCGGCCACGATCTGCTGGTTGAGCGAAGCGATCTCGCTGGCGTACTTGTTGGCGGCGGCCACCTGCGACTCGATGCGCACGTCGACCTCGTCACCGATGGTCGCCATCTGCGCATCCATCGATCGCCAGCGCGCGGCGAGCTGTTCGCCCGAGGCGAGCAGCTGGCTCCGCGCGGACGTGGAGGTCGGTTCTGCCACCACGCCCTCGGCGGCGGCGAAGAACGCGGACCACGGCGCGCCCAGGCTGGTGGCGGAGTCCGACATCAGGCTGTCGACGCGCGAGGAGAGCGACGAGAGCTGCTGCAGGCGGCCGAGTTCGCCGCTGCTGTCGACCTGGCGCGCGAACACGAGACCGTCCGCCAGCCGCTGCAGGCGGGCGACGTTGACGCCGCCGCCGACGGTGCCGGCGCCGAGCGTCTCGCCCGGGCGCGACTCCATCTCGACCCGCTGGCGGCTGTAGCCGGGCGTCGCGGCATTGGCGACGTTGTTGCCGACGGTGGCGAGCGCGCGCTGGAAGGCGAGCAGGGCGGAACTACCGGTGGACAGCATGCCGCTCATGGTCAGCCTCGCGGTTTGGCGCCGGTTGCGGCGGCGTAGGCGGATGTGGGGGTATCGCGTGCAGGCGCGGCGCGGGCGACGGCCTGGTCGCGGCCGGTGTCGAGGCCAGACAGCGCACGTTCGAGCGTCGGACCATTGGCGATCGCGGTGATCTTGGCCGCGTACGACGGGTCGGTCGCGTAGCCGGCGCGTTGCAGCGCACTGGCGAATCCGCGGGTGTCGTCACCGGCGGCCAGCGCACCGGAGTAGCGCTGCTTGCGCATCAGCCGGGCGTAGTCCTGGAAGCTTTCGTGGATCGACCCGTACGCGCGGAAATCGTCACGCTGGTTCCGCCGTACGCCGCCGATGAACTCGTGCGTGGCCGACGCGACCTTCGCTCCGTTCCAGCCGGTGGCCTTGATGCCGAACAGGTTGTGCGAACCGTCGCCGCCGACCAGGCGCCGGCCCCAGCCGGTCTCGAGCGCGGCCTGCGCGACCAGCGCCTTCGCCGGCACACCGAGCTCGGCGGCCGTGCGCTGCGCATGCGGCCAGATCGACCTTACGAACGCCTCGGGACTGCTGGAATCGAGCCTGGCGCTCGGGTCGGCGGGCCTGTCGTACGCGCCATGGTCTACCGGCGGTGCGACGGCCGGTGCCGGTAGCGGTGCGAATGCGCCGAGCGAGACGCCGCTGCGGGTCGGCGCCAGCGTGAGCCCGCCAGCGCCCGCCGACGGCAATCCGGTCATGGTTTGCGGCGAGGCGGACAGCGGCATCGCCATCGGCAGTTCGCGGGTGAGCGGCAGGCCGCCGGGCACGCTGTTGAACGTCGCCTCGACCGTGCCGCCGCCCTGGTCGCGCTCGAGCTGGCGCACGATCATCGGTGACAGTCCGAGCCCCTGGCCCTTCGCCAGCTCCTTGGCGAGCTGCTGGTCATGCATCTCGCGATAGGTCGTGTTGTCGCCCAGCATCGGGTCGCCGAAGCTCGTGCTGCGCATCGACTTGAGCATCATCTGTGCGAACTGCGTCTCCAGCTCGCGCGCAGCCTCGCGCAGCCGCTCCCGTGAGGGCCCGGCTGCGTCGAGTGGCATCGCGGTGGCGGATTGCAGGTGCATGGACGTGGCTCAGATCACCTCGAGCTCGGCGCGCAGGGCACCGGCGCGCTTGAGCGCTTCCAGGATCGCGACGATGTCGCCCGGCGCGGCGCCGACGGCGTTGACCGCCTGCACGATGGCCTGCAGCGATGCGCCCTGCAGCACGAACATCCGGTTGCCGGACTCGGTGACCTCGATCGACGACTGCGGCGCGACCACCGTGGCACCGTTGCCGAACGGCGCGGGCTGGCTGATCTGGCTGCCTTCGACCACCGAGACGGTCAGAGAGCCGTGCGAGACCGCGGCCGGCAGCACGCTGACCTCGCCGCCCATCACCACCGTGCCGGTGCGGGCATTGACGATGACCTTGGACGGCGCCGTGCCCGGGTTGATCTCCAGGCTTTCCAGCCGCGACAGGAACGCGATGCGGTCGCCGGCCGGCGGCGCGACCTCGATGGTGACGCCGTCCACCGCGTGCGCGCGGCCGGGGCCGAACGCCGCGTCGATCGCCGAGACGATGCGCGCGGCGGTGGTGAAGTCGAACTCGTGCAGGTTCAGCGTGACCGAACCGCCCGGCGCCGCCCCCGGCACCGCACGCTCGACCACCGCGCCGTTGGGGATGGTGCCGGAATTGGGCGCGTTGACCGAGATCCGCGAACCGTCCCGGCCGGACGCGCCGAAGCCACTGACCATCAGGCTGCCCTGCGCGATCGCGTAGACCTGGCCGTCGGCACCCTTCAGCGGCGCCATCAGCAGGCTGCCACCGCGCAGCGAACCGGCGTTGCCGATCGAGCTGACGGTGATGTCGATGGTCTGCCCGGGCTTGGCGTGCGGCGGCAGTTCGGCGTGGATCGCAACGGCCGCGACGTTCTTGAGCTGCGGGTTGACCCCCGGCGGGATGCTGACGCCGAGCTGGTCGAGCATGGTCTTCAGGCTCTGCACGGTGAACGGCGTCTGGCTGGTGCGGTCGCCGCTACCGTCCAGGCCGACCACCAGGCCGTAGCCGACCAGCGGGTTGCCGCGGACGCCGGCCACCTGGGCCAGGTCCTTGATGCGTTCGGCCGCGGCCGGTGGGCTGGCGAGCGCCAGGCCGAGCGGGATGAGGAGGGCGATGAGCAGGCGCATGGAGTGGGTCTCGGCGTGCTGTCAGTAAGGGAAGGCGGCGGAGTTGAAGAACCGGCCAAGCCAGCCCATCGCGTTGGAGCGCGCCAGCGTGCCGCGACCGCCATAGACGATCCGGGCATTGCCGACGCGGTCGGAGGTGATGCGGTTGTCGGGACCGATATCGGCGCTGCGCACGATTCCTTGAACCTGCACCAGCTCGTCGCCCTGGTTCAGGCGCATGCGTTTCTCGCCGGCCACCAGCAGGTTGCCGTTGCCCAGCTGCTCCACGACGGTGACGGTGATCTCGCCGTCCAGCCGGTTGCTCTGGGTGGAGTTGCCGGCGCCGGCGAAGTCGCGGCCGGCTTCGACCTCGGCCTGCAGGATCGACTGGCCCTTGTAGGTGACCGGCACGCCGGCGATGACCGGGGCGCCCAGGCTCATGCCCGAGTCCTTCGTGACCGAGGTCTGCGCGACCGAGCGCGCCGACGTCGACTCGACCAGCACGATGGTCAGCAGGTCGCCGGGATAGCGGGCCTTGTTGTCCTCGAACAGGCTCAGGCCGCGGCTCTGGCCGGCGCCGCTGGCGGCGTAGATCGAGCCGCTTGCCGGCATCGCGGCGACGGCGCCAGTGGCCGTCGTGACCGCCGCCGCCGGCGCGCCGACTGCCGCGCCCGCGGCTGGCGTCATGGGTTCGAAGGGCCGGACGTCGCCGACGATGCTGGCGCAGCCGGCGAGGGGAAGCAGCAGGGCGGCGAGGATCAGGCGCGTCATGGTCACAGGTTCTGGTTGAGGAAGCCGAGCATCTGGTCGACCGTGGAGATCGCCTTGGCGTTGGTCTCGTAGGCGCGCTGGGTCTCGATCATCGACACGAGCTCTTCCACCGTGTTGACGTTGGACGACTCCAGCGAGCCCTGCGCCAGCAGGCCGATGCCGCCGGTGCCGGGACCGCCGACCTGGGCCGGGCCGCTGGCGCCGGTTTCCACGAAGAGGTTGCCGCCCTTGGCCTGCAGGCCAGCGGGATTGACGAAGTCGGCCAGGGTCAGTGCGCCGACCTGCACCGCCTCGGGCTCGCCGGCCACCTGCACGCTGACGGTGCCGTCGGCGGCGATGGTCACGCTCTGCGCACCCTCGGGGAACTGCAGGCCCGGCTGCACCGGGTAACCGGAGTTGGTGACGAGCTCGCCGTTGGCGTTGATCTGGAAGCTGCCGTCACGCGTATAGGCGGGGCTGCCGTCGGGCATCAGCACCTCGAAGAAGCCGCGGCCGTTGATCGCCACGTCCAGCGCGTTGCCAGTCTGCGACAGGTTGCCCTGGGTGAACTGCTTGGCGGTCGCGGCGACGCGCACGCCGGTACCGGTCGACAGGCCGGACGGCAGCTGGGTCTGCTCGCTGGACGCGCCGCCGGGCTGGCGGACGGTCTGGTACAGCAGGTCCTCGAAGCTGGCGCGGTCGCGCTTGAAGCCGGTGGTGTTGGTGTTGGCGAGGTTGTTGGAGATGACCGCCATGCGCGTCTGCTGCGCATCGAGGCCGGTCTTGGCGATCCACAGAGCCTGGGTCATGGCGGGGTACCTCCGGTGTCAGTCAAAAAGTCAGCGCGAAGACAGCAGGGAATTGCTGGCACGGGCGCTCTCGTCACCGCTCTGCAAGACCCGTACCTGCATCTCGAACTGGCGGGAGAGCTGGATCATCGAAACCAGCATCGACGTCGCGTCGACGTTGCTGGATTCCAGCGCGCCGGCGGTCAGGACGTTGCCGGCGGCGGGCGGCGCGGGGTCGGCGCCGGCGGGCATCCGCATCAGACCGTCGTCGCCACGGACCAGCTGGTCGGTGCGGGCCTCGACCACCTGCAGGCGGCCGGCCTCGGCGAGGGTGGACGGCGGCTGGCCGAGCGGGACGACCGAGATCGTGCCGTCGCCGCCGATCAGCATCGACTCGTTGGGTGGCACCGCCACCGGCGCGCCGCCCTGGTCGAGCACCGGCAGGCCGCTGGCAGTGGTCAGCAGGCCGTTGGCGGTCAGTTGCAGGTTGCCGGCGCGGGTGTATGCCACGCCGCCATCCGGCGCCTGCACCGCGAGCCATCGGTCCTGGTGCAATGCAATGTCGGTGGCGTTGCCGGTCTGGTTGATCGCGCCCGGCGCCGCGCTGACGCCGAGCGTGCGATGGCTCGCGGCCACGCGGGAGTCGAAACCCTCGCCCTGCACCGGCGCGGCGACGGTGCCGCTGAGCGTGGCCTGGAAGCCGACCGTGTTGGCGTTGGCGAGGTTGTGCGACACCGACGCCTGCGCCTTCAGTGTGGCGCTGGCGCCGGTCATCGCAACGTAGAGGGCTCGATCGATCATGGGGTTCGCTCCGGCTGGGTGGAGGCGGTGCCCGGTTGTAGGAGCGACGTCAGTCGCGACCCGCCGGGCCTGGGCGATATCCGGGTCGCGACTTACGTCGCTCCTACAACGTCACCGGCCTCAGCGGATGTTGATCACCGTCTGGGTGATCTGGTCCTGGGTCGAGATCATCTGCGCGTTGGCCTGGAAGTTGCGCTGCGCGGTGATCATGTTCACCAGCTGCTCGGTCAGGTCGACGTTGGACGCTTCCAGCGCGCCGCCCTGGATCATTCCCAGGTCGGACGTGCCGGCGGCGCCGCGCAGCGGCTGGCCGGATTCGAAGGTCTCGGCCCAGCCGTTGTCGCCAAGCGGCTGCAGGCCCTGCGGGTTGCTGAAGCTGGTCATCGCCACCTGGCCGAGCGCGGTGGACACGCCGTTGGTGTACTGCGCGGTGACCACGCCGGTGGCCGAGACCTCGATGCCGGTCAGCCGGCCGGTCGCGTGGCCGTCCTGGACGAGCTCGGAGACGTTGAACGATTCGCCGTACTGGGTCGAGCCGCCGAGGTCGAGGCCGACCACGAGCGGCGCGGCGCCGTTGCCCGGGTCATGGGCGGGCAGGGCGACCAGGCCGTTGGCCGGCACCTGCAGCTCGCCGGTGTCGGAGTACTGCAGCGTCGCCGGCGCACCGACCGCGGTGCCGTCGATGGACGCATGCACCTGCCACTCGTTCGGGTTGGCGGTCTTGACGAAGTGCAGCTGCTGCGTGTGCGAGGCACCGAGCGAGTCGTACACGGTCAGCGAGGTGGTGTGGTTGTAGCTGGTCGGGTCGTTCGGATCGAACGGCGCGATGACCGGCGGGGCGGCGTCGGCGGGCAGGTTGCTGCCGACATGCACCTCGCCGGTCGCGCGCGGCGCCGCGTCGCCGGTGGCCAGCTGCAGGTCGCTCAGGCGGCCGGTGTCGAAACCCACGCCCGAGGCGTTGGGCATGTAGACCTGCAGGCGGTGGCCGGACGGATTGACGACGAAGCCGTCGCGGTCGGCGCCGAAGTTGCCGGCGCGCGAGTACACCGTCGCGCCCTGGTTCGACAGGGTGAAGAAACCCTTGCCGCTGATCGCCAGGTCGAGCGCCTTGCCGCTGAATTCGACGTTGCCCTGGTTGAACTGCTGGGCGACCTGGTTGAGCCGGACGCCGGCGCCAATGGCGTTCCTGGACAAGCCGTAGGCCGACACCGGGAACACGTCGCCGAACTCGGCACGCGACTGCTTGAAGCCGGTGGTGTTGGCGTTGGCGATGTTGTTGGAGGTGACGTTGAGGTCGGCGGTAGCCGCGTTCATGCCACTGAGCGAGATGCGAAAACTCATGCGGGTGCTCCAGTCGGGCGAATCGGGTGGTGGTGGGTGCGGCCTGGCCGCGTCCGGATGGCGGGAATGGGTGTCAGCCGATCCGGCGGATCGCGCCGAGCGGATGGCTGCCGAGGCCGGCGAGGTTGAGCACCAGGCCCTGCGGTTCGATCGAGACGCTGTCGATGCGGGCGGCGACGCCGACCGCGAGCGACTCGGTGTCCTCGCCACCGCCGGAGGTCGCGCGGATGCTGTAACGGCCGGCAGCCGCGGGGTCGCCGTTGTCATCGCGGCCGTCCCACTCCCACGCCACGCCGCCGGCGGCATCGGCCTGCACGGTCGTGCGGCGCACGGTGGCGCCGGAGGCATCGACGATCTCGACCTGGAGGGTGCCCGCGCGGGTGGCGGCGATCTCGCCGCGTACCCCGGCACCGGCGGCCAGCTCGACCGTGTCGGTTTCGATCAGCGCTTCGCGGCCAACCAGCGCGGCGGCGCGCAAAGTCTGGTCGGACTCCATCACCGAGGCCACCGACGACAGCGCGCCCTGCATCTTGTCGATGCCCTGCACGGTCGAGAACTGCGCGAGCTGGCCGAGGAACTCGGCGTTCTGCAGCGGCTTGAGCGGGTCCTGGTTCTTGAGCTGCTCGGTCATGAGCCGAAGGAAGTCGGCCTGGCCGAGCGAGGTGTCGCGTGCGGGTGCCTGCGAAGCGAGGCCCAGCGAGCCCCACGGGTTCTCCAGGCTGGTGCCGGGGATGGTGCTCATGGCGTGGTGTCCTTCATCGCGGTCGGGCTCACTTGCCCATGTTCAGGGTCGCGGTGGCCAGTTCCTTGGCGGTGTTGAACACCTCCACGTTGGCCTGGTAGCTGCGCGAGGCGGAGATCAGGTCGACCATCTGCGCGACCGGGTCGATGTCGGGCGCGTAGACGTAGCCGTCGCCATCGGCCAACGGGTGGCCGGGCTCGTAGCGCTTGATCGGCGCGGCGGTGCTGTCGACCACCTCGGTGACCCGCACGCCCGACAGCGCCGGGTCGCCCGAAACCGCCTGGGCGGTGAACACCGGATGCTTGGGTTGGTACACGGCGTCGGGGCTGCCCGACACGGTGTCGGCGTTGGCCAGGTTGCTGGCGACGGTGCTCAGGCGCACCGACTGGGCGTTCATCGCCGAGCCGGCGACGTCGAAGATCGGGAGCGTGCTCATCGGTCCGCCTCCTACTGCCCGGTGATCGCGGTCAACATCCCGCGCACCTTGGCCTCGACGAACGACAGTGACGCGCGGTACTCCAGCGACGCCTGCGCGAACGCGGCCTTGGCGCGCTCGCCGTCGACGGTGTTGCCGTCCAGGCTGGGCTGGAGGGAGGCGGGCGCGTACTGCGACGCGGCCACCGCGGTGTCGATGGCGTCACCGGGGCCGGCCGGCTGCAATGCGGCGCGCAGCGCGGTCTGGAAGTCCAGGTCCTGCGCCTTGAAGCCGGGCGTATCGGCATTGGCGATGTTGCCGGCAAGCAATTGCAGCCGCTGCTCGCGCAGGGCCAGCGCAGTGCCGTGGATGCCAAGGAACGATGAATCGAGCGAAGGCATGGGCGCCCTCCGGGTCTGGTTCACCCGGGATCAGGCAAGCGCCGTGCCACGACGTGGTTTCGAGCGGACCGCGCGGCCCCGGGCGAGGCGCTAGGCCGCGCGCTGCAGCGCCGTCATCCGCACCCCAATGCGTTGCGCCAGCTCGTGCTCGGAGTACTTGGGCACGAAGTCGTCGGCGCCGACGCGCTCCACCATGGCGTGGTTGAACACGCCCGACAGGGAGGTGTGCAGCAGCACGTAAAGGCCGCGCAGGGCCGGGCTGCGCCGGATTTCCGTCGTCAGCGTGTAGCCGTCCATCGCCGGCATTTCGATGTCGGAGATGACCATCGCGTAGCGGTCGCCCGGCGAACGGCCGCCCTCGGCCATCTGCTGCAGGTGCTCCAGCGCCTGGCGGCCGTCCGAGAGCAGCGTGGCACCCAGGCCGAGCTGCTCCAGCACCTGCCGGATCTGGTTGCGGGCGACGCGGGAGTCGTCGACCACCAGTACTTCATGCGGCACCCCGGGGGTGTGCGGCAGCGCGCTGATGCCGGTGGCATCGCTGGCACGCGGGGCCGACTCGGCCAACACGCTTTCAACGTCCACCAGCTGGATCAGCTCGCCCTGGTGGCGGGTGACGCCGGTCAGGTAATGGGCGTCGCCGCCCAGGTCCGGCGGCGGCTGGATGTCCTCGACCGCGATATTGACGATGCGCTCCACTCCGGACACCAGGAAGCCCTGCACCGTGCGGTTGAACTCGGTGACGACCAGGTAGCTGGGCTCGGCGCCGTCATGGGCGTGCCCGATCGCACGAGCCAGGTCGAGCACCGCCACGGTCCGGCCGCGCACGTCGGCGGCACCGGCAAACGCGGAGGGAAGCTGCGGCAGGGTGAACAGCGGCGGCCGCGGGATGACCTCCTGCACCTTGAACACGTTCACGCCAAAAAGCTGACGCGTGCCCAGTCGGAACAGCAGCAGCGCCAGCCGGTTGTGGCCGGCCAGGCGGGTACGTTGGTCGATGCGGTCCAGCAGGTCACGGCTCATGGCGAGGTTGTCGGCCGTGCCTGGTGGTTCTTGAGCGGCGGATCCCGGTGGCGGAGGGCGGGGCGGTCGCACCGTGGGCGCGGCACGCTGCTTGCCTGTGTCCCGGCGTATCCCTCTCCGGAGTCCACCGTGCGGCAGTTGTTCCTGCCATTGCTGGTCCTGCCCGTGCTCGCGGTCAGCCTGCTCGTCCTGGCCCTGTACAGCGGGCCCGTGTCGGCGGCGGGACCGGTCACCCCGCCCGCGGCGATCCGGGCCGCGGCCATCGCCGCGGTCGGCGGCACCGCCGCAAACGCGGAAGCGTCGGTCGACCCCAACCTCAGGATGGCCGCGTGCTCGTCGCCGTTGCAGGCCGTGCCGACCAGCGCCCGGGTGGTGCACGTCCGCTGCCCGGACCAGCCGGGCTGGCAGCTCTACGTGCCGGTGCAGGTGCGTGATGTGGAGCAGGTGCTGGTGGTGACCGGGCCGGTGCAGGCCGGCGAGACCATCACCGCCGACATGCTGGCCATGCGCCGGCGCGACATGGCCGGCGCCGGTGACGGCTTCGCCGATGCGGCGGCGCTGGTCGGCCAGACCGCCAACCGCAGCCTTGCCCCTGGTGCCGCGCCGACTGCCGACGACGTGGTCGAAGGCCCGATGCTGCGCCGCGGCGACCCGGTCGTGCTGGTCTCGCGGGCCGGCGGCATCGAGGTCCGGGTGGCGGGGCGCGCGCTGGGGCGGGCCGCCCGGGGCGGGGCCATATCGGTTGAAAACCTGCAATCGCGCCGCATCGTCCGCGGCCGGGTGGTAGGGGCTGGCGTGGTCGAGGTCATGCGTTGAGGCGGCTAAAGTTCGTCCCCGGGGCGCCGTTACCGGGTCTGACCGAGCCACCAGGAGCATTTCCATGACGACCAAGATCGACGGCGCAGGCCCGCCCGTGCGCCCCGCAGAGCTGGCATCGACCGCCGCCACCGCCGTGCGTGCGGGCGAGGAGCGTTCCGCCCCGGTGGCCGCGCGGCCGCCGGCCGACAGCGTCCGCCTGACCGGCGAGGCTGAGGGTCTGCAGGCCATGCAGCGTGAACTCGGCGCACCCGGCATCGACCTGGCCCGCGTCAACGAGGTCCGTGCCGCCTTGGCCGATGGCAGCTACCGGATCGACCCGCAGCAGATCGCCACCCGCATGCTGGCGCTCGAGAGCGAGCTGGGCCAGTGAACCCCTCGGTCGCACAGCCGGTGACGGCCCCGGCGGCCGACCCGCTCGACACGCTCGAGCAGGCCCTGCAGGCCGAACGCCAGGCGCTGCTCTCGCACGACGTCGATGCGCTGCTGGATTCCACCCAGGCCAAGCTGCGCGCGCTGCGGCTGGTCGAATCGCAGCCGTTGCGCGGTAACGACCCGGCCCGGGTCAGCGCGCTGAGCGAGCTCAACCGTGCCAATTCGATCCTGCTGGCCCGCCGCCGCCGTGAGGTGAATTGGGCCCTCCGCCACCTGGGCCGCGTCGAATCGACGGGCGTGTACGATGCCGGTGGGCAATCGGGCGCACGTCCGCAGGTGCGCTGCCTCGGAGTGGGATGAGCGAACAACCCGGAACAACCGCGCCTGACGGCGACTGGATGATCGACCTGCCCTGGGCGCTGGCCGCCCTCGACACCGCGGTGGCGCTGGTCGACGGCGACGGCCGCGTGATCCACGCCAACGACGCCGCACGCTCACTCGCCTTGCGGCTGGACCCGTCCGCCACCCCCGAACGCCTGCTGGCGCTGACCACCACCGACGCCGCCTGGCAGGCCGCGCGGCGCGACGGCCAGTGGACCGCCGAGGTCGCGATCGACGACCCGTCGATGGTGCTCGAGGTCAAGCTCTACAGCGGCCCGGAAGGCCGGGCCGACCGCCGCTTTGCGACCTTCAGCGACGTCTCCGCCCGTTCGGTGCGCGAGGGCGAGCTGCAGCAGCGCCACGACGAGTTGCAACGCACCTACCGGCGCCTTGCCGGTGCGCAGGAGCAGTTGCTGCAGTCCGAGAAGATGGCCTCGATCGGCCAGCTCGCCGCCGGCGTCGCCCACGAGATCAACAACCCCATCGGCTACGTCCACTCCAACCTCGGCACGCTGCAGGAGTACACCGCCGCGCTGATGGCATTGATCGAGGGCTACGCCAATGCGCTGGCTGCCGACGACCCCGCATCCGCCCGCGAGACGATCCGCGGCATGCGCGAGCGGCTCGATTTCGATTTCATCTCCGGCGACCTGCCACAACTGCTGGCGGAGTCGCGCGAGGGCATCGAGCGGGTCACCAAGATCGTGCAGGACCTGAAGGACTTCTCGCGGGTCGGGCGCGACGAGCCGATGCGGCCGTCCGACCTGGAGCGCGGGCTGGAGTCGACCCTCAACATCGTCTGGAACGACCTCAAGTACAAGGTCCGGATCGAGAAGCACTACGGCACGCTGCCGCTGGTCGAATGCCACGCCTCCGAGATCAACCAGGTGCTGATGAACCTGCTGATCAACGCCGGCCAGGCCATCGGCGAGCGCGGCACGATCAGCCTGGCGACCGGCAGCGAGGACGACGAAGCCTGGATCACGATTTCCGACAGCGGCTGCGGCATCCCGGAGGAGGCGCTGCAGAAGATCTTCGATCCGTTCTTCACCACCAAGCCGATCGGCCGTGGCACCGGCCTGGGGCTGGCGATCTGCTACAGCATCGTGGCCAAGCACCATGGCCGCATCGAGGTGTCCAGCCGGGTGGGCGCAGGCACCACGTTCCGGATGGTGCTGCCGGTGCGTCAGCCGGCGTCCGTCGGCGGATCCGACGCGCCGGCCGCAACGCCCGAAGGCTAGTACGCCGGCTCGCCGGCCGCGCGCCGCTCGTAGGCGCGGAACGCGGCGTGGATGTGCTCGCGCAGTTCCTCGTCGTTCCACGGCTTGGTCAGGAACCGGTAGATCGCACCTCGGTTGATCGCCTCGGTGATGGTGGCCACGTCGGTATAGCCGGAGAGCACCATGCGGATGGTGTCCGGGTGCAGGTCGCGCACGCGGCCGAGGAATTCGGTGCCGCTCATGTCCGGCATGCGCTGGTCGGAGACGATGACCTGCACCGTGTTGCTGGCCAGCAGGTCGAACGCCTGGCGCACGCTGTTGGCGGTCAGGATGGTGTAGCCGTCGCGGCGGAACAGGCGGACCAGCGAGCGCAGCACGTTCTCCTCGTCGTCGAGCAGCAGCAGGGTGCGCTCCGGGCGGGTCGCGGCGAACGCGCTGGGCAGCAGGAACCGCTTGCGCACCAGTTCGTCGAGCTGGTCGGCCGGCAAGGGCTCGCTGAAAATGTAGCCTTGGAAGAAGTCGCAGTGGTTGCGGCGCAGGAACCCGAGCTCGCCCTCGTTCTCGACGCCCTTGGCGGTGACCTTCATGCCCAGCCGGTGGCCCATCGCGATGATGCCGCGCACGATGGCGGCGCTGCGCGTATCGCTGGCGACGTTGCGGATGAAGCTGCGGTCGATCTTCAGCCGGTCCAGCGGGTACTGCGCCAATGCGGCGAAGCTCAGCCCGCCGAGGCCGAAATCCTGCACGGTCAGGGTCGCGCCCAGGGCCTGCAGGCCCTTGAGCGTGTCGAACACCTGGCGCGCGTCGAGTGCCAGCACGTTCTCGGAGATCTCGAACTCCATCGCGCTGCCCGGTACGCCGTGGCGGTGCAGCAGCTCGCCGATCCGGTCGGTGCAGTCGCCCTGGGCCAGCATCGAGCCGGCCAGGTGGACCGACATGCCGAGGTAGTCGAGACCCTGCGCGCGCCAGTCGGCCAGTTGCCGGACCGCTGTCTCGGTGACCCACTCGCCCAGCCGCGCCGACAGGCCGACGCGCTCGACGATGTCCATGAAGCGGTTCGGCCGCAGCAGTCCGGTGTCGGTCTGCCAGCGCAGCAGCGCGCCGAAGCCGGTCAGGCCGCCATCGCTGGCGCTCACCAACGGCTGGTAAACGAGCCGGAACTCGTCCTTGTCCAGCGCCTCCACCAGCCGTCCGGCAAAGCCGTCGCCGGTGGGCGGGCGGGCAGGACGGCTGGAATAGTGGCCGACTGCGTCGAGGCCTTCCTCCTTGACCCGACGCAGCGCCTGCTCGGCCTTGGCCAGCAGGCTGGCGGCGTCGTGCGCGTGGTCGGGGTAGACCGCGATGCCGATCGAGATCGTCATCGGCAGGGTGTAGGGCGGGATCGACAACGGGATCTCGAGCGCGTCGCGCAGGCGCTCGGCCAGGCCGGCGCCGTCGAGCTCGTTGTCTCGGTAGCCCAGCCCGGCGATGAACTCGTCGCTGTTGAGCCGCCACAGCCATGCATCCGAGGGGATCGCCTTGCGCAAACGCTGGGCGACCGCCGCCAGGGCCTGGTCGCCGATGTCCTCGCCCATGTTCGCGTTGATCGAACGGAACATGTCGATGTCGATGTGCAGCAGCGCCACCCGCCGCTTGGTGGCACCGGCCGCGGCCAGCGCCGTGGCCAGGTTGGGCCCGTTGGCGCCCAGCCGGTAGACCCCGGTCACGGGGTCGGTGGCGATGCTCCCGAAATCGTCATAACGCTGCGACATGCCCACAGCTTACTTGCCGTCGGTCGCTCCGTCGGCCTGCACGCCGCTGCCGAAGTCGCCTTCCGCTGAAGCGGCCAGGTAGGCGAACACCGCATAGGCGGCGACGTTCTGCGCCAGCGCCGCCGGGTCGATCTTGTCGAAGGTGTCGTCCGGGGTGTGGTGCAGGTCGAAGTAGTCGCTGCCGTCCTGCGCCAGTCGGGCCCAGGCCAGGCCCTGCGCGGCGAACGGGCTGATGTCCGGTCCCGGGCCGCCCGCGTCGCCGGCGTACTCGATGCCCAGCGGTGCTAGCACCTCGGCGATCTGCTTCACGGCGTCCTGGGCGTACTCCGGTGCGCCGGTGCTGATGGCGTAGATGCGGCCGGCGCCGAAGTCGCTCTCGGCGGCGATCTGGTGCCGGCGAACCTCTTCGGCGTACTTCTCCGCGTACGCCTTGCCGCCCCACAGGCCCTGTTCCTCATTGGCGAAGGCGACCACGCGGATCGTGCGAGCGGGCGCGGTCGGCAGGTCGCCGATCAGCTTGCCCGCGGCCATGGTCAGGCCGACGCCGGCACCATCGTCCACGGCGCCGGTACCCAGGTCCCACGAGTCCAGGTGGCCGCCGATCAGCACGACCTCCTGGGGCCTGCTGCTGCCGGTGATCTCGCCGATGACGTTGTGGCTGGTCGCCTCGCCATCCCAGCCGCAGTCCAGCGCCATGCGCACCGTCACCGGCTTGCCAAGCGCCAGCAGGCGGGTGAGCTGGTCGGCGTCGGGGACCGACAGCGCGGCCGCCGGAATCGGTTCCAGGCCGTCGTCGAAGCGGGTGATGCCGGTGTGCGGATTGCGGTGCGAATCGGTGCCTGCCGAACGCATCAGGTAGCCGGCGGCGCCCGCCCGGATTGCCGCCGACGGGCCGCCACTGCGTACGCGCGAGCCCGGGCCATAGCCACTGCCGTCGCGGGCGCGCTCCATCCGGTAATCGATGAAGGCGATCTTGCCCGCAAGCGACCCTGCGGGTGCAGCCTGCAACGCGGCCAGGTCGGCGAAGCGTACGACCTCTGCCTCGACGGTGCCGCCGGGGCTGCCGCCCAGCGCGGTCAGGGTCAGCGGCTGGGCATGGCGCCCGACCACCTGGCCACTCTCGCTGCGGCGCACCCACTTGGGGAAGGTGACCGGTTCCAGCCACACCTTGTCGTAGCCCAGCGCCTCGAACTTCGCCTTGGCCCATTCGACCGCGCGCGCGTCGGCCTCGCTGCCGGCCAGTCGTGGGCCGACCTCTGTCGTCAGTGATTCGGTGATGCGGTAGCCCAGGTCGCTGGCCAGGGCGGTCTCGCGCAGTTGCGTCGCGGTGTCGACGGCCTGCTCCGGGATCCGGGTCTGCGCGCCGGCCGGCGCCGACAGGGCCAGCAGCAGGGAGGCGGCCAGGCCGGTTCCCAGTACCTTGGTTCCAAGCACGGTCGATATCGCGCGCATCAGGTCTCCTGCAGGGCCCAGGCCCAAAAAGAACGAAGCCACGAGCGTAACAACTCGCGGCTTCGGCTTGGGGTGCCTCAAGTCACGCGGCGTTTGCCGCGCTTGGCAGTTCGGCGGTCAGAGCCCGGGACGCTTGAGCGAATCGCGGATCTCGCGCAGCAGCAGGACTTCCTCGGCGGGGGCGGCCGGCGCGGCTTCGGCCGGCGGGTTCATCCGGTTGTAGGCCTTGATGACCATGAAGATCACGAAGGCGATCAACAGGAAGTCGATGATCGTCTGGATGAAGGCGCCATAGGTGATCACCGGGGCAGCGGCTTCCTGCGCGGCGGCCAGGGTGGCGTAATCATTCCCGTCCAGCGCGACGAACAGCTGGGAGAAATCCACCCCGCCCATCGCCATGCCGACGACCGGCATGATGATGCCGTCGACCAGTGCGGTGACGATCTTGCCGAACGCGGCGCCGATGACCACCGCGACCGCCAGGTCGAGGACGTTGCCACGGTTGATGAACGCTTTGAACTCGCTGACCAGGCTCATGCCGATCCCCTCGATGGATAACGGCGCGACTATAACCCGCTGTCGGCCGCCGCCACCCGCCCGTGCAGTTCCACCACGCCGTCCAGGCTGGCGACGTAGGCGTCGCCGGGCTGCAGCGGCCCAACCCCGGCTGGGGTGCCCATGAACACCAGGTCGCCCGCCTTCAGGGCGAACAGGCGCGAGAGCTCGTGGAGGATGTCCGGGACATCCCAGATCAGGTCGGACAGCGCGCCGTGCTGGCGCACCTCGTCGTTGACCCGCAGGGTCAGCGTGCGGCTGGAGAGGTCACCGACCTCGGCGACGGGAACCAGCTCGCTGACCGGCGCGGAATGGTCGAACGCCTTGCCGATATCCCAGGGCAGGCCCTTGGCCTTGGCGGCCGACTGCAGGTCGCGCCGGGTGAGGTCGAGCCCGATCGCGTAGCCGTGCACCATCGCACCGGCCGCGTCGCGGTCGACCAGGCCTGCCGGCGCATCGGCGCCCAGGGCAACCACCAGTTCCACCTCGTGGTGCAGCTCCCCGGTGCCGCGCGGGTAGGGCACCACGCCGTCCAGCACGACCGCGTCCGCCGGCTTGCAGAAGAACACCGGGTGGCCGCGCTCCGCCCTGGAGGCAGGCGCCGCGGCGCCCATCTCACGGGCGTGGTCGGCGAAGTTGCGGCCGACGCAGTAGATGCGCCGGACCGGGAAGGTGTCGCCCGCTGCGGAACGGATCCGCAGGCGCGTCGGCGGCGTCGCCGCGATCACGTCGGTCATGGGTTTCATGTCGGTTGATTGGCCGCCACGCGCGGCCACGTAGGACAGCGCCTCAGCGCGTCAGGACCGGCTTGCCGACGATGCGGTACTCGGCATCCACCACCCGTCGACCGCCCGGCCGCTTGTCCAGCTTGCCGCGACCGCGCCAGGCCTTGAACAGCAGCCCCCCGACCAGCATCGCCGCACCCAGCGCCACCGAGAACATCACCAGCAGGGCCAGCAGGCCCAAGCCGATCACCCCCAGCACGAAACGCAGGGCGCGATGGCGCGGTTTGCGCGGCTCGAACGCCGAGCGCATGCGGGACTGGAACTGGTGGCTGTCGAAACGGAAGCTGGAACTGATCATCGATACGGTCGTGACACAATGCGGCGCAACGCCGGACGACCCAGTATCGGCGGTGGCAGGGCGGGGATTGTGAGAACTTCGTTAAAAACCCAGCATGGGAAGTGTGACAGGGTCGTGAAGACGGGCATCCCGTCGTGAGTGGCGGCCCGCTGGTCACGCTCGACCAACTGGCCGATGGCGGCTTCGGCGAGACCGAGGCCACGGTCGATGGCGACACCGAATCGATCGTGATCTATCGCGACGGCGACCGCGTGCGCGCCTGGATGAACGTGTGCCCGCATGCGGGCCGACGGCTCGACTGGGCGCCGGGGCAGTTCCTAAAGAGTCGCGAGGGGCTGCTGGTGTGCGCGGCCCACGGCGCCAGTTTCGAACTGCAGGGCGGCGAATGCGTCGGCGGTCCGTGCCGGGGCGAGTCGCTGCGGCCGGTGGCGGTGGAGATCCGCGACGGTGCGGTCTGGCTGGCCTGAGCCTCAGAACAACAGGTTCACCATCAGCACCGCGATCAGCGCGTAGGCCAGCGACAGCGGCGCACCCACCTTCCACAGCTCCTTGCCGGTGTAGCCCGCCGGCCCGGTGATCATCGAGATGACCGGGTTCGACGCGGTCATGAAGTTGTTGGACGCTGACAGTGCGACCACCAATGCGAAGGCGGTCGGGTTGCCGCCTGCGGCGAGGGCGATGTTGATCGCCAGCGGCACCATGACGATCGCCGCGCCGACATGGCTGATCACCAGCGAAAACGCGGTGGTCAGCAAACCCAGTGCGAGTTGCAGCAGCCAGCGCGGGGTGGCACCCGGCATCTGTTCGATCGTGTGGCCGGCCACCCAGGCCGCCGCGCCGCTGGAGTCCATCGCCCAGCCCAGCGGGATCAGGCAGGCCATCAGGAACACGGTCTTCCAGTTGATCGCCGAGTACGCCTCGTCGATGTGGATGACGCCGGCGATCAGCATGCCGGCAACGCCGGTCATCAGCGCGATCGACACCGGCAGCCGCGACGACAGCGCAAGCAGCATCGCCACGCCGAAGATGCCCAGCGCCAGCTTGAGCTTGTGCGGGCGCTGCTCGCCCTTGGGGTAGTCGGTGACCACCACCAGGTCCTTGCCCTTGGCCGCGTCGGCCAGGTCGGTCCAGATGCTGTGCAGTACCAGCATGTCGCCGGCGCGCAGGGGCACGTCGCGCACGTTCTCGCGCATGACCGTCTTGTCGCGGTTGACCGCCAGCAGGCTCAACCCGAGTTGCTTGCGCAACTGGAGGTCGCGCCCGGTCTTGCCGATGAACTTCGAGGTGGCCGGGATCACCGCCTCGGAGATGCCGGCGCGGCTCGGGTTGAACAGGTCGCCGAAGTTCCGCAGCCGCGTGCTCAGGCGGAGCATCTGGTTCTGCGCGAAATCGCCGACCTGGCGGCGCGAGCCCATGGCGCCGATCACGCTGCCGACCCAGATCCGGGCGTCCGCCGGTGGCGACAGCCGCGCCTCCTCCTTGGTCTTGAGCGCGAGGATCAGGGGCGCGTTGTGCAGCGCCTCGGCCTCGCCCAGCGACATCCCTACCAGCGGGCTGTCGGCGGTCACGGTCAGCTCGTAGACGTCGCCGTCGATGCCGTAGGCGTTGGCGAAGTAACTCTGGGTTCGCGCCGGGGTGACACCCTTGCCTTCCTCCTCGTGCAGCCGGCGGTTGCCGAAGAAACGGAAGTACAGCAGCGAGGTCGCCAGCAGCGCGGCGCCGATCGGCAGCGGCGCGAACATCTTCAGCGGCTCGATGGTGGCCGCGCCCGAGGGCAGGTTGCTGTTGGCCTGCAGCAACAGGTCGTTGAGCATGATCAGCGGCGAGTTGCCGACCATGGTCAGCGAACTGCCCATCACGATCGCGGTGGCCAGCGGCAGCAGCAGCCGCGGCAGGGTGAGCCCCGTGCGCGAGGACAACCGCGAGGCCACCGGCAGGTACAGCGCCATCACCGACGGGTTCTGCATCACCGACGAGTTGATGCCCGCGATCGCGCCGGTCAGCAGCAGCAATCGCTGCTCGACCCCGTGGGCGCGCCGCAGCAGCCAGCCGGCCAGGCGGTTGAGCGCGCCGGTGCGGTCCAGCCCGGCGCCCAGGATCATCGTCGCGATGATGCTCATGACCGCGTTTGAGGAGAAGCCGTTGAAGATCTCCTCCGGTGCGACCAGCCCCGAGAGGCCCAGCAGCACCAGCACGACCAGCGCGACCACGTCGGCGCGGATGCGCTCGAACAGGAACATCACCATCGTGAAGCCCACCAGCCCGAGGACGAGCTTCATGTCGGTGGTGAGCGTCAGCGCGGTTTCCATGCCCGGGGTCGGCTACTCGTCTTGGGTCGGCGACTCCTGGGGAGCGGTCGCGGACGGCTTGTCGTACAGCAGGTCCCAGACACCGTGGCCCAGTTTCTGGCCGCGCGTCTCGAAATGCGTCTGCGGGCGCCATTCCGGCCGCGGTACCGAACCGCGCGGACCGGCGCGGTTTGCGATGCCTGCGGTTGCGTCGAGCACATCCCACATCTGCTCGGCATAGTCCTGCCAATCGGTGGCGAGGTGCAAGCGCCCGCCGGGCGCGAGCTTGCGCACCAGCAGCGCGGCGAACGCGGGCTGGACCAGCCGGCGCTTGTTGTGCCGCTTCTTGTGCCATGGATCCGGGAAGTAGATGCGGACCTCGTCGAGGCTGGCGTCGGCGACCTCGTTGTCGAGCACCTCGACCGCGTCGTGGTGGTAGACCCGCACGTTGGCGGCGTCGTCGGCGGCCAGTGCGTTGAGCAGACGGCCGACGCCGGGGGCGTGCACCTCGATACCGATCAGGTCGCGCGCCTTGTCGTGCTGCGCGGCGAAGCGCAGCGCCTCGCCGTTGCCGAACCCGATCTCCAGCACGCGCGGCACACTGCGGCCGAAGATCGCGTCGTAATCGCGCGGCTGGCCCTCGTAGTCGATGCCGTAGCGCGCCCATTGCTGGTCGAATGCGCGCTGCTGCGCCGGGGTGAACCGGCCCTGGCGCAGCACGAAGCTGCGCACCTGGCGGTGGCCCTGGGTGACGGTGAACGGCTTGGGCGGAGCGGTCCTGCCGGACGGGTGTTCGCTGTCGCCCATCAGCCGATCAGGCCGTCCACCGGGCTGGACGCGCTGGCGAAGCGCTTGCGCGGGATGCGGCCTGCACGGAAGGCGGCGCGGCCGGCCTCGACCGCCAGCTTCATCGCGTGCGCCATCAGGACCGGGTCCTTCGCGCCGGCGATCGCGGTGTTCATCAGCACCCCGTCGCAGCCCAGCTCCATCGCGATGGCCGCGTCGGAGGCGGTGCCGACGCCGGCGTCGACGATGATCGGCACCTTGGCGTTCTCGACGATCTCGATCAGGTTCCACTTGTTCTGGATGCCCAGCCCGGAGCCGATCGGCGCGGCCAGCGGCATCACCGCGACGCAGCCGATCTCCTCCAGCCGCCTGGCCAGCAGCGGGTCGTCGGAGGTGTAGACCATCACGTCGAAGCCGTCGGCCACCAGGGTCTCGGCGGCTGCCAGGGTCTGCACCACATCGGGGTACAGCGTGCGCTGGTCGCCGAGTACCTCGAGCTTGACCAGGTTGTGGCCGTCCAGCAGTTCGCGCGCGAGCCGGCACGTGCGCACGGCGTCGTCGGCGGTGTAGCAGCCGGCGGTGTTGGGCAGGATGGTGAACCGGTCCGGCGGCAGCACGTCGAGCAGGTTCGGCTCGCCGGGGTTCTGGCCGATGTTGCTGCGGCGGATCGCGACGGTGACGATCTCCGCGCCGGCGGCCTCGGTGGCGCGGCGGGTTTCGTCCAGGTCCCTGAACTTGCCGGTGCCGGTGAGCAGGCGCGAGGCGTAGGTCTTGCCCGCGATGACGAGGGAATCGTTGGGAGCGTTGGTCATCCGGGGATTATCGCACCGCGGCTCAGCCACCGCCGAGCGCGTGCACGATCTCGACCCGGTCGCCATCGGCCAGCGCGTGCTCCCCGTGGCGGCTGCGGGGGACGATCGCGCCGTTGACCTCCACCGCGACCCGGCGCTCGGCCAAGTGCTCGGCCACGAGCAGGGCGGTGACGGTCAGCGGGGTCGGGAAGGTGCGGGGTTCGCCATTGAGGGTGATGTCCATCCGCGCATTGTCCCGCGACCGGTGCGCGCGGGCCAGCGGGGTGGTGGTCCAGCCTGCGCCGTGCGGGATAGGCCACGCCCGGCAGGACCGACGGCGCTTGTCGGGCGCCCGGGGCCGTGATTGGATGCAGGCCATTCGCCGGCGCATGTCGCGCCGGCTTGCCGCCACCGCAGGAGCACCCCGATGAAACCAGCCCGCACCCTACTCGCCGTCGCCCTTGCACTGGCGGCCGCACCGGCTTTCGCCCAGGTCAGCCCGGCAGCCAACGATTCGCCGTATTCGCAGACGGTGTTCTTCGGCGACAGCCTGACCGATTCGGGGCACTTCCGGCCGGCGCTGGTGCAGGTGGCCGGTCCGCAGGCGGCGATCCTGGGTCGGTTCACCACCAACCCGTGGCTGGTCTGGTCTGAATACCTGGCCGACTTCTACGGCACCGGCGCCGCCTCCGACAACCAGGGCGGTAGCAATTACGCGGTCGGTGGCGCGCGCGCCGGCGAGGACAGCTCGGCGACGCTGGCGCCCGGCTTCACGCTGCCGGTGCCGTCCATGACGACCCAGGTGGCCAACTACCTGGCCGCGACCGGCGGTGTCGCCGACCCGAACGCGCTTTACACGGTCTGGGGCGGCAACAACGATGTGTTTGCGGCGGTCGCGACGGCCGCGGCCGGTGGCAACCCGGCGCCGGTGATCGGCGCCGCGGTGGCGGCCGAGGTCACCGCGGTCGGCACGCTGCAGGCGGCCGGCGCGCAGTACGTGCTGGTGCCGACCATCCCCGACATCGGCCTGACCCCCGGCTTCCGTGCGCAAGGCCCGGCGGCGCAGGCGGCCGGCACCCAGCTGTCGGCCGCCTATAACGACGCATTGTTCGATGCTTTCGCCCAAGCCGGACTGCGGGTGATCCCGCTGGACACCTTCCATCTGTTCCAGGAAGTCGCGGCCGATCCGGCGGCGTTCGGTTTCAGCAACATCACCGGCACCGCGTGCCAGCCGCAGATCACCTCGCAGTCGCTGACGTGCAACCCCAACACCTATGTCACCCCCGGCGCCACCACCAGCTACGCGTTCGCCGACGGCGTGCACCCCTCCGGTGGCGCGCACGAGGTGATTGCCGACTACGCGGTGTCGGTGCTGGAAGCGCCACGCCAGGTGGCGGTCCTGCCGAACTCGGCGGCGATGACCGGCCGCGCGCGGGCGGACCGCGTCGCCGCGCAGCTGGCGGTGCCGGCCGGGGGCGAGGGCGCGCGCTGGTGGGCCGACGTGCGCGGCGACTTCCAGCGCTACGACCACGGCCGCGTGTACGACGGTGCCGGCCCGGCGCTGACCGTCGGCGTCGACTGGCGCCGTGGCGCGCTGACCTTCGGTGCATTCGGTGGCTACGGCCAGCAGCAGCATGACTGGGGCAACCGTGGCGGCAGTTTCGACCAGAGCGAGGCGAGCGTCGGCGCGTACCTGGCATGGATGTCCGAGGCGGGCGGCTGGATCAACGCGCAGGCCAGCTTCAGCCAGCTGGGCTTCGACATCGAGCGCAACGCCAACCTCGGCCAGGCGACCCGCGTGCACCACGCCGACGTCGACGGCGACAACATGAGCGTCGGCCTCAACGCCGGCTGGGAGTTCGGCGACGGCGCCGTCCGCCACGGCCCGGTGATCGGCGTGCTGGCCCAGCAGATCGACATCGACGGGTTTGCCGAGAGCGAACCGGCACTGTCTACCTCGCTGGCTTATCCGGAGCAGACCTTCGACTCGATGATCGCGAGCGCCGGTTGGCAGGTGCGTTACGACGGCGGCCACTTCCAGCCTTACGCGCGCCTGACCGTCGACCGGGAGCTCGAGGACTATCCGGAGCAGGCGTTCGCGCGGCTGCAGTCGATGCCCGGCACGACCGATTACGCGGTGCCCGGCGTGGCGTTCGACGACAACTACGGCAGCCTGATGTTCGGCGCGCGCACGCAGCTGTTCGGCCTGGACGCCAACCTTGGCAGCAGCCTCACGGTCAACCAGACCGGCGGACACCACGCGACGGTGTTCGCGACCGTCGGCAGCCGGTTCTGAGGGCCGCTACCCGCCGGCGCGCGATCGCCGGCGGGTGCTTCCTGTCGCGCCCCCGCTGGCTGTAGACTTCCGCCCATGCGGGTGTAGTTCAATGGTAGAACTTCAGCTTCCCAAGCTGATAGCGTGGGTTCGATTCCCATCACCCGCTCCAAATTCCACGGCGGCCCCGCTCTCAGGACGGGGTCGCCGTTTTCGTTCCGGCCCCCGGCACCGCCGGTCCCAGCCCGCCGCGGAGGCGACAGATGTCGATGCCATCGAAAGTCGTGCTGGGCTGGCGCGAGTGGGTGGCGCTGCCCACGCTGGGCGTGGGGGCGATCCGCGCCAAGATCGACAGCGGGGCGCGCAGCTCGGCGCTGCACGTGGATGACCAGTGGCGCTTCAGCGAGCGCGGCGCCCCGTGGGTGGGATTCCGGCTGACCCCGGCGCATGCAGGGGAGGCGATCGAGTGCACGGCGCCGGTGGTCGACGAGCGCACCGTGGTCGACTCGGGCGGGCACGGCACCCTGAGGGTCTTCATCCGTACCACGTTGCGCGTGGCCGGGGTCGAGCGCGAGATCGACATCAACCTGACCCGGCGCCACGGCATGGCGTTCCCGATGCTGCTGGGCCGCACCGCGATGGTGAAAGCCTTCACGGTCGATCCGGCACGCTCGTTCCTGCACGGCCGCGCCGGACCTCCGGTGCGCCTCCACGTTGTTTCCCCCGACCCTGCCCGGCCGCACCCATGAAGCTCGCGATCCTGTCGCGCAACACCAAGCTGTACTCCACCCGGCGCCTGGTCGAGGCGGCCCGCGAGCAGGGCCACACGGTCCGTACGCTGGACCCGCTGCGCTGCTACATGCGCATCGCCAGCGACGGGTTCGCGATGCACTACAAGGGGCAGTCGATCTCCGGCTACCACGCGGTCATCCCACGCATCGGCGCCTCGGTTACGCGCTACGGCACCGCGGTGCTGCGCCAGTTCGAGCTGATGGGCAGCTTCACTCCCAACTCCTCCGACGCGATCCTGCGCGCACGCGACAAGCTGCGCAGCCACCAGTTGCTGGCCGCGCAGGGGATCGGCATGCCGGCCACGGTCTTTGGCGACAACCCGGACGACACCGCTGACCTGCTGTCGATGCTCGGCCCGCCACCGCATGTCATCAAGCTCAACGAGGGCACCCAGGGCGCCGGGGTGATGCTGACCGAGAAGCTGTCGGCGTCGAAGGGCGTCATCGAGGCCCTGCGGGGGCTGTATGCGCAGTTCCTGGTGCAGGAATTCATCCCCGAGGCCAAGGGCGCCGACCTGCGTTGTTTCGTCGTGGGCGGCAAGGTGGTTGCAGCGATGAAACGCCAAGCCCCCAAGGGTGACTTCCGCTCCAACCTGCATCGTGGCGGAAGCGCCCGTGGCGCCAAGGCGACCCTGGCGGAGCAGGATGCCGCCATCCGTGCCGCGCGCGTGCTGGGCCTGGGGGTTGCGGGCGTCGACCTGATCCGCTCCAACCGGGGGCCGCTGGTGCTGGAGGTCAACGCGTCGCCGGGACTGGAGGGGATCGAGGACGCGACCGGTGTGGACGTGGCCGGCGCGATCGTGGAGTACGTGGCCGAACGCCACCGGCGACGGATGTCCAAGCGTGCAGCTGCGAAAGACAAGTAATTGATTTTGCATGCAATGTGCCACCATCCGGGGGCGGGTCGACGCCGCTTAACGGCCCTTTAATCGCCCCGGGGGTAGCCTTCTCCAAACCGCAGCTTTGCCCGTCACCGGTGTCGATGGCACAGCCACCCAAACCGGGAAGCCCGCAGGTCGCGGTATCGGGGCAACACCCTTTGACCCAGGCGCGGTGGCTCCGCGCCTGGGTTTTTTATCGCGCGTGTTGCATTGCCGACGGTTCCATCACGCGGCGCCGGGGCATGCTGCTGCGGCGCGCGCTCTGGCAGAATCCGTTGGATCGTCGACGTTGCGCCCCTCACACCCATGCCCGATCGACCGCTCCCGGCCGGCCGGGCAACGAACCGGAAGGCACGATGCGCATTCTCGTCATTGAAGACAACCAGGACATTGCCGCCAATCTGGGCGACTTCCTCGAAGACCGCGGCCACACCGTCGATTTCGCCGCCGACGGCATCACCGGCCTGCACCTGGCGGTCGTCCATGACTTCGATGCGATCGTCCTCGACCTCAACCTGCCCGGGCTCGACGGCCTGGAGGTCTGCCGGAAGCTGCGCAACGAGGCGCGCAAGCAGACCCCGGTGCTCATGCTGACCGCACGTGACAGCCTGGACAACAAGCTGGCGGGCTTCGAGTCGGGCGCCGACGACTACCTGATCAAGCCGTTCGCGCTGCAGGAGGTGGAGGTCCGGCTCAACGCGCTGTCGCGCCGCGGCCGCGGGGTGCAGACCCGCGTGCTCAACGCCGCCGACCTCGAATACAACCTCGACACACTGGAGGTGCGCCGGCAGGGCAAGCTGCTGCAGCTCAACCCGACCGCGCTGAAGATCCTGCAGGCGCTGATGGAAGCGTCGCCGGCGGTGGTCACCCGGCAGGAGCTGGAAACCCGGGTCTGGGGCGAGGAATTGCCCGACTCCGACTCGCTGCGCGTGCACATCCATGGCCTGCGCGCCGTGGTCGACAAGCCGTTCGAGACCAACCTGATCCAGACCCGCCATGGCATCGGTTACCGGATCGCCGAGCTCGATGGCGGAACCTGAGGCAGCCGAGGGCGCGACGCCGTCGGCCCGTCGGGGGAAGCGCTACCGGCGGCAGCTGCGCAGCCGCATCATTCTCGCGTTCGTGCTGCTGGGCTTCGGCCTGACGGCGTTGTTCGCGTGGGCGACCAACTGGACCCGCAGCCGAGTCGAGAACCAGCTGGTCGAGGAGATGATGAATCGCAACATCTCCGAGGCGGCGCGCCAGTTCGAACTCGACCCTGCCAACCCCGAGTTTCCAGTCGATCAGATCCGTGCGTTCGTCTACACGCCCGACAAGTTCGACTCGGTCAGGGTGAACCGTCCCGAGTGGTACGGGTTGTCTGATGGGATCGTCGGCATGACCGGCGTGGATCCCGAGACCGGCGAGGAGTTCGCCTACAAGCTCGCGGTGCGCAAGACCCCCGAGGCCTGGTTCTACCTGGCCTACGACATGACGCAGACGGTGCGCGCCGAGCAGCAGTTCAACCGGGCCATCTACGGCTCGGTGTTCCTGTTCACCCTGCTGTCGCTGCTGGTCGGCTGGTGGGCCGCGTCACGCGTGATGAGTCCGGTGTCGGAACTGGCGCTGCGGCTCAAGCAGTCGGGGCGAAGTTCCGAGCCGGAGTCGCTGGCGGCGCATTTTCCCGACGATGAGGTCGGCCAGCTGGCCGAGGCGCTGGACGACTATGCCGCGCGGCTGACCGAAGTGGTGCAGCGCGACCGCGAGTTCAATGCCGACGTCAGCCACGAATTGCGCACGCCGCTGTCGGTGATCAAGGGCGCGGCAGAGCTGCTGCTGTCGCGCCCGGACATCGACGACAAGACCCGTGCCCGCGTGCATCGCATCCAGCGCGCCGAGCAGCAGTGCACCGACCTGATCAGCGCGTTGCTGCTACTGTCACGCAACGAGCGTGGCCACGGCGCCACGGACGTGGCGAAGATCGCCGAGCAGCTGCTCGACGTGCACCGCACCCAGGTCGTCGGCAAGTCGCTCGAGCTGCGGATGGAGGGCGAGCGCGGCCTGGTCGTGGACGCGCCCGAAGCCGCGGTGGCGGTCGCGCTCGGCAACCTGATCGGCAACGCGGTCAAGTACACGCTCGAAGGCGAGGTGGTGGTGCGACTGCTGCCGCGCGCGGTGGAGGTGGTCGACTCGGGCCCCGGCCTGAGCGAGGAGGATGCCGCCCAGCTGTTCCAGCGTGGTTATCGCGGCACCCACGCGGGGCATACCCAGGGCGGCGGCATCGGACTGTCGATCGTGCGTCGGCTGTGCGACCTCTACGGCTGGGACGTGCGGGTCCGGCCTGGCGAGGTACGGGGGGTGGTTGCGACCTTGACCTTCGACCGCGCGGGAGCCGGTGGCTGAGCCGGCCCGCGCACGCTCAGGCGTCCAGCGGTTCCAACCAGCGATGGCGGTCGGGCGTGGAACCGTCGAACAATCCGAAGAACAATTCCTGCAGCCGGCGCGTCACCGGGCCGGGCTTGCCGGCGCCGACCTGTCGACCATCGACCGAACGGATCGGGGTGATCTCGGCCGCGGTGCCGCACATGAACAGCTCGTCGCACAGGTACAGGTATTCGCGCGGCAGGTCCCGCTCGACCACCTCGATGCCGGCGTCGCGCGCCAGCCGGATGAGCGAGTCGCGGGTGATGCCGTTGAGGAGCGCGGCGCTCACCGGCGTCGTGTGCAGGGTGCCGTTGAAGACGAGGAACAGGTTTTCGCCGGCGCCTTCCGACAACAGTCCCGTCGAGGCCAGCGCGATGCCTTCGCCAAAGCCCAGCCGGCGCGCCTCGCGGGCGACGAGCTGGCCCGACAGGTAGTTGCCGCCGGCCTTTGCACCGGCCGGGATGGTGTTGGGGGCAAACCGCTGCCAGCTGGACACGCAGGCGTCGATGCCGGTTTCCAGCGCCCCCGGCCCGAGGTAGGGGCCCATGAACCACGCGCCCACCGACATTTCGACCGGCGTATCGGCCGACAGCCCGAAACCCCCGAGGCCGCGGAACGCGAACGGGCGCAGGTAGGCGCGGGTCAGGCCATTGCGGCGGACCACCTCGCGGCAGGCCGCGTTGATCTCGTCCAGCCCGTAGGGCATCGGCATTTCATAGATCCGCGCCGAGGCGTAGAGCCGGGTGTTGTGGTCGGTCAGACGGAAGATCGCCGGGCCGGACGGAGTCTCGTAACAACGGATGCCTTCGAACACCGACGAGCCGTAATGGAGCGCGTGCGCCATCACGTGGGTCGTTGCTTCTTCCCAGCGCTTGATCGCGCCGTTGTGCCAGATCCATTCGGGGTACTGCATGCCGGTCTTCCGCGGGAGGTCGGGTCATTGTGCCCGCAGCCCGCCGCGGAGTGCTCAGCCCCGGATCCAGAGGCAGCCGAAATGCTCGTGCAACTGGAACACGGTCTCGGCCGGCGTGGTGCCATCCTCGAGGGTCTGCACCAGCCGGAGGGCGACCGGCCGCGCCGGCGGCGCGTGGTAGTCCAGCGGATCAGGCGGCAGCGTGGCTACCTCGGCCGCGGCAGTGTCGATTGCCGGCGGTGCAGTCGAAGTCCGGCCGTCCGCCGAGGGGATCGCGGCATGGGCCAGCTGCACGCCGCTCCACGACTCCGCGCGCGCCGGCAGCACCGGCACGATGTCCACCAGTGGACGCCGGACCACTTCGTCGAGGCGGTCCATCGTCGAATACCCGTTGCGACCCGACATGCCCGCCCAGTGGTAGACGTTGGCCAACCGGTTGGCATCGCGCGCATCGATCGCCGTCGACATCTCGAACATGAGGTCCTGCAGGTTCCGCGCGCAGCCGCCGCGGTAGACCCGCCGGTTGCCGGGCAGGGTGGAAGAGGCGGGTCGCTCCACCGCGCCGACGCTGGCGCAGGCCCGGTCGGTGTAGACAGGAGTGCCGTCCGGTTGGACGCACGCGCGGGTCTGCGCCGACGCCGGAGATGCCGTCAGCAGGGCGGGAGGTGCCAGCAATGTCGCCAGCAGCAGGGACAGGAAGATGCGGGTCATCCCCGGAGCCTACCCCGGTGTGAAGGCCGGGTGAAAGGGACTCTGTCGGTTTTGCGGGGACAGGTCGCGTTTTGGCGCACTCAGAACCGGACGAAATAGCAACCCTGGTAGCGCTGGACTTTCAGGTCCTGGACCCGCTGGCTGCCGCCCTGTTCGAACACCAGTTGCATGATGCCGACACTGCCGTCGGCCACGCTGCCGGAGGCGTCGGCGTAGAGGCCGCCGCCGATGCGGGCGTCGAAGAACCTGGTATCCCAGAGCATCTGGTCGGAGAGACGCCCGAGACGTTCCATGACCGACTGGGCCTGGTCATTCCCGAGGCCCACCCAGTGGTAGCTCTCGGCGATACGGTTGACATCGCCCAGCCCCCACGAGCCGTGCAGGTCCATTGCCAGCTGGGTGGGCGAACGGGCGCAGCCGCTGGCCGCCGAGCGGCGTGCGGTGACCGCTGGGCGTGGACCATTGGGTGCGATCAGGGACGAGCTGTCGCTGTCCGCGGAACCACCATCGAACACCAGGCGGTTGACCAGCTCGCCCGACATCGGCGCCGCTTCCGCGCCAAACGCGGCGCAGGCCTTGTCGGTGTAGATCGCTGTTCCATCCGGCGCCAGGCAGCGCTGGATGCCGGCACTCTGCGCCGGCGCGTTGCACGGCATCGCCGAGGCGGCCAGCACGGCGGCGGCCAGGGCACTGAAGGGGAGTCTGTTCATGGCGGCGGGGCACTGCGGGGGTGACCGCCATGCTCCGCCGGGTATCGTCAACGCCTTGTGGCAGAAGGGCTTGCGGGCTGAACCGCTTGCCAACCCGCGCTGAACTCAACCCAACCGGGACAGTACGTTCAGCGTCGGTTTCGCCAGGTTCAACGTGTAGAAGTGCAGCGCCGGCGCGCCGCCATCCACCAGCCGGCGGCACAGCTGGGCGACCACTTCCGCGCCGAACTCACGGACGCTGGTGGAATCGTCGCCATAGGACTGCATGCGTTGGGCGATCCAGCGCGGGATCTCGGCGCCGCACATGTCCGAAAACCGCCGGATCTGGCTGAAGTTCGAGATCGGCATGATCCCCGGCACGACCGGGATTTCGACACCGGCCGCGCGGATGTCGTCGACAAAGCGGAAGTACGCATCGGCGTTGTAGAAGTACTGGGTGATCGCCCCGTTGGCGCCCGCGCGCACCTTGCGGACGAAGTGCTCCAGGTCGGCACGCGAGTCGCGCGCCTGCGGGTGCATCTCGGGGTAGGCGGCCACTTCGATGTGGAAGTGGTCACCGGTTTCGGCGCGGATGAACTCGACCAGCTCGCTCGCGTAGCGCAGGTCGCCCGGGCTGACCATGCCCGACGGCAGGTCGCCCCGCAGCGTCACCAGGCGCTTGGCGCCGAGCGCGCGGTAGAGCTTCAGCAGGCCGCGGATCTCCTCCCTCGAGCCGCCCATGCACGTGATGTGTGGCGCCGCGTCGTAGCCGTGCTGGCCACGCAGGCGCTGGATCGACTCGGGCGTGTGGCTGAGGGTGGAGCCGCCGGCGCCGAAGGTCACGCTGACGTAGTCGGGCGCGTGGTCGCGCAGCCGCGCCGCGGTGCGGTCCAGCTGCGAACGCTGCTCCTCGGTCTTGGGCGGATAGAACTCGAAGCTGATGGGGACCATGGGCGGGCGCCGACGATTGGATCGACGCAATATATCGCTTCATCGGGATGAATGGAAATGGGTCGGCGACCACATGACTGGCGCAAACAAAAACGGGCGCCGAAGCGCCCGTTTCCATGGATCCCTGTTCCGCCGACTCAGTAGCGGTAGTGGTCCGGCTTGTACGGCCCCTCGACCGCGACGCCGAGGTACTTCGCCTGCTCGTCGGTCAGCGTGGTGAGCTTCACGCCGATCTTCTCCAGGTGCAGGCGCGCAACTTCCTCGTCGAGCCGCTTCGGCAGCAGGTACACCTGCTTGCCGTAGCTCTCCTTGTTGGCCCACAGGTCGATCTGGGCGAGCGTCTGGTTGGCGAACGAGTTCGACATCACGAAGCTGGGATGGCCGGTCGCGCAACCCAGGTTGACCAGTCGGCCTTCGGCGAGCAGGAAGATCGAGTTGCCGTTGGCGAAGGTGAACTTGTCGACCTGCGGCTTGATGTTGGTCCGGGCCACGTCCTTCAGGGCGTACAGCGCATCGACCTGGATCTCGTTGTCGAAGTGGCCGATGTTGCAGACGATGGCCTGGTCCTTCATCGCCTGCATGTGCTGCACGGTGATGATGTCCTTGTTGCCGGTGGTGGTGACATAGATGTCGCCGCGGCCCAGGGTGCTTTCGATGGTGTTGACCTCGAAGCCTTCCATCGCCGCCTGCAGCGCGCAGATCGGGTCGATCTCGGTGACCACTACGCGCGCGCCGTAGGCACGCATCGACGCCGCGCAGCCCTTGCCGACGTCGCCGTAGCCACACACCACCACGACCTTGCCGGCGAGCATCACATCCATCGCACGCTTGAGGCCGTCGGCCAGCGACTCGCGGCAGCCGTACAGGTTGTCGAACTTGGACTTGGTGACCGAGTCGTTGACGTTGATCGCCGGGATCAGCAGCTTGCCCTGCTCGGCGAGCTGGTACAGGCGGTGGACGCCGGTGGTGGTCTCCTCGGAGACACCCTTCCAGTCACGCACGACGGTGGTCCAGAAACCGCGGCGCTCGGTGTGCACGCGCTTGAGCAGGTTCTTGATGACCTGCTCCTCGTGGCTGCCCGAGGCGCTGTTGACCCAGGACTCGTCGCCCTGTTCGAGCTCATAGCCCTTGTGGATCAACAGGGTCACGTCGCCACCGTCGTCGACCACCAGCTGCGGTCCGAGGTAGCCGCCGTTGCCATCGGGGAAGCTCAGCGCCTCCAGGGTGCAGTCCCAGTACTCCTCCAGCGTCTCGCCCTTCCAGGCGAACACCGGGGTGCCGGTGGCGGCGATGGCCGCGGCGGCGTGGTCCTGGGTCGAGAAGATATTGCACGATGCCCAGCGCACGTCGCCGCCGATGTCCTTGAGCGTCTCGATCAGGACCGCGGTCTGGATGGTCATGTGCAGCGAGCCGGTCACGCGCACGCCCTTGAGCGGGGCCTCGGACGCGTACTTGCGGCGGATCGACATCAGGCCAGGCATCTCGTGCTCGGCGATGTCGATTTCCTTGCGGCCGTAGTCGGCCAGCGAGATGTCGGCGATCTTGTAGTCGCCATCCATCGAAAAGGTCTTGGTTACAGCGTTCATGGATGAAGCTCCGGTCATGGCCCCGGTCCGTTGCGGTGGGGCGGTTGAAAGCAACCGGGCGCCGTTCTGGGTGGACCCCGCCGAGCCTGGCCGCGCTCTTCAGCGTCGCGGTCGCAGCGCCCCTCGGCGGGACAGGGATGGGATTCTATCGCGGCCCTCCCCGGACGAGGAGGGCCGTGTGGCGCCTTACTTCAGCTTGGCGGCCTTGCGCAGCTCTTCGGCGCGGTCCGTCCTCTCCCACGAGAATGCGGTCGCGTTGTGGGTGACGCCGGCCGAGTCGGTGTAGCTCAGCTCCTTCGGCTTGCGGCCGAAGTGGCCGTACGCGGCGGTCGACTGGTACACCGGGTGCACCAGGTCGAGCATCTTGATGATGCCGTACGGGCGCAGGTCGAAGTGCTTGCGGATCAGCTTCTCGATCTGCTCGTCGGGGATGCGACCGGTGCCGAACGTGGTGACGGAGATCGAGGTCGGCTCGGCGACGCCGATGGCGTAGCTGACCTGCACTTCGCAACGGTCGGCCAGGCCGGCGGCAACCACGTTCTTGGCGACGTAGCGCGCGGCGTAGGCGGCCGAGCGGTCAACCTTGGACGGATCCTTGCCGGAGAACGCACCACCGCCGTGGCGGGCCCAGCCACCGTAGGTGTCGACGATGATCTTGCGGCCGGTCAGGCCGCAGTCGCCCACCGGGCCGCCGATCTCGAACTTGCCGGTCGGGTTGATGTGGAACTTGGTGCCCTTGTGCAGCCACTTGGCCGGCAGCACGGGCTTGAGGATCTCCTCGCGCACCGCCTCGATCAGGTCCTTCTGCTTGATGCCCGGGGCGTGCTGGGTCGACAGCACCACCGCGTCGATGGCGGTTGCCTTGCCACCCTCGTAGCGCAGAGTCACCTGGCTCTTGGCGTCCGGGCGCAGCCACGGCAGCGGCGAGTTGCGCTTCTTGCGGATCCTGGCCTGCTGCTCGACCAGCCGGTGCGAAAGGTGGATCGCGGCCGGCATGTAGCTTTCGGTCTCGTTGGTGGCGTAGCCGAACATCAGGCCCTGGTCGCCAGCGCCCATCTCCTCGGGCTTGCGGCGGTCCACGCCCTGCGCGATGTGCGGGCTCTGCTTGCCGATGAGGTTGAGCACGCCGCAGGTCGCGCCGTCGAAGCCGACGTCGCTGGAGTCATACCCGATGTCGAGGATCACCTTGCGCGTCAGCGCCTCCAGGTCGATCCAGGCGCTGGTGGTGATCTCGCCGGCGACGATCGCCACGCCGGTCTTGACCATGGTCTCGCAGGCTACGCGGGCGCGCTTGTCCTGGGTCAGGATCGCGTCGAGCACGGCATCGGAGATCTGGTCGGCGATCTTGTCCGGGTGCCCTTCGGACACGGACTCGGAGGTGAAGAGGTAGCTCGACATCGGCGCTATATCCTTGCATTCGGATAAAAGGATGGGCGCGAATCATACAGAGTCCGCCCGCACCGCGCATTGTGCCCGCTCGGGGGTATGCCTGCGGTTAAGGTGCCGCGGCTGTCCAGGCGACGTAGCATTCGCCGATGGACTCCATCACCCAGATCCTGCTCGGTGGCGCGGTCGCCGCCGCCATCGCGCCGGCCGGGCACCGCCGCGCAGCGCTGCTGGCGGGCGCGGCGCTGGGCACGCTGCCCGACCTCGACGTGCTGCCGATCAGCCTGCTGACCGACAACCCGGTCGAGCGCATGACCTGGCACCGCGGCGTCAGCCACTCGCTGTTGGTGCTGCCGTTCGTCGCGTGGGCGATATGGACCTGGTGCCGGAGCCGTGGCGGGCGGGTGGCGCAGGCGCCGCGCCGGTGGTTCTGGGCGATCCAGCTGGCGCTGCTGACCCACCCGCTGCTGGATGCCTTCACTGTCTACGGCACGCAACTGCTGTGGCCGTTCGCGGCACGGCCGGCGATGTGGTCCAGCGTGTTCATCATCGACCCGCTGTACACGGTGTGGCTGCTGGTAGGCGTTGGGGTGGCGGCGATCGCCGGCGAGCGGCGGATCAGCCAGCAGGTGCTGGTCGGCGGGCTCGTGCTCAGCACGATGTACCTGGGCGCCTCGCAGGTGGCCAAGTGGCAGGTCGAGCGGGTGGCGGCGGATTCGCTGGCGGCGATGAACCTGGCGGACGCGCCGCGCTTCTCGGTGCCGACCCCGTTCAACATCCTGCTCTGGCGGGTCGTGGCGATGACGCCGGAGGGCTTCGTCGAGGGCGAGCGCTCACTGGTCGCCGACCGGGGGGCGATGCACTTCCGCGAGTACCGGACCGACGTGAAGGCGCTCGCGGCCGTGTACGAGTATCCGGCGGTGCAGCGGCTGACCTGGTTCAACCGCGGCTTCATGAAGGCCGAGCGGCGCGATGGCGAGCTGGTGCTGAGCGACCTGCGGATGGGGTCGGAACCGGACTATTCGTTCCGCTTCGTGGTCGCCCGCGATGACGGCGCGGGCTGGCGCGAGGTGCCGCCGCGCCAGTTGCAGTGGCCGTGGCAGGCGAGCCGGCGGCTGTCGGCGATGTGGCAGCGCATCTGGACCCCGAACGGGATGCTCGAACCGGCCAGGCCGGCCGGCGACACCGAGCCGCAGTCCACCGTCCGGGCCGATCAGTAGACGACGGCGCGTGCCTGCACGAACGAGAAGAAGAACACCGCGTTCGGGTCGTTCTGCACTTGGCGCATCTCCGCGCGCACGCCCTCGACCACTTCGGGGGTGACCTTGCCAGCCGCGACCAGCTGGTCGGCCGCCGAGAGCAACAGCTCCTCCCAGAAGGCGATCATGGTCTTGCGGCGCGCCGGCTCGCGGTTGTCGAAGTGGAAGGTCTTCACTTCGGTGGTGACGTCGTGGAAGCCACCGGCCAGCAGCAGGTTGCCGAGCTTGGCGCCGACGAACGGGTCACCGCCACTGTCGATCTGGAAGTCGTTGAACGCCATCCAGTAGCGCCAGGTGTTGGGCGAGTACGGGTCGAGCAGGAACGAGGCATTCATGACCTCGGTGACGTACACGACCGAACCGGGCTGCAGCACCCGGCGGACTTCGCTGAGCGCACGCGCCGGCGCCGGCACATGCTCGAGTACCCAGCACAGGAAGGCGGCGTCGAAGCTGCGTGGCTCGAACGGCAGGTCGGTCGCATCGGCCTCGTGCAGTGCGTAGCGGCCGTCCAGCCACGGCCGGCTGCCGAGGTTCTGGCGGGCGGCGGCGACCTGCGCGGTGTTGAGATCGACGCAGGTCACGTGCAGGTCGGGGAAGCGGCGCAGCAGGATCTCGGTCTGGGCACCCACGCCGCTGCCGACCTCGAGCAGGCGGGTCGCGCCGGCGTAGTCGATGTTGCGGAAGATCGTGGATTCGGCGAGCCGCGCCTGCTTCATCAGGCGCGCCTGCTCGGTCGGCGAGAAGCCGTGCAGGTAGGGGAAGTCGGTAGCGGTGCAGGAGTCGGTCATGTCGGTTCCACGGCGCCGCTCAGGCGGCAACGGGCAGGTCGGGGGCGACGCCCGCGACGAGGGCATCGAAGTAGTCGGCGGTCAGGCGCAATTGTGCGTCGGCGGTCTCGGCGCGGTTGACCACCGCGCGGAACGCGGCGTTCTCGGGGCGGTCCCTGGCGTACCAGCCCAGATGCTTGCGGGCGATGCGCACACCGGACGGTTCGCCGTAGAAATCGTGCAGGTGGCGCAGGTGGCCGAGCAGGATGTCGCGGACCTCGGCCAGCGACGGCTCCGGTAGTCCGGTGCCGGTGTCGAGGTAATGGGCGATCTCCCGGAAGATCCACGGCCGTCCCTGCGCGGCGCGGCCGACCAGCACCGCGTCGCAGCCGGTGTAATCCAGTACCTCGCGGGCCTTGCGCGGGGAGTCGACATCGCCGTTGGCCATCACCGGGATCGACAGTGCCGCCTTGACCTCGGCGATCGTGTCGTACTCGGCCAGGCCTTTGTATTGCTGGTCGCGCGTGCGGCCATGCACCGCGAGCGCGGCGATGCCGGCCGCCTCGGCAATCCGGGCGATCTCCAGCGCGTTGCGGTGGCCGGCGGCCCAGCCGGTGCGGATCTTCAGCGTCACCGGCACGTCGACCGCGTTGACCACGGCATCGAGGATGTCGGCGACCAGCGCCGGTTCGCGCATCAGCGCCGAGCCTGCCCAGGCGTTGCAGACCTTCTTGGCCGGGCAGCCCATGTTGATGTCGATGATCTGCGCGCCGTTGTCGACGTTGTGGCGGGCGGCGTCGGCCATGACTTGCGGGACGGTCCCGGCGATCTGCACGCTGACCGGCGCCGGCTCGCCGGCGTGGTCCATCCGGTGGCGCGACTTGGCGGTGCCCCAGAAGCGCGGGTCGGACGTGGTCATCTCCGACACGCACAGACCGGCGCCTAGGCGCTTGCACAGCACCCGGAAGGGCTTGTCGGTGACGCCCGCCATCGGCGCGAGGACCACCGCGGGCTCAATGGTGTGGGGACCGATCCGCATCCGCGCAGTTTACCGGCCCGGGATGTATCAGCGCTTGCCCCGGCGCCGGCGCCAGAACAGGAAACCGGTCACCAGCAGGAAGGCCGGCAACAGGCCGGCGGCTACGGTCGCCCATCGGTAGGCGGGCCCGCCGACGGAACCGATGTGCAGCGGGTAGATCGCCTCGGTCATGCGGGCGCCGGGGCGCTGGCCGGTGGCGTCGTGCACCGCCAGCACGCGCGTGCCGGCGCGGTTCACATGGACCAGGCTTCGGCCGTTGGGATGCCATTCGCCGGCGTTGCGCGCACGGAACGACACCACGTCGGATCCGGGCTCGGGGGCGCCGGTGCGGGTCAGGCGCGCATCGGGCAGGGCGGTTCCCGCCAGCGCGAGCACGCGCGACCAGTCGATCGGGCGGTCGGCGTCCAGCGCGAGTTCGGGCGGCGTGGGCATGGCATCACCACCGAACGCGCCGGTCAGCACCGCGCGGAACCCGGCGTGGTAGATCATGCCGACGCCGGTCAGCGTGGCCAGCAACAGTAGCGGCAACAACAGCACCCCGCTGCTGCGGTGCCAGGTCAGCCAGCGGCGCACCGGCGGGCCGCGGTGCATCCTGAGTTGCGCGAGCAGCCGCCCGGCCTTGGGCCACCACAGGTACAGCCCGGTCAGCAGCAGCCCGACCGCGATCCAGCCGACGATGCCGAGCAACTCCTTGCCCAGCGCGCCGCCTAGCAGTTCGATATGGAAGTCGTGCAGCCACAAGAGCCAGTCGTCGTCGGTGCTGCGCATCAGCAGCAGGTCGCCGGTGGCCGGATCGAAGTAGCCGCGCCGGCCATCGCCGAAGTAGCCCTGCCACGTCGGCACGCCGTCGGGTTCGGGCAGGTGGACGCTGCCGAGGCCTTCGGGCGACCACTGATCGAAGATGCGCGCCAACACGGCGCCGTCGGCCCGCGGTTCGTGCCCGGCAAGCTGCGGGTGCTGCCATTGCAGCATGTCGTCATGGAGGACCAGCACGCTGCCCGACAGCCCCACCAGCGCGAACACGGTGCCCGCCAGCAGGCCGACCCACAGATGCAGCCACGAGAGCATCGCGCGCAGCCTGTGCCGCACCGCGACCGCCTTCGCCGCAGGGGCGGGGGCGGGGCTGGCGGGGGTCACCGGAAGGCTGGCGCGGGTCTGCATCGGACGCTCAGAAGCGGTGCGACCAGCTCGCGCTGAACACCCGGCCGCGGCCGGCGAAGTAGTCCTCGTCGCTTGGGCGGATCTGCGAGCTGTAGTGGATGTACTGGCGGTCCAACACGTTCTCGATGCCCACTGCCAGCGTGCCCACCGGAAGGCCGACGTTGGCCTGCAGGTCGAAGGTGGTGTAGCCCTCGAACCGGCTGTCGACGACGCCGCGGGTCTCGAACGCGCGGTCCTCCGAATGGCTGGCCTGCACACGAGTGGACAGGCCCGGCAGCCACTGGTGCTGCCAGTAGGCGGTCATCCGGTCCGGCGAGATGTTGGCGCCGGGCAGGTCGCTGTCGAGGACGCCGTCGGCGTTGCTGTCGTAGTGGCCGTCGGCCTGCGCGTAGGCCAGGCCGACGCGCGCGGCATCGTTGACCCGGAAGCCGACGCTGCCCTCGAAGCCCTCGATCTCCGTCGCCTCGCGCTTGACCTCGTAACTGCCGGTGGCGGTGTTGAATGCAAGCCGCGACCCGAAGTCGGAATCCGAACGATAGGCCGCCAGGTGGACCAGCCAGCGGCCATCGTCGTAGTCGAGGCCAACCTCGCGGTTGTCGGCGATCACAGGCGTCAGCGACACCAGGGTGTCGACGCTCTGGCCGGGTTCGTCGACCGCGCGCAGCACCCGGCCGATGTCGGCGACGCTGTAGCCCTCCGCGTACGAGGCGTAGAAGCTCAGCGCGGCGGTGGCTTCCCAGACCACGCCGAAGTTGGGCAGGGTTTCGCTGAAGTCGGGGCTGCCGCCCTGCACCGACTGCGCGCCGTACTGCGGCAGGGTCACGAAGTCGTCGACCTCGAGTTTGGCCCGCTCGTGGCGGACGCCACCGGTGAACAGCAGCGGGCCGAGGCGGTACTCGGCCTGCAGCAGCGGCGAGAGGCTCTGGTACGTGGTCGGCGGCACCCAGCCCAGGTCGCTGGCCAGCTGGCGTTGTTCGGTGGTGTCGCGGATGAGGTCCAGCCCCAGCGTCAGCCGGAGCGGCAGGTCGGCGATGTATCCGCGCGTCCAGGTGAACTTGCCACCGAGCTTCTCGGCATTGATCTGCGACTGGTCGTACCAGACCTCGTCGCTCCCGGTGTTGAAGAAGTCGACATAGGCGTTGCTGCCGTAACGGCCTTCGAAACGGGTCCAGAACAGCTGGCCTTGGAACTGGCCGCCCGCGAGGTCGTGGTCGCGGTAGTCCAGGCTGGCCGAGCGGGAGTCGTTACGCGGAGGCTCCAAGGGCTGGTCACCGCGCGTGGCGGTGGCCGGAACGCCGAGCCGGTAGTCGCCGTCGACCACGGCGTAGTGGCCTTCGCCTTCCAGCCGATAATGGCTGGCGGTCAGCTGGAGCCGCCGCTGGTCGTCGATCGCCCAGCCCGCCTTCGCGAACAGATTGCGGCTATTGGCGTCCATCAGGTCGCCCTGCACCGGCTCGGGCGCGATCGGATTGCCGTCGGCATCGTAGTACAGGCCTTCCTGCGCGTAGGAGAGGCCACCCACGAAGTCGAGTGCACCCTGCGCGGTGCCGAAGAGGTACGAAGCGCGATAGCCGGCGCCGTCGTCCTCGCGGGGCATCGCGGTGTTCGCGCCGATGGTGACCTCATGGAAGCGCGCGCCATCCTCGCGGGGCGCCCGCTTGGTGATGATGTTGATGATGCCGCCCGATGCGCCGATGCCTTGCAGGGCGTTGGCCCCGTGGATCACCTCGATGCGCTCGATCATCGCCGGGTCGATGGTGTGCGCGTCGCGCGAGCCGTCGCGCAGTGGGGTCGACTGCGGCACGCCGTCGACCATGTAGAGCGGCTGCCGCCCGCGCACCGACTCGCCGGCACTCGTCATTTTCTGGCGCGAGGGCGCGAATGCCGGGATGAGGTTCGCGAGCACCTGCGACAGGTCCTGGGTTACGGCCAGCTGTTGCTGCAGCTCCGCCTCGTCGATCACCGTGATCGTGTTGGGCAGCGCCGCCTCGGAGTTGGGGATTCGGCTGGTGCTGGCCGAGACGACCACGCGATCGAGGTCGGTTGCGTCCTGGGCGAGGACGGCCGGGCTGGCCGCGAGCAGGAGGGCCGAGACGAGGAGGGTGCGGGACATAAGGGATCCGGGGAAACGCGAGCGGGGCATGGTAATGGGAATCAGTCCCATTTACGAACCCGAGCTCACAGTCCGACGCCGCGAGATAGTTACAGATCGGCGAGGTGCGGCATGGCCGTCGCCGCGCCGGCGCTTTCGCAGGCCCGCGCGGCATAGAGGCTGGCAAAGCCGACGTGGACGTGGAATGGCGCCGCCGGGTGTGTCGCCCATGCAGCCGCCAGCGCCCCGTTGAAGGCATCGCCGGCGCCGGTGGTATCGATGGCGTCGGCTGGCACCGCGGGCACGCGATAGAACGCCGCGTCGTCGCCGCGAAGCATCCCGTCGGCATGCGACACCAGGCAACCACGCGCGCCGAGGGTCACCACCACCGTGCCGTGCGGCAGCAGCCGGCGGCACAGCCGATGCAGTTCGGCGTCGGCCATTCCCGCCACCGCCCCGGGTTCTACCGGCTCGCCGCAGTGGCGGGCGAGCTGGGCGGAGAATTCGGATTCGTTGGGCGTCAGGACATCGCACTGGGCCAGGAGGCCGGCCGGCAGATCGGCATCGGCCGGTGCGGGGTTGAGCAACGTCGGCACGCCTTCGTCGCGGGCCAGGTCGAAACCGGCAAGCACGGCGTCGACCGGCGATTCCAGCTGCGCCAACACCACCCGCGCATCGGCGAACACGTCACCCTGCGCCCGAACGTGGGCGGGTGTCATGGCCGCGTTGGCGCCGGCACCGATGACGATGCTGTTGCGTCCTTCCCGGTCGACATAGATGCCGGCGGTGCCGGTGGGATGCGTGCTGGCGGCGTCGCGCAGGACGATGCCGTCGACGCTCGCCAGTGCGCGGGCCAGTTGTCCGCCGGCATCGGCGCCGAGCGCGCAGACGAAGGCGGTCACGGCCCCCGCGCGTGCGGCGGCGGTGGCCTGGTTGAAGCCCTTGCCGCCGGGGCCGGTGCGGTACTCGCCCTGGAGCGTCTCGCCGGCGCGTGGCAACACCGGCAACGACCACACGTGGTCGACGTTGAACGAGCCGATCACGACCACGGCGCTCATCGGCGTGTCCCGGTCAGCCGCCGAGGCCGGTCAGCACGCCGGCGATCGTCGCGGTCATCAGGGTCGCGATGGTGCCGCCGAGCACGGCCCGCAGGCCGAAGCGGGCGAGGTCCTGGCGGCGGTCGGGCGCGAGCCCGCCGATGCCGCCGATCTGGATCGCGATCGAACTGAAGTTGGCGAAGCCGCACAGCGCGTAGGTGGCGATCAGGCGGCCCTGGTCGGTCAACACCACGCCGGGGTTCTGCCCGTTCACGATCTCGGCCAGGTGCAGGTAGGCCACGAATTCGTTGAGCACGATCTTCTCGCCGATCAGGCCACCGACGACATTGGCGTCCTGCCACGGTACGCCGATCAGCCAGGCGACCGGCGACAGCACGTAACCCAGCAGGGTGGCCATGTCGGTCGGCTTGCCGAGCGCGGCCGACAAGCCGGTCACCTCGCCGATCCAGGTCAGCGGCCAGTTGATCAGGGCGATCAGGGCGATGAACGCCAGCAGCATCGCGCCGATGTTCAGGGCGAGCCGCAGGCCGTCACCCGCGCCGGCCGCGGCCGCGTCGATGACGTTGCTGGTGGTCTTCTCGACCTCCATCTTGACCGTGCCGCGCGTCAGCGGCGTGCCGGTTTCGGGGATCAGCAGCTTGGCGACGACCATCGTCGCCGGCGCCGCCATGATCGACGCCGCCAGCAGGTGCTTGGCGTAGAACGCCTGCGCCACCGGGTCGCCGCCGCCGAGCATGCCGACGTAGGCCGCAAGCACGCCGCCGGCGATGTGCGCCATGCCGCCGATCATCATCGTGATCAGCTCGGACTCGGTCATCTTCGAGATGTACGGCCGCACCGTCAGCGGGGCTTCGGTCTGGCCGATGAAGACGCTGGCGCAGACGCTGGTGGTCTCCGCACCGGAGACCCGCATGACCTTGGTGATCGCCCACGCCATCGCGCGCACCACCGCCTGCATCACCCCCAGGTGGTACAGCACGCTCATCAGCGAGGCGAAGAAGATGATGGTCGGCAACACCTGGAAGGCGAAGATGAAGCCGTAGGTCTCGACGTTCATCAGGCTGCCGAAGATGAACTCCGAGCCGGCATTGACGAACCCGAGCAGCTTCACGAAGCCGTTGCCGAGCGCGTCGAACACGTCGCGGCCGCCTGGCACCAGCAGCACCAGCGCGGCGAATCCGATCTGCAGGACGATGCCGGTCAGCACCAGCCGCCAGTCGACCGCCTTCTTGTGGTTGGAGAACAACCAGGCGATGCCGACCAGCACCGCGAGACCAAACAGGCCGAAGGCGACCCGTGACAGACCTTCCATCCACTTCCCCTGCGGCCATTGCCGTGCTCGACCGCGCAGCGTAGGGCAGGCGGGCAGGGGCGGGCAACAATCCGCCGGTTCAGGTACCTCGCTGTGGCGCTCAGCCGTCGCGGGCGATCACCCGGTTGCGCCCCTCGCGCTTGGCCATCTTCAGGCGGCGGTCGGCCCGGCGCAGCAGGGTCGAGAGGTCGTGGCCGTCGTGCGGGCTCGCGGCCACGCCGGCGCTGAAGGTCAACCGCAGGGGCTCGAGGTTGCCGCGCTCGGGATCGAACGGGCGCTGGCCCAGCACGCGCCGGATCGCATCGACGCGCTCCCAGGCGGTGCCCAGCGGCTGCGGCATCACCAGTACGAATTCCTCGCCCCCCAGGCGCACCAGTCGCTCGTTGCGCTCGGTCATGCCCTTGAGGACTTCGACCACATGGCGGATCGCCCGGTCGCCGGCATGGTGGCCGGCCTCGTCATTGATGCGGCTGAAGTGGTCCAGGTCGATCAGCGCCAGGCTGAGGCTGCCGTCCTCCTCGCTGGCTACCTCCAACAGCCGCGGCATGCGATGCAGCAGCCAGGTCCGGTTCGGCAGGCGCGTCAGGCCATCCGTGCCGGACATCTCGACCAACCGCTGCATCCGGTAGACCACGGTTGCCGTGATCATCGTCGCGATCACCAGCAGCATCACCCGCTGTACCTGCGGGCCCGGGGTCACCGCCCCGTAGTCGCTGGACAGCAAGTGCTCGGGCGAGTCGGCGAAGGCGAACACAGCGGCGATGATCGCGCCGTACTGGAGTACGGCCAGCGCACCGGCGAACAAGGTCGTGCGACCGTCGCCGCGCAGGGCGGTCAGGACGATCGCCAGGAGGTAGCACCCCCACACCACCATGCTGTTGAGCGCGGCCGGCAGGTGGGCAAACGCCAGCACGATGAGCACGGCGGTGGTCGCGGTGACATCGAACGCGACCGTAGCAAACGACAGCCAGCGATAGCGACGCCGGCGCCGGGCCAGCTGCAGCCAGACCTGTGCGAAGACATTGACGAACACCGCGCCGCCCAGCCCGATCAGGGTCTCGCGAACCGTGCCGCCGCTGACCGCGTTGGCAAGCGGAAGCACCAGCAACAGCGCGGCGATGACCACGCGCAGGCGTGCAACCAGCAGCTCGCCGCCCGCACCGACCTCGAGCATGACCTCGTCGGGTCGAGCCAGCACGGCGGCCAGGATCTCCCTTGCGCTTCGGCTTTCCATGACCTCCCCTGCGTCCGGCCGCAGCATAGCGTGGCCCCTCGACGGGCGTCAGGCCCAAGGCCCTCAGCCGAATCCGCGCAGGGCCACCCAGCCGGCCAGCACGGCGAACACCGTCGCCGCGACATAGCGGGCGGCCTTCAGCGGCAGCCGGTCGGCGAAGCGGCTGCCGAGAAGCACCACCGGCACGTTGGCCAACAGCATCCCCACGGTGGTACCGGCAATGACCTCCCACAACGGCTCGTACCGCGCCGCGAGCAGGACGGTGGCGACCTGGGTCTTGTCGCCGATCTCGGCGATGAAGAACGCGATGGTGGTGGCGATGAAGGCGCCCCGCCCGGGCAGCCCTGGTTCATCGTCGAGCGAATCGGGCTTCAGCGTCCACACCGCCACAGCCAGGAAGCTCGCGGCCACGACCCAGCGCAGGACTTCCGGACGCAGCCAGTCGGCGGCCAGCGCCCCCACCCAGGCCGCCAATGCATGGTTGAGGAGGGTGGCGACGAGGATGCCGGCGATGATCGGCCATGGCCGGCGGAACCGCGCGGCCAGCAGCAGGGCGAGCAACTGGGTCTTGTCGCCGATCTCGGCCAACGCGACCGTGCCGGTGGACACGAGTGCGGCGGCAAGGGGAAGGGTATCGGGCAGCAGTGACTGCAACTGGGGCATTGGACGATCGGGGAGCCGGGCGGGCAGTCGGAAAGCGACCGCCGCGCGGCCCGGCCCCGGTGCCTGGGCACCCTGGGTCATTCGCACGATGGTCGCCTTCGGTCTTGCCCCGGATCGACTGGCGATCCCCCATGCACCACGGCCTGCCGGCCAAGCGTGTTGATGCATGTCCCCGCGCGTTGCGCGGGTGGGCTACTCCCCGGAGGAAACAGCCCGCCCATTGTACGGGCGGCCGGACGCTGGAGCGAGCCGCCTGCGGCAATCGGGCTCGACCCCGGGCTTACACTGCGATCGTTCCCACCTGGAGTCCGTCCATGCAGTACCGCCGCCTCGGCTCGTCCGGCCTGCAACTGTCCGCACTGTCGTTCGGCGCGTGGCTCACGTTCGGTGCCCAGGTCGGCCGCGGCACGGCGCGCGAACTCGTCGCGGCCGCGTGGGACCACGGCATCAACTTCTTCGACAACGCCGAGAGCTACGCCAACGGCGAGGCCGAACGGGTCATGGGCGACGTCATCGCCGACCTGCGCCTGCCGCGCGACGGCTTCTGCGTGTCCAGCAAGGTGTTCTTCGGTTCGGTGGAGGCACCGCGGCCGACCCAGCGCGGGCTGTCGCGCAAGCACGTGACCGACGCCTGCCACGGCGCGCTTAAACGGCTGCGGGTAGACTACCTGGACCTGTTCTATTGCCATCGTCCCGATCCGGACACGCCGGTCGAGGAAACCGTGCGGACCATGGATGGCCTGGTCCGCCAGGGCAAGGTGATGTACTGGGGCACGTCCGAATGGTCGGCCGCGCAGATCCGCGAGGCGCACAAGGTCGCCCGCGCGCACCACCTCCAAGCGCCGACGATGGAACAGCCGCAGTACAACCTGCTGCACCGCGAACGGGTGGAGCTGGAGTACGCGCCGCTGTATGCCGAATACGGCATGGGCACCACGACGTGGTCGCCACTGGCCTCGGGCCTGTTGACCGGCCGTTACAACGACGGCGTGTCGGAGGACGGGCGATTCGGCGCACTCGGGCCGCACCTGCGCAAGACCATCGTCGGCGGGGAAAGCGAGCGCCGGCTCGAACGTGCGCGCCACTTCACCGCGCTGGCCAAGGAGCTGGACGTGCCACCCGCGCCGCTGGCGATAGCTTGGTGCCTGCGCAACCCGCACGTGTCCAGCGTCATCCTCGGCGCCAGCCGGGTCGAGCAACTGCTCGAGAACCTGCGCGCCATCGAGCTGGTGGAGTCCATGGGCGACCCGGTGTGGGGGCGGGTGAGGGTCGCAGCAAACTGAATGTGCTTTGCGGGTTGCGCGTCTAATGCGAATCATTATCATCTAGCACTCCCGTCCCCGAGCACTGCGCAATGGCCCTGCAAACCCTCAATCGGCCGCGTCTACTCCACCTGCCGATCCGGTCCGATGACCGGGCGCGTCCCGTCGCCCCAGTGCACCACGCCACGCACCCCCCGGTCGCCGACGCGCGTCCGCTCGACAGCGGTGCGTTGCTGCGCGGCACCCGCGAGGTGCTGATCCGCCACGGCGGCGAGACCTACCGGTTGCGGCATACCCGCAACGACAAGCTGATCCTGACCAAGTAGCCACCGGGCGCGCTGGCCACCCGTACCGGCCACCCGCGCCGGCGCGCGCCGTGCCTATACTCCCCCTACGCATAACTTTGGGGATGTGGCATGGGACTGGGGACGATGCTTGCGATCGTGCTGGTGTTCGCCGGCGTGGTGATGCTGTTCAAGGCGGTACGGATGGTGCCGCAGGGCTACGAATGGACGGTCGAGGCCTTCGGCAAGTACACCCACACGCTGTCGCCGGGTCTCCACTTCCTGATCCCGGTCTACCAGGGGATCGGCCGCAAGATCAACATGATGGAGCAGGTACTGGAGGTCCCCAGCCAGGACGTGATCACCAAGGACAATGCGGTGGTCAAGGTCGACGGCGTCGTGTACTTCCAGGTACTCGACGCGGCCAAGGCGGCCTACGAGGTGGCACAGCTGGAGATCGCCACGCTCAACCTGGTGATGACCAACATCCGCACCTCGATCGGCTCGATGGACCTGGACGAGTCGCTGTCGCGCCGCGACGAGATCAACGCCAAGGTGCTTGCCGCGGTCGACCAGGCCACGCACCCGTGGGGACTGAAGGTCAACCGCATCGAGCTCAAGGACATCGCCCCGCCGCGTGACCTGGTCGAGGCGATGGCACGGCAGATGAAGGCCGAGCGCGAGAAGCGCGCCAACATCCTGGAGGCCGAGGGCTTCCGCCAGGCGGAAATCCTCAAGGCCGAGGGCGAGAAGCAGAGCACGATCCTCGAAGCCGAGGGCGAGCGTGAGGCCGCGTTCCGCGAGGCCGAGGCGCGCGAGCGACTGGCCGAGGCCGAAGCCCGCGCGACGCAGATGGTGTCGGACGCCATCTCCGCTGGCAACGTACAGGCGATCAACTACTTCGTCGCGCAGAAGTACATCGAGGCGTTCAAGGCACTGGCCGAGGCGCCGAACCAGAAGTTCGTCCTGATGCCGATGGAATCGGCCGGCGTGATCGGCTCGATCGCCGGCATCGCCGACCTGGCCAAGGAAGCGCTCGACCGGCCGGCCGGTCCGCATGCCGTGGTCCCGCCGCGGACGGGGCGCTGAGCGATGCGCTGGGACTGGCAAGCGGTGGCATGGGCGGCCATCGCGCTGCTGTTGTTCGCGGCCGAGACCCTTGCCCCGGGCGCCTTCATGTTGTGGCTCGGGTTCGCGGCAGCGGCGGTGTTCGTCCTGGTGTTGCTGTTCGACCTGCCGCTGCTCGCACAGGCGGTGGCTTTCGTCGTCCTCAGCTTCGCGTCGATCCAGATCTACCGCACCCGCTTCCGTGGTCGCGAGCGGGTGAGTGACCGGCCGACACTCAATCGTCGCACCGACGCCCTGGTCGGACGCGTCGTGCCGCTCGAGCAGGCGATCGTCTCCGGCCGCGGGCGCGTGCAGATCGCTGACGCCTACTGGGACGTCACCGGTCCCGAGCTGCCGGTGGGCACCGCCGTGCGCGTGGTCGGCAGCGACGGCATGACGTTGAAGGTCGAGCCCGCGACCTGACACCGGACGCTTCCGTACGCCGGCGCCGCCACCGCGGCGCCGGTCTGGGATAATGCCCGCCCCACAACAGGCGCCGGACCATGACCCAGAAGACCATCCTCAACGACAGCCACCGCGCCCTCGGCGCCAAGATGGTCGACTTCGGTGGCTGGGACATGCCGATCCACTACGGCTCCCAGATCGACGAACATCACGCGGTCCGCCAGGACGCGGGCATGTTCGACGTCTCCCACATGACCGTCGTCGACCTGAAGGGCGAGCGCGTGCGCGAGTTCCTGCGCAGGCTGGTGGCCAACTCGGTCGACAAGCTCACCAAGCCCGGCAAGGCGCTGTACACCTGCATGCTCGACGAGCAGGGCGGGGTGATCGACGATCTCATCATCTATTTCCTCGGCGAGGAGTTCTTCCGGCTGGTCGTCAATGCCGGCACCCGCGACAAGGACCTCGCGTGGATCGCCCGGCAGGCGGCGCCGTTCGGCGTCGAGGTGGTCGAGCGTGACGACCTCGGACTGGTGGCGGTCCAGGGCCCCAACGCACGCGACAAAGTGATCGGACTGTTGCGAGAGGAGGACCGCGCGTCGATCACCAAGCTTGGCCGCTTCGCCGCGCGCGACGCGCAGCTTGCCGACGGCACCGGCGTCTTCATCGCCCGCACCGGCTACACCGGTGAGGACGGGTTCGAGATCGTCGCGCCCGGTGACCGCACCGTCGCGCTGTGGGACGCGTTGCTGGCCGCCGGGGTGAAGCCGGCCGGCCTGGGCGCGCGTGACACCTTGCGGCTGGAAGCCGGGATGAACCTCTACGGCCAGGACATGGACGAGTCCGTGTCGCCGTACGAAGCCGCCCTCGGCTGGACCGTCTCCCTCGACGAGGGGCGCGGGTTCATCGGTCGCGAGGCGCTCGAGCGACAGAAGGCCGACGGCGCGCCGCGCCAGATGATCGCGCTGGTGATGGACGACAAGGGCGTGTTGCGCCATGGCCAGAAGGTGCTGACCCCGAACGGCGAAGGCGAGATCCTGTCGGGCACGTTCTCGCCGACGCTTGGCAAGGCGATCGCCTTCGCCCGTGTGCCGGCCGGTGACATCCCGCTGGGCGCCGCCGCCAATGTGCGGGTCGACATCCGTGGCCGCGAGGTGCCGGTGCGCGTGGTCAAGTTCCCGTTCGTCCGGGAAGGCCAGCCGCAGGACGGCGTGCTGGCCTGACACGTCCCACCCCGGCGCGGCGCAGTCCACGCGCCGCGGCGCCTTCGCTACACTGTCCGCCCCTTTCCCACACCCGCAGCATCGGAGCATCCCATGAGCGAGATCCCCGGCGACCTGAAGTTCCTGAAATCACACGAGTGGATCCGCGTCGAGGCCGACGGCAAGGCCACCATCGGTATCTCCGACCACGCGCAGGGCCTGCTGGGCGACCTGGTGTACGTCGAGCTCCCGGGCGTCGGTGACCGTGTCGAGGCCGGTACCGCGTGCGCGGTGGTGGAGTCGGTGAAGGCGGCGTCCGATGTCTACGCGCCGGTCAGCGGCACCGTGGTCGAAGTCAACGACGCACTCGGCGACAAGCCCGAGACCATCAACGAGGATGCGTTCGGCGAAGGCTGGCTCTTCACCCTGCAGATGGACGAGCCCGGACAGGTCAACGAGCTGCTCGACCCGGACGGCTATGCCGAGTTGCTCGAAGACGAAGACCACTGACGGGCGACCGTCATGCCCCGATCGGGGCAACGCGACACACATGGAAATCCGCGTCGGCAACGGCGCGGATTTTTCGTTGGCGGCGATCCGTGCCAGTGAGTCGGCATGAAAATTCCCGCGCACTTTCGCCTTGTGCAATGCGAAACGGCTCGCACGGCGGGCGTTCTCCCGATATCGCTGGCTGGTCAAAAATTCGCCAGTGCGGTTTCGCGACGATTACGACCGGCTGCGCTGCGTGCGCGCAAGACCGCACTGCATGGCATGGCTGCAGACCGCGCTGCGCTTGGCTATCAGCGGCGCGTGCAAATGCCCGGGCATCCTGTTGATCGCAACGCAACCGGTTCGCGACGAAGCCGCGTCGACCAATGCGCCGCTGCTGTCGGGAAAACGGCAGGGCGAAGCGCGCGGGGACTTGTTGACACTATGAAAAACCGTGATTAGGTTTCGCGAAACAGCGTTACCCACGGAAGCGAGTGAGCAAAGTCAACGCGACAACGCGGGCAACAACACGGAACTCCGCCTGGATGGTCAAAACGGTGGACGCGGTGCTTCTGTCCCCGGTGGGTTCCAAACATCCGCAATCGCGAAACCTTCCCTTGCATGCAGCCCGGTCGGCCTTCGGCGGATCGGGTTTTTCTTTGCGCGCGACTCGCTTCGCCGGCGTGGCGGGCATGCAGGTGGAAGTGCGTGGATCCGCTCCGGCACCGGTGGTGTCGGCGGTTGGTCGCGGGGTCGCACCCCGCGACGTTTTGGTACTGGGCTGTACACCCCGATAGACCACTGACGAGGAGCCATCTCATGGCCACGAAGAAAGCTGCGAAGAAGAAGCCTGCCGCGAAGAAAGCGGCGAAGAAGACTGCGAAGCCGGCAGCCAAGAAGGCCGCCGCCAAGAAGACCGTGCGCAAGTCCGCGGCCAAGAAGGCGGTGAAGAAGCCGGCCGCCAAGAAGGCGACCGCGAAGAAGACCGCGAAGAAGGCAACCGCCAAGAAGACTGCAAAGAAGGCAACCGCCAAGAAGACCGCCAAGAAGGCAACCGCCAAGAAGTCGGTGAAGAAGACGGCCAAGAAGGCCACGGCGAAGAAGACCGCGAAGAAGGCCGTGCGCAAACCGGCGGCCAAGAAGACCGCGAAGAAGACCGCCAAGAAGGCAGCTACCAAGAAGACCGCTGCCAAGAAGACCGCCAAGAAGGCGGCGACCAAGCGTCCAGCCGCGAAGAAGACCGCCAAGAAGGCGGCGACCAAGCGCCCGGCCGCCAAGAAGGCCGCCAAGGCACCGGCAGCGAAGAAGGCCACGGCCAAGAAGCCGACCCGTCGCGCCACCAAGAAGCAGCAGGCTCCGACCGCGATGCCGGCAACCCCGGCACCGATGATCTAAGCCACCCGATACCGCAACACTGCAGTCAGCCCTTCCCCGCGGCCCAGGCGGGGGAGGGCTTTTTCATTGGGGCCCGGCGATTGCGATCTGGACTGGATCGCGGGTTGCGGCGTCCCCGGATGGAACGCCGCCATGACTCAGCGCGGTGCGGCGGTCGCCTCGGCGGCGCTGCTGCCGGGGGCGTTGCGCCCGTTCTCGGCGTACCAGGCGTGCTGGTTGAAATCGATGTCCAGCCAGGCCGTGGCGCTCGACGGAATCCCGACCGCGCGGTCGATCATCGTCGGCAGCAGCCCCGTCGGCACCGAGCTCTCACCGTTCCACAGCACGGCGATGCCGAGATCCTGGTCGGGCAGCATCGCGATCATGCCGCGATAACCCTGCACGGCGCCGGCGTGGTAGACCAGCGGCCGGCCGGAATAGTTGTAGACCCGCCAGCCAAGCCCGTAGCCCGCGGAGTCGAGGCGGGCACGACGCCACGAGGAGCTGCGCGTCTGGTACGGGGTGTCGACCAGCGGCTTGTGCAGCGTGGCCAGCAGCGGCGCGGGAATGACGTCGGGGCGATGGCCGGTCTGGGCGATGAGCCACTGGGCCATGTCGCTGGCACTGGCATTGACGCCGGCGGCGGGTGCGACTTCGTAGTAGGTCGGCTTGGGCATGACCGAGACCCAGCCACCACGGCCGCGCACGTGCGGCTTGGCCCAGCGCGCGCTGGACTCGATGCCCTCGAGGCCGAGGCTGGCGTCGTTCATGCCCAGCGGCTTGAGCAGGCGGCTCTGCACTTCCTGGCTGTAGAAGTCGCCGGTGGTGGCGAACACGATGTCGCCGATCAGGCTGAAGGCGACGTTCTGGTAGGCGTAGCAGGTGCCGGGCTGGCACTTGAGCGGTGCGCTGGAGAGCCGGCGGGTCAGGGTCCGGTAGTCGACGTAACGCTCAAGGTCGCGATCGAAGGCGTTGTGCGACAGACCAACGCGGTGGCTCAGCAGGTCGGCCACGGTGATCTGGCTGGCGGCGCCGGGCTGGCTCAGTTCGAACTCGGGCATGTAGTCGGTGAGCTTGCTGTCCCAGCGAAGGCGGCCGTCGGCCACCAGCAGGCCGGCCATGGTGCCGGCGAAGCCCTTGGATAGCGATGCGAGCCGGAACACGGTGTGCGAGTCGACCGGCTCCGCGTCGCTGACGTCGGTGATGCCGTAGCCGCGCGCGCTGAGAACCTTGCCGTCGTGGACGATCGCCATCGCCAGGCCGGGCACGCGCTGGTTGGCGACGATCTGCTGGGCCATCGCCTCGAACATGGCGACGTCGAAGTCGGGTGGCAGCGGCGGGGCGGCCGGCTTGACGCGTGCCGGCACCGGCGGCGCCTGTTGCGGCGTGCTGGTCGCGACCTGCACCGGCTGCGTGGCCGGGCCACGCAAGGAGGCCTCGACTTCGGATGAATCGGCCTGTGCGGTGTCGCTCCACGGAAGCGTGGTCTGCGCCGCCGAACCCAGCGTCAGCGTCAGCAGGAACGCGAGCGCACCCAGACGCCCACCGATGCGAGGGAGCCGGTTCGCTTCGTCTTTCATAGGTCGTCGCGCCTGCGTATGCTCGGGGTCCCCGGATCATAGCGCCGGTTTTCAGGGTTACGCGAGCAAACATGTTCAGCTTCCTGATTTTGTTGGGTTTGTTTCTCCTGTTCATGTTCTGGGGCGTGGGCCTCTACAACGGTCTGGTGACCGCCCGGAACGCCTACAGGAACGCCTTTGCCCAGATCGACGTGCAGCTGCAGCGCCGTTTCGAACTGATCCCGAACCTGGTCGAGACCGCCAAGGGTTACCTGACCCACGAGCGGGAAACCCTGGAAGCGGTGATGCAGGCGCGCGCGGCGGCGGTGTCGGGCCTGTCGGCGGCCAAGGCCAGTCCCGGCGACGCCACTGCCATGGCCCAGCTGGACGCGGGCGAGCGCCAACTCGAGGGTGCGCTCGGAAGGCTGATGATGGTGGCCGAGGCCTATCCGGACCTGAAGGCCAACCAGACCATGGCGCAGCTGTCCGAAGAGCTGACCAGCACAGAGAACCGCGTGGCGTTTGCACGCCAGGCCTACAACGACGCGGTGATGGCCTACAACAACAAGCGCGAGGTATTCCCCTCGAGCCTGGTGGCGGGCAACTTCGGTTTTGCCCCGGCCGCGCCACTATCCCTGCCAACGGACCAGCCCGAAATGCGGCTGGCCCCGCAGGTGCGTTTCTGACGCTTGGCATGGCGCCGCCCGCGCGGCACCGACATCCGTCCGATGAACTTCTTTGAGCGCCAGGCGGCCGCGCGCCGCGCATCCGTTCGGCTGGTCGTGCTGTTTGCACTGGCCGTGGTCGCGGTCGTGCTCGCGGTGGATGCAATGGCCTGGGTGGTGAGCGGCGGAAGCGGCGGTGCGCTGGTAGTGGCGACGGTCCTGACCCTTGCGACGATCGGCCTGGGTTCGCTCTACCGGCTGGCGAGCCTGGGCGGGGGTGGCGAGGCGATTGCCGCGCAACTGGGTGGCACGCCGGTCGCGGCCGACACGACCGACCCCGAGTTGCGGCGCCTGCGCAACGTGGTCGAGGAGGTTGCCATTGCCTCGGGCGTACCGGTGCCGGGCGTGTACGTGCTCGACCACGAGGCGGGGATCAACGCCTTTGCTGCCGGCCACGCAGCGGCGGACGCGGTGGTGGCGGTCACCCGCGGGGCGCTCGAGCGGCTAAACCGCGATGAGCTGCAGGGCGTGGTCGCCCACGAGTTCGCCCACATCCTCAATGGCGACATGCGGCTCAACCTGCGGCTGGTCGGGGTGCTGTTCGGGATCTCGATGCTGGGGCTGATCGGCCGCCACGTGCTGGACTTCGGGCGCGTCGGCCTGCAGGGCCGCGGGCATCGTCGAGGCGCTGGCGTGGCGGTCGGCGTGATGGTGGCCGCGGCGGCGATGATCGCGATCGGCTGGGTGGGGTTGCTGTTTGCCCGCCTGATCCGTGCCGGGGTCAGCCGACAGCGCGAGCGCCTGGCGGACGCCAGCGCTGTGCAGTTCACCCGCCAGCCGGCCGGCCTGGCCGGTGCACTCAAGAAAATCGGTGGCCTGCCTGACGGGTCGGTGCTGGCTTCCACCGGCGATGCCGAGGAAGTCAGCCACATGCTGTTCGGCGACGGCCTGGGATTCGGCGGCCGCATGGCGGAATGGTTCGCCACCCATCCGCCGCTGGTCGAACGCATCCAGGCGCTGGAGCCGTCTTTCAGCGACCGGCAACTGGCGTTGCTGTCCAGGCGCTGGAAGGACCAGCCGCCGCACGGGCTGGAGGAAGACCTGCACCTCGGCCTTGCCACCCACGACCCACTGCCACCCGCGCACGCCGAACGGGGCATCGTTGCCGGGCAGGTGTCCGCACACGTTGGCAATCCGGACGAAGACGACCACCACCGCGCGGATGTCGTCATGGGTGAGCTGGGTGAACCGTTGCGCGCTCTCGCCCGTGACCGCGACCGGGCCATCGCGCTGGTGCTCGGTGTGCTGGTGGACCCGCGCACGGACGTGGCCCAACGGCAGCTGTTCGGCATCGCCGCGCGCCTGGGGGAAGCGGTCGCGACCGACGTGCGCGGACTGTACGAGCGCCACCTTGCCCACCTGCACCCGATGCTGCGGCTGCCGTTGGTCGAACTGTCGTTCCCGGTGCTGCGCCGGCGTCCGCGTCCGCAACTGGAACTGCTGCTCGACACGGTGGAAGCGATGTCGACCGCGGACGGCGAGGTGTCGCTGTTCGAGTACTGCCTGGGCCGGCTGCTGACCGTGCAGTTGCGCGAGTCCCTGGCGCCGGCACGCTATGCCAGTTTCGGCCGCCGCAAGCCGGGGACGCTCGTCGACGAGATCACCGTCCTGCTGACGGTTGCCGCGCATGCCGGCCATGCCGACGAGGTTTCGGCGCGCCATGCGTTCCTGGCCGGGATGCAGCACATCCTGCCGCACCACCAGGCCCGCTACCGGGCGCCGGCCCAGCCGGTACAGGCGCTCGAACAGGTGTGGCCATCGCTGGACCTGCTCCACCCGATGGCCAAGAAGCTGCTGGTCGAGGCCGTGACCATCGCGGCCAGCCACGACGGCCGTGTCAGCGTGGCCGAAGCCGAGCTGCTGCGGACCATCTGCGCGATCCTGCACTGTCCGCTGCCGCCACTGCTGGGCGCCGCGTACGGCCAGGCCGACCGGATCCGTCACTGACAGCGCAAGCGCGTTCGGCTACCGTGCCGCATCGCTCGTCCCGCGGCCCGCCGTGACCTCCAACGTCTCCAACCTGCGCCGGTTCCGCGTGGCCCTGGCCGAGTCACCACCGCTGTGGTGGGCGCTGCTCTATTTCTTCTGCCTCCTGTGCGGCTACTACGTGCTGCGTCCGGTGCGCGACGCGATGGGCGCGTCCGGCGACCCGGCCACGGTGTTCCCACGCTGGTTGGTCGACCTGGCGGCTAGCGCCGGCGTCGACCTGGGCGAGTACACCCTGCAGGTGCTTTTCAGCGCGGTGTTCGTGGCGATGGTGCTGCTGCAGCCGGTCTACGGCGCGCTGGTGGCGCGTTTTCCCAGGCGGGTGTTCCTGCCGCTGGTCTATCTCGTCTTCATCGCTTGCCTGCTCGGTTTCTACTGGCTGTTCGACACCGGCGTTTCGGGCCGTGGTGCGGCGTTCTACGTCTGGAGCGCGGTGTTCAACCTGTTCGCCGTGGCGGTGTTCTGGAGCTTCATGGCGGACGTGTTCGACAACGAGCACGCCAAGCGCCTCTACGGGTACATCGGCGCGGGCGGCACCATCGGTGCATTGGTCGGCCCGGCCATCACCCGCTGGCTGGTCGGCCCGCTCGGGGTGGCGAACCTGTTGCTGGTGTCGGCCGGCTTCCTTGCGGTCTGCCTGCTGTGCATCCTGCGGCTGAGGCCCTGGGCGGCCCGCCGGGAACGCCGGCACGGTGTGCACGATGGCGAGCAGGCCATCGGCGGATCGGTGCTGGCGGGGCTCAGGCTGGTATGGCAGGAACCACTGCTGCGGGCGCTCGCGGTGATGATGGTGTTCGGGGTCGGCGTCGGCACGTTGCTCTACAACGAGCAGGCCGCGATCGTCCGGGAGTTCCATCCGACGCCGGAAGCGGCGACGCGCTATTACGCCACCATCGACTGGGCGGTGAACGGCCTGACCCTGGTGATCCAGCTGTTCGTCACCCGTTGGCTGCTGCGCCGACACGGCGTGGCACCGGCATTGCTGCTGCCGGCATTCGCGATCCTGCTGGGCTACTGCGCGCTGGCCGCGTCGCCACTGCCGCTGCTGGTCGCGGTGGTGCAGGTGGCCACGCGCGCCGGCGAGTTCTCACTCGCCAAGCCCGGCCGGGAAACGCTGTACACCCGGGTCGATCGCGAGTCCCGCTACAAGGCCAAGGCGGTCATCGATACCGTGGTGTACCGCGGTGGCGACCTGACGTTCGTGTGGGTGCACAAGCTGCTGTCGATATTCGGTACGACCGCGGTGTTCGCCACCGGCGTGCTGGTGGCGCTCGGGTTCCTCGGCGGCGCCTGGGGCGTGGTGCGGGCGCAGCGGCGGTTGCCCGGGGACGGACTGCACAACGACGCCGACTGACGGCCGCCCGTTGGCGCAACAAGAAAGCGGCGGGCTCTCGCCCGCCGCCGTGTCAGCTTCGATGGCCGCGCCGGTTCAGGCGACTTCGCGGCGACCCTGCGACTCGTCCCGGTAGCCCGCCGAACGCAGCTCCGCGGGATCGAAATCGTCCACGCTGATGGTGTCGACCGTCATTGCGCGCAGCTCCTCGAGCTGGCGGCGCTCCTCGCCGGTGATCCAGCCTTCGCGCACGCCCTCGTCCAGCTGGGCGGTGAAGGTCAGGCCTTCGATGTCGCTGCCCTTGATCGCCTTCAGGAACTTGCGCTCGACCGGCTCGGCGAGGATGACCGCCTGCAGGTAGCTGTTGATGCGACCGGCCGGGTTGGTCGGGCCCGGGGTGGTGAACACGCCCGTCGCCAGGCGGTCGCGCGCCTCGTTGGGCGACATCAGCAGCGAAGCGGCGCGGCGGCTCAGGCGGTCGCCCGGCGGGGTCGCCCGGCGGCCCAGCGGGAAGATCAGGGCCCACAGCAGCCAGCCGACCGGGCGCACCGGGAAGTTGCGCAACGCACCCGACAGCGCCACTTCAATCTTGTGCACGGCATTGAGCAGGGACCAGGCCAGCAGCGGGTGGTCGGTTTCCGGCCGGCCCTGGTCCTCGTAGCGCTTGAGCAGCGCACTGGCGATATAGAGCTGGCTGAGCACGTCGCCGAGGCGGCCCGACAGCGACTCCTTGAACTTCAGTTTGCCGCCGAGCAGCAGCATCGAGGTGTCCGCGCACAGCGCCAGCGCCGCCGAGTACCGGTTGAGCTTGCGGTAGTAGCGGCGCGTGTACGCGTCGCCCGGCGCCTTGCCGAAGCGAGCGGCGGTCAGGCCGAACCACAGCGAGCGCACGGCGTTGGAGATCGCAAAGCCGATGTGGCCGAACAGGTTGCGGTCGAACTCGCGGACGCGATCGTCCTCGTCCGGCAGCATCGCCGCCTTCATCTCCTTGAGCACCCACGGATGGCAGAGGATCGCGCCCTGTCCGAAGATCATCAGCGAACGGGTCATGATGTTCGCGCCCTCGACCGTGATCGCGATGGGCGAGGCCTGCCACGAGCGACCGAGGTAGTTGCGCGGCCCGAGGATGATGCCCTTGCCGCCGTGGATGTCCATGGCGTCCTGCGCCACCTGGCGCCCGAGCTCGGTGCAGTGGTACTTGGAGATCGTCGACGGCACCGCCGGCAGCTCACCGCGCGCCACCGCGGCCGCGGAGGCCTCCGACAGGGCGCTGATGGTGTAGGCGTTGCCGGCAATGCGGGCCAGCGCTTCCTGCACGCCCTCGAAACGGCCGATCGACAGGCCGAACTGCTTGCGGATGCGCGCGTAGGCGCCGGTCACCACGGCGGCCAGCTTGGCGCCGCCGCTGGCGGTGGAGGGCAGGGTAATCGAGCGGCCGATCGACAGGCACTCCACCAGCATCTGCCAGCCCTTGCCCGCGTACGCCTCGCCACCGATCAGCTGGCTCAGCGGCAGGAACACTTCCTGACCGCGCACCGGACCATTCTGGAACGGGCTGTTGAGTGGCATCGCGCGGCGCCCGACCTCGACCCCCGCGGTTTCCCGCGGCAGCAGGGCCAGGGTGATGCCGATGTCGCGCTTGTCGCCGAGCAGGCCATCCGGGTCGTACATGCGGAACGCCAGTCCGATCAGCGTGGCGACCGGTGCCAAGGTGATGTACCGCTTGTCGAAGGTCAGCTTGACGCCGACCACGTTCGCGCCGTTCCAGTCGCCCATGCAGACGACGCCGAAATCCGGGATCGAGGTAGCATCCGAGCCGGCCCACGGACCGGTCAGCGCGAAGCAGGGCACCTCGCGGCCGTCGGCCAGGCGCGGCAGGTAGTGGTCCTTCTGTTCCTGGGTGCCGTAGTGCATCAACAGTTCGGCCGGACCCAACGAGTTGGGCACGCCTACCGTGGAGCTGACCACCGAGGAGATCGACGCGAGCTTCTGGATGACCTTGTGGTTACCCAGTGCCGAAAAGCCCAGGCCGCCGTACTCCTTCGGCACGATCATTCCGAAGAAGCGGTTCTTCTTGATGAACTCCCACATCTCCGGCGGCAGGTCGGCGCGCACGTGGGTGATGTCCCAGTCGTCGGTCATCCGGCACAGCTCCTCGACCGGGCCGTCGAGGAACGCCTGCTCGTCGGCGGTGAGGGTCGGCGCCGGCTGGTCGAGCAGCACCTGCCAGTCGGGGCGGCCGGAGAACAGCTCGCCCTCGAAGCCGACCGTGCCGGCCTCGATTGCCGAGCGCTCGGTCTCCGACAGCGGTGGGAGGATCTTGGTGTAGAAGCCCAGCAGCGGGGTGCTGATGAAGGGCAGGCGGATCTGCGGCAGCAGCAGCGGCACCGCGATCAGCGCGGCGATGATGCCCGCCACCGCGGTGGCGACGCCGTTGGCGCCCAGCAGCCAGCAGGCCACCAGTGCCACGGCGGTCAGCGCGGCCCAGACCGGCAGGCGCAGGCGGTGGTACGCGGAGAACGCGCCGACCAGCAGGAATACGAGGAAGGGGACTGCAATGCTCATTTTGGCGCTCCGGCAGGGGTGCGACGACGGTGACAGGGTAATCGGCAGTCGGTGGACGGCGCGGCGATGGCGCCGTCCAACATACGGACGAGTATGGTAATATCGCGGGGCCGCGTCAACCCGACGACCCAGCGCATCGGTATGCCGTCGCAGGGGTCAATACGTTCCCCGTCGGTGGCGTACGGTTGCTACAATCGCCCCCCTGATGACGACCATGCCCACGACCGCATCGCCCCGTCCGGAACGCAGTGGCCGCCTCAGCGCGGACGACTGGGGCCAGGCGGCACTCGACCTCATCGCCGAACAGGGCGTGGCCGCCGTGGCGGTCGAACCCCTCGCGCGCCGCCTTGGCGTAACGAAGGGCAGCTTCTACTGGCACTTCCCGTCGCGCGATGCCCTGCTCGTGGCCGCGCTGGAGCGCTGGGAGAAAGTCGAACAGGAAGAAGTGTTCGGCCAGCTCGAAGCGATCGCCGACCCCAGCCAGCGCCTGCGCGCGCTGTTCAACCTGGTCGCGCACGAATACAAGTCCCACGTCATCTATTCCGAGCTGCTCAAGGCGCTGGACCATCCCGCCGTGCAGCCGGTGATCGGCCGCGTGTCCGACCGTCGCATGGAATACCTGACCGCCTCGTTCCGACAGGCCGGTCTGGGCCGCACCGATGCGCAGCACCGCGCCCGCCTGGCCTATGCCGCGTACATCGGCTTCCTGCAGCTCAACCTGCAACTGCATCAGGCGCGTCTGCAGCACGACGAGTTCGAGGCGTACGTCGAGCACGTGATGGTGACGCTGATTCCTTCCCAGTGAACGACCCCGGCGGTCGCGCACCAACGATTTCCGAAACCCACCGGCTGGAGGCCAATGCCGTGAATGCCATTTCCGAAGCTGTTCCCGTCGCCGCGACTGCCGGCAGCAAGCTCCAGGCGCTGAACGCCTGGGTCGCCGAGGTCGCCGCGCTGACCCGTCCGGACCAGGTCCACTGGTGCGACGGCAGCGACGCCGAGAACGCGGAACTGGTGCGCCGGATGGAAGCCGACGGCACCCTGATCCGGCTGAACGAGCAGACCCATCCGGGCAGCTGGTTGCACCGTTCCAACCCCGACGACGTGGCACGCGTCGAGCACCTGACCTTCGTGTGCACCAGCGAGCGCGACGACGCCGGCCCGAACAACCACTGGCTGGCGCCGGCCGAGGCGCACGCGAAGATCGACGCGCTGTTCGACGGTTGCATGGAAGGGCGCACGATGTACGTGATCCCGTACTGCATGGGACCGATCGACTCCCCGTTGTCGCGTTGCGGCGTGGAGATCACCGACAGCCCGTACGTGGTCGCCAACATGCGGATCATGACGCGCATGGGCGCGCCGGCGCTGGCGCGGATCGAGCGCGAGGGGAGCTTCGTCAAGGGTTTGCACTCCACTGGAGAGCTCGACCCTGACCGCCGTTTCATCATGCACTTCCCCGAGGAGCTGACGATCAAGTCGTACGGCTCGGGCTACGGCGGCAACGCGCTGCTGGGCAAGAAGTGCCACGCGCTGCGCATCGCCTCCTATCAGGCGCGATCGGAAGGCTGGCTGGCCGAGCACATGCTGATCCTGGGCATCACCAACCCGCAGGGCGAGACCCACCACATCGCCGCGGCGTTCCCATCGGCCTGCGGTAAGACCAACCTGGCGATGCTGATCCCGCCGGAAGGCTACGTGCGCGACGGCTGGAAGATCACCACGGTCGGCGACGATATCTGCTGGATGCGTCCGGGCAAGGACGGCCGCCTGTACGCGATCAATCCTGAAGCCGGCTTCTTCGGCGTCGCACCGGGCACGTCGAAGAAATCCAATCCCAACGCGCTTGCCTCGATCCAGGCCGAGACCATCTTCACCAACGTCGGCGTGACCGCCGACAACCAGCCGTGGTGGGAAGGCCTGGGCGAGGGCGAGCCGGTCACCGACTGGCGTGGCGAGCCGTACGACGCCGCCAAGCGCCCGGCCGCGCACCCCAACTCGCGGTTCACCGTGTCGGCGCGGCGCTGCCCGAGCTACTCGCCCGAGGCCGAGAACCCCGAAGGCGTCCCGATCAGCGCGATCGTCTTCGGCGGCCGCCGTGCCTCGCTGGTGCCGCTGGTGTTCGAAGCGCGCGACTGGACCCACGGTGTGCTGGTCGGCGCGGCGATGGGTTCGGAGACCACCGCCGCCGCGACCGGTGCTGTCGGCGTGATGCGCCGCGACCCGATGGCGATGAAGCCGTTCTGCGGCTACAACTTCGCCGACTACTTCAACCACTGGCTGTCGTTCGACGACGGCAGGAACAACCTGCCGAAGATCTTCCACGTCAACTGGTTCCGCAAGGGCGATGACGGTTCGTTCCTGTGGCCGGGCTTCGGCGACAACCTGCGCGTGCTCGAGTGGATGATCGGACGGGTCAAGGGCGAGGCGGGCGCGGTAGAGACCCCGATCGGCCACCTGCCCACCGCCGGTGACCTCAACCTCGACGGGGTCGAACTGGGCGATGAGGCCCGCGAGAAGCTGTTCGGCTTCGAGCGCGACGGCTGGAGGGCCGAGTTCGACAGCATCGGCGAGTACCTCGACACCTACGGGGCGCGCATGCCGCCGGCACTGAAGGACGAGCAGCAGCGGATCGCGGCCGCACTGGGCTGACTCCGCCCCGCACGCGGCAGTACCCGACAAGGCCCGGCAACGGGCCTTGTCGATTTGTGGGGCGGGCTCAGAGCTGGTCGCCCTTGAGGTCGCCGATCGTGCGGACCAGTTCGGTGATGCCGGCGCACTCCACGTCGGTGAGGTACGGGTTCCAGACGTCGAACAGCAGCACCACGCGTGTCCGGTGGCTGTTGTTCCATGCCTCGTGCTCGAAGGTGTCATCGAACGTCACGCAATGACCTTCCTGCCAGTCGTGCCGTTGTTTGGCGACGCGCAGCGTGCAGTCCCCGGGCACCAGCAGCGGCAGGTGGGTGACGACGCGGGTGTTGGTCACGCCGGTGTGCGGCAGGATGTGCGAGCCGGCCCCGAGCACCGAGAACAACGCTTCGGGGGCATGGCCGGGGATACGGACGATTGGTGCGGCGTCCAGGGCAGCGGCGGTATCCGGTGCACGCCTGCAGTTCGCGTCGTTGCGACGCCCATGGCGGTGGAAGAAGAACCCGTCCCACTGCGGTCGCCCGGCGTTGCCGGCCAGGTACTCCGACTTCATTCCCGGAGGCGGTTCGCCAAGAAACGGCACCAGCCCCGCGTCCTCGGCGAGGATGCGCAGCAGTTCAGTCTTGAGGAATGGTGTCCGTGCCTCCAGCTCCGCGTGCCACGGAAACAGGTTGCCGTCGAAGATCGGCGGCGAGGGCAGGTCGGGGAAGAAGAGGAAGGTGGGGCGCTGGTCCGGGCTTGCAGGTGCGACGGAGCGGTCGCCGAGGTAGCCGGCCAGGCACCGGCGCAACCGCGCCATCGCCTGCGTGCCGTGGCGGTGCTCCAGCGGATCCACCAGGGCCTGGAGGACCGCGGGATAGTGGTCACGGACGAAATGGAGCGCGTGCTTCACCGCCGGCGCGAGAGCCGCGGGAGTGGTGCCGGAGTCGACCCATTCGCCGCCCGCTTGGGCACCGGTCAGTGCCTGCAGGTAGGCCGCGACTGCATCGCGGCGACGTCCCTGCTGCTCCAGCGCGGTCCCGAGGTAGAGCCGGGCAGCGTGAAAGTCCGGATACTCGACCAGCGCTGGCCGTAGGACGGCTTCGGCTTCGTCCGCGCGCTTCTCGTGAAGCAGCGCCAAGCCGAGGTTTTTCCTGGTGGTGGCATCCGCCGGCGACGCGAGCATTGCCTGCTCGAGCAGCAGCCGCGCCCCGACAGGGTCCCCGCTGGCGAGTGAGGCGACCGCCAGGTAATTGAGCGCCTCGGTGTCATCCGGCAGCCGCTGCAGGAGTTTCCGGTAGGCAGACGTCGCGCTGGGCCGATCGGCAGCCATCGCCGCGGATCGCGCGGCGGCACGCAAGACTTCTGGGGTGGCGGCATCGCTCATTGGAATTCGATCCGGTGTGGCGGCGTGGCGGTGTGGCGTCCCTTAATGAAAAAGGGCGGCTCCGTTACCGGAGCCGCCCCGCAACTATTCCTGATCAACCTCGATCAGAAGCGCTGCACGTACTCCATGTAGATGTAGCTGGAGTCCGGGATGTCGTACTGCGGATCGAACGAGTTCGCGAAGGTGCTGTACGAAGTCGGGGCACGCTTCTTGAAGACGTTGTTCATGCCGAGCTTGACGGTACCGTTCCACGGCAGCTCGTAGCGGGCCTGCACGTCGTGGTAGGTGGTCGCACCCAGCGTATTGCGCGGGGCCGGGCCCGTGTCGATGCGGCGGTCCGGATCGCTGCACAGGTCGCCGAAGCCGCAGTCCTCGACCAGCCGCGAGTAGTAGCGGGTGATCCAGGTGACGCCGAAGTCGCCCATCGACCAGTCAAGCGAGCTGTTGGCACGGAGCCTCCAGTTCGGATCGCGGTCGAAGTACTGGCCTACGACGCTTTCCGGCTCGGCTTCCGGCGTGCTCTGCGAGTCGTACTTGGCGGTGTACGACGCGTTGAGGCTGGCGGTGAACTGGCCGTAAGCCGTCTCGGGGAAGCGGTAGTCCACGCCCAGGTCATAACCTTCGACGTCGATGACGGCGAGGTTGGCCGGAGCAAGCAGCATGTAATCGATCTGGTGGTTGTCAGCGCGACGCGTGAACAGCGAGCAGGCCTGCTCGTTGCCCTGCATGTAGCACTGGTCCAGGATCGTTGCCACCGACGGGGTCGACAGCGCGCCTTCGATCTCGACATTCCACCAGTCGAGGGTGACGTTCAGGCCTTGCACGTAGGACGGGCTGTAGACCAGGCCCAGCGTCTTGCTGGTGGAGGTCTCGGGGCCTGCGTTCGGGTTGCCACCGAACGAGAACGGGTAGATCGTCTGGCCGAAGTATCCGTCGCCAGCGTTGGTGCGCTGGATGAAGTCCGCAGGCACACCGTCGGCCGCACAGGCGGCAGCGATGGTGGCGTTACGGCCGGGGTAATCGGCCGAGCAGATGTCACCGAAGCTCTCGTAGCTGTCGGCCAGGCCGCGGAACAGGGTCTGGATCGGCGGAGCGCGGAAGCCCTCAGCCCAGTTGCCGCGGACCATCAGGTCTTCGATCGGCTTCCACTTGAACCCGAACTTGCTGTTGAGCGTGTCGCCGAAGTTGCTGTAGTCCGAATAGCGCGAGGCCAGGCTGAACTCCAGCAGCTGGGCACCCGGCACGTCGGCCAGCACCGGGATCAACAACTCGGCGTAGATTTCGTCGAGGTCGTAGGAGCCCGCAGTCGGCTGACGGCCGTTGCCCGAGCTGTAGCCGGCCGCAACGAACGCGTCCGGGCGGTCAAAGCCGCTTTCCTTACGGGACTCGACGCCGGCCGCGAAGCCCATCATGCCGCCCGGCAGCTCCATGATCTCGCCGCTGAGGTTGGCGGTGAAGCTCTCGCTGCGGTTCTGGTAGGCGTCCTGCGCGGTGAACAGGATGAAGTCGAGCATTTCCTGCGTCACGCCACCGGCCGGAGCCAGCGGGTTGAACGGCACGCAGCCATCGATGATGTTGAGCTCGTTGACGTCCGGGGTGGCCGGGTTGTCCGGCGTGCCGCAGACGACGCGGCCGGAGGTCGGGTCCAGGAACGACGGGCCCACGCCAGCGGCGACGTTGAGCATGTTGGCGTCGCCAATCTGCGCGTCTTCCTGGTCGGACTTGTTGAAGTTGTAGCCGACATCCCAGTCGAAGTAGCGCTCGGCGAACTGGAAGCTGCCGTTGAAGCCCACGTAGGTGTGGAAGGTCTTGACGTTCTGCTGGTAGACACGCGCCTGCTCGGTGAGGCGGTGGCTCCACTGCACGTCACGCCCGTCGCCGCCATAGATGGTGTTGTACGGGTTGAAGTAGCTGTCGCCGCTCAGCGCGGTGTCCGCCGGGTTGCCCAGGTCGGTGCCGCCGCTGAGCGGGAAACCAGCCAGCTGCTGTTCGGAACGACGCTCGTTGTACAGCGCATCGGCGACGAAGCTGATGGTGTCGGTGACGTCGAAACGGCCCTTGAGGTACAGGGCGGTACGGGTCTGCGGCGTCAGCAGGTAGTTGTCGGCGGCATAGTTGTAGCCATGGGCGCCCGTCGTGTAAGGCACGAACTGGTCCAGGCCGTAACGCTGCTGGCCGTCCGGGCCGACACCGGTGCTGCCCGGCGGAACGACGGTGAGATCGCCGAAGCCGGTCGGATTGTCCTCGTCGATCGGCGCGTTGTTCCAGATCTTGCCGTTGGCGGAGAAGCCGCTGCGGTCCTGGCGGCCGAACACCGGCACCGCGGACTGCTCGCGGTCACGGGCCATGACTTCGCCTTCCTCGACGCGCGACAGGCTGATCACGAGGTTGCTGCGATCGGTGTTGGCACCGATGGTGGCGGCGACCGAGGTGCGCTCGCCGTCGCCTTCGCTGTACTGGCCGACGTGCGCGCTGGCTTCGGCGCCGTCGTAGTTGTCGCGGGTGATGATGTTGACCACGCCGGCGATCGCGTCGGAACCGTAGATGGCCGAGGCGCCGTCCTTCAGGACTTCGATGCGCTCGACGACAGCCGACGGGATGGTGTTCAGGTCAACCGAGCCGTCGAGGCCGGAGACCCAGCGGCGGCCATCGACCAGAACCAGGGTGCGCGAGGCGCCGAGGTTGCGCAGCGAGATGGTCGAGGAGCCGTCGCCGCCGTTGTTGAAGGTGCGGTTGATCGACGGGCCCGCCGACGAGATGCGGTTCAGCACTTCGGCGACCGAGGTCACGCCCTGCTTCTCGATATCTTCGCGGTTGAGGACCAGCACGGGCTGCGAGGTTTCGGCATCGACCGAACGGATGCGCGAACCGGTGACTTCGATGCGGTCGAGCGTGGTGGCTGCCTGCTCGGCCGGCGCGGCGTCCTGCGCGAACGCAGTGCCGGTGACGGCGGTGCCCGCGACAAGCGCGAACGAGATCGCGTTGCGGAGCTTGGTGGTCTTAAGGGTCATCTCTCTCTCCAAGTGTGTCTTGGTAATTCCCATGGGAACCCCGCCGGTGAAGTCAAGAAAGACGCCAAATCCGGCAAGGTCGGCCGATGGTATCCCTCCCCGTCCAAAAATTAAAGTGTCGTTAATAAATTGATTCAAGCCACTTCGATCCGCCATCTTTCGTAATTAATTCAATGGCTTGTAATTCATGAACGGGTGGTCAGGTCCCGCAATCACGTGATCCGCCCGCGATCCAGTCAAAAAAATTGGTGGAGCCGGTGGGCTGCAGACGCCTGAGACGCCCACGGCAAGGCGCGCCCGCGGCGGAACCGGGGGCGGGATAGGAATGGAATGAGAAGCTGGTAAGCGGCCGGCCGGCGGTCAGTGCCGCGTGCCGGCGGGACTCAGAGGTCCTGCTCGTATCGGACGTAGGGGATCGTGCCCTCGTCCTGGTCCGAACTGCTGCGCGAGAACGGGTTCTTGCCACGCGTCACGACGTTTTCGGCGCCAACCGTGAGCTGGCCGCTCCACGGAGTGCGCCACGTCAGGCCGACGCCCAGGCCTTCCCACTGACCCGGATCATTCGGAGTATCGACCACGCGTCCGACGATGTTCGCGCCGAAGTCGCCGATACCCGCGCCGACGGTGATGGAGCGGCTGCTCCAGCGGTCGGCGAGTGCCGGGACGTCGCCAGCCGGAATCAGCCGCGCGCGCGCCCAGGTGCCGCCGATCGACACCGTGGCTTCGTTCCCGATGTTCTGCTGGCCATAGACGGTCAAGGTGTTCTGGTCGAGCTGGCTGGTCTGGCCGTTGGGGCTCAGCCAGGCCGGCATGCTGTCGCGGCCCTTGCCGACCGCCAGCGCGAGCCGGGTGCCGGCGCGGCTGATGCCGGCACCGACGCTGGACTGCTTGCTGCCGTTGGCACGCTTTCCGTCCTGCTCCAGTGCGGCGAGCAGGCAGTGGTTGGCGAGGTTGCCGATGGCGCTGGCCAGGCCGGTCTTGCGGTCGCATACCAACCCGAGCGTGTCGCCGGCTTCAAGGCCGAACGCCGCATCAAGCGTGGTCCGGCCGACCCGCCAGCGGGCACTGGTGGTCGAGTTGCCGGTCGGCTCGAGCAGCAGTACCGCCTCGAGCTTGCCGCTGGCGTTGTTCCATACCGGCAGGACGGTGGAGTCCCCATGGGCCGGTGCCTTGCCGTTCTGCGCGTACGCGCCCGCCGCCACGCCAAGGGCGAGGAACAGGGTTAACGGCAGTCGGAGCAGACGCAGGTCCATTGATGTCGATACGACCGGGAAGCCCCGGTGTAGTTCCCCATGCCACGAAATTCGATCTTAGGGTGTTTATGAATCTTTAACAATCAACGTCGTGTGAAGACGCTCACTGGGACCGCTCCGGTGCCTCCAGGTCCGATGTGTGGGCCTGGAGCAGCGTTCGTACCTCGGCCTCGGTGAAGATGTACTGCTCCCCACAGAACTCGCAACGGACCTTGGCTTCCCCATCGGCCGCCGCCGCGAGGGCTTCGTACTCGCCGAGCGATACCAGCATGGACTCGACCCGCTCGCGCGAGCAGGAGCAGCCGAACGAAAGCGGCTTGCCGCCGAGCATCTCCACTCCGTCCTCGTGGAACAGTCGGAGGACCACCGTCTCGCCGGTGGCCTCCAGCAGCTCGGCAACGCCGAGGGTGTCGAACAGGGCGCCGACGCGTGTCCAGCCGTCATCGTCGCCAGCGTCGCCGGGCAGCTTCTGGACCATCAGGCCGACCGCCGTCTGGTCGTCGACGGCCAGCAGGAGACGGGTAGGGAGCTGCTCGGATTGACGAAAATAGTCCTCGAACGCTTCCGACAGCGACGGCGATTCCAGCGCCACCAGGCCCTGGTAGCGCACCGGCTCCCGATCGCCGCGGGCGGGGTTCTCGATGGTAATGGCGAGCATGGCGCCGTCGCCGAGCGCCCGCAGGTCGCGCGAGACGGGACCCGCCTCTTCGGCCAACTGGACGATGCCGCGTACTGTGCCGCGCGAGGTGCACTCGGCGAACACGGTGCGCAACGTTCCCTGGCTGCGCAACTGCACCGACAGCCGACCTTCTACCTTTGCGTGGCCGGTGAACAGCGCCGACGCCGCGACCGCCTCGCCCAGCATCTCGATGGCCGCCGGTGCCTGCGCGTCCACGTCCGACATGCGGTCGCGGATCTTGCGCCAGGCGTCGCCGAGGCGGACGTACACGCCTCGGACGCCAGCCTGCTGGATCAGGAAGCGATCGAGCTGGCCGCCGTCGGGGGCGCGCTGGTCGCCGTTGGGGGTGGCGGGATCGGAAAGGTTCATCGGTGGCGGTTCCTGTGTCGGCGCATCGCGGATAATGCGTGCAGACCAGTGATGGGTGGATGCGCGAGATGGGGGCTGAGGTCAACCGGTGCAAGCGATGACGAAGACCCCGGGTACCCGCCGGCGACGCCGCTGGTTGCGCTGGCTGCTCGCACTGCCACTGATGTTCCTGCTGGTGAGCACGCTGCAAGTGGCCACGCTGCGCTTCATCGACCCGCCGTTCTCGGCGTTCATGGCCGCCCGCGTGCTGCAGGCGTGGGGCCAGGGTGATGGCGGGTTCCGCATCGCATACGACTGGCGGGACCGCGACCAGGTGTCATCGCACCTGCCGGTGGCGGTGATCGCCTCCGAGGACCAGCGTTTCGCCGAGCACCACGGCTTCGACCTGGAGGCGATCGAGAAGGCGCGTCGCAACAACGCCCGCGGCGGCCGGCTGCGCGGCGCCAGCACGATCAGCCAGCAGGTGTCCAAGAACCTGTTCCTGTGGAGCGGCGGCGGCTGGGTGCGCAAGGGCATCGAAGCCTGGTACACGGTGTTGATCGAAACACTTTGGCCGAAGGCGCGGATCCTCGAGGTGTACGTCAACGTCGCCGAGTTCGGCGATGGCGTCTACGGGGCCCAGGCCGCCGCCCGCACCTACTTCGGGAAGGATGCGTTCGAGCTTGGGCCGGCCGAGGCGGCCCGGCTGGCGGCGGTGCTGCCCAGTCCGAAACGCTACAGCGCGGCGCGCCCGGGCCCGTACGTGCAGCGCCGCACGCGGGCGATCCAGCGACAGATGCGCCAGATCGGCGGCACGGGTTATCTCGACGGGCTGGAGTAACGGGACTTGCGGCGCACGGCGATGACCGACAACGCATGGGTCGCGGGCTAACATGCGGCCGATGAGCGCAGATACCCACGCCACCGACAACCGCCTGACCGTCGTCGTCGCCGCCTTCAACGAGGCCGAGAGCCTGCCGGTGCTGCAACCGCGCCTGGCCGCGGTGCTCGACGACGTCGCCGCCACGCACGGGCTGGACTGCCGCGTGGTGTACGTCGACGACGGCAGCACCGATGCGACCTGGTCGGTGCTGCAGGCGCTGGCGGCGGGTGACCGCCGTATCGCGTTGCTGCGCCTTTCGCGCAATTTCGGCAAGGAGCTGGCGCTGACCGCCGGGCTGGACCACGTCGACCAGGGCGCGGCGCTGATCCTCGACGCCGACGGGCAGGATCCGCCGGAACTGATTCCGCGTTTCGTCGAGCAGTGGCGTTGCGGCTACGACGACGTGTTCGGCACCCGGATCGAGCGCGAGGGCGAGGGCTGGCTCAAGCGCGGCTCGGCGCACGCGTTCTACCGGGTGATTGGTCGGCTGTCGAAGACGCCGATCCCGGCCGACACCGGCGACTTCCGGCTGCTTTCGCCGCGCGCGCTGGCGGCGCTGGGTCGGCTGCGCGAGCGCCACCGTTTCATGAAGGGGCTGTTCGGCTGGGTCGGCTTCAATCGCGTGGCGGTCCCCTACCACCGTGAGCCACGCGTCGCCGGCACCAGCAAGTTCAGTTACTGGCGCCTGTGGAACCTTGCGCTGGAGGCGATCACCAGCTTCTCCACCGCGCCGTTGCGGCTGGCGACCTACCTCGGCCTGCTGACGGCGATGGTCGCGTTCGGCTATGGCGTATGGGTGGTGGTCAAGGCGCTCGCGTTCGGCGACCCGGTGCAGGGTTGGCCGACGATGATGGCGGTGATCCTGTTCCTCGGCGGCGTGCAGCTGATCGCGCTGGGGCTGATCGGCGAGTACCTGGGGCGGCTGTACGACGAGTCCAAGCAGCGCCCGCTGTACCTCATTGACACGTGGCGTCCGGCCTCCGGGGTATCCTCCGGGCAGGTCCACCTCGTCGAAGGAGACGGCCATGCGCAACGTGCGGCACCTGCTCGAAGCGAAAGCGCCTGAGGTTTTTGCGATCGGTCCGGACGTACCGGTGATCGACGCGGTGCGTTTGATGGCCGAAAAGTGCATCGGCGCGGTCCTGGTGATCGAGGACGCGCGACTGGTCGGGATCCTGTCCGAACGCGACTACGCGCGGAAGATCGTGTTGCAGGGCCGGTCCTCTTCCGACACCGCCGTGCGCGACATCATGACGCCCGACGTAGTCACCGTCGGGCTGGACGACACCGTCGACCAGTGCATGCAGGTGGTCACCCACCGACGCATCCGCCACCTGCCGGTGGTGGTGGGCGGAGAGGTGCTAGGCGTGGTGTCGATCGGGGACCTGGTCAAGGCGGTGATCGAGGACCAGCAAGTCGAACTGGACCAGCTGCAGCGCTACATCGCCAGCTGATCGACAACCGCGGCATCGCGCCTGGTCACTTGGCGTAGCGCCCGCCGCAGGACGCATCCTCTCCGGGGCCGAGCTCGAGCGTTGCCAGCAGCGCGGCCGGCGGGGCGATGTTGCCGAGCGTGAGTGCAATTGCGGCACGCAGGCCGATGCGCCCCATGTCCGGACGCAGGTCCGGGTTGGCAAAGCTCCCATCCACCAGCAGCGGTGAGCGGAACGCGAAGAGGCTGCGGTCCTTCGGGCGCGGCTTGATCACCAGGTCCAGCCGCTCGTCCTTGAGATTGATCGTGCCTTCGCCGACCAGGAGGGTGTCGGTGGTGTCGAACGCCAGCGAGCGGGCGGTCATGACCCCGCCGGCGACGCTGAAATCACCGAACGCGCAGCGCACCGGGATCAACCGGTCGTCGGTGAGCTTGAACTTGATGATCTCGGCCAGGTCGATGCCGGCCATCTCCATCAGCAGGTTGCTGATGCGCCCGCGGCCCATGCCGACCGCCACTTCGCCGTCGCTGCTTCCAAGCATGGCGGCCACCGAGTTGCCGCTGCCGGCCAGCTGCACGTGGCCCCCGACCTTGCCTATCGCGTTCTTCGCCAGTTCGACCTCCGGCAGCAGGCTGGACAGGTCCAGCCCGCTGGCGTTGACGTCGGCGCGGGTGCGGATCGGGGATTCACGCGCGTCCATGCGGATGGTCGAACGGATGTCGCCGCCGGCAACGCCGAAGTTGAGCGGGTCCAACCGGAGCAAGCCGTTCTCCAAAAGCAGGTGCGCGTCCATGTCGTCCAGTGGCAACGATGGGGCGTTGATGCGCGCCGCCCGCAGCCGCACGTCGGCATCCATCGCCTGCAGCTTGTCCAGTTCGTACGGGGTGTCGGGCAGCACGCGTCCGCTCGACTGTTGCTGGCTTGCCCGGGCGGCGAGTTCGGGGTTGGACGACTCGCCCCCGCCGGTGTCGGGGGCGCCGCCGACGAAACCGGCCAGGTCGTCGAAGTCGAGCCGGCGGGAGTGGAGGTCCGCGCGCAGGTAGGGGCGTGGGCCGCCGGTGTCGACGTTGGCATCGCCGGCAAGGTCGCTGTCGCCGACGGTGCCGTCGAACCCGTTGTAGAACCACGTGCTGCCGTCGCGGGCGAAATGGCCATCGAGGTTGTACGGCGGCGTGTCAGGCAGCGCGATACCGAGCAAGGGGTAGAGGTCGGCGAGGTTGTTGCCGCCCAGCGCGAGCTGCAGGTCGAAGTCGCGCAGGCGCAGCGGGTCCAGCAGGGTGCCGCGGGCATGCGCGTGGGTGTCGCCCGCCCGGGCGCGGGCATCGATGCGGTATGGGCTGTCGGGGTCGCGCAACTCCAGCGGCGACTCGGCCGTGCCCTCCAGGGTGAACGCGTTGCCCTGCCAGCGCCCGCCTCCCTCGACCAGGATCGGCGGTGCCGCGTCGCCTTTGCCTGGTTTCGCGGTGGCGATGTCCACCTTGATGTCGGTGTCGTTGGCGGCATCGAGGAACGCCAGCTCGCCTTCGTCGACCCGGATGCGGCGGAACTCGACCTCGCCATCGCCAGGCTCGCCGAATTTCCAGTTACCGCCCTTCACGCCCCGCTCGAGGTTGAGCCGCGGCGCGGCCAGCCGGATGTCGGGGATCAGTACCCGGCCGCGCAGCAGCGGCTTGATCGCAATAGCCAGCTCGAGTTTCCGGGTGGTCGCCATGAGCGGCGTGCTGGCCCAGTCCGCATTGCCGAACGAGAGATCCTCCGCGGTGATCACGGGCACCCAACCCAGGTCGACGTCGAGGTTGCCCCCGATCTCGAAGTCACGCCCGGTGCGCGCCTCCACCTGGCGTTCGATCGGACCCTTGAACCAGTTCCAGTCCCAAAGCACGAGCAGCACGATGATGGCCAGCGCCAGCACTGCAAGCGCCGTCAACCACGGGTGGCGGACCACCTGCTGCCTGGCGCGCGCGCCAGCGGAGGCGGGCGGAGTCCCGTCCGTCTCCGTGTGCTGGGGGTCGGGTGAGCCGCTTGGTGTCGGGGTGGCCATTGGCCGGAGCGGTCAGTCGGCCCGACATGCGATGGGGCCGCCTTCATCCTGGCCAAGTACTGCGCCGCCGTCCTCCACCGCGAACTCGAGCGCCTCGCCAGCGAACAGCGGCGGGCTGCGGTCGTCGATGCGCTGCAGTTGGATCACGCGCCCGTCGTCGGCGGTGACCTCCACCACATCGCCCTTGACCGCCACGTTCCAGCCGCCATCGCAGCTGTAGCGCATGGTCACGGCTTCGTCGTCCGGCACGGTGGGCTCGACCGGGGCGGCACCGGGCTCGGTCACCACCGGGGCCTCAAGGTCGGCATCGGGTTGGGCGTTGCAGCCGACCAGTGCGAAGACCGCAAGGTAGGACACGAACAACAGGGTCGGGCGAGTGATGGCCATGGCGCCGCTCCGTGATGACTGGGTCGGGTTGGGCATCCACCTTCGACAGCCGCCGATCAAGCGCGGGTGAATGCGTTGTCCTGCATTCAGTCCGTCCCGCCGTCCCGGAGGCACGTGACGGGGTCGCCGCCGCCACGCGACAGTTGCAGGCGGTCACCATCGCGCTCGATGAAGGCGTCGCCGCCTACGTACACATCGCTTCCGCCGGCCGAGGCCGATTCGGCGCGTGGCAGGGTCCGCGTTGTTCCGTCGGGGAGCCGGACGGTGGCGTCGTAATGGCCGAAGCGCGCTTCGACCAGGCTGCCCTCGTCGCAGCGGTACGTCGCGTGGTCCGGGTCGCCGCTGGCCACATCGACCGGCAGGGGCGAGGGAGCCTCGGGTGTTGCCGTCCCGGCCGCCACGGGTGGGGCGGCCGGAGGCGGGGCGTCCGGCCCGTCACAGGCCGCCAGCACAGTGGCGGCACCCAAGGTGGCAACCAGCAGCGGAACGCAGCGATGCCTCATCGCCGGACCTCTCATGGTGGGAGACCGGCCCGAACCTAGCGCCCGCCATGCCAGCGCCGCGTGAGCGCGTGGCCGCCGGTTCAGTCGGCCGCCACCGCGTGGGCATGCTCGCGCGTGGCCAGGAATTCGACCTCGGGCGCGCGCTCCTGCGCCAGCTGCAGGTTGACCCGCGTCGGCGCCAGGTAGACCAGCTGGCCAGCGGCGTCGACGGCGAGGTTCATCGCGTTCTTGTCGCGGAATTCCTCCAGCTTCTTCTCGTTGCCGCAGCGCACCCAGCGCGCCGTTGCAATTGTCACCGGCTCGAAGATCGCGTCGACGCCGTACTCGTCCTTGAGCCGGTAGGCGACCACGTCGAACTGCAGCACGCCGACGGCGCCGAGGATCAGGTCATTGCTCATCAGCGGCCGGAAGAACTGGGTCGCGCCTTCCTCGCTGAGCTGGGCCAGGCCCTTCTGCAACTGCTTGAGCTTGAGCGGGTCGCGCAGGCGCGCACGGCGGAACAGCTCCGGCGCGAAGTTGGGGATGCCGGTGAACGACAGCTTCTCGCCCTCGGTGAACGTGTCGCCGATGGAGATCGTGCCGTGGTTGTGGATGCCGATCACGTCGCCGGAGTACGCGCTCTCGGCGATTTCGCGGTCGCTGGCCATGAAGGTCAGCGCGTTGGCGAGCTTGAGGTCCTTGCCGCTGCGCACGTGGAAGGCCTTCATGCCGGCGGTGAACTTGCCCGAGCAGATCCGCATGAACGCGACCCGGTCACGATGCTGCGGGTCCATGTTGGCCTGGATCTTGAACACGAAGCCGGTCAGCTTGTCCTCGGTCGGCGCCACTTCACGGCCGGTGGTGGCGCGTGGGCGCGGCGACGGCGCGTGGCGGACGAAGAAGTCCAGCAGCAGCTGCACGCCGAAGTTGTTGACCGCCGAGCCGAAAAACACCGGGGTCTGCTCGCCGGCGAGGTAGCGTTCCAGGTCGAACGGGTGGCTGGCGCCCTGCACCAGCTCCAGTTCGTCGCGCAGCTCGGCCAGGGCCGGCGCGCCGATCGCCGCTTCCAGCGCCGGGTCGTCGATCGAGGGGAAGATGGTCGAGTCCTGGCGGGTGAAGTTGCGCCCCTGCTCGTACAGGTGCACCTCGCCGCTGACCAGGTGGACCACGCCCTTCAGCCGCTTGCCCATGCCGATCGGCCAGGTGACCGGCGCGCACTGGATGCCCAGTACCGACTCGACCTCGTCGAGCAGGTCGATCGGGTCCTTGCCCTCGCGGTCGAGCTTGTTGATGAAGGTCATGATCGGCGTGTCGCGCAGCCGGCAGACCTCCATCAGCTTGATGGTGCGCTCCTCCACGCCCTTGGCCACGTCGATCACCATCAGCGCCGAGTCGACCGCGGTCAGCACGCGGTAGGTGTCCTCGCCGAAGTCGGCGTGGCCGGGGGTGTCGAGGAGGTTGACGATGTGGTCGTCGTACGGGAACTGCATCACCGACGAGGTCACCGAGATGCCGCGCTCCTTCTCCAGCGCCATCCAGTCCGAGGTGGCGCTGCGGGTGGTCTTGCGCGACTTCACCGAGCCGGCCATCTGGATCGCGCCGCCGAACAGCAGCAGCTTCTCCGTCAGCGTGGTCTTGCCCGCGTCGGGGTGGGAAATGATGGCGAAGGTGCGGCGGCGCAGGGCTTCTTGGGAAACGTCGGACATGGGCGCGGCGCGCGCGGGCGCACCGGGAGGCAAGGGGAGGGCGCGGATTATAGCGGTTGGCCGAAACTGCCCACGCAGTCACACATGCGGCCATTCAGTCGACGCGGCAATGGCCGATACCGCTAGCGGAGGCGGGACACCGCAGCGCGAGAGGAATCAAGGTGCAGATTGTCATCGTGGGGAAAGAGCGCGGTCGGGCCAGCGAGCTGGATCAGGCGCTGTCGGATTTCGGACTGGACTGGAACGCCCGCTGGCTCGAGGACGCCGCCACGCTGCTCGACAACGGCGCAACGGCCGTGGAGGCCATCGACGTCGTCGTTTGCGAGATGCAGGCGGGCGACCGTCGTGGCACCGAGGTACTGGCCGCCCTGCGCGAGCGCCACCCGGAAGCAGTGCGGATCCTGCTGCTCGACGACGGCCAGGACGCCGACGCCCTGCGTTCGATGGCCAGCGCGCATCGCCTGCTGCGGCAGCCGCTGGACGCGGGCGAGCTGATCGAGGCAGTCGAAAGCGTAGTCGAACTGCGCGAACTGCTGGACAACCCGGTGCTGAAGGAGGCGGTGGGCCGGATCGAATCGCTGCCGCCGCCGCCCAAGCTCTACCTCGACCTGACCCAGCTCTTGCGCGACCCCGAGACCAGCAGCGCCGAAGTCGCCGAACTGCTGTCGCAGGACCCGGTGCTGGCCGCCAAGATGCTACGGCTGTGCAACTCGGCGTATTTCTCGGCCGGGCGCGTGGTCACCGACATCCGCGCCGCGGTGACGCGTTTGGGCCTGCAGAACACCCAGCAGCTGGTACTCGCGACCGAGGCCTTCGGGACCCCGGCCGAGGTCGACGGGATCGACCGCGAAGCGATGCAGGCGCGCGCGCTGCGCACCTCGCGGCTGGCCGCGCAGATCCTCGGCGGTTCCAGCGCCGAACTGGCCGCGACCGCCGGCCTACTGGCCGAAGTCGGCCGGCTGCTGCCGGGGATGCGCAGCACGCTGCCCGACGGCACCGAGCAGAACCCCGAGGGCCCGCATTTCGCCGAGGCCGGTGCCTACCTCCTCGGCCTGTGGGGCCTGCCGATGCCGATCGTCGAGGCGGTCGCCAACCACCACCAGCCGGGCCGCATGCGGATGTCCGGCTTCTGGGTCGCCGGTGCGGTGCATGTGGCCGCGGCGCTGGTCGCCGATACCCCGGTCGACGAGGCCTACCTGCGATCGGTCGGCCAGATCGACAAGCTGCCGAAGTGGCGGCTGCTGGGCGCGCAGCTGTCCGAGGCGGCGTAGCTGGTAGGCGTTACCCGCCAGGCGGAGGAGTCTGCCCACGGACCCGGGTCTGTTGGAGCGGCTTCAGCCGCGATCGGATGATCGTGCGCCCGTGTCACTCCACGATCGCGGCTGAAGCCGCTCCTACAAGGAGCTTCCCGGGGCGTTTCGGGCGGCGGACGGCGCGTCCGCACCAAGATCCAGCAATCCGTCCGGCCCCGCCATCCGGAAGGGCAGCGACACCAGCCGCATGCCGCGGTTCACCTGCACCACGAAGTGCAGGTGCGGCCCGGTGCTGAAGCCGGTGTTGCCGGATACGCCGACCTGCTGCCCGGCGCGCACGTACTGGCCGCTGCGCACCAGCACGCCGCCGGACGCGAGGTGGGCGTACAGCGCCATCGATCCGTCGTCGTGCAGGACGCGGACGAAGTTGGCACGCCCGGCGTAGCGGTCGCGGTCCAGCCCGGTCTGGCCGAAACCGCCCTCGGTTTGCATCACCACGCCCGCACGGGCGGCCAGTACCGGCGTGCCCACCGGGGTCGCGAAGTCGATCGCGTAGCGATTTTCCGGGTCGCCGTGGCTGAAGCTGCCGCCGTGCCCCTGGTCGACGCGCGCGGTGCGCGCCTGCAGCGGCAGCCGGTAGACCACGTCGCGCGGGGCCGCGCTGGGGTGGCCGGGCAGGCTGTCCATCCGCAGCTCGAAACCGGTGGCGCGGGTGCGGTCGGGTGTGTACAGCTCGGCGACCAGCGTGCTGGCGCCGGCGGCGACGGTGGCGCGGGCCGGCAAGGCCGGGCGGCTGTCGACGTTCTCGCGGCGGCTGTAATGCAGCATCACCTCGATCGGCCCGGCCAGGCTGTTGTCGGCCCAGGCGTGCCAGCCCCCGTCGACCGGCTCGATCCGCAGCCGGGCGATCGGCGCGGGCTCGACCGGGACCGGGATGGTGGTGACCCGCGTGTCGGGTGCGGGGCGCCGGTCGCCGTAGTGGGTGACGCCGTCGGCATCCGTCCACCGGTAGACCTGGCCCGCGTGCGCGGGCACCAGCAGGGCGATGGCTACGGCCGTCGTTGCGATCAGCCGTTGGAGGATCCGCGTCCAGGTACGGCTGCTGACCGACGAGGCGTCCACGTCAACCGCCGCACTCCGCTGCCAGCCCCAGCCCGCGCGCGATCAGCTGCAGGTCGAACGCCGCGACCGCGGAGTCGGCATGCACCGCGAACAACGCCCCATGGGGAAACGTCGGGGTGCTCGCGGCATGCACCACCACGCCGTCGGTGAAGGCGGTGGTCTCGCCGCGGAAGCTGCCGGCCGGGCGCAGGCTGTCGCGCTCGAACAGGTGGAACACGGTGCGCGGCTCCAGCTGGTCGACCGCCAGCCAGTAGCCCGTCTCGGCGCTGCAGGCCCATAGCGCGACACCCTCGGCCTCGGCGGCGAACATGTCGTGCGGCAGGCTCTTCCCGGTCGCGCGGCCGTCGAAGCGGTACTCGCGCAGGGTCGAAGCGATGCCGCCGTCGGCGGTCAGGAAGCGCTCGTCGGCGATCAGCAGCCGCTGGCGCGACGGGTCGCCGGCGATCGACTCGACCACGTGCAGCGCGTCGGCGCCGGTGTCGCCGAACGAACCCGCGTAGCGGCTATGCAGCCGGCCGTCGGCGTCGTGGCGCACCCGGTAGCGACGCACGCGCTGGTCGAGCTCGGCCGCCGGCGGGACCACGTCGTAGCGCTCGCCATACATGAAGTTGTCGGTGACGTAGACCTCCAGCTCACCCGGCGCGATCTCGTTGATCCACAAGCCGTACGGACTGCGCAGCTCGGCGTGGCCGAAGCTGCCGGTCGGCTCGAACCCGGGCAACGCAAGCACCTGCACGCGCCGGTTGTCGCGCTCGGCCACGAACAGGTGGTCGCCATGCACCGCCACGCCGTTGGGGCGGTCGAACCGGCCCTCCCCGGTACCCGGCCCGCCCACGGCGCGCAGCTGCTCGCCGCTGTCGGCGTCGAACACGAGCAGGCGATCACTCGATTTGGCAGTGGCGATCAGCCAGGTGCCGCCGTCCGGGGTTGGCCAGGTCGCGAGCGAGTCGAGCTCGTCGCCCGGCGCGGCGTGTGCGAGGTAACGCTCGGTGAGCGTCACCGGCGCGGGACCGATGGCGGATGTGGAAGCCGGATCCACCACAGGAGCGCCGCCGGGAGCGGGGGAATGGAGCGGCGTGGCGCAGGCCGCGAGCAGCAGGACAGGCGCGAGCAGGGGAAGACGCAGGTTCATGGGCGCGAAGTGTAAGTGCTGCCCGCGGATTTGAACGGGCCGGAAATGGCGACATGCAACCGATTTGATAGATCGCTTCATACGCATGAAGCGATTGACATGGTCCGGAGCCGGGAGCAGAATCCGCCGCACATCCATCGAGACCGGCTGAGGGACAGGCCCTTTGAAGCCGGGGCAACCCAGCGGCGCGCAAGCGTCGCGAAGGTGCCAATTCCTGCGGACGCCGGCTGGCCGGTCTCCGGAAGATGGTTGCGCGCGGTCCCTGCGGGGAGCGCGTGTGCCCGTCAGCTCGATGGCTCCGTCCCTCAAAGGAAGCCACCATGAGCCTGCAGATCCTTTCCGTTCCGTCCCGGCCCCGCACCGGCCCGGCTGCCGCCCGGGTGGTCGGTGACGCGCTGGACGCCGCGTGCGCGACCCGCGTCGGCACCCCCCTGGTCGCCCGCGGTGAAGTCGATGTCGTCCTCGATCTACGCCATGCCGGTCGCCGTGCGCTGACGCTCCGCTACGAGCGGTTCGGCGATGTGACGCTGCCGACGGTTTTCGTTGCTGGCGGCATTTCGGCCGACCGCCACGTCGCCGCCAGCGCCGCGCTGCCCGGCCGCGGCTGGTGGGACGCGCAATGCGGCGACGGCAAGGCGCTGGACCCGCGCCGGCACAGCGTGCTCGCGTTCGACTGGCTGGGTGCGGACGGATGCCTGGACGTGCCGCTGGACCCGGCCGACCAGGCCGACGCCATCGCGGCCCTGCTGGACGCACTGCGGGTCGAGCGCCTGCAGGCGTTCATCGGTTGCTCCTACGGCGCAATGGTGGGATTGCAGTTCGCCGCCGCCCATTCCAGCCGGCTGTCCCGGCTGGTCGCCATCAGCGGCTGCCACCGCTCCCACCCGCACGCGAGTGCGTGGCGCGCGCTGCAGCGACGCGCGGTCGCGCTGGGCGCATTGCAGTGCGACGACAGCCATGGCCTCGCGCTTGCGCGCCAGCTGGCAATCCTCAGCTACCGCACGTCGGCGGAATTCGACCGGCGCTTCGAGGCCGCCACGGTGGTCGGCGACCGGGTGCGTGTGGGGGCCGAGGACTACCTCGACCATTGCGGCGCGACGTTCGCCAACCGCTTCGCGCCGACCGCGTTCGTGCGCCTGTCGGAGTCGATCGACCTGCAGGCGCTCAACCCCGAATCGATCCGGGTCCCGGTGACGGTGGTGGCGGTCGCCGACGACCGGCTTGTCCCGGTGTCCGATGCGGTCGAGCTGGCCGAGCGCCTGCGCGGCGACACCCGCCTGCATATCCTGCAGTCGCTGTATGGCCACGATGCCTTCCTGAAGGAGGGGCCGGCGATTTCCGCTATCCTCTCCGAGGCGCTGGCCGGCCAGGAGGTGGCGGCATGAGCGTCGACCAGCTCCAGGTCCCCGCAGGCGCCGGCCGCGGGTGTACCACCGCGGTGCGCGCCGGGATCGACCATGACACCGCGTTCGGTGCGGTGACCCCGCCGCTGGTGCTGTCGAGCAACTTCAGCTTCGCCGGCTTCGGCGAGAAGCGCAGCTACGACTACAGCCGGAGCGGCAACCCGACGCGCGACCTGCTGGGTGACGCACTGGCAGAGTTGGAGGGCGGTGCGGGTGGCGTGGTAACCGCCAGCGGCATGGCGTCGATCGCGCTGGTGCTGCACGCGCTGCTCAAACCCGGCGACCGCCTGGTCGTACCGCACGACGGATACGGCGGCAGCTGGCGGCTGTTCAATGCACTCGCCGACAAGGCGGCGTTCGAACTGGTCACGGTCGACCTGACCGACCCGCGTGCACTGGCCGGGGCACTGGCCGAACGGCCGGTCGTGGTTTGGATCGAGACGCCGTCCAACCCACTGCTGCGCATCACCGACCTGCGTTTCGTGATCGAGGCCGCGCACGCCGCCGGCGCGCTGGCGGTGGTCGACAACACCTTCCTGTCGCCGGCGCTGCAGCAGCCGATCGCGTTCGGCGCCGATGTCGTGGTGCACTCGACCACCAAGTACATCAACGGCCACAGCGACGTGGTCGGCGGCGCGGTGGTGGCGGCCAGCGCGGCGCTGCACGAGCGCCTGTCGTGGTGGGCCAATTGCCTGGGCATCACCGGCTCACCGTTCGACAGCTTCATGACGCTGCGCGGACTGCGCACTCTGGATGCCCGCCTGCGCGTCCACCAGGAAAACACCGCGGCGCTGGTCGAGTTGCTGGACGGCCACGCAGCCGTGCGCGCACTGCATTGGCCGGGCCGCGCCGCACATCCGGGTCATCTGATCGCCGCCCGTCAGCAAAGCGGATTCGGCGCGATGCTCAGCGTGGAAATCGAAGGCGGCGAGGCCGGTGTCCGGGCCTTCCTCGACGGGCTGCGCTGCTTCACCCTGGCCGAGTCGCTCGGCGGGGTGGAAAGCCTGGTCGCGCATCCGACCACCATGACCCACGCGGCAATGTCGCCAGAGGCGCGCGCGGCGGCCGGCATCGGCGACGGACTGCTGCGTTTCTCGGTCGGGATCGAGCACGCCGACGACCTCCGGGCCGATATCGCCGCGGCGCTGGACCGGGTCGTCGCGCTGCAGGGGCAGCCGAAACGGAGCAGCCGGTGAGCGCGCGTATCGCAGCGGTGCACGCGCCGCGTTCAACCCGGCGCTTCCCGGAGGTGCGACTCGCACTGCTTGGCACCGGCACGGTCGGCACCGCCGTGCTCCACCGGCTGGCCGCGCTGCAGGACGAAGGGCATGGTGCAGTCCTGTCGCTGTGCTATGCGGGCAACTCGCGCTTCGCGGCGCGTTCGGCAGACGGCCTGTGTCCACGGACGATGACCGGCCTGGCGACGAGGCCGGTACGCGGTGGTGAGCCGCCCGGGCTGGCCCGGATCGACGACGCGCTGTGCGGCCAGGTCCCGCGCATCGTGCTCGACGCCACGGCCAGCGACGCGGTTGCCGCGCAGCACGCAGGCTGGTTGTCGCGTGGCATCCACGTGGTGACGGCCTGCAAGCTCGGGCAGGGCACGTCGCTGCAACGCTGGCGCGCGATCAATGCCGCCAGCCAGTCCGCCGGCAGCCACTACGGCGACAGCGCCACCGTCGGCGCCGGGCTGCCCCTGCTGCGTTCGATCCGCGACCTGCGGGCCGGTGGCGACCGCATCCACGCGGTTGCCGGCGTGCTCTCCGGATCGCTGGCGTGGCTGTTCAACCACTACGACGGCAAGCGGCCGTTCTCGGGCTTCGTGCGTGACGCCCGCGACGCGGGCTACACCGAACCCGACCCCCGCGAGGACCTGTCGGGCGAGGACGTACGACGCAAGTTGCTGATCCTGGCCCGCGCCGCCGGTGTGGAGCTGGAGGCCGACGCGGTCGAGGTCGGATCGCTGGTGCCGCCGGACCTGGCACAGGTAGAGGCAGACGAACTCGACACCCGGCTCCAAGCGCTCGACCGGCCGCTGCGCGAGCGCTTCGCCGAGGCGTATCGCCGTGGCGAGAAGCTGCGTTTCATCGCCCGGCTTCAGGACGGCCGTGCGCGCGTCGGGCTGGAGTCGCTGGCCGACGACCACCCTTTGTGCGGCGGAACCGGTACCGACAACCGGCTGGCGATCTGGTCCGACCGTTACGGCACGCAGCCGCTGGTGATCCAGGGCCCGGGTGCGGGGGCAGGGGTCACCGCGGCGGCGCTGCTGGACGATGCGCTGCGGATCGCCGCGCAGTCCGGGGCGATCAGCACTCGATGACGTTGACCGCGAGGCCTCCGCGGCTGGTTTCCTTGTACTTGTCCTTCATGTCGTTGCCGGTGTCGCGCATCGTCTTGATGACCTTGTCCAGCGAGACCTTGTGCTTGCCGTCGCCGCGCATCGCCATGCGGCTGGCATTGATGGCCTTGACCGAGCCCATCGCGTTGCGCTCGATGCAGGGAATCTGCACCAGGCCGCCGATCGGGTCGCAGGTCAGCCCGAGGTTGTGCTCCATGCCGATCTCGGCGGCGTTCTCGATCCGGCTCGGGCTGCCGCCGAGCGCCGCGGTCAACCCCGCGGCGGCCATCGAGCAGGCCACGCCGACCTCGCCCTGGCAGCCGACTTCCGCGCCCGAGATGCTGGCGTTCTCCTTGTAGAGGATGCCCACCGCGGCCGCGGTCAGCAGGAAGTCGCGCACGCCCTGCAGGTTAGCGCCGGGGATGAAGTGGTCGTAGTAGTGCAGCACCGAGGGGATGATGCCGGCCGCGCCGTTGGTCGGCGCCGTCACCACGCGGCCGCCTGCGGCGTTCTCCTCGTTGACCGCCAATGCGAACAGGTTCACCCAGTCCAGCATCGTCAAGGGGTCCTCGGTCGCGGCTTCCGGCCGCGCGACCAGCTCGGCGTGCAGCAGTGGCGCGCGCCGGGTGACGTGCAGTCCGCCCGGCAGCGTGCCGGACGAACGGATGCCGCGGTCCACGCACGAGCGCATCGCCGCCCAGATCTCGTCGAGCCCGGCGTCGATCTCTGCGCGCGTACGCCAGACCTGCTCATTGGCATACATCAGTTCGGCGATCGTGATGCCGTGGGCCGCCACCTGCGCCAGCAGCTCGTCGCCCGAGTTGAACGGGTAGGGCACGTCGGTCGTGTCGGCCACGATGCGGTCCTCGGCCGCCTCGTCCTGGTTGACCACGAAGCCGCCACCGACCGAGTAGTAGTCGCGCGTCGCAATCACTTCGCCATGGGTGTCGTAGGCGGTGAAGCGCATGCCGTTGGTGTGGAACGGCAGCTTCTGGCGCTTGTTCATGATGAGGTCGTGCTTCTCGTCGAAGCCGATCTCGTGGCGGCCGAACAACCGGATCCGCTTGCTCGCGCGGATGCGCTCAAGCGCCGACGGGATCACGTCCGGGTCGATCAGGTTGGGCCAGTGGCCCTCCAGCCCCATCAGCACCGCCTTGTCGGTACCGTGGCCGCGGCCGGTCAGGGCGAGCGAACCGAACACCTCGGCGCGCACCCGCGCGGTCCGCGCGAGATCGCTGCCGTCACCCGCGCCGCCCTCGATCAGCCAGCGCTCGATGAAGCGCGCGGCCGCCCGCATGGGCCCCACGGTGTGCGATGAACTCGGCCCGATGCCGATCTTGAACAGGTCGAACGTGCTGACAGCCACTGCGCCGATGCTCCCGCCGACGGTGTCGGCCACGGGGCCGGTCGGGGGACGCGGCCATGGGCGGGTATTCTACGGCCCCGCGCTCGCCGCTTAAGGCTTTGCCAGCCGTTTCTCCATGCCCGACGCCGCCACCGATGCACCCGTGCTGGTCCTGTTCCAGCGTGATGACTGCCACCTGTGCGACCTCGCGCTGGAGGTACTCGCCGCTGCCCGCTCGCCGGAGTTCCAAAGCGTGTTCATCGAAGGGGACGCGTCGCTGGAGGAGCGCTACGGCGCGCGCGTGCCGGTGTTGCGCGATCCGGCTGCCGGTCGCGAGCTCGACTGGCCGTTCGACGTGGCGGGCGTGCGTCGTTTCCTTGAGGACGCGCCGGACGTACTGGACCTGCCGCGGCCTCCGACGGGGTGAGGATCAGTCGACCGGCTGCAACCGCACCTTCGTGCTGATCGCAACCGGGTTGGGCAACAGCGACAGGTCGGCCCAGTCGCCACCGCCGACATTGAAGTCGAGCCGCTGCACCGTCGCCTTCCCGTCCAGCACCGCGGTCGCGCCATCGGTGAAAGTGAATGTCAGCGTGGCCGGATGGACGACGCCGCGCAGGCTCAACTCGCCGTCCGCGGCGTAGCGGCCATCGCCCAGGTCGCGGAATCCACTGGCGGTATAGCGCGCCTGCGGGAACTTCGACACCGCAAAGAAATCCGGTCCCTTCAGGGTCGAGTCGCGGTCGGCGTTGGCGGTGGTCGCGCTGGCAAGCGGGATCACGACGTCGAGCCGGGCCGCCGCGGGATCGGCCGGATCAAAACTGAGCGTGGTGGTGAACTGGCCGAAGTGGCCGCTGAACACCTCACCGTCGTACTGCGTCGCGAACGCCAGCGTGGAACCGGGGGCCTGCACGTAATCGGCAGCCGATGCCGGTGCGATGGCCAGCAGCAGGGCGGCGGCGGACACGGGCACGGAAAGGCGGGCAAGGGCGGGACGCGACATCAGGAAACTCCGGGATCGGTGGGGCGACGGCGCCGCGGCAGCATCCGCCGCAGGGTGTCGTCGCGCTGGAAGACATGGTGGTAGAACGCCGCGGCGGCATGGCCGATGACTACCAGCAGCAACACCCAGAACAGCCATTCATGTGCGATCTGGCCGAAGTCGCTGAGCGCCTCGTCCGGCGGGCTGAGTTTCGGCACCTCGGCCAGGCCGTACCAGCGCAGCGGCCGCAGCCCGCTGGCGGAGTCGTACAGCCAGCCCGACAGCGGCATCGCCAGGATCAGCGCGTACAACAGCCAGTGGGTCACCGACGCCACCCGCGCCTGCCACGTCGGCGTGCCCGGCAGCGGCCGCGGCGCGCCGGCGTAGAACCGCCAGCCCAGCCGCAGCACCACCAGCGCCAGCACGGTCAGCCCGGTCGACTTGTGCATGTCGTACACCCAGAAGTACTTCGGCGACCGCGGCAGGCTGTCCAACGACAGGCCGACCACCGACAGCACCACCAGCAGCACGACGATCACCCAGTGCAGCAACTGGCTGACGCCGCCCCAGTGGTCGGGTGGATTCTTCCAGCTCATGGTTGTTCCCCTGGCGCGGTGGTGTCGTGGTTGGTCGGTCCTGCCTGCGCTTCGCCGAACAGGCGTTCGGCGAACGAGCGGCTGGCGCGGGTGGCTTCGGCTTCGATGCGCAGCTCAACCGTGTCGCCGATCATCGACGGCCACGCATCGAGGCCATGCGCGCTGCGACTGAGCGTGGCGGTCGCGGAAAAACCGGCGGTCTGCCGGAACGGCGGCATCGGGTGGCGCTCGACCGCGTTGGCGGTGACCTGCATGCACAGCGGGCGGGTGACACCGCGCAGGGTGAGGTCCCCGCACACTTCCGCCCGGTGCGGGTCGAGCGCGGTGACGGTGTTGGAGACGAAGCGCGCGGTGGGGTGGGTGTCGCCATCGAGCAGGTTGGGCGCGAGCGCCGCCCGGTTCCAGTCGGCGTCGCCGAGGTCGAGCCGCGTGATCGGTACTTCGACCACCAGTCGGGCTCCGTCCCACTCCCCGGGCGTGTAGAGCAGGCCGCCCTCGCTGCCCGAGACGGTGCCGATGGCGCTGGAGAAGCCCGCATGCGAAACCGCGAACACCACCCGCGTGTGGACCGGGTCGAGCTTCCATGCTTCCGGTTCGGCGGCCTGGGCGGTTCCGCCGAAGCCCGCGACGCAGGCGAGCACCGCCACCGCAAGGCGGCGCAGGCACGCGGTTGCACGGTCGTGGAGGGCGGAAGACGGCATGCCCCGGATTCTAGGCGCTGCTGTCGGGTCGCGCCCACAGGGCGGTGGTACGGACCGTTTCAGCGATGACTTGCCGCGCGCCGCCCGATCGCCGAGGCTGTCGCCAGGGGAGGTGGCCTGGCCGCCGCGCGTAACCATGGAGGGGACGATGCGCATTGCGAACCGTAAGGCGGCGCTGGCCGCAGGACTGATTCTGGGCGTGGCGGCGGCGTCGGCTGCGGGTGCCACGCCTCCGGCTGCCTCGAGCGTGCAGCCGTCGGTCCCGGAGATGCCTACCTTGCGCCATGTCGACGTTGCCGACGGGCTGCCGTCGAGCAACATCAACAGCCTCGCGCGCGACCCCGGCGGCTACCTGTGGCTGGCCACCACCGACGGGCTGGCACGTTACGACGGCATCGGCATGCGGGTCTGGCGCCACGTGCCCGACGACCCGGAATCGCTGCCCGGCAATTACCTCACGGTGCTCCACGTCGCGCCCGACGGCCGCGTCTGGGTCGCGCCGGAAGGCCGCGGGCTGAGCGTGCTCGATCCCGCCGCCGGCGACGGGTTCCGCCACTACCGCAGCGCGAACCACCCGGCGATGGGCAGCGACGAGGTCTGGGCGATCGCCAGCCAGGGTGGCGCGCTGTGGTTCGGGACGTTCGGCGGCGGCCTGCACCGGCTCGACGCCGATGGCGGCATCACGCGGCACGTCTCGCGCGAGGGCGACCCGCGCAGCCTGCCGTCCGACATCGTGCTGTCGCTCAACGTCGATGCGCACGGCGACCTCTGGATTGGCACGACCGCGGGGCTTGCACGCTGGACCGGGCACGGATTCGAACGGGTGCCACTGCCCGGCGCGTCACCCGCGCCGACGGTGTTTTCGGCCACGCCGGTCGGCGACAGCCTGTGGGTGGGCGCGAGCACCGGCGTGTTCGAGCTGACCGGCGACCACCGCTGGCGGCAACCGGCGTGGTCGCCGATGTTCGCGTACCCCAATGCGGTGTTCGGGGTGCTGGCGGGGCGACGTGGGGAGCTGTGGCTGGCCAGCCACCGCCAGTTGTGGCGGGCCGCCGGTGGCGAAGTGCCGGTGCCGGTGCCGGTCGGCGCCAAGGGCCCGGTGCTGCCGATGTACCAGATGCTCGGACAGCCCGACGGCGCGATGTGGTTCCCGGTGCCCGGTGTCGGGCTCGGTTACCTGCAGCCGGACTGGCGGCGGATCGCACAGTTCCGCGGGGCCGGCGACGGACTCGCGGCGGGGCTCTATCCCGCGGTCGCGGTGGCGCGCGACGGCGGTGTGTGGCTGGGCGGCGAGCGCGGTGAGCTGGAGCGGCTCGGGCGCGACGGCGCGGCGACGCCGGCGGGCAACGCATTGCTGGAGCGCCTGGGGGGCGCCCAGGCGATGTCGCTGCTGGAAGCCGCGGATGGCGCATTGTGGCTCGGCCAGCGCCGGACCCTCTTCCGGCTCGACCTCCATCGTGGCCGCGTGGCGAGCTGGTCCGCCGGCGACGGCCCCGATGACGCCCTCGCCGGCCCGGTCGACCTGATCGCGCAGGCGCCCGACGGCACGGTCTGGGTGTCGTTCGCCGGTGCCGGCCTGCAGCAGCGCAACCCGGCCACCGGCGCGCTGCTGGCGACGGTGGTGCCGGGTCCGGAGCAGGGGCTGGGCATGGGAGATACGGAAGCGCTGGTGTTTGATCCCGGCGGCCGGGCCTGGATCGCCACGGCGCAGGGCGTGCGGCGGTGGGATGGCGACAGCGGCCGGTTCGAGGCGCCCGCGGGCATCGCCGTCGATGACCGCGTGTTCGCGCTCGGTTTCGCGCCTGACGGAAGCCTGTGGCTGCAGCGGCTGTCCGGACTGGAGCAGTACCGCGCGACGGGTGACACCTGGCACCGCGTCGCCCATGCCGGCACCGCGCAGGGCATTCCCGCTGCCGAAGCCGCCGGCTTGCAGGTCGACCGCGACGGGCGCGTGTGGCTGGCGACCCGCCGCGGGCTATTCCGCTGGGACCCGGGCAGCGACCATGCGCGGCGGTTCGGGTTGCCCGATGGCCTGTCGAGCCAGGAGTTCGTCGACCGCAGCCTGGTGCTGTCGGAAGACGGCGTGCTGACCGCGGCGCTGGCCGACGGCGGCGTGGTGATGGTCGACACGCGCGTGCCGGATCCGCCGCCGCGGCAATCACCCCTGCACGTCGACCGGGTGGAGGTGCGGCGACAGGGCGACTGGGTCGCGCTCGACCCGCGCGCTTCCCTGCAGGTCGGCCCCTCCGACCGGGAGCTGCGCGTACAGCTGCGCCTGCTCTCGTTCGACGACCCGCAGGCCAACCGCTACTACACGCGGCTCGATGGTTACGACGACGACTGGGTGTCGCACGGTGCAAGCGGCGAACGCGTGCTTGCGGGGCTGCCACCCGGTGCGCACGTGCTCCGCGCGCGGGCGATCGATGCGGCCGGCAATGCGGCCGACGAGCAAGTGCTGGCCTTCACCGTGCAACCGCCGTGGTGGCGCACCGGCTGGGCTGCGGCCGGCGCCCTCGGGCTGCTGCTGTTGCTGTTGTGGGCCGCCGCCGACCGATACCGCGCACGCCTGCGCCAACGCCACGCGTGGCAGCGCGCCGAGCACGAGCACGAGGTCGCCCGCCAGGCGTCGCTGGCCAAGACCCGCTTCCTCGCCACGCTCGGCCACGAGGTCCGTACCCCGATGACCGGCGTGCTGGGCATGACCGAGCTGCTGCTGGACACCTCCCTGGCGCCGGTGCAACGCAACTACGCCCAGTCCATCCGCGACGCCGGGCAGCACCTGCTGCGACTGGTCAACGATGCACTGGACCTCGCCCGTATCGAGTCGGGCAAGCTCGCCCTGGCGGAGCAACCCTTCGACCTGCGCGCGCTGGTCGACGAGGTCGTGGCCATGATCGAACCGTTGGCGCGGGCGCGGGGCCTCGCGTTCCGGCTCGAGATCGCCAACGACGCGCCGCGCAATCTCCTGGGCGACCCGGTCAGGGTGCGGCAGATCCTGCTCAATCTGCTGGGCAACGCGATCAAGTTCACCGGCGAGGGCTGGGTGGCACTGGAAGTGGGCAGCGCTGGCGACACGGACGTGGTCCTGTGCGTCGCCGACAGCGGCCCCGGACTCAACACCGAGCAGCAGGCGCGGCTGTTCCGCCGTTTCGAACAGGCCGACGGCGCGCGAACGGCCGCGCGTTATGGCGGCAGTGGGCTGGGCCTGGCGATATGCCAGGAGCTGGCCGCGGCAATGGACGGCGCGATCACGGTCGACAGCAGCCCGGGCAATGGCACGCGGTTCGAGGTGCGCCTGCCACTGCCCCGTGTGGAACCGCCCGCCCGCCCCGTGTCGGACGGGCCGGTCCCGGTAGCGCCGCACAAGGTGCTGCTGGTGGAGGATGACGCGATGGTGGCCGAGGTGATCACCGGCCTGTTGCGCGCGCAGGGCCACACCGTCGTGCATGCGGGGCACGGACTGGCGGCACTGGCCGAGGTGGCGTCGGGTGGTTTCGACGTCGCGCTGCTGGACCTGGACCTGCCCGGCATGGACGGTCTCGCGCTGGCGCGGCAACTGCGCGGGCAGCGGTTCGACGCGCGACTGGTGGCCGTCACCGCCCGCGCGGAGGCGGAGGTGGAGCTGCTGGCGCAGGCGGCCGGTTTCGACAGCTTCCTGCGCAAGCCGGTCACCGGCGCGATGCTGCGCGCCGCGCTCGAGGCCGGCGACGCGGATCTCGCCCGCGGAGCACTCGATTACGCGTAGGCCGGCACGAGCCGGCTACGCGCCGGGGCCGTGGGTGTCAGCGCGACGTCGGCCCGCTGCCGAACAGCACCCGGCGCTCTTCGTCCGACATCGGCCTGTCGCGCTTGTACGCGTCGCCTTCGACGTAGGAGCGTTGCGCTGCCGGACGCTCGTTGATGGCATCGAACCAGCGGTGCAGGTTCGGGAACGCGGCCAGGTCCTGCCCATGCGATTCGTACGGCCGGATCCACGGGTGGCAGGCCATGTCGGCGATGGAATAGTCACCGGCGATGTATTCGCGGTCGGCGAGGCGCCGGTCCAGCACGCCGTACAGCCGCGCGGTTTCGCGGACGTAGCGGTCGATCGCGTAGGGCACTTTTTCCGGCGCGTAGATGTTGAAGTGGCCGTTCTGCCCGGCCATCGGGCCCAGCCCGCCCATCTGCCAGAACAGCCATTGCAGCACCTCCGCGCGACCGCGCAGGTCGGCCGGGAGATACCGACCGGTCTTTTCGGCCAGGTACAGCAGGATCGCGCCGGATTCGAACATCGACAGCGGGTCGCCGCCGCCGGCGGGGGCATGGTCGACGATTGCCGGGATGCGATTGTTGGGCGCGATGGCCAGGAAGGCGGGCTCGAACTGGTCGCCGCGGCCGATGTCGACCGGCAACTCCCGGTAGGCCAGGCCGGTCTCCTCGAGCATCAGCTTGACCTTGTGCCCGTTCGGCGTCGGCCAGTAGTGCAGGTCGATCATCGGATCACCTCGCGCTCAGTTCGTGCACGGCCTCGACCAGCACCGCTACGTGCGCGGGGTCCATGTCCGGCGACATGCCGTGGCCGAGGTTGAACACGTGGCCCTCGCGCGACCCGCCGTTGCCGTCGCGGTAGCTGTCGAGTGCGCGGCCGACCTCGGTGCGGATCGCCTCCGGGCTGGCGTACAGGGTGACCGGATCGAGGTTGCCCTGCAGGGCGACCTTGCCGCCGGCCCGGCGCGCGGCCTCGCCCAGTTCGATGGTCCAGTCCACGCCGACCGCATCGGTCCCGCTGGCAGCCAGGTCGGCCACGTGCGGGCCGTTGCCCTTGCCGAACAGGATCAGCGGCGTGCGGTCGGTACCTTCGCCGCGTTCGAGTTCGGCCGCGATGCGCTTGAGGTAGCGCAGCGAGAACTCGCGGTACATCGCCGGCGACAGCACGCCGCCCCAGGTATCGAACACCTGCAGCGCCTGCGCGCCCGCCGCGCGCTGCGCCGAGAGGTAGGCGATCACCGCATCGGTGGTGACCTCCAGCAGGCGGTGCATCGCCGCCGGGTCGTTGAGCGCGAGCGACTTCACCCGGGCGAAGTCCTTGCTGCCGCCGCCCTCGACCATGTAGCAGGCCAGCGTCCACGGGCTGCCGGAGAAACCGATCAGCGGCACGCTGTTGTCCAGCTCGCGGCGGATGGTCGAGACCGCGTCGGTCACGTAGCGCAGGTCGCTCCCCATGTCGGGCACGCCCAGCCGCGCGATGTCGGCGGCGGTGCGGACCGGCCGCTCGAACTTCGGGCCCTCGCCCTCGACGAAGTACAGCCCAAGCCCCATCGCGTCGGGGACCGTGAGGATGTCGGAGAACAGGATCGCCGCGTCCAGCGGGAACCGGCGCAGCGGCTGCAGGGTGACCTCGCAGGCCAGTTCCGGGTTCTTGGCCATCGCCAGGAAGCTGCCGGCGGCCTTGCGCGTCGCGCGGTACTCCGGCAGGTAGCGTCCCGCCTGGCGCATCAGCCACACGGGCGTGCAGTCCACGGGCTCGCGGCGCAGGGCGCGCAGGAATCGATCGTTACGGGGCTGGGTGGTCAATGACGGGTCCTCGGTCTGCGTGCGCCCGCCGCGGCGCATGGGGCCTGCATGGTAAGCCGTGGCGGCGTGGAGCGGCCTGCGCCCGGGGCCCGATGGACGGGATGCAGCGTTCCGCCTCAGCGGCGACCGTCGGTGCCCTGGCTGAACATCAACTGGAATCCGCGCTTGAGTTGCTGGTCGCGCGCCTGCTCCAGCGCCTGCAACGCGCTGTCGTGGTCGAGGAACTGCTCACGACGCACCTGGCTGCGGCCGCCGATCTGGCCGGTCTCTCGCACCAGGGTCCAGCCGCCAAGCAGGTCGGGCTGCAGCATCAGCTGCACGAAGCGCGGGGCTTCGGGGCCATCGGGGCGTTGTTGCAGGAGCAGGCGCATGGGCCGGGATTGTACGGGCCCGCCCGCCCGGCGGTGTCGACACCGGCGCTATTCCGAAAGCACCGCGAGCACTGCGTCGTCCTGCACCCCGGCGACGACGCGCGCCGCACCGGCCCGGTCCCACAGCACGAACCGGATGCCGCCGGCATCGGCCTTCTTGTCCAGCCGCATGCGTGCCAGCAGCGCCGCCGGCGCCAGGCCGGTCGGGAGCCGGGTCGGAAGGCCCAGTCGCTCCAGCAGGGCGGCCAGGCGCTCGGCATCGGCCGCCGGCGCAAGGCCCAGCCTGGCTGACAGCCGTGCGGCCAGCACCATTCCGATGGCGACGGCCTCGCCATGGTTCAGCCCGTCGCCCGCGCCGGCGTAACCCTGCGCGGATTCGATCGCGTGGCCGAAGGTGTGGCCGAAGTTCAGCAGGGCACGGTCGCCGCGTTCGTACGGGTCACGCGCGACAACTTCGGCCTTGTACTGGCAGGACTCGGCGATCGCCCGGGCCAACGCATCGCTGTCGCGTGCGAGCAGCGCCGCGGCATGGTCCTCGAGCCAGTCGAGGAACCCGGCATCGAAGATCGCCCCGTACTTGACCACTTCGGCCAGGCCCGCGCGCAGCTCGCGGTCGGGCAGGGTGTGCAGGGTGGCGGTGTCGGCAAGCACCGCGCGCGGGGGATGGAACGCGCCCGCCAGGTTCTTGCCGGCCGGCAGGTCGACCGCGGTCTTGCCGCCTACCGACGAGTCGACCATCGCCAGCAGCGTGGTCGGCAACTGCACGACGTCCACCCCGCGCATCCAGCACGCGGCGGCGAACCCGGCGAGGTCGCCAACCACCCCACCGCCGAGCGCCAGCACCGTGGCATCGCGGGTCGCGCCCAGCGCGGCCAGCGCGTCGAGCACCTCCCCGAACCGCGCGAGGGTCTTCTCGTGCTCGCCGGCCGGCATGACATGGCGTGCGACCGAGAGATCGGGGCGCGCATCGCGCAGCGCTCGCTCGACCGACCCCGCATGCAGCGGCGCGACATGGGTGTCGGTGACCAGCAGCACGTGGCGCCCGCGCACGTGCGTGAGCAACTGCCGGCCATCGCCAAGCAGGCCTTCGCCGATCGTGATCCGGTAGGGCGGTGCACCACCGACGTCGACCACGCGTGTCGCGCTCATGCGGCGGCCCCACGCTGCCAGCGACGGCCCAGCTCGAGCGCCAGGCGGGCGGCGGCTTCGGCCGCTTCGAGGGCTTCGGTATCGAACTCCAGGTCGGCCACCTCGCGATACAGCGGCGTGCGGACGACGGCCATCGACCGCAGCACTTCGTCGCGGTCAGGGCGCTGCAGCAGTGGGCGGGTGCGATCGCGGGCGAGGCGCTCCAGTTGCCGGGCCGGTGTGACCTGCAGGTGCACCACGTAGCCGCGGCGTCGCAGCAATGCACGGTTCGCGACATCGAGCACCGCGCCGGCGCCGGTCGCCACCAGCACGCCGTCGTCCGCCAGCAGCTCCGCGAGCATCGCCGACTCCCGCTCGCGGAACCCGGCCTCGCCCTCGCACTCGAAGATGGTCGCCACGCTGGCGCCGGTCTGCTGCTCGATCGCCCGGTCGCAATCGGCCAGCCGCAGGTCGAAGTGTTCGGCCAGGCGGCGGCCGATGCAGCTTTTGCCGGCGCCGGTCGGCCCGACCAGGATGAGGTTGGCGGCGGGGTTCATGCGGCCGATTGTAGGGCGACGGTACCGCCCCGTAGCGACTTCTTAACACCGGCCGCCCTAGCGTGGCCCTACCGGTCGCAGCCGCGCCCGGACCGATGGAAGGAGAGTGCCATGGCAGTCGCGAAGGTGATCGAACTCAACGCATCGTCGTCCAAGAGCATGGAGGATGCCGTGCAGGTGGGCCTGCGCAAGGCCGCCGAGTCGGTCAAGGGCATCAAGGGCGCGTGGGTCAAGGAGGTCAAGGTGGTGACCTCCGACGACGGCACGATCACCGAATGGCGGGTCGACATGAAGGTGACCTTCGTCGTCCAGTAACCGGGCGGAAGGCCGGGTGCGCGGCGTGCACCCGCGCCGCCGTCCGGTGACAATGCCGGCATGGAAACTCCCGACCTGCTGCGCGACGCGCTCGCGACCTTCGACGAACTGTTCGCCCAGGCACGGACCGCCGGCGAACCCGACCCGACCGCCATGGTGGTCGCCACCGCCGGCCTCGATGCGCGGCCGTCGGCGCGCACGGTGCTGATGAAGGCGCACGACGCACGCGGGTTCGTCTTCTACACCCACCTTGACGGTCGAAAGGGGCGCGAGCTGCAGGCCAATCCCCAGGCGGCGCTGCTGTTCCACTGGCCGCGCGTGCAGGAGGGGGTGCAGGTGCGCATCGAGGGGCCCGTGGAACTGGTGTCCGACGACGAGGCCGACGCCTACTTCGCCAGCCGCCCGCGCGGCAGCCAGGTCGGCGCATGGGCGTCCAAGCAGTCCGAGACGATGGAGACCCGGCAGCGCTTCGAAGAGCGCATCGCCGAGGTAGAGGCCGAGTTCCAGGGACGCGACATCGCGCGTCCGCCGCGGTGGTCGGGTTTGAGGGTGCGGCCGATGGTGATCGAGTTCTGGTACGCCCGCGGCCATCGCCTGCATGAGCGCACGGTTTACGAAAGCGACGTGGCCGGCGTCTGGTCCAAGCGGATGCTGTATCCGTGACCGGACCGCGGCGCATCGTCTGCCTGACCGAGGAGCCGACCGAAACCCTGTACGCCCTCGGCGAGCAGGACCGCATCGTCGGCATCAGCGGCTTTACCGTACGGCCGGCGATCGCCCGCAAGCAGAAGCCGAAGGTGAGCGCCTTCACCAGCGCGAAGATCGGCGAGATCCTCAAGCTCGAGCCGGACTTCGTGGTCGGCTTTTCCGACATCCAGGCCGACATCGCCGCCGAGCTGATCCGCCACGGTGTCGAGGTGTGGATCAGCAACCACCGCAGCGTCGACGGCATCCTCGACTACATCCGCCGGCTCGGTGCACTGGTGGGCGCATACGAACGCGCCACCGCCTACGCCGACCACCTGCAGCGCGGCCTGGATGGCATTGCCGACGCCGCCGCACGGCTGCCGCACCGACCGAAAGTCTATTTCGAGGAGTGGGACGACCCGCCGATCACCGGCATCCGCTGGGTCGCCGAGCTGGTGCGCATCGCCGGGGGCGAAGACATCTTCCCCGAGCGCGCGGCCGAATCGCTTGCCCGGCAGCGCATCCTCGAGGACGCCAGCGAGGTCGTGCGCCGCGCGCCGGACATCATCCTGGGGTCGTGGTGCGGGAAGAAGTTCCAGCCGGCCAAGGTCGCCGCGCGTCCGGGCTGGGACACCATCCCCGCGGTGCGCGACGGCGAGCTCCACGAGATCAAGTCGCCGATGATCCTGCAGCCCGGCCCGGCGGCGCTCACCGATGGCGTCGGTGCGATCGCCGCGATCATCCGCGACTGGGCGATCCGGCACGGCTGAGCCGACGCGCAGGCCCCGCAAGGCCGCCTTCACGCCGCCTGTGGCATACCTCCGCCATTCCACGACGAGGGAGTCCCGCCATGTTCCGCAAGTTCGTAGTCACCCCGCTGCTGATCGGTTCGCTGACGTTGTCGATGGTGGTTGCTCCCGCCACCGCGACCGCCGGGGTCATCAGCACCCAGCAGGCGCTGTCGGCCGAGATGCGCGCAGCCAAGGAAACCCAGGTCCGCAGCTCACTTGCGCGTGACGACGTGCGCCAGGCCATGCAGCGCCTGGGCGTCGACCCCGCCGATGCCGATGCGCGCATCGCATCGCTCAGCGACGCCGAACTGGTGCGCATGCAGGGTGAGCTCGACAGCCTGCCGGCCGGCGGCGACGCGCTTGCGGTGATCGGCGTGGTGTTCCTGGTGCTGCTGATCCTGGAACTGGTCGGCGTCACCAACATCTTCAACCGGGTCTGATGCCGGCGGTTCGGACGCACGTCCGGGCCGGGCGATGGGCGGCGGTGGGCCTCGCGCTCACCGCCGCCTTGCTGTTGCCGGCGTGCTCGATCAACCCCGACTGGCAGCTCGCGCGCGGCGATGCGCCCGCAACGGCCGTGCTGCTGGACGTGCCGTTCCATCCGCAGACCGAGTACCAGTGCGGCCCGGCCGCGTTGGCGACGGTGCTGGGCGCGAGCGGCGTGGCGACCAGCCCGGAGGCGCTGGTGCCGCAGGTCTACCTGCCGGGGCGCGAGGGCAGCCTGCAAATGGAGCTGGTGGCCGCGACCCGCCGCGCGGGCCGGATTCCGTATGAGGTCGAGCGCGACCCCGAGGGGTTGCTGGCCGAGGTCCACGCCGGACGCCCGGTGCTCGTGCTACAGAACCTGCTGGTGCGCAGCGTGCCCAAGTGGCATTACGCGGTGCTTGTCGGCGCGGCGCCGGCGCGCAACGAGGTCCTGCTCAACAGCGGTACCGAACGCGGATTGTCGATGCCGGCGTCGAAGTTCCTGCGCACGTGGGACTGGGCCGGCCGATGGGGCCTGGTCGCGCTGAAGCCGGGCGAGCTGCCGGCGCAGGCCGACCCGGCCCGCTACCTGGCCGCCGTCGCCGATTTCGAAGCGGTTGCGGGCGCCGGGGATGCGGCACCGGCATACCGCGCGGCGCTGGAGCGCTGGCCTGATGACCCGCGCACGCACCTCGCGCTGGGCAACCAGGCCTATGCCGCCGGCAAACTGCACCAGGCGGCCGGGCACTACCGCACGGGCCTGCACCACGCGGCGGACGACGCCGTGCTGGGCAACAACTACGCCAGCGTGCTGGGCGAGCTGGGGTGCCGCAAGGAAGCGCATGCGGCACTGGAACGCGCGCTGGCCACGGGCGGGCAAGACAGCCGATGGCGCGCGCAGCTGGAAGAAACCCGTGCCGAGCTGGCGTCCGGCGACGTTCCGCGCAGCGACGCGTGCCGGCGCTTCGCGGATCCGCCGTAGCGCTCAGCGGCCGATATCGCGGTTGAACTGCATCCGCATCGGCGCGGCGCCGTCGCGCCGGATGTCCAGCTCGAACGACAGCGTCTCGGGCGGGTCAACCCGCAGCGTCCCGACGTGGTCGACCAGGTCGCCGGCCTGCAGCTCGCGCATCGGTATGGAGTGGCGGTTGCCGCGCAGGTCGGTCGCCGTTGCGGTGACGGTCACCGGGACCGATACCTCCTGCATCGGCGGTCCCTGGCGCACGCCGACCAGCAGCATCACGATCTCGTCGCCGCGCTCGATGCCGTACTGGGCGGCGACCGCGTTGCCCAGGGCGGAGGTCTGCATCACCGTCGCCCGGACGGTGGTGTCCCCGGACTGCAGGATCGCTTCCTGGGGGGCGGCCGCGGGGTTGGCCGACGGCGGAGGGGCGGCATCGCACGCGGCCAACAGCAGGAGCGGCAGTGCGAGTCGGCAGGGGGACGGCAAAGCGATGCGCATGCGATGGCCTCAGTCGTTGGCGGCTGACAGTTCGCGGCCACGCTCGGCCGCGGCAGCCACTGCCCGGTCGACCAGCTCGCGCAGGCCGCCGGCTTCAAAGGTTTCGATCGCCGCCTGGGTGGTGCCGCCTGGTGAGGTGACCTTGCGGCGCAACGCATCGGCCGGCTCGTCCAGTTCGGTGAGCATCCGTGCAGCGCCCAGCAGCGTGTGGCTGGCCAGCTGGCGCGCGGTCGCTTCGGGCAGCCCCTGCCGCACGCCGGCCGCCTGCATCGCCTCGGCCAGCAGGAACACGTAGGCCGGGCCGCTGCCCGACACCGCGGTGACCGCGTCCATCTGCACCTCGTCGTCGATCCACACGACCGGGCCGACTGCCTCGATCAGGTGGCCGGACTGCTCACGCTGCCCGGCGTCGACCTGCGCATTGGCGAACAGGCCGGTGATGCCGACCCCGAGCAGGGCGGGCGTGTTCGGCATCGCCCGAACCACCGCGACATCGCCGCCGAGCCAGTCCGAAAGCTGCCGGGAGGTGATGCCGGCAGCGACCGAGATCGCCACCGGGCGCGTGGACTGCGCCACCGGGGCCAACGAGTCGCACACCGTACGCATCACCTGCGGCTTGACCGCCAGCAACCAGATGGCGGCGCCTTCGACCGCCTCGGCCGCGGTGGCGAAGCAGTGCACGTCGAAATCGGCCTGCAGCGACTCGCGCAACGCGTCAACCGGCTCGGCAACCCGGATCCGCGCGGGATCGGCGCCGCGCGCGATCATTCCGCCGATCAGGCTGCGCGCCATGTTGCCGCCGCCGATGAAGGCGACCACGGGGAAGTCGGTCGCGGGGGTGGTGTTGGCCATGGGGGCGCCTCGGTACGGATCAGCGCCCAGTGTAAGAGCGAGTGCCGACCGCTGCCTCCCCGCTCACTTCGGCGGGCGCGCGCCGAACAGGGCGGTGCCGATGCGGACCATGGTTGCGCCCTCTGCCACCGCCACCTCGGCATCGCCGCTCATCCCCATCGACAGGGTGTCGACCGCCGGGTACTGGCCACGCAACCGTTCGAACAACGCCCGTGCACGCCGGAACGACGGCCGGGCCAGTTCGGGGTCGTCGTGCGCGGTCGGGATCACCATCAGGCCGCGCAGGCGCAGGGTGGGGTGGGACGCGATCGCCTGTGCCAGCGCGTCCATCTGGTCGGGGCGGCAACCATGCTTGCTGGCCTCGTCGTCGATGTTTACCTGCACCAGCACGTCCAGCGGACCGCGTGCCCGGTCCCGATGGCGGGCGAGGGCGTCGACCAGCCGCGGCCGGTCTACCGTCTGCACCCAGTCGAACAGCGCGGCCGCCTCCCGCGCCTTGTTGGACTGCAGGTGGCCGATCAGGTGCCACTCCAGCTTTCCCGCCGTTTCACCCAGCGCCGCCGCCTTGGCCACCGCCTCCTGCACGTAATTTTCGCCGAACGCGCGCTGCCCGGCCGCGGCCAGTGCGGTGACCGCCTCGGCCGGCTGGGTCTTGCTGACCGCCAGCAACCGCGGCACTGGCCGGTCCGCCGCCTCGGCCGCGTTCCGCAACCGGAGGGAAACCGCGTTCAGCAATCGGGTCGACACGTGGCGTCCTTTCTGGTGCTGGGGTGAATGGGGGGTGGCGGCGGGAAACCGCGCCGCGACCGGAAACCTGTGACATCAGGCTGGATTGGCGCCGCGACTCGGGGGCTATACTGCCGGGCAGGGGCTTTTCGTGCATCAGTCAACCGCCACCGGCGACGCCGGGCGGGCTGGCCGGTGGACACCATCATCGCAGTGCGGGGGAGCACGCATGGATATCGCCGAACTGTTGGCGTTTTCGGTCAAGAACAAGGCATCCGACCTGCACCTGTCGGCGGGCATGCCGCCGATGATCCGGGTCGACGGCGACGTCCGCCGCATCAACATCCCGGCGCTGGACCACAAGGCGGTGCACGCGCTGGTCTACGACATCATGTCGGACAAGCAGCGGCGCGACTTCGAGGAGTTCCTCGAGGTCGACTTCTCCTTCGAGATCCCGGGCCTGGCCCGCTTCCGCGTCAACGCGTTCAACCAGAACCGCGGCGCCGGCGCGGTGTTCCGCACGATTCCGTCGGACATCCTGTCGCTGGAGGACCTCGGCACGCCGCGGATCTTCAAGGAACTGATCGACCAGCCGCAGGGCCTGATCCTGGTGACCGGTCCGACCGGCTCGGGCAAGTCGACCACGCTGGCGGCGATGATCGACCACATCAACAAGAACGAGTACGCGCACATCCTCTCGGTCGAGGATCCGATCGAGTTCGTGCACACCTCGCAGAAGTGCCTGATCAACCAGCGCGAAGTCCACCGCGACACCCACGGCTTCAACGAGGCGCTGCGTTCGGCGCTGCGCGAGGACCCCGACTACATCCTGGTCGGCGAGTTGCGCGACCTGGAGACCATCCGCCTGGCGCTGACCGCCGCGGAAACCGGCCACCTGGTGTTCGGCACCCTGCACACCTCGTCGGCGGCCAAGACCGTCGACCGCATCATCGACGTGTTCCCCGCCGGCGAGAAGCCGATGGTGCGCTCGATGCTGTCGGAGTCGCTGCGCGCGGTGATCTCGCAGGCGCTGCTGAAGAAGGTCGGCGGTGGCCGCACCGCCGCCTGGGAAATCATGGTCGGCACCCCGGCCATCCGCAACCTGATCCGCGAGGACAAGGTCGCGCAGATGTATTCGGCGATCCAGACCGGCCAGCAGTCCGGAATGATGACCCTGGACCAGCACTTGCAGGACCTCGTCAAGCGCGGCCTGATCCTCAAGCCGCAGGCCCGTGAGTACGCCAAGGACAAGCGCCTGTTCGACTGACGGCCCCAAGACTGAGGCCGCCTGCGGTTTGTCCGGGGCGGCAAGAGGACTACCGCGATGAGCACGACCCCGAATACCCCGACCGCAGGCACCGCTGCCAGCCCCGCTTCCGGCAGCATCGACTTCACGTCGTTCCTGAAGTTGATGGCGCACCAGAAGGCCTCCGACCTGTTCATCACCGCCGGCATGCCGCCGTCGATGAAGGTCAACGGCAAGCTGCAGCCGATCACGCAGAACCCGCTGACGCCGCAGCAGAGCCGCGACCTCGTGCTCAACGTGATGAACCCGATGCAGCGCGAGGAGTTCGAGAAGACCCACGAGGCCAACTTCGCGATCGGCGTGGCCGGCGTCGGCCGCTTCCGCGTGTCGTGCTTCTACCAGCGCAACCAGGTCGGCATGGTGCTGCGCCGCATCGAGACGCGGATCCCGACGATCGAGGAGCTCAACCTGCCCGCGGTGATCAAGACGCTGGCGATGACCAAGCGCGGCATCATCATCTTCGTCGGTGCAACCGGCACGGGTAAGTCGACCTCGCTGGCGGCGATGATCGGCTACCGCAACCAGAACTCGACCGGCCACATCATCACGATCGAGGACCCGATCGAGTTCGTGCACAAGCACGAGGGCTGCATCATCACCCAGCGCGAGGTCGGCATCGATACCGACAGCTGGGACAACGCGCTCAAGAACACCCTGCGCCAGGCGCCGGACGTGATCATGATCGGCGAGGTGCGCACGCGCGAGGGCATGGACCATGCCATCGCCTTCGCTGAAACCGGCCACCTGGTGCTGTGCACGCTGCACGCCAACAACGCCAACCAGGCGATGGACCGCATCATCAACTTCTTCCCCGAGGATCGGCGCAACCAGTTGCTGATGGATCTGTCGCTCAACCTCAAGGGCGTGGTCGCGCAGCAGCTGATCCCGACCCCGGACGGCAAGGGCCGCCGCGTGGCGATGGAGATCCTGCTCGGCACGCCGCTGGTACAGGACTACATCCGCGACGGCGAGATCCACAAGCTCAAGGAAGTGATGAAGGAATCCGTGCAGCTGGGCATGAAGACCTTCGACCAGGCCCTGTTCGAGCTGTACCAGGCCGGCGAGATCAGCTACGAGGATGCACTGCGCTACGCCGACTCGCAGAACGAGGTGCGCCTGCGCATCAAGCTGGCCCAGGGCGGCGACGCGAAGACGCTGTCTGCCGGACTGGACGGCGTCGAAGTGGCGGAGCTGCGCTGAGGCGCGGCTACACCGCCGGCCACGACGACCGCGCGGTTTCGCCCGCCCCGGTGGATTGACCGCGTGGCGGGCACGGGGCTGGCAGCCCGAGCATCCTCATGAGCGTCTGCGCGTCGAACGGCGCGTGGACCTTCACGTCGTTGTCGAAGTAGCAAAAGACGTCGCGCCGTGCCCGCTTCGCCGCGGGGCCGCCGACCCGCTCGGCGTCAGGCGCTTCGCCGCCGCCCGACCAGTGCCGGATCCGCCCCGCCCATCGCGACAGCGCGTCGTCGGAGTACCCGCTGACGTAGAGCTCGGCGTCGCCATGCAGGCGCAGGTAGAGGAAGTCGGCGGTGACATCCTCCAGGTACGGCCACCGGCCCGCCGTGTCGGCCACCACAAGTGCCGTGCGGTGGCGCAGTAGCAGCTGGACGAAGCGCCGGTCCAGGAAGCTGTCGTGGCGGACCTCGAGCGCGTGACGTAGCGGCCGGTTGCGGTCGATGGCCAGCGCGCTGCGCCCACGCATCAGCGCGACGTCGCGCCGACGTGCCAGCGACAGTGCGGCGTCGGTGTCGCGGGGCAGGGCGGAAAGGAACGCGTCGATCAGCGCCTCGTCGAACTTCAGCGTGGGCGGCAGTTGCCACAGCATCGGCCCGAGTTTGCCGCCGAGCCGGAGCACCCCCGAGGCAAGGAAGTTCGCCAGCGGCCGCTCGACGTCGCGCAGCCGCTTCAGGTGGGTGATGTAGCGTGGTCCCTTGACCGCGAACACGAAGTCGTCGGGCGTGGCGTCGTGCCACGTCGTGTAGCTGTCAGGTGACTGCAGCGAATAGAACGAACCGTTGATCTCGATTGTCGGGAAGCAGCCGGCCGCGTATTCCAGCTCGCGCCGCTGCACGAGGCGGGGCGGGTAGAACTCGCCCCGCCACGGCGCATAGCGCCAGCCCGAGATGCCGATGCGGATCGTCATCCCGGAAGCGTCGCCCAGGGCCGGTGTCGACCCCGTGGAGGGTCAGCCCTCCCCGGCGTACTGCGACAGCCCCAGCTGTTCCAGGCCTTGTTCGAAGCGCACGTCGATAGGGATGCCGGCGGCGTCCAGCCGGGCCAGGTCGGCTTCCAGTTCCGGCTTGACCACGCCCATGGTGTCGGTCATGCGCTTGGCCTCGGCGTAGTCGCCGTCACCCTGCACGGTGAGCAGTTTGGCGCTGAGTTCGTTCATCGCCGTGCGCATCCGGTCCAGGTCCACCCGGTACCGCCCGGTAGCCTCGTCGCGTGTGAACGCACCGGCGTCGGCGAAGTAATTGAAGCGCAGCATGTTGGCCTTGCCGTGCGCGTCGCTGGCACCGAAGCGGACCGAGCGCAGGATGCCGGCAAGGAAGGTCACGTAGCTGTCCATGAGCCGGTCGTCGGTCGCCGTGGCGACATCGGGTTCGCCGGCCTCGCCGCCGTCCAGCTCGCCCTGCCGGCCGAGCGCGTCGACCATGTACAGCCCCAGGATGTCGGCCTTGCCTTCCTCGAAGCTCGACGCGTACTCCTTCAGCGCATCGCCCACGGTGCCCTTGCCGTCCAGGGTGTTCTTGATCCCGAGCCCGTGCGCGACTTCGTGGAACATGGTGTTGCCGAAGAACGCATCGAAGGTGACGTGCTCGACCTGGTCCTCGGCGATCAGCAAGTCGGCGATCGGCACCAGGATGCGGTCGAACTTGGCCTGCATGACGTTTTCCAGCTGCAGGCGCCGGGTGCCCTTGGCCAGCTGCACCACTTCGTCATTGGGCAGGTTGATGGCGATGGTCTTGCCGCCGACGTTGGCGCTGCCGCCGTAGTACACCGCCTGGTACGCACCCAGGTCCGCGTCGGAACCGGGTACCTCGGCCTTGTAGGCGTCGTCCACCGGCAGGCCCTGCTGCAGTGCCGGCAGGAACGCGGCAAACCGCGCCAGCCGCTCGCTCCAGGCCTGGTCCTTGACCAGCACCAGGCCCTCGTACGCCGCCTTGTAACCGAACAGCTGATCCTCGTAGGTCTCGATCGGACCGATCACGATGTCGACCGGGTTGGTCTTCATTTCCATCCACGCCATGTCGCTGGGACGGAAGTCGTCGGTGAGCAGCGCGTCGGCACGCATCCTCAGGTAGTCGGCAAAACTCTTGTCGGCGCTCAGGTCGGCGGCCTCGCGGAGCAGGGCGGCCGCGCGCTCGAGGTCGTCGCGGTAGGCCTCGTGGTAAGGCACCGTGACCAGCTGGCCGTCCTTGCGGCGCAGCAGGGTGTAGTTGGAGGTCTTGTCGGGGAGCTTGGCGGACTCGAACGCGGCCTTGCTCATGTCCACCGGGTAGAACGTGCCCCCCGGCGGCCGCGGTTCGATGCCTTCGATGAAGGGCGTGTCCTCGTTGAGCCGGTCCCACGGACCGAAGTTGATGAGGACCAGCTCCCGGGTCGCCTCGTCCGGGGCGCGCTCGAGCAGCGCATCGCGCTCGCCGTCCCAGGACTGGCGCCACCACAGGTCGTCCATCACCTGCGAGGCCTGGACGAGCTTGGCGATCATCTGCTTGCCACGCGCATCGAATGCAGACAGGTCGGCCTCGAGCGGAACCACGGCGTAGTCACCCACATGTTCGCGGGCATAGGCTCCGGGACGGGCGGCGGCCTTGTCCGCAGTGTCGGCGGTCGCGTCGGCGGGCGCCGTGGCCGGCGGCTGGCAGCCGGACACCATCGCGGCCGTGCAGGCCAACAGGAGGGCGTGCAGGCAGGGGTGAGCGTGCAGGCGGGTCCAGGACATCGCGGTTCCTCGGCAGGCGTCGGGCGGAAGCCATCCTACGCCAGCGAACCCGAACGGGATCAGACCGTGCTGGGCGCCCTGGCGTGCTGCAGCACGGTCCGGATGATGGTTGGCATCTTCTCGAGGGCGTCCTTGCAGATATAGGCATCGGCGCCAGCCATCAGCGTGGCTTCGGCGGCCAGCGAGTCGACCGGGGCGCCCGAACAGAACACGAAGGGCACGCCTGGCGCGCACGCACGCACGTAACGCAGGGCTTCGAGCCCGTCGAACCCGGGCAGGCCGAGGTCGGACACGACCAGGTCATGGCCACCGTCGGCCAGTGCAGCCTTCAGGGCCGCCTCCCGGTCCACGCGCACCCACGACGCCTCGATGCCCGCGTCCGCCAGATCGAGCGCAAGCAGTTCGGCATCGTCGGCGGAATCCTCGACCAGCAGGATCTTCAGTGCACGCACGGCTGGCACCTCGTCACTCGGCGGGTGCTTCGTTGAACACGGCCCAGAACTGGCCCAGCGTCTTGACCGCGGTGAAGAACTGGTCGACGTCGACCGGCTTGACCACGTAGGCGTTGACGCCCAGGTCCCAGCTGCGGGCGAGGTCGCTCTCTTCGCTGGAGGAGGTGAGCATGACGACCGGCACGCGCTTGAGCGAATCGTCGTCGCGCATGCGCTGCAGCACTTCCAGGCCATCCATGCGCGGCATCTTGATGTCCAGCAGCAGCACCGCCGGGTTGCCTTCCGGGCGGTCCGCCCACGGGCCGCGGCGCATCAGGTAGTCCATCGCCTCGACGCCGTCTTCGACGTGGACCACGGGGTTGACCAGGTTGGCCTCGCGCAGCGCGTCGAGCGCCATTTCGGCATCGGCCGGGCTGTCTTCGGCCAGAAGGATGGTGCGGATGGGGGTGCTCATTCAGTGGGCCCTGTCTTCTGGTTGGGGTCGAGGCTGGCGGGAAGCGTGAAGTGGAAGGTGGCGCCGGCGTCGGGCTCGGCTTCGGCCCACACTTTGCCACCATGGCGCACCAATACGCGGCGGACGCTGGCCAGGCCGATGCCGGTGCCGGGGTACTCCGACGCCTTGTGCATGCGCTGGAAAACGCCGAACAGCTTGCCCGCGTACTGCATGTCGAAGCCGGCGCCATTATCGCGGACGCTGAAGTGGTGGCTGCCATCGGCCATTCGCTCGTGGCCGACCTCTATAAGCGCCTGCTCGCGCGCTCCGGTGTACTTGACCGCGTTCCCGAGCAGGTTCAGCCAGACCTGGCGCAGCATATTCTCGTCGCCGACCAGGATCGGCAGCGGTGCGATCCGCCACTCGATGCGGCGCCCCGGGGTGTCGGCTTCGGCGTTGGCGTCGAGGATCGCGCGGGTCTCGGCGACCATCGATTGCATGTCCACCGCTTGCAGCCGCATCGCGCTGCGCCCGAGACGCGAGTACACCAGCAGGTCGTCGATGAGGGTCGACATACGGCGCGCCGAATTGCCGATCACGTCGATGTAGTGGCGGGCCTTGTCGTCGGCGCTATCGCCCAGGTGTCGACCGAGTTTGTCGGCGAACCCGGCGACATGCCGCAGCGGCGCGCGAAGATCGTGCGACACGGAATAGCTGAAAGCCTCCAGCTCGCGGTTGACGTCGGAGACCTGTGCCACCTTGCCTTCCAACTGCTGGTTTAGCTCGCGGATACGGTTCTCGGTGGCCTTGGCGGCGGTCACGTCGCTGATGGTGAGGAGCACGACCCGGTCTTCGCGGTCCGGCAGCGGCATCCGCCGAGCGTTGATCAGCATCACCCGTTCGCTGCCGTCGCTGGTGGTCTGGTGGTGCTCGTAGTCCCACAGCTCACGTCCGCGCACCAGCACGTCGTTGAGGCGCTGGCGCAGCGCGTCGTCGCGCCACGCACCATCACCGGTATCCGCCAGCTCACGGCCATCCAGCGCCTCTTCCCCGGGCTGTTTCGGCGCCCCGTACAGCTCGGCAAACGCGGGGTTGTGCATCACCACCCGCTGGTGGTGGTCGACCAGTACGATCGGTTCACGCACCGTGTGCAGGATCGCCATGGCGCGTGAATTGGCGCGACGCGATTCGCGCTCGCTCTCCATCCGTTGCACCGAATGGCGCCGCGCAAGCCAGCCGACCAGTGCGAACAGCAGCAGTTGTGCCGCCACGGTCGCCCAGATCAAGCCCAGTGCCTGGCGCCGCAGCCGGTCGGCATGCGCCAACCGTACTCTCAGCAATCGCGATTCCTCGGCCAGGATGCTGTCGACCAGGGGGCGCACCGGGTAGCGCACGACGATCTCGCCGGCCGCCACCGGCAGCGCACCGTCGGAGGACGCCACTTCGTCGATGAACGCCGCGCGCCGTGCCAGCAGGCCCTTGAGCTCGCCGACGCGCAACTGCTGGTCGGCGTGCCCGCGTGTAAGTTCGGCCAGGGATTCCACACCCTCGGGGATCCTGCGGCCGCTGTCGGCCAGGCGGGTCTGGATCAGCGGGGTGTCGAAGCCCGCCACCAGTGCGAGCACAGCGGCTTCGTTGTCACGGATGTCATAGGCCAGTGCATGCAGCGTGGCTTCGACGCGGCCCGTTTGTTCCACCTCGCGCGCAGCCTCGACGCCTTCCTTCAACACGGAGGAGAGGAACACGAACGGCAGCACCACGATAGCGATGACCGCAACCACCATGGCCGGCAACTGCCAACGTTCCCGCTTGTCGATGTGGGTATCCGGCACGGCCCCTGCCTCTCCGGGCCCGTGCGGCCGCGGATGGTTGCGATCGGCGATGATCGCCCGTCCCCGGGCCCGTCGCAACCGCCGCGTCCACGGGCCCGTACGCACGCCGCGGGCTAGAATGCGCGCATGAAGCCCACTCCCACCCCGCTGGCCAACCAGCTGCTGATCGCATTGCCCTCGCTGGCGGAGACCAACTTCTCGCGCAGCGTCGCGCTGATCTGTCAGCACGACGAGGACGGCGCGATGGGCATCGTGGTCAACCGGCCTTCGGAGTACACCCTGGGCGAGGTTCTCGGCCAGATGGGCGTGGAGGGCGGCAGCGACGCGATGAAGGCGCAGATCGTGCTCGCCGGCGGCCCGGTCCACCCCGAGCGCGGGTTCGTGCTGCACGACGGCGGCATGCAGTGGGATTCCACCCTGGCCATCACCGACTCGCTGTTCCTGACCACCTCGCGGGAGATCCTCGAGGCGATGGTGAGCGGTGAAGGGCCGGCGCACGCGATCGTCGCTCTGGGTTGCGCGGGCTGGGGATCCGGCCAGCTGGAGCAGGAGCTGACCGAGAACGACTGGCTGACCGCGCCGGCCGATGCCGAGCTGTTGTTCGACCTGCCGCTGGACGCGCGCTGGCAAGCCGCCGCCGGTCGCATCGGGGTCGACTTCGCCCACCTGGCCGACTATTCCGGCCACGCATGAGCGCGGCGGGAACCAGCACGTCCACGCTCCGCCGCGACGGTACGGTGCTCGGCTTCGACGTCGGCTCGCGCCGCATCGGTGTCGCGGTCGGCAGCGCATTCGGCCACGGCGCACGCGCACTGGCGGTGGTTGACGTGCACGGCCACGGCCCCGACTGGGTGGTGCTCGACCGCCTCCTCAAGGAGTGGCGACCCGACGGCCTGGTGGTCGGCGATCCGCTGACGCTCGACGATGGCGACCAGCCGGCGCGCGTGCGCGCCCACGGGTTCGCACGCGGCCTGCAGCGCCGCTACCGGTTGCCCGTGGTGCTGGTCGACGAGCGCTCTAGCTCGATCGAAGCCGCGCAACGGTTTGCCGCCGACCGCGCCAGCGGCCGCAAGCGCCGGCGCGACGCCGAGGCGCTCGACGCCGTGGCCGCGGCGGTCATCGTCGAGCGCTGGCTCGCGGCCCCCGACAACGCGGTCGACATTGCCGACCTCCCCGCGGCGACGCCGCCTCCCGCATCCGCTCCCTGAGTCCGCCGCATGACCCCTCCCGCCGTACCGTCGTCGCCGCTCCGGCACTTGCTGACGCTGGAAGGCATGCCGCGCGAACAGCTGCTCGCGCTGCTGGACCGCGCCCAGCACCATGCCGACGGCCACGACGATCGGCAGGCACTGGCCGGCACGGCGGTCTGCACGCTGTTCTTCGAACCGTCGACGCGGACCCGCCTGAGTTTCCAGCTGGCGGCGCAACGCCTTGGCGCCGACGTGCTGAACTTCGACGTGTCCACCTCGTCCACCCGCAAGGGCGAGACCGCGCGCGACACCCTCCGGACGATCGAGGCGATGGGCGTGCGCGGCTTCGTGATCCGGCACCAGGACGACGGTGCCGTTGCCGCCCTGGCAGATGCCGCCGCGCCGGGTACCGCGCTGGTCAACGCCGGTGACGGTCGCAGCGCGCACCCGACCCAGGGACTGCTCGACATGCTGACGCTACGCCAGGCCAAGGGCGGCGACTTCAGCCGGCTGAAGGTTCTGATTGTCGGCGACGTCAGGCACTCCCGCGTCGCCCGCTCCGACCTGCACGCGCTGCAGGCACTCGGCACCGGCGGGATCCGCGTCTGCGGCCCCCGGTCACTGCTCCCCGACGACGCCACCCTCGCCGGTTGCACCGTGAGCCACGATCTCGACGCCGCGCTCGACGGCGTGGACGCGGTGATGATGCTGCGCCTGCAACGCGAGCGGATGGACGAAGGCCTGGTCACATCGCTCGACGAGTACCACCGCGACTACGGCCTTGATGCTGCCCGCCTGAAACGCGCTGCGCCCGACGCGGTGGTCATGCACCCCGGTCCGATCAACCGCGGCATCGAGATCACCGACGAAGTCGCCGATGGTCCCCAATCGCTGGTGCTGCAGCAGGTCCGCAACGGGGTGGCTGCACGGATGGCGGTGCTCGAGACGTTGCTGCGCGGCGACTAGCACCACGTAACCGGCGCCATCACCGCGGGTCGGCGGGTGGCATTGTGTGCCGGATCCGGACGAAACGTGCGAATCGCGGTACCCCGTTGGATGTCAGGCCGTTATGGCGATACGTCACCCAAGCGCCCAGCGGCGGTGGATCGGTGCGCTGCGCATCGGTGAAACCGCTGCCGAGTCGAAAGCGCAGCCCGTCCGCACGCTCCACCACCAGTGCGCCGAGCATCCCGGTGTACTTGCCGGTGCCTACCGTGTGCCCGACCACCCGCGCCTCCGCATCCTCATACGGCTTGTACTTGAGCAGCCAGTCGCTGCGACCCGCGCCGTAGTGTGCATCGCGGTGGTGCAGCATCAATCCCTCGCCACCGGTGGCGACCAGGGCCTTGAGCCGCGCATCCAGCGTCGCCGGATCTGCCACGCGGAACTGCACAACCGGCCGCAGCCAAGCGGCAGGGTGCCCAGCCAGCAAGGACCGCATCGCGCGTACGCGGGCATCAAAGCGTCCGCCATGTGCGGGCAGGGCGAACACCATGAATCGCATCGCGCGCCACGCAGGGTCGTCCGGTCCGCCCGTGCGTATCGTTGTGCTGGCTTGCTCGAACCGGCCGCGGCCAAGCCACAGTTCGCCGTCCATCGCGATGGTGGGCCAGCCCTTGGTAAACCAGCCGGGCGCGGGGATCAGGTGGCCGCCACGCGTCCACAGTTGCTGGCCGTCCCAGTGCCCGCGGACACCATCGAGCTTCTCGCTTACCCAGTACTCGCTTACGTCAACCCCGGCCTTGTAGCCGGTGGCGAGCATCAGTGGCGGAGGGGAGGGTGGGCTGGCCGGTGCAACCGCGAAGGCCAGGCACAGCAACAGCAGGCAGATCGTACGGATCATGTCGGTCTCGTCCTTGAGTCGATAGGGCAGCCGCCGTCCTGGCGGGTGTGGCGCGAAAGCGTAACAGCCCCGGACGACTTCGATCGACGATCCTGATTGTGGATCGGCGCGCGGCGCACACTCGCCACTAATCAGATGGCTTTGGTGTAACGAAGCAAGTTCGGCTTGAGCGAATTGTCAGGCTGCACCCGAATTACAAGCGCGCCCAGACCTGTCGAAGCCCGACGAGATGGACAACGCCAAAAGACAGGCAGATGGCCGAGCTCCAGAACCAAAACGTAGTGCTGTTGCCCGGAAAGTACGCCATGAGCGGAGTGAAGGCCACCCCGCGTAACAAGTAGACGCCAGTGATAGCGCACAGCGCCAGGCGAGTAAGCGGGAGCTTGCGGATGACTCCCGCGCCAGACAATGCGTAGAGCGACCAAACCAGCAACATGACCGTAATGACCAGGGTCGCGACAGTGCGGTACCAATGTCCGGCCAGGTCCATTTGCGCCATTTGCTCGCCGGCACCGAGAAAGCGATACCAAGGCGCACCGAAAACAATGCACCCAAGGTGCAGCACGGCAGCAAGCGCGCTGAGCGCGGCGCCGGCGATGAGGAACTTGTTGCGAGTTCTGTCCATAACTCTCCTGTGCAGCCTAACGCCTGAATCGAGCCGACCCGCCAGTGTTGCGTGTGAACTCGGAGCTGCCGAAGAGCTTGGGCAGTTCGCCGCGAAATAGGCGGGTGAGGATATAGCGCTCACCCAGCACGGAGTGGGCAACGCCCAAGAGCACAATGAGAATTGCGGCGAGCTGCAGCATCCTTCCCCAACCCCCCCCCCGACGCCTGAGTTAAGCCGAGCCGCGAAGGCGTCGGCCTGGCGAATTGTTGGACGGCTATCGAACGTCAAAGTCGAACGACTGCCGAACGGTCGCTTCTACAGGGACTCCGTCCTTCAGTGCGGGCTGATAAACCCACTTCTGCACCGCGATGATCGCGTGGTTGGCATAGCGCTCGTCCGTAGTGCTGTCAATGCGGAAGTCTCGAGGGCGTCCATCGGTACCGATGGTGTAGACAATGACCGAAGTCCCTGTTTTAGCAGAGAGAAGCTGGGAGATAGGATAGATCGGCGCCTTGCCGTTCAGAAGCTTGGGCGGCGTGTCCCATTCGGGGCTTTCCGGACCCACGATGCGGCTCGCGTCCATGCTCGTATTGGCCCGGGTACCCGGCGGGCCATTGCTGGTCGCGCATGCCGCTACCGCAGCGGTGCCGAGCAGTACAAATAATCTCCAGGCCATGCTTATCTCCATTGCTCTCTAACACCTGAATTAAGGGGAGCCGCGAAGCGGCGTCGGCTTGGACGAACTGTTAGCTGCGTAGCGCGGACACTTGCATAGCCGCTGCCGGGAGAACGTACTTAGAGCTTAGCGGAGCCACCTTGACCGGATAGGGTCCCTCCAAAGGAACCCAGGTGTGAACGAAGCAAGTTCGGCTTGAACGAATTGTTAGGTCGCGCTCTCGCGGACCTGGAAGATATTGCCTTCGGGGTCACAGGCATTGCGAACCACGAACCCGGGACCTTGCCATTGCTCTGGAAGGACCTGCCCGCCCAAAGCTTGCGCTGATTCTTGAGCGCCGGAAAGGCTAGGTATGGTGCAGAAGAACTTGATAGCGGCACTGTCACGCAGCTGCGGCGGGCTTGCGATTACAACCTGCGAGGCAACTTGCGGAGGCATGGCGTGAACAATGAGCTGTAAATCTGGCGAGCGGAGCACAATCATCTGGTCAGTACGATGAGCGGCCACCATGCCGAGAACAGACTGGTAGAAGCCAGAAAGGCGATCGGGGTCTTTGGCGTAGATGAAGATGCCGGCGCGAGCTGGTGCGGACACGATGACTCCAAGCAATGAAATTAACCTGCAGCGAAGCCTCTTGTCGGCATAACGCCTGAGTTAAGCCGACTTGCGTAGTGGAGCCAAAGCCATGGCAAGCTTTTTGGTCATGGCTTTGGTGTAACGAAGTAAGTTCGGCTTGAACGAATTGTTAGGCCCCGGGTGTGTTGCGTGACGCTTGGGCCTGAGCTTTGCTGCAAATGGATTGTAGCTCCCGCGCGAACTTGAACTGCCGAAAAATCCGGTGCGCGTGCAGGGTGAGAAGGCCACCAAACGCAGCGCCAACTAGAACCGGATAGTGCAGGAGCCAGCCGGCTACTGCCATGACGAGTGGCAGAAAGAGCTCCACGAACCATGTTGGGAAGCGAACCTTTGCCTCGGGAGGCATGGCGGCAAAGAGGGAGGCGACTCGAAGTTCTTCTGGGGTCAGCTGCATAGTCTTTTACGGGGCCTAACACCTGAGTTAAGCCGCGCCGCGAAGCGGCGTCGGCTTGGACGAATTGTTAGGCGCTTGAGCCGTGATCTTGCGCCAGCAGCTTTTCCAGCATTGGCCGAGTGTACGCCGCCTCGGGATCTAGCTCAGCCGGGTCCGAGGCGCTTTTCCACTCACCCGCATCAAATGCCAGATAGATCTCGTTGCACGGTTCGGCCAAGTACGCTGTGCCGGCCTTGAAGGAGTAAGGCCACAGCCAGTTCATTGCGGTGTCCGCGACTTCAAAGGTGAGCTCCTCGGCCATGTAGCTCTTGGCGATGAGCACTGCCAGTTCGTTGCACATGCGCTCGACCGACCAGCCACGTGCGGCCCGCTCCTCCTCGAGAGCTGGTTCTCGCAGCGTGCCGGGCGTTTCGAATAGCGAGAGCAAGGAATGTTTCACCAAGCGCCTAACGCCTGAGTTAAGCCGAACCGCGTAGTGGAGCCAAAGGCATGGCAAGCTTTTCCTGCTATGCCTTTGGTGTAACGAAGTGGTTTCGGCTTGAACGAATTGTTAGGCCTCTCGGCCCGAGTGCCTTCTGCGGAGCCAAATGGCGAGCGCGGCATAAACGACGAACGATGCCCAGAAGAGCAACCAATACAGAAGAACCAAGGACGACAAGGCCACGCCGAGCGCAATGCCCGAGAACGATACCAGCGTCAGATTTGTGCGCGTAGGCTCAAGCCCCCCAATGAACATCTTGCTGCCAAGCAAAGGCGAGTTTTTCAGTGCGGGCACAAGCCACGCGGCGATCAGCCCGAAGCCGCCCCACGCGACAAATACGCAAGCGCAAACCAAGCCGAAGCTGGTCACAAATTCCATCGACGTGTCTCCGTGAGGCCTAACGCCTGAGTTGAGCCGACTTGCGTAGTGGAGCCAAAGTCATGGCAAGCTTTCCCTGCCATAGCTTTGGTGTAACGAAGCAAGTTCGGCTTGAACGAATTGTTAGACCTGCCAGCCGCGGGCTATGAGTCACCAAAGATGATCTCCACTGGTGTTTGGTTGCGGCATGTCTGCGCCTGGGGCGCGAATTGCCACTGCGCGACAGCCTCAAGGATTGCCTCAATGTAGCCGACGGGCTGGCCGGACGAGCGTCCGGCGGGGTGCCACTCGGCGGAAACAATGGTTGGGGATTGCACGCTGCCATTGATGTCGACGAGGTACGAGACAACAGCTTTTCCCTCGAACTCGTTGTGTAGGCGAGGCGGAAGCTTCGGGGCGACCTTGTGAATCGGCGAGAGATGGTCTTTACAAGCCGGGACAACACCCTGACCGGAAACGGCAACCGCTGAATAACAAACAAGAGCTAGCGCGATCAGGATGCGAGGTAATTTCATGGCAGGTCTAACGCCTGAATTAAGCCGAGCCGCGAAGCGGCTTCGGCTTGAATGAATTGTTAGGGCGCACCCTGCGCAGTACCAAATACGAAAGGGCAGCGGTGGCCGGAAATGCAAACGCGTGCCACATAGGGTACGCCGCTAGCCACCCGGCCAGCTCGGACCACGACCCAGTTGCAATGGACGGAATCAACAGCCACCCAAAGGTTACCGGCACAACGGCAATGGTTGCCGGACCCATCGTGGGCGTTACGAGCGGGGACGAGACAACCACGACCAGCGTGGTCCAAGCAGTGCGACCCAAACCCCGGGTGAGGCAAGCCACCGCAAACGTGACGCCTACCGCGATGGCGAGGAAGGGTAAGAAGAGAGCCGCGGCTACGATGAAAATCATGTGCGCCCTAACACCTGAGTTAAGCCGCGCCGCGAAGCGGCGTCGGCTTGGACGAGTTGTTAGAGCGCAGCCTGCTATGGAGCGAGCGACAGGCTTTCGAGCACCGATAGCCTTTGTTGAAGCGTTGATGCATCGGATGCAGGCACAAAAACATGTACGACCTTGGCAGGATTGCTGTCCAAGCTAAGCAGCGACTGCCATGAGGTTGGCTGCAAGGCCGTCCGATACCAGTTTACAGACCGCTCTCCAATCCGTCCGGTAGCCACCTGCTCGGAGGCTTTGGGCTCAAACTTAAAGGCCGGCGCTACGAGGAACCCAAATGACAAGTGGTTCTGACCTGTGACCGCGTAGCAGCTGTACGACGACTCATCGAACCTGTGAAACTGCCATTGCAGCTCACTGGCATCTGGCAGTGCAGGACACGGAGTCTCTGCGGCGTGGGCTGCCGCTGCGTAGGGCGCGGCCAGGAGAATGAGCAAAGCCAAGCAAGATTTCATGTGCGCTCCTGCACGAATGCGATGGACGTGAGATGGGCCTTCGACTGCGCTCTAACACCGGAATTAAGCCGACCCACAGCGCGTGAGCCGGGAGTGGAACTGATGCCCCAGCAGCGACTATGCCTGCAAATGGGACGAAGTGGGTTCGGCTTGAATGACCTGTTAGGTGCAGCGCGACTACCAACCGAAGGTGATGGCGACGAGCAGTACAAGGGATCCACCCAAAACAAGAGTGGCGAATGCGTACGGCAGCGCTTTTGCTGCGGCCCCGGCAGCAGCACGATACTCGCCCCTATTGACCAGGGCAGCCCCTCGACAGGCGAAGCCCAGAACCCATGCGGCTCCAACACCTAACACCAGCGGTGCAGCTCCCGGCGAGCCGTCACCGTACACGGCGAAGATGGAGCTCAACCCACCAAAGCAAGATTGGCGACCGTTATGCCGATGACTGCCCAGGTAGCGGAGGTTTTCGACATGGCGCCTAACACCTAAGTTAAGCCGAGACGCGCAGTGGAGCGAAGCACATGGCAAGCTTTACCTGCCATGTGGTTTGCGGAACGAAGCGGCTTCGGCTTGAACGCATTGTTAGGCCTCAGCCAGTGGTGGAAACTCAGGATGACGGGGCAAGGTATCCGCGAACTCCGCCCAAGCGAGGTGTTTGGAGTGCCAGTAGTGGAACTGGGGAGTGATTGTGTCCGGCTGGTCCATGCTACCAATGGTGAGGTCGATCAGGCCGGGGATATACGCTGCGGAGAACGAAATCGGTGTGCCGCAGGTCTCACAGAAGCCCCGCTGCGCCTGCTCTGAGGATGCATAGAGCTTGGGGTGGGCGCCTGTGAAGTTGACCTGTTGCTCCTGGAACATGGCCCAGGCGACAGCAGGGGCCGCATTGGCCCGTCTGCACATGGAGCAATGGCAGATTGCGGTCATGACTGGTGCGCCAGTGACGCGATACCGAACAGCGCCGCACTGACAGCCACCTTCGAGTTTTGTTTCCGACATACGTGGTGGTTCCCGTGAGGCCTAACGCCTGAGTCAAGTTCGGCTTGAACGAATTGTTAGACGTGCTGGCCGCTCACTTTGCGCGCAGACGCCATGCATAGAACAGGAAGAACAACCCCAAGGCTAACCCTGTGGCAAGGCCGTACAAGCCTACCTCTATCAGTTCCGGGAAGCCTAGTGCGTACGCCAGTAGGGCAAAAGCGCTTGCGAACGCAAAGAGCGACCATTCGACCCAGGGCAGGCGGGTGCGGAGAAACAACGCCGGAACTGCTACGGAACAGAACCACATCACCGCAATCACGTAGCAAACAGCGCCGGCGATCCAAGCGCCACCCACAAGGCCGCGCTCAATGCTCGCAGCAGCAAACAACAGCGCGACCATTGCAATAAAGAACCAGTTGTCTTTGAGCCAGTTCCCGAGCGCCTTGGAAGTCATCTGCACGTCTAACGCCTGAGTTAAGCCGAGCCGCGAAGCGGCTTCGGCTTGAACGAATTGTTATGCGTCACCCTTTTGGCCCCTTCTTTTTGTTGATGAGCTTGGCAAGGGCTTTGGCCTTCTTTGCCTTCTGCGTATAGAGCTCTTGCAGAACGTGATCTATGAGCTCGTACGCATCCATTACGTCATCTATCGTGACAGCGCTATCTGCATGGCTGCCAGCATTCCCGAGCCACTTTATGGCCAGCAGAAGCTCTCCAAGCTCAGAGTACTTAGGCGGAAGAAGGCTAATGCGTGAGTGCAGGTTGAGGAATATCCGCTTACCGTTCTTGGTGTTAAAGCGCTTCACACCCAGTTCTGTCAGCAGAGCCTCAAGGGCGATACGAACATTGTTGGACGCAGCGGCAGGGCTGCTGAAGAACAGTCGGAAGGACTCTTGTAAGGGCGTAGAGACGGGAGCCGGGCATTCCTCAGGGAGGTCAATAAGTCGCAACGGCGGCTGAAAGTACTTGGGACGGAAAAAGTCACCCCAAGTCTGCTCCGGTTCGCCGTCGTCACCAATGACTACATCAATGTCAACTCCACCCGTGCCCGAGTTAGCAACAAACTCGCCACAGTTATCGTTACCGCACTGGAGAAGTCCAGAGTATGTGTATTCGATCCAGTCTGGGTCCCAGGCCTCGTGGCTGTGCGCATCCCTCGAATCTTTGCGCTCTTCGGCGTGGAACTTCCCTGGGACAAACCGAAGCAGACCCTTCCTGCAGCGCGGGCACAACCAGTCGGGCGTACTCTCTCGCGTAAAAGGGATTTTTAGAGCCCGACGATCCAAGGGAACCTCCTGTGACGCATAACGCCTGAGTTAAGCCGACTTGCGTAGTGGAGCCAAAGCCATGGCAAGGTTTTTCTGCCATGGCTTTGGTGGAACGAAGCGAGTTCGGCTTGAACGAATTGTTAGGTGCGACGGTACAGCACCACGTAATTGCGAGCAAAAGCCGGTTGCAAGACGAGGTTGCGCCAAGTGGTTGTAGTAGGAAATACACGTGCTATTGCAGCGTCCAAGGCACCGAACCCCGGCTGTTCCTCACTGACCGCAACTCGTTCCCCTGGGCCAAACGCGAACTCCAAGATAGCCTCATCGGTTGTAAGCCGATCAAGCTTGTACGCGGAGATTTCAAAGACGTCAGACCAAGCGATATTGACGCTTCCCACCGAGAAGCCAGCGCCATGCAACTCGATCGGTTGCGGTGGTGCTGGGGCTCGCCGCCTTAAAAAATATTTGAGCCTACGGAGTGTGTCCACGCGCACCTAACGCCCGAGTTAAGCCGACTTGCGTAGCGGAGGCAACAATATGGCAAGCTTTACCTGCCATGTTGTTGACGTAGCGAAGCAAGTTCGGCTTGAACGAATTGTTAGCTTGCAACCTGCTTCCGGAACTTCGCACACAATTCTGAGAACTGCTCGTACTCGGGCGTGCCGTAGAAGGTTGTATCACGCAGTCCCTCGAAGATTACAAGCGCCAACTGCACGGTAACAGACCGGAAGTTCGTTATATTTCCGAGTACGGCTTGAAGGGAGGAGATGACTGACGCAATATCCCCGGAGGCAAGCTGCGCCCCATATGTATCATTGAAATGGTGAACTATTCTGTTGCGGTCATTAACCAGCTGGGCCATGTGTTGGGCAAAACCCAGCGTGTCGGACGTAGTTGAATCTACAAAGTGCCCGACCAGTTGCCCGAGCATGCGTCTTTGTAGCTTCCCGTGGGTCTGGATCACCGATTGCAGGGTCGCCTCTTCGGTCGCCATGAATGGCACGATCACCTTCAAGTAGCCCTCTACATCTTGGCTGGCGAGCACGATGGCTCCGACGAGGCGCTGCAGGTTTTCATTGTCGGACTGGGAAATGGTTGCCATTGCAAGCTAACACCGGAATTAAGCCGACCCACAACGCGTGAGTCGGGAGTTGAACCGCAGCCCCAGCAGCGACTATGCCTGCAAATGGCACGAAGTGGGTTCGGCTTGAATGACCTGTTAGGCCGCAGCTTCCCGGATCTGAAAGATATTCCCTTCAGGGTCAAAAGCATTGCGAACTACGAAGCCGGGGCCTTTCCACTGCTCTGGAAGTACCTGCCCGCCTAAAGCTTGCGCTGATTCTTGGGCCCCCGAACGACTAGGGACGGTGCAGAAGAACTTGATGGCCGCATTGTCACGCACCTGTGGCGGGCTTGTGATTGCAACACGCGATGCAACTTGTGGCGGCATGGCGTGAACAATGAGCTGCAAATCTGGCGAGCGAAGCACGACCATCTGGCCAGTACGATGCGCGGCCGTCATGCCTAGAACGGACTCGTAGAAGGCGGAAAGGCGATCAGGGTCTTTGGCGTAGATGAAGATGCCGGCGCGAGCTGGTGCGGACACGGTGACTCCAAGCTAGAAGATCAAACTGCGGCGAAGGCTATTGTGCGGCCTAACACCTGAGTTAAGCCGCGCCGCGAAGCGGCGTCGGCTTGGACGAATTGTTAGCGCTCAGTCCGGAATCGGTACGTGAGCACGCTATGCGGGTTGATGATGAGGTAAACCAAGTCGGGCTGCAGGTGGGCCCCCTTGGTTTGTGCGATCTCGCCCCGCAGCACGATCGATGCTTCCAGCACGCACAGGCCGCGCTGGCCCGTGCGCTTGCACTCTTCGGCCTCGGCGGCCTCGAAGGCCGCAACGGAACTGTCCCGCTCCGGAACCTTGAACCCCAAGTCGAGCGTGCTCTGGCTGGAGCAGGACGGGTCAAGCACATACGAATAATGGCTTGAGTCCGTCTTGTAGACACCCGACACCGTTACAACCCGCCCGACGTACTGCTCGGGATTTTGCCGGATGCGGCAGATGCTTACGGCTGTCTCGGGTGCAATGGAGGTAGGGACGGAAGGTTGCCCGCCAGCGGCGACCGCCACGGAAAGAAGCACATTGCTGATTACGAGTGCCACGGTGCGTTCCATGAGCGCTAACACCTGAGTTAAGCCGCGCCGCGAAGCGGCGTCGGCTTGGACGAATTGTTAGGCGCTTGAGCCGTGATCTTGCGCCAGCAGCTTTTCCAGCATTGGCCGAGTGTACGCCGCCTCGGGATCTAGCTCAGCCGGGTCCGAGGCGCTTTTCCACTCACCCGCATCAAATGCCAGATAGATCTCGTTGCACGGTTCGGGCAAGTACGCTGTGCCGGCCTTGAAGGAGTAAGGCCACAGCCAGTTCATGGCGGTGTCCGCGACTTCAAAGGTGAGCTCCTCGGCCATGTAGCTCTTGGCGATGAGCACTGCCAGTTCGTTGCACATGCGCTCGACCGACCAGCCACGTGCGGCCCGCTCCTCCTCGAGAGCTGGTTCTCGCAGCGTGCCGGGCGTTTCGAATAGCGAGAGCAAGGAATGTTTCACCAAGCGCCTAACGCCTGAGTTAAGCCGACTTGCGTAGTGGAGCCAAACACATGGCAAGCTTTTTCTGCCATGTGTTTGGTGTAGCGAAGCAAGTTCGGCTTGAACGAATTGTTAGGCGCCACCGGCCGTACGGCCAGCAGCACCCTCTGCATACTCCTCTTCCTCGCCAAAGTAGATATCCCACCAGATCTCTAAGCCCAGGCGAGAGAGGTCGGTGAGCGCAAGATTGTCGAGGAAGGGACCGCCCTGTCCGGAGGAGACCCAATAGCAACAGACGTCAATGCCACAACCCGCCGTGCGGAGCTGCGCAAGCTGTTGCTCTTTGCCCTGTAGCAGCGAGATTACAGCTCGAACATGCTCAATTCCATCCACGGATTGCACGGAGCTGTCACTAGACCAGCCCCAATAGTGATTCTCGCGCTCATGCCGGTACTTTGAGCCTGAAGCGATGGCGCGAGTCCGGGTTGCTTGAATGCCAAGAATGCGACCGATCTCATCAGGGGGCATCGTCTTAGAGAAGATGCGCAGAGTGGAATAGGTTTCGAGGCAACTCATATGTCTCTCGGCAACGGAAATCTTCCTGTGACGCCTAACGCCTGAGTTAAGCCGACTTGCGTAGCGGAGCCGACAACATGGCAAGCTTTTCCTGCAATGTTGTTGGTGGAGCGAAGCAAGTTCGGCTTGAACGAATTGTTAGGCCGCACTACGGCACACATTCATTGTATCGACAACTGCCTGATCCACTATTGCAGCTATCGATCGATCCATAGATCAGCAAAAGTATCACGAAGGCGAAAGCGATCGATCCGCTAGATTTGGGGCGATTGGGCTGCTTTTCGTCCGGAAGAGTGAGCAAAGACTTACAGCTGCCACAGCGATACTCACCGGCCGTTTGTTGCGCAATTACGCGATTTTTTCGCCCGCAAGACGAGCATTCAACTTCTTTTTCCGGACCATTGGTCATATGCAATGCGGCCTAACACCTGAGTTAAGCCGCGCCGCGAAGCGGCGTCGGCTTGGACGAATTGTTAGCCGTTGACCGGGAACACATACACGCTGCCGTCTTCTACAGCAATGTTCTCGAGGTCGGCTTCCGAGGTTGGAGCGCCGGCCACCGGAATACGCACGGTTGCGCAATAGTTCTCGCGGTTCTCTAAGAACGCGACCACTTCTCCGGCCTCGTAGTCCGGATACGCGATGCACGACGCGATGGCTGAGCCCTCCTGGACCTTCTCCGACAGGCTGGCTTGAATAGCGCTAAGCAGCTCCGGAATTTGTTCGACCGAATCGTACGCAGCCACAGATACGTCGAGCCCGCCGTCTGGCAGGAGCAGAAGGCCCATAGGAAAAACCTCGGACCGCTCCGCAAGCATTCGATTGGCACGCCCAACGAGCTGAGCTACGAGCTCTTGGAATTGGTCTTCCGAGTTATCCACGTACTGTCTTCAACGGCTAACGCCTGAGTTAAGCCGAACCGCGTAGTGGAGGCAAAGGCATGGCAGGCTTTCTATGCCATGCCTTTGCCGGAACGAAGCGGTTTCGGCTTGAACGAATTGTTAGGCCTCAGCCGGGTGTGAAGCGCCGAGGCGAGCAAAGCGCCGAGCAACCACGCTGCAATGGCTTTGCCGCCATGTGTCAGAAGGCCAGACACCGCCAAGGAAACAAGTCCGGTCACTGCAAATGCCGCGAAGGCAAGAAGGGTCCTGGCGGCAAGCAGCCGAATTGCGAGGAAATGGATCAGCAATGCTACGAGTGTAGCGCCAATGCCAAAGACTACCGTCGCCTCCCAGAGCGCGAGAGGGAAGCCATGTGGCATGACGAAGGCATTGGTGAAGCCGAGCGCGTAGATAGACGCGAAATAAGTGAGTCCGCCCGAAACAACTCCGGCTGTGATGCTCTTAATGGACTGCTGCATAGTCTCTTCTGAGGCCTAACACTTAGTCGACCCCAAAAACGGGGCGGTAACGGATCGTCGCTGAGCCAAACGCGAGCGTCAACCGGATAAATCCTACGGCATATCAATGTCTTGCCCGCTTTCGCCCCTGCCTGGTCACGCCCATCGTTACCGGATACACGACGATGGTGGGGCGGTATGTCATATCACGGCAAAGATGCGGCGGTAACCGAGCGTCCCGGCAAGGAGCCGCGGCTGCTGGACCAGATACGGGCGCGGTGCCGGCTGCGGCACTACAGCATCAGGACCGAGCGTGCCTACGTGAGTTGGGCGCGCCGATTCATCCTTGCCAACGGCCGGCGCCATCCACGCGACATGGGCGTGGCGGAGGTGGAGGCGTTTTTGTCCACGCTGGCGACGCGGGACGACGTGGCGGCCAGCACGCAGAACCAGGCGCTGTCGGCGTTGCTGTTTCTGTACCGGGAGGTACTTGGTATGGAGCTGCCGTGGATGGAGTCGGTGGTGCGTGCCAAGCGCCCGCAGAAGGTGCCGGTGGTGCTTTCGCACGACGAGGTGGCGCGGTTGTTGGCGATGCTCGATGGGCAGCCTTGGCTGATGGCGGCGCTGCTTTATGGCGCAGGCATCCGGTTGATGGAGTGCGTGCGGCTGCGGGTGCAGGACGTCGATTTTGGCCGCCGCGAGATCCTGGTGCGGAACGGAAAGGGCGGGAAGGATCGCCGTGTGCCGTTGCCGCAGCGTCTGCACGAACGGCTCCGGGAGCAGGTCGACCGTGTCGGGTTGCACCACCAGGCCGACCTGCTCGCGGGGCGCGGGGAGGTGTATCTGCCGCATGCGCTGTCGCGCAAGTATCCCAACGCGGCGCGGGAGCTCGGGTGGCAGTACGTGTTTCCGTCACCGCGGCACTCGGTGGACCCGCGCAGCGGGGCCAGTCGCCGCCACCATCTCGACGAGGCAACCCTGCAGCGGGCGGTCAAGGCTGCCCGCGTGCGCGCCGGGATCCACAAGCCGGCGACCTGCCACACGCTGCGGCACTCCTTCGCCACCCACCTGCTCGAGGCGGGGCACGACATCCGGACGGTGCAGGAGCTGCTCGGCCACAAGGACGTGGCGACCACCCAGCTCTACACGCACGTGCTGGGACGCGGGGCGGGTGGCGTGCTCAGCCCGCTCGACCGGTAGCGCGCGTCCGCCGGGCCGCGGATGCGGCTAACGCAGCAGGATCAGCGTGGCCAGCCCGAGGAAGCCGAGGAAGCCCATCACGTCGGTGAGGGTGGTCAGCACCACGCCGCCGGCCAGGGCGGGGTCGAAGCCCAGCCGCTTGAGCGTCAGCGGCACGAGCACCCCGCCGGCGGCGGCCGTGAGCAGGTTGATGGTGAGCGCGGTGCCGATCACCAGCGACAGCATCGGGTCGCGGAACCACAGCAGCACGATCAGGCCCAGGCCTACGCCGAGCACCAGGCCGTTGATCAGGGCCACGCCGAGCTCCTTGCGCAACAGGATCTCGACGTTGGACCCGCCGATCTGGCCGAGGGCCAGGCCGCGGATCATCAGTGCCAGCACCTGGGTACCGGCGTTGCCGCCCATGCCGGCCACGATCGGCATCAGGATCGCCAGGGCGACGATCTCCTCGATCGCGGCCTCGAACCGGCCGATCACCCCGGCCGCGATGAAGGCGGTCCCCAGGTTGATGCCCAGCCACACCAGCCGGCGCCGGAAAGCGCGGCGCGCGGGGCTGAAGAGGTCCTCGTCCTCGTCCAGGCCGGCGGCGCTCAGGGCCTGGTGTTCGGCCTGCTCGCGGATGATGTCGACCACGTCGTCGACCGTGATGCGGCCAAGCAGCACGTGGTTGTCGTCCACCACGGGGGCGCTGAGCCAGTCGTGGTCGGAGAACTGCCGGGCAACCTCCGCCGCCGACTCGTCCACGTCGAACGCGGTCTGCTCGCTGTCGACCAGCTGGTTGATCGGGGTGCCGGCCTCGTGGGTCAGCAGCTGCGCCAGGCCGATGCGACCCAGGTACTGGTGCCGGCGGCTGACGACATACAGGTAGTCGGTGTGCTCGGGCAGCTCGCCGCGCAGGCGCAGGTAGCGCAGTACGACGTCGACGGTGGTGTCGGCGCGCACGGTCACCACGTCGGGGTTCATCAGGCGCCCGGCGGTGTCCTCGGGGTAGGACAGCACCTGCTCCAGCCGCTCGCGGTTGTCCCGGTCCATCGACTTGAGCACTTCGTCGATGACGGTGTCGGGCAGGTCCTCGACCAGATCGGCGAGGTCGTCGATGTCGAGGTCTTCGACCGCGGCGACGATCTCGTCGGGGTCCATGTCCGCCAGCAGGCTCTCGCGGACCTCGTCGCCGACGTGCACCAGCACCTCGCCGTCATCCTCGGGGTCCACCAGACCCCACACCACCACGCGCTTGCCGTGGGGCAGCGACTCCAGCAGGTTGCCGATCTCGGCCGGCGAAAGGGTGTTGACCAGCCGCTTGACCGGCCCCAGCCGCCCGCTGTCGAGCGCGTCGGAGAGCAGTCGCAGCTGGCGCGCGGTCTTGTCGTGGCGGACGGCCTCGGCCATGCGGACTCCGGGTCGGGTCGGGCGGTAGGGCCGCAGCCGTGGTGACGGATGCGACCGGCGTCAGGTGTTCATCGCGGCATTATCGCCATTGCCGCGTGCCGTGCACAGCGCGGGGTGGGTCAATGTCCGCGCTGGGCGTCGATCCAGCGTTCGATCTCGACCCGCTCGCGTGCGCGCAGCAACGCCGGGGCATTGGCGCGCAGGCGGTCCAGGTCGCAGTTGCGGATGGTCCGGCGCACCTCCAGCAGGGTGGTCGGATGCAGGCTGAACTGCTCCAGCCCAAGCGCCAGCAGCATCGGCGCCAGCCGCGCATCGCCGGCGATTTCCCCGCACACCGCGATCGGGCGGTTGCGCGACTTGGCCATCCGGATCAGGTCGCGCAGCATCCGGATGACCGCCGGGTGCAGCGGCGTGTAGAGCTCGCCGAGTGCGTCGTTGTTGCGGTCGGCCGCGAGCAGGTACTGGATCAGGTCGTTGGTGCCGATCGACAGGAAATCGACCCCGCCGATGAAGGTTGGCAGTGCGAGCGCGGCGGCCGGGATCTCGATCATTGCCCCGAGCGCGACATAGTCGGCGATCTCGTGGCCTTCGCTGCGCAGGTCGCGGGCGATGCGCATCATGTGTGCGCGCATCGTGCGGACCTCCTCGCGGCCGCTGATCATCGGCAGCAGGATCCGCAGCGGCCCGTAGCCGGAGGCGCGCAGCAGGGCGCGCAGTTGGGTTTCGAGCAGGGCGGGGCGGGCCAGCGACAGCCGCACGCCGCGCAGGCCCAGCGCCGGGTTGGGTTCGTCGCGCAGCGCCAGGCCGGTCCGGTCGGCCTTGTCGGCGCCCAGGTCCAGCATCCGGATCGTCACCGGACGCCCGCTCATGCCCAGGATCACGTCACGGTACGCGTGGAACTGCTCGTTCTCGTCGGGCAGCTCCATGCGCTGCAGGAACAGGAATTCGGTGCGGTACAGGCCGATGCCGGTGGCGCCCAGCGCGTGCGCCTCGGCCACGTCCTCGCGCGACTCGGCGTTGGCGAACAGGTCGATTTCGGTGCCGTCGCGGGTCTGGTTGGGCTCGCGCCGCATCCGGTTGAGCTCGCGCAGCTCGCGGGCGTAGACGCGCTCGCGGTCGCGGTGCCGGCGCAGGTCGTCCGGGGCCGGTTCGAGCACCACCCAGCCGGTGCCCCCGTCCACCACCAGCGCATCGCCATCGTTGACCCGCTGCAGGATCCCCGCCGCGCCGACGACCAGCGGCAGGTGCAGGCTGCGCGCCAGGATGGCGCTGTGCGAGAGCATGCTGCCGGCGCTGGTGACGATCGCCACCACGCCCTGCGCCTGCAGTTGGGCGAGTTCGGCCGGGGCGACGTTGTCGGTGACCAGGATCTCGCCGGCCATGCCCGCCATGACGTTGTCGCGCCGGTGCAGCGCCGCGTGGATGCGGCCGATGACCTGGTCGACGTCGTCGACCCGGCTCTGGAAGTAGGGGTCGTCCATCGACTCGAACACCGCGGCGATGCGGTCGCGTTGCTTGCGTAGCGCGTAGTCGGCGCTGTAACGGCCGTTGCGGATCAGGCCGTCCAGGCCCTGCAGCAGTTCCGGGTCGTCGAGCAGCAGGGCGTGCAGGTCGAGGAACTCGCCGACCTCGTGCATCAGCGCGCCGTGCAGGCGTTCGCGCAGCGCGTGCATCTCCGCGCGGACCTTGGCGATGGCCTCGTGCAGGCGCGCCAGCTCGGGCTCGACCGCCTCGGCGGGGATGCGCTCCTCCACCACATCCAGCACATGCGGCAGGCGCACACGCGCCCGCCCGAGCGCGCTGCCGCGCGATGCTCCCAGACCGGTGAATTCCTGCCGCACGCGCGGTTACTGGTCTTCGTCGAAGCGGCGCTCGAACAGAGCCGTGACGGCGTCGGCCGCCACCGCTTCGTCCTCGCCGTCGACCCGCAGCTTTACCGGCGTGCCCTGGCCAGCGGCCAGCAGCATCACGCCCATGATGCTCTTGGCATTGACCTCGCGGCCCTTGGCGATCAGCGTGACGTTGCAGCGGTACGGCGACAGCAATTGCACCAGCTTCGCGGTGGCCCGGGCATGCAGCCCCAGGCGGTTGGTTACGGTCAATTCTCGTTCGATCATGGCGTTGTTCCTTTGGCCTCGGGCTATGGCCTGGCTTCCTGCCACCCCGGGGGAGGCGGATCAGGTTCCGTCAACGCCGCTGAAGACGCTCCCTGTCAGGCGTCGTCCATCAGCACGCCGTTGCGTGCGCCGGCGGCCGCAACCGCCGGCAGTTCGTCGAGCGTGAGCTCGGCGTAGTTCATGACTCTCAGCAGCATGGGCAGGCTCAACGCCGAAACCCGTTTGACCGGTGTGCCGAGCCGGGCCACCTTGGCCGCCAGGTTGCTGGGCGTCGCGCCGTACAGGTCCGTCAGGACCAGCACGCCATCGCCGCTGTCCACCCGCCGCAGTGCCGCGCTGGCCTGCGGCAGCAGCGCGTCGGGGTCGCCATCGAACGACACTTCCAGCGCCTCGCAACGCAGCGGCAGCGACCTCAGCAGCCGGGTGGCGACCGCGAGGGTCGCGCTGCCGATGCCCGGATGGGTGATGAGGAGGACGCCGATGGCCATTGCAGGAAGTTAACAGACCGCTGTCGGAGGCGGGAAGCGGGGAGCCCGGCCCGCCACGTATTTTCAGTCCAGTTCGCGGTGGTGGACAGCCACTTCGTCCCAGCCGTGTTCGCGCGCGTGGGCGGCCAGGCGTTCGGCGAGATAGACCGAGCGGTGACGGCCCCCGGTGCATCCGAATGCGACGGTGATGTAGCTGCGGGTGGAGTCGGCCCGCATACGCGGCAGCCAGGTATCCAGGAAACGGGTGACCTCGGTCGCGTACGCGTCCGCTTCCGGCTGGGCATCCAGGTGTTCCGCAACGGCGGCGTCGCGGCCCGACAACGGGCGCAGCACCGGGTCCCAGTGGGGATTGGGCAGGCAGCGGGCGTCGAAGACGAAGTCCGCGTCGGCGGGTACGCCGCGGCGGTAGGCGAACGATTCGAACAACAGCGAGACGGTGCTGTCGTCGCCCAGGCCGAACTCGGTGATCACCCGGCGGCGCATCTGGTGCACGTTGAGGTCGCTGGTGTCGAGCACGATGTCGGCCAGCTGCCGCATCGGCTTGAGCACCTGCCGCTCCAGCGCGATGGCGTCGGCCAGCGCCAGGCCGAGGTTGCTCAGCGGGTGGCGCCGGCGGGTATCGGCGTAGCGCTTGAGCAGCACTTCGTCGCGGCTCTCGAAATAGATCAGGCGTGGGTCCAGCCCCATCTCGCCCACTGCCGACAGCCACGCGGGCAGGTTGCTGAGGTCGCTGTGGCTGTTGCGCACGTCGATACCGACGGCGAGCTTGGCGGACGTGGCGCCGTCGCCGGTGGCGCTGCGCACGAACTGCGGCAGCAACTCGGCCGGCAGGTTGTCGACGCAGTAGTAGCCCAGGTCCTCGAAGGTCTTGAGCGCAACCGACTTGCCCGAGCCGGACATGCCGCTGACGATCACCAGGGTGGCGTTACCGGGGACGATGGCCATGTCAGAAGTCGCCGCGTTCGAGGAAGTTGCTGTGCCGCGCGATGAACGCCGCCGCCGGGTCCATGCCTTTCATCCGCAGGCTGTGCAGCCGGGTCGCAGCCTCGGCCAGCACCGCTAGGTTGCGGCCGGGCATGACCGGCAGGTTGGTCATCGGCACATCGAGGTCGAGCACCCGGCGGACGCTGTTCTCGCCGGTCAGCCGCTCCAGCCCGGTCGGCTCGGCGGCATCGGTGCGCTCGTGGCCCGGACGGGTCAGGTGGATGATCAGGCGCAGGTACTTGTTGGCCTTGACCGCCGTGTCGCCGAACATCTCGCGGATGTTGAGCACGCCCAGCCCGCGGACCTCCAGCAGGTCCTGGATCATCTCGGGACAGGTGCCATCCAGCACGTCGGGCGCGATCTGGGTGAACTCCGGCGCATCGTCGGCGACCAGCCGGTGGCCGCGACTGATCAGCTCCAGCGCGAGCTCGCTCTTGCCGGCACCGGAGTCGCCTGTGATCAGCACGCCGATTGAGTAGATCTCCATGAACACGCCGTGCACCGTCACGCGGGGTGCCAGCGTCCGTGCCAGGTGGTACTGCAGGTAATTGAGCAGCTCGTGCCCGCGGCGGGTGGAACCCCACAACGGTGTCAGTGATTCCTCGGCCGCCTCCATCAGGTCGGCCGGGCAGGTCTGGCCCTTGCTGATGACCAGCGCGAGCGGCCGGAACTGCATGATCTTCTCGATCGTTTCCCAGCGGTGGCGCGAGTCGAGCGAGTCGAGCCACGCAAGCTCCTCGGTCCCGAGGATCTGCACCTTGTTGGGGTAGATCGCGTTGAGGTAGCCGGCGAGGGACGGGCGGCGGGCGACCGTCTCGACCGCCTCGAGGTAGCGGTCGGCCCCGGCCAGCCCCGCGAACCAGCGCAGGTCGAGGCGCTCGCGCTGCCGTTCGAACAGTTCGCCGGCGCTGATGCGGGCGTTGGACATCGGCATCTCAGCGTTCCCCGTTGGCGGCCCGGCGCGAAGGCTCGGCCGGTGCCAGCAGGCAGTCGCGCAGCGCGTCGACATCGGCCGCCTGGCGCAGCGCCTTGCGGAACGCCGGGTCGCCGAAGCGTTCGGCCAGCTCAGCCAGTTGCTGCAGGTGTTCCTGCAGTGCGTGTTCGGGGACGGCCATTGCCAGCACGAGGTCGATCGGCTCGCCATCCGTGGCATTGAAGTCCACCGCCGGGGTCACCCGCAGGAATGCACCGCGGCTGTGCTCCAGCCCCTGCACACGACCGTGCGGGAATGCCACGCCGTGGCCGATCGCCGTGCTGGCAAGCCGCTCGCGCGCATGCAGGCTGTCGCGGATGGTCGACTCATGGTCGACGCCGCCCAGCAGGCGCGCAGCCGCATCGATGACTCCAGCCCGGTCCGTGGGCACGTCGACGATCGCAACGCGCCCCGGACTGAGCCAGTCGTGCAATGGCATGGTCAGCCGAACTCGCCGCTGCGGGCCAGGCCCTCGCCACGGCGGTGGTCGACCTGGCGTTCCTTGTGCTTGACCAGCAACCGGTCCAGCTTGTCGGCCAACAGGTCGATCGCGGCGTACATGTCCACCGCCGCGGCGTCGGCGTGCAGCGTCTTGCCGGCCAGGATGATGGTGGCTTCCGCGCGGTGGTCGGGCTTGTCGAGGCGCAACAGCGTGCGGACCTCGAAGGGCTGGTCGAAGTGGCGTTGCAGGCGCGCCAGCCGGGTTTCAACGTAGTCGCGGAGGGCGGCGGTGACCTCGATCTCCTGGCCGTGGATTTCGATACGCATCGGGGGACTCCTCCTACGTCGCGACTGGGGCCTCAGCATATCGCAGTGGATGGCCGGTTCCCCGTTTCAGGCCATGCGCACGCGGTCCTGTGAAGACGGGATGCTCATCGCCTCGCGGTACTTGGCCACCGTGCGCCGCGCCACCGGCACGCCGGTGGCTTTGAGGGTTTCGGCCAGGCGCGCGTCCGACAGCGGTTTGCGCGGGTTCTCCGCTTCGATCAGGCGCCGGATCATCATCTGGATAGCGGTGCTGGACGCTTCCCCGCCGCCGCCGGTGCCGATGCCGGAGGCGAAGAACGCGCGCAACGGAATGGTGCCGCGCGGGGTGCGCGCGTACTTGCGTGCGATTGCGCGTGAAACCGTGGATTCATGCAGGCCGATGTCGGCGGCGACCTCGCGCAGCGTCAGTGGACGCAGCGCGCCCTCGCCAAACTCGAGGAAGCCGGCCTGTTGCCGCAGCAGGCAGCGGGTGACCTTGAGCAGGGTCTCGCCGCGGGCTTCCAGGCTCTTGAGCAGCCAGCGCGCCTCCTGCAGGTGGCCCTTGAGGTAGCTGGCATCGGCCGCGCTGGCGTGCTGGATCATCCCCTCGTAGCCACGGTGGATGCTGACGCGCGGCCGCATGCTGTCCGACAGCGCGACCCGCCAGATGCCGTGCTGGCGCCAGATCACGACATCCGGAGTGACGTAGGTATCGGTCGAGATGGCGCCCATCTGCGCGCCCGGGCGCGGATCGAGCGAGCGCAGCAGTTGCACCGCCGTCTCGACCTCCTCCAGCGGGAGTTTCATTTCGCTCGCGATACCGGTCGCGCCGATCTTCGGCAGCCGTTCCAGCGGGCCGTCGGCCAGCGTGCAGGCGAGCTCCCGGCCCGGGGTGTCCTCGTCGAGCGTGCGCAGCTGCAGGCGCAGGCATTCGCCCAGGTCGCGCGCACCGACCCCGGCGGGATCGAAGCGCTGGATCTGGCACAACGCGGTCTTGATCTCGTCGTCGCTGGCGTGCAGCTCTTCGCCCAGGGTGCTGGCGATGGAATCGAGCGACTCGCGCAGGTAGCCGTCGTCGTCGATCGACTCGATCAGCGCCACTGCAATCTGCCGGTCGCGCGGCGACAGCGGGCTCAGGTGCAACTGCCACAACAGGTGGTCGTGCAGGGTTTCCGATTCGGCCACCTGTTCGGCCTGCAGGCCATCGTCGTCGGGGTCGGCCGGGCCTGTGCGCTGGTACCACGTGTCGCCGTCGCTGCCGGTCCAGTCAGCCTCGGGCGGCGCGGGAGTGTCGAGCGAGGTGTCGTTTGCGTCCGCGGCACCATCACCGGCGGAGGCGGCCGTGTCACCGGCACTGATCGCCGATTCCGTCCAGTCCAGCAGCGGATTGGATTCCACCGCGGTGGCCAGTTCGGCTTCCAGCTCGGCGGCCGACAACTGCAACAGGCGGATGGCCTGCTGCAACTGCGGCGTCATGACGAGGTGTTGACCGAGGGAGGCTTGGAGGCGGGGCTTCATGATGTGGGACAAACGCGAGCGGGGGTAGGCGACGGCCGCTGCGCTGCATCATGCCGGTGCACGCACCGGACTTGCCCTTGGGGCTACAGGCGGAAGGTTTCGCCCAGATAGACGCGACGTACGTCGGGGTTGGCCAGCAGTGCGTCCGGAGCCCCCTGCGCAAGCACGCTGCCCTCGTTGAGGATATACGCGCGGTCGCAGATTCCCAAGGTTTCGCGGACGTTGTGGTCTGTGATCAGCACGCCGATGCCGCGGTTCTTGAGGTGGCTCACGATTCGCTGGATCTCGCCGACAGAAATCGGGTCGACGCCGGCAAACGGTTCGTCGAGCAGCATCAGGCGTGGTTTGCCGGCAAGCGCGCGGGCGATCTCGACCCGGCGGCGCTCGCCACCCGACAGGCTCGCGCCCTGCTGGTCGGCGACGTGGGTGACCTGCAGTTCGTCCATCAACGAAGCCAGTTCGCGCTCGCGCCCCGCCTTGTCGAGGTCGTCGCGCAGTTCCAGCACGGTCATGATGTTGTCGGCGACGCTGAGCTTGCGGAACACCGATGGTTCCTGCGGCAGGTAGCCGACGCCGTACTTGGAACGCACATACATCGGGTCGCCGGTGATGTCCTTGCCATCGAGCGTGATCTGGCCGGCATCGGCCGGGACCAGCCCGACGATCATGTAGAAGCATGTGGTCTTGCCGGCACCGTTGGGGCCAAGCAGGCCGACGACTTCGCCCGCGTCCAGGGTCAGCCCGAAATCACGGACCACCTCGCGCGAGCGGTAGGTCTTGCGCAGGCCCTGCGCGACCAGCATCAGCCACCCTCCGCCGGGTTCTCGGCGTCGGCAGCGTCGTCGGGCGGGGTCTCCGCGCCGGCGCCCGTCTTGGGCAGGATCCGCATCTTGACCCGGCCGTTGCCTTGGCCGCCGCTGGTGACCTGGCCGGTGGACATGTTGTAGACCACCCGCTCGCCCGCCAGCGAGCCGCGGGGCTGCTGGATATCGACGTTGCCGGTGAACACCACGGTTTCGTTGGAGACGTTGTAGTCGATGCGGCTGGCCACCGCGCTCATCGGCGTGCCGTCGTCCAGCTCCTGCCGGAGCCGTGCCGGGCTGCCGGTCAGCAGCACCCGCGAGATGTTGCCGCTGCGCGTGCTGATCTCGGCGCGCGCGGCTTCCGCGTGCAGGGTGCCCTGGTCGATGGTGACGCCACCCGACAGCACGGTCGGGGTGCTGTCGTCCAGCGTGCCCTGCTGCATGCCGGACTCGATCTCCATGGCCTTGGACCGGTCGGATTTGCGTGCGTCGACCACCGGGCTGGCCAGCACCGCGAGGGCGACCAGCAGCGACGTGAGGGTGACCCTCGGCGGGATGTTATGGGACATAGCGGGAGGTGACCTCGGATTGGAGCGTGTACTGCTTGCTGGCCAGGCTCACTTCGAGACCGACGCCGCGGAGTATAGAGCCGGGCCTGTCAATGGAGACCGCCACGGGCGAGGCCACGCGGTCGGCTTCGGGGAATACGTTCAGCTGCTCGGTGCGCACCACCACCGGCGCGCCGGTGCTGCCATCGCTTTCGGCCTTGACCGCGTCGCGCAGCCGCAATTCGTCGCCGTTGGCACTTACCCAGCCGTGCTCGGCGGTAACCTGCCAGGCATCGCCCGAACCCTCGCGCGGCGGGATCAGGAACAGCGGGGTGACGATCTCCATGGTCTCGTCCGCGGGATCGCGCTCCAGCTTGGGCGCGCGCAGGGTGAACGACTCGTTGCCGTTCGCATCCAGCGCGACCATTTCGAAGTCGTGAAGCACGTAGTCGGAGCGGCCACCGGCGGCGACGGTCCGCTCGACCTGCTCCTCGCGGTCCGACCACAGCGCCCAGCCACTGGCCAGTGCAATGACCAGCAGGACGGCCGACACGATCGTCCGCCAGCTCATGCGGTGCCTTCCACGCGCATGCCCTCGACCCGCGTCACCTCGTCCAGCAGCGCCTCGACCCGGCCCTGCGCGGCCAGCAGCAGGTCACAGAACTCCCGCACCGCGCCAAGCCCGGCCGAAGCCGAGGTGCGCCAGCGCACGCGTTCACGCACCCAGGGATGCGCGCTGGCCGGCGCGGCCGACAGGCCCACCTGCAGCATCACGCGCAGGTCGGGCAAGTCGTCGCCCATGAAGGCCACTTCGTCCATAGAGATCCCCAGGCGCTCGGCGATCTCGCCGACGCGCGCCAGCTTGTCCTTGACCGCCGTGTGCACTTCGGTGATGCCAAGTTCGGCAGCGCGCTGCTCGGCAATCGAGCTGGTGCGCGCGGTGATGAAGGCGACTTCGATGCCCGCCTGGCGCAGCAGCACCATGCCAAGCCCGTCATGCACGTGGAACGCCTTGAGCTCGCGCCCATCGGTGTCGAACAGCAGCCGGCCGTCGGTCAGCGTGCCGTCGACGTCGAAGCACGCCAGGCGCACGCGCGCCGCGCGCTCGCGGACCGGGGCGGGGTAGTCATTGTGATGGTCGTAGGGCACGGCGTCCTGGATCGCTTGTCTGTGTGGAGGCGTGGCGTTGCCGGGCCGCCCGTTAAACCACCCGTGCGCGCAACAGGTCGTGAATGTTGAGGGCACCGACCACGCGCTGTGTGTCGTCGACCACCAGCAGGCCACTGATCTTGTGCGCTTCCATCAGCTGCGCGGCCTCTACGGCCAGCGCGTCCTGGCCGATCGTCCGCGGCGCACGGGTCATGACCTCGGCGATCCGGGTGGTACGCAGGTCGACGTGCTCGTCGTCCAGGCTCCGGCGCAGGTCGCCGTCCGTGTAGAGGCCGAGCAGGCGCCCGTCGTCGTCGACGATCGCGGTCATGCCCAGGCGCTTGTGGCTCATCTCGACCAGCGCTTCGCTGACCGTGGCGTCGGCACCCACGCGCGGCACGTCGTCGCCGCCATGCATGACATCGGCAATGTGCAGCAACAGCTTGCGGCCGAGCGCGCCGGCGGGGTGGGACCGCGCGAAGTCGTCGGCGGTGAACCCGCGCGCCTCCATCAGCGCCACCGCCAGTGCATCGCCCATCGCCAGCGAGGCGGTGGTGCTGGAGGTCGGGGCCAGGTCGATCGGGCAGGCTTCGGCCGGCACGCTCACGTCCAGGTGGACATCGGCCGCACGCGCCAGGCTCGACGCCGGCCGGCCGGTCATCGTGATCAGCGGGTTGCCCTGGCGCTTCAGCACCGGCAGCAGCATCAGCACTTCGTCGCTCTCGCCCGAGTATGAAAGGGCGAGGACGACGTCGGCATCGGTGATCATGCCCAGGTCCCCGTGGCCGGCCTCGCCGGGGTGCACGTAGAACGCCGGGGTGCCGGTGGAGGCCATCGTGGCGGCGATCTTGCGGGCGACATGGCCGGACTTGCCCATGCCCGTGCAGACCACGCGGCCGCGCGCCGCCAGCATCAGCCGGCAAGCCTGGCTGAAGTCGCCGTCGAGTCGGTTGCCGACCGCGGCCAGTGCCTCGGCCTCGAGCTGGAACACGCGGCGACCGCTGGTAGCCAGGGCGGCCGAATCGTGGGTGGGGAGTGCCGTTTCGGGATGTGCCATTTTCCGGGCAGGGGCTTTCCGCTAGGCTGACTGGCTAGTGTAAGCGCAATCGCGCGCTGCCCCGTCCCCCGTGAGCGAACCGTCCGTGAATCCCCAGACCATCCAGACCCTGATCGAGCAAGGCCTTCCAGGCGCCACGGCGCAAGTGCAGGGCGACGACGGGGTGCATTTCGAGGCGACCGTGGTCTGCGAGGCTTTCGCCGGCAAGCTGCCGCTGGCGCGCCACCGCATGGTGTACGCCACGCTCGGCGAGCGCATGGGCGGCGAGATCCACGCGCTGGCGCTGAAGACGCTGACGCCCGCCGAAGCCGGCCGCGGCTGATCGCCATGCAGAAGATCGTGGTCGAAGGTGGCATCCCCCTGTCGGGCGAGGTCCAGATCTCCGGCGCCAAGAACGCGGTGCTGCCGATCCTGTGCGCGACGCTGCTGGCCGACGGACCGGTCGAGATCAGCAACGTGCCCCACCTGCATGACGTGGTCACGACCGCCAAGCTGCTGGCCGAGATCGGTGCCGGCATCAGCATCGACGAGCGATACGGGATCACCGTCGATCCTACTACCGTGCACAGCCAGGTCGCGCCGTACGAACTGGTCCGGACAATGCGTGCCTCGGTGCTGGTGCTCGGTCCGCTGCTCGCCCGCTACGGCCACGCCGAAGTGTCCCTGCCGGGCGGCTGCGCGATCGGCTCGCGCCCGGTCGACCTGCACATCAAGGGGCTGCAGACACTCGGCGCGACGGTCACCGTCGAGAACGGCTTCATCAAGGCGCGTGCCGACCGGCTGCGCGGCGGGCGCCACGTATTCGAGCTGGTCAGCGTCGGCGCCACCGAGAACGTGCTGATGGCCGCGACGCTGGCCGAGGGCACCACCATCCTCGAGAACGCAGCGATGGAGCCGGAGATCGTCGACCTGGCCGAATGCCTGATCGCTCTGGGTGCGCGTATCGAGGGCGCAGGCACGGGACGGATCGTGGTGGAGGGCGTGGAGCGCCTGCACGGCGGCGCGCACTCGGTGGTCCCGGACCGCATCGAGGCCGGGACCTTCCTGGTCGCTGCGGCCATGACCGGCGGCCGCATCACCGCACGCCGGACCCGGCCGGACACGATGAAGGCGGTGCTGGCCAAGCTGGCCGAGGCCGGCGCCGAGCTGGAGTGCGAAGGCGACCGCATTACGCTCGACATGCAGGGACGCCGGCCGAAAGCGGTCAACATCACCACCGCCCCGCACCCGGCGTTCCCGACCGACATGCAGGCGCAGTTCATGGCGATGAACTGCGTGGCCAGCGGCGTCGGCGTGATCAACGAGACGATCTTCGAAAACCGCTTCATGCACGTCAACGAGCTGCTGCGCCTTGGCGCGGACATCCGGGTGGACGGCCACACCGCGGTCGTGCGCGGGGTGGAGCGCCTCAGCGGTGCGCCGGTCATGGCCACCGACCTGCGCGCGTCGGCGTCGCTGATCCTCGCCGGACTGGTCGCGGAAGGACAGACCACGATCGACCGCATCTACCACCTGGACCGCGGCTACGAGAACATCGAAGAGAAGCTCTCCGGGCTCGGCGCGAAGATCCGCCGGATCGACTGACGCCGCCGCGGACGTTGCCAAAAAAAGCCCCGCGTCATGCGGGGCTTTTCATTTGGCGTGCGGACAGGGCAGGTCAGTCGACCGACGTCACCTTCAGGTCGATCGCATCCTTGCCGTCCTTGCGCTGCAGGATCCGCGCGGGGACCGGCATGCCGTCGACCACCCAGGCGATCGTCTGCTTGTCGCCATCGGTGTTGACCAGCTTGGTGGCCTGCTTCTTCTGCCCGCCGACGCTGATCTGCTCGGTGCCGGCGACCTTGTAGCTCATCTGCTTGATCCGGCCGTCGTCCACCATCCGGTACTTCAGCGGCTTGCCGGCTTCGACATCGCGGACCAGTGCCAGGTTGATCATCAGAGCGTCCATGTCGCCGGGCTGCAGCTTGATCGGCGCCGAGCGCTCCTCTTTCACGTCGCCGCTCCAGCGGGCCACGCCCTCGGCCCAGTCGTACTCGGCCTGCTTGTCGGACTTCTTGACCAGCACCTTGGACGAGTCGCTGCTGCTGATCGGACGCCACTTGCCACCGTGCTCTTCGAACACGGTCTTCTGGCTCAGCGATGCCAGCGAGTTGCTGATGTCCAGGCTGTAGCGCCAGCGGTTCGCGCCGGCGGGCGACAGGGTCATCCGGCCGTTCGCCTGCATGCCCATGTAGGTCGCCTGGTAGTCGGCGGTGAACGGCTCGATGGCGAACGCGGGGGCGCTCGCGGCGACCAGTACGGCCGATGCGGCGAGCCCGGTCAGCCAGCGACGCGGGCGGAACGTGTTGGTCGTGTTGATCGACATCTATTCGACTCCCTTGTATTCGACCAGGCGCAGGTCATAGGTGTCCTCGCCATCTTCTCGCTGGAGGATGCGGATCGGGGTGGGCACGTTCTTGGCCACCCAGATGACGGTCTCCTCGTTTGCATCCTTCGCCCGGGTGGCTTTCAGCGCCTTGTAGCCCAGGCCCCCGACACTCAGGCTGTCGGGCTGGTCGGCGACGACGTACACGTGTTCGCGCGTGCGGCCGTCATCGACGAAACGGTAGTTCAACGTCTTGCCCGGCTCCGCATCGCGGATCACTGCGAGGTTGATCAGCAGGCCGGTCATGTCGCCATCCTGCAGGGCGATCGGGCCGCGGCGATGTTCCTTGACTTCGCCACTCCAGGTCGCGCTACGGGACGACCAATCGTAGACACCGATGGTTTGCTTGCGGGTGAACACGGTCTTGTTGACCGTCGCCTGGCTCAGCGGGCGGTAAGTTTCGCCGGATTCGTAGAACACGGTGCTCTGCTCGGCATTGATTCCCGCCAGGCCGATCAGGCCGCGGGTGCCACGCATCACCAGGTCGACGCGCCAGCGCGGTGGCTGCTGCCGCACCAGTTGCATGGTGGCCTCGCCCAGCGGCTTGCCGCCGCGATAGACCAGGTAGCTGGCCACGAACGGTTCCAGCTCCGGTGCGGGGGTTTCAAGGATGGCGCCGGTGTCGGGCACCGCGACCGGCTGCGCCTGTTGCGCGGTGGTCGCGAACGGTGCCAGGACGAGGGCGAGGGCAAGCAGGCGGTTGCGCATGTGTCAGTAGGCCGATGGGTTGATGGGGTCGATCTGGAACGTGTCGTCGTCGAGCAGTTGCAGCGGTTGGTCGAGCGGCTGGCCATCCAGGCGCACCTGCATGTCGCTTCCCGTCGACAGCCGCCGCTGGGCGAGCAGTCGCAGGGTCGCCACCAGCAGTGGGTGCTCCCGGGCCAGCACGCGGCCGGCAAGCCCGGCGGCGTCGTCGCCGCGCAGTACCGGCACCCGGGCCTGCGCGATCACCGGGCCGCCGTCCAGTTCTGGCGACACGAAATGGACGCTGGCCCCGTGCTCTTCCACCCCGGCGTCGAGCGCCTGCTGATGGGTGTGCAGACCCTTGAACGCCGGCAGCAGGGATGGATGGATGTTGACGATCCGGCCCAGCCGCGCGGTCACCGCGAACTCGCTGACCAGGCGCATGTATCCCGCACAGACGATGAGATCGGGATGAACGGCGTCGACCTGACTGAACAGGTGTTCATCGAATGCCAGCCGGGTCGCGAAGTCGCGTGGCCGGACCGCCAGCGCGGGGATACCGGCATCCCGGGCGCGATCCAGCGCCGGCGCCTTTGGCCGGTCGGAAAACACGCCGACCAGGCGTGCAGGCACCCGCCCCGCGGCGATCGCGTCGATGACGGCCTGCAGGTTGCTGCCGGTGCCGGAGGCCAGCACCGCGATGCGGAATGGCGCGCTGTCCATGGCGTCGGCCAGGCCTATGGGCGGGTCAGGCGATCCGTACGCGCTCGCCACCACCGGCGGCCACCACCGTGCCGATGCGGCGGTTGGGCAGGTCCATGCGGTCGAGCTCGGCCTCGATGGCGGCCGCGCCGGCGGGCGGGACCACCAGCACGAACCCGATGCCGCAGTTGAAGGTGCGCCACATCTCGGCGTCCTCCACCGCACCCTCTCGCTGCAGCCACTCGAACACCGGCGGCAGCACGATGGCCGCGGCGTCGATATCCAGACCCAGGCCGTCGGGCACCACCCGGATGATGTTCTCGGACAGGCCGCCACCAGTGATGTGCGCCATCGCGTGGACCGAGCCGCCGTGCTCGCCGCGCAGGAGTTCCAGCACCGGCTTCACGTACAGGCGAGTGGGGGCCATCAGCGCGTCCAGCAGGGGCACGCCGCCGACCTCGACGTCGGTGGGGCGTCCGGCGCGCTCGTAGATCCGACGGATCAGCGAGTATCCATTGGAGTGCGGGCCGGAAGAGGCGATGCCGATCAGGACGTCGCCGGCCTCGACCCGCGCGCCGTCGCGCAGCTGGGACTTCTCGACCGCGCCGACCGTAAAACCGGCCAGGTCGTACTCGCCGGGGCCGTACATGTCCGGCATTTCGGCGGTTTCGCCACCGATGAGGGCGCAACCGGCTTCCTCGCAGCCGCGGGCGATGCCGCCGACCACCGCCACCGTGGTCTCGATGTCGAGCTTGCCGGTGGCGAAGTAATCCAGGAAGAACAGCGGCTCGGCGCCCTGCACCAGCACGTCGTTGACACACATGCCGACCAGGTCGATGCCGATGGTGTCGTGGCGGCCCAGCTGCTGGGCCAGCTTGAGCTTGGTGCCGACGCCGTCGGTACCCGAGACCAGGACGGGCTCGCGGTACTTGCCGGACAGGTCGAACAACGCGCCGAATCCACCCAGGCCACCCATGACCTCGGGACGGAAACTGCGCTTCACCAGCGGCTTGATCCGCTCCACCAGCTCGTTGCCGGCGTCGATGTCGACCCCCGCGTCGCGGTAGGTCATGGGCGTCGGGCGGGGCGGGTTGGGAGCGGTCACGGCGGGCTCGATGGCACAGGGAGGCGCAATTCTACCAGCGCGCCTGCAAAGCACGCCCGCCAAGTGCGCCGGTGGAGCGCGCGTGTGGAGCGGCCCGTGGCGGCGCGTGCGTGCGGCGCCGTCACGGGCCTTCAATGGACGTGCCGGCGCCCGTGCGGCACCATTTCGGGATTCCCCCAGCGGCAGGACAACGATGGTGCGCACAACAGGCGTGGCAATCGACGCGGCAGCCCACCCGGACACCCGGCGACCGATGCGACGCGGGTTCGCGCGTGCGGCCGGCGCCTGGGCGCTGGGCATGGCCCTGCTGCTGGCCACGTTCACCGCCGGAGCGCAGCGGGTAGAGGGCGATCGTGCCGCGGCGCAGGGCGTGTACTCGGCCGAGGTCGAAGTCAACGGGCAGGGCGCCGGCGAGCGCAATGCCGCGTTCGCGCGCGCGCTGGCGCAGGTCCTGGGCAAGTTGTCGGGTGACCGCGGGACCGCCTCCCGGCCCGGCGTCGGGCAGGAGCTGCGACAGGCCGAGCGCTACGTCAGCGGGTACGACTACCGGCAGGACGAGGGCGTGTCGGCGAGCGGCGCGCCGAGTTTCAAGACCACCCTGGTGGTGCGCTTCGACCGTGAACAGATCGATTCGTTGGCTGCGGCGCTGGGCCTGCCCGTCTGGCCGCAGCCGCGGCCCAAGCCGGTGCTGTGGCTGGCGATCGATGACGGCAGCGGACCGAAGCTGGTCGGCCTGCCGAAAGCGGCCGCCGCCCGCACCACGCTGCAGCGCGCCGAACAGCGCGGTTTCCGCCTCGGCCTGCCCAACGGCAGCGCCGCCGAGCAGGCGCTGGTGGGCGCGATCTGGCGGGGCGACACCGCCGCCGTGGCGCGCGCTTCACGCCGCTACAGCCCGCCGATGCAGTTGATCGGCAAGCTCTACCGCCACGACGGCGGATGGAAGGCCGACTGGACCTTCGTCGACGATGGCCGCGTGCTGTCGCGCTGGTCCGAAGAGGGCGGTAATGCGCTGAAGGTGATGGCCACCGGTGCCGACGGCGCCGCCGACGCCCTGATGAAGCGTTACGCCAAGGCGCCGGAAACCGGCCCGGCCGGTACCTACCGGATCGCCTTTACCGGCCTCGATAGCGCTGACGATTACGTGCGGCTGTCGGGTTACCTGCAGCGGCTGGCGGTGGTCCGTGGTCTGACGCCGCTGACCGCATCGCCCGACTCGGTCGCCTTCGACGTCGAGTTGATCTCGGGCGTGTCCGGGTTCAACCGCCTGATCGACGGCGGCGACGTGCTGGTGGATGCCTCGGTCGAGGGCGGGGAGCCGGTGTACCGGCTGCGCTGATGGACCATCCCAAACCGCTGGACGACATCGCCCGGTTCCTCCGGCGGCTGCAATGGGCCGCGGTCGGCCTGTTCGTGTGCTGGCTGCTGTGGTTGCTGGCGCCGATCCTGACCCCGTTCGTGCTGGCGGCGCTGCTGGCATGGCTCGGCGACCCGCTGGTCGACCGCCTGGAGCGGGCCGGGCGCCGCCGCAACGTCGCGGTGACGCTGGTGTTCACCGCGATGGCGCTGGTGGTGCTGCTCGGACTGGTGCTGCTGGTGCCAACGATCGAGAGCCAGATTGCGACCCTGATCACGTCGATGCCGACCTACCGGGAGTGGTTCATCGGCACCGCGCTGCCGTGGCTGGAAGCCCGGTCGGGGCTCGACATCACCGGCTGGCTCGATTTCAACCGGCTGATCGAGTTGCTGCGCAGCAACTGGGAGCGCGCCGGCGGTTTCGCGACCACGCTGCTGGGCTACATGTCGCGCTCGGGCTTCGCGTTGCTGGCGATGGTGGCCAACATCGTGCTGCTACCGGTGATCACGTTCTTCTTCTTGCGCGACTGGGACCTGCTGGTGGCGAAGATCGCCGCGCTGGTTCCGCGCGACCACACCGCGACGGTCGGGCGCCTGGCCAGCGAGTCCAGTGACGTGCTCGGTGGCTTCCTGCGCGGACAGTTCCTGGTGATGCTGATCCTCGGCGTGATGTACGGCGTCGGACTGTGGGCGGTCGGCCTCGACCTGGGGATCCTGATCGGCATCATCGCGGGCCTGCTGACCTTCGTGCCGTACCTCGGACCGGCCAGCGGCATCATCCTGGGCTGCATCGCGGCACTGGTGCAATACGGCGACTGGCAGCACGTCGCCGGGGTGCTGGCGGTGTTCGGCATCGGCCAGGTGATCGAGAGCTACTGGCTGACGCCGAAACTCGTGGGTGACCGGATCGGCCTCCATCCGGTGGCGGTCATCTTCGCGGTGCTCGCGGGCGGCCAGCTGTTCGGTTTCCTCGGCATGCTGCTGGCCCTGCCGGTGGCGGCGGTGGCCAACGTGCTGCTGCGCTACGCGCAGGAGCGCTACACGCACAGCCGGCTGTACGCCGGCGACCACCCGGCGATCGTGCTGGGTGAGGCCCATGACGCGCCGGTGATCCAGTACCCGCGGGAGCCGGAGGCCGAGTGAACTCCCCGCGTTCCGGGCCGGAGCCGCCGGTGCAGTCGGCGTCGGCCGTTCCGCAGTTGCCGCTCGCGTTGCGCGCGCCGCCCGACCAGCGCCTGGACACCTTCGTAGCACCGCCGCCCGGCGTGGTGGAGCAACTGCGTGCGCTGGCCAGTGGCGGCAGTGAGGACTGGCTGCTGTTGTGCGGGCCGCTGGGCACCGGCAAGACCCATCTGCTGCTGGGCGCCTGCGCGGAGGCGCACGCGGCCGGCCGGCGGGCGGCCTACCTGCCGCTTGCCGCAGCCGCGGGCCGGTTGGGCGAGGCGCTGGAAGCACTGGAAGGGCATGACCTGATCGCGCTGGACGGGCTGGAGGCCATCGCCGGCGCGCGTGATGACGAGGTCGCACTGTTCCATGCCCACAACCGCTCCCGGGCAGCCGGGACCCGGATGGTCTATTCGGCCCGCGCCAATCCGGAAGCGCTCGAGTTGGCCCTACCCGACCTGCGTTCGCGGCTTTCGCAATGCACCCGGGTCGTGCTCCAGCCGCTCGACGACGAAGGCCGCCGCGAGGTGCTCCGCCAACGCGCGCGGCGCCGCGGATGGGCGCTGGAGGAACCGGCGCTGGAGTGGTTGCTGCGGCGGGTCGGGCGCGACCTCGGCGGCCTGACCGCGTTGCTGGACCGGCTGGACCGCGCTTCGCTGGCCGCGCAGCGCCGGATCACCGTGCCGTTCCTGCGGCAGGTGCTGGGCGCCTGAAAGACTCTGGTAGCCCGGCCACCGCGCCGACACCTGTTGATCAGCGGTTGCGTGCTTCGTCTTCCAGGATGGCGTCGAGGTCTGCCAGGCGCTGTGGCGTGCCCACATCGGTCCAGCGGCCGCGGTGGTGTTCGCCGCTGACGGCGTTGCGCGCCATCGCCGCACGCAGCAGCGGCGCAAGCTTGAAACGCGGCGGGTCGCGCTCGGCGCCGTCGGCCGTGCCGATCACCTCGCGCCAGCGCTCGAACAGGGACGCACGGTAGACACCGATGCCGGAGAACGTGAGGCGCCGTGGCCCGTCGGATGCAAGCCGGTCACCGTCGAGCGCGAAGTCACCGGACGGGTTGTGCGCAGGGTTGTCGACCATCACCAGGTGCGCATCGCCCGCGGGAGCGGACGGGAGGCGCGCATAGTCGACGTCGCTCCAGATGTCGCCGTTGACCGCGATGAAGGCATCGTCGTGCCCCAGCAGGTCCAGCGCCCGCCACATGCCGCCGCCGGTCTCCAGCGGGTCGGGGCCCTCGTAGGAGTAGCGGATGCGCATCCCCCAGCGGGCTCCGTCGCCGAGCGCCTGCGGGAACTGGTCGGCCAGCCAGCTGGTGTTGATGACAACCTCGTCGACACCGGCAGCGGCCAGCTTCTCCAGGTGCCAGCCGATCAACGGCTTGCCGCCCGCTTCGAGCAGCGGCTTGGGCGTGCGCGCGGTCAGCGGGCGCATCCGCTCGCCGAGGCCGGCGGACAGGACCAGGGCTTTCATTGCGATGGGCTGCTGGTGGCAAGCGCCGGGCGCACGTGGCGGTCGATGATCGACCCCAGTGGCGCCAGCTCCGGGTAACGCGGAACCACTTCGTCGAGGTAGCCGACGAACCGCGGCACGTCGGCCAGGTACTTCGGCTTGCCGTCGCGGTGGTGCAGCCGGGCGAAGATGCCGATGACCTTGAGGTGGCGCTGCACGCCGATCAGGTCGGCGTCGCGCCGGAAGCGCGCCAGCGACGGCACCGGCAGGCCGGCCGCGGCGGCGCGCGCGTGGTACTGGTCGAGCCAGTCCGAAACACGGGACTCGGGCCAGCTCACGAACGCGTCCTTGAACAGGCTCAGCGCGTCGTAGGCGATCGGACCGCACACGGCGTCCTGGAAATCCAGCACCGCAGGGCCATCGTCGACCGGCATCAGGTTGCGCGGCATGTAGTCGCGGTGCACCAGCACCTGGGGCTGCGCCAGCGCGGCGTCGACCAGGAACCGGTAGACCGCCTCCAGCTGCTCGAGCTCGGCGCACCCCAGCGTCGCGCCCAGGTGGCGGCCCAGATACCAGGTGTCGAACAGGCCAAGCTCGCGGGCCAGCAGCGCATGGTCGTAGGCCGGCAGCGCCGGCGGGCAGGGGATTGCCTGCAGCCTGAGCAACTGGTCGATGGCCGCGTCGAACAGCGCGTCGGCATTGCCGGCGTGGATGACGTGCAGGTACGTGTCGGCGCCCAGGTCCTCCAGCAGCAGGAAGCCGGCATCGGTATCGCGCGCGAGCACCCGAGGCACCCGCACGCCGCCGCCCTCGAGAAGTTCGCCGATCGCCAGCCACGGGCGGACGTCCTCCTTGTCCGGCGGCGAGTCCATCACGATCACGCTGGCGCGGTCGTCGAGGGCCGTCGCGGCGCGCCAGTAGCTGCGGAAGCCGGCATCGGTGGACGCGCGCACGAGTTCCAGCCCGGCATTGCCGGTGGCGGCGCGGGCCCAGGCCAGGCGCTCGGCGGCGCGGTCGTGGGAGTCGTCGGGGGGCAGGGTCATGCAGGCTCCGGCGCGGCGGGGGCCGCGACTGCACAGGGTACTGGTGCGCCTGCGCCGGGGGAACGGCCGACGGACGCCTGAAATGCAGACACCCCGGCGAACCGGGGTGCCTGGGCGCTCAACATCAATGGGTTCAGCGCGGAGGACGGACCGTCTTGCGACGCGTCGCCATCTGGTAGATGAAGAGCAGCACGATCGCGGCGAGGATCGCGATGGCCCAGACCAGCAGGCGGTTGTCCACGCCCATCGCGTCGGCGACATACCCACCGACCACCGCGCCGACGATGCCGAGCAGGATCGTCATGATCCAGCCCATCGGATCCGAGCCGGGTTTCAGGAAACGCGCCAGCACGCCAATCACGGCGCCGCCGATGATGTACCCCAGGATGCCATCGAACATTGCGTTGCTCCTCAGCAGTGGGTGGATACCACGCCGGATCGTAGCACCGGCGCCGCACCCGCCCGGCTGCGTCAGCAGCAGCCGTGCTCGCCGCGCTCCTGGGTGCTTGCCGCGGCCGCCACGCCGGTGGTCTCGCCCCGCTGGCCGGCCTGGTGGTGGTCGGCGATCACGCGGGCGACGCTGGCGGTGACCCGCTTGCCCATCGGGATGTGCAGGAACTCGTTGGGCCCATGCGCGTTGGAATGCGGGCCGAGCACGCCGGTGATCATGAACTGCGCGCCCGGGAACTTCTCGCCGAGCATGCCCATGAAGGGGATCGAGCCGCCTTCGCCCATGTACATCGCCGGCTTGCCGAAGAACGCCTGGCTGGCGTCGTCGATTGCCTGGTTGAGCCACGGCGACTGTGCCGGGGCGTTCCAGCCGCTGGACGACTTCTCCAGTTCGAGCTCGACATGGGCGCCGTTGGGCGGGTTGCTCAGCAGCACGTCCTTGAGCAGCTCGCCGGCCTTGCGGCCGTCAAGGGTCGGGGGCAAGCGCAGCGACAGCTTCACCGCGGTGTGGGGACGCAGCACGTTGCCGGCCGAGTCCAGCGACGGCATGCCGTCGATGCCGGTCACCGACAGGGCCGGTCGCCACGTGCGGTTGAGCACCAGTTCGGCAAGCGTGTCGTCCATCGGGGTCATCCCGTCCAGCAGCGGGAACTTGTCGAATACCGCAGTGCCCAGCACTTCGGCCGCGCGACGTGCCTGCTCCAGCCGCTCGGCCGGCACTTCCACGTGCAGGCCTTCGATCAGGATCCGGCCGGTGGTCTCGTCCTCCAGCCGCGACAGCAACTGGCGCAGCAGTCGGAAGCTCGATGGCACCACGCCGGAGGCATCGCCCGAGTGCACGCCTTCGTCGAGGACCTTCACGGTGAAGTTGCCGCCGGCCAGGCCGCGCAGCGAGGTGGTGCACCAGAGCTGGTCGTAGTTGCCGCAGCCCGAGTCGAGGCAGACCACCAGCGACGGCTTGCCGATGCGGTCGGCGAGGTGGTCGACGTAGGCGGGCAGGTCGTAGCTGCCGGATTCCTCGCAGGCCTCGATCAGCACCACGCAACGTGCGTGCGGCAAACCCTGCTCGCGCAGTGCCATCACCGCCGTCAGCGAGCCGTAGATGGCGTAGCCGTCGTCGGCGCCGCCGCGGCCGTACAGCCGGTCACCCTTGATCACCGGCTTCCACGGACCGAGGTCGTCGTCCCAGCCGGTCATCTCGGGCTGTTTGTCGAGGTGGCCGTACAGCAGCACGCAGTCCTCGGCGCTGCCGCCGTTGGCCGGCGGGATGTCGAGGAAAATCAGCGGGGTGCGTCCCTCCAGCCGGACCACCTCGACCTGCATGCCTTCGATGGCCTGTGACTTCGCCCAGCCTTCCATCAGCGCGACCGCCTGGTCCATGTAGCCGTGCTCGACCCACTGGGCGTCGAACATCGGCGACTTGTTGGGGATGCGGATGTACTCGACGAGCTGGGGAACGATCTGCTCGTCCCACTTGGCGTCTACGAAGCGCTGGATGCGGGCGTGGTCGATCGTGCTGGCAGCCATGGCGGAGTCCCGGATTGCAAAGAGGCCAATTGTAGCGCCCGTCGAGATGGGGCTTTTCCTACACGGTCTGGCGGCATCGGCCGGCCGGCGCGAGGTGCTTTCGACGATGGGCGGACGCCGGCCGCCCGCGGAGACTGTCCTCACCGGCGGACAGGGCCGGCCACCCACCAAGCAAGGAGCTCGCCATGAAATCCACCTTCCGACTCGCCGCCATGTCCCTGCTGCTGCCGCTGCTCTTCGCCGGCGCGGCCTTCGCCGCCGAAAAGGTGGACATCAACACCGCAGACGCCGCGACCCTCGACGAGGTGCTGCTCAACGTCGGGCCGTCGAAGGCGCAGGCGATCGTCGACCACCGCAAGGCCAACGGTGCCTTCCGCAGCGCCGAGCAGCTGGCGCTGGTGAAGGGGATTGGCTTGGCAACGGTCGAGAAGAACCGCGATCGCATCGTCGTCGGCGGTTCTGCCAAGAGCGGCGGCAAGGCGTCGGCCGCGCGCTGAGTCGCCGCTGCGGTCTGACGGTTTAGCGGGCAGGACGCCCGCAGGAAAACGGGGGAGAGACTCCGGACAAGGACGTGCGCCACCCGCCCCCGGAAGGAACCGGGGCGGGTGGCAACCTGCGTGGTGTACCGCCGGGGTGACGCCGGCGGATGGCTAGACTGTTGGCCCGACCGAACCGCACGCGCCGCCAAATGCCCGCCACATCCCGTGTCATCCCCGCCAACGAGTACCGCCGCGAGCGCTGGCGCAACCAGCTGGGCTGGACGCGCGAGATCTGCCGCAACGGCGACGGCAACGCGTGGGACTGGCGGTTGTCTATCGCGGAGATCGAGCAGGACGCGGCGTTCTCTTGCTTCCCCGGCATCGACCGGGAACTGGTGCTGTTGGCCGGCAACGGCCTGCGGCTTCGCTTCGACGATGGGGAGTGCATCGACCTGCAGCCGCCGCACGAGCGCCACCGGTTCGCCGGGGAGCGGGGCGTGACCGGCGAGCTGGTCGACGGCCCCACCCACGATTTCAACCTGATGTGGCGGCGCGGCCGGGTCGAGGCCGACCTGTGGCACCGGCCGCTCGTCGGGCCCATGGTGATCTTCGCCGAGCCGCACTCGACCTGGGTCGTGCACCTGCTCGCCGGCCAGGCACGCTTTGCCGACAACTCGGGGCTGCCGGCGCTGGCGGCCGGTGACACCGCGCTGTTCGCGGCCGGTGCCGCCCGGTTACGCCATGTCATCGACGGCGGTGGGGAAGCGCTGTTGATCAGGCTGACGGGTGCCGGGGCCGGCGTTGGCGAGAAGATCGCTTCGGCCCGCTGATCGCCGCCGCCGACCAGATCCCGCGATCGGATTTCAGTAAACGTCCCGGCGGTAGCGACCCTCGGCCGCCAGGGCCTCCAGCGCGTCGCGCCCGACGATGTCCGCCAGCACCGCGTCCACTGCCGGTGCCATGCCTTCAAGGCTGCCGCAGACGTATACCGCGCCACCGGCCTCGATCCAGTGCCGGACTTTCTCTGCCGATTCGCCCAGGACGTGCTGGACGTAGCGGCGCTGCGGTTGGTCGCGGGAGAACACCCGGTCGAGGCGCTGCAGGTGGCCGTCCCGCTGCCACGCCATCAACTCGTCCGCGTGGAAACCATCGTGGGCCGCGTTGCGCTCGCCGAACACGAGCCAGTTGCGGCTGTGCCCTGCGGCGATCCGCGCCTTCAACAGCGCGCGCAGACCCGCCAGCCCGGTGCCGTTGCCGACCAGCATCAGCGGACGGTCGTCGGCGGGTGGGTGGAACCTAGGGTTCGAGCGGATGCGCAGGTCGATCGACTCGCCGATGTGGGCGCCATCGGTCAGCCAGCCACTGCCGATGCCGGGCTGGCCATCGGGCCGGGCCATCCGCCTGACCAGCAACTGCAGGCTGCCGTCGGCTGGCAGTGAGGCTATTGAATATTCGCGGTGGGGCAGCGGCCGGAGCGCATCGGCAACGGCCTGCGCCGGTGTGCCGGGGGCCGCAGGCGGCAAGTGCGAGCGGGCCAGCACGTCAGCCAGCGCTTCGCGGACATCGCCCAAGGTGACCATTTCGCCCGGGTCGAGCCGCGCCTCGGCCAGCCACGCATCGACCCGCGCCGCGGAATGCCGCGGGCCGATCTCGGCGACGTCGCCCGCCTGCCACTGCAGGTCGGCCGCGTCTTCGGGTTGGAGTGCCAGGTGGAACGCCGGGCCGCCCGCGCTGCCAAGGTTGAGCAACCGGCGCTCGACCAGGCGCCACCGACGGTAGTCGGGCGCGCGCCAGTCGGGGGCGTCGGTGTTGCCGCTGAGCTGGCCCAGGTGGTGCTGCCAGTGCCGCAGCGCGGCCGGGTCGTTGTCGTCCACCTCGACCCTGTCGAACAGCGGCTGGGCGCCGGCGTGGTGCAGCCGCTGGTCGAGCTCACGGCCGAAGCCGCAATAACTGTCGCGGTAACCCCGGTCGCCGAGGGCGAGCAGCCCGTAGCGCAGCCGGGCAAGCCTCGGCGGCCGATCCTGCAGTTGCCTGAGGAAGGCCCGCGCGCTGTCGGGCGCCTCGCCCTCGCCAAAGGTGGACGCGACCAGCAGCAGCCGTCGTCCGTCCAGCTCCGCCGGCTTGAGCGCGCCGAGCGTCTTCACCTCGACCGCGCAGCCGCTGTCGCGCAGGGTTGCCGCGGTCTGCAGGGCGAGTTGCTCCGCGGTACCGGTCTGGCTTGCATGCGCGATCAGGATTGGCTTTTCGGCCGGAGCGGGCGGCGCCGCTGGCAGGGCGGCGAGTGCACCGGCCGTGGTGGCGACGGTGCGCTTCCTGCGCCGCCGGTCGAGGTAGAGCATCCAGCCGGTGACGGCGAACACCGGCATCAGCAGGCTGGCCAGCATGAACACCACCACGCCGGTGGTGCCGAAAAAGCTGCCGCGATGCAGCGGGAACATGCTGCCGCCGATTTTCTGCCGCAGGCTGCCGTCGTCGTAGCGCTCGTGCGCGACGGGCGCCAGGGTCCAGCGGTCCAGGCTCAGCGTATTGCGCGCCCGCTCGTGCGCCGGGTCGGCGTCGAGGTAGCGGAACGACAACGCGCCATCGTCCTTGGGCAGGTTGAAACTGGCGGTGCTCCATGCGGGCGCGGTCGCGGCGAACGCCTGCCACGCCGCGTCGATGTCGAGCGCCGGCGGGGTGCCGCGATCGGCGGTCGGGACGATCTCCGCCCTGGTCGGAGCTCCCGATTCGGCCCACGCGTTGACCGCATCCCGGTACCAGCCGTAGGACCACCACAGCCCGGTCAGCGACATCACCAGGTAGGCCACCAGCATCCAGGTGCCTACCACCGAGTGCAGGTGCCACAGGAAGTTGCGGCCCTTCTGCTTCCAGTCCAGCGCCAGCCATGTTCGCAGGCTGCCCCAGCGGCGGGGCCAGCGCAGGTACAGCCCCGAGACGCAGAAGAAGATCAGGATGACGGTGGAAGCGCCGACGATCTGCTTGCCGACGTCGTCCACGGCCAGCCACCGGTGCAGCCGCATCGTGGTGCGGAAGAACTCCTGGTAGCGGGGCTCGGGGAGGATGGCGCCGCTGTAGGGGTCGACATGCCGACGCTCGCCGCGACGGCCGCCGTCCCTGGGTGCGAAGCCGACCATCGCCGCGTCGCTCGGGTCCGCCGAAAGCTCCAGCGACGCGATCGCCTCGCCGGGCCGGGCCGCGGCAACCCGCTCCATCAGCGCAGAAGGCGACAACGCGGCACGCCCCGCCGGCTCGACCGTCATCACGCCCGGGTTGAGTGCCTCGAGGATCTCGTCCTCGAAACTGAGCATGCCACCGGTCACGCCGACCAGCGCGAGTACCACGCCGGCGGTGATGCCGAGGAACCAGTGGACCTGGAAGACCGCGTTGCGGAACGTGGTGGTCATCAATCAGAACTCGACGTTGAGCGACAGCCACAGGCGCCGACCGGCTTCGCTGGTGCTGCGGCTATTGGCATAGGCGAGGACGCCGTTGTTGTCGTACGGCAGATAGTCGACGAAGTCCTTGTCGAACAGGTTGTGGACTGCAGCGTTGAGGCTGATCGCATCGCTGAAGCGGTAGCGGCCGCCCAGGTGGTACTGCGAGTACGGCTTGTAGTCGCCCAGCTGGTCCTGCGCGGCGCCCGGGCCACGGTAGCGCGCGCTGCGGTACTCGCCGCGCAGGTACAGGTCGAGCACGTCGCTGGCACGCCATTCCAGGCTCGCGTTGAGCAAATGCCGCGGGGTGTTCGTCAGCGGTTCGCCGGCGTCGTCGCCGCTCCGGATCTCGCTGTCGGTGTGGGTGTAATTCAGCGATGCGTCCCAGGCATCGGCCACGGGCACGCGCACCGCGAACTCGGCGCCACGGGTCACCGCTTGGTCGATGTTGACGCTCTGGCCGAAGGTCGGCGAGCGCGGGAACCAGCCGGCGTCGTAACAGTCGACCCCGCTGAAGTCGGCCGCGGCGTACTGCTTCTGGCTGAGGCCGTACGCGCAGTTGGCGACCGGCGTTCCGCTGGCGATCTTGTCGTCGAAGTCGTTGTTGAACACCGTGAGGTTGGCGCTGACGCCGTTGTCGGCCGCGTAGTACACGCCCACCTCGGTGGTGGCGCTGGTCTCGGGCTGCAGGCCCGGCGTGCCGATCAGCGGGATCGTGCCCTGGCCGCCGAAACCGCGGATGCCCGGGGTCAGGTCCTCGACGTTGGGCGAGCGGTAGCCCTCGCTGTAGCCGCCCTTGACCACCCAGTTGGGGCTCGCGTTCCAGACCAGGTAGGCGCGCGGGCTGAGGTGGCTGCCGAACCGGCTGTGGTCGTCGTGTCGCGCGCCCAGCGTGAGGTTCAGCGCGTCGTTGATGCGCCATTCGTTCTCGGCGAACACCGCCCATTGCTCGAACGTGAACGGTGCCGGGGTGGCGCCGTCCACCAGCGACGCGTCCAGGTACTGGCCACCAACGCTGAGCTTGTTGGGGCCAATGTCGGTCACCAGTTTTGTGTCGAACACGCGGTTCTCGTTCTCGAGCTGGCGCGGGCTGCCGGCGTCCGCGGTGCCCGCAGGCAACAGGCGACCGATGGTCTCGGTGGTGGTCTTCTGCAGGCTGGACTGCAGCAGCGAGTAACCGAAGCGCGCGTCCCAGGCGAGCGTGGCCTGGTCGCGGTTGAAGCGCAGTTCCTCCGCGTAGCCGCCGCTGCCCAGCGTGCCCATCTGGCCGTCGCCGTTGTCGTAGTCCTGGCGGTGGCTGGCGACGTCCACCCAGAGGTCGTGGTCCTCGTCCATGACCAGCGAGAGCCGGGCGCCGATCCTGTGGCCGTCGTAAGCCACCGGGTTGGCGCCCATGCGCGGTGCGCTGGCGTCGCCATCGACCTCGTCGTAGGTGATGGTGGCATCGTCGCGACTGAACCAGCCGCCACGCAGCGCCAGTCCGAGACGGTCCGCCACCAGTGGGCCGTCGAGATGGAAGTTGGCGCCGTGCAGGTCGCCGAACGCGTCGTGCTCCTGCACGGTGGTTTCCACGCCGACCGAGCCACCCCAGCGGGTGCCGACCTTGCGGGTGATGATGTTGATCACGCCGCCCATCGCATCGGAGCCGTACAGGGTCGACATCGGCCCGCGGATCACTTCGATGCGTTCGATCGCCGACATGGGTGGGATGAAGTTGTTGGCGGTGTTGCCGAAGTTGTTCGGCGCGACGTTGCCCGACGTATTCTGGCGACGGCCGTCGATCAGCAGCAGGGTGTACTCGGACGGCATGCCGCGCAGGCTCACCTGCGGCGCCCCGGTCTTGTCCACGCCGACGCCGACGTCCACGCCCTCGACGTCGGCCAGGATGTCCGACAGGCCGTGCACCGGCCGGGTCTCGAGTTCCTCGCGGGTGATCACGGTGATGCTGGCCGGCGCTTCGCGCACCACCTGCTCGAAGCCGGCGGCGGTGACCACCACCGCGTCCAGGTCGGTCGGGGCGACGGGGCCGTTGGCGTGGGCGGCGGGCAGGATGGCGGCGGACAGGGCAGTGGCGAGGAGGGAGCGGCGCAGGGTCGTGGGGGACATGGGGACTTCAAGGTGGGGAGTGCGAGAGCGCGCCGGCGCACTGCAGGCGGCGGAAAGGAGGTGGGGGTCGGCTCAGGTCTCGGCCCAGCGGCGCAGCAGGTTGTGGTACACGCCGGTCAGGCGCAGCACGGCGTCCGGATCGGCGCCGGTGGCGGTCAACGCCTGGATCGCGCCGTCCAGTTCGAACAGCATCCGGCGCTGGCCGTCGTCGCGGACCAGGCTCTGCACCCAGAAGAACGCCGCGAGCCTGGCACCGCGCATGACCGGTGCGACCCGGTGCAGGCTGCTGGAGGGATAAACGATCAGGTCGCCGGCCGGCAGCTTGACCTCGTGCTCGCCGTACGTGTCGCTGATGATCAGTTCACCACCGTCGTACTCGTCCGGCCCGCACAGGAACAACGTGCACGACACGTCCGAACGCAGGTTTACCGGTGGCGCGCCTTCGGCCACGGCTATCGCCATCACCGAACCGTCGACATGGAACCCGTACTGGCCGCCGCCCTGGTAGCGGTTGAAGCGCGGCGGCAGCGTGCGCGCCGGCAGCGTTGCGGGGAAGTACATCGGGTGCGCCGCCAAAGCCGCCAGCACCTCGCGCCCGAGTTCCGCACGCAGCGGGGAGTCCTCGGGCAGCTGCAGGTTGTCCTTTACCTTCGCGCCCTGCGGGCCGACCGTCTGCCGGCCGTCAACCCAGGCGGCACCCTCCAGTGCCTGCCGGAACCGTGCCAGTTGCGCGTTGTCGAGGACGCCGGGGATGTGCAGCAGCATGTGGGTCTGGTCCTGGGGGCTGGTCCGGCGGCGTCCGCCGGCCAGGCACGTCAAAAGTGGAAGTTCGCCGTCAGCGTCGCCGTGCGCGGCGCACCCGGGGTGTAGCGATAGCCGCTCTTGTTGATCGCGGCGACGTAGTCCTCGTCCAGCAGGTTGTAGAGGTTCAGCCGCAGGTCGAAGTGCTTGTTGAAGGCGTAGCTGGCGACGGCGTCGACCACCCAGTAGTCCTCGGTGTACGCCGGCGTGCCGACGGCGCCGTCATTGCCGCGCTTGAGCTCTCCCGAATAGCGCGCGCCGCCGCCGAGGGTCAGCCCGTTGCCGAACGTGTAGGTGGTCCAGGCGGTGAACGCCCGGTCGGGCGTGTAGGCCAGGTCGCGCGAGCCGTCGACCGAGACCGTGGGGCCGTCGAGCACCTCGGTGTCCATCGTGGTGAAGCCGGCCGACACCATCCAGTCATCGGTAATGCGGCCGACCGCGCCCAGCTCCACGCCCCGCACGCGCTTGCGGCCGGTCTGGTAGTACAGCTGGTCGATCGGGTCCTGGACGATCTCGTTGGTCAGCTCGGTTTCGTACACCGCCGCGGTCAACAGCAGTGCATCGTTGGCGAACTGCCATTTGGTGCCCACCTCGGCGGTGCGTGCCTTCTGAGGGTCGAACGCCGGGTTGTCGGCGTTGTTGTCGCGGTCGCTCAGCTCGAGGCTGGCGCCACCGGGAGGCTGCTGGGAGATCGCGTAGTTGGCGTAGACGCTGCCGTTCCCGGTCGGCTTGTACAGCGCGCCGAGCTTCCAGTTGAACAGCGTGTCGGAGACTTCCGCGTCGACGCCCGGGACGATGCTGCCTTCCGCCGCAGCGCCGCAATCGGGGCCGCGACGACCGCCACACGGGACCAGGCTGCTGTAGCGCGTGGTGTAGTCGTCGACGCGGATCCCGCCGTTGAGCTGCCAACGGTCGTTGAAGGTGAGGGTGTCGAACGCGTACACCGCAACGGTGTCGGTGCGCCCGTCGCCGCGCGCGCCGGTGTACTCGCGCAGCAGGCCGGTGGCGGTGGAGTCGGGGTTGTAGAGGTTGGCGTCCGGCCAGGCGGTCCCGGCCACCGCGCCCTTCCCGAGCGTCTGCAGGTCCTCGCGGATCAGCTCCAGGCCGGTGCTGATGTCATGGCGCAGGCCGCCGGCGTCGAGCGCGAGGTTCAGGTGGGTCTGGTTGGTGAGGATCGTGTTGCGCTGGTCCTTGAACGTTGGCAGGTTGCGCGTGATCGTCCAGGTGGAGCGGTCCGCCAGGTCAGGCGTCAGCAGCCGGTCGGCCGAGCCCATGAAGGCGGTCAGCATGTACTGCTGGCGGGTACGGCCCCAGCGGGTGGTGTTGGTCAGCCGGGCGTCGATCCCGAAGTCGTGCTCGACGCGCACCGTGGCCATGTCGGCGGTGACGTCGTCGTGGTCCAGCAGGGTGCCGTAGAAGTTTTCCGGGTCGACCGGGGGTGCCAGCCCGAGTTCCGGGCGGGCAGGGTCGGGCGACGAATAACCGGGCAGGCCGATGGTCGGCACGCCGCCGTCGGGGATGTTCTCGTGCTGCACGTGCAGCAGGTCGACGATCACCCGGGTTGCGCCGTCGAGCCCGAAGCCGAGCGATGGAGCGATGCCCCAGCGCTTGTTCTCGGCGACGTCGCGGCCGGCGACTTCACTGTCCTGCGCCATCAGGTTGAGTCGCAGTGCCGCGCCGGGCGCAAGGGCGCGGTTCCAGTCGGCGGTGACGCGCTGGTGGCCGGCGGTGCCGTAGGCGGCGGAGGCGTCGCTGCGGTTGGCCAGGAACGGCCGCTTGGTGACGAGGTTGATCGCGCCCGTCGGCGAGGTGCGGCCGTAGTCGCTGCCGGCCGGACCCTTGGCCACTTCGACCTGCTCGACGTTGAACACGTCACGCGTAACCGAGCCCAGGTCGCGGACACCGTCGACGAAGATGCTGCCCGACGAGTCGAACCCGCGCATGTACACCGCGTCGCCGGTGGTCGTGTTGCCGTTCTCGCCGACGTAGAAGGTGCTGACGCCGGGGCTGTTGCGCAGTGCCTCGGCCAGGCTGGTGGCGCCCTGCTCGTTGAACAGGTCGCTGCCGATCACGCTCAGGGTGCGGGTGGTGTCGACCAGCGGCTGCGGGAACTTGGGGGAGGCAGCCTGGCCGGAGTAGCGCTTGATGCGCTGGCCTTCGACATGCACGCCATCGAGGGTGGTCGCCTGCATCGCGCCGGCAGGGGCGGCGGGGGCATCTGCGGCCAACGCCTGGGGCGCGGCGAGTGCCAGGCCGGCGAGCAGCGATGCGGTGGTGATCGAACGTTGCGATGCGTGGGCCGGGTTGCGGGGCAGGGGATGCTTGCGGCTCGTGATGTGGGCCATTTCCATGTGCCTTGTTGTCATGTCCGGCGGGGCCGGCGGCGTTTGAAGGGGAAACCGCTGCGCGGACCGACGCCACGCCGGAGAGAGTCGACGGGGCTGGCAAGGCAGCGAACCCGTTCATCTTAAACGCAAGTAAGAATGATTCGCAATAACTAATGCGAATTGTTTGACGCCGCCCCGCTAGCGGTCGTCGCGCGTCCAGACCGCGCCGTCCTCGACCTTGACCGGGAACCGCACCACCGGCTCATACGCCGGGGCACATAGGGCCTGGCCGTCGCGCACGTCGAACTTGGCCCCGTGCAGCACGCACTCGATCGTCGCCTCCTCGGCATCGAAGCGGCCGGCCGACAGCTCGAAATCCTCATGGCTGCAGCGGTCCTCCATCGCGTAATAGGCGCCGTCGTAATTGACCACCAGGATCGGCGTGTCACCGTCCCAGGCCACGGTCGACTCGCCGGGCAGCAGCTCGGCGGTGGTGCACACGCGGGTCCAGTCGGTCATGGCAGGGCTTTCTCCAGCACGGCAAAGCGCAGGTCGTTGCGGCGTGGCAGGCCGAAGCGCGGGTCGGTAGCGGGAAACGGACGGGTCTCCCCGGTGCGCCGGTAGCCGCGGCGTTCGTACCACTCGATCAGCTCGACGCGCAGATCGATCACCGTCATGCGCATCAGCGGCAACCGCCACTCCTTCCCGGCAATCCGCTCGGCCTCGGCCAGGATCGCGCGGCCCAGCCCGGCGCGCTGCAGGGTGGGGCGTACTGCGAACATGCCGAAGTAACCGGCGCCTTCGTCCTCGGCGACGTGGGCGCACCCGTGCAACCGGTCGTCGCTGGCGGCCAGGAGGATGCGGCTGCGAGGCCTGGCGATGTCTGCCAGCAGGACCTCGGGGACGATGCGGTTGCCGTCCAGCAGGTCGGCCTCGGTGGTCCAGCCGGCGCGACTGGCCTCGCCGCGGTAGGCGGAGGTGACCAGTTCGACAAGTGCGGGGACATCGGTTGCGGTGGCGGCGCGGAAGGTGGTCGTCGGCATGGCGTTGGCTGGGCGTCGGGAAGAGCGACGAAGGTCGCGACTGGCGTCGCTCCTACAGGAGCAGCTGGCGGACTTTCGCAATTGCCGCGATGAATGCGTCGACTTCTTCGAAGGTGTTGTAGAACGCGAACGAGGCGCGGCACGTGGCCGGTACGCCGTAGTGTTGCATCAGCGGGTGCGCGCAGTGGTGGCCCGAGCGCACCGCGACGCCTTCCAGGTCGAGCAGGGTGGCCAGGTCGTGCGCGTGTGCGCCCTCGACCAGGAAACTGATCACCGCCGCCTTCTCCCGCGCGCGGCCGAAGATGCGCACGCCCTCGGTCGCGTCCAGCCGCCCGGTGGCGTACTCCAGCAACGCCTGCTCGCGCGCTTCGATGTTGTCCATGCCGATCGCCGACAGGTAGTCGCAGGCCGCGCCGAGGCCGATGAAGCCGGCGATGTTGGGAGTGCCCGCCTCGAACTTGTGCGGCGCGTCGTTGAACACGGTGCCTTCGAAGCGCACCTGCTTGATCATCTCGCCGCCGCCAAGGAACGGTGGCATCGCGTCCAGGTGTTCTCGGCGCGCCCACAGCGCCCCGGTGCCGGTCGGGCCGGCCATCTTGTGGCCGGTGATGGCGTAGAAGTCGCAGCCGATGGCGGCGACATCCAGCGGCCGGTGCGGCGCGGCCTGCGAGCCGTCGACCACCGTCACGATGCGGCGCTTGCGGGCCTGGCGGCAGATATCGCGCACCGGATTGACGGTGCCCAGCACGTTTGAGACGTGCGCCACCGCCAGCAGCTTCACCTCGGGCGTCAGCAGGCCGTACAGCTGCTCGAGGTCGAGGTCGCCGCGTTCGTCGATCTCGGCGACCTTGATCGTCGCGCCGGTGCGCTCGGCGACCAGCTGCCACGGCACGATGTTGGCGTGGTGCTCCATCCGGGTGACGACGATCGCATCACCCGGCTGCAGTCGCGGCAGTGCCCAGCTGTAGGCGACCAGGTTGATCGCGAACGTGGTCCCGCTGCACAGCACCAGTTCGTCGCCGCGGACGTTGAGAAACTTCGCCAGTTTGCGGCGCGCACCCTCGTAGGCATCGGTCGCCTCGGTGCCGAGCGCATGCACGGCACGGCTGACGTTGGCGTTGTGATGGCGGAAGAAGTCGTCGACCGCTTCGATCACCTGCGCCGGCTTCTGGCCGGTGTTGGCGGAGTCCAGGTAGACCAGTGGCTTGCCGTGGACCTCGCGCCTGAGGACCGGGAAGTCCTCGCGGATGCGGGCCCAGTCGATCGCGTCGGTGGGGGCGGCGGCCTGGTTCATGCGGCGGCCATCGCCGCGGCGACCGACCGCGCCAGTGATGCATCCAGTCGCACGCCGATCGCATCGCGCATGGCTGCATCCTCGATCACCGACAGCGTCTCGCGGCAGAACGCCGCGGTCAGCAGCGCGCGTGCCTGTTCAGCCGGCACCCCGCGCGAGCGCAGGTAGAACATGGCGGTGGGGTCGAGCTGGCCGACCGTCGCGCCGTGCGCGGCTTGCACCTCGTCGGCATGGATCACCAGCACCGGTTGGGTGTCGATTTCGGCACCCTCGCTGAGCAGCAGGTTCTTGTTGGAGAGGTTGGCGTTGGTGCCGTCGGCGCCCTCGCGGATCAGGATGCCGCCGTGGAACACCGCCCGGCCGCGGTCGGCGCCGATCCCGCGCCAGGTCAGCTCGCAACTGCTGTCGCGGGCGGCGTGGTCGATGCCCAGGCGGGTGTCGAGGTGGCGACGGCCGTCGGCCAGCAGCACGCCGTTGGCATGCAGCCGCGCGTTGTCGCCCTGCAGGGTGACGTTGAGCTCGTGGCGCGACAGTGCCGCACCGAGCTCGAGGTCGAGCCGGCGGTACTCCGCGTCGCGCGCCAGCACCGCATCGGTGCGATGCAGCAGGGTGGCGCCGGTGGACTCGTCCTGCACGCGGCCATGCAGCAGGCGCGCGTCGCGGCCCAGGTGCACGTGCATCAATGAATTGCACAGATGGCGGTGGTCCCCCGCGGACAACTGGTGCTCGACCACCCGCAGCTGCGCGCCGGCCTTCAACTCGATCCGGTGGCGCAGGTGCCATGCACGCTCGCCTTCCGCCGGGACACCGACGAAGACCAGGTGGATCGCGGTCTCGCCGCGTACCCCCGCTTCCGCGCCCAGCACCACGCCCTCGTCGGCGAGCGCCGCGTTGACCTTGGCAAACACCTCGTCGGGACGCTCGAACCGGCGGGCGAGGAAGTTGGACGCGCGGGTGTCGTCGCCGCGCAGCACCTCCGACAGCGGCCGCAGGCTGACGCCGTCCGGCAACCCGGACAGGTCGGAGCGGCCGGCGTCGAAGCGGCCATTGACGAACACCGCGCGCGGCGCGGGAATGCCCGCGAGCACGGTGTCATCGAACGTGGTGTCGGCGAGTGCGGGAACCGCGTCGACGGGCAGGAAGCTGCGCCGCTCCAGCGCACGCAACGGGGTGTACTTCCAGGCTTCCACCCGGGAATGGGGCAGGCCGTCGCGCAGCGCGTCGTCGAGGGCGGCACGACGCACCGGGCCGAGGCCGGCGGCGTCGCGTACCGCCATCACGTCGAGCGAGGAAGCCAGCGAGTCGAGCAGTGCGCTCATCAGGCGGCGGCCTCCGGCGCGATGCGGTCGCGCACCCACTCGTAGCCGTGCTCTTCAAGCTGCAGTGCCAGTTCGGGTCCGCCGCTCTCGACGATGCGGCCGTCGGCCAGCACGTGCACCACGTCCGGTTTGATGTAGTCGAGCAGGCGCTGGTAGTGGGTGATCACCAGGAACATGCGTTCGGGCGAGCGCAGTGCGTTGACGCCCTCGGCGACGGTCTTGAGCGCGTCGATGTCCAGGCCCGAGTCGGTCTCGTCCAGGATCGCCAGCTGTGGTTCCAGCAGCGCCAGCTGGAAGATCTCGTTGCGCTTCTTCTCGCCGCCGCTGAACCCTTCGTTGACACCGCGATGCAGCAGTTCGTCCTTGAGGTGCAGCACGGCGAGCTTCTCGCGCACCAGCTTGAGGAACTGCATCGAGTCCAGCTCGCCTTCGCCACGCGCCTTGCGCTGGGCGTTGAGTGCGGTGCGCAGGAAGTAGGTGTTGTTCACGCCCGGGATCTCGACCGGGTACTGGAACGCGAGGAACACCCCGGCGGCGGCGCGCTCCTCGGGTTCCAGCGCGAGCAGGTCCTGGCCGTTGAACGTGACCGACCCGGCGGTGACCTCGTAGCCCTCGCGGCCGGCGATGATGTTGCCAAGCGTCGACTTGCCGGCGCCGTTGGGGCCCATGATCGCGTGCACCTTGCCCGGCTGCAGCTCCAGCGACAGGCCCTTGAGGATTTCCTTGCCGGCGACGCTGGCGTGGAGGTTTTCGATCTTCAGCATGGTGTTGTTCCCGTGTCCCGCAAGAGGGCGAAATGTTGGTTCTTCCTTGTAGGAGCGACGTGAGTCGCGACCTGCTGAACCCGTGGGGCGGTGGACAGGTCGCGACTTACGTCGCTCCTACAGTCGTGGTCATTGGCGATCAGCCGACGGAGCCTTCCAGCGACACTTCCAGCAGCTTCTTGGCCTCGACCGCGAACTCCATCGGAAGCTCGCGGAAAACCTGCTTGCAAAAGCCGTCGACGATCATCGACACCGCGTCCTCCTGGCCGATGCCGCGCGAGCGGCAATAGAACATCTGGTCGTCGCTGATCTTGGAGGTGGTGGCTTCGTGCTCGACGGTGGCGGTGGGGTTCTTCACCTCGATGTAGGGAAAGGTGTGCGCGCCGCACTGCTTGCCGATCAGCAGCGAGTCGCACTGGGTGTAGTTGCGCGCACCCTCCGCACCCGGTGCCACCTTGACCAGCCCGCGGTAGGTGTTCTGGCCGCGGCCGGCGCTGATGCCCTTGCTGATGATCTTGCTCTTGGTGCGCTTGCCGACGTGGATCATCTTGGTGCCGGTGTCGGCCTGCTGGCGATGGTGGGTCAGTGCGACCGAATGGAACTCGCCGGTGGAGTCGTCGCCCAGCAGCACGCAGGACGGGTACTTCCAGGTGATCGCCGAACCGGTCTCGACCTGGGTCCAGTGGATCCTGCTGCGCGCGCCGCGGCACTCGCCACGCTTGGTCACGAAGTTGTAGATGCCGCCAACGCCGTTCTCGTCGCCGGGGTACCAGTTCTGCACCGTCGAATACTTGATGTCGGCTTCTTCCAGCGCCACCAGCTCTACCACCGCCGCGTGCAGCTGGTTCTCGTCGCGCATCGGTGCGGTGCAGCCTTCCAGGTAGGACACCTGGGCGCGGTCCTCGCAGATGATCAGCGTGCGCTCGAACTGGCCGGTGTGGCCCGCGTTGATGCGGAAGTAGGTGCTCAGCTCCATCGGGCAGCGCACGCCCTCGGGGATGAATACGAAGCTGCCGTCGGAGAACACCGCCGAATTGAGCGCGGCGAAGTAGTTGTCGCCGACCGGCACCACCGTACCCAAGTACTTCTTCACCAGTTCGGGGTGGTCCTTGATGGCCTCCGACATGGAGCAGAAGATGATCCCCTTGTCGGCCAGCTCCTTGCGGAACGTGGTACCGACCGAGACCGAGTCGAACACCGCGTCGACCGCGACGCCGGCCAGCTTCGCCCGCTCGTGCAGCGGCACGCCGAGCTTGTCGTAGGTGTCCAGCAGTTCCTGCGGGACCTCGTCCAGCGACTTGTACTTCGGCCCCTTGGGCGCGGAGTAGTAGCTGATGGCCTGAAAGTCGATCGGTGCGATGGAGAGCTTCGCCCAGTGCGGCACTGGCATGGTCAGCCAGTGGCGGTAGGCCTCGAGCCGCCACTGGGTCATCCACTCGGGCTCTTCCTTCTTGGCCGAGAGCGCGCGGATGGTGTCCTCGTCCAGTCCCGCCGGCAGGCTGTCGGACTCGATGTCGGTGACGAAGCCCGCGTCGTACTTGCGGCCAAGCTGGGCGTGGATCTCGCGGTTCTGGTCGGGCGCGGTGCGCGGCCCGGCCCCGGGTGAGAGGGTAGGCGCGGGGGTATCGGTGATGTCGGTGGCCATGGGGCTGCCTACTGTCCTGTGAGCCTGAACGGATCAGGCGTTGGCCAGGCGCACGTCGATGCGCCGGGAGGGAGAGGGGATTTCGGGGGAGGCGTCCGGTGGCGGCACGCCGTCGATCATCTGGGCCAGGGTGACCTTGCGCAGGGCGTCGACCACCACGTCGTTGATCCGGCGCCAGTTGGCGCGCACGCCGCATTGGTCCTCGATCGTGCAGTTGCCGGTGTGGATGCTGCATTCGGTCATGCCGAGCGGCCCTTCCATGGCCTCGACCACCTCGATGAGGCTGATGGAGACCGCGGGTCGGGCCAGCCGGTAGCCGCCATTGGCGCCGCGGAACCCTTCGACCAGGCCCGCCTGGGCCAGCGGCTTGAGCAGTTTGCTGACGGTCGGCGGCTCCAGCCCGGCACGCTCGGCCAGCTCCGACGCGCTCAGCACCGCCCGCGGATCGGCGGCAAGCGCGGTCAGCACGACGGTGGCGTAATCGGTGAGTTTGGTGACGCGCAGCATGGCCCTGGCCTCAATTCGTACCGGAATTGTACGGATTGTCCGGCCGCAGGCCAAGCGCCCCACACCGGCCCGACCGTGCGGCCCAGCGCGGCGGTTGCGGCACAATCGGGGTTTCGTCTGCTGGAAGACCCGCATGCCGCGCAAGATCGTCGCCCGTCGCTCCGCCATCCACGGCAATGGCGTGTTCGCCGTCGAGCCCATCCGCAAGGGTGAACGGATCATCGAGTACAAGGGGCGCCGCCGGACCCACGCCGAGGTCGATGCCGGCGACACCGGCGATGCCGACTCGGGCCACACGTTCCTGTTCACCCTCAATGACGAGTACGTGATCGACGCCAACTACGAAGGCGGCGTCGCGCGCTGGATCAACCACAGTTGCGCGCCCAACTGCGAGGCGGTGCTGGAAGAGCACGACGGCGACGACCGCCGCAAGGATCGCGTGTTCATCGAGGCGATCCGCAGCATCAAGCCGGGCGAGGAATTGGCCTACAACTACGGCATCACCCTCGACGAGGCGCATACGCCACGGATGAAGAAGATCTGGGCCTGCCGCTGCGGCGCCAGGGATTGCACCGGCACGATGCTGCAGCCCAAGCGCAAGCCGAAGGGCTGAGGAACCGGGCCGGCCGCCGTCATGCGCGGCCGGCTCCCGTAGGAGCGACGTAAGTCGCGATCCCGGCATGTGTCCGGTGTTCGGCGGGTCGCGACTTACGTCGCTCCTACAACAGGTCCTGTTGCGTGGCCATTGGACGAAATGCCCACCGCCGACGCCGGGGTGTGCGCGGGTGCCGCCGCTACCATGGGCCTCCATCCCACCCGAAGGAGCCCCGGCATGTCCTCGATCAACGGAAAGGTCGCCGTCGTCACTGGCGCGGCCAGCGGCATCGGCCGGGAGATCGCCTTCGAACTGTCACGCGCGGGCGCGCAGGTGGCCGTCGCCGACATCAACCTGGAAGGCGCCAACCGCGTCGCTGGTGAAATCGCGCAGGCCGGCGGCCGGGCCATGGGGGTGGCGATGGACGTCACCGACGAAGCGGCGGTCGAGGCGGGCACCGCGCAGGTGGTCGCCGAACTGGGTCCGGTCGACATCCTGATATCCAACGCCGGCATCCAGATCGTCAACCCGATCGAGAGCTACGACTACGCCGCGTGGAAGAAGATGCTGGCGATCCACCTCGACGGCGCCTTCCTGACCACCCGGGCGGTGCTGCCGGGCATGTACGCGCCGGGCGACGACGGCCGGTCCCGCGGCGGTACGGTCATCTACATGGGCTCGGTGCACTCGCACCAGGCCAGCAAGCTCAAGTCCGCCTACGTGACCGCCAAGCACGGCCTGCTGGGTCTGTCTCGCACGCTGGCCAAGGAAGGTGGCGACCGCGGGGTGCGCAGCCATGTGGTCTGCCCCGGCTTCGTGCGTACCCCACTGGTCGACCGGCAGATCCCCGAGCAGTCGAAGGAGCTGGGGATCAGCGAGGAGGAGGTGGTCCGGAACGTCATGCTCGGCCAGACGGTCGACGGCATCTTCACCACGGTCGAGGACGTCGCCCGGACAGTGCGGTTCCTTTGCGAGTTCCCCAGCGCGGCGCTCACCGGGCAGAGCATCATCGTCAGCCATGGGTGGCACATGCAGTAGGCCGATGCGCCAACCGGCGGATTGGTTGCCATGACTTGTGCCAGTCGGCGCGGGCGGTGGTTGCGCCTAGCCTGCGCACTCCCCGAACCGCCGGATCCCCATGCGCCTGCTGCCCGCCCCGTCCCTGCTCCCGCTCGCCCTGCTGCTTCCGGTCGCGCTCCCGGCCCACGCCGATGATGCCGCCGCGCGTCCGTCTGGCGGGCCCCGGATCGAGGTCGACGGCCGCATCGACCCGGAGGAATGGGCCGGCGCCCGCCACATCACGGACTTCCGCCTGACCCAGCCGCTGTCGCTGGAGGCGTCGCCGTACCCGACCGAGGCCTGGGTGAAGTCGACCCCCGACGGCCTGGCGGTGGCCTTCCGCAACGTCCAGCCGGCCGGCGTGCCGCGCACCCGCACGCGCACCCGTCGCGACGAGGGCGGCCAGCTGGACCGGGTCAACGTGGTCGTCGACTTCGACGGCGACGGCCGCACCGGCTACGACTTCATGATCACCCTGGCCGGCGGCATCGCCGACGAGGTCGTCACCAACGAGGGCCAGTTCAACAACGACTGGGACGGCAACTGGAAGCACGCCTCGCTGGAGACCGAGGAGGGCTGGAACGCCGAGTTCCTGATCCCGTGGTACATCGCGCCGATGGGCAAGGCCGACGGCGGCACCCGCACGGTGGGGCTGTACCTGGACCGCGTGGTCGGTTCCACCGGCGAACGCGTCGCCTGGCCGACCGCCAGCTGGTTGCGCCCGCGGTTCCTGTCGGACTTCGAGAAGGTCGAGCTGCCGGCCTACAGCCAGTCCCTGCTGGCGGTGACCCCGTACGTCGTCGGGGTGCACGACAACATCCTGGGCAAGAGCGAGTTCGACGCCGGCGCCGACATCTTCTGGAAGCCCAACGGCCAGACCCAGCTGACGGCGACAATCAACCCCGACTTCGGCCAGGTCGAGAGCGACGACCTGGTGGTCAACTTCGGCGCCGAGGAAACCTTCTTCAGTGACAAGCGGCCGTTCTTCACCGAGAACCAGGGCATCTTCAATTTCGGCCTGTTGATCGACAACAGCCAGCTGGTCTACACGCGCCGGGTCGGCGGCGCGGCCGACGATGGCAGCGGCGCGAGCGACATCGAGGCGGCGGTCAAGCTCAACGGCAGCCTGGGCGGGCTCAACTACGGCGTGCTCGTGGCCGAGGAGGACGGCGAGGCGGGCAGGTCGTTCCGCGCATTGCGGCTGAACCACGACTTCGAGCGGCAGAACGTCGGCGTGCTCGCGACCCAGGTGTTGCGCCCCTGGCTGGACCGCGAGGCGCGGGTGTTGGGCATCGATCACCGCTGGCAGCCCAACGACGCGCTGACCATCACCAGTAATGCCGTGGGCAGCCACATCGACGAGGCCGGCACCACCACCCGCGGCAGCGGCGCGACCACCGTGGTCGACTACGAGATGGGCAACGGCTGGCGCCAGCAGTGGCTCGCGATGCACTTCGGTGACGACCTGGAGGTCAACGACTTTGGCTACCTGGGGCGCAACAACCTCAACTATGGCCACTGGCAGCTCAGCCGGCGCCTGACCGGGCTCCCGGCGGAGTCTGCCTACTCATCGCACGACTACCGCGGCCGCCTCATCGGCATGGACAACGACCACGGGCTGCGGCTGCAGCGGCAGTTGCGCCTGATCCGCCAGAGCGACCGTCGCGACGGCGGCAGCGAGTACCTGCAGCTCAACGTCAACGCGCCGTCCTACGACGACATGCTGACGCGCGGGCGCAACCCGTTGTATCGCCCCGGCAACTTCAGCCTGTCGTTCGAACGCATGCGGCCGCGCAAGGGCGCGTGGGCCTGGGAGTTCGACGCCTTCGCCCAGAGTGGCGGCCTGGCCGGCAACGACAAGGTGGGTTATGGCGCGGCGTTCGAGCCCACCTACTACTTCAGCGACGCCTTGAGCGCCTTCGCGGGCGTCGAGTACGAATACACGCCCGACTGGCTGGTGTGGCAGCACGACAACCTGGTCGGCCGGTTCGAGGAACAGTCGCTCGAAGTCAATGCCGGGGTGGACTGGAGCATCGGCCAGCGGCAGGAGCTGCGGGTCAAGCTGCAGGCGATTGGGCTGGACGCGCAACTGGCCGAAGCGATCGAAGTGCAGCCCGATGGCCGTGCCGTGGTGGTGGCCGACCCGGTCAGCGACTTCAGCCTGCGCAACCTCGGGTTCCAGGTGCGCTACCGCTACATCCTCGCGCCACTGTCGGACCTCTACGTGGTGTACGGGCGCGGCGGCTACGTGTTCGACGAGTTCTCGGTGGGTCCGCGCGAGCAACTGGTCGACAGCTTCTCGCTGCGCGACAGCGAGCAACTGCTGGTCAAGCTGTCGTACCGGTTCGAGCTGTGACGGTCAGGTGGCGGGTCGCTCCGGCGACCACGCCTCGGGCAACAGGATGTCGAACAGGCCGTCGCGCCGGCAGCGCTTCGCCAGGGCAAGCACGGCACGGTCGCGGCTGAGCAGCCAGCCGGCGCCGGTGTCGCAGGCCAGGCGCAGGAACTTCTGGTCGTCGGGGTCGGCGCAGCGCGGCAATATCCGGGCCACCTCGCGCACGGGCCATGGGCAAGCGATCGCATCGAACGCGGCCACGTGCGCCTCGACCTGCGGTGTCCCAAGCTGCAGTACCGGGTAGCGCAGCACCCGCAGCCACTCGTCGCGTCCCTCGCCATCGACCATCGCCGCAACGGCGCCGGCCTCGAGCGCGGTGCGCAGGACGGTCACGCGCGGATCGCCGAACACCAACAGGTCCAGCCAGACGTTGGTATCGAGCACGATCCGGGGCGCATTGCGGTTGCCGGCAACCACCGTCGTGCCAGCGCTTACGGCTGCACCTCGCGGATGTCCGCGGACGCGATCCGCCAGGCCTGCTGCTCTGCGCTGGCGCCATCGACCACCGCCCGGCGCAGGGTGTACGCGCCGGCGTAGCGGTGCACGCTGCCGTCGGCGCGGGTGGTGCGCACGGCCACCGGCACCTCGATGTAGCGCGACCCGGCGGCGGCATCGATCCGCCCCGGCGTGAGGATCTCGACCGACATGCCCGAAACCCCGGCAAAACTGTTGGCGAACTGCTGCGGCGACTGACCGCTGGCGCTACCGTTGCCCGACCACAGGGTGTAGGCGCTGCCGTAGCTCCCGGCGCTGATCGAGTCGTAGTAGGCCTTGACGACGGCGACCGCCTCGGCCGCGCCCGGGCCGGCTGGCGTCGGTGCAGGCGCGTCGTCCGGCACCGGCGTAGGCGAAATCGCCGGGTCCGGGCCGGCGGCGCCGGGCTCGACCCCGTCGGGCGGCGCGGGATCGGCGCCGGCCAGCGCATCAAACGGAGGCAGCAGGTTGCCATCGCTGTCGACCGTGGTGCCCGGCGGCAACGTCGTCGGTGCTTCGGGTGGCGGGAGCGTGCGGTTCGGGTCGCCGGCATCAGGCATCCCGGTGACGCTGCCGCCGGTGCGCTCGGGTGCCGGGAGCGCTTCCCCGCTGTCGGTGCCGGCCAGCGCACGGTCGGCATCGGCGTCGTCGCCACCGCAACCGGACGCCACCGCGATTACCGCCATCAGCAGGAGCGAGAGGCCGCGCATCCTATTCGCCCAGGTTGACCACGACCAGGCCACGGTCGATCACGGTCGAGTCGATCCGGCGGGCGCTGATTCGGTCGAGCAGGGTGCTGTCGAGGCGGTACACCGGTTCGTCGCGTGCGTAGTCGGCGAGCCAGGTGTTCAGCAGCTCACGCGAGGTGCCGCTCATCACGCCACCCAGCGCCGGCACATCAACCGACTCGAGCACAGGATCCTGCAGGTGCAGGCCGCGGGTCTGCGGATCGAAGCGGAGCCCGCTGCTGAGCGCGAAATGGCCCGTCGTCCCGACGCTGCTGCCCATCGCCGACAGGCCGACGTCGAAGTCCAGGCGCAGGCGGCTGCTGTCATAAGGGATCGACAAGGTCGGGTTGGTGAGGCGCAGCGAGACCAGCCCGCCGAGGCGCTCGTACTGTTTGGGGAAGTTGCCGTCCAGCGCGTGCTGCAGTTGCGGCTGGGTAAACGTCACCTGGCTGCCGAGCAGCGCGCCCAGGGTATTGAGAGTGGAACAGCCTGCGAGCAGCACAACGAACACCACGAAAGCACCAACGGTCACGGGTTTGCGCATGATCGATCCTCGAATGACCACGGCCACCTTACGCAGCCGCGGTGAATGACGGGTTAGCACTTGCGGGGTATCGCCGACGTCCGTGTAGGCCACGGGATGCTAGCGCGCCGGAGCGGTTCCGGGTGGATCGACGTCGGCGGTGCGCAGACGTGGAAGCGGGTCGAGCGCACCACCGTCGGCGTAGATTCCGTAGTGCAGGTGGGGTGGGGTGCCCCGGGCGTTGCCGGTGTCGCCGACATAGCCCAACACGTCGCCCGGCAGCACCACGTCACCGACGGCGAGGCCCTCGCGCCAGTTGTCCAGGTGGGCGTAGTAGTGGCGTTCCAACGCGGGCCCCAGCACCCACACCTGGCGCCCGCCCAGCCCGCTTTCGCGTATGGCGCTGACCACGCCGCGGGTTGTGCTGCCAACCGGCGTGCCGCGTGCGGCGAAGATGTCGAGTCCTTCATGCGTCCGGTCGGTACCCCGGGCCGCGCCCCATGTGTCCGCGATGTCGTCCACCTCGACGCCGGCCACCGGCACGGGCAGGGAGCGTGGCGGCGGCATGCGTCGGATCTCCCAGGCCATCCGCACCGATGCCATGAAAGGTTGCTGCCATGCCCACCAGCCCGCGACGGCGAACGCGGCCAGCAGACCCAGCGTCGCCAGCAGCCGACGGGCGGCGGGAGCGTAGTCGCGGCGCTCGTTCGCAGGATCCATCGCCGCAGCCTGACACGGGCCCCGGCACGTTCGCGTCAAGCAGGCGGCACGGAAAGCGAGTCGGCTTCACGCGGGTTTGCCGCGCGACGCGGCCTATTGGCAGGCATTGCCTGCTCCGGAGTCGAATCCATGATCCGTCGAACCCTGCACCGCGCGCTGCTGCTTGGCCTGTTGGCGTTGCCGATCGTGCCTGCCGCGGCAGCGGACCTGTTGTTGCGCGGCGAGTTCAGCGGCGCCCGCGTGGTCTCGGCCACCGAATCGGATGCCACCGGCGAGGCCAGCGCGGTGCTGGCCGACGACAACGACCTGCTGGTCGACCTGGTCTATGCAGGATTGGCCAACGGGGCGACCGGCGCCTACCTGCACCGCGGCGCGGCGAACGAGAATGGCGACCGCGTCGCGGACCTGGGCATTCCGGCCGATACCACCGCCGGCCAGTTGCGCCAGGTTGAAATTGCGCTCGGGCCCGAGGATGCGGAACGGGTGCGTGCCGGCGAGTCGTACATCGTCATCACCACGCTGGCGTATCCCGATGGTGCGATTCGTGCGCAACTCGTCCCGCAGCCGATCCGGCTGCAGGACGTGGACGACCAGCCGCCCGAGCTGGAGGAAGAGGAGGGCTGACCCGGTCAGTCCTCGTCGTGCCGGGGCTGGTAGGCGGCAACCAGCTTCTGCTGCACCTGCGGCGGCACCGGTTCGTAGTGGCTGAAGTCCAGCGAGTAGCGGCCGCGACCGGCGGTCACCGACTTGAGCTCGGCCGCGTAGCCCTCCAGTTCCGACAGCGGCACCTGTGCCTTGACCACGATCTCGCCACGCACGGTGTCGGTCCCGTTGATGCGCGCGCGCTTTGACGCGAGCCCGCCACTGATGTCGCCCATGTGCTGCTCGGGCGCACTGACCTCCAGGTCGACGATGGGCTCGAGCACCTGCGGGCGCGCCCTGGCCACGGCGTCGAGGAATGCCTTCTTGCCGGCCGCGACGAACGCCACCTCCTTGCTGTCGACCGGGTGGTGCTTGCCGTCGTGCACCACCACGCGCACGTCCTGGATCGGGTAGCCGGCCAGCGCGCCGCTGCCCAGCACCTGTTGCACGCCCTTCTCGACCGCCGGCAGGAATTGGCCCGGGATGGTGCCGCCCTTGACCGCGTCGACGAACTCGAACCCGCTGCCGCGCGGCAGCGGTTCCACCCGCAGGAACACCTCGCCGAACTGGCCCGCGCCGCCGGTCTGCTTCTTGTGGCGGTGGTGGCCCTCAGCGGCTGCACTGACGGTTTCGCGATACGCGATCCGCGGCGGGCGCGACTCGACCTCGACGCCGTACTTGTCCTTCAGCCGGTCCAGGTTGACCCGCAAATGCAGGTCCGAGAGACCGTGCACGACCGTCTCGTTGGTCTCGGCCTCGTGCTCGACCACGAAGCACGGGTCCTCCTCGGACAGCTTGTGCAATGCCGTCGCCAGCTTCTGCTCCTGGCCCTTGCTGGCCGCCTCGATGGCGAGCCCGAACATCGGCCGGGGGAACTCCAGCGGCGACAGGTGGATCTGGTCCGCATCGAAGCTGTCGTGCAGCACCGCGTCGAAGTGCAGCTCATCCACCTTGGCCACGGCCGCGATGTCACCCGGCACCGCCCGGTCGATTTCGATGTGGTCCTTGCCCTTTAACTTGAACAGGTGGCCGACCTTGAACGGCTTCTTGCCGTCGTCGACATAGAGCTGACTGTCGCGGCGCACGGTGCCCTGGTAGACGCGGAAGACCCCGAGCTTGCCGACGAAGGGGTCGTTGACGATCTTGAACACGTCGGCGATGACGTGCGCCGACGGGTCGGGCACGGCTTCGATGCGCTCGCGCGTGGCGCCTTTCTCGAAGGGCGGCGGGTTGGCCTCGGCCGGGTTCGGGAACCATTGTGCGGCGACGTCGAGCAGTTCCGAGATGCCGACCCCGGTGCGCGCCGAGCAGAACAGCACCGGCACCAGGTGGCCCTCGCGCAGGCACTGTTCGAATGCCTCATGCAGCTGCTCGCCCGACAGGCCTTCCTCGCCGAGGTCGAGGTAGCGCTCCATCACCTTCTCGTTGATCTCCACCACCTGGTCGATGATCCTGCGATGCCAGTCGGCGACCGGGCCGAGGTCGCTGTCGCCGTCGGGGCTGGAGAGGCAGTCGACCACTTTCGAACCGCCGCCGGCCGGCAGGTTCAGTGGCAGGCACTCGGGGCCGAACGCCTCGCGCAATTCTTCGAGCACGCGTGCCAGGTCGGCTCCATCCTGGTCGATCTTGTTGACCACCACGACGCGGCAGAGGCCGCGCGAGCGGGCGCGCGCCATCATCCGCCGCGCGCCGTAGTCGACGCCGCTGGCGGCATCGATCACGACCGCGACGGTCTCAACGGCCGCCAGCGCCGACAGCGCGGGTCCGCGGAAGTCCGGATAGCCGGGGGTGTCGATCAGGTTGATGTGCACCGCCCGGCCGGGTCCGGTGTCGTGGTCGATGCTCGCCACGGCGATGTCGAGCGAATGGCCGCGCTGTTTCTCGATCGGGTCGTGGTCCGACAGCGTGTTGCCGCGCTCGACCGTGCCTGCCGTCTGGATGGTGCCGCCGGCGTGCAGCAGGGCTTCGAACAGGGTGGTCTTGCCGGCGGCGGGGTGGCCTGCGAGGGCCACGTTCCGGATGTCTTGCGTGGTGTAGGACATGAGCGGACTTCTCCCTTGGCTGGGATCGAAGGCCGTCATGGCTGTCCGCGCTGCGCGCCGGGCGTGGTGCGCTCGGCGGGCGGTCATGGCGGGAGGCCGGCGCGGGAACGCCGGAAGGCAAGCCTCGCGCTGCTGACCGGGCGAGTCAAGCGCGCCACCGGTGGGCGCTCGCACCCACCTGCATGCCCCGGTAACACTCGCGTCGCTACCGTGGCGTTCCACGTATGGAAGGAGCACGCCATGGGTATTTCGCGCCACGCCACCGCGCACTGGGAGGGCGACCTCAAGACCGGCAAGGGTCGGCTGAGCACGCCCGACAGCGGGTTGATGCAGGACACCCGCTATGCATTTTCCAGCCGCTTCGGCGACGAGAAGGGCACCAACCCGGAGGAGCTCATTGCCGCAGCGCATGCCGGTTGTTTCACGATGGCCCTGTCGGCCAAGCTGGCCGAGGCGGGCCACCCCCCGGCCCGGTTGGACACCCGCGCCGACGTCGACCTGTCGATGGAGGACGGGCCCGCACTTTCCCGCATCCGGCTCAAGCTGGACGCCGAAGTCCCCGGCATCGACGAGGCGCGGTTCCAGGAGATCGCCAACGACGCCAAGGAGAACTGCCCGGTATCGAAGGCGCTGAGCGCGGTGCCGATCACGCTGGAGGCGAAGCTCAAGCGCTGATGCCCGGCCAGCGACGCACTTGCTGAACCGTTTCACTTGTTGCTAACAAAATTCAGCCACCGTTGCCCGCAGCCGACCGAGGATGGGGGCCTCCGTCGGTTTTCCGATGCTGGCGCGCGCTGGAATACACATGAAGCGACTGACCACATGGGGCGTCGGCCCCGTCCTCGCCTTGGCCCTGGTGGCGGCCAGCGGCACGGTTTCGGCCCAGCAAGTCGGTGCCCTGCACGTCCAGCCGTCCACTGGCGGCTACTCCTCGCAGGGTGGCCAGTACGACTACGCGCGGGTGGTGCGGGTTGACCCGGTGATCGACTCGGGCCGCTACGGTTCGAACGACTACGCGTCCGGTGACCGTCGCTGCTACCAGCGGCAGGACCATGCGCGCGGCAGCGTGTACGACGGTGGCTACCGCGACGGCTACGGCCGCGACGACTACTACCGCGGCAACGACGGTTACGACCGCTACGGCAACGGCGGCAGCCAGATCGGCGGCACCATCGCCACGGTCATCGGCGGCGTGGTCGGCGCTGTCATCGGCAGCCAGGTGGGTGGCGGCAGTGCCCGCTACGCCACCTCGGCCATCGGCTCGATGGTCGGCGGTGTGGCTGGCCGGCAGATCTACGAGCAGAGCCAGCGGCAGCGCGACTACGCCGGCACCGTCACGGTGTGCGATCCGGTGCCGGTCGGCGACGATCGTTATGCGCGGGCCGGCAACATCCGCACCGCCGGCCGCGGTGTCACCGAGTACGACGTCACCTACGAATACGCCGGCCGCGAGTACACCACCCGCACCCAGTACCACCCGGGTGACCGGATCCGCGTACGGGTCGACGTCCGTCCGGAATAAGGTTTGACAGGGGAGTCGCGCGATTGCGCGCAGGGGGCCTCACGGCCCCCTTTTTTGTTGTCCCGGCGGCCGGCCTACCAGTCGATCTGGCCGCGTATCACCGGACACACGCGACCGCCGGACCAGACCTCGCCGTTGGCATCGACGTGCAGTTGCAGGCGCGCATCCGCGCCGACCTCGCGGCCCTGGCTGGCGACATACCGCCCATCACGCCCCGGCAGCGCATCGTTGTGCGTCAGCCATGCGGCGATCACCGCATTGGCGGCGCCCGACGCGGCATCCTCGAACGGACCGCTGGCACCGACGAACGCGCGCACCACCAGGTCGTGGCCCGCGTCGGCCTCCGACCGCGCGAAGGCGCACACGCCCATGCTGCCGGTGGACTTCGCCAGCGCGGCGATGGCGTCCCAGTCCGGCGCCGCGCCACGCAACGCGGCTTCGCTCGCGACTTCCACCAGCCACCAGCGCCGGCCGCCGTCCAGCAATGCCGGTGGCAACGCGCCCGGCAGGAACCCCGCGAGTGCCCCGGCCAGTCGCACGTCATCGCGCGTGGCGGTTTCCACCACCCGGGCGCGGGGCGTGCGCACGGCAATCACGCAGGGCTCCTCAGCCCCCGCTTTTTCGACCGACAGCGGCAGAACGCCCGCCACGCCCTCCTGCAGCAGGATTCCGTCGATCGGTCGGGCCAGCCCGGCATCCAGGACCGCAAACGCGGTCCCGACGCTGGGGTGCCCGGCAAACGGCACTTCGCGATGGGGGCTGAACATGCGCACCCGGTAGCCCGCGCCTGGCGTGGTCGGCGGGAACACGAAGGTCGTTTCCGGCAGGCGCGTCCAGCGGGCGATCGACTGCATCGTCGCGTCGTCCAGGCCTTCGGCGTCCAGCACCACCGCGAGCGGATTGCCCGCGCCGGGTCGATCGGCGAATACGTCCAGTTGCAGGTAGCGGCGCAGGGGCATCGGGGGGTGTCGTCTGAAAGGCGGGGAGTGCCGGAGGACCGGCGGCCGCGATGGAGTACGCGGCGGACAGGCCGGTGGCTAGGGGATCGGGTGCTGCCCTAGAATCGCGGCTTCGCGAACGGGCGAACGGTCGGCGGGACGCATTCTAGGCGGTTTGCGACGGCTTGGCCGCTCCTGCACCGCACGGGCTTGGCTGCGTGCGCGGGCCGCGCGTGACAGCGAGGACTCGGGCACGATGGGCGCTTCGTGCCGGGTCCTGCAAGGGATGCCCGCAACCCCGTAAATCCAGAGGCGGACGTGGTGACGCAAGCGCAACGTTGGGTAGTGCTCAAGTTCGGTGGCACCTCGGTGTCGCGGCGCAATCGCTGGGACACCATCGGGCGCATCGCCGCGGGCCGCATGTCCGACGGGGACGTGCGCGTGCTGGTGGTGGTATCGGCCCTGTCGGGCGTTACCAACGAGTTGCTGGCGATCGCCAATGGCGACGATGTGCCCGGCCGGCTGGCGGGATTGATCGAGCGTCACCGGGGCTTCTGCGTCGAGCTCGGGCTCGACCCCGATGCCATGCTTGGCGAGCGCTTGGCTGCGCTGGAAGCCCTGGGCACGGACGCGCGCGCCGCGGGCCGGCCACTGGCCTGGCAGGCCGACGTGCTCGCCCAGGGCGAGCTGATGTCGTCGACCATCGGTGCGGCCTACCTGCGCTCGCAGGGCCACGATTTCGGGTGGTGCGACGCGCGCGACTGGCTTGATGCGATCGCGCTGCCGAACCAGAGCGAATGGGCCTCGCGCTTGGCGGTCAACTGCCGGCGTGACGCCGACGCCGGGTTCGGGACGCGGTTTGCCGCGCAACCGGCGCGCATGCTGCTCAGTCAGGGGTTCATCGCCCGCCACGCGGACGGCGGCACCGCCGTGCTCGGGCGGGGCGGTTCCGACACGTCGGCGGCGTGCTTCGGCGCGCTGCTGGGTGCCGAGCGCGTCGAGATCTGGACGGACGTGCCCGGCATGTTCAGCGCCAACCCGCGCGAGGTGCCCGACGCCCGCCTGCTCGCCCGGCTCGACTACGCCGAGGCGCAGGAAATCGCCACCACCGGTGCCAAGGTGCTGCACCCGCGTTCGATCGCGCCGTGCCGCGACGCCGGCGTGCCGATGGCGATCCTCGACACCGAGCGGCCCGAGCTGCCCGGCACCCGGATCGACGCCAGCGCGGCGACCGTGCCCGGCGTCAAGGCAATCAGCCGGCGCGACGGCGTGGTCCTGGTGTCGATGGAAAGCATCGGCATGTGGCAACAGGTGGGCTTCCTTGCCGATATCTTCGAGCGCTTCCGCCGCCACGGGCTCTCGGTCGACCTGATCGGCTCGTCGGAGACCAACGTCACCATCTCGCTGGACCCGAGCGAGAACCTGGTCACCAGCAACGTGCTCGAGGCCCTGGCGGCCGACCTGGCCGAGGTCTGCCGGGTCAAGGTGATCGCGCCGTGTACCGCGATCACCCTGGTCGGGCGCGGCATGCGGTCGCTGTTGCACAAGCTGTCCGATGTCTGGGCGACGTTCGGGCAGGAGCGCGTGCACCTGATTTCGCAGTCCTCCAACGACCTCAACCTGACGTTCGTCGTCGACGAGGCCGATGCCGAAGGCCTGCTGCCGCAATTGCACGCCGAACTGATCCGCAGTGGCGCGATGCCGGTGCGCGCGGCCGGTGTGTTCGGCCCGAGCTGGCGCGACCTGGCGGTCGGGCGGCCGCAGCGCCCCGCGTCGTGGTGGGTGGGCCGGCGCGACCAGTTGCTGGCGCGCGCCGCCGTCGGCACACCGCGCTACGTCTATGACCTGGCCACCGTGCGGGATCACGCACGGATGCTGACCGGCACCGCGGCGGTCGACCAGTGCTTCTTCGCGATCAAGGCCAACCCGCACCCGGCGATCCTGCGCGCGATCGCCGCCGAGGGCTTCGGGCTGGAGTGCGTATCGCTGGGCGAGATCGAGCACGTGTTCGCGCACGTGCCGGGGCTTTCTCCGCGCAACGTGCTGTTCACCCCGAGCTTTGCGCCGCGCCGCGAGTACGAGGCGGCGTTCGACCACGGCGTCACCGTCACCATCGACAACATCGAGGCGCTGCGCCGCTGGCCGGAGGTCTTCCGCGGCCGCACCGCGTGGCTACGCCTGGACCTCGGCCACGGCGAGGGCCACCACGCCAAGGTCAAGACCGGTGGCGTCGCGGCCAAGTTCGGCCTGCCGCTGGCGAAAGTCGACGCGTTCCTCGATGCGGCCCGCGACATCGACCTGCGCATCAGCGGCCTGCATGCGCACCTTGGCAGCGGCATCGACGACGCCGGCCACTGGCACGGCGTCTACGCGCACCTGGCGGGGCTGGCCGACATGATCGGGACAGTGGAGACGATCGACATCGGCGGTGGCCTGCCGGTGCCGTACGCGCCCGAGTCGCCGCTGTTCGACGTCGCGCTGTGGCGGGCAGGGCTCGACGAGATCAAGGCGAGCTACCCGCGCTACCGCCTGGTGGTCGAGCCGGGGCGCTACCTGGTTGCCGAAGCGGGCGTGCTGTTGCTGTCGGTCACGCAGGTGGTCGAGAAGGACGGCGTGCGCCGCGTCGGTGCGGACGCCGGTATGAATGCCCTGATGCGGCCGTCGGTCTACGACGCCTACCACGGCATCCACAACCTCGACCGGCTGGATGACACGGAGCTCACGGAGTTCGACGTGGTCGGCCCGATCTGCGAGAGCGGCGACGTACTTGGCCACGGGCGCCCGCTGCCGGCCGCCACCGCCGAAGGCGACGTGTTGCTGGTCGCCGACACGGGTGCATACGGCATGGTCATGGCCAACACCTACAACCTGCGGGCGCTGCCGGCAGAGGACATCCTTGATGAAGGCGGCATCGAATGAGTGAGTGGAAGTTCCAGCGCGACGCGATCCAGTCCTTCCGCTTCGTGCGCTGCGGGTTGGACGCCGCGACCGGCGTGGCGGAACTGGTCTACGCCTTCGACGACGGTCCCGAGCTGGTTGAGACGGTCACCGTCCCCGGTGCGCCGTTCGCGCTGGACGGCGACCGTGCCGTTGCAGTCGAACGCGCGCTGCGGCTGCTGCACCTGGTAGCCGGTGTCAGCTATTACAAGGCGGCGGTACCCGCGCAGATCCGCATCGACTCGTATGCGATCGACGCCGACACCGCCGCGCTGCTGGAGTCGGTCTACCTCAACGGATTGGGCGAATTCGCCTACCGCAATGGCCTGGATCTGCACGGGCGCATCGTGTTTCCGCACGGCGAGCCGCCGGGTGGGCCGGCGCCGGCGCTCGGCCTGCGCAAACACGCGCTGGTGGCGATCGGAGGCGGCAAGGATTCGCTGGTCAGCATCGAAGCGCTGCGTGCGCTGGGCGTGGAGCAGACCGTCAGCTGGATCGGCGGCTCGCAGCTGATCCGCGCCTGCGCCGACCGCACCGGGCTGCCCACGCTCAACATCGGCCGCGCGCTGGCGCCACAACTGTTCGACTACAACCGGGAAGGCGCCTGGAACGGCCATATCCCGGTCACGGCGGTCAACTCGGCGATCCTGGTGCTGGCGGCGCTGCTGCAGGGCGTCGACCAGGTGGTGTTCTCCAACGAGCGCTCCGCCAGCTACGGCAGCCTGATCGAGGGGACGGGCGAAGTGAACCACCAGTGGTCGAAGGGCTGGGCGTTCGAGCAGGCGTTCGGCACCTATGTGCAGTCGAGCATCGCGGCGGACCTGCACTACTACTCGCTGCTGCGCCCCTTGAGCGAGCTCGCGGTGGCGCGGCAGTTCAGCCGTTCCGACCGGTACGACGCGCACTTCTCCAGTTGCAACCGCAACTTCCACATCCTCGGCGAGCGCCCGGTCAGCCGCTGGTGCGGGGTCTGCCCGAAGTGCCACTTCGTGTTCCTCGCGCTTGCGCCGTTCATGAGCAAGCCGCGGCTGGTCGGCATCTTCGGCCGCAACCTGCTCGATGACCCGGGGCAGACGGCTGGCTACGACGCGTTGCTGGAATACCGCGACCACAAGCCGTTCGAGTGCGTCGGTGAAGGCCGCGAATCACGTGCGGCCATGGCCGCGCTCGCCGCGCGCCCGGAATGGCGCGAGGACGCACTGGTCGAGCGGTTCATCCGCGAGATCCGTCCGCAACTGGGCGACGGCGACCTGCGGATCGAACCGCTGCTGCGGATCGATGACGAGCAACGCATTCCCCCCGCGCTCTGGAAACGCCTGCGTGCGCATCTCGCAGCTTGAGGGACAGCGCGTCGCGCTATGGGGGTGGGGCCGCGAAGGCCGGGCCGCCCATCGCGCGATCCGCAGCCGTCTGCCCGATCTGCCGCTGACACTGTTCTGCAGCGGTACCGAGGCCGACGACGCCCGTGGCCTGGGCGATACGCACCTCCAGGTCATGACCGACGCGAGCGCCGAGCAGCTCGGCGGATTCGATGTCGTTGTGAAGTCGCCGGGCATCAGCCCGTACGGCGAGGCGGCGAGCGCTGCGATGGCCCGCGGCACGCGCTTCATCGGCGGAACCGCGCTGTGGTTCGGCGAGCGCGCCGGCAGCGACGGCGTGGTCGCCCACACGGTTTGCGTCACCGGTACCAAGGGCAAGAGCACCACGACCGCGTTGCTGGCCCACCTGCTGCGCGCCGGTGGCCACCGCACCGCGCTGGCGGGGAACATCGGCCTGCCGCTGCTAGAGTTGCTGGACCCGCCTCAGCCACCGGACTACTGGGCGGTCGAACTGTCGAGCTACCAGACCGGCGACGTCGCCGCCGGGGGAGGGCGGCCGGAGGTCGGCGTGGTGCTCAACCTGTTCCCGGAGCACCTGGACTGGCACGGCTCGCAGGCGCGCTACATCGAGGACAAGTTGAAACTGCTGACCGAGGCGCGCCCGCGGGTGGCGGTGCTCAATGCGGCCGATCCGCAGTTGTTGGCGCTGCCATTGCCCGGCAGCGAGGTGCGCTGGTTCGGTCGCGAAGACGGTTGGCACCTCCGTGGCGACGACCTGTACCGCGGCGACACCTTCGTCATGGACACATTGCCGCTGCCGCTGCCTGGTCGCCACAACCGCGGCAACCTGTGCGCGGTACTCGCCGCGGTAGAGGCGCTGGGACTGGATGCGACAGCGCTTGCAACCCACGCCGCCAGCTTCCGGCCGCTGCCCCACCGGTTGCAGGTACTCGGAAGCCGGGGTGCGGTGACCTACGTCAACGACTCGATCAGCACCACGCCGCACGCGAGCCTGGCCGCGCTCGAGTGTTTCGGCGCCCGCCGTATCGCGCTGCTGGTCGGGGGGCACGACCGGGGGGTCGACTGGTCCGCTTTCGCGGAGGCTGTCGCGCACCGTCCACCGGCCGCGATCATCACGATGGGCGCCAATGGGCCGCGGATCAACGAGCTGCTCGCGCCACCGGCGTCGCGGGGCACGTTCGGGCTGGCCGCAGCCGGTGATCTCGCTGACGCCTTGCGGCAGGCTGAAGTAGCGTTGGCGGGCGAAGGCGTGGTGCTCCTGTCGCCCGGCGCGCCCAGTTTCGGGCCGTACCGCGACTACGTGGAGCGCGGTCGGCATTTCGCCGCGCTGGCCGGGTTCGACCCCGACGCCATCAGCGCCATTCCAGGTCTCGGCGTGGCGTAACCGGCGCTCATCGCACCCGCGTGTCGATGGCGCTACCCTCGGCGCAGCCCACCCGAGGAGTTTCGCCATGCGACCGCTTCGCCTTGCCTGTGCTCTCCCGCTCGCCCTCCTGGCCACGCCCGTGTTTGCGGAAATGCGGGCCGAGCCGGTCGAATGGTCCATCGGCGACACCACCTTCAGTGGCGTCCTGGTCCACGACGACGCCAACGCGATTTCGCGCCCCGGCGTGGTGATGGTGCCCAACTGGATGGGGGTCACGCCGTCGGCCGTCGAGAAGGCCAAGCAGCTGGCTGGCGACGATTACGTTGTCCTCGTCGCCGATGTCTATGGCAAGGACGTGCGGCCGAAGGATCGCGAAGCCGCCGGCCAGGTGTCGGGTGCGCTGAGGGAGGACCGCCGCATGCTGCGTGCCCGCGTGGCCAAGGCGGTCGAGGTGCTTGCGGCGCAGGCGGACGAGGCGCCGGTCGACGCCGAGCGGATCGCTGCGCTGGGATTCTGCTTTGGCGGAACAGCGGTGCTCGAACTCGCCCGCGGCGGGAGCGAGGTCGACGGCGTGGTGAGCCTGCACGGTGGCCTGTCGACCCCGTTGCCGGCCAAGGACGACGCGGTGCGCACATCCATCCTCGTGCTCAATGGTGCCGATGACCGCGGCGTCACCGACGAGGACATTGCCGGCTTCGAGCGGGAGATGGACGCCGCGGGCGCCGATTGGCAGTTCGTCAACTTCAGTGACGCGGTGCACTGCTTTGCCGAGGCGGACGCGAACAACCCGCCGGGCTGCGTATACAACGAACGGGCGGCCACGCGCGCGTTCGAGATGACCCACGACTTCCTGCGCGAGCGGTTCGCGGCAGAGTAGGAGGGTGGCACCGGGTCCGGGTCAGTGGTCGCGGCTGACCGCATAGGCGGACAGCCCGCGCAGGGCGGCCACGTAGTCGTTGTCAGCCAGGCCGTCCAGTGCGGTCCCGGCGCGTTGCGCGTAGTCGAGCGCGCGGCGGCGGCTGTAGTCGAGCCCGCCGGTGGCGTGGATCGCTTCGATGACAGCGGGTAGAGCGGCGTTGTCGCCGGTCTCGATCGCCGCGCGCAACCGCCCGGCGGTGACCGGGTCGGCGTGGCGGATCGCATGGATCAGCGGCAGCGTCGCCTTGCCCTCGGCAAGGTCGTCGCCGAGGTTCTTGCCCAGCGTTTCCGCGTCGGAGGCGTAGTCGAGCACGTCGTCAGCGATCTGGAACGCGTAGCCGAGGTTGAGGCCGTAGTCGTGCAGGCGCTGGGCGGTGGCCTCGTCGGCACCCGCCAGCATCGCGCCCAGCCGGGTCGCGGCGGCGAACAGCACGGCCGTCTTGCGCTCGATCACGCGCAGGTAGGCCGCCTCGTCCGTGTCGGGATTGCGCACGTGCAACAGCTGCAACACCTCGCCTTCGGCGATGCGGTTGGTGGTGTCGGCCAACAGCCGTTGAACCGGCATGCTGTCGAGCTCGACCATCAGCTGGAAGCTGCGCGAATACAGGAAGTCGCCCACCAGCACGCTGGTGGCGTTGCCCCAGACGGCATTGGCAGTGCTACGCCCGCGGCGCAGGTCGGACTCGTCGACCACGTCGTCGTGCAGCAGGGTCGAGGTGTGGATGAACTCGACCACCGCGGCCAGCTGGTGGGCGTCGGGTCCGCGGTGTCCCAGCGCGCCCGCGGCAAGCAACAGGAGCATCGGGCGCAGGCGCTTTCCGCCGGCGCCGATGATGTACTCGGCCACCTGGTTGATCAGCACCACGTCGGAGGCGAGGCGCCGACGGATCAGTCCGTCGACCGCGTCCATGTCGGCCCGCGCCAGCGACTGGATGTCGGACAGGCTGTAGCCGCTGCGGGGCGTGGTGCTGGCGTGCATGGAGTGACCCGGGCCGGTGGACCCCGCATTATAGGTGGTTGGCCGGGGGCGCGGCCTTGCTCGAAGCCGCCATCGGGACTGGCCGGATTCCGACCCGACGCCGGGGTGGATTCCGGGTCCGGTGGCCTCGACGGGGTGGGTATACTGGCCTGCCGCTCGCCGCGCCGCGGCGACTTCCTCGACACGACAGGACCGAATTCATGGCACGTGGCGTAAACAAGGTGATCCTCGTCGGCAACCTCGGCAACGATCCCGAGACCAAGTACACCCAGGGCGGCATGGCCGTGACCACGCTCAGCCTGGCCACCACCAGCGTGCGCAAGGACCGCGACGGCAATACCCAGGAGCGCACAGAGTGGCACCGGGTCAAGCTGTTCGGCAAGCTCGGCGAGATCGCCGGCGAGTACCTGAAGAAGGGCCGGCAGGTCTACATCGAAGGCTCGATCCGCTACGACAAGTTCACCGGGCAGGACGGCGTCGAGAAATACTTCACCGACATCGTCGCCGACGAGATGCAGATGCTCGGCGGCGGGGGCGAGGGTGGCGGCGCCGGCGGTGGCGGCTACCGCGGCGGTGATCGCAGCGAGCGCCCGGCACGCACGGCGGCCCGGCAGGAAGCGCCGCGGCGCGACGCGCCGCCGGCCAAGTCGAATGACTTCGGCGACGACTTCGCGGATGACGATATTCCGTTCTGAGCGATGTCAGGCGGGTTGATCGAATCAAATTAACTTTTTGCGGGAGTGACTGAGTGCCTACATGGCTTGTGACCGGCGGAGCCGGGTTTATCGGTGGGAATTTTGTCCTGGACGCGGTCAATCGCGGCATCAAGGTAGTTAATCTCGATGCCTTGACCTACGCGGGCAACCTAGACACGCTCGCCTCGCTGGCGGACAACCCGCGCCACGTCTTCGTCGAAGGCGACATCGGCGATGCGGGCCTGGTCAAGCGCCTGCTGGATGAGCATCGGCCCGAAGCGGTCATCAACTTCGCTGCCGAGAGCCACGTCGACCGTTCGATCGATGGCCCCGGGGCGTTCGTCCAGACGAACGTGGTCGGCACGTTGAGCCTGCTCGAAACGACCCGCGACTACTGGAAGGCGCTCGACGCAACGGCGCGCGATGCATTCCGGTTCCTCCACGTTTCCACCGACGAGGTCTACGGGACGCTCGGCGATACCGGCCGGTTCACCGAGACCACGCCCTACGCGCCCAACTCCCCGTATTCGGCATCCAAGGCGGCCTCCGACCACCTGGTCCGGGCGTTCCACCACACCTACGGGTTGCCGGTACTCACCACCAACTGCTCCAACAACTACGGCCCCTACCAGTTCCCGGAGAAGCTCATCCCGCTGGTCATCGCCAAGGCGTTGGCCGGCGAGCCGCTGCCGGTCTATGGCGACGGGTTGAACGTCCGGGACTGGTTGTACGTGGGCGACCATTGCGACGCGATCCGCACGGTGCTCGAGCGCGGCCGGGTGGGCGAGACCTACAACGTCGGTGGTGACGCCGAGCGCACCAACATTACCGTCGTCCGCACCATCTGCGCATTGCTCGACGCACGGCGTCCGCTGGCCGACGGCCGCGCCCGTGAATCGCTGATCACCTACGTCAAGGACCGACCCGGCCACGATCGCCGCTATGCGATCGACGCGGACAAGCTCAAGGGCGAGCTGGGCTGGGCGCCGACCGTGACCTTCGACGAAGGCATGGCCCGCACGGTCGACTGGTACCTCGACAACGCGCCCTGGGTGCAACGGGTGCTGGATGGCAGCTACCGCCTCGAGCGTATCGGCCAGGCCTGAGGGAGATCGCATGAATCGCAAGGGCATCATCCTGGCCGGCGGCTCCGGCACCCGGCTGTATCCGATCACGCAGGCGATCAGCAAGCAGCTGCTGCCGATCTACGACAAGCCGATGATCTACTACCCGCTCAGCGTGCTGATGCTGGCGGGGATCCGCGAAGTGCTGATCATCAACACCCCGCACGAGCAGGCGCTGTTCCAGAACCTGCTGGGCGACGGTTCGCAGTGGGGCATGAAGATCGAGTACGCCGTGCAGCCGAGCCCCGACGGGCTTGCGCAGGCGTTCCTGATCGGCCGCGAGTTCCTGGACGGGCAGCCCAGCTGCCTTGTGCTGGGCGACAACATCTTCCATGGCCCGGGGCTGACCGCCATGCTTACTCGCGCCGGCCAGCGTGAAACCGGCGCCACCGTGTTCGGTTACTGGGTGAACGACCCGGAGCGTTACGGCGTAGCCGAATTCGACGGAGACGGCCGGGTGGTGGGGTTGGAAGAGAAGCCTCCGAAGCCGCGGTCCAACTACGCGGTGACCGGGCTGTACTTCTACGATGGCCGTGCCAGCGAGTTCGCGTCGAGCATCAAGCCGTCGCACCGCGGCGAGCTGGAAATCACCGACCTCAACAAGTGCTACCTCGATGAAGGTTCGCTGCACCTGGAGCGCCTGGGACGCGGTTATGCGTGGCTCGACACCGGCACCCACCAGTCGCTGCTCGAGGCGTCCAACTACATCGAGACGATCGAGGCCCGCCAGGGCCTGCGCGTGTGCTGCCCGGAAGAAATCGCCCACGGCAACGGCTGGATCGACGACGACCGCCTGCGCGAGCTGGCGCAACCTCTGGTGAAGAATGGCTACGGCAAGTACCTCCTCGACCTGATCGATCGCGGGTATGTGCCATGAAGGTGATCGAGACGGACCTGCCGGGTTGCCTGGTGATCGAACCGCGCGTGTTCGGGGACGACCGCGGTTTCTTCTTCGAATCCTTCAATCACGACCGCCTGCGCGAACATGGGCTGCAACCGGCGTTCGTGCAGGGCAACGTGTCCTCATCGGTGCGCGGCGTGCTGCGCGGACTGCACTACCAGTGGCCCAATCCGCAGGGCAAGTACGTGTCGGTGGTTGAAGGCGAGGTGTGGGACGTGGCTGTCGACATCCGGCGCGGTTCGCCCACCTTCGGTCGCTGGACCGCCGTGGTCCTGAGCGCTGAGAACAAGCGGCACTTCTGGATCCCGGAAGGCTTCGCCCATGGCTTCGTGACACTGAGCGAGCGTGCCGTGTTCACCTACCTGTGCACGGCCACCTACGACGCCGCCGCCGACGCCAACATCCGTTGGGACGATCCGCGGCTGGCCATCGACTGGCCGGTCACCGACCCGCAGCTGTCCGGCAAGGATGCCGCCGCACCGCTGCTGGACGACGTCGCGTTGGATCGCCTGCCCGTCTTCAGTACCTGAGGCGACGATGAAGATCCTGCTCCTCGGTGGCAACGGCCAGGTCGGCCATGAATGCCGGCGCAGCTTGGCGACGCTGGGCGAGGTGGTTATCACCACGCGCAGCGGAAACCTGCCCGACGGCACTGATTGCGAATCGCTTGACCTCGCCCGGCTCGACACCATCGCGCCGCTGGTCGAGCGGGTAGCCCCGGACGTCGTCGTCAATGCGACCGCCTACACCGCGGTGGATCGCGCCGAGGACGATGTCGACACGGCGTTCCTGATCAACCGCGACGCTCCGGCGCGCCTCGCCGAGGTGTGTGCGGCGCGCGGATCCCGCCTGGTGCATTTCTCGACCGACTATGTATTCGACGGCGCTGGCACGCGCCCCTGGCGTGAGGACGACGCCCCGGCACCGCTGGGCGTCTACGGCCAGAGCAAGCTCGCCGGGGAACAGGCGATCCAGGCCTCCGCCGCGCACCATTTGATCCTCCGCACGGCTTGGGTATACGGCCTGCACGGTGCCAATTTCCTGCTGACCATGCTGCGCCTGGCCGAGGAGCGGGAGGAGCTCAGCGTCGTGGCCGATCAGGTCGGTTCACCGACACCGGCGTGGCTGATCGCCGACGTGACCGCGACCATCCTTCGCCAGGGCATGGCGGCTTCCGGGGTCTGCCACCTCGTGAGTGCGGGACAGACCAGTTGGCACGGGTTCGCCGAAGCCATCTTCGACGAAGCGCACGACCTTGGCCTGCTTGCTCGAAAGCCCCGGGTAACGCCGATCCCGACCTCCGGCTTTCCGACGCGGGCGACGCGCCCTGCCTACTCGGTGCTGGACACGGGCCGTCTGGAACGCGAGTTCGGCATCGAGCTTCCGGCGTGGCGACAAGCCCTGCGCACTACACTGCAGCAGCGCGCCTGACGCTCGATCGGGTTAGGCTTTAGCGGGGCCGCAATACGCAGTCCCGCAAGACGACGGGGAACGTCGAGTATCCAGTGCTGCCAGCTCCGCCGCGGCTGTTCCCGGCGGGGTGCACGGCTGAGCTAACGGACAGAGGGATCGCATGAAGCATTTGTTCTGGGGAGTGGTGTTGGGCGCGGTGCTGGCAGTGCCGGCCGCGCATGCAGTGCAGGTCGAGTCGTACGTCAAGGACGACAAGTTCGACCAGATCAAGATTTCGCCAACCGGCGAGTACTTCGCGGCGACCGTGCCGCTGGACGACGGCCGCAAGACCGCGCTGGTCATCATGCGCCGCAGCGACAACGCCGTAACCGCCACCTTCATGCAGGGCACCAATACCCATGTGGCGGGTTTCCAATGGGTCAACGACGAGCGTGTGCTGATCAGCCTGGCCGAGAAGTTCGGCGCGCTAGAGCAACCCGGCTCGACTGGCGAGCTCTACGGCATCAATGCCGACGGAAGCCAAGCCGACATCCTGGTGGGCCAGCGGGTCCACGGCGGCGGGCCGGGCACGCGCATCCAGCCCAAGAAGGTGGAGCGGATCGCGGCATTCCTCGTCGACGACCTGCCGGCGGACGATCGCCACGTGATCATCTCGGTCAGCCCGTTCCACGCGGATGCGTTCACCGACGCCGAACGCATGGATGTCTACTCGGGCCGGCGCTTCAAGGTGGCGTCCGCACCCGTACGCAATGCTTCGTTCGTGACGGACAACCGCGGCGTGGTGCGGTTTGCGGTCGGCTCCGGCACCGACAACCGCCTGCGGCTCTACTACCGCGATGGCGAGGGCGCGCCCTGGGAGCTGCTCAATGACCAGTCGACCACCGGCATTGCGCAGTGGCCCGTGGGGTTCGCTGCCGATGACCGCACCGCCTACCTCAGGACAGAGAAGCCCGACGGGCCGGATGCGATAGTCGCCTATGACATAGGCACCGGCAGCCAGCGCGAAGTCCTGCGCGACGACAGTGTCGATCCGACCGCCATGATCTACCGCAACGGGACCTCGGTGCCGGTCGGCGCCTTCTTCATGGACGGACGGTTCCGTACCGAGTTCTTCGACGACCAGGCACAAGAGGCCCGCCTCTATCGCAGCCTTGAGGCGGCCTTTGCGGATCAGGCGGTGGAGATCACCTCGCGCACTGCGGACGGCCGGATTGCCCTGGTCCAGGTCTGGAGCGACCGTAACCCTGGCGACTTCTATCTCTTCGATACCGTGGAGAAGAAGGCCGAGCATCTCCTGAGCCGGGCGGAGTGGCTCGACCCCGAACAACTGGCCGCGAAGCGACCGGTGCAGATCACCGCCCGCGACGGCTTGGTGCTGCACGGTTATGTGAGCGTCCCGGCCGGTTCGAGCGGGAAGGATCTGCCCACCGTCGTGATGCCGCACGGCGGCCCGTTCGATGTCCGCGACACGTGGGCGTTTGACGGCGACGTCCAGATGCTGGCCGATGCCGGCTACGCGGTGCTCCAGCTGAACTTCCGGGGATCGGGTGGCTATGGAAGGGCATTCACCTCGGCGGGCGCGCGCCAATGGGGCCAGGCCATGCAGGACGACCTGACGGACGCCACCCACTGGCTGGTCGAGCAGGGCATCGCTTCCGCCGACCGGATCTGCATCTACGGCGCGAGCTACGGTGCTTATGCGGCGCTGATGGGCGCGGCCCGCGAGCCGGACCTGTACCGGTGCGCCGCCGGTTATGTGGGCGTCTACGACCTGCCGACCATGCATACCCACGGCGACATCCAGGAGCGGGGCTCCGGGGAAAACTACCTGCGTGAGTGGCTGGGGGAGCGCGATTCACTCGCCGCCTTCTCGCCCAATCGGATGGCCGACCGGATCAAGATCCCGGTGTTCCTGGCGGCCGGTGGCGAGGACGAGCGCGCGCCGGTCCAGCACACCCGGATGATGGAACGTTCGCTCATCCAGGCGGGCCTGCCGGTGGAGAGCCTGTACTACGACAACGAGGGGCACGGGTTCTACCGTCCCGAGCACAAGCGCGAGTACTACACCCGCCTGCTCGCATTCCTCGCCCGGCACCTGGGAGGCGAACCCGCCACTGACGCAACGGATGGGGCCGTGGCGTCCGACTAGCCTGCTGGGCCGCACACAGCCCGCCCTTTGCCGGCCACCGCGCCTGCGCCTACCATCGGGGATCGTCGATCCCGGGGAAAATCCGCCATGAACCTGCGTCAAGCCGTGCTGCCGGTGCTGATCGCGCTTGTCCTGCCCGCCATGAGCCCGTTGGCCGTCGCGGCCACGCGCGGTCTCCAACCGAAGGACCTGGCAACGCTGGACCGCTGGTCCTCGCCGGTGCTGTCGCCGGACGGCCGGCTGCTGGTGGTCGCCAAGCGCGAGGTCGACTTCGATGGCAACAAGGCCGCGACCTCCCTCTGGCTCGAGAACCTGGTGGCGCGCGACGCCGCGCCGCCGGTCCGGCTGACGCCGGAGGGCTGGAACGTCAACTCGCCGGTGTTTTCGCCGGACGGTGGCGTTGTCTACTTCCTGAGCGGCAAGTCGGGCAGCTCCCAGCTGTATTCGATACCGGTGGACGGCGGCACGCCGCGCCAGCTCACCGACTTCCCGGTGGACGTGGGCGGGTTCCAGGTGTCGCCCGACGGACAGCGCATCGCCTTCAATGCCGAAGCCTTCATCGACTGCGGCAGCGACCTGGCGTGCACCGGCAAGCGGCTCAAGGCCGAAGCCGACAGCCCGGCGACCGGGGTGGTGTACGACCGCATGTTCGTCCGCCACTGGGACGCCTGGAACGACGGCCGGCTCAACCGCGTGTTCGTCGCGACGCTGCCGGGCGACGGGGCCGCGGTCAGCACCGCGACCGCGATCGCATCCGACGTCGTCGCCGATATCCCGTCCCGGCCGTTCGGCGACAGCAGCGAGTACACCTGGGCACCCGACGGTCAGTCGCTGGTGCTCAGCGCGCGCACGGCGGACCGCACCGAACCTTGGTCGACCAACTTCGACTTGTACCGGGTCAGCGCCGACGGCAGTGGTGCCGCCGAGAACCTGACCGCCGGCAACCCGGCCTGGGACACCGGCGCGGTGTTCGGTGACGCCAACACGCTGTACTACCGCGCGATGAAGCGGCCCGGCTTCGAGGCTGACCGCTTCGGCCTGATGGCCATGGACCTGGCCACCGGCGAGCGACGCGAGATCGCGCCCGGATGGGACCGCTCGGCCGGCAGCGTCGTGGTCTCCGAGGATGGCGAAACCCTCTACGTCACCGCGCAGGACACCGGCGAGCATCCGCTGTTCGCCGTGCACGTCGACAGCGGCGGCGTCACCGAGATCATTGGCGACGGCAGCATCGGGTCGGTGTCGCTGGCCGGCGGCACGCTCGCGTTCACCCGGGCCACCCTGGCCAGTGGGGCGCAGGTGTTCGTCGGAGGTATCAACGGCGCACCCGAGCGGGCCATCACCCCGAGCGCGGCCGACATGCTGCCGGAGGTGGGCTTCGGCGCGTTCGAACAGTTCACCTTCAACGGTTGGAACAACGAGACCGTGCACGGCTACGTGGTCAAGCCGTGGAACTACGAGGAAGGCCGCAAGTACCCGGTCGCCTTCCTCATCCACGGCGGGCCGCAGGGCAGCTTCGGCAATGGTTGGAGCTACCGCTGGAACCCGCAGACGTACGCCGGTCAGGGCTATGCCGTGGTCATGATCGACTTCCACGGCTCGACCGGGTACGGGCAGGCGTTCACCGATGCCATCAGCCAGCACTGGGGTGACCGTCCGCTGGAAGACCTGCAGAAGGGCTGGAAGGCCGCGCTGCGCAAGTACCAATTCCTGGACGGCGGCAACGCCTGTGCACTGGGCGCCAGCTACGGCGGCTACATGGTCAATTGGATCGCGGGCAACTGGCACACGCCGGCATCCGGTGCCTGGAAGTGCCTGGTCAACCACGACGGCGTGTTCGACACCCGCATGATGGGCTTCGTCACCGAGGAACTGTGGTTCACCGAGTGGGAAAACGGCGGCACGCCGTGGACGGCCCCGCAGAACTACGAACAGTTCAATCCGAGCCGGCACGTCGACAAATGGCGGGTGCCGATGCTGGTGGTGCATGGCGAGCAGGATTTCCGGATCCCGGTCAGCCAGGGGCTGGCGGCGTTCACCGCGCTGCAGCGCCAGGGGATCAAGTCGAAGTTCCTGTACTTCCCCGACGAAAACCACTGGGTGCTCAAGCCGCACAACAGCGTGCTGTGGCACGAAACGGTCAACGACTGGCTGCAGCAGCACCTGGGCCAGTGATCCAATGACGCCGGGGCAGGCGTGGAGCGCGCGCTGCCCCGGTGGTTCCCCATAGACGAGGGCCGCACGCGGCCCGGGCCAGGATGCCCGCCCCAACGGAGTGTCCCGCATGGCCCCAGCCGCATCGACCGCCCTGATCACCAACGACGCCACCGTCCTGGGCCTGCTGGCCATCACACTGGGTGCGGTGTTCTGGACGGCCTCGCGGCCCAACGGCTTCTGGCAACGGTTCTACACCTACGTGCCGGCGCTGCTGATGTGCTACTTGCTGCCCTCGATCTACCACAGCATCGGGCTTATCGACGGCAACCTGTCGGGTCTGTACCCGATGGCCCGTGACTACCTGTTGCCCAGCTCGCTGGTGCTGCTGTGCATCGCCATCGACCTGGGTGCGGTGCTGCGGCTCGGTCCCAAGGCCGTGATCATGTTCCTCACCGGCACCGCGGGTGTGATGCTCGGTGGCGTGGTGTCGCTGCTGGCCATGGGCGTCATCCATCCCGAGGCGGTGGCCGGCGAGACCTGGCGCGGCATGACCACGGTTGCCGGCAGCTGGATCGGCGGCGGTGCCAACCAGGCGGCCATGAAGGAAGTGTTCGACGTCGAGACCACGCTGTTCGGCCAGTTCGTCGCGGTCGACGTGCTCGTGGCCAATGTCTGGATGGCGGTCCTCCTGCTGATGGCGGCCCGCGCCAATGCGTTCGACCGCTGGACCCGCGCCGACACCAGCGCGATCGACGACCTCAAGCAGCGCATCGAGGCGTTCCAGGCGCAGCATTCGCGTATCCCCACGCTGACCGACCTGATGGTCATCCTCGCGGTTGGCCTCGGTGCCACGGGCCTGTCGCATGGGTTGGCCGACCCGCTCGTGTCGTGGATCGGGACGTTGCCGGCCGAGTGGCGCCTGCGCGACTACAGCCTTGACTCGCGCTTCTTCTGGATCGTGGTGTTCGCCACCACCATCGGCCTGCTGCTGAGCTTCACGCGCGCCCGCCAGCTCGAAGGTGCCGGCGCCTCGCGGGTGGGATCGGCCATGCTCTACGTGCTGGTGGCGACCATCGGCATGCACATGGACCTCGGCGCCTTGTTGGATCGTCCATGGCTATTCCTGCTCGGCCTGATCTGGATCTCGGTGCATGCCGCCCTGATGCTCGGCGTCGCCAAGCTGATCCGGGCGCCGCTGTTCTTCATGGCGGTGGGCTCGCAGGCGAACATCGGTGGCGCGGCATCGGCCCCGGTGGTCGCAAGTGCATTCCACCCGGCGCTCGCTCCGGTGGGCGTCCTGCTGGCCGTGCTCGGCTATGCCCTCGGCACGTACTGCGCCTACATCACCGGCTTGCTGCTGCAGGCGATCGCAACCTGATCGCCGCCGCACCGGCGCCCGCAGGAGCGCGGGTGCCGCTTCACGGGTCAAATGGAACAGCTAGAGCCAGCGCGCGCGCTTGAACATCCGGTAGAGCACGATGCAGACCGTGCCGACCACGCCGACCAGCACGGCGTAGCTCCAGCGCCCATGCAATTCGGGCATATGCACGAAGTTCATGCCGTACCAGCTGGCGATCAGCGTCGGCGCGGCGAGCAACGCCGCCCACGCGCCCAGACGCTTGACGGTCTCGCCCTGGCGGACGGTCACCAGTGACAGGTTCACGCTGACCGCCGCGGTCAGCATCTCGCGCAGGGTGTCGGTGGATTCGTTGATGCGGACCGCATGGTCGTGCACGTCGCGGATATAGAGCTGGATCTCCTCGTCGAGCAGCCCCCCGCGCACGCGGGTGAGCTGGCCCAGGATGTCCTGCAACGGCGCGACCGCCATGCGCAACCGGGTGAGCTCGCGCTTGAGGTCGTAGAGCTTCTGGACGGTGCCCTTGCGGAATTCCTCGGCGAAGATGTCCTGCTCGAGTGCGTTCAGGGCGTTGCTGAACTCGTCGACGATCGGCAGGAAGTTGTCGACCACCATGTCCAGGACTGCGTACAACGCGGCGCCCGGGCCGTGGCGCAGGAGATCCGGTTCGCGCTCCATCCTCGCGCGTGCAGCGGTGTAGCTGCTCGAGGCGCCATGGCGAACGGTGACGAGGTAGCGGGGTCCCACGAACACGTGGGTCTCGCCGAAGCGGATATGGCTGTCGATCGTCTGCGCGGTGTGCAGCGCGATGAAGAGTGACTGCCCATAGGTTTCGATCTTCGGCCGCTGGTGGGCGTGGTGGGCGTCCTCGACCGCGAGGTCGTGAAGCCCGAACTCCTCCTGCAGCTTGTCCAGCACGCCCTCGCCGGGTTCGTACAGGCCGACCCAGACGAAGCTGCCGTCGTCGACCGCGAGTACGTCGCTGATCGCGTCGAGCGTGATGTCGCGACGTTCGCCGTTGCGGTCGTAGGCCGCGCAGTTGACGACGCTGTCGGGCATCGAGGCGGCGGGTGGGGGTGGCGGAAGGCTCATGACGCCATCGTGCTCCGCCGCCAAGGGCCTCACAAGCGCCGGGGGGGCGCGCGCCTCGGATGCCGGCCGAAGGTCCAGGCCAGTGCCAGGTGGACCGGCCACAGCAGCACGATCCAGTGCAGGTGGCGTTGCGGCAACGCGCTCAACCAGTACGCGAACAGAGCGAACAGCGGCAGCGCCGCCACCAGCCACAACAGCCAGCGGAACCACGTGCCCGGCACGCGGCCGCGCAGCAGCGACACGCTGCCCGGCAGCAGCAGCCAGCACAGCGGGTTGAACAGCAACAGGCCGTGGTTGGCCCAGCCGAACCGGTGCGCCGTGCCAAACCAGATGAAGAGCATCAGTGCGCCCGCCAGGCCGGCAACGGCCCAGGTGAGCGCGGCGATGCCGGCGACCGCACGCGGCGCCCGCGCGCCGAGCCAGGCCAGCCCGGCGGCAACCAGCAGGCCGGCCAATGCCCAGCGCGGCCACCGTGCGGGAATGGTTTGTGGTTCCGGTGCAAGACGATGCGGCAGGATCTGCTGCTCACTGGCGACCAGGGGTCGGCCGTCGGGCAAACGGGTCTCTCGCAGTGCGGCGGCGAGCCGCATCGGCACGAACGCCTCGGCCCAGCGTGACAGCGGCCGGTCGGCAGACGGCCCGAGCCCGATGTCGAAGCCCAGCCACATGGCCGGCTCCGGCGACGCCAGCCGCACGGCTTCGGTGCGGTAGGTGCTGCCTTGCGAGCGTCCCTCCATCTGCCGGCGCAGCGCACCACCGAGCGCGCCGTCGATCGCGTCGCGTACGCGCGTCGAGCAGTTGTCCAGGAAGTAGTCGTAGCCGTAGTGCGCGTTCTCGGGCAGCGCGTTCACCGCAAGCGAATCGGCCAGCTCCCGCGCGACGTCCGGGTTCAGGTCGAGCCACTGGATGTCGACCCCGCGCCCTTCGTCGCGGTAGATCGCCATGTCCTGCTCGAAGGGCAGGGCGGCCAACCGGTAGCGTGGTTCGCCACGGATGAACCGGCTGACGAAATCGGGTTCGGTCGGGTCAAAGAATCCGTAGTTGTACGAGGTCGCCTCGCCACTGGCGGGATCGACCACCACCAGCGCGTTGTGGCCGAACCGTTCCCAGAAGATCTCGCCGGGTTGCATCGTGGCGACGCCGATGCGGGGCGCAGCCATCGTGGTGCCGACCAGCAACGCCAAGACCACCAGTAGGCCTGCCTGCATCCATCGCCGGATGCGCGCTGCTCGCCGAAGGTGCGCACCCGCGCCCGCCATGCCGTCAGGCATCGCCGAGCACGCTCACGTGGAAGGCGTGCACCCGCCGCGCATCCGCGCTGGCGACCCGGAACACGAAGCGATCAAGCGTCAACTCCTCGCCCGCCTCGGGCAGGTGGCCGATGGCGGCGATGACCAGGCCGCCGATGGTGTCGTATTCGTCGTCGTCGAAGTCGGCCCGGAAGCGCTCGTTGAAGTCCTCGATCGGGGTCAGGGCGTCGACCACGAACTGGCCGTCGGCCTGTGCGGCGATCAGCGCGTTCGGGTCCTCGGCGTCGTCGTGCTCGTCGTCGATCTCGCCGACGATCTGCTCCAGGACGTCCTCGATCGTGAGCAGGCCGGCGACGCCGCCGTGCTCGTCGATCACGATCGCCATGTGGTTGCGCGACTGGCGGAATTCGCGCAGCAGGATGTCCAGCCGCTTGGATTCGGGGATCAGCACCGCCGGGCGCAACAGCGCGTGGATGCTCGCCGGGCCGTCGTCGGCAACGACGCCGCGCAACAGGTCCTTGGCCAGCAGGATGCCGAGGATTTCGTCCTTGTCGTCGCCATGGACCGGGAAGCGCGAGTGGCCGGACTCGACCACCAGCTTCATCAGTTCCAGGAACGGCGCCTCGGCCGGCAAGGCGACCATCTGCGAGCGCGGGATCATCACGTCGCCCACGGTGAGGTCGGACACGGCAATCGCGCCCTCCATCATCGTCAGGGTGTCGGCCTCGATCAGCCCATCGGCCTGCGCATCGCGCAGCAGCTCGACCAGGTCCTCACGGGTGGTGGGCTCGCCGGACAGCGCGGAGCTGATCCGGTCCAGCCATGAGCGACGCTTGTCACCGCCCCGGTGGTCGGGCGCATCGGTCGCTTGGGGATGGGCGTGGGTACTACTGTCGTCCTCGGACATTGAATGTGTTCATGAATACGCCCGGGGGATGGGCGTCTGGGCGAGTCTATCGCATCGGCTTGGCCGCCGAGGCCGCGCAGCTCACTCGGCGACGAGGTAGGGGTCGTCGATGCCGAGCGTGGCGAGGATCTCGCGCTCAAGCTGCTCCATGCATTCGGCCTCGCGCTCGTCCTCGTGGTCCCAGCCCAGCAGGTGCAGGGCGCCGTGGACGGTCAGGTGGGCGTAGTGGTCGGCCAGGCGCTTGCCCTGTTCACGCGCTTCGCGGGCGACTACCGGGGCGCAGATGACCAGGTCGCCCAGCACCGGCAGTTCGACGCCTTCGGGCAACTCTGCAGGGAAGCTCAACACGTTGGTGGCGTAGTCCTTGCCGCGGTAGTGGCGGTTGAAGGCGCGGCCTTCCTTGGCGTCGACCAATCGGATGGCCAGGTCGGCGCGCCGGATCCGTCCGTCCAGCGCTGCGGCCACCCAGCGACGGAAGCTGACCGCCGACGGGATGCCGGCCCGCGGCACGCCGTAGCTGATGGATACGTCCAGGAGGGTAGCGGGCTGGCTCATGGGGCGTCCTGCGAACCGGTCAGCCGGGGCCGGACTGCGCGTCCTGCGCATCGCGGGCGTCATAGGCGTTGACGATGCGTGCCACCAGCGGATGGCGCACCACGTCGCGCGATTCGAAGAAGGTGAAGCTGACCCCGTCGACCTCGCGCAGCACGTCCAGGGCGTCGCGCAGGCCTGACTTCTGGTGCTTGGGCAGGTCGATCTGGGTGAGGTCGCCGGTCACCACCGCCGTGCTTCCGTATCCGATACGGGTAAGGAACATCTTCATCTGCTCGATCGTGGTGTTCTGCGCCTCGTCGAGGATCACATACGCGTCGTTAAGCGTGCGTCCGCGCATGTAGGCCAGCGGCGCGATCTCGATGACGTTCTTCTCCAGCAGCTTGACCACCTTCTCAACGCCGAGCATCTCGTACAGCGCGTCGTACAGCGGCCGCAGGTAAGGGTCGACCTTCTGGGTGAGGTCGCCGGGCAGGAACCCGAGCTTCTCGCCCGCCTCGACGGCCGGGCGTACCAGCACCAGTCGCTGGACCCGCGATTCGTTGAGGGCCTCGACCGCACTGGCGACCGCGAGGAATGTCTTGCCGGTGCCCGCCGGACCGATGCCGAAGTTGATGTCGTGGGTGGCGATCGCGTGCAGGTACTTGGCCTGGTTGGCGCCGCGACCGCGGATCGTGCCGCGCTTGACCCGTATGGTGACTTCCTGCGGCTCGATATCGTCGTTGACCAGGGCATCGGCATCGATCGCCGCCAGTGCAAGGTGCACCGCCGGCTCGTCCAGCGCGTCCCCGGCCGCGTCGTCCCACAAGCCGCGCAGCAGGGCCTCGGTCTTGCGGACCATCGCCTTGGGGCCGGTCAACCGGTAGACGTTGCCGCGGCTGGCGACCTCCACCCCGGTGCGCAGCTCGATCATGCGCAGATGGCCGTCGAACGGTCCGTTGAGGTTGGCCAGGCGCTCGGCGTCGGGCGGGTCGAGGGTGAATTCGGCAGTCGTGCGTGCAGCCATCGCAGTGGGGGTCTTCAATGGGCATTCCAGCTTGCGCCCGCACGGGGTATTTCGCAAAGTGCGAGGGACTTCGACGCGGGGAACGGGCATGCGCAATACACGGGGACAGGCGCCAGCGGTGCTGCTGGCCGCCTTGATGTCGGTGGCGCTTGCCGCGCCGGCGTTGGCTAACGACGGCGTGACGTTGCTCAGCGCCGCGCGCATCCACACGATGGACCCCGCCCGGCCGCAGGCCGGGGCGATGGCCTATGACCGCGACGGCACGATCGTCGCGGTCGGCACGCGTGAAGACCTGCTGGCGCGCTACCCGGCGGCGACGCAGATCGACGCGGGCAACGCGACCGTGATACCCGGCCTGATCGACGCTCACGGGCATGTCGCCGGCCTCGGCCAATCGCAGATGCAGGCGGACCTGGTGGGTGCCGGCAGCAAGGAAGAGGTGCTCCGCCGGCTGCGCGCGTTTGCCGCGGATCTGCCGGACGGCGCGTGGCTGCTGGGCCGTGGCTGGGACCAGAACGACTGGCCGGAACGTACGTTCCCTACCGCCGCCGATCTCGATGCCGCCTTCCCCCGACGCCCGGTCTGGCTGACCCGTATCGACGGCCATGCCGGATGGGCCAACAGCGCCGCGATCGCCGCCGCCGAAGCCGCCGGTGGGCGCGACCTGTCCGGTGACTGGCAGCCCGACGGTGGTCGCATCGTCCGCGGCGCCAACGGCCAGCCCAGCGGGATCTTCGTCGACGCCGCCATGGCGCAGGTCGATTCGGCCATGCCGGGCACTGATGCGGAGGCAGCCGAACGTGCGCTTGCCGTGGGCATGCAGCTGGCGGTCGAACACGGCCTGACCGGCGTCCACGACGCAGGGGTGTCATTGCAGCAGTTGCGCGCCTACCAGGCGTTGGCCGATCGCGGCGAGATGCCGCTGCGGGTGTATGCGATGGCCGACGGCGATGGGGAGGCGCTGGCATGGCTGTGCAGCAACGGCCCGTATGAGCACCCGGATGGCCGCCTGCAGATGCGCGCGGTCAAACTTTACGTGGATGGAGCGCTCGGCAGCCGCGGCGCGGCGCTGATCGAGGACTACAGCGACGACGCCGGCAATGACGGCCTGCTGCTGATGACCCCCGACCAGCTGGTCGATACCGCCGCGCGCGCCAAGGGGTGTGGTGTGCAGGTCGCAACCCACGCGATCGGCGACCGCGGCAACCGCGTGGTGCTCGATGCGTTCGAGCAGGTGCTTGGCCGCGACGCCGGCACCGATCACCGCTGGCGGGTCGAGCACGCACAGATCCTGACTGCTGCCGACATCCCGCGTTTCGCCGCGCTGGGCGTGGTCGCCTCCATGCAGCCGACCCATGCCACCTCGGACATGCCGTGGGCGGCCGACCGCGTCGGCCCGGATCGCATCCAGTGGGCCTACGCCTGGCGCAAGCTGCGTGATGCCGGCGCGCGGCTGGCGCTGGGCTCCGACTTCCCGGTGGAGTCGGTCGATCCGCGCCTGGGCCTGCATGCCGCGGTCACCCGCAGGAATGCGCAGGAGGCACCGGCGGGCGGCTGGATGCCGCAGGAAAAACTGACCGCCTGGGAAGCCATGCGCGGCTTCACCCGTGATGCGGCGCACGCCGGGTTTGCCGAGGACCACGTCGGCAGCCTCGCGGTCGGGCAGCGTGCCGACTTCGTCCTGCTTGCGCAGGACCCGCTGGCGGTCGAACCGCACCAACTGGACGAGCTCGAGGTGCTGGCAACCTACGTCGATGGCGAGGCGGTGTACCGCCGCCCGTAACCGTCCGATCCGCCCGGCGTCAACGGCGCCGGGCGCGGACGATCAGGGCCACGCCCACGCATGCCAGCACGCAGCTCCCGGCGAGCCAGATCCATGCCACCGGCGTGGGGTCGAAGACGTCGCCCTCGAGCGCGCGCAGCCGGAACTGCAGCAGTCCAAGCGCGGCAATCGCGCAAAACCAGAGCCCGAGGGCGTAGCGTCGGAGGAGCGGGCGGCTCAGGATTCGACGCCCGCGACCCGACCACGCAGCGAGTTGCTGAGCGCCTCGGTGATCACCACGTCGACGAACCGGCCGACCAGCCGGGGGTGTCCCGCGAAGTTCACCGACCGCATGTTCTCGGTCTTGCCGGTGAGCTCGTTCGGGTCCTTGCGCGATGGGCCCTCGACCAGCACCTTCTGCACGCTGCCGACCATCGCCCCGGAAATCCGGTGGGCGTTGTCGTTGATCGCCGCCTGCAACCGCGACAGCCGTGCATGCTTTTCCCCGCTGCCGGTCGTGTCTTCCAGGTCTGCCGCCGGCGTGCCGGGGCGACGGGAGTAGATGAACGAGAAGCTCTGGTCGAAGCCCACGTCGGCGATCAGCTTCATGGTCTTCTCGAAATCGGCGTCGGTCTCGCCCGGGAAGCCGACGATGAAGTCCGAGCTGATCGAGATATCCGGCCGCACCTCGCGCAGCTTGCGGACCTTCTGCTTGAACTCCAGCGCGGTGTAGCCGCGCTTCATCGCGCTGAGCACGCGGTCCGAGCCGGACTGAACCGGCAGGTGCAGGTAGTTGGCCAGCTCCGGGACATCGCGGTAGGCCTCCACCAGCGAGTCGGAGAACTCCAGCGGGTGCGAGGTGGTGAAGCGGATGCGGTCGACCCCGTCGATCTCCGCGATGGTCCGGATCAGCAGGCCCAGGTCGGCGGTGTCGCCGTCGCCGAGCGGGCCGCGGTAGGCGTTGACGTTCTGGCCCAGCAGGTTGATCTCGCGCACGCCCTGGGCCGCCAGTTGCGCGACCTCCACGAGTACGTCCTCGAAAGGCCGGCTCACTTCCTCGCCGCGGGTGTAGGGCACCACACAGAAGGAGCAGTACTTCGAGCAGCCCTCCATGATCGACACGAAGGCGCTGGGGCCGTCGGCACGGGGCTCGGGCAGGCGGTCGAACTTCTCGATCTCGGGAAAGCTGATGTCCACCTGCGGCTGCCCGGAGGCGCGGCGGTCGCGGATCAGCTCCGGCAGGCGGTGCAGCGTCTGGGGTCCGAACACGAGGTCCACGTACGGGGCGCGCTTGACGATCGCCTCGCCCTCCTGGCTCGCCACGCAGCCGCCCACGCCGATCAGCACCGGCTTGTCACCCGCCTTGAGGGACTTCCAGCGGCCAAGCTGGCTGAAGACCTTCTCCTGGGCTTTTTCGCGGATCGAGCAGGTATTCACCAGGATCACGTCGGCTTCTTCGACGTTCGTGGTCAGTTCGAGGCCTTCTGCGGCGGCCAGCACGTCGGCCATCTTGGCCGAGTCGTACTCGTTCATCTGACACCCGTGGGTCTGGATGAAGAGCTTGCCGGTGGGACGGGCCACGGCTTCGGCGGCCGGGAAGAGCGGGGCGGTGGATTCGGTCATGGGGCGGTCCGGGAGGGGCGGTGGTTATTCCGCGCCGGAGGTGGCTGACTGGGAACCCAACAGTCTAGCGCGCGACGGCGGCCATCCCGCGCAGTCCGTCGCGTTTTGCGGAATGAGGGGGTTGGCAACGCCCGGGCGAAGGGGGAGACTCGCGGCCATGAGGGGGAGCATTGTGTTTCTGGGGCTCGCATGCCTGCTGGTCGCCACGCCCGTGGCCGCCGGCACCGTGTACCGGTGCGACAGCGCCGACGGGGGTCGCAGCTATGTCAGCAAGCGCATCCCCGGCGCCAGTTGCAGTGCGATCAGCAGCTACACCGCCAGCAAGTCGCCTCCGCCCCCGTCCCGTCCTGCGCCCTCCGCGGCCGTGGGCAGCGCTTCGCCGGCCAGCACCACCGCCGGTTCGCCGGTTTCGGTGGGCACGGCCGCCGGCACGTCCATGACCAATGCCGCGCCGGTGAAGTCCGTCCAGCCGGGTGCGAGCGGCTCACGGCTGGTCCAGGGGCAGGTGTACTCCTATATCAAGGACGGCGTCCGCCACTACACCAGCAGCCGTCCCAAGGGCGCCGTCGCCCGGGCGAGTTCGGTACGGACGATCAGCTACAGCTTCCTCGAGACCTGCTATGCCTGCGCCGCCAAGCCGGGGGTCAACTTCGGCAACGTGCGGCTCAACACCGCGGCCTACCGCGACGAGATCGCCGCGGCTGCGAAGAAGCACGGCGTCGATGAAGCGATCGTGCGCGCGATCATCCATGCCGAGTCCGCGTTCAATCCCAATGCCCTGTCCCGGGTCGGCGCGCAGGGCCTGATGCAGCTGATGCCCGCCACCGCGAGGCGGTTCGGCGTGGGCAATGCGTTCGACGCCGCACAGAACATCCACGGCGGGGTCGAGTACCTGGCCTGGCTGCTCAAGCGCTTTGACGGCAACCTGACCCTGGCCGCCGCCGGCTACAACGCGGGCGAGGGCAACGTCGACAAATACAAGGGAGTGCCGCCCTTCAGCGAGACGCAGCGCTACGTGCAGCGCGTCGGGGTGCTGGCCGAGCGGTACCGCGCCGCCCAGTAGGATGGTGGGGGCGTCGTGGCGCCGGTCGCGGCGCGATGGCGTGCAACCGGATTGTCGGTTCGTTAACCGTTCCGTTACACTTCCCCGTCTTTTGAGCCGCCAGCCGTCGCCAGTGGTGCAGGCCGTGCGGTGAACGTCGAATTCAAGATTTGCGGAGTGCCGGATGGCCAACCAAGGGATCCATGATCCTCGCAGCGAGCACGCGGGCGAGCCCGTCAACCACGGTCGCCGCAGGTTCCTGACTGCGACCACCGCCGTGGTCGGCGCCGTAGGCGCGGGCTTCGTCGCGGTGCCCTTCATCAAGTCGTGGAACCCCAGCGAGCGCGCCAAGCTCGCCGGTGCGCCGGTCAGTGCCGACATCAGCACGCTCGAGGTCGGCCAGCGGCTGGTCCTGGAATGGCGCGGCCAGCCGATCTGGATCGTGCGTCGCTCGCCGGAGATCCTGCAGGCACTGCCGACCCTCGACGACCAACTGCGCGACCCGATGTCGGAGAACCCCGAGCAGCAGCCCGAGTACGTGCTGGAAGGCGACGCGCACCTGCGCTCGATCAAGCCGGAAGTCTCCGTGCTGGTCGGCCTGTGCACCCACCTGGGCTGCTCGCCGGAAATGAAGGCCGAGATCCGGCCCGAGCCGTTCGATACGAACTGGAAGGGCGGCTACTTCTGCCCGTGCCACAAGTCCAAGTTCGACATGGCCGGCCGCGTCTATGCGGGTGTGCCCGCGCCGACCAACCTGGTGGTCCCGCCGCACCACTACGAAAACGACACCACCCTCGTCATCGGTGTCGACCCGCAGGGAGCCGCATAAACCATGGCCAACATCTTCACCCGCAGCGCCAATGGCGTGATGGACTGGGTCAACGAACGCGCGCCCGCGCTTGCGCCGATGTACCGCAAGCACATGAGCGAGTACTACGCGCCCAAGAACTTCAACATCTGGTACATCTTCGGCGTGCTGTCGCTGGTGGCTCTGGTCAACCAGATCCTCACCGGTATCTTCCTGACGATGCATTTCAAGCCGAGCGCGGCGGAAGCCTTCGCCTCGGTCGAATACATCATGCGCGACGTGGAGTGGGGCTGGCTGATCCGCTACATGCACTCCACCGGTGCGTCGCTGTTCTTCGTTGTTGTCTATATCCACATGTTCCGCGGGCTGATGTACGGCTCGTACCGCAAGCCGCGCGAGCTGGTGTGGGTGCTCGGCATGCTCATCTACCTCGTCCTGATGGCCGAGGCATTCATGGGCTACGTGCTGCCGTGGGGCCAGATGTCCTTCTGGGGCGCCAAGGTCATCATCTCGCTGTTCGGTGCCATCCCGGTCATCGGTAACGGGCTGACCGAGTGGATCATGGGCGACTACCTGCCCGGCGACGCGACCCTCAACCGGTTCTTCGCCCTGCACGTCATCGCCGTGCCGCTGGTGCTGCTGCTGCTGGTGGTCCTGCACCTGGGCGCGCTGCACGAGGTCGGTTCCAACAACCCCGATGGCGTCGAGATCAAGAAGGGCCCGAAGGGCAACCGCTGGTCGCCGACCGCGCCGACCGACGGCATCCCGTTCCACCCGTACTACACGGTCAAGGACACGGTGTTCGTCGGCTTCTTCCTGATGCTCGCGGCGTTCATCATCTTCTTCGCGCCGGCATTCGGGGGCTGGTTCCTCGAGCACGACAACTTCACCGAGGCCAACCGCCTGGTGACGCCCGCGCACATCAAGCCGGTCTGGTACTACACGCCTTACTACGCCATGTTGCGCGTCATCCCCGACAAGCTCGGCGGCGTGATGGTGATGTTCGGCGCGATCGCCATCCTGTTCGCGGTGCCGTGGCTCGACCGCAGCAAGGTGCATTCGGTGCGCTACCGCGGCTGGATCTCCAAGGCCATGCTGGCGCTGCTCGCGGTCTGCTTCGTGTGGCTGGGCAAGATCGGCGCCGGCCCGGGTACCGACCCGGTGGAGACGCAGATCGGCCGTGTCCTGACCTTCCTTTACTTCGCCTTCTTCATCACGATGCCGCTGTGGACCAAGATCGACAAGACCAAGCCGGTGCCGGAACGGGTGACGACGCATGACTAAGTCCAAGCGCTTCCGCAACCGCCTGTTTGCCCGTTTCACCACCGTCGTCGCCGGCGTGCTGGTGTCGGCCTCGGCGATGGCCGCCACCGGCGGCGACCTGCAGCAGTCCGGCGTTGACCTGGGCGACCAGGCGTCCCTGCAGCGCGGCGCCCAGCTGTACATGAACTACTGCTCGGGCTGCCACTCGCTCAAGTACCTGCGTTACTCGCGCATTGCCGAGGACCTGGGCCTGACCGAAGAGCAGGTCATGGACAACCTGAACTTCACCGGCGCCAAGTTTGGCGAGCAGGTGATGGTCTCGATGCCGGAGGCCAACGCCACCGAATGGTTCGGCAAGATGCCGCCGGACCTGAGCCTGATCTCGCGCGTGCGCGGCAGCGACTGGATCTACACCTACCTCAAGTCGTTCTACCTGGACGAGTCGAGCACGCTGGGCTGGAACAACAAGCTGTTCCCGGCGGTGTCGATGCCGAACCCGCTGTGGGAGCTCCAGGGCCTGCAGCACGCGGAGTTCGGCGAGCCTGACGCAACCGGCGAGCGCCCGGTGACCGGCCTCAAGGTCACCCAGCCCGGCTCGCTTGACCCGCAGGCGTTCGACCAGTCCGTCCGGGACATCACCGCATTCCTCGAGTACGCCGGCGAACCGGCCGCCCTCAAGCGCCAGAGCATGGGCGTCTGGGTGATCCTGTTCCTCGCCGCGTTCACGTTCCTCGCCTGGCTGTTGAAGAAGGAATACTGGCGAGACGTGCACTAGGCGATCCCGGTGCAACGGCCCGCACGCATGTGCGGGCTTTGCCATGCGGACCCGGTTGTCCCGGTGCCGTCGGGGCGACCAACTCGAGGCCGTGACGACCGCCCGCGCTGGGTGGGCGGCGTCTTGCGACCGGCGGATTCCGGTTGCTGGAGAGGTCGATGATGGCGGCGAGTCCACGCATGCGTAATGCCCTTACCCTGTTCTCCTCGAACGATTGCGTCCTTTGCCACCGCGTGCGGCTGGTGCTGGCCGCCAAGGGCGTCACCTACGACCTGATCCCGGTCGACCCGCAGAATCCGCCGGAAGACCTGGTCGACCTCAATCCGTACCACTCGGTGCCGACTTTGGTCGAGCGCGACCTGGTGCTGTACGCCGCCAGCGTGGTCAGCGAATACCTCGACGAGCGCTATCCGCACCCGCCGCTGATGCCGGTCGACCCGCTGTCGCGTGCCCGACTGCGGCTGGCGATGCTGCGGCTCGAGCACGACTGGGTGCCGCAGGTGCAGGCGATCCAGCTGGGCAACAAGGCCCAGGCCGATGCCGGTCGCAAGCGCCTGAAGGAACTGCTCACCGCCTCGGTGCCGCTGTTCAAGGCGTTCAAGTTCTTCCTCAACACCGAAATGAGCCTGGCCGACTGCGCCATGGCGCCCATCGTGTGGCGCCTGCCGGCACTGGGCGTACCGCTGCCCAAGGACGGCAAGGCGATCGAGGATTACGGCAACCGGATCTTCCGGAACCCCGGCTTTACCCGCAGCCTGACCGAGCAGGAGCGCCGCCTCCGCGAGCTGCCCGCGTAGGGCCTCGGGGTGGGCCGCGGTCCCGGCTCGGAAGCCGTCGCGCACGCGCGCGACTGCACTAGACTGCACGCATGAATGACAGCGCCACCCCGATGACCAGCCATCGCCCGTACCTGCTGCGGGCGCTGTACGAATGGATCGCCGACAACGACATGACCCCGCACCTGCTGGTCGATGCGACCCGGCCGAGCGTGCAGGTGCCGGCGCACGCGGTGAATGACGGCCGGATCGTGTTGAACATCGCCGAGCGCGCCGTGTCCGGCCTGCAGATGGACAACGAGCTGATCCGCTTCAGCGCCCGGTTCGGCGGCGTCAGCCAGTCGATCTCGGTGCCGGTGGGTGCAGTGCTGGCGATCTATGCACGCGAAACCGGGCAGGGCATGGCGTTGCCTGAAGAGGCCGAGGACGGTGACGGTCGCCATTCCGTCCAGGACGAGGGTGCCCGGCCGATCCTGAGCGCGGTCCCAAGCGAGCCAGGCGACCCGCAGTCCCCAGCGCAGGATCCTGACGTTGATGGCCCGGACGATCCGGACAGCGGAGGCCCCGGCCCGCGCCGCGGCTCGCACCTGCGCGTGGTGAAGTAGCCCGCGCGCCAGCGCGACCCTACTGCAGGCGCGCCGGTTGCGGCGCCAGCGGCCCGGTGAAGGACACGAGACGGTCCCCGCGCAGCACCAGCCGGCCGGCATGGCGGTCTTCACCGTTGCGGGAATAGTCGAAGCGGAACGTGCGCTCCCAGCCGAGCCAGCCGCTGTCCAGCCGGCACAGTTTCAGCCCGATCGCATGCACGCTCTCGTCGAGCCACTGAACGCCGGCGGCACGGCATGCGTCGCGGCCGACTGCTTCGGCCCGCTCGGCCGCGGCCCGGCCGGCACTCCAGAACCCGAACGCGGCGGCACCGGCAATCATCAACAGCAGGAGCGTCGGCATCGGCTCAGGGTCCGGTCGGCGGCGGGCCGAGCTTGAGGGACAGGTCGATCGCGCGGATGTGCTTGGTCAGGCCGCCGATCGAGATGAAGTCGACCCCGTCGGCAGCAATCGCGCGCAGGCCGGGCAGGTCGACACCGCCGGACACCTCGAGCGGGACCGGGCGCGGATGGGCAGCCACTACCGCCACGGCCTCGCGTCGCGTCGCCGCATCGAAATCATCAATCAGGATGCGGTCGCAACCGACGGCCAGCGCTTCGCGCAGCTGGTCGAGCGTCTCGACCTCGACGATCAGCGGCAGGCCGGGCTGGGCGGCGCGCGCCGCTCGGATCGCCGCGGTGAGCGACCCCGCTGCGCGGACGTGGTTTTCCTTCAGCATCACCGCGTCGTAGAGGCCCATGCGGTGGTTGCAGCCGCCACCGACGCGGACCGCGTACTTCTGGGCCTGGCGCAGGCCGGGGATGGTCTTGCGGGTATCGAGGATCCGCGCGCCGGTGCCGTCCACGGCGGCGACGTGTTCGGCCGTGGTGGTGGCGGTGGCGGACAGGGTCTGCATGAAGTTCAGCGACGCGCGCTCAGCGCTGACCAAGGCGCGGGTCCGTCCCTCGAGGGTGGCGAGCACGGTGCCGGCGGCGACTTGCGTGCCCTCTTCGACGCGCCAATCGATGCGCACGTCTGGGTCGAGTGCACGGTGGCAGGCGTCGAACCACGGCCGGCCACAGACCACGGCGTCCTCCTTGCAAAGCAGGTAGGCGCAGTCCGGCCCGTCGGCCAGCAGGGCGGCGGTGACGTCGCCGGTGCCAATGTCCTCGGCCAGCGCGGCGGCCACGTCGGCGGCAACCGCCTCCCCGGGGATCGCGAAAGCGGCCGTCATGCGGCGGGGAACCCGTCGACCCCGGTGGTCACGATGGCCTCCTCGGCGAGCAGCACCGGGATACCGTCGTCGACCCGGTAGACGCGCTTGCGGTCCCGGGTGACCAGCGCCTCGCGCACCGCGGTCGCCTGGGGGCTGCCGTCCCCGCGGACGACGCTGCCGCCGGCAATGGCCTGGTTGAGCGCCTCCAGCCCCCGGCTGTCGAGCAGCGCCACGGGCTGGCGGGTGGCGGGGCAGACGAGCAGGTCGAGCAATTTGCGGTCCACGTGGGTGGCTCCTTGCGTGGCGGTGAAGCACCGGCGGAAGGTCGGTAGAATACCGTTTTGCCGCAGGCCTGGACCATGACAGACACCGCGCACGCGCCGCTCGTCGGCCTCGTGATGGGCTCCCGCTCGGACTGGGAGACGATGCAGCACGCGGCCGCGAGGCTGGAGGCGATGGGGGTGCCGCACGAGGTCCGCGTGGTTTCGGCCCACCGCACGCCCGACGTGCTTTTCGACTACGCCGCCAGCGCGGCCGGGCGGGGCTTGCGCGCGATCATCGCCGGGGCCGGCGGCGCCGCCCACCTTCCGGGGATGCTGGCAGCCAAGACCGCGGTGCCGGTGCTGGGCGTGCCAGTGCAGTCCAAGGCGCTCAACGGGATGGATTCGCTGCTGTCGATCGTGCAGATGCCGGCCGGCGTGCCGGTGGCGACGTTCGCCATCGGACAGGCGGGTGCGGCGAACGCAGCGCTGTTCGCGGCCGCGATGCTCGCCCCCGAATACCCCGCGGTTCGTGACGCGCTCGACGCCTTCCGCATCCGGCAAACCGAAGACGTGGCCGACAACGATGATCCCCGCAAGTGACGCGCGCACGATGAGCACCGTAGGCATCCTCGGCGGCGGCCAGTTGGCCCGCATGCTCGCGCTGGAAGGTGCGCCGCTGGGCGTGCGCTTCCTGGTGATGGACGCGGTTGCGGACGCCTGCGCGGGGCAATTCGCCCCAATGGTGGTGGGCGACTACACCGACCAGGCCGCGCTTGCCGAGTTCGCTTCGCGTATCGACGTGGCCACTTTCGACTTCGAGAACGTGCCCGCCGAGTCCGCCCGCTGGCTGACCGAGCGGGTCGCGGTCTACCCCAATCCGCGCGCGCTGGGCACCGCCCAGGACCGTTTGGCCGAAAAGACCCTGTTCCGGGAACTCGGTATTCCGGTGCCGCCGTTCGCCACGATCGACACCCGTGCGCAACTTGATGCCGCGATCGCCGACGTGGGCACGCCGTGCATCCTCAAGACCCGTCGGCTCGGCTATGACGGCAAGGGCCAGTTCCGGATCCGTTCGTCGGCCGACGCCGACGCCGCGTGGGACGCACTGGGTGTGCAGGCCGACAAGGTCGGGTTGATCCTCGAAGGTTTCGTCGCGTTCCAGCGCGAACTGTCCGTCGTGGCCGTGCGCGGACGCGACGGCGAGTTCCGTACCTGGCCGTTGACCGAGAACTGGCACGTCGACGGCGTGCTTTCGGCGAGCATCGCGCCGGCGGTCGTTCCGCAGGCACTGGCGGACACGGCATGCGCCTACGCCCGGCAACTGGCGGAGGCACTCGATTACGTGGGTGTGTTCGCGCTGGAGCTGTTCTGCCGGGACGGCGAGTTGCTCGCCAACGAGCTGGCGCCACGCGTGCACAACTCCGGGCACTGGACGATCGAGGGCGCCGAGACCAGTCAGTTCCAGAACCATCTGCGCGCCGTGCTCGGCCTGCCCCTGGGCTCCACCCGGATGGTGGGCCACGCCTGCATGTTGAACTGGATCGGAGCGATGCCCGATGCCGCGCCGGTGCTGGCCGAACCGGGTGGCCACTGGCACGACTACGGCAAGGAACCCCGCGAAGGCCGCAAGGTTGGCCACGCGACGCTGCGTGCCGAGTCGGTTGACGCCTTGTCCATCGCCTTGGAGCGGGTCGGAAGTGCGCTCGGCCGCGAAGCGCAGGTCGCGCCGGTCATCACGCGCCTGCAGGACGCGATACCCGCCTAGACGGGACCTGCACAACGGAAAACGGCCGGGTCGCCCCGGCCGTTTCGTATCAGTCAACGCGGCTGCGATCACTTCATGTTCGAAGCGACGAACTCCCAGTTGACCAGGTTCCAGAACGACTCGACGTACTTCGGACGCGCGTTGCGGTAGTCGATGTAGTACGCGTGCTCCCAGACGTCGCAGGTCAGCAGCGGGGTGTCCTCGCCGGTCAGCGGGGTGTTGGCGTTGGAGGTGCTGACCAGGGCCACGGTGCCGTCGGGACGCTGAACCAGCCACGCCCAGCCCGAGCCGAAGGTCTTGATCGCGGTTTCGCTGAACTGCTCCTTGAACTTCGCGAAATCCCCGAACGCCTTGGTGATGGCGCCGGCGACCTTACCGGTCGGCTCGCCGCCGCCATTGGGCGACATGCAGTTCCAGAAGAAGGTGTGGTTCCAGACCTGCGCAGCGTTGTTGAACATCCCGCCCTGCGACTTGCGGATGATCTCCACCAGGTCCATGTCGGCGAACTCGGTGCCCTCGATCATCTTGTTGAGGTTGTCGACGTAGGCCTTGTGGTGCTTGCCGTGGTGGTAGTCGAGCGTCTCGGCGGAGATGTGCGGCTCGAGCGCGGCGCGGTCGTAGGGCAGGGGAGGCAGTTCAATGGCCATGGGCGGACTCCTTGTTGAGGCTGGCGGTGCCGGCCGGACCCGCGCAAGCGTCTGGCGATCGCGTGGGCCGGTCCGGCGGCTTACAATCCCCATTCTATCCCCACGCCTTGTTGGCTGGCCGCGAACGGCTGGTACAGCGCATCCCAGGAGCTACTCCAATGTCCGTGATTGAGCGGATCCAGGCCGAGGTCGAAGGCCACCCGATCGTGTTGTTCATGAAGGGGAACGCCCAGTTTCCGATGTGCGGCTTCTCCAGCCGCGCAGTGCAGGCGCTGCAGACCGCCGGTGCCACGTCCCTGCACACCGTCAACGTGCTGGAAGACCCGGAGATCCGCGCCAACCTGCCGCGTTTTTCCAACTGGCCGACGTTTCCGCAATTGTTTATCCACGGCGAGCTGATCGGGGGCTGCGACATCACCATGGAGCTGTTCGAGTCGGGCGAACTTGCCCGCATGATCAGCGAAACCCAGAGCCAGTGACGCCCGGATCCAACGGCGCCGGTGCAGCCCTGGAGGGGCGCGTCGTGCTGGTCAGCGGCGCCGCCGGTGGGCTCGGCTCGGCCGCTGCACGGGCCTGCGCGCGGGCCGGAGCGACGGTGGTGCTGCTCGGGCGCAAGGTGCCGCGGCTCAACCGCGTGTACGACGCGGTGGCGGCTGACGGGCCGGAGCCGATGCTGTACCCGCTGGACCTGGAGGGCGCCGGCCCCGACGACTACGCCGAACTGGCCACGCGCCTGGAGGCCGAGCTGGGCCGCCTCGATGGCATGCTCCACTGCGCGGCCGAGTTCCGCGGCCTGACCCCGCTGTTGCAGACCGACCCGGCCGCGTTCGCGCGCGCGATCCACGTCAACCTGACGGCGCCGTGGTGGCTGAGCCAGGCCTGCCTGCCGCTGCTGTCGCGCAGTTCCGACGCCGCGCTGGTGTTCGTGCTGGACGACACGGCACGGGTAGGCAAGGCCAACTGGGGCGGCTATGGCGTTGCCCACCACGGGCTCGCCGGACTGGTGGGGATGCTCCATGCCGAGTTGGCCAACTCGACGGTGCGGGTGTCGGGGCTGCGACCGGGTCCGATGCGGACCGGCCTGCGCGCCCGTGCCTACGTGGAGCAGAACGACCGCGTTGCCCGCGATCCGGCCGCGGCCGCGCAGGCCTGCGTGACCCTGCTGTCGGCCGCCGGGGCCGGGCATCGTGGCCAGGTGTGGTCACCCGCCGGGTCGGCGGACTGAATGGAAGGCACTGGAATGACGATCGCCTCGGCCGCCCTGCTGCTGTTCCTGATCCTTGATCCGCTGGGCAACATCCCGGTGTTCCTGAGCCTCTTGCGGACGCTGCCGCCAAAGCGCCAGCGGATCGTGCTGGCGCGCGAGCTGCTGATCGCGCTCGGTGTGCTGATGGCGTTCCTGTGGGGTGGCAAGTACTTCCTCGAGGTGATGCACCTGCGGCAGGAGTCGGTATCGATCGCCGGCGGCATCGTCCTGTTCCTGATCGGCATCCGGATGATCTTCCCGCCGCCGGAGGGGCTGATGGGCGAGTTGCCCGACGGCGAGCCCTTCATCGTGCCGATGGCCATCCCGCTGGTGGCCGGGCCGTCCGGCATGGCGGCGGTGATGCTGATGGGCAGCAACGAGCCCCACCGGCTGGGCGAATGGAGCCTGGCACTGCTGATCGCCTGGGGCGCCACCGCGGCGATCCTGTTCTCGGCGACGGTGCTTTACAAATGGCTGGGCCGACGCGCGCTGACCGCGGTGGAGCGCCTGATGGGCATGCTGCTGGTGGCGATATCGGTCCAGATGTTCCTGGACGGGCTCGGTGCCTACCTGCAGATCACTCCCGGCGTATGACAGCTGGAAGGCGACTGTCATGAAACCGTCAACCATTCGCACTAGTATCCCGCCGTGTTAAACTCACGTTAACCGGCGCTGACGCCGGTTTGTCGTGTCTGACGTGCCCGGCGGTCGTCCGAAGACCCCGGGGCCAAGTACCACTTCCCATCCCGAGGCCCACCCGCCATGAACCACCCCGCCCGCATGTCCAGGCTCACGCTCGGCCTGCTTGTCGCCCTTGCCACCGCTCCCGCATTCGCCCAGAGCACCTCTGCCGGTGTTGGCGGCCAGGTCGTCGGTAGCGACGGTCAGCCCGTCGTGGGCGCCGAGGTGACCATCGTCCACACCGAGTCGGGCACGGTCAGCCGCGCGGTCACGGACGCCGAGGGTCGCTACAACGCGCGCGGCCTGCGCGTCGGTGGCCCGTACTCCATCACGGTCACCAAGGAAGGCGTCGGCACGGACACCGAGGACGGGGTGTTCCTCTCGCTCAACCAGATCAGCAACATCGACGCGCAGCTCGCGTCCGGTGATGCCACCACGCTGGGCACGGTCGCCGTCACCGGCAGCCGCCTGCTGGCCACCTTCAATGCCGACAACAAGGGCATGGGCACCTCCGTCGCTGGCCGCCAACTCGAGCTGGCGCCGCAGAGCAGCCGCTCGGTGGACGACATCGCCCGCCTCGACCCGCGCATCCAGGTGACCGACCAGGCGTCGGGCTCGATCTCCGTGGCCGGCATCAACAACCGCTTCAACACCATCTCCGTCGACGGCCTGTCGCAGGGCGATCCGTTCGGCCTCAACTCCAACGGCATGCCGTACACCGGTTCGCCGATCTCGGTCGACACCATCGCTGCGTACGACCTCAAGGTCTCGGACTTCGACGTCGCCTCCGACACCGTTGGCGCGACCGTCAACGCCGTCACCAAGTCCGGCACCAACGAGTTCCATGGCTCGGCGTACTACGTCTACAAGGACGCCGGCAGCATGGTCGGCGAGCGCGACGGCGAGGAGTACGCGCTGTTCGACACCGACACCACCGCCGGCGTGACCCTCGGTGGCCCGATCATCAAGGACAAGCTGTTCTTCTTCGGTTCGTATGAAGAGCAGACCATCAAGAACTTCGGTGGCTCGGCCAGTTCCGACGGCGTGGCCAACGGCGACGTCACCACGGCCGACGTCGAGCAGGCGATCGCCATCGCCAACGACCTGGGCCTGCAGCCGGGCACCTACGGCTCGACCGGCGTCAACCTGGACAACAAGCGCTACCTGGGCAAGATCGACTGGAACATCAGCGACAACCACCGCGCCAGCCTGACCTACCAGCAGACCGAGGAATTCCGCCCGTCGCCGTATGACGACCGCGCCGACTCGGTGGTCCTGACCAGCCACTGGTACGACATCGACAACGTCACCAAGAACACCTCGCTGCAGTTGTTCAGCGACTGGACGATGGACTTCTCCACCGAGGTGAAGCTGAGCCACCAGACGTTCGACCAGGTCAACGGCAACGCGGTCAACCAGCCCGAGGTCGAGGTCGAGACTGCCAACGGTGGCTCGATCTTCATCGGCGAGGACAACAACCGCCACGAGAACCAGATCAACACCGAGCGCCTGGCCGCCACGATCTCCGGTACTTATTACGCCGGCGACCATGTCATCAAGGGTGGCGTCGACTACCTGCGCCACGACGTCTACAACCTGTATGGCCGCGACCTGCATGGCTCGTACCGGTTTGCCAGCCTCGAGGATTTCGCTGCCGGCAACTACTACCAGTACGACCTGCGCACCCCGGCCCCGGGCTACGAGATCGACGACATCGCCGCCGCGCTGGTGTACACCCAGATCAGCCCCTTCCTGCAGGACACCTGGCAGGTCAACGACCAGCTGTCGCTGACCTACGGCGTGCGCGTCAACATCCCGAAGGCCGACAAGGCGCCGGAAGAGGCCGCGGGCTTCGAGGAAGCGTTCGGCTACTCCAACGCCTACCAGCTGGGCTCCGACAACCGCGTCATCCTGCCGCGCGTGTCGTTCAACTACAGCTTCGATACCGAGCGCTACTCGCAGCTGCGCGGTGGCATCGGTGCATTCCAGAGCGTCCCGCCGTTCGTGTGGCTGGCCAACCCGTACCAGAACAACGGTGTCACCCTGCTGTCGTACCGCGAGGATGACCCGACGGCCGCGCCGTTCAGCCCGGATCCGTACAACCAGAATGTGCCCGCCGGCGGCCGTGGCTTCGCGATCGACACCATCGATCCCGACTTCAAGCTGCCGACGGTGTGGAAGATCAGCCTGGGCTACGACCACGAACTTCCGTGGTACGGCGTGATCGGTTCGGTCGAACTGCAGTCGATCCGCGCCCGTGACGCCGCGTTCTACCAGGCGATCAATATCGGTGCCTACAACCCGGAGACCGGCCTGTACGACGCGCCGACCAGCCAGATGGCCGACGGCCGTGGCAGCTACTGGTGCTCGTTCGGCTCGATGTCGAGCTCGAACAAGAACTGCGGCCGCAACCCCGGCTTCAGCAACCAGTCGACCGTCTTGGGCAATACCGACGAGGGCTACTCCAACTCGCTGACCCTGTCGTTGAACAAGCCGCTGGCCAACAACTGGTACGGCAGCCTGAGCTACACCTACACCGACGCCGAGGAAGTGGGTTCGGATGCGAGCTCGCAGGCCTGGTCCAGCTATCAGTACGTCTCGCGGGTGAACCCGAACCAGGAGATCGCCACCCCCGCGAGCCGTGCGATCGAGAACTCGATCAAGGCTTCGCTGGGCTGGGAGTACGCGTTCTTCGGCGACTACAAGACCAGCATCACCGCGTACTACAACGGTCGTGACGGCCTGCCGTACACCTGGCTGGTCGACGGCGACATGAACGGCGACGGCATCTGGCAGGATCCGGCCTACGTGCCGCTGCTCAACGATCCGAACGTGAGCTATGGCTCGGCCTCCCCGGAGCAGATCGCGGCGTTCCACGAGTTCATCTCCAACAACCCGTACCTGCAGTCGCAGCGTGGCCAGATCGCCGGTCGCAATGCCGACAACATGCCGTGGATCAACCAGCTTGACCTGGGCTTCCAGCAGGAGCTGCCGGGCCTGATGGATGGCCACAAGTCGATCGTCCGCCTGGACATCTACAACTTCCTCAACCTGCTCAACGACGACTGGGGCCACACCATGCAGATCGACGGGTTCGACACCCGTTACCTGGCGGCACTCGATGGCATCAACCCGGACGGCAGCTACGTGTACGACCTGGGCAGCGACAGCAACCCGTCGTGGGATGAGCTGAACGTGTACGACGCCGACTCGCGCAATCCGTCGCGCCCGGTGTCGCGCTGGGCGGCGATGCTGACCCTGCGTTACGAGTTCTGATCCATCGCACCTGTGCAACACCGAAGACGGCCGGGGCAACCCGGCCGTTTTCTTTTGCCGGCCGCCGCTCTAGAGTCGTCCGGATAACAACGAGAAGAACGAGCGCCGAATGACTGAACCCGCCAACGCCACCCTGCCCACCGTCGACGCGCGCATCCACCCGCGCGGCGGGCTGGACATCCTTTCCCGCGCCGAAGTCGCCGAACTCGCGGACGCCTCCGCCGGTGGCATGCACGACCTGCTGCGCCGCTGCGCACTGGCCGTGCTCACCAGCGGCAGCCAGTCCGACGACCCGCGCGCGGCGCAGGAGCTCTATCCCGACTTCGACATCCAGGTGCACCAGCTCGACCGCGGGGTGCGGATCGACCTGCACAAGGCCCCGGCGATGGCCTTCGTCGACGGCGACATCATCCGCGGCGTCGCCGAGCTGCTGGCGGCGACGGTGCGCGACCTGGCCTACCGGGCGATCGAGCTGGACGAGGAGGGCGGACGTGACCTCGACACCAGCGAGGGCATCACCGACGCGGTGTTCGGCCTGCTGCGCAACGCGCGCGTGCTGCAGCCTTCCGACCCGAATCTGGTCGTCTGCTGGGGCGGGCACTCGATCAACCGCGAGGAGTACATGTACACCAAGGAGGTCGGCTACCAGCTCGGCCTGCGCGAACTCGACATCTGCACCGGCTGCGGCCCGGGCGCGATGAAGGGGCCGATGAAGGGCGCGACCATCGCCCACGCCAAGCAGCGCCGTCGCCGTGGCCGCTACATCGGCGTGACCGAGCCGGGCATCATCGCGGCCGAGTCGCCCAACCCGATCGTCAACCACCTGGTGATCATGCCGGACATCGAAAAGCGCCTGGAGGCGTTCGTCCGACTCGGCCACGGCATCGTGGTGTTCCCCGGTGGCGTCGGCACGGCCGAGGAGATCCTGTATCTGCTGGGCATCCTTCTGCGCGAGGAGAATGCTGGCGTGCCGTTCCCGCTCATCCTGACCGGCCCGACCTCGTCGGCGCCGTACTTCGAGCAGATCGACCGGTTCATCCGGCTCACGCTGGGCGATGCGGCGACGGAGCGCTACGAGATCATCATCGGCGACCCCGCCGCGGTCGCGAAGCGGATGGCGGCGGGCGTGCGCAAGGTGCGCGAGCACCGGCTGGCCCAGCGTGACTCGTTCTTCTTCAACTGGTCGCTCAACGTGCCGCTGGAATTCCAGCGGCCCTTCGTGCCAAGCCACGAGGCGATGGCGGCGCTGGACCTGCACCACGGCCGCAAGCCGTTCGAGCTGGCGGCTGACCTGCGCCGCGCGTTCTCCGGCATCGTTGCCGGCAACGTCAAGGAAGACGGCATGCGGCGGATCGAACAGCACGGCCCGTTCCTGATCCACGGCGACACCGACATGATGCAGTCGCTGGATGCGTTGCTGCGGGCGTTCGTTGAACAGCGCCGGATGAAGATCGCCGGAGAATACCGGCCGTGCTACCGCGTGGTGGCGTAGCCGGTCCCGGGACTCAGGCCGGCCCGACCGGCAACCGCACCGTCGCCACGTAGCGTCCGCCGATTGTCTCGGTGCGGACGCTGCCGCGCCCGCCGGTCAGCGCCTCGATCCTCACCTGCGAGGCGTTGAGTCCCACCCGGTGCCCCGGCACGGCGGTCCCGCCGGCCTCCGGAAGGGGGTTGCTGATCCGCACGACGACCGTGTCCGGTGTCGTTGAGACGGCCACCTCCACATCGCCGCGTGCCATGCGCTCGGCGCCGTGGCGGATCGCGTTCTCGACCAGCGGCTGGATCGACAGCGCCGGCACGGTCACCCCGGGCAGCACCCGCGGCAGCTCCCAGCGTACCTGCAACCGCTCGCCGAAGCGCAGCGCCTCGATCTCGAGATAGCGCCGGGCGAGGGAGAGCTCGTCCTCCAGCAGGATCTGCCGCGGCCCGGCCAGCGCCGCCCGGAACAGGTCCGCCAAGTCCAGCAGAAGCCGCTCCGCCTCCTCCGGCCGCTGGTGCACCAGCGCCGCCCCGGTGTTGAGCGTGTTGAACAGGAAGTGCGGGCGGATGCGGGCCTGCAGGGCCTGCAGCTCCGACTGCTTGGCCCGCACCGCATGCAGCCGCCCGCGCCAGTGATTCTGGAAGGCGGCCAGGCCGAGGAAGCCGACGGCGAGGGCGATGCCGGTGAGACGGGCAACCAATGCCGGCCAGCCGTCCGCGGCGACGGGCCATGCGTCACCCATGAGCCACCACGCCAGCCACGCCACCAGCCACGTATTGGCCAGCAGCATGCCCACGGCCAGCCAGGCCAGCCGGAGGGGCCGAAGCCCGGTGAGCAGGTTGCGCGTCAGGTAAAGCGTGCCCAGCGTAAGCAACGCCACCCACTGCACCACCAGCGAGGCCAGTCCGAAATAGATCCAGCGGCTGCCGCTCATGCCCGGGGCGAGGGCCAGGATGCCGGCGAGGCATTCGCCGGCCAGCAGGACCCAGATGATCGCCGGTGCCTGCCAGAGGGCGTCAAGCGGGTGGGGCGGGTGCTCGCGCATAGTCGCCGCATGATGCACGATCGCGGCTGATCGTTGCCCATCACCGCTCGTCCCGTCTGTCGCACCATCCATCGGCGGTGGCTGGCTAGACATCGGCGGGTTGGCTAACTTGGCGTCCGGAGCACCCTGGGGAGGGGCAATGCAATCCATTGATTCCAGTATTGGCATGCCTGCGAGCGGCCGGCGGCTTTCCGGCGGATTCACGCTGGTCGAACTGATGGTTACGGTGGCCGTCGCGGCCATCCTGCTGGCCATCGCCACGCCGAGTTTCACCTCGATCATCAACAGCAATCGGCTGGCGAGTGCGGCCAACGAGCTGGTCGCCACGCTCCAGTCGGCACGCATGGAGGCCGTGCGCAGCAATCGGCGGGTCAATGTGTGCCGCGGGTGCGATGGCAATGCCGGCTCACTGGTTGCGTTCGTCGACGCCAACGCGAACAAGGCCGCCGACGCTGGCGAGGTGATCCGTGCGGGTTTCCCGAACCCCTCGGTGGAGTTCTCGGGAGACCTCGATGTCGTCTTCGGCTCGGACGGTTTCGGCCGTGACGGCGACGCCCCGAACGGCGCATTGCTCGCGACGTCCTATCGCTTCTGCATACCCACCACCTCGCCGGCGCAAAACGTGCGGGTGGTTTCAATCGGCGCAGGCAGCCGGATTTCCACGGACCCCGAGAACGGTGGCGGAGCATGCCAATGATCACTTTCCCGGCCGCCCGCCACAGGCGGTTTTCGCGCTCCCGCGCCCCGCGTAGCGCCGCGCGTGGCGTTGGCCTCATCGAGGTGCTGATCGCGGTACTGGTCATGGCGATCGGTCTGCTGGGCATTGCCGCGATGCAGGCCACCGCGTTGCGCAACAGCCAGAGTTCGCTCGAGCGCAGCCAGGCGGTCATCCAGAGCTACGGCATCCTCGATGCGATGCGGGCAAACCTGGATGTCGCGCGCGCAGGTACCTACAACACCGCCGACTTCGTCTGTGATCCGCCTGCCGCTCCGGGCTCGCTGGTCGCGGCGGACCAGGCGCGCTGGCTGGCCTCGATCGAGGAAAGCATGGGCGAGGATGCCTGCGGACGGATCCAGTGCGACGTCATCGCCGGCAGCCAGTCCCGCAACTGCACCATCACCGTCCGCTGGGACGACACGCGCGGCACCGAAGGTGCGGAAGAACAGCAGATCCAGACGGTGACCCGCCTATGAAGACCATCCGTGATGTCCACATGCGCCATCCCCAGGCTGGCCTCAGCCTCATCGAATTGATGATCTCGATGGTGCTGGGATTGCTGGTTGTCGGCGGGGCCATCGGCGTGTTCGTGTCGAACCAGCAGACCTATCGCACGACCGAGAGCCTGGCCCGCCTGCAGGAGAATGGACGGGTCGCCTTCGAGTTGATGGCGAGGGAGGTCCGGGAAGCAGCTGGCAACCCGTGCGCATCCAACCTGCCGACCGCCAATGTGCTCAAGAACCCGGGGGCGTCGTGGTGGGCGAACTGGGCCGCGGGCATCGTCGGTTATGACAACGGCGCTCTTGCGGGAACGGCCGCCGGGACGGATGCCATCGAGTTGATGTCCGGCACTTCCGGTGGTGTAACGGTGACCGCCCACACCACGAACTCCGCGCAGTTCAAGGTCAACACCAGCGACCACGGGATCGAGGACTTCGACATCCTGATGGTCTGCGACTATGGCCAAGCCTCGATTTTCCAGGCCACGGGCGCCAACTCTTCCAATGTCACGATCGTCCACAACACCGGCAATGTGAAGAGTGGTCCCGGTAACTGCACCAAGGGTCTGGGTTTGCCGGTCGAGTGCACGACCAACGGTACGTTCAAGGAGTACGGTCCCAGGTCGATAGTGGTGAAGCTGCACGCCGCGCGCTGGTTCGTGGCGGACAACGGCCGCGGGGGACGCTCGCTGTACCGGCAAACGATGGACAAGGGCGTGACCGCGGCGCGCGAGGAAGTGTCCGAGGGCATCCAGGACATGCAGATCCAGTTCCTGGTCGACGGCGCGCCCGACTACGTCGACGCGGCCGCCGGACTGGCATGGCAAAACGTCACCGCAGTGCGCATCACGCTCACTGTCCAGGGACGCGAGAACGTCGGTACCGACGGGGGCCAGCTGACCCGTGACATTTCCCACGTCGTCAACCTCCGGAACCGTACGTCATGAGCCGATTCCCGAACCCCGGCGCGCCCTGCCAAGAGCGCGGCGCCGCCCTTATCGTGGTGTTGATCCTGCTGCTGGTGATGACCCTGCTCGGACTCGCCAGCCTGCGCGGAACGCTCATGGAAGAACGCATGAGCGCAAACATGTATGACCGCAGTATCGGGTTCCAGGCCGCCGAGGCGGCGCTGCGCGAGGCGGAGACGCGGCTGCTGCAGCCCGGCACGCTCGCGGCGTTCCCGACCCTGGCCGATACCTGCAACCAGGGCCTCTGCGCGACGCCGGTTCCGGCCGAGAACAAGCCCGAGCGCGCGGACGATCCCAACTTCAATGGATGGGTCGACGCCACCCAGGTCAGCGTGCTCGGCGGCACCCCGCAGTACTTCGTCGAGTACATGGACGAGGCCCCCGGCTGGCCGCTGTGCGATCGCGAGATTCCGCGCCATCCCAGCTGCATGCGTCCCCGCTATCGCATCACCGCGCGCAGCACCGCGGAAGGACGGGCCACCGTCATCCTCCAGGCGAGCTTCGCCGGCTCATGAGCAGGACCCCCATGAAGACCAATGCCCGACGCCAACATCCGTCCCGCTGGAGCGCGCCGCTTGTCGCCGCACTCGCCACCTTCGTGGCCCTGCCCGCATCGGCTGGGCTGACGCTGCCCTCGACCCCACCGGGAGCCGGAAACGGGATCCCGCCGAACATCCTGTTCATCCTCGACGACTCCGGCTCGATGGTGTTCGATGCGATGCCGGGCGATTCGATCAGCGATTGGAAAGACCGGACATACGTCCACAACTCCGTCTACTACAACCCTGCGACCACCTACCTGCCCTGGAAGGGTGCCGACGGAAATCGTCTGACCGGTGGTACCACTTACGCCGCCGCATATGCAGATCTCAGTCGCGCCTCCGGCGGGACGATCAACCTGGCGAGTAGCGATAGTTGCGAATGGGTCGACCGGAACGGCGCAAACCGTGAAGTGTGTGGTGGCACCCAGACGTTCTATGTTCCAAAGGACCCGTCCAGCACGGATGCCACCTATCTCGCATCGCAGCGGAACTATTACCGGTATCAGTTACGCACTGGTGGGACCACGCGACGTTCCGAGCTCGTGCAACAGTGGGACGGTGACTGGGAATGGGGCAATCACACTGCCACAACGCCAACCAACCGGTCTGACACTGACGAACGCGGCAACTACGCGGTCTGGTTTTCATATCACCGCACCCGCATGAAGGCTGCGAAAGCTGGTGCCAGTGAAGCTTTTTCGGGCCTGGATGGGGAGAAATACCGGGTCGGTTTCACGACCATCTGGGGTCCCAACGGGGACGGATATGACAACGCGGAGTTCCTCATTCCGGTAGCGACGGACAACGGTCTGTTTCGCGGCAACAACCGGACGACCTGGTTCAGCCGGCTGTTCGAAGCACGCGGATACAACGGCACCCCGCTGCTTCCGGCGCTGCAGCGCGCGGGCAACTATTTCAGCCAGACCGGTGATACCGGTCCTTATGGCGGCACGAAGGACTCGTCCGGCAAGCAGTTCCAGTGCCGGCAGAACTTCTCGATCTTGACCACCGACGGTTACTGGAACTCAGGGACTTCCGGCGTCGGCAATGCGGACGCCAGCGCCGGGACGAAGATCTCCGCGCCGGCCAACGCTGATGGCTCGCCCGGCAAGACCTACACCTACGACCCCGTTGCGCCCTACAAGGGCAGTGCCTCGACGACGCTGGCGGACGTTGCGATGCACTACTGGAAGACCGACCTCCGGACCGATCTGAACAACATCGTTCCCACCTCGGCTCTCAACCCTGCGTTCTGGCAACACATGGTCACCTTCGGCATCTCGATCGGCCTGACCGGCACGGTGGACCAGTCGTCGGTCAAGCAGGTGATCGATAAGGGCGGTGTCAGCCGGAACGGCGCCGACCTGACCGACTGGCCCGATCCGACCGACACCGAGAACGACGAACGCATCGACGACCTCCTGCATGCGGCCGTCAACGGTCACGGCGAATTCGTAGCCGCGACCGACCCCAGCGCCTTTGCAAAGGCACTGGAAAGCGCCCTCGCCACGATCGGTGAGCGCGTCGGCTCCCGGTCCAACGTTTCGGCCAGCAGCACGTCCATCAGCACCGAGACCAAGCTGTTCCAAGCCAAGTACATCAGCGAGAGCTGGAGCGGCGACATCATCGCCTACCCGGTTACCGCGAGCGGTGTGAACGAGAACAGCCCCGTCTGGAAGGCCTCCGAGGAGTTTCCTGCATGGGCTTTGCGGAGGATCGTCACGACCGACGCCGCCGGTACCCGCGGCCCCTTCCCGACGGCGGCCCAGGCGACTGCGCTGGGTACCAGCGCGGAGGGTTTCAGCATCGCCGACTACCTGCGTGGCGACGACTCGGGCGAGGAAGCCAATGGCGGCGACCTCAGGAACCGCCCGCATCTGCTGGGTGACGTGATCCACAGCTCGCCGTTCTATTCAAAGGATGCCGACACGCTCTATGTCGGTGCCAATGACGGCATGCTGCATGCCTTCAACGGGGCGACCGGCGCGGAAGTCTTCGCGTACGTGCCGCGTGGGGTGCAGATGGCCCAGCTCAAGGAGCTGAGTGCTCGCAGCTACACGCACCGCTATTTCGTCGATGGTCCGATCACGGTGTCCGATCGCAACATGACCAGGACGGTTACGTATCCGAACGGCAGGAACATCCTCGCGGGCACGCTGGGTCACGGCGGCAAGGGCGTCTTTGCCCTGGACGTGACCAATCCGGCCTCGTTCACCGCGACCGACGTCAAGTTCGACATCGCGGGTGACGCGGACATGGGCCTGGTGATGGGCGAACCGATCGTTGCCCGTCTCAACAACGGTTCCGTCAGCGTCATTTTCGGTAACGGCGTCAACAGCACCAATGACCGCTCGGTCCTATGGATTGTCGATGTCGACACCGGGGCGGTCACTAAGTTGCAGACCAGCACGGCCACCAACAATGGCCTTTCCGGACCGCGTGGCTGGGACTCTGACGGCAATGGCACTGTCGACCTGGTTTATGCAGGTGACCAGCAGGGCAACGTCTGGAAGTTCAGCCTCGAGGCTGACGCGGCGTCCGCGTGGGGCGTCGCGGGCAACAAGGCCAACAAGATCAACAACGCAAACAGCGACAATTTCGCTCCGCTCTTCATTGCGACGGATGCCAGCGGCAACCGCCAGCCGATCAGTGGTGCGGTGTCGTTGGGCATCGATCCGGTCAACTACAAGCGCTGGGTGTTCTTCGGAACGGGCCGTCTGCTGACCAACGAGGACCTTTCGAGCAAGGCTGTGCAGAGCATGTACGGCATCATCGACGGAGACTCGATCGGAACTCGGGCAGCCAACGATGGTGCGAACGGCCTGCTGGTGGAGCGCACGATCACCGAAAGCGGGTCGATCGCCGGCAAGCCGGTCCGGGCGTTCGAGTCCTCCAGTGTCACGATGCCCGCCGGAAAGCGCGGTTGGCTGGTGGACCTGTTGACCCCGCCCAACCAGCTCGCCGAGGGTGAACGGATCATCGGCGATGCGCAGGTCGTGGGCCCGGTGTTCATCACCTCCAGCATCATTCCCAGCAGCGACCCTTGCACACCGGGCGGCCGTGGTTACATCAACGCGATCAATGCGTTCACCGGTGGCAGCGTTGGCGAGCACTTCTTCGATGTCGATGGAGACGGGTCGTTCAGCGACGACGAGATCAACGGCAAGGCGGTCGGTTCGATCGACCTCGGCGTGGGCATGAACACTGACAGCGTGCTGATCGACAAGCTGCTGAGCGCCGGCGGCTCCTCCGGCGGTACCGGCTCGGTCCGCATCAACCCGGACTCCTCGTCCGGCCGGGTTTCCTGGCGTGAAGTCCTGAGGAAGTGAATCAGATGATCAAGAGTTTTCGCACTCCGCGCCGCGCGGTCGCGGGCTTTACCCTCATCGAGCTGATGATCGTGGTGGCGATCATCGCAATCCTGGCGGGCATCGCGTATGCCAGCTACGACTTCGCGATGATCAAGAGCCGTCGAAACGCGGCAGCCGGTTGTGCGTTGGAGGGCGCGCAGTTCATGGAGCGCTACTACACCACGAACCTGACCTACGTCGGCGCCGCGCTCCCGGCCAGCGACTGCCAGAACGAGCTGCAGGGGCACTACGCCATTGCGCTCGCAGCGTCGGCGGCGCGGACCTACAGCATTACGGCGACCCCGCAGAACCATCAGGCCACCAAGGACACCAAGTGCGGGACCCTGTCGCTGGACCAGACCGGGACCCGCGGGATCACCGGCACGGCCGGATCGGCCTCCGAATGCTGGTAAGTCCACCCCGTCGGACTTGACCCGGACCACAGGCGCATTACAATGCGCGTCCCGCCCGAATAGCTCAGCTGGTTAGAGCACTTGACTGTTAATCAGGGGGTCGTTGGTTCGAGTCCAACTTCGGGCGCCAGGTTCTTCCAGAAGGCTCGCAGCGATGCGGGCCTTTTGCGTATGGGGCCTCAGAGCAGGTAAGGGCAGGGTTCTCCCGCGCCATAGCGCTCGCTCCGCGGCCGCCCCGCATTGTTCACCACCACCTTCCCGAGCAGGCGGCTCCCCTCGAGCCCGCACAGCCTCACGCTCAGGTTGCGGCCGTACGACCAGCCGTCCGGGGTGAACCGGACCCGCTTGCGCCCACTTGAGCTTCGCAGGGCCAATCCCGGGCCGATGCCCTCGACGTGCTGGAGTACCGCCCGGGCATCCCGCGGCTGGCCCTCGTCGCCCGGGTCGCTGTAGACGATCCAGCCACCTTCCCAGACCCCGTCGCCCCGACAGCGGGCGCCGTCGGGGCTCGGGCACACGGACACGGCGGTTCCGTCCTTCACCGCGGCGATCCGGGCGGCGGCCAGGGAGGCTGTCAGCAGGTGGTAGGCGTTCGCCTCCCGGGCGCGCTGGATGACGCCCGCAAACGCGGGCACGCCAATCGTCAGCGTCACCGTGAGCACCGCCAGCGTCACCATCAGTTCGACCAGGGTGTACCCGCCGGTACGTATGTGCGCTTCGTGCGCCATCGCCTCGCTCCATCCGTAAGCAAGGCGCCATCGTCAGGCGACAGCAGCTGAACCGCAGTCGGCGCCCGGTAATCGGCGGGGTAGGGAAACCCCGTGTCCGCCCCCATCCCGACGAGGTCCTACACTGGGCGTTTCGTCCCCCATACCACGAGCGATGACCGACTCTTCGATCGACATCCCCGCCACGACCAGCCCGTCGCCGGACGCGCCGGCTCGCGAGGGTGTGTTCCAGCTCGTCTCGCCCTACCAGCCTGCCGGCGACCAGCCGCAGGCCATCGAGAAGCTGTCGGCCGGCTTCGAGGCGGGCCTGGCCCACCAGACCCTGCTTGGGGTCACGGGGTCCGGCAAGACGTACACGATCGCCAACGTGATCCAGCGGGTGCAAAAGCCGACCCTGGTCATGGCGCCCAACAAGACCCTGGCGGCGCAACTGTACGGCGAGTTCAAGCAGTTCTTCCCGCACAACGCGGTCGAGTACTTCGTCAGCTATTACGACTACTACCAGCCCGAGGCCTACGTGGCGTCATCGGACACCTTCATCGAGAAGGACAGTTCGGTGAACGAGCACATCGAGCAGATGCGCCTGTCGGCGACCAAGGCGCTGCTGGAGCGGCGCGACTGCATCATCGTCTGCACCGTCTCGGCGATCTACGGGCTCGGCGATCCCAACGAATACTTCCGGATGGTGCTGCATATGGTCCGCGGCGAACGGATCGACCAGCGGGAGCTGATCCGGCGCCTGACCGAGATGCAGTACTCGCGAAACGACACCGAGCTGCGACGCGGCACCTACCGCGTCCGGGGCGAGGTGATCGACGTGCACCCGGCCGAGTCGGAGATGGAAGCCGTGCGGATCGAGCTGTTCGACGGCGAGATCGAGAACGTCACCGCGTTCGACCCCCTCACCGGCGAGACGCTGCGCAAGCTCCAGCGCTACACGATCTACCCCAAGTCCCATTACGTGACCACGCGCCGCACGGTGCTCGACGCCGTCGATGCGATCAAGGACGAGCTCCGGGTGCGGCTGGAGCAGCTGTATGCGCAGAACAAGCTCGTCGAGGCGCAGCGGCTGGCCCAGCGCACCCAGTTCGACCTGGAGATGCTGGCCGAGGTCGGCTACTGCAACGGTGTCGAGAACTACAGCCGCCACCTGACCGGCCACATGCCCGGCGAGCCGCCGCCGTGCCTGTTCGACTACCTCCCGCCGGACGCGCTGCTGGTCTGCGACGAGTCGCACGTGACCGTCCCCCAGGTCGGTGCGATGTACAAGGGCGACCGCTCGCGCAAGGAGACGCTGGTGGAGTTCGGGTTCCGGTTGCCGTCGGCGCTGGACAACCGGCCGCTGAAGTTCGAGGAATGGGAGGGGCGCTCGCCCCGGGCGATCTTCGTGTCCGCCACGCCGGGCAAGTACGAACTGGAGCACTCGGCAGGCGAGGTCACCGAGCTGGTCGTGCGGCCCACCGGGCTGATCGACCCCGAGGTGGAGATCCGGCCCGTCGCGACCCAGGTCGACGACGTGCTCGGTGAAATCACCAAGCGCACCGCGATGGGCGACCGCGTGTTGATTACCACGCTCACCAAGCGCATGGCCGAGAACCTGACCGAATACCTCGGCGAGCATGGCGTCCGGGTGCGCTACCTGCACTCGGATATCGACACGGTCGAGCGCGTCGAGATCATCCGCGACCTGCGGCTCGGCAAGTTCGACGTGCTGGTCGGCATCAACCTGCTGCGCGAGGGCCTGGACATGCCCGAGGTGTCGTTGGTGGCGATCCTCGACGCCGACAAGGAAGGCTTCCTGCGTTCGACCGGCTCGCTGATCCAGACCATCGGCCGCGCCGCGCGCAATGTCCGCGGCAAGGCGATCCTGTACGCCGACCGGATGACCGACTCGATGAAGCGGGCGATCGAAGAGACCGACCGCCGTCGCGCCAAGCAGGTCGAATACAACACCGAACACGGCATCACGCCGCAGTCGGTGAGCCGCCCGGTCGTCGATGTGATGGAGGGTGCGCGGGTCGATCCGGACTCGCTGAAAGGGCGTAACCGTGCCCGCAAGGCGGCGGAAGAGGCTGCAGAGTACGCGGCGCTCAGCCCCGGCCAGCTGGCCGCACGCATCAGGAAGCTCGAGCAGCAGATGTACCAGCACGCCCGCGACCTGGAGTTCGAGCAGGCGGCATCGGTCCGCGACGAGTTGCACCGGCTCAAGGAGCAGGGTTTCGCCGCATAGTGGGCCGGCGTGCTCGCGGCTATTGCCGACGGTCCCGCCGCGGGCTAAACTGCGCGCCCTCTCGCCGGGTTGTTCAAGGCGAAGGGCGGTTAGCTCAGCGGTAGAGCACTACCTTGACATGGTAGGGGTCACAGGTTCGAACCCTGTACCGCCCACCAGAACGTTGCGAAAACGGCCGGGTCTGCCCCGGCCGTTTTTGTTTTCGCGTTTCGGTGCAAGCAAACGGCCCACCTTGCCGGCGTTGACTTGCCGCGCCCCGTTCCGGACTATTGCGGGGTGCGGCCGGCCCGGTCGCCCCGACCGAGGTGGCCCGCGCCGACGCGCCGGCCGAGCGTGCGACATGGACACTACCACCGGCCAACGCTGACACGCCCCGAGGCTTCCGCATCCGCAGGCGCCCTCGTGGCGCTTTTTGTTTGCCCGCTCCTACAGAAGCCCGAACCCTGATCCCCATGATTGCAATCACGCTCCCCGACGGTTCCCGCCGCGAATTCGACCACCCCGTTTCCGTCGCCGACGTCGCCGGCTCGATCGGCCCCGGCCTGGCCAAGGCCGCGCTGGCCGGCAAGGTTGACGGCAAGCTGGTCGACACCGGCTTCCGGATCGACCACGACGCCGCGCTCGAGATCGTTACCGACAGGCACCCCGACGCGCTCGAGGTGCTGCGCCATTCCACCGCGCACTTGCTTGCCCAGGCCGTGCAGCGCCTGTTCCCGGGCGCGCAGGTGACCATCGGCCCGGTCATCGACAACGGGTTCTATTACGACTTCGCCTACGAGCGCCCGTTCACGCCCGAGGACCTGCCGGCCATCGAGGCCGAGATGCAGAAGATCGTGAAAGAGGCGCAGCCGGTCAGCCGCAGCGTCAAGTCGCGCGACGAGGCGGTTGCGTTCTTCAAGGGCATCGGCGAGCACTACAAGGCCGAGATCATCGAGTCGATCCCGGCCGACCAGGACCTGTCGCTCTACAGCCAGGGCGAATTCACCGACCTGTGCCGCGGCCCGCACGTGCCCGGTACCGACAAGCTGCGCAGCTTCAAGCTGATGAAGGTCGCCGGCGCCTACTGGCGCGGTGACCACAACAACCAGATGCTCAGCCGCATCTACGGCACCGCCTGGCTCAACGACAAGGATCTCAAGGCCTACCTGCTCCAGCTGGAGGAAGCCGAGAAGCGCGACCACCGCAGGATCGCCAGGCAGCAGGACCTGTTCCATCTGCAGGAAGAGGCGCCCGGGCTCATCTTCTGGCACCCCAAGGGCTGGTCGATCTGGCAGGTGGTCGAGCAGTACATGCGCAAGGTGTACCGGGATTCCGGTTACGACGAAGTGCGCTGCCCGCAGATCCTCGACGTGTCGCTGTGGCAGAAGTCCGGCCACTGGGACAACTACCAGGAAAACATGTTCTTTACCGAGTCGGAGAAGCGTACCTACGCGCTGAAGCCGATGAACTGCCCGGGCCACGTGCAGGTGTTCAACCACGGCCTGCACAGCTATCGCGACCTCCCGATCCGTTATGGCGAGTTCGGCGCCTGCCACCGCAACGAGCCGTCGGGTGCGCTCCACGGCATCCTGCGCGTGCGCGGGTTCACCCAGGACGACGGCCACGTGTTCTGCACCGAGGGGCAGATCGAGTCCGAGGTGACCGCGTTCCACCGCCAGGCGATGGCGGTCTACGCCGATTTCGGCTTCACCGACGTGCAGGTCAAGCTCGCCCTGCGTCCTGAACCGCGCCTGGGCGACGACGCGACCTGGGACAAGGCCGAGGACGCGCTGCGCTCGGCGCTGCATTCGGCCGGGGTGGAATGGGAGGAGCTGCCCGGCGAGGGCGCGTTCTACGGCCCGAAGATCGAGTACCACCTGCGTGACGCGATCGGCCGCACCTGGCAGCTGGGCACGATGCAGGTCGACTTCATGATGCCGGGCCGCTTGGGCGCCGAGTACGTCGACGAGCACAGCCAGAAGCGCCACCCGGTCATGCTGCACCGCGCAATCGTGGGGTCGATGGAGCGTTTCATCGGCATCCTGATCGAGCACCATGCAGGCCAGTTCCCGGCCTGGCTGGCACCGGTCCAGGCGGTCGTGATGAACATCACCGATGCCCAGGCCGACCACGTCGAGGAGGTCCGGAAATCCCTTGCAAATCAAGGGTTCCGGGTCCAAAGCGATTTGCGCAACGAGAAAATCGGCTATAAGATTCGCGAGCACACGCTGCAGCGCGTGCCGTACCTGCTGGTGGTCGGGGACCGCGAGAAGGAGAACGGCATGGTTGCGGTGCGGACCCGCGGGGGGGAGGATTTGGGGTTGATGACCACCGCCGAGTTCGCCGCGCGTTTACGTGACGAGGACGCCGGCTGAGGCAGCGTCCACCAGAGACCCGGCCGCACCGATGCGGCCGGCACGATTGATACCGGAGATTGCAATATCAGTACCCCCGACAAGCGGAACCGCAAGAACCAGGAGATCCGCGTCCCGAAAGTGCGCGTGATCGGCAGCGACGGCGAGATGGTTGGCGTGCTCTCGCGCGACGAAGCCCTGAGCCTTGCCCAGGAAGAAGGACTCGACCTGGTCGAAATCCAGCCGCACGGCGACCCGCCGGTCTGCCGCGTGATGGATTTCGGCAAGTTCATGTTCGACCTGCAGAAGAAGGCCAACGCGGCCAAGAAGAAGCAGAAGCAGGTCGAGATCAAGGAGGTCAAGTTCCGCCCCGTGACCGACGAGGGCGACTACCAGATCAAGCTGCGCAAGATGCGCGGGTTCCTGGAGGAAGGGGACAAGATCAAGGTCAACATTCGCTTCCGTGGCCGCGAGATGAGCCATCAGGAGCTCGGCCGCGAGATGGCCGCCCGGATCGAGGCCGACCTCGGCGAGGACATCGTGATCGAATCGCGCCCGAGGCTCGAAGGGCGTCAGATGGTCATGATGATCGCGCCCAAGAAGAAGGTCTGAGGTCCGCGCTCCGGGCTGGCGCCCGAAGCGACTGATTTCGAAGAAGTATTTGCAACCCCGGCAGGCGGACGGCATAATGGCCGGCCCGGTTCGCCGGGGTTTGTTGTGTGTTTGAAGTGAAGTGCAGCCAGGACCTGTCGCGGATCCCTTTCGGGTCAACGACTTACAAGCCGGTGTTGGGCAGGACGGAAAGCGTGGCGCGAGCCACCGCCCAGGCCAGTGACAAGAACCCGTAAGGACATTCGCAATGCCCAAGATCAAGACCCACCGCGGGGCGGCCAAGCGTTTTCGCAAGACCGCGTCCGGCAAGTTCAAGTGCGGCCACGCCAACCGTAGCCACATCCTCACCAAGAAGGCGACCAAGCGGAAGCGCAACCTGCGGCAGACGAACCACGTCCGCGCCGAGGATGCCGGTCGTATCACCCGCATGTTGCCGTACGCCTGAGGAGGACTGAGAAATGGCACGAGTCAAACGTGGTGTGCAGGCGCGTCGTCGCCACAAGAAGATCCTCAAGCAGGCCAAGGGCTACTACCACGCCCGCCGCAAGGTCTTCCGCGTCGCCAAGCAGGCGGTCACCAAGGCGTTGCAGTACGCCTACATCGGCCGCAAGCAGAAGAAGCGCAATTTCCGTTCGCTGTGGATCACCCGCATCAATGCGGCGTCCCGCGCCAACGGCATGAGCTACAGCCGCTTTATGAATGGTCTCCTGAAGGCCGGCATCACCCTCGACCGCAAGGTGCTGGCGGACATCGCCGTGCACGACGCGGCGGGTTTTGCCGCGCTGACCGAGAAGGCCAAGGGCGCGCTCGCAGCGTAAGTGTGTCGCCCGCCGGCAGGGACCCAGGTGGTCCTGTAGGCGGACGTACATGGCAGTAAACGCATGGGGAAGGGCGCAAGTCCTTCCCCATGTTCGTTTTTGGAATGGGCTTCCTGTAGAAGCGACGTCGGTCGCGACCTGTACATCGCCTCAAGCGTTTGGCGGGTCGCGACCGATGTCGCTCCTGAAACGGAATGGTTCGGTGACATCGGGATTGCGCATGAGTGAGATCGAAACCCTGACCCGCCAGGCGCTGGCGGACATCGCTGCCGCCGACTCGCCGGCCGCCATCGAGGCCTTGCGGGTCGCGCTGGTCGGCAAGTCCGGCACCATCACCGGCCAGCTCAAGCAGCTGGGCAAGCTGCCGGCGGAGGAGCGCAAGGCGGCCGGCGCCGCGATCAACGAGGCGCGCGACACCGTGTCGGCGGCGCTGGGCGAGCGCAAACAGGCGCTCGAGTCCGCCGCGCTGGATGCCCGACTCGCCGACGAAACCATCGACGTCACCCTGCCGGGCATCGACTCCGGCCGCGGCGGGCTGCATCCGGTGAGCCGCACGCTCGAGCGCATCACCGACATCTTCGGGCGCCTCGGCTTCGAGCTGTCCGACGGCCCCGAGATCGAGGACGACTGGCACAACTTCGAGGCACTCAATTTCCCGCCACACCATCCGGCGCGGGCGATGCACGACACCTTCTACTTCGATGACGGCCGGCTCCTGCGCACCCACACCTCGGGCGTGCAGGTGCGCTACATGCAGGACCTGCTGGCAACCGGCGGCCAACCGCCGCTGCGGATGATCGCGGCAGGCAAGGTCTACCGCAGCGACAGCGACCAGACCCACACGCCGATGTTCCACCAGGTCGAAGGCCTGCTGGTCGACGAGCACGCCAGCTTCGCCGACCTCAAGGGCACCTTGGCCGAGTTCGTTCGTGCGTTCTTCGAGCGCGATTTCGAGATGCGCTTCCGCCCGAGCTATTTCCCCTTCACCGAGCCGTCGGCCGAGGTCGACATCGCCTGGCAGCAGCCGGACGGATCCACACGGTGGCTGGAGGTGCTGGGCTGCGGGATGGTCCACCCGAACGTACTCCGCAACGTCGGCATCGACCCGGAGAAGTACACCGGCTACGCCTTCGGGCTGGGTGTCGAGCGCTTCGCGATGCTGCGCTACGGGGTCGACGACCTGCGCAGCTTCTTCGAGAACGACGTGCGCTTCCTGCGCCAGTTCGCCTGACGCCACCGGGAAAGGACGAAAACCATGAAGTTTTCCGAGAACTGGCTGCGCCAGCACGTGCCCACCACCGCCAGCCGCGAGCAACTGGTCGCGACGTTGACCGCGATCGGGCTGGAGGTCGAAGAGGTGACCGACCTCGGCGGGACACTGGACGGGGTGGTGGTGGCCGAGATCGTGAGTGCCGAGAAGCACCCCGAGGCCGACCGGCTGCAGGTGTGCACGGTCGACGCGGGTGGCGGCGAAACCGTGCAGATCGTCTGCGGCGCGCCCAACGCCCGTGCCGGCCTCAAGGCCCCACTCGCGAAGGTCGGCGCGGTGCTCCCCGGTGGCATGGCGATCACGCCGGCCAAGCTGCGTGGTGTCGAGTCGTTCGGGATGCTGTGCTCGGCGAAGGAGCTGGGGACCGACGTCGATGCGTCCGGCCTGCTCGAGTTGCCCGCCGATGCGGTGGTCGGCCAGCCGATGGCTACCCTGCTGGGCCTGCCCGACGCCAGCATCGAGATCAAACTGACGCCCAATCGCGCCGACTGTTTCGGCGTGCGCGGAACCGCGTACGACGTCGCCGCCGCGTCCGGCAGCGAAGTCGCTTCGTTCGAAGTCGAGCCGGTGCCGGCCGTGTCTCAGGCCAGCCTGCCGATCGAGCTGCAAGCCGGCGCCGACGCCCCGCGCTATTGCGGTCGCGTGATCGAAGGCGTCGACGCGTCCGCGCCGACCCCTTGGCGCATTGCCGAGCGCCTGCGCCGCAGCGGCGTCCGCCCGGTCTCGCTGCTGGTCGACGTGACCCAGTACGTGATGCTGGAACTCGGCCAGCCGATGCACGCGTTCGACCGCGACACGTTGACCGGTCCGGTGGGTGTACGTCGGGCACGCGCGGGCGAATCCCTGAAGCTGCTCGATGGACGCGACGCCCCGCTGGATGGCGATTTCCTGCTCGTCACCGACGCCGACCGGCCGGTCGCGCTGGCCGGGGTGATGGGCGGTTTCGACACCCGCGTGACCGAGGCCAGCCGCAACGTGTTCCTCGAATCAGCGCACTTTGCGCCCGAGGCGATCATCGGCCGCAGCCGCAAGCTCGGCCTGCACACCGACGCCGCGCACCGGTTCGAACGCGGTGTCGACCCGGAGCTGCCCCGGATCGCGCTCGAGTACGCCACCCGGTTGATCCTCGACGCGGCCGGCGGCGTGCCCGGGCCGGTGGTCGAGGCCGCGCTCGAGGCGCATCTGGCGCCGCCGCGACCGATCCTGCTGCGGCGTGACCGGCTTGCCCGGGTGCTCGGCCTCGCCGTTGCCGACAGCGAGGTGGCGCGCATCCTCGGGGCGCTGGGCCTGGCGGTGGAATCGGATCCGCTGGGCTGGCGCGTGACGCCGCCAAGCCGCCGCTTCGATCTTGCGATCGAGGAGGACCTGATCGAAGAGGTTGCGCGGATCCACGGCTACGACGCCATCCCGACCACCTTACCGTCGGGTGCCGCGCGGCTGGTCGCGCCGAGCGAGACCCGCGTCGACGGCGGGGTGGTGCGCCGCCAGCTCGCGGCACGGGACTTCCTGGAAGCGATCAACTACGCCTTCGTCGATGCCAGTCTGCTGCAGGCGTGGGGAGCAACCGGGCAAAGCGTCGCGCTCGCCAATCCGCTCAGCGCGGAGCTGGGCGTCATGCGCACTTCGCTGCTGCCGGGGCTGGTGTCGGCGCTGGGGCGCAATACCGCGCGCCAACAGTCGCGCGTGCGGATGTTCGAGATCGGCAACGTGTTCACCGCCCAGGCCGGCGCCGCCCCGTTGCATACGCTCCGTGTCGCCGCCGTCGCCTGTGGCAACGCCGGCGCCGAGCAGTGGGGCGCGCCCTCCCGACCGGTCGGCTTCCATGACCTGAAGGGTGACCTGGAGAGTCTGGCGGCCCTGTCCGGTGCGCGGCTCGAGTTCCGTCCTTCAACGCCCGACTGGGCCCATCCGGGACGTTCAGCCGACGTGTTCCGCCACGACAGCAACGGCGAGTCGACGCGGCTGGGCTGGGTCGGCCAAGTCCATCCGCGGCTGGCGCGCGCGCTGGAAATCGATGTCGACGTGGTCGGGTTCGAACTCGACCTCGAGCCGCTGGTGACCCGGCCGCTGCCGAAGTCCGGCGCCCGCTCGCGGTTCCCCTCGGTCCGCCGCGACCTCGCCTTCGTGGTGCCCCAGGACGTCACTTGGCAGGCCTTGTCGGCAAGCGTCCGGGAAGCGGCCGGAAGGGTCCTGCGCGACCTCGTGCTGTTCGATGTCTACCAGGGCAAGGGCGTGGAATCTGGATGCAAGAGTCTCGCTATGGGCTTGATTCTGCAGGAAGAATCACGCACCCTGACCGACCAGGACGTGGACGCGGCGGTTGCCGCGGTGACCACGCGGTTGCAACAGGCGCACGCGGCCACGATTCGCGGCTGACGGTTAGGCAGGCAGGGCAGGAACCACACGATGGCATTGACCAAGGCTGAAATGGCCGAGCGCCTCTTCGACGAGGTCGGCCTCAACAAGCGCGAAGCGAAGGAATTCGTCGACGCGTTTTTCGACAGCCTGCGCCAGGCGCTCGAAAGCGGCCGCCAGGTCAAGCTGTCGGGCTTCGGCAACTTCGACCTGCGCCGCAAGAACCAGCGTCCGGGCCGCAACCCGAAGACCGGCGAGGAGATTCCGATTTCCGCACGCACCGTCGTGACCTTCAAGCCCGGCCAGAAGCTCAAGGAACGCGTCGAAGCGTATGGCGGGGGCGTGACCCATGCTTGACCCCGGCAGCAACCGCGAACTTCCGCCGATCCCGGCCAAGCGCTATTTCACCATCGGCGAGGTCAGCGAGCTGTGCGACGTCAAGCCGCACGTGCTGCGCTACTGGGAAACCGAGTTCCCGTCGCTTAACCCCGTCAAGCGCCGCGGCAACCGCCGTTACTACCAGCGGCATGAAGTGCTGATGGTGCGGCAGATCCGCGGGCTGCTGTACGAACAGGGCTACACGATCGGCGGCGCCCGGCTGCGGCTGGAGGGCGAGGCGGCGAAGGACGAATCCGCATTGAGCTCGCAGATCATCCGGCAGGTCCGGATGGAGCTGGAAGAAGTCCTGCAGTTGCTGCGTCGCTGACGCGAAAGCCGTGGCGGTGGCAGGCAACTCGGCTATAATCACCGGCCGCCTGCTGGCGGATGCAAGACACTCGGGGCGTAGCGCAGCCTGGTAGCGCACCTGTCTGGGGGACAGGTGGTCGTCGGTTCAAATCCGGCCGTCCCGACCAATTCGAGATACAGAAAACGCCCGTTTGCGCCGGGCGTTTTCTGTTTGGGGATTGGACGTTTCGCGGCCGCTGTCAGGCCGTACCGGTTGCCGGACGCGCGCCCAGCCCGGGCCAGCGGGCGTCGACCGCGCGCTGGATCCCCGCCGCGTCCAGGCCGGCCTCGGCGAGAAGTTGCTCGCGGCTGGCGTGGTGCTGGAACTCGTCGGGCAGGCCCAGGTGCAGAATCGGCAGGACGATCCCTTCCGCGGCGAGCAGCTCGGCCACGCCGCTGCCGGCGCCGCCTGCAACCACGTTGTCCTCGATCGTGACGAAACCCTCGTGGTCCCGTGCCAACTGCAGCACCAGAGCGCGGTCCAATGGCTTGACGAAGCGCATGTTGACCACGGTCAGCCCGAGCGCGACGCCGGCCTGTTCGGCCGCGGCCACCATCGCGCCGAACGCGAGCAACGCCACCGGGCCGCCGCGGCGCCGCACCTCGGCCTTGCCGATCGGCAAGGTGTCGAGCCCGGGTCGCAGCGCCACGCCCGGGCCGGTGCCGCGCGGGTACCGCACGGCGGCCGGGCCGGCGTAGCGGAAGCCGGTGGAGAGCATCGTGCGGCACTCATCCTCGTCGGCTGGCGCCATGACCACCATGTTCGGGACGCAGCGCAGGTAGCTGAGGTCGAGGTTGCCGGCGTGGGTGGCGCCGTCGGGCCCGACCACGCCGCCGCGGTCGATCGCGAACAGCACGTCAAGGTTCTGGATCGCGACGTCGTGCACCAGCTGGTCGTAGCCGCGCTGGAGGAAGGTCGAATAGATCGCCACCACCGGCTTGGCACCCTCGCAGGCCATGCCGGCCGCGAGCGTCACGGCGTGCTGCTCGGCGATGGCCACGTCGAAATAGCGCTCCGGGTACTCGCGACTGTAGCGGACCAGCCCCGAGCCCTCGCGCATCGCCGGGGTGATGGCGAGCAGTTGCGGGTCGGCGGCGGCCATGTCGCACAGCCAGTCGCCGAACACGTCGGTATAGGTGGGCTTCTTGGCGCCCGGCTTGCTGACCATGCCCTGGCTGGGGTCGAACGGGCTGACGGCGTGGTAGCCGATCTGGTCGCCTTCCGCGAGCTCGTAGCCCTTGCCCTTGGTGGTGATGATGTGGAGCAACTGCGGACCCTTGAGGTGCTTGAGGGTCTTCAGCGCGCCCAGCAGTGCCGGCAGGTCGTGGCCATCGATCGGGCCGGTGTAGTGGAAGCCGAGTTCCTCGAAGAACGTGGACGGGACGAACATCCCCTTCCACTGTTCTTCCCAGCGTTTGACGAAGCGCGCCGGCGCGCCGTGCTTGTCGCCGAGCAGCTTCTTGCCGCCCTCGCGCAGGGCATTGAGCGTGCGGCTGCCTGACAGCCGCCCGAGCATCCGGGTGACGCCGCCGACGTTCTCGGAAATCGACATCTGGTTGTCGTTGAGGATCACCAGCAGGTTCGGTTCGACGCCGCCGGGCTCGTCGCCCATGCCGCCGCCGTGCGCCAGTGCTTCGAACGCCATGCCGCCGGTGATCGCACCGTCGCCGATCACCGCGACCACCTTGCGGTCGTCACCGGCGCGCTGCAGTGCAATCGCCATGCCCAGCGCGGCCGAGATGCTGGTGGAGCTGTGGCCGACGCCGAAGGTGTCGTACTCCGACTCCTCGCGCTTGGGGAACGGCGCGACGCCGTCCTTCTGCTTGACCGTGCGGATCGCGTCGCGGCGACCGGTCAGGATCTTGTGCGGGTACGTCTGGTGGCCGACATCCCAGACCAGGCGGTCCACCGGCGTCTCGTACAGCCAGTGCAGCGCGACGGTCAGCTCGATGACGCCCAGTCCGGCGCCGAAGTGCCCGCCCGACTGGGCGACCTGTTCGATCAGGTAGGCGCGCAGCTCGTCGGCGATCGCCGGCAATTCCTCTTCGGGAAACGCGCGAAGCTCGGCCGGGACCGAAATGCGCGACAAGCGCGGGTAGCGTTGGGGATCGATCATCAATACGGCGTCGGACGGCAGTCGCCCATTGTCCCGCCCCACCGGAGGTGGGGCAAGGTTCACCCGGTCGGACCGGCGCCGGGGTTCAGCGGCCGCGCAGGCGGCCGAACAGGCCCGACTTCGGTGCTTCGGGCTCGGGTTCCGGCGGCCGCTCGACATCGGCGAAGCCGGTGGCGAGGCTGGCGTTGACGAAGTCGGTGACGTCGGCTTCCGGCACGCCGCTGGCAGCGGCGATTTCCGAGAGCGTCGCCGGCCCCTTCATCATCGCCGTGGCGATGCGGAAATGCTTCGGGTACTCGCGTTCGGTCTGCGGCCACTTGAGCATCTGGTAGCGGGCGTCCGGGTCGAAGCCCGGCATCAGCTTGCCGCCGCCGGCCAGCAACCCGTCCAGCCACAGCAGGCGGGTGAGCGGTTGCGATTCGCCATGCGCCGCGGCCCGGGCGTCCCAGTCGGGCGTCGCGACAAAGTCGGCTGCAGCGAGCGGCCCGGTGACGTGCGCAACCAGTGGCTTGAGTGCTGACGGGCCGTGGTAGCGGCGCGCGTCGGTGTCGATCAGCAGCGTGGTGCCGTCGCGCTCGAGCTGCACCTTGCCCGTGATGCGGCCCGATGCCAGCCATTCGGCCAGGCGCGTGGGTTCAATTTCAACGGCCGGCACGTGGGGTTGCATGGTCGGGGCAGCCGGCACCACCTGGGCGACGGCGACGCTGGCCGGCTCGCGCGGCGCGACACCGACTTCCTCGGTCGCGGCGACCGACAGCGGCTCGGAGTCGGCGGCTGCCACCGCGGGCTGTTCTTCCGGCAGCTGATCCTGTGGCTGGGGCGCCGGCGTCAGGCCGGCGGGCGAGGCGGCCACCACGCTGGGCGCCAGCTCAGCCAGCAGTTGCGCCAGCGAGCCGGCGTCGAAGGGCTGTCCGAGGCGGTGGTCGGCCTGCGTGCGTGGTGCCGATGTCAGGCCGATCACGGTCTTGCCGGCCGCATGCAGGCGCAGCCAGCTCATCGGACCGTACATGCTGTCCATGTCGACCACGATGTAGTCGGCCTGGGTCTCGGGCAGCAACTGCCAGCTACCACCGAGGCGGGCGTTGGCTTCGGTGAACGCTGCTTTCAGCGAGGTTTCCGTGGCCGGGTCCATACCGGTCAGGCCGAAAGTCAGGGACATCGTCGAATCCATTGATACAGGTGACCGGAGTGTTGCGGAGGCGACCGCGAGCGTCAATGCGCGCCCAGCGTCGAAAGCCGGCGCGTGGCGGCACGGTGAGGCGCAATTGGCCGCGGCGGGTCAGTTGACCGAGCGCGCGTGCTTCTTCGGCAGGTGGCTTTTCAGGAATGCCATCTGGTCGGCCAGGATGTTGCGGTTGGAGAGGATCAGGTGTTCGACCCAGCTGGGCCGGTAGGGCACCGCCAGCAACGGCATGCCGGCCTGTTGGGGGGTGCGGTTGCCCTTGCGCGAGTTGCAGTGGAAACACGCGGCGACGACGTTCTCCCAGACGTCGCGGCCTCCTTTGGAGACCGGCAGGACGTGGTCGCGGGTCAGCTGCGGCCGGTGGCATTCGCGGCCGCAGTACAGACACAGGTGGGCGTCGCGGGCAAACAGCGCCGTGTTGGTGAGTGCCGGTGTCGGGTCCAGCGCGTGGGCCCGGGCATGGCCGCGCGCGGCGACGATCGGGTGCAGGTCCAGCAGGCTCTGCTCGCCGCTGAGCCGGTTGGTGCCGCCATGGACCTGCAGGCAGGGATCGCCGAGTGTCCAGGCGACCGCATCGCGTGCGTAGAGGCAGGCGGCCTGCTGCCAGTTCATCCAGTCGAGGACACGCCCGTGGGCGTCCAGCGCGAGCAACCTCACCGAATTGAGGCGTTCGATGCCGCCACGCGGGCCGACCGCCGGGGCATCCGGTCCGGGCGGGATGTTTCCCGCCGCGGGGCCGGAGTTGACGAGGCGTAGCGGCGCTCTTTCGTTCTCCACGGGGACCGAGCATATACCCGATCCGTTACGGATTGTCTGCCCCTTTCGACGGGGTTAGGACTCAGCCGTCGAAGTGGTCCGCGTCGAGCGACATGAGCGACCCGGCGCCGCTGCGGATCGCTGCGGCATGCGCGAGCGTGCGAGGCAGCACACGCTCGAAATAGAACCGGGCGGTCTCGCGCTTGCCGGCCTTGAACGCTTCGGGCTGGTCGGACGCCTCGGCGGCGGCCACGCTGCGCGCCCACCAGTAGGCGAGCGTGACGTAGCCCGAATACATCAGGTAGTCGTACGAGGCGGCGCCGACCTCCTCCGGGTTGGCCGCGGCCGCCTTGGCAACGGAGACGGTCAGTTCTTCCCATTCGCGCGCCTTGTCCGCCAGCGGGCCGACCAGCCCGGCAACGGCGGGGTTGGCGGACTGCTCGCGGCAGAAGCCGGCGACCATCGCGCCGAAGGCCTTGAGGCCGGCGCCCTGCAGCTTGAGGATCTTGCGGCCCACCAGGTCCAGCGCCTGGATGCCGGTGGTGCCCTCATAGAGCGTGGTGATGCGCGCGTCCCGGGCCAGTTGCTCCATGCCGTGCTCGGCGATGTAGCCGTGGCCGCCGAAGCATTGCAGTGCGTGGTAGGTGCACTCGATGCCCCACTCGGTCAAACAGCCCTTGACGATCGGGGTCATGAACTCGACCAGCGCCTCGGCGCGCTCGCGTTCGCCTGCGTCGCTGGCGCCCTCGGCGGTGTCGACCATCAGGCCGGCGTGGTAGGCCATCACGCGACCGCCCTCGACCAGGGCCTTGCAGGTCAGCAGCATCCGGCGCACGTCCGGGTGGACGATGATCGGGTCGGCCGGCTTCTCCGGCAGCTTCGGCCCCGACAGCGAGCGCGACTGCAGCCGGTCGCGCGAATAGGCGAGGGCGTTCTGCAGCGCGCGCTCGGAAAGCCCCAGTCCCTGCAGGCCGACCGCCAGGCGCGCGGCATTCATCATGGTGAACATGTGTGACATGCCCTTGTGGGGCTGGCCGACGAGGTAGCCCTCGGCGCCGTCGAAGTTCATCACGCACGTCGCCGAACCGTGGATGCCCATCTTGTGCTCGAGCGAGCCGCACACCAGCGCATTGCGCGCGCCGACGTTGCCCTCGCGGTCCACCTTGAACTTGGGCACCACGAACAGCGAGATGCCGCGGCTTCCCGACGGCGCGTCCGGAAGGCGCGCCAGCACCAGGTGGATGATGTTGGGCGCCATGTCGTGCTCGCCGGCAGTGATGAAGATCTTGGTGCCGGTGATCGCGTAGGTGCCGTCGGGGCCGGGTTCGGCGCGGGTCTTGAGCAGCCCCAGGTCCGTGCCGCAATGCGGCTCGGTCAGGCACATGGTGCCGGTCCAGCGGCCATCGACCAGCGGCTTGAGGAAGACCTCCCGCTGCCAGTCCTCGCCGTGCTGGCGCAGCGCCTCGGTGGCGCCATGTCCTAGCAGCGGGAAGTTGCCCCACGCCAGGTTGGCGCTGTCGACCATTTCCTTCTGCACGAATCCGGTCACGTGGGGCAGCCCCTGGCCGCCGAATTCGGCCGGCGCCGTCAGCCCCGGCCACCCGGCGTCGACGTACTGCGCGTAGGCCTCCTTGAACCCGCTCGGCGTGGTGACATCACCGGTGGCCTTGTCGTGGGTGCACCCCTCGCGGTCGCCGACCTCGTTGAGCGGCGCAAGCACCGTCTCGGCGAAGCGGGCGGCTTCCTCGAGCACGGCGTCGACCAGTTCGCGGCCGACCTCGTCATGGCCGAGGGCGGGCAGGGCATGCTCGAGACCGAGCACGTCGTGGAGTGCGAACCGCATGTCCCGCAGGGGAGCCTTGTACTTGCTCATCGATGCCTCACTGGATGTCGTCTGTCGCTCGGTGAGAGCCACCGGGCGGTGGAAAGGTGTCTGTCGGCGCGGTTGCTCAGCGCATCACACCCGGCAATCCGGGAGCCGGGCTCAGGGCACTGCGACGGGAAATGTCCTTGAACACGCGCTGGTTTTCCTCGTCCGGCGTGGCGGTCATCGAACCGTCAAGCGCATAGGACAGGCTGGTGCCCCCGGCCAGCGACTGCGCCACCGCGAACTTCGCGGCAGCCGATGGGACGAAGATGATTTCGGCGACGTCCGCCGATTCGGGACCAACCGTGATGCCGGGTTGGGCGGCGAGGGTGCCGGCGTCGTGCCCATCGACCTCCAGCCCGAGGCTGACGGCGTCGAAGCGCATCGGGATGCTGCTGAAGTTCTCCAGCCGCAGGTCCACCGACCAGTTGCCGTCGGCGCGCACGGTGAGCTGCTGGATGCGGGCCGAAGGGTCGGACACCCGGCGCACTGGACCGCTTGCACAGGCGCCAACCAGCGCGACCACCAGTCCCGCAGCGATCCAACGTCCCCAGGTCCTGCCCGCCATGCCGCACGCTCCCGTCGAGTGGAAGCCCGAGGATACTACGGCGAATGGTGGGTGATGCCCTGGCCCAGAAAACAGAAAACCCCGCTCGGCGGATGCCTTGCAGGGCTTGCGTTCGTGCCACCAGATAAATGGTGGCCGGGGAGGGAATCGAACCCCCGACACGGGGATTTTCAATCCCCTGCTCTACCAACTGAGCTACCCGGCCACTACACGGTCGGGCCGTGCGAGGAGCGGCATGATACGGGTGCGCGGGGGGAACTGGCAAGCTGCTGGACGCTGAATCACGTGCACGGCAACGTCGCCGTCGTGTTGCCGCCCAGCGCATCATGGGGAGGACACCACCGTCCACCCAACGGGAGTGAGCCATGACGATCCAAACCGTCGGCGCTGCGCTGCGCCCATCGACGCTTCTTGCAACCGCCGTCCTGGCAATCGTGATGCTGGCCGGTTGCGCCTCCGGGCCGACGCTGTCGGAGACCCAGCGGCACCAGCTCTACCTCGACCATGCCGGCGAGCCGGTCAACAAGTTCAACTACCACGGCACGCTGCACAGCTGGGAGCCGGTGGGCGACGATGCGCTCCTCGTGTGGACCCGGCCGAGCGAGGCCTACCTGCTGCGGCTTGCTAGCGCCTGCCCGCGGCTGGACGTGGGGCGCGCGATCTCGCTGAGCGACCAGACCGGGAGCGTGTTCGCCGGGCTCGACAACGTCGTGGTGCTGGACCAGACCACCCGGATCCCCTGCCGGATCCAGACGATCCAGCCGGTCGACGTCGCCGCGCTGAGGCGGGCGGAAGACGCGACCCGCGCCGGGCTTCAGGCCTCCGGCGGGACGTAGCCGGCCGGCTTCTCGGCGTCGCCGCCGAACAGGAACTTGATCATCTCGGCTTCGAGGAACTCGCGGTGCGCGGGGTTCATCGGTGACAGGCGGTTCTCGTTGATCAGCATGGTCTGGTGCGCCAGCCATGCCGACCATGCGCCCTTGCCGATGTGTGCGTAGACGCGCTTGCCGGCAGGACCGGGCCAGGGTGCGAAATCGAGGCCCTCGGTTTCGCGTTTCTCGTATTCGCAATAGACGGCGCGGGGCATGGCGGACCTCGAAAGTGGGGTGGAATCAGGCGCCGGCTTCGAGCAGGCGGCGAATGGGCGCGGGGATGCCAAGCGCGCCCAGTTGTGCCCGCGCGACCCAGCGCAGGTCGCCATTGTCGCGGACCTGCGGGTACAGGGCGACATCGCGCCAATAGCGCGGCTGCAGTTCCAGCTTGAAATGGCTGAAGACGTGGGAGATCGGTGGTTTGCCGATGCCGCGCGCGAAGTCGCCGTCGCAGTGATGTTTGAACCAGGCGCGGGCAGCGACTTCGTCGTCGGCTTGCGGCAGCGTCCAGAGTGACGACCAGATGCCGGTCGGCGGGCGCTGCTGCAGCAACACGCGGCCGTCGGCGTCCTCCAGCCACAGCACGCAGGCATGACGTTGCGGCAGCGGCTTGCCGGGTTTTGAGGTGGGCAGCTCCGCCGTGCGCCCCTCGATGCGTGCGATGCATTCGGCCTGCAGCGGGCACAGCACGCAGGCCGGCGCGGTGCGCGTGCACAGGGTGGCACCGAGGTCCATCTGAGCCTGCGTGTAGTCGGCCAGACGCGTGTCAGGCAGGTGGGTTTCGGCGAACGCCCACAACGATCGTTCGACCGCCGGCGCCCCCGGCCAGCCGGCGACGCCGTGGTAGCGCGCGAGCACCCGCTTGACGTTGCCGTCGAGGATGGCGTGCCGGTCGCCCCAGGCCTGCGCGAGGATCGCCGCCGCGGTGCTGCGGCCGATGCCCGGCAGCGCGACCAGCGCGTCGATGTCGCGCGGCAGCTCGCCGTCGTGCAGTGCCATGCAATGCCGGGCGGCGGCGTGCAGGTTGCGGGCGCGGGCGTAATAGCCCAGGCCCGACCAGAGCGCCAGCACCTGTTCGAGCTCGGCTTCGGCCAGCGCCGGCAGGTCGGGCAGGGCGGCGACAAAGCGTTCGAAGTACGGAGCGGCGGTTCGGACCTGGGTCTGCTGCAACATAATTTCCGACAGCCAGACCCGATACGGCGTGCGCGGGTGCTGCCATGGCAGGTCGTGGCGGCCGCTGTGGTCGAACCAGTCGAGCAGCCGTGTCGAGAAGCCGCGTGCGTTGCCGTCGACGACCACGGCTTCCGGCGGCGGGTCCGGTTCCGGGTGCGGGAGTGCGGGTGAGTCAGTCATCGACCGGTGCGTCACGGAATTCGATCTCGACGCCGTGCAGCGTCGCTCCGGGGATCTCCAGGGTCGGCGTCGCGAAGGAACCGTCGAGCGGCGGAAGCGGGTTCCCGCTGTCGAGCTGGCTGCTCCACGCGAGCACGTCCGGCAAGTGGAACCGCGCATCGAACGTGCTTGCGCCGCGCAACAACCGCAGGCGGGTCGGTCCGGACAGGTTGGCTGGTCCGGTGTGGTCGAGCGCGAACGCCAGCGGTGCGTCAGATGCGTCGAGCGGAGCCGGCAGCGACGGCCACGCGTCCGGCCAGCGGGCGAGGGTGCCTTCGAGATTCAACGTCATTCCGTCCTGCCATTCGAAGCGGCCAGCAGCGTCCATGCGCGGCACCAGCCCGGCGCCCCGCAACGCGACCCCGAGCGGATCGATCAAGAACACGCCGTCGAGGTAGCGCAGCGGTCCGGCCAGCCCCAAATAGAACGCAAGCTCGCGGTCCGCGGACAGGTGCCGGGCGCTGGCACCCAGCAGGAAACGATCAAGGCCGATCCCGTCGTCACCCCCGTGCAGCCGGCCGGAGAACGTCGGGCGCATTGGCATCCGCCACTCGGGGGTGACCACGGTGGCGATGCCCGACGCGCCTAGCGAAGCGGCCATCGACACTTCGGTCAGCGCGACCTGCAGGTCGAAGGGCATCGTGGTCCCGCCGTTGCGGAAGCGGCCGGCCACGCGTCCGGCGACCGCGCGGTCGGGGTGCAGGGACGGCATCGAAATCGCGATACCATCGACCGACCAGCCGGCGCCGATGACCTCGCCGCGTACGACATGCAGGCCACCGGTCAGGGTCGGGATGCGCACCTCGCCTGAAGGCGGGCGGCTGGCGCGCCATCGCTGCAATGCACCCAGGTCGAGCCGAGGAGCATCCAGCTCGACGCGTTCGACCGTCAGGTCCGCGCCGCGGCTGCGCAGCGTCGACCATGGCAGCGACAGGTACACGCGCCCGGCGCGCAGGACCGGCCACGCAGCGCCCGGCTGGCGCGCGACCAGGTCGCGCACCACCAGGGTCGGCGTACCTCGCAGGCTGTACTCGCTTACTCCGCCGGCGGTGATCTCGAGCCCGAGCGCGGCGCCGGCGCGGTCAAGGATCAGCCCCGCGACACGCGGCGGCTGGGCGAGCCATGCGACGGCAAGCACGAGCAGCACCAGGGCCGCTGCAAGCGCGAGCCAAAGCCGCCGTCCCCGGCCGGCCGGCGGGCTGCGCGGTGCCGGTGCGGTATCCACCCGCCGGCCCGGCTAGGCGCCGAGCGTCTCCGGCAGCAGCGCGTCGACGAAGGCCTCGGCGTCGAACACGCGCAGGTCCTCGGGCCGCTCGCCAATGCCGGCAAACCGGATCGGGATGCCGAACTCGCGCGCCAGCGCGAACACGACGCCGCCCTTGGCGGTGCCGTCGAGCTTGGTAACGACCAGCCCGGTTACGCCGACGGCGGCGTGGAACTGGCGCAGTTGCGACAGCGCGTTCTGCCCGGTGGTGCCGTCTATCACCATCAGCACCTCCTGCGGCGCGTCAGGATCGATCTTCTGCAGCACGCGCTTGATCTTGCCCAGCTCGGCCATCAACCCCTGCTGGGTGTGCAGGCGGCCCGCGGTGTCGGCGATCAGTACCTCGATGTTGCGTGCGGTCGCCGCCTGCAGTGCGTCGAACGCCACCGATGCCGCGTCGGCGTTCTGTCCCTGCGCGATGACGGCCACGCCGTTGCGTTCGCCCCAGGCCTGCAGCTGCGCCACCGCGGCGGCGCGGAAAGTGTCGCCCGCCGCGAGCATCAACGGCCGGCCCTCGTCCTTGAAGCGCTTGGCCAGCTTGCCGATTGTGGTGGTCTTGCCGACGCCATTGACGCCGACGGTGAGCAGCACGAACGGCTTGTCCGCGCGCTCGATCCGCAGCGGGACGGCCACCGGCCGGAGCAGGGCGAGCAGTTGTTCGCGCAGCGCCAGCAGCAGCGCGTGTGCGTCGATGAACTCGCGCGCGTTCATGCGCTTGCGCAGCGCAGCCACCAGCTCGGTGGTCGCGGCGACCCCGACGTCGGCCGTGATCAGCGCCGTCTCGATCTGGTCGAGCAGGTCCTCGTCGAGTTTCGGGTTGGTGTAGAACAGCCCGCCGAAACTGCGGGCGAACGCGCTGCCGCGCAGGCGGTCGCGCCAGCCGCGCTTGCCGGCCGGCGCCGCGACGGCCGTGGCCGGCACGCCGGGAATGTCGGCGGACGACTCGGCGGCGGGTGTTGGTTTGGATGGTCGCGGTTCCGCAACCACTGCGACAGGGGCCGCGGGTTCGGTAACCGACTCGGTTCCGCGCTCGGCGACAGCGTCGATCGCGGCCGGACTGGAAGGTGCCGCGTGTGCCTCGGGGGGCACAGGTTCGGCACCAGGCTCGGCTTCGACGACATCCGGCGCCGGAGCGGGCGGTGGTGCTTCTGCCGGCGGCGGGATCGGCCGCTCGACCGGGGCAGGGACGGCCCCGCCAGCAGGCGCCGTCGGGAATGCGGCGGCCAGTTCCTCGGCGCTGTAGCGCCGTGCCGATTCGCTGCCGGAAGGCGTTTCGGGCTTCTTGCGGCGGAAAAAGCTGACCATCGAGTGGCGGCCCGGGACATGTTGGACAATGACCCTACATGCTAGCACCGGCCTGGAATCCATCCCGATGAAAAAACCCCAGCGAAAGCCCGGCGACGGGGCCAACCGTGCCACGCCCGGGCAGGTGCGCGTCATCGGCGGTCGCTGGCGTGGCACCAAGTTGCCGGTGGCCGATATCGAAGGGCTGCGCCCGACGTCCGACCGGGTCCGCGAGACGCTGTTCAACTGGCTTGTCGCCGCCGTCCCCGGCGCCCGCGTGCTCGACCTGTTCGCCGGCAGCGGTGCGCTCGGGCTGGAGGCGCTGTCGCGCGGCGCCGGGTCCGCGGTCCTGGTCGAGCGCGACGACACCCAGGCGCGCACGCTGCTGGAGGCCACCCGGCGCCTGCCGGGAGGCGAGGCCGCCACCGTGGTGCAGGCTGATGCGGTCGCCTGGCTGGCGGGGCAGCCGCGCCATGGCTTCGACATCGCGTTCGTCGACCCGCCGTTCGCCGCCGATGCCTGGGACGCCGTACTGGCGGCGCTGGTGCCGGTGGTCGCCGCCGATGGCTGGCTCTACGTCGAGGCGCCGGCCGACGCCCGCGTGGCGATCCCGGCCGGCTGGGGCCTGCATCGGGAAGGGCGCACGCGCGAGGTCCGCTACGCCCTCTACCGGCGGCTTGCGGCGCCCGGCGGCGACGCCGCTGATACACTGCACGGCGACGCGGCAGCCCCGGATGGCCGCCCCACACAAGTCGCCGACGAATGACCCTGGCTTCCAAACGAATCGCCGTCTATCCCGGCACCTTCGACCCCATTACCAATGGCCATATCGACCTGGTCGATCGCGCCGCGCAGCTGTTCGACCGGCTGATCATCGGCGTCGCCGAGAGTCCCGCCAAGCGCCCAGCGCTGCCGCTGGAACTGCGCGTGGAACTGGCCCGTGAGGCGGTCGGCCACCATCCGCACGTCGAGGTGCGCGGGTTCGATTCGCTGCTGGCCCACTTCGTCTCAGACGTCGGCGCCGGCGTGCTGATGCGTGGCCTGCGTGCCGTCTCGGATTTCGAGTACGAGTTCCAGCTGGCCAGCATGAACCGCCACCTGATCCCGGAGGTCGAGACGCTGTTCCTCACCCCGGCCGAGCAGTACGGATTCATCTCGTCGTCGCTGGTGCGCGAGATTTCCCGCCTCGGCGGGGATGTGTCCGGTTTCGTCCCGCCCGCGGTGGCCGATGCGTTGCAGGCACAGTGGCGGCGCACCCAGCCGTGAGTGTTCCGCTTTCCCGGTACTGAACACGTTTGATCCATCCCGTTCTTTGACCCACCCAGTTTTTCGACCCAACCAGGGGATCACCGATGAAGACCACCACCCGCCTTTTGCTGCTTGCCCTCCTGTCGCTGCCCGTGCTGGCCGCCTGCCAGAAGGACGAGGCTTCCACCGAGACCGTCGCCGAGGCCAAGCCGGCCGTCGAGCGCCCGGCCGACAACAATGACGAGCAGGCGTGGGGCGTCTACCTGTCCGACGTCGTCACCCGCAACATGGGCGACATCAACAACAACCCGTACCTGTACTACCTGCCGTCGTCGGAGTCCGAAGGCTTCGAGGGCGCCCGCGAGCGCCTGGCCGAGGACATCGAGATCGCGATGCAACGCGGCATCGTCGAGGGCAACCTGGTCGCGTTCGGTTCGCCGGAGTCGGCGATGATGGCCGACATCGTGGTCGGCGCATTCGGCAAGGTGGACCCGGGTTCGATGAAGGGCGTCAAGCTGCTCTTCATCGGTGATGCCGCCGACAACGACCGGGTGCGCGCCGCGGTCGAGCCGGCCGGCGTGAACTACCAGTTCGTCGAGGCCAAGTGATGCACGGGTCCGCGCCTGCCACCCGGTGGGCGCGGACCTGCTGCCGCCTCGTCCCCCATGTCCCTCAAGATCAACGAGCTCTGCGTCAATTGCGACGTCTGTGAACCGGCCTGTCCGAACCAGGCGATCACGCAGGGCGAAACCATCTACGTGATCGACCCGGCCCGGTGCACCGAATGCGTCGGGCATTTCGACGAGCCACAATGCGTGGTCGTCTGTCCTGTCGAGTGCATCGACCCCGACCCGGACATCCCAGAATCGCACGAGCAACTGCTGGCCAAGCTGCTTCGCCTGCAACAGGGCCCGTGACAACCAGGAGCGAGCGATGCACAAGGCACTGCGACCGGTACTGACCGCCGGCTTCCTCGTCGGCCTGCTGGCCGGATGCGCGGCCACCGCGCCGGCACGCGCCGAAGCGCCGACTGCTGTCGCGCCCACGCCTCCGGGCGCCGCGATCGCCAGCGCCCATTCGCTCGCCACCGAAGCCGGCATGGAGATGATCCGCGCGGGCGGCAACGCCTTCGATGCGGCGGTGGCGGTGTCGTCCACGCTGTCGGTGGTCGAGCCGATCAGCTCCGGGCTGGGCGGCGGTGGATTCTTCCTGCTGCACGATGCCGCCAGCGGGCGCGACGTGTTCGTCGATGCACGCGAGACCGCGCCGGCGTCTGCAACGCCGGCGGCCTTCCTGGACGAGGACGGCGAGCTGGACCGCGACCGCGCCACCAACGGTCCGTGGTCGGCCGGCATCCCCGGCCTGCCGGCGGCACTGGTGCACGTTGCGCGCGAGTACGGCGAGCTGCCGCTGTCTACCACCCTTGCGCCGGCAATCCGGATCGCGCGCGAGGGCTTTCCGGTCTACGAGCGGCTCGAGCGCGGCTATGCGCGCCGCAGCCAGGTGATGGAGCGCTACCGCGGCACGCGCGAGGTGTTCCTGGCCGATGGCGACCCGCCGCAGGTGGGCGAGGTGCTGCGCCAGCCGGACCTGGCCCGTACGCTCGAGCTGATCGCGCGGGACGGGGCCGACGGGTTCTACCGGGGCGAGGTCGGCCAGGCGTTGCTCGCCTCGGTGGCCGAGGAGGGTGGCCGCTGGACCGCCGGGGAACTGGCCGGTTACGAGGTCCGCGAGCGCGAGCCGATCGAGTTCGAGTACCGCGGCTGGCACGTGGTCACCGCGCCGCCGCCGTCATCGGGTGGGGTCGCGCTGGCGCAGATGCTGCAGATCCTGGGCGGCTGGGACCTGGCCGCGATGGAGGAGCCCGACCGCATCCACCTGGTCGTCGAAGCAATGCGCCGCGCCTACCGCGACCGGACGATCTACCTGGGCGACCCGGACTTCGTCGAAATGCCGCTGGCGCTGTTGACCGACCCGGCCTATGCCGCCGGCCTGCGCGCCACCATCCACCCCGACCGGGCCACCCCAAGCGACCTGCTGTCCGGCCAGCCGGTGCCGCTCGAGGACGACGAGACCACCCACTTCTCAATCATCGACGGCGACGGCAACCGGGTGTCGGCGACCCAGACCGTCAACCTGCTGTACGGCTCAGGCCTGGTTGCACCGGGGACCGGCGTGCTGCTCAACAACGAGATGGACGATTTCGCGCTCAAGCCCGGCACGCCCAATGCGTTCGGTGTGATGGGGTTCGAGGCGAACGCGGTGGAGCCGGGCAAGCGCATGTTGAGCTCGATGACGCCGAGCATCATCGAGTCCGACGACAAGGTCGCGATCCTCGGCGCGCCGGGCGGCAGCCGGATCATCACCGAGGTGCTGGTCGGGATCCTCGGCTACGACGCGGGGCTGGATGCGCAACAGGTCGCGGCGCTGCCGCGCTACCACCACCAGTGGATGCCGGACGTGGTCTCGGCCGAGCCCGATGCGCTGTCGCCCGGTACGGTCAAGGCGCTCGAGGCGATGGGGCATACCGTCAACGCGGGCGAGGACACCTGGGGCAACCTGCAGACCGTTGCCTGGGACAAGCGCACCGGTGAGCTGAGCGGTGGTACCGATCCGCGCAACCCGGTCGGCAAGGCCGAGGTGTTGCCGGAGCCCGCCACCTCGCCCTGAGGCGATCTTCCGGTTTCATTGGCTGGCCCGATCGCCGATCATGCAGGGGTTGCAGCAGCGGCTGCGGGTCAACGGGAGTCGGCGATGAAACTCTGGTCGCTCATGGGCAACAGCCAGAAGCTGGACGGCGGTGCGATGTTCGGCAATGCGCCGCGCGCGATGTGGAGCCGGTGGGCAGCACCCGACGATGCCAACCGCATCGCGCTGGCCTGCCGGGCGTTGCTGGCCACGCCGCTCGCCGGCAGGACGGTGCTGTTCGAAGCGGGCATCGGTGCATTCTTCGAGCCAAAACTGCGCGAGCGGTATGGCGTCGTCGAGGACCGCCACGTGCTGCTCGAATCGCTGGCCGACGCCGGTTTCGCGCCCGAGGACATCGACGTGGTCGTGCTGTCGCACCTGCACTTCGACCATGCCGGCGGGCTGCTCGCGCCATACCGGGAAGGCGAGCCGCCGCGGCTGGTGTTTCCGAACGCCAGCTACTTGGTCGGGCGTGAGCACTGGCAACGGGCGGTCGCGCCGCACGCGCGCGACCGCGCCAGCTTCATCCCCGAGCTGCCGGGGTTGCTGGAGGCCACCGGCCGGCTCGAACTGGTCGACGACGAGTACTCCGGAACGCTCGGCCAGACCGTGCGTTTCCACTTCAGCGACGGCCATACGCCGGGCCTGATGCTGGCGGAGATCGTCGGGCCGGAGCGGGTCGACGGACAGGCCCATGGCGGCGTGGTGTTCTGCGCGGACCTGATCCCGGGCCGCCCGTGGGTACACGTGCCGATCACGATGGGCTACGACCGCAACGCCGAGCTGCTGATCGACGAGAAACAGGCGTTCCTGGCCGACAAGCTCGCCCGAAATGTCCATCTGTTCTTCACCCATGACCCGGAGTGCGCGCTGGCCGGCGTGACCCGTGACGAACGTGGGCGGTATGCCACCGAGCATGAAGTCACGGAGCTGCGGGCGAGGTCGCTGGCTGCATGAAGCGGATCGCGGTGGTCACGGCGGGCATGCTCGCGGCGTGGCTGCTGGCGTCGGGTGCGGGTTCCGCGCAGGTGCCCGGCACTGCCGCGCCCGAGGGCGTGCTGTCCCCCGGCGGCGAACTGGTGGACCGCGAGTTCGGTGTCGGCACGCATCGCTTCGGGCTCGATCGTCGGGTCGAGATGTACCAGTGGCTGCGTACCGGCCATGACCGCTACGAGCAGGCCTGGAAAGCGGCCCTGGTCGACTCGTCGGACTTCGCCCCCGGCCACGAGAACCCGCCGTCGATCCCGCTGGAAAGCCGGCGCGTGTGGACGCAGGAGGCGACCTTGGACGGCAGGCCGATCGACGTGACCGTGTTGAAGGTGCTGGGCCGCTGGCAGGACTTCCGGCCGAACTTCTCGCGCCTGCCGGGGAATCTGTCCGCCACGTTCCAGCCCGATGGGGACGGCCTGACCAGTTCGGAGAACCCGCTTGATCCGCAGGTCGGCGACCTGCGGGTGACCTGGCGCGAACTGGCGCTGCCGCCGCTGGCCGGACGGGTGAAGCTCGTCGACGGGGTATGGCAGCTGGCCCCGCGCGCGACGCCTAGCTCGGCCTCGCCAGTGTCGGCGGGTACCGCGCTGCCGATCGCGCCGGTCCCGAGCGATGACGAGCGACCCCTGTGGCCGTGGGTGCTGGGTGGCGTTGCGGTGTTGCTCGCGGTGACCGGCTGGCTGACTCGCCGACGGCGGTAGACGCACGCGGGACCGCCGGGACCCAGGCCCGGCGGCGGCGCCTGGCTTCAGCCTTCGCCCATGCCCTCGGCTGGCATCGGCGCGCTCCCTTTGCGCACCTTGTCCTCGATCCGCTGGCCGACCCCGGGGTCGATGTTCTTCCAGTATTCGAATGCGCGCTCCAGTACCGGACTGCGCACGCCACCCAGCAGGCTGCCGGACACCTGGTCCACCAGCGCGTCGCGGTCCGCATCGCCGAACACCTCGCGCACCAGCGTGCCGGGCTGGCCGAAGTCGTCGTCCTCCGCGTGCAGGGTGTATGCGCTGCGCACCATCTCGCCGTCGGCCTCCCAGCCGTCCGCCACCGCACCCGTTTGATCGGCCCACGGTCGGCCACCGCTGTTGGTGGCGTGCACCGGCGCGTTGCCACTGTGGTGGTAGGCCATCTGGCCGTCGAACATGTAGGTGTTGACCGGGCACTTGGGCTGGTTGACCGGTAACTGGTGGAAGTTGGTGCCGATCCGGTTGCGCTGTGCGTCGGCGTAGGCGAATGCCCGGCCCAGCAGCATCTTGTCAGGCGACAGGCCGATGCCCGGCACCGTGTTGCCGGGCGAGAACGCAGCTTGCTCGATCTGGGCGAAGAAGTTTTCAGGGTTGCGGTTGAGCGTCATCCGGCCGACCGGGATCAGCGGGTAGTCCGCGTGCGGCCAGACCTTGGTCAGGTCGAACGGGTTGAAGCGGTACGCCTTCGCGTCCGCGTACGGCATCACCTGCACCGACAGCTTCCAGCTCGGGTGGTCGCCACGTGCGATCGCGTTGAACAGGTCACCGCGGTGGAAGTCGGCATCCCGACCGGCCATCTCGGCGGCTTCGGCATTGCTGAAGAACGCCATGCCCTGCTCGGTATGGAAGTGGTACTTGACCCAGAACCTCTCACCGGCGGCGTTGATCCACATGTAGGTGTGCGAGCCATAGCCGTTCATATGGCGCCAGGTGCGCGGCAGCCCGCGGATGCCCATGAGGTAGGTGACCTGGTGCGCGGTCTCCGGATTGTTCGTCCAGAAGTCCCACTGCATGTGGTTGTCGCGCAGGCCGGAGTCGGGCAGTCGCTTCTGGCTGCGGATGAAGTGCGGGAACTTCATCGGGTCGCGCACGAAGAAGACCGGGGTGTTGTTGCCGACCAGGTCGTAATTGCCCTCGTCGGTATAGAACTTCAGCGAGAACCCGCGGACGTCGCGCCAGGTGTCCGGGCTGCCCTGTTCGCCGGCGACGGTGGAGAAGCGCGCCAGCATCCCGGTCTTCGCGCCCGGCTGGAACAGCGCCGCCTTGGTGTACCTCGACACATCGGCAGTAGTCTCGAACACGCCGAAGGCACCGGCGCCCTTCGCGTGCGGCTGGCGCTCGGGCACCTTCTCGCGGTTGAAGTGCGCCATCTGCTCGAGGAAGTGCACGTCGTGCAGCAGGATGGGGCCGTCGGGTCCGATGGTCAGCGAGTTACGATCGCTCGCCGCCGGGGCGCCGCTGCCGGTGGTTGAACCTGTGGGCCGCTTGGGGTCGTCACTGCTCATCGGAGGCTCCTGGTTGCGGTGCGGGGGATCGCACCGGCCCCAGATTGGCCCGTTCTATCGAAGACTTCCATTCGATCTGATGGATTGGATCGATAGGCGCCGCCTGTCCGACCCCCACCATGAAAAAAGCCGGGACACTGCCCGGCCTTTTTCCTGTCGCATAGCTCTGTCCGGTCAGGCGGCTGCGGCCTGGCTGGCGCGCGGGCCTTCCTTCAGGGCCCGGCCCACCATCCCGACCAGGAGGTCCAGCTCTTCGCTGGTCATGGTAAAGGTCGGGGTGAAACGCAGCGAGTTGGTGCCGCCGTGGATCACGCCGATGCCGTGCTCGCGCAGCCACTCCTCGGTCGATCCCGCCCCGTAGCACTTGAATTCCGACGACAGCTCGCACGAGAACAGCAGCCCGGTGCCCTGGACCTTGGTGATCAGGCCGCCGAGCTCGCCCTTGAGCTTCTCGAGCTTCTCGATCGCTTCCGCGCCGCGCGCGCGGATGTTCTCCCGCACGTCCGGGGTCACCATCGACAGCACCGCGCATGCGGTGTCGAGCGCGCGCGGGTTGGTGGTCATGGTGTTGCCGTACAGACCCTTGCGGTAGGTCTTGGACGCGCGCTCGCCGACGGCAAGCACCGACAGCGGATACTGGCCGGCGTTGAGTGCCTTGGAGTAGGTCTCCATGTCCGGCGCCTCGGCGTTCTCGAAGCCGGGGTAGTCGATGATCGACAGCACGCCGTTGGCGCGCAGACCGGCCTGGATCGAGTCGACCAGCAGCAGCGAGCCGTGGTCCTTGGTCAGCTTGCGGGCCGCGTTGTAGAACTCGACCGGGACGCTGCGGCCCGGGTCGCCTTCGCCCATCACCGGCTCCAGGAACATCGCCTCGATGAACCAGCCGTTCGCGTCGGCATCGGCAAAGACCTTGCGCAGTGCATCGATGTCATACGGCTCGATCGCGATCACGCTGTCTTCGCCGCGGTAGCTGGCCAGGTGCTGCAGGTAGGTCTTGCGGGTGGAGTCGGAGTACAGCGCCGGACGGTCGGTACGGCCGTGGAAACCGCCCTTGACCACCACCCGCTTGATGCTGCGACCGGCGTGGCGGCCGCCTTCGTCGGTCATGGTCTTGGCGTTGGTGTCGGCGATGCGTGCGGCAAGAGTGACCGACTCCGAGCCCGAGTTGAGGCACAGGAAGTGGCTGTACGGGCAGTCCCGGCCGATCCCGATCGCCTCGCGCAGCATCCGCGCGAACCTCATCTGCGAGACGCTCGGGGTCATGATGTTGGCCATCGCCTGCGGCCGCGCCATCGCCTCGATCACCTGCGCCGGCGCATGGCCGAATCCGAGCATCCCGTAGCCACCGGAGTCGTGCAGCACGGCGCCCTTCAACGTCACGATCCACGGGCCGCGGGCGGCGAGGGCGACGTACGGGTTAACCGCATCGTCCTGGTAGAAGTTGACGTAGGCGGCCTGGATGGCCTCGGCCTGCGCGCGCTCGTCGAGATCCAGCAGGTCGGCAACATCCGGGCCCAGGTCACCGGCCTTGATCCGTCCGTACTCGGCGACGGCGGCATCGACCGCTTCGGCCAGTTCGGCATTCCCGGAAAAGCGGGCGAGGGTGGCGTCGTCTAGGCCGACCGTACGGCGTTCGCCGGCGTGGGCGCGCAGGGGCGCGAGCTTGGCCGCGAAGGCGTTGTCGTGGGCAGTGCTGGACATCGGGTGGGGCCTCCTTGTTCGGAAACGCCGCAAACAAAAATGCGCGGCAACAGCCCGCGAAAAATCCTGCGATCCAGCGTTTCCTGTTTCTAATCAATCAGTTGCGTGATTCTATCACGCGGCCAATGCCGGGATAACCCCCGGCGCCCGTACACTGTGCCGTTCCGTCGCGCCAGCGCCGACGTGTATCGACCCAGCAAGAAGCCCCACCTTGAAGAAATCCGATTTCCGCTACGAGCTGCCGCCGGCCCTGATCGCCCAGGCACCGCTGGCCCGGCGGTCCGCCAGCCGCCTGCTGGTCGTACCGCCCGCGCCTGCCCCCTTCGCCGACCATGTGTTCCATGAGCTGCCGGCCCTGTTGGCGCCGGGTGACCTGCTGGTGTTCAACGACACCCGGGTGATCCCGGCACGCCTGTTCGGCAGCAAACAGACCGGCGGCCGCGTCGAGATCCTGGTCGAGCGGCTGCTCGGCGATGGCGAGGCGCGTGCCCAGCTGGGCGTCAGCAAGACGCCCAAGCCCGGTGCGCGGATCGCGCTGGACGCCGGCGGCGAGGCCGAAGTACTGGGCCGGGACGGCGAGTTCTTCCACCTGCGCTTCCACGTGGCCGAGGGCCTGGAGGCCTGGCTGGAGCACGCCGGCCGGCTGCCGTTGCCGCCCTACATCCAGCGCGAACCTGGCGCGGACGACGCCGAGCGCTACCAGACCGTGTTCGCGCGACAGGCCGGTGCGGTCGCCGCGCCGACCGCGGGACTGCATTTCGACCAGCCGTTGCTGGACGCCCTGGCCGCGCGTGGTGTGCAATCAGGCCACGTCACGCTGCATGTCGGGGCCGGTACGTTCCAGCCTGTCCGGGTCGACGACCTGTCCGAGCACGTGATGCACAGCGAGTGGATCAACGTCGGCGCGGCGCTGGTCGAGCAGGTGCGCCGTACCCGTGCGGCCGGCGGCCGCGTCATCGCCGTCGGCACCACCGTCGTGCGGGCGCTGGAGTCGGCGATGCAGCCCACCGACGCCAATCCCGACGGGGAGCTGCGGCCGTTCGAGGGGGAAAGCCGGCTTTTCATCCTCCCCGGTTACCGGATCCGCTCGGTCGACGCGATGGTCACCAATTTCCACCTTCCGGAAAGCACGCTGCTGATGATGGTTTCCGCGTTCGCCGGCAAGGACCGGGTCTTTGCCGCGTACGACCACGCCATCGCCGCCGGCTACCGGTTCTTCTCCTACGGTGACGCCATGCTGCTGTTCCCGGAGCCGGCCGCATGAGCCGGATGTCGTTCCAGTTGCTGTGCACCGACGGTGCCGCCCGCCGCGGCCGGCTGACCTTCCCGCGGGGCACGGTCGAGACGCCCGCGTTCATGCCGGTCGGCACCTACGGGTCGGTCAAGGGCGTGCTGCCTACCCAGGTGGAGCAACTGGGCGCCGAGATCATCCTCGGCAACACGTTCCACCTGTACCTGCGGCCGGGGCTTGAGGTGATCGAGGCGCACGGCGGGCTGCACGGCTTCGAGCGCTGGGACCGCCCGATCCTGACCGACTCCGGCGGCTTCCAGGTGTTCTCGCTGGCGCACAAGCGCAGGATCACCGAGGAAGGCGTCACCTTCGCCGCGCCGACCGACGGCAGCCGGGTGTTCCTCGGCCCCGAGGAGAGCATGCGTATCCAGAAGGTGCTCGGGTCTGACATCGTGATGATCTTCGACGAGTGCACCCCGTATCCGGCGACGGAGGAGGTCGCGCGTGCCTCCATGGAACTGAGCCTGCGCTGGGCCGCACGCTCGCGGCGTGCCCACGAGGGCAACGACGCGGCGCTGTTCGGCATCGTCCAGGGCGGCGTGCACCGTGAACTGCGGACCCGTTCGGCCGACGCGCTGAAGGACATCGGGTTCGACGGCTACGCGATTGGCGGGCTGGCCGTAGGCGAGCCCGAGGCCGAGCGAAACGCGATGCTCGAGCACACCACCCCTCAGTTGCCGGCCGACCGGCCGCGTTACCTGATGGGCGTCGGGCGACCCGAAGACCTCGTCGAGGCCGTCGCGCGCGGGGTCGACATGTTCGATTGCGTGATGCCGACCCGCAATGCGCGCAACGGCCATTTCTTCACCCGCGACGGCGTCGTGCGCATCCGCAACGCCAGGTACGAGAAAGACCTCCGCCCGATCGAGGAAGGCTGCGACTGCCACGCCTGCGCGGGCGGGTTCAGCCGCAGCTACCTGCGCCACCTGGACCGCTGCAACGAGATGCTGGGGCCGATGCTGGGCACGCTGCACAACCTGCGCCACTACCAGCGGTTGATGGCCGACATGCGCGAGGCCATCGCGCGGGGAACCTTCGCCGCCTTCCGCGAGTCCTTCCATGCGGCCAAGGCCCGCGCGGCCGGCTGAGCGGCCGCGCCAGCGCCGGCAAAGGGGCCGGACGCGCCCCGTGGCATAATCCCCGGCTATTTTCAGCCCCTCCGGAAACCGACATGAACCTGCTCGACCTCCTGATTGCCCCCGCCCATGCGCAGACCGCGGCCCAGCCGGGCGGCTTCGGCATGTCGCTGCTGTTCCCGATCCTGCTGATCGGCGTGATGTACTTCCTGATGATCCGCCCGCAGATGAAGCGCGCCAAGGAGCACAAGGCCATGCTCGAGAAGCTGTCGCGCGGCGACGAAGTGCTGACCAACGGCGGCATCGCCGGCACCGTGGTCGACCTGGGCGACAACTTCCTCACGGTAGAGATCGCCGACAACGTGCGCATCCGCGTGCAAAAGGGCGCGATCGGCAACGTCCTGCCCAAGGGCACCTTGAAGTCGGCCTGAGCCGTCTCCAAACCATTTGACGCACGGCGGCCGGGGAGCTGCCGCAGGGGCAATCGATGCTGACTTATGCGCGCTGGAAATACGTCGTACTGGTGCTCGCCATTCTGTTGAGCACGCTGTACGCGTTGCCCAACCTGTACCAGAAGGATCCCTCCGTCCAGGTCACCGCCAGCCGCGGTGCCCCGGTCGATGCCGCGCTCGTCGAGCGCATCGAGACGACCCTCGAATCGGCCGGCGTGCCGGTCAAGTCGGTCGAGCTGGGTGGGGACAACGTGCTGGTCCGGCTGCCCAGCCCCGATGCGCAGACCAAGGCATCCGACGCGCTGGAGCAGGTACTGGGCAGCGACTACGTGTCCGCGCTCAACCTCGCCTCCACCGTTCCCGACTGGCTGACCGCGCTTGGCGCGCAGGGCATGTCGCTCGGCCTGGACCTGCAGGGCGGCGTGCACTTCCTGATGCAGGTCGACCAGGCCGCCGCGCTCGACAAGCACCTCACCGCGATCGTCGAGGATGCGCGGGTGGTACTGCGTGATGCGCGCATCCGCTACGAGTCGGTCTCGCGCCGCCCCGACAACCGCATCGTGATCACCCTCGCGAACGCTTCCGACGTGGACAAGGCGCGCCAGCAGATCGCGACCAGCCAACCGGCGCTCGCGATGGACGCCGAGGGTCGCGTGATCACGCTCTCGATCCCGGATGCCGAGTTGCAACGCATGGCGACCGCCGCGCTGGAGCAGAACCTCGGCACCCTGCGCAACCGCATCAACGCGCTGGGTGTGTCCGAGCCGCTGATCCAGCGGCAGGGCAGTGACCGCATCGTGGTCGAATTGGCCGGCGTGCAGGACACCGCCGAGGCCAAGCGCCTGATCGGCGCGACCGCCACCCTCGAATACCGCGCGGCGCTGGAAGGCAACGCCTATGACGCCGTCGCCACCGGCAACGTGCCGCCGCAGGCCAAGGTGTACTACCGCAAGGAGCTGGGCCCGGACGGCAAGCCGATCCCGATCCTGCTCAACAAGCGCGTGATCGCCTCGGGTGACCAGCTGATCGGCGCCACCTCCGGCATGGACCCGCAGACTGGCACGCCGTCGGTGTCGGTGCGCCTGGACGCCTCGGGCGGCCAGCGGATGTTCGACTTCACCAGCCAGAACGTCGGAAAGCCGATGGCGGTGGTGTACATCGAGCGCATCCCCGAGGTGCGGATGGTCAACGGCGAGGAAGTCCGGACCACCCGCGTCAGCGAGGAGGTGATCTCGGTCGCCACCATCAACGGCGTCTTCAGCAAGGAGTTCCAGACCACCGGCCTGGACAGCGCCAAGGAAGCGGCCGACCTGGCGCTGCTGCTGCGCTCGGGTTCGCTTGCCGCGCCGATGGACTTCGTCGAAGAGCGCGTGGTCGGCCCGAGCCTGGGCAAGGAGAACATCGAGCGCGGCCTGACCGCGGTGGTCTTCGCCTTCGCGTTCGCGCTGCTGTTCTTCCTCGTGTACTACCGCATGTTCGGCCTGATCACCTGCGCCGCGCTGCTGCTCAACATCCTGATGCTGGTCGCGGTGATGTCGCTGTTCGGCGCCACCCTGACCTTGCCGGGCCTGGCCGGTATCGCATTGACGGTGGCGCTGTCGGTCGACGCCAACGTGCTGATCAACGAGCGCATACGCGAGGAGTTGCGCGCGGGCATGCCGCCCAAGACCGCGATCGCGACCGGCTACGAGAAGGCCACCGGCACGATCATGGACGCCAACCTCACCGCGATTCTGGCCGGTGTAGCGCTGTTCGCGTTCGGCACCGGCCCGGTCAAGGGCTTCGCGGTGTCGCTGATCGTCGGCATCATCACCTCGATGTACACCGCGGTGTCCGGGTCGCGCGCGATGGCCACGCTGATCTACGGCTGGCGCAAGAAACTCAAGTCCATCGCGATCTGACGGGAACCGAACATGAAACCTTTGACCATTTTCCCGGCCGAACCGCGGATCAACTTCCTCCGGGTGAAGTGGGTGGCGTTCGCCGTGGCGATCGCGCTGACCCTCGTGTCGCTCGGGTCGATCGCCACCCGCGGCTTCAACTTCGCGCTGGACTTCACCGGTGGCACGGTGACCGAGCTGCGTTTCGCCCAGCCCGTCGACATCGAGGACGCCCGCGGCCGCCTGGCCGAGGCCGGTTTCGGCGACGCGCAGGTGATCTCGTTCGGGTCAGGCAACGATCTGCTCGTGCGCATGCAACTCGACGGCGTGGAGGATGGCGAGGACAACATCGCCGCCAACGCGGAGGCCGCCGCGCAGATCACCCGCGCGGTGTCGACCCCCGACAACCCGGGCACTGTGGTGCGCAGCGACTTCGTTGGCCCGCAGGTCGGTCGCGACCTCGCGCTCAACGGCATCTGGGCGGTGATCTTCGTCGTCGTCGGCTTCCTGATCTACATCTCGTTCCGGTTCGAGAAGAAGTTCGCGATCGCGGCGGTGATCACCTCGCTGCAGGACGTAACCATCGTGCTGGGCTGGTTCTCGCTGACCGGGCACGAGTTCGACCTGACGGTGCTGGCCGGCGTGCTGGCCGTGCTGGGCTTCTCGATCAACGACACCATCGTGGTGTTCGACCGCATCCGCGACAACTTCCGCTCGATGCGGGCCGACCCGGACGCGATCATCAACGCATCGATCAACCAGACCCTGTCGCGCACGGTTATCACCTCGTTCGTGGCGTTCCTGGCGGTGCTGGCGCTGTACCTCTACGGCGGCGGTTCGCTCAAGGGCATGGCCGAGGCGCAGATGATCGGCGTGGTCGTCGGCACCCTGTCCTCGATCCTGATCGCCTCGCCGTTGCTGACGCTGGGCTTCCTCAAGGTCACCAAGCAGGACCTTCTGCCCAAGGCCAAGGACGAGGCGGCGCTTGCGCGTCGTCCCTGACCGGCCTGCAGGTTCACAGGTACGAAAAAGGCCGCGTCCAACGCGGCCTTTTTCATGGGCGGGTGTCGCCAGGTCTCAGTCGAAGGCGCTGGCGTAGCCGGTGTTGACGATCCGCTGCTGCAGCAGCTCGGCCACTTTGATGTTGCCCGCCAGCAACGGACGGCCATCGACGCCGCGCGCATCCATCGGGCCGGTCGTGCGGCCACGGAAGTCGGAGACCTTGCCACCGGCCTCGCGCACCATCAGGGCGCCGGCGGCGATGTCCCACGGCTTCACGCCGGCTTCGAAGTACGCGTCCGCGCGGCCGCAGGCGACGTAGGCCAGGTCGAGGGCGGCCGAGCCGGTGCGGCGGATGTCCTCGATCTCGACCAGCAGCGTGTCGACACACTTGAGCTGTGCGCTTGCGCGCTTGCGCTCGCGCGGCGGGAAGCCGGTCAGCACCATCGCGCCGTCCAGGTCCTTGCGGTCGGCCACGCGCACGCGCTTGTCATTGAGGGTGGTGCCGCTGCCGCGGCTGCTGGTGAAGAGCTCGTTGCGCAACGGGTCGAAGATCACGCCATGGACCGGTTCGCCGTTCTCGACAAGCGCGATGGACACGCAGAAGTGCGGGATGCCACGGAGGTAGTTGCTGGTGCCATCCAGCGGGTCTATCACCCAGGTGAACCGGCTGCCGACCTTGGACTTCACCGAACCGCCTTCCTCGCCGAGGATCGCGTAATCGGGGGTTGAGCGGCGGAATTCCTTGATGATCTCCTTCTCGGCCAGGCCATCGACTTCGCTGGCGAAGTCCATGCGGTCCTTCTCCACCACGTTCAGCGCATCGAGCTTGTACATGTGCCGCAGCAGCACGTTGCCGGCGGCGCGAGCGGCCTTGACCATGAGGGTGACGGCGGGTTTCTGCATGGCGAACGGCCTCGAGGGAGGTGGGGGAAGGGCTGGCGGGGGGAAAGAGCGGGCCGGCGATGGCACGACGGAGTCGTGGCCGGCCGCGCAGTTTACCATTGCCCGATGAACACCGAAGCGACCCCGTACGAGGCCGGAGCGCCCGCCCGAGCAACCCGCGGCCCGGATGCCGCACTCCGGCTGCGGATCGTGCTGGTCGGCACCCAGCACCCCGGCAACATCGGCTCGGCCGCCCGCGCGCTCAAGACCATGGGACTGGCGCGGCTGGTCCTGGTCGCCCCCGAAAAGTCGCCCAATGCCGAGTCATCGGCGCTGGCAGCTGGCGCGGACGATGTGCTGGAAGGCGCTGCCCGGCACGACACCTTGGCCGAGGCGGTCGCCGACTGCCGGCTGGTCCTGGGTTGTACGGCCCGCAGCCGGCGGGTCGCGCTGGAGGAACTGCTGCCGCGCGACGCCGCGACCCGCGCGGTCGCCACCGCGACCGGCGGCGCGGAGGTGGCGCTGGTGTTCGGGCGCGAGCGCACGGGACTGGAAAACGAGGAGCTGCAGCTGTGCCACGCGGCCGTCCACATCCCCGCCAATCCGGACTACAGCTCGCTCAACCTTGCCGCCGCCGTCCAGGTACTGGCCTACGAATTGCGCCTGGCGCTGCTGGCCGGTGCAGCCCCGGCTCCGCCCACCGAGCCGCGCGACCCGCCGGCCTCGCACGCGCAACTGGAGGGATTGTTCGGCCAACTGGCCGAAACCCTCGACGAGATCGACTTCCACAAGGGGCGCGCGCCTGAATCGGCGATGCGCAAGCTGCGGCGCCTGTTCCTGCGGGCTGACATGGACGAGCGCGAGGTGCGGCTGCTGCGCGGCATCCTGTCCGACGCACAGCGGATGGCGATGCTGGCCCGGCGCAGCTGAGCTGTCCGGACGGGGCAGTATCGGCGGACCTGCGTTTGAATTAGTCTGCCGCGGTGCCCTTTGTCAGGGGCGTCCCTGGGGTTCCGTCTTGACCGTCCGCCTGTGCAGCCTGGCTTTCCTGCTGCTCGCCGCATTTTCGTGCGTTGGGCCGGCGTCCGCCGCGGACGATGGCGTGCTGGTGCTCGGGCGCATAAGCGACGACCCGCATACGCACTACGAACAGCTCGAGCCGCTGCTGGATTACGTGGTTCCGCGGATGGCCGACGTCGGCATCCGCGAAGGCCGCATCCTGATGGCGCGCGATTCCCAGCAGATGGCCAGCTACCTGCGGCGTGGCCGGGTCGATTGGGTCACCGAGACCGCCGGCACCGGCATGCTGCTGCGCGAGCGCGCCGGCGCCGAGCCGTTGCTGGTGACCGAGAGAGACGGCACCAGCCACTACCACAGCGTGTTCTTCGCCCGCCGCGACAGCGGCATCGATACCCTCGAGGACCTGCGCGGTCGCCGGATCGCCTTCCAGCGCCCGTCGTCCACCAGTGCCTATTTCGCGCCCGCCGGCGAGCTGCTGGCCAACGGCATCGAGCTGGAGATCCTGCTCTCGCCGGTTGACCGGATCGAGACCGCAGCGGTGGGCTACGTGTTCGCGCGCTCCGAGCTCAACATCGCCACCTGGGTGCACAAGGAGCTGGTCGATGCGGGGGTGATGAGCAACCTCGACTGGATCAACCCCAGGCGCATGCCGCCCGCCTTCAAGACAGACCTGGTGGTCATCGGCCGGACCGACGACTACCCGCGCGCGGTCGAGCTGGTGCGCCACGACATGGACCCCCGGGTGCGCGCCCGGCTGCAGCAGGTGCTGGTCGAAGCCGCCGCCGACCCGGCCGCGCGGGAGGCGATGCTGCGGTTCTTCCAGACCACGCGCTTCCTGCCGATCGACCCCGCGTCCGAACAGGCGTTGAGGCGGATGCAGACCGGCGTGGCGCGGGTGCGGGCGGAGGTCGAATGAAGCTGCGTCCCGGCCTGCATGCACAGTTCCTGCTGGTCATGGCCGGCGCGCTGCTGGGCGTCACTGTGCTGGTCGGGATGCTGCTGCACCGCCAGCACCGCATGCAGGACGAGGTGGAAGACCTCAGCCGCGACGCGATGGGCACGATGGCCAGCGAGAGTCTGCAGCGGCGGGGTGAGGGCACGGTGGCGCAGCTGGCCGAGTCGCTCGCCAACCCGATGTACTACTTCGATCTCGACGCTATCGGCGCGCTGGTCCAGACCACGCTGCGGCAGCCCGACACGCGCTACGTGCTGGTGTTCGACGCCAATGGCCAGGTGCTGCACGACGGCACCGACGAGATCCGCGGCTATGGCGAGCCGATGGCCGACGCCTTTGCCTACGAGGCGATGAACGCCCGTAGTGTCCACGCACAGTTCGGCGAGTCGATCATGGACGTGTCCACGCCGGTGACGATCGGCAGCGAGCGCATCGGCGGCATCCGGGTCGGTTATGACCTGGGCGCCATCCAGGCGGCGCAGGAGGGCGCCATCGGCGACCTGCGCGGACGCCTCGCCGACCTCGGACGGCGCAACCTCGCCTGGCTGGTTTCGTTCGGCTTCGCGTTGCTGGTGCTCGGGGCCGCCGTTTCGTGGATGGTCCGCCGCACGCTGGTGCAGCCGATCCGCGCCCTGGCCGATGCCGCGCGCGAGATCGAGGCGGGGCAGTTCGAACCGGGCGCGAGCGATGACCGGCGGTTGCCGTCCCGCGTGCGGTCCGACGAGCTGGGCGATCTGATGCGTGCGTTTGGCCGGATGCGCGAGAGCGTGGTCCGGCATGACCGCGATATCCGCCGGATGGCCTACACCGACGCGTTGACGGGCCTGGCCAACCGGCTTGCGTTCCGCGAGGCGCTGGACCACCACCTGCTGAGCCTGCACGGTGGCAGCCGCGAGCTGGCGCTGCTGTTTGCCGATATCGACGACTTCAAGCGCATCAACGACACCCTTGGCCACGACGTCGGCGACGAGGTGCTGCTGCAGTTCGCACAGCGCATCCGCATGGTGGTCGACCGGCTCGGCGGCGACGGCGCGATGCTGGCGCGGTTCGGCGGCGACGAGTTCGTGATCCTCGTCGAGAGCGATCCGGCCGCCGGCCAGGCCGGCCATGCCCGGGCCGTGGCCGCGCGTTTGGCGGAGGCGCTGGTCACCGCCCTCGGGGCGCCGCTGTCGCTGCAGGGGCGGCAGGTGTTCCTGGGTACGTCGATCGGCATCAGCCTGTTCCCGGACGATGCCGAAAGCGCTACGTCGCTGATGAAGAACGGCGACATCGCGATGTACCAGGCCAAGGTGGCCGGCAAGAACTGCTACCGCTTCTACAGCCGCGCCATGGACCAGGCGGTCGAGCGGCGCGTGCACCTGGAGCAGGAGTTGCGCGAGGCCTGGGGCCGTGGCGAGCTGAGCCTGGCCTACCAGCCGATCCACCGGCTGTCGGACGGACGGATGGTGGGTGCCGAGGCCCTCCTGCGCTGGCGCCACCCGGAGCTGGGCATGATCGCGCCGTCGGTGTTCATCGACGTGGCCGAGCAGAGCGGACTGATCGAGTCGATCGGGCCCAAGGTGCTGCGTGCCGCCTGCCGCGATGCGATCCAGTGGCCGCAGGCGCATGCGGGCGACCCGCCGCTGTTCGTGTCGGTCAACGTGTCCCCGCGCCAGCTGCGCAGCGGCGACCTGCCGCAGGTCGTCGCCGCCTGCCTGGCCGACAGCGGGCTGGAGCCCGCCCGTCTGCACATCGAGCTGACCGAGACCGCCGTGATCGGCGACGAGATCCTCGCCAACAAGCTGCTGACGCGCCTGCGCGAGACGGGGGTGAAGGTCTGGCTGGACGACTTCGGCACCGGATTCTCGGGGTTGAGCCACCTGCGCCGGGTGCCGGTGGACGGGGTGAAGATCGACCGCAGCTTCGTCGCCGACATCCTGCGCGACCCCGACGACCTCGCCCTGACCACGGCGATCATCGCGATGGCCCATTCGCTTGGCATCACGGTGGTGGCCGAAGGCGTCGAAAAGGAGGGCCAGTACGGGCTCCTGCGCGAGCGCGGTTGCGACCAGGCGCAGGGCTTCTGGCTGGGCCAGCCGATGCCGCTGGAGGCGTTCATGGCGCAGTTGCGTGCCGACCGGCCGTTGCCGGCACCGGCCCCGCGCTCGCCCCTGGACAAGATGCTCGACCGCGGCTGAGCACGGCGGCGTGCGCGTTGTCAGATCAGCAGGTCGACCCAGCGCGCCGCCATCGCCGCCAGCTGCCCGGAGAGCACCCCGAACACCGCCACGGCGGCCGCCCCGGCAATCCAGGCGATCGCCATCAACCGGCCGTCGCGCTCGAGCAACGCAAACGCGAACAGCAGCAGCAGGCCACCGAACACGAAGTTGGTGAAGGGGATCGGCAGCGAAAGCAGCAGGCCGAGCAGGATCAGCATCATCCCGGTCACCGCGCTGGCCGGGCGGTAGTCGAGCATGGCGCTGGCGCGCGGCCGGACCACGCGTTCCAGCCGCGCAAGCCACGGTGACAGGCGGTTGCGGAACCGCACCATCAGGTGACGATGCGGCCCACGACGGGCGATGAACTTCGGCAGCCACGGCTTGCGTAGCCCGAACAGCAACTGCAGACCCACCAGGACCACCAGCGGCCCGCTGACGGCTCCGCCTACGCCCGGGATCGGGATGAAGGCGGGCAGGGTGGTCACGAACAGCAGCATGCCGAACGACCGCTTGCCCAGGCCGGCGAACACGTCGCCCAGCTGCAGCACCTCGTCGGGGTTGCCGACCGCGAAGGCGTCGAGCAGGGACCGGGTGCCCGCTTCGGCGAGGGTTTCGCGGTCGTACCTACCCGGTGGTTTCATCGTCGTTCGAGTCTTCGGGAGCGTCGCGGTACAGCAGCAGCTTGTCGATGCGCGGACCGTCGAGGTCGGCCACTTCGATCCGCCAGCCCGGCCACGAGAACATCTCACCGACGTTGGGGATGCGCCCGAAGTGGGCGATCACCATGCCGGCGGCGGTGTGGAAATCGTGTTCGTCCTGCCCCGGGACGTTGTCGCCCAGCAGTTCGCGCAGGTCCTCCACGTGCAGCGAGCCGTCGATGAACCAGGAGCCGTCGGCGCGTTCCACCACGGGCGAGTCGCTCTCCTCGAAGCCCTCGGACCCCGACGCGCCGGACTGCACCCGGCCGATCACCGCGCTCATCACGTCGTTGACCGTAACCACGCCGGTCACGTCGCCGTACTCGTCGACCACAAGCGCGAGCGACTGCTGCTCTTCGCGGAAGATCTCCAGCAGCTTCATTGCGTGGGTCGACTCGGACACGAACAGCGCCTCGCGCATGTCGCCGAACAGGTCGATCGGCTCGCCCGGCGCCAGCGCGCGCAGCAGCGACTTGGCCTCGACCACGCCGACCACGTCCTGGTCGCTGCCGCGCAACACCGGGAAGCGCGAGAACGGCGAACTGCGCATGACCGCCAGGTTGTCGATGAGCGGCGCGTCGGCGTCCAGCCAGGTGATGCGGGTGCGTGGGGTCATCAGGCTGTCGGTGGTCCGGTCGCCCAGCCCAAGCACGCGGTTGACCATCTTGCGCTCGTCGGCGTCGATCACGCCCTGCTCGTGGCTTTCGCTCACCAGCATGCGGATCTCCTCTTCGCTGATCGCCGTGCGCGCGTCGTCCCGGATGCCCAGCAGGCGCAGGACGGCGCGGTTGATCGCGCCCAGTGCGAGGACGATCGGAGTGGCCGCGGAGGCCAGTGCGGACAGCGGGATCGCCACCGCGCAGGCGATGCGCTCGGGATTGGTGATCGCCAGCCGCTTGGGCACCAGTTCGCCGAAGATCACCTGGGCGGCGGTGATCAGCGCCACCGCGGTACCGATGCCTATCGGCTGTGCGTACTCGGTGGCCGCAGGCCACACGCCGAGCAACCAGCCGGAGATGATCAGGCCGATCGCCTCGCCACCGAACAGGCCGGTCAACACGCCGATCAGGGTGATGCCGACCTGCACGGTGGAGAGCATCTTGTCGGGGTGTTCGGCCAGCACCAGCGCCTTCTGCGCCGCGCGGCTGGGCGCGGTGGTGTCCTCGGCGAGCTGCTTGAGGCGCAGCTTGCGGGAGGTCACCAGCGCCATCTCCGACATCGCGAAGAACGCGTTGAGGACGATCAGGGCCAGGACGATCAGCAGCTCGAGCACGGGGCGGCTCCTGACCGGGACGGAGTGGGGCAGTGCGGGTGCCGCGCGGAACCGGCAGGCGGAGGTCTTGGGTCGTCGTCCATTGAGGGGCGGGGGAACAGGCGCGCCGGAAGCGGCGCCGGCCGATGTTATCAGCTGGCCCGCCAGCGCCCGGATGAAGCCCGGGTGAGCGAATCCGTCACCAAACCGTCATAATCGCGCCGGCAGCGTGCGCCGTAGGCCATGCCATCCCCCTCCATTTCCAATCCTGCTGTCCGGTACCGACACGGCACGACGAGGTCATCCCGATGTTTTCCCTGCAAACCATGTTCGGCCAAGGTAACCAGTTCTACACGCTGCTCGAGGAGGCCGCGGTGGCCGCCCACGACGCGTCCAGGGCCCTGCACGAAATGCTGCGGGGAACCGACCGCCAGCCCGCGCTGGACGCGTTCAAGCTCGCCCGCCAGCGCGAGCGCGAGGCCTCCGACAAGATCAGCCAGGCGCTGGTGGACAGCTTCATCACCCCGATCGAGCGCGAGGACATCGAGGCGCTCGGTTCGGCGCTGTACAAGATCCCCAAGCAGATCGAGAAGTTCGCCGACCGCTACTCGATGGCGCTGCAGCACCTGGAGCACATCGACTTCGCGCCGCGCGCGGCGATGCTGGAGCAGGCTGCCAGCGTCGTGGTCAAGATGATCCGCGCGCTGCCGAAGATGAAGCTGGACCAGATGAAGGCGCTCAGCGACGAGCTGCGCGCGCTGGAGAACGAGGCCGACCGGCTGATGCTGGAGCTGTACCGGGACATCTACTCGGGCAAGCTCGACCCGCTGCAGATGTTCCTGCTCAAGGAGTTCTTCGAAATCCTGGAAAAGGCGATCGACCGCTGCCGCGAGGCCGGCGTGGTCGCCTACGAAATCGTCCTGAAGAACTCGTAAGGGCTTCCGATGCTCACGCTGGTCATCTCCGTCGTACTCGTCGCGCTGATCTTCGAGTACATCAACGGCTTCCACGACACCGCCAACTCCATCGCCACCGTGGTGGCCACCAAGGTGCTGTCGCCGATGCAGGCGGTGGGCCTGGCGGCGAGCATGAACCTGGTGGGCGCGCTGGCAGGTACCGCCGTCGCCAAGACCATCGCGTCCGGGCTGATCGACGCCGGCGTTGTGGAGGTGGGATCCCAGCTGATCCTGTGCGCGCTGATGGGCGGCATCGTCTGGAACCTCATCACCTGGTGGTGGGGGTTGCCCTCGTCCTCCTCGCACGCGCTCATCGGTGGCCTGCTGGGTGCGGCGCTGGCGGCGGCCTCGAATGATTTCGACGCGATCATCTGGTCCGAGCCGGCCGAACCGGTCTACAAGAGCGCCGGCGTGCTGTGGAAGGTCGTGGTGCCGATGGTGAGCTCGCCCGTGCTCGGCTTCGCGGCCGGCTTCCTGGTGATGGGGGTGCTGTTCTTCATCATCTCGATGATGGCGCGCAGCGGCGGCGTGCTGGCGCGCGCGGCGCGCCCGCGCTGGGTCAACGGCCTGTTCGGCAAGGCGCAGATCGTCAGCGCCGCGGGCATGGGCTTCGCCCACGGCATGAACGACGCGCAGAAGACCATGGGCATCATCGCGTTGGCGCTGGTCGGCGCGCAGTCCGCCGGCACGCTGGACAACCTGCCCGACTGGCTCGCGTTCCTGCACCCGTCCGACGCGGCGCTGGCCGACGGCGACATCGATACCTGGATCAAGGTCAGCTGCGCGCTGGTGATGGCGGCCGGCACCGCCGCGGGTGGCTGGCGCATCATCAAGACGCTGGGCCACAAGCTGGTCAAGCTGCACCCGATCCACGGCTTCGCGGCCGAGACCAGCGCCGCCTCGGTGATCCTGGCGGCTTCGTCGCTGGGTATCCCGGTGTCGACCACGCACAACATCTCGTCGGCGATCATGGGCGTGGGCACGGCCAAACGACTGAACGCCATCAAGTGGACGGTCGTCGAGAAGATGATCTGGGCTTGGATCCTGACGATCCCGATGGCCGGCGGCATCGCCTACGGCCTGTTCCGCCTGTTGCACGCGCTCGGCTGGGTGTAACCCGGCCGGGCGTCGCAGGACGGCGGAAACCGGCTTACAGCAGGTCGCCGTCCGCCGACAGCGCGCGCTCCATCCGGTCGCCCAGCCCGCCGATTTCCAGCACCAAGCGGTGCACTTCGGCGGCGTCCAGCCCTTCAAACGGACGGTTCTCGCACAGCTGCAGGTACGGCACCCCGTCCAGGTCGCCGATCGCGAGGTAGCCGACCCGGCTCTGCCAGTTGAACACCAGCGCGCGGCGCGCATCCAGCCCGGTGGTCGGCGACACCGCGGTGCTGACGCGCAGGTACGGGCGCCCGTCGTCGTCCTCGAGTTCGGACAGGAAGATCGCCTGGTGGCGGGTTCCCTGTTCCAGCGAAAGCTCGATGCAGACCACGCCTTCTTCCTGGACCGACAAGCGGAAGCCGGCCTCGGCCAGCATCTGGCGGATCTGGTTGAAACTGGGCATGCGCGCGCCTCCGGTGCGGGACGCCTATCATGCTCCCCCGATGGAGAACGACGCCACCGCACGCATCCTGGCCGCGATCCGCGCCATCCCGCGCGGTCGGGTCGCCGGCTATGGCGAGGTCGCGCGGCGCGCGGGCCTGCCGGGCCGCGCCCGGATGGTGGCCCGGCTGCTGAGCGGCAACGACGACCCCGCCTTGCCATGGCACCGGGTGCTCCGGTCGGACGGCCGGATCGCCTTTCCCCCTGACTCCGACGCGTTCACCGAACAGAGCGCGCGCCTGCGCGCCGAGGGGGTGTGGGTGGAGGGTGGCCGGGTCCGCGGCCAGCGTGCGGCGGCCACGCTCGACCAGCAGCTCTGGGGTGGGGTCGACTGAGGCCCGCGTCCCCGGCAGCGCTTCACGCGCGACCGGCTACCATGCGCGCGAATCCAAGGAGCTCCGATGTTCTCCAACCTGCCGCCCGTGACCAAGGGCCTGCTGATCGCCAACGGACTGGTGTTCGTGCTGCAAATGTTGCTGGGCGAGCTGGCGCTTGCGCCTTTCATGCTGTGGCCACTGGGTGCTGGCGACAGCCCCTATGCGCCGACCGAATTCCTGCCGTGGCAGTTGCTGACGTACGGCTTCATGCATGGCGACATCACCCACCTGCTGTTCAACATGCTGGCGCTGCTGATGTTCGGTGCCCCGCTTGAGCACACGTGGGGCGAAAAGCGCTTCCTGACGTACTTCCTGGTGTGCATCGTCGGCGCTGCGGTGTGCCAGCTGGCGGTCGGCGCTTGGACCATGGCGGAGGGCGGGCCGGCGTACCCCACCGTGGGTGCGTCGGGTGGCGTGTTCGGGCTGCTGCTGGCCTACGGCATGCTGTTCCCGCACCAGCGCGTGATGCTGCTGATCCCGCCGATCCCGATGAAGGCGCGCACGCTGGTGATCGTCTACGGCCTTGCCGAGTTGCTGCTCGGGTTCACCGGTTGGCAGCCTGGCGTGGCCCACTTCGCTCACCTGGGCGGGATGCTGTTCGGCTGGTTGCTGATCCGTTACTGGCGTGGGCAGCCCCCGTTCGGCCGGCGCGGACCGCCGCGGCCGCGCATCGTCCGCTGACCGGATCCACAGCGCACGTACCTGAAAAAAGAAGGCCCGGGACATGCCCGGGCCTTCTTCCATGTTGCAGGCGTAAGCGACCGCGTTCGGCGCCCGGCCGGATGACCGGGCGCCTGGCGGGACTTACCAGATCACGACCCGGTCGCCGTCGCCGCGCACCATTGCGTCGCCGGCCTTGCAGTCGAACGCCGCGGCGAACTGCGGCAGGTTGGACGGGGCACCGATCGCGCGGAAGTTGGCCGGTGCGTGCGGGTCGGTGGTCAGGCGGACCTCCAGCTCCTGGTCGGTGAAGTTGCGACGCCACACCGTCGCCCAGTTGGCGAAGAAGCGCTGGTCGCGGGTCATGCCGTCGGTCATCGGATCCTCGGTGCCTTCGGTCGCCTTCTTCATGGCGTCGTAGGCGATCGCCAGGCCGCCCAGGTCGGCGATGTTCTCGCCCAGGGTCAGCTTGCCGTTGACCTTCTTGCCCGGCATCGCCTCGTAGGCGTCGAACTGCGCGACCAGCTGGTCGGTCAGGCCGGAGAAGCCCTTGGCGTCGGCCTCGGTCCACCAGTTCTCGAAGTTGCCCTTGGCGTCGAACCGGCTGCCCTGGTCGTCGTAGCCGTGGATCATCTCGTGGCCGATCACCGCGCCGATGCCGCCGTAGTTCATCGCGTCACCCGCTTCCGGGTCGAAGAACGGCGGCTGCAGGATCGCGGCCGGGAACACGATCTCGTTGGCCAGCGGGTTGTAGTAGGCGTTGACCGTCTGCGGGCTCATGCCCCATTCGGTCTTGTCGACCGGCTTGCCGATCTTGCCGAGGTTCCACTTGTAGTTGAACTCGTTGGCCGCCAGCACGTTGCCGATGTAGCTGTCGCGGCCGGTCTCCAGGCCGGTCCACTCGCGCCACTTGTCGGGGTAGCCGATCTTCGGGGTGAAGCTGGCCCACTTCTCCATCGCCTGCTTCTTGGTTTCGTCGCCCATCCACTCCAGGCCTTCGAGGTGGACCTTCAGTGCCTCGCTGAGGTTGGTGACCAGCGTTTCCATCCGCGCCTTGGACTCGGGCGAGAAGGCGACCTTGACGTACATCTGGCCGAGCGCCTCGCCGACATTGCCCTCGATCGTGTCGAGCACGCGCTTGGCGCGCTCCTTCAGCTCCTTCTGGCCACGCATGGTCTTGTTGTAGAAGTTGAAGTTTTCCTGCACGAACGCGTCAGACAGGTACGGCGACGCGCCGTCGACGGTGTGGAAGCGCAGGTACGCCTGCCAGTCCTCGACCGGCACTTCGCCCAGCATGGTGCTGACTTCCTGGTGGAAGGCCGGGATCGCCAGCGAGAACATCTCCGGCGCCTGCAGGCCCTGCGACTCGAAGAACTTCGTCCAGGTGAAGTTCGGGGTCAGCTTGTCGGCCTCGGCCGGAGTGACCGGGTTGTAGAACAGCGAGACATCGCGCGACATCTCCTCGCTGGACTTGGATACCTTGGCCAGGCGGGTCTCGAACGCGACCACGTCGGCCGCCCGGTCGGTCGCTTCGGCGGCCGGCATGCCCGACAGTTCGAGCACCTTGGCGACGTGCGCCTGGTACGCCTCGAGCTTGTCCTTCTTGTCGGCGTCGAAGTAGTAGCCGCGGTCGGGCAGGCCCAGGCCGCCCTGCATCGCGTAGGCGATGTTCATCTCGGAGTTCTTGAAGTCGGCTTCGGGGCCGAAGCCGAACAGGAAGTTCTCGCCCTTGGCGGCGCTGGTGCGCAGGTAATCGGCGACGGCTTCGTGGCTGTCGAGCGCGGCGATCGCGTCGAGGCGGTCCTGGATCGGCTTGATGCCCTGGGCGTTGATCTGCTCGGCGTTCATGCCGGTCGCCCAGAAGTCACCGACGATGTCCTGCACGCCGGTGGCGCCGTCGTTGGCGGCGGCCTGCTCGGCCAGCTGGCGCTGCACCGCGGTGGAGCGCTCGTCGAGCATCTCGAACGCACCCCAGCTGGTGCGGTCGCCCGGGATCTCGTTGGCGGCGAGCCACTTGCCGTTGACGTAGCCGCCGAAGTCCGTGCAGGCGTTCTTGGTGGTGTCGAGCTGGTCGGCGCTGAAGCGGTTGACCGGCGGCAGGTTGCTCTCGTCGAGGGTCAGCGCGTTGGTGTCGGCGGCCGGCGCGGCATCGGCGCCGTTGGCGGCTGGAGCGGCGTCCTGGTTGGAGCAGGCGGCGACGACGGTGGCGATGGCAAGGGACAGCAGCAGGACTTGCGGTTTGTTCACGTGTGGCTCCGGCCGGAAAGGCATGGGGAAGACGGCCCGGACGGATGCCGGGACCGGACGACGTTAAACCTGCCCGGACCGGTCGGCGGGTGTCGAAGGTCATGCCGGGATGCTGAATGGACAGGCTCGCCGCCTGTGCCGGATGGCACTGCGTCGTTGGTCACGGATGACTTTTGCCCATTCTGGCGGCCTGCCGCTGTCCCTACGATCAGCCTGGCCGCGATCGGCGGTAACCAGACAGGGACGACATGCTTACCATCCGCGACCTTTCCAAGACCTACTCCAACGGCGTGCGCGCGCTCGACGGTGTCAGCCTCGACGTGCCGCGCGGCATGTTCGGCCTGCTCGGCCCCAACGGCGCCGGCAAGTCGTCGCTGATGCGCACGCTGGCGACGTTGCAGGAGGCCGACAGCGGCAGCGCCACGCTGGAAGGCGAGGGCGGGGCGGTGATCGACGTGCTTCGGGACAAGGACGCGGTGCGACGCCAGCTCGGCTACCTGCCGCAGGATTTCGGTGTCTACCCGAAGGTGAGCGCGCTCGACCTGCTCGAGCACTTCGCCGTCCTCAAGGGTCTGACCGCGCGCAAGCTGCGCCGCGAGGTGGTCGATGGCCTGTTGCAGCAGGTCAACCTCTGGGACGCACGCAAGCGCAACCTTGGGACGTTCTCCGGTGGCATGCGCCAGCGCTTCGGCATCGCCCAGGCGCTGCTGGGCAACCCGCGGCTGGTGATCGTCGACGAACCCACCGCTGGCCTCGATCCGGAGGAGCGCAACCGGTTCCTCAACCTGCTGGCCGAGATCGGCGAGAACGTCGCGGTGATCCTGTCGACCCATATCGTCGAGGACGTGACCGACCTGTGCCCGACGATGGCCATCATGAACAAGGGCCAGGTGCTGCTGACCGGCCGCCCGTCCGACGCGATCGACGCACTGGCCAACCAGGTCTGGCGCAAGCAGGTGGCCAAGGCCACGCTTGGCGACTACGAGCACCGCCACACCGTCCTGTCGACCCGGCTGGTGGCAGGCAACCCGGTGATCCACGTGTTCGCGCCCGAACGCCCGGAGGAGGGTTTCGAGCAGGTCGCGCCGGACCTCGAAGACGTGTACTTCCAGCGCCTGCGCCAGCAGGCGGCCCTTGCCCCCCACGCCGTCGCGGCCTGAGGGGGCACTGGCATGACGTTTGAATTCTTCCGCTTCGAACTGCGGCAGCAACTGCGCGCGCCCTTGCTGTGGCTGATGGCGCTGATGTTCGGCCTGTTCGCGTTCGGCGCGTCCAGCTCCGATGCGGTGGTCGTCGGCAACGCGGTCGGAAACGTCGACCGCAATGCACCGACGGTGATCGTTCGATTCCTGGGCATGTTCACCATCCTCGGCTTGCTGGTGATCGTCAGCTTCATCAGCGGCGCGCTGCTGCGCGACTTCGAACTCGGCACCGCAGACCTCTTCTTCTCCAGCCCGATGCGCAAGCGGGACTTCCTGCTCGGGCGATTCCTGGCGGCGGTGGCCGCTTGCATGGTGATCTACCTGGTGGTTGCAGTTGGCCTGATGGTCGGGCCCACGATGCCGTGGGTGGACCCTGAGCGACTCGGTCCGTTCTCCCTGGTGCCCTACGCCTGGGGCTTCGCCGTGATCGTGATCCCCAACCTGCTGTTCAGCGGCGCCCTGTTGGCGTTGCTGGCGGTGACCACCCGAAGCGTGCTGGTGGTGTACCTCGGGGTGATCGGGTTCTTCATCCTCAATTCCGTGGCGGGCGTGCTGACCGGCGACCTCGACAACGTCTGGCTCGCGACCCTGGTCGACCCGCTGGGCATGACCGCGCTGGACCGGACCACGCGCTACTGGTCGGCCGACCAGATCAACCGCGAGCTGCCGGAGCTGACCGGCTACCTGCTGGCCAACCGGGTGCTGTGGGTGGCGCTGTCGGTGGCACTGGTCGCGGCGGCGTTCGCGCTGTTCAAGCCGCAGCGTGCGGGGACGGGGCGCGGATGGTCGCTGGGCCGGTTCGGCCGGCGCACGCCGCAGGCCGCGCCCGCGTTCGCGCGTCCGCAGGTATCCGCGCCGCCCCGGGTCACGCCGGCAACGGGCGCGACCGTCGCGTGGACGCAGTTCGTGCGGCAGTGGTGGTTCGACACCGTGGGCGTGTTCCGCAGCGTGCCGTTCCTGGTGATGCTGCTGTTCGCGGTGGCCAACTTCATTGCGAGCGCCAGCCTTGCCGACACCATGTTCGGCACACGCGTGTACCCGGTGACGTCGCTGATGAACACCTCGCTGCAGAACAGCTACAGCTTCATGCTGATCTTCGTGGTGATGTTCTACGCCGGCGAACTGGTTTGGAAGGAGCGCGGGGCGCGGCTCGGTGAGGTCACCGACGCGATGCCCGTACCGAACTGGGTGCCACTGGCCGCCAAGATGTCAGCGCTGGCGGCCGTGGTGTTGGCGTTCCAGGCGATCGGCGCGCTTGCCGCGGTCGGGTTCCAGCTGTTCAAGGGATTCACTGCAATCGAGCCGGCCCTGTACGTTCAGGAGATCGTGCTGGGCTCGGTGCCGTTCGTGTTGATGGGCGGGCTTGCGCTGGTGCTGCAGGTGCTGAGCAACAACAAGTTCATCGGCTACGGCCTGCTGATCGCATGGCTGGTGCTGCAAGGCACGCTGGGGTTCCTCGATTTCGACCACAACCTCTACAGCTACGCTTCCGCACCGGTTGCGCCGTACTCGGACATGAACGGCTACGGCCACTTCCTGGCGGGGCGGCTGTGGTTCCAGTCGTACTGGGGCGCGTGCCTGCTGGCCCTGCTGCTTGTCTCGGCGGCGTTCTGGGTGCGCGGCGTGGCGCCGAGCCGGCGCGATCGGCTGCGGCTGGCGCGGCAGCGGCTGGCCGGCGGAAACGCCTGGGCCCTGGCTGCGAGCCTGGCACTGTTCGCCGCGCTCGGCGGTTTCATCTTCTGGAACACCAATGTCCGCAACGAGTACCTGGCAGGCGACGACGCGCTCGACCGCCAGCAGCGTTACGAGACGCTCTACCGCCAGTACGACGGGCTGCCGCAGCCTCGCATCACCGCCGTGAGGACCGAGGTGGACCTGTACCCGCACGAGCAGCGCGTGCAAGTCCGCGGCCAGTACACCGTGACCAACCCGCACGACGAGCCGATCACCGACCTCCACGTCCAGTGGTACCCCGACAGCGGCCTGGACCGGCTGGGGTTCGGCGAGGCGGCCATCACCAGCAACGACGAGCAGCTCGGCTACCGCATCTACAGGCTGGGCACGCCGATGCAGCCCGGCGATACCCGGCAGATGGACTTCGCCGTCAGCTACGCGCGCCAGGGTTTCGCCAACGACCAGGGCTGGACCCGGCTGGTCGACAACGGCACGTTCTTCAACTCCGAGGAGCTGCTGCCCCGCTTCGGCTATTCGGCCGGCAGCCAGATCAGTGACCGCAACGAGCGGCGCAAGCGCGGCATGGAGGAGCTGCCTCGCATGGCCGCGCTCGAGGACGAGGCCGCGCGCGCCAACACCTACATCAGCGACGACGCGCACTGGATCGACTTCAGCACGACCGTTTGCACCGCCCCGGAACAGATCGCGCTGGCGCCGGGCGTGCTGGAGCGCGAGTACGAACGCGACGGACGCCGGTGCTTCGACTACGCGATGCAGCGGCCGATGCTGAACTTCCACGCCACCCTGTCGGCGGAGTGGGAAGTGCGCAAGGGCGCGTACAAGCCGGGCACCCCTGACGAGCTGCCGATCGAGGTCTATTACGATCCTGCGCACCCGTTCAATGTCGACCGCATGATCGAGTCGGTACAGAAGTCGCTGGCGTACTACGAGGCCAACTTCAGTCCCTACCAGCACGAGCAGGTGCGGATCCTGGAGTTCCCGGGCTACGGCAGTTTTGCCCAGGCCTTTGCCGGCACGATCCCCTATTCGGAGTCGATCGGTTTCATTGCCGACCTGCGCGACGAGGACGCGATCGATTACGTGTTCTACGTCACCGCGCACGAGATCGCGCACCAGTGGTGGGCCCACCAGGTCATTGGCGCCGACGTCCAGGGATCGACTGTGCTCAGCGAGTCGTTGTCGCAGTACTCGGCGCTGATGGTGATGGAGAAGGAATACGGGCGCGAGAAGATGCGCCGCTTCCTCAAGTACGAACTGGACCGGTACCTGTCGGGTCGCGCGGGCGAGAACATCGAGGAGCTGCCGCTCTACCGCGTCGAGAACCAGCCCTACATCCACTACCGCAAGGGTTCGCTGGTGTTCTACCGCCTGCGCGAGGAGATCGGGGAGGGCGCACTCAACCGCGCGCTGTCGAAGTTCATCGCCGACAAGGCCTACCAGCAGGCGCCGTTCACCACATCGGCCGAGCTGCTCGAGTACATCCGCGCCGAGGCCGGTCCGAAGCACGAGCAGCTGATCACCGACCTGTTCGAGAAGATCAGCTTCTACGACAACCGCGTGCAGGGCGCGACGGCGGTCAAGCGCGATGACGGCAAGTACGAAGTCACCCTCGACCTGCACGCCGCCAAGCTGTATGCCGACGGCGAGGGCAGGGAGACGCCCGCCGTGCTCGACGACTGGGTCGAAGTGGGGGTGTTTGCCCGTGGGCCGTCGGGCGACGAGGCCGACGAGGAAGTGTTGTACCTGGAGCGGCACCACATCACCTCCGAGTCGCCGAAGGTGACGGTGGTGGTCGACAAGCCGCCGTACGAGGCCGGCTTCGATCCGTTCAACAAACTGATCGACCGCGTCTCCGCGGATAACCGAAGACGGGTGACCCTCTAGGTCCGTGCGAAAAACTGAACGGGCGGTGCGGGCCGCGATGGCGCCGCCTGCGCCTTTCCCGTAACATCCGCCCCGTTCAGCGCACGGCTGCCTACCCCGCAAGGGGCACGTTTCCCAGGTATGCCCTCGCACGGGTTGGCCATCCGGCCAAGACCCCCCGCCCCGAAAGGCGTGGTCCGGTGCGACTATCCCGCACGTCTTTCGTCGCGCCGACACGGTCCGGAGCATCCGGTGCCGTCACAAACAGAAAATGCTCGCAGCGCGGTTAGGGAACGCTCCGGGTCTTGCCGCACGCATGTGCGGTTCTTACCACTCGGAGTTCCAGACATGACTTTTGAATCGCTCGGGCTGGCGCCCGCGTTGCTGCGCGCGCTTTCCGAACAGGGCTACACGACGCCCACCCCGATCCAGACCCAGGCCATCCCGCTCGTGCTGGCCGGCCACGACCTGCTGGGCGGCGCCCAGACCGGTACCGGCAAGACCGCCGCGTTCGGCCTGCCGCTGCTCAACCACCTGTCCAAGCAGACCGCCGCCAACGGTTCGCGCAAGCCGCGCGCGCTCGTACTGGTGCCGACCCGCGAGCTGGCGGTTCAGGTCAACGACAACATCCGCTCCTACGGCAAGCACCTGCGCCTGAACTTCGGCACGATCTTCGGCGGCGCCGGCATGGGCCCGCAGGTCGACATGCTGCGTCGTGGCGTGGACGTACTGGTGGCCACCCCGGGCCGGCTGATCGACCACCTCGAGCGCGGCACCGCCAAGCTCGACGGCATCGAGATCCTGGTGCTGGACGAGGCCGACCGCATGCTCGACATGGGCTTCCTGCCGGCGATCAAGCGCATCCTCGGCAAGGTGCCGGCCCAGCGCCAGACGCTGCTGTTCTCGGCCACCTTCGAGGCCCAGCTCAAGCAGCTCGCGCTGCAGTTCATGCGCGACCCCAAGCAGGTGCAGGTGGCGGCCAACAACACCATTGCCGACACCATCGCCCACATCGCCCACCCGGTGGACAGCGGCCGCAAGCGCGACCTGCTGATCGACATCATCGCCAAGCGTCCGGGTGACCAGGTGCTGGTGTTCGGCCGCACCAAACACGGCTGCAACCGCCTGTCCGAGCAACTCGAGGCCGCCGGCCTGAAGTCGGTCGCGATCCACGGCAACAAGAGCCAGGCCCAGCGCCAGAAGGCCCTGAACCTGTTCAAGGCCAACAAGGCCCGGGTGCTGGTGGCGACCGACGTCGCCGCCCGCGGCCTGGACATCCCGGACCTGCCGCTGGTGATCAACTTCGACTTGCCGATGGTGGCCGAGGACTACGTGCACCGGATCGGCCGTACGGGCCGCAACGGCGCGAGCGGCGAGGCGCTGTCGCTGGTCTCGCACGACGAGGGCGGGCTGCTGCGGCAGATCCAGAAGATCCTCAAGAACGACGTCGAGCTGGTGACGGTCGCGGGCTACGAGCCGAGCCGTCCATTGCGCTTGGACGTGGCACTGCCGAACCCGCGCCAGAACGCGGGCAACCGCGGTCCGCGCCCGGCCGGCCGCAACGCGGGCAACCGCGGCCACGGCAAGCCGGCCGCCGGTGCCGCCCGCCAGGGCCACGCCCATGCGGGCCCGAAACAGCGCGGCAGCGGCCAGGGTCGTGGTCCGCGCCGTGGCGCCGGTGGTGGCGCAGCCTGACCGCGGCGCTCCAACAGGAATGAAAAAGGCCGGCAGAGATGCCGGCCTTTTTTCGTGGCGGGGTGGGTGGCGTCAGCCCGCGCCCGGCTCCGAGGCGAGCCGCTCACGCACCGCGCTCTCGAGGCCTTTCATGCCCCACGCGCGGCCGATTTCGACGGCCTTCTCCACCGTGTGCCCCTCAACCCAGGCTGCCCGCAGCGCAGCCATGGCGCCGACGCGGTTGCCGCTGGCGCAGTGCACCAGTACGGGGGCGTCGATATCCCGCAGCAGCGCGTCGAACGCAGCCACGTTTGCGCGGGTCAGGTCTGCCGGACCCCGGATGGGCAGGTTGGCGTAGGCCATCCCGGCCGCGCGTACCAGGCCGGCCTCATCGAAACCCGGCGTCTCGTCATCGGGGCGAGCTGGGTGTCGACGGCTGATGCGCGCCAATCGCCGCCTTGGAAGGACCTTCAGGCGCCGCGCATGGATCCGGTGTCGACAAACCGCTGGTGCCACGACAGCGCCTCGCCGAGCAGGTGCGGGGTGTGCTTGCCGTAGCTGTTCGCGCAGGCGCGGTCGAAGTAGTCCTGCAGCATCGGCCGGTAGTCCGGGTGCGCGCAGCGCTCGATGATGAGCCTGGCGCGCTGCTTGGGTGCCAGCCCGCGCAGGTCGGCCAGGCCCTGTTCGGTGACGATGACCATCGTGTCGTGCTCGGTATGGTCGACGTGGCTGGCCATCGGCACGATGCCGGAGATCTTCCCGCCCTTGGCGGTGCTGGGCGACATGAATACCGAGAGATAGCCGTTGCGGGCGAAGTCGCCGCTGCCGCCGATCCCGTTCATGATCCGGCTGCCGGCGATATGGGTCGAATTGACGTTGCCGTAGATGTCCGCCTCGATCATGCCGTTCATCGCGATGCAGCCCAGCCGTCGAATCAGCTCGGGGTGGTTGGATATTTCCTGCGGCCGCAGCAGGATCCGCTCGCGGTAGAACCCCACGTTGGCGTTGAACTCCTCGATGCCGGCAGGGCTGAGCGAGAACGACGTGGCCGACGCCATCCTCAGCGTGCCGTTCTTCAGCAGCCCCAGCATGCCGTCCTGGATCACCTCGGTGTAGGCCGCCAGGCCCTTGTAGCCGCCCTCCGACAGGCCGGCGAGCACGGCGTTGGCGATGTTGCCGACGCCGGATTGCAGGGGAAGCAGGCGGTCGGTCAGGCGGCCACGCTGGACCTCGTGGTCGAGGAAGTCGAGCAGGTGCCGGGCGATCTGCCGAGAGGCTTCGTCTGGCGGGCTGAAGGCGGAATTGCGATCGGGCGCGTCGGTTTCCACCACCGCGATGATCCGGGCCGGCTCGACCCGCAGGTACGGCTCGCCGATGCGGTCGTCCGGCTTCACCAGCGGGATGGGCTTGCGGCCGGGCGGCAGGGCGGTGCCGTAGTAGATGTCGTGCATCCCCTCCAGCGCGGCTGGCTGCCAGCGGTTGACCTCGAGGATCACCTTGTCGGCCTGCTCCAGCCAGGTCTTGTTGTTGCCCACCGAGGACGACGGGATCAGCAGCCCGTCCTCGCGGATGCCGGCCACCTCGATCACCGCGACGTCGATATCGCCGAAAAAGCCGAACCAGGTGTGCTGGGCGACGTGGCTGAGGTGGATGTCGATGTAGTTGAGCGTGCCGGCGTTGATCCGCTCGCGCACGTTGGGGTCGGACTGGTAGGGCAGCCGCAGCTCCATGCCCTCGACCTTCGCCAGCGCGCCGTCCAGCTCGGGCGCGGTGGAGGCGCCGGTCAGCACCTTGATCCGGAACGGGCGGCCCTCGCCGGCGGACTGTTCCATGCGTGCGGCCAGCGCCTGCGGCACGGCCTTCGGGTAGCCGGCGCCGGTGAATCCGCTCATCGCCACGGTCATGCCCGGCTGGATCAGCTGCGCCGCTTCCCCGGCGGTCATCACGCGGTCGCGCAGGCGCGGGTCGAGGATGCGGTCGTTCATGAAGGGTCCCGTGTGGCTCGAATCTCCCGATTCTAGGCCGCGCCGCGCGGGCGGGCCGTTCCGCCGCTGGAACGGACGATTCCGGCAAAACAGCACGGGGCCGGCATTGCGGCCGGCCCCATGTCGTGCACCGATGCTTGCAGGTCAGGCCTGCTGGGCGGCGATCCAGCGGTTGATCTTGTCCTCAAGCACGTCCAGCGGGACCGAACCGTCCTTGAGCACCTCGGCGTGGAACGCGCGTACGTCGAAGTCGTCGCCCAGCGCCGCCTCGGCCTTGTCGCGCATCTCCTGGATCTTCAGCTCGCCGATCTTGTATGCCAGCGCCTGCCCCGGGATGGCCATGTAACGCTCGGCCTCGGCGGTGGCCTGGGTCTCGGACTCGGCCGAGTTCTCCAGCATGTAGGCAATCACCTGCTCACGGGTCCAGCCCTTGCTGTGCAGCCCGGTGTCCACCACCAGCCGGATGGCGCGCCACAGCTCGTTCTGCAGGTAGCCGAAATAGCTGTACGGGTCGGTGTAGACGCCCAGGTCCTTGCCGAGCGACTCCGCGTACAGGCCCCAGCCCTCGGTGAAGGCGGTCTCGCCGCCGAAGCGGCGGAAGGTCGGCAGTCCGGTCAGCTCCTGCTGCAGGGCGAGCTGGAAGTGGTGGCCCGGGATCGCCTCATGCAGGAACAGGTCTTCGGCGTCCCAGGTCTTGCGGGTCGGCAGGTCGTAGGTGTTGACGTAGAAGATGCCCGGACGGCTGCCGTCCTCGCTGGGCCGCATGTACGAACCGCCCGCGGCGGACTGCGCGCGGAAGGCCTCGACCGGGCGGATCTCGAACGGTGCCTTCGGGGTCAGCGAAAACAGCTCGGGGATCTTCTGGTTGATCTTGTCCTCGAGGCCGCGGTAGTGCGCCAGAAGCGCATTCTCGGATTCGAACGAGAATTGCGGGTCGTTCTGCATGAACGCGAAGAAGTCCTGCAGCGAGCCCTTGAAGCCGACCTCGGCCATGACCTTGCGGATCTCGCCGTGGATGCGTTTCACCTCGTCCAGGCCGATCTGGTGGATCTGCGCCGGGCTGAGGTCGGTGGTGGTCGAGTTCTTGGCGCGGAACGCGTACCACGCCTCGCCGTTGGGCAGCGCGGCCATGCCGGCGGTGTCGCGCGCATGCGGCATGTAGTCGTTGGCGATGTACTCGCGCAGCTCGCGGTAGGCCGGCATCAACTGCTGCTCGATGAGCGTGCGGTAGTCCGCGGTGATGCGCGCCTTGTCCTCGGCGGAAAACGATTCGGGCATGTCGCTGACCGGCTTCCAGAACAGCGTGTCGGCCGCGTCCTCCTTGATCAGCGCATCCAGCTGCGGCAGCACCTTCTCCATCAGCGCGCGCGGTTGCACCACGCCGGCTTCCACGCCCTGCTTCATGTTCGCGATGGCCTGGTCGAACAGCACCGGCACCTGCGACGCACGCTTGCTCCAATTGTCGTAATCCGCGACGGTCTTGAACGGTTGCGCGCCGGTGCCCGAGCCCAGCTGAACCACGGTGGAGGCGATGTTGTAGAACTGGTTGACCGGCTGCATCCACGACGGGAACTGCTCGCTGGCCAGCTCGTCCTTCGCGTTGCGCACGAAGATCTGGTAGCTCAGCAGGTCCTGGCCTTCCAGGCCGTCGGCGCCGATGGCCTCGACCTTCTCCAGCCACCCGGCGGTGAACTCGTGGGAGCGGTCGCGGTACTCCTCCGACAGGAAGTTCGGCAGGCGGTCGTTGTAGCGCGGGTCGCCCTGGAAGGTGGCGGCCAGCGGGTTGAGCTCGAGCATTTCCTCCCAGTAGGTCGCGTAGAGCGCGTCCAGCCGGGCCGCCTTGTCCCCCGCGACTTCTGCCGAGGTGGTGGCCTGGCTCGAGTCCCCGGCGGCGGTGGGACTGCATGCGGCCATCGCGGCAGCCAGGCCGAGGGCAAGCAGGGAGCGGGTGAGGGACGGCTTCATCGGGTTCTCCGGACGGGCGGGAAGACAGCCCCCGAGGCTCGCTGCGATGGTGCCGCGCGGCATGGGCCAAAGGTCACTGAAGCCACGACCAGGTCACAGATGCGCACCCGGTGACGCAACGAAGCCGGCACACGGCCGGCTTCGCAAAGGCTGGATGCGGTTGGGCTGTCAGTAACAACCGGGCATCAATGCGTGTCCGGCCGCTGCTGGGCGGGAGGAGTGAACGGGATCGATTCGGGCGAGACCGCGCCGCCGGAAATGATGAAGCTCATCGCCTGGTCGACGGTCCAGTCGGTCGGGGTGATCTTCTCGACCGGAACGATTTCCAGGTAGCCCGAGGTCGGGTTGGGCGTGGTGGGCACGTACACCGCGGCGAGTTCGCGGCCGGTGCCTTGTTCGCGCAGGACCCGCGTGACGAAACCAATCGACTTCATCTCCTTGTGCGGGAAGTCGATCAGCACCACCCGCTGGGTGCCGTCGGGCTTGGTCTGCAGGATGTCCAGCAATTGCCGCGCGCTGCCGTAGATCGTGCTGGCGAACGGGATGCGGCCAATCAGCGATTCCACCCACCGCAGCAGGCGCTGGCCGAACACCCGGTGCGCCATCACGCCCGACAGCAGGATGACCAGCAACGTGGCCGCCAGCGCGATCACGGTCTGCACCCACGGCTGGGCGAGCCAGCCGGCGATGTGCGGGTAGTCGGTGGCCAGGCGCGCCAGCAGCGGGCCGGTGATCGGGCGGCTGGTGTCGGACAGCAGGACGAAGACGAACTTGGCGACCACCCACGTCAGCCACAGCGGCAGTAGGGTCAGCAGGCCGGTGAGGAAGAGGCGTTGCAGGGTGGGGGGCTTGCGCATCGCGCGATTGTACGTGGCAGCGCTACAGCTCCCGCACCAACCGGAAGCCGACATCGTCGTAGCCGCGGCTTGCGTCCAGCGTGCGTGCCTTGGCAGCCGTGTTGCGCCAGGACGAGCCGATCACCTTGCGCTCGCGGCAGCTGCTGCCGCAGTCGCGCAGCCACAGGGCAAGGTCGCGACCACTGATCTCCGGCGCCATCTGGCGGGATTCGGCGGTACTCGGCAGTCGGTAGTCGTGGCCGGTCTGGCGGCTGTACCACTCGGCGTAGGCCTGCGCATCGGCGAGCGAGACGCAGACCACGGGCTCGTTGTCGCCCTGGCCGAAGCCCGGGTTGCGCCAGTCACGAGGTGCAAGCACGCGCAGCAGCGATGCCCGCTCGCGGCAGCGGGCAGCCTCGCGGCCGGTAAGAGTGGCGAAGCGGGCGTACTCGTCGCGGCTCACCGGCTTGCGGCTGATCGCCACCCCGTCGGTGCCGAGCACGGCGCCGGAAGGGTCATCCGGGAGTGCCTGGCCACGTTCGGGGATCGCATCGGTACGCGCCTGCAGTTGCGCGCGGGTGGGCTCGGGCGCGCCAAGCGCACCGGCCAGCTCGACCACGGCCGCGGCGGCGGTGCGGTCGAAGTCGCGCTCTGCGGCCTTCATCCTGTTGGCTAGGGCCGTGTCCAGGTTTTCGACCAGCGTCTGCGACAGCGCCGGCAGGGCGCCGTCGGTGTCCTGTTCTAGCCGGCGCAGGTGTTCCTGGTAGTCCAGTGCGCGGGTGTCGCGCTGGCGCTTGATGTTGTCGACCAGCTCGGCGCCAAGCGCGGCAGAGAGCTCCCCGGCAACGCGACGGACCTCGTCGTTGTCGGCGTCCGTCCGCCACGCCCGGACGACGCTGTCGTAGGCGTTGTTGCCCTCGGGCGCGGTGAGGTTGCGCTCGGTCAGTTGCCGGCGTGCATCCTCCAGTGCGACCTGCACCGGGGCTTCCGGCAGCGGCCGCATCATCGAGGCGATCGGGTCCGCGGTTTCGGTCACGTTCCCGGCGGGCGTGCCGGCACGCAGCAGGCTGTCGTCGCCGTCGCGCGCCAGCCACAACGACAGCAGGCCGACGAAGCCGATCGCTGCCATGCCGGCCAACATCGGCCGCGGTACCACCTGCAGCTGTCGCAGCGCGCGCTCGCGCCACAGCGTCACCCGCGGCCAGCTGCGCCGGCGCTCGACGAGGGTCAGCATGTCCGACATCGCGTCCACGTCCTGGAAGCGTTCGCCGGGCAGCTTGGCCAGCGCGCGGTTCATGAAGCGCTGCCAGTGGCGAAGGTGCGCGGGGAGCCTGGGGATCGGGTCCTGCGCGTGCATGACGGCCATCGAGAGCGCATCGCCGGCCTGGTAGGGCAGGTGGCCCGACAGCATTTCCCACGCCAGCACGCCGAGGCTGTACAGGTCGGCGCGGCCATCCACATCCTCGCCGCGGGCCTGCTCGGGCGCCATGTAGGCGGTGCTTCCGACGGCCAGGCCGGCGGCGGTGACGCGCGGGCCGAAGCCGCGCCGCAGCGCGATGCCGAAGTCGGCCAGCAGCGGCGACTCGGTGTCGTCGAACAGCACGTTCTCGGCCTTGACGTCGCGGTGCACGACGCCGTGGGCGTGGGCGTAGCGCAGTGCGGACAACAGCGCGCGCAGGATTTCGATGACGCGCGCCTCGTCGACGCCGCCGCCTTCCAGCTGGAAGCTGCGCTGGCCCAGGTGGCCGCGGGCCATGTAGGGCATGGCGTAGTAAGGCAGGCCATCGGCCGTGCGGCCCAACTCGTGGATGCGGACCACGTGCGGATGCTCGAGCCGGGCAATGGTGCGCACTTCGTTCTCGAACCGCCGGCGGCTGACTTCGTCCGACAGCGCCTGGCTGGCCATCACCTTGATCGCGACCTCGCGGCCGAGCGCGGTCTGCTCGGCCAGGTACACCGTCGACATGCCGCCGTGGTTGACCACGCGCAGCAGGCGGTAACCCTTGATCACGGGCAAGGGTGGTGCGTTGGCATCGATGGTCGGCGGATTTGGCATCGCGGCCCCCTGTGGCGGAGCCGAGCATACCGCCGCCCGACGGCCGGTTGTATCGCCGGCGTACGGTTCCGTGGCTTGCGCCACGTGGTTTGGCAGCTTGCGCCCGCGCACGCCGCCCGCTGACGCGATTGGTCAGTCGCGGCCGGAGCGCCGGTCTTTCTTCAGGCGCACGTACAACTGCTTGCGCACGCGCGCGACCACGTCGCCGTCGCCGTCGACCACGTCGGTCTCGAACCAGCGCAGCACCTTGTCGCCACCCGCGCTGTCGGCGCGCAGCTGTGCCAGCACGTCGTCATCGAGGTCGAAGCACGCGTGCACGGTGCCGCGCCCGGGCTTGAGGAAGTCGATCGTGCCGGCGCGGTCCCACACCAGGTGGTCGCGGCCGATGGACTGCATCACCAGCAGCATCCAGAACGGATCGGTCATCGCGAACAGGCTGCCGCCGAAGTGGGTGCGCACGTAGTTGCGGTTCCACGGGCGCATGCGCAACTCGACCCGCGCATGGCGGTAGTCGTCATCGAGCCGGGTGACGTGGATGCCACTGGCGAGGAACGGCGGCCACAGGTTGATGCCGTGGCGGAACAGGTTGGCTTTCATGCAACGCAGGGGGATACGACGTGGGGGCGACAGCGTGCCATACGGCCGCGTACAGTCAAGGCCGCCCCGCATTCCGACGCCGTCAGAAGAGGACCGAAGCCATCTTCCGGCGGTAGCGTCCGACCAGCTCGGCGTCGTCGATCACCTGGAACGCGTCGATCAGCGCCTTGCGCGGCAGCCCGCCGTCGAAGTCGCGGTCGTGCCGCAGCATCTCGATGAACTGCTCCAGCGCGGCCTCGCTGCGGCCGGCCACCAGCGCGTGCGCGCCCAGCAGGTGGCGCGCGCGGAGGTCGCCGGGGTCGGCGGCCACCGACTGCCGTAGCGCCTCGACCGGCGGCGCTTCCTTCAGCAGGGCGGCAAATCCGAGGCTGGCGCGCGCACGGCGGGCGCGGTCGTCGGTGGCCAGGTTGGCGGGCAGGCCATCCAGCAGCGGCTCGGCTTCCGCGGTCGCACCGGTCTGCAGCAGCGCGACCGCGAGGTCGAGCTTGAGTTCGTCGTTGTCCGGGGCCAGCGCCACCTCGCCGCGCAGGCGTGCAACCTCCGCCTCCGGGTCCAGCGGCGCCGCAGGCACCTCGGCGGCCTCCCCGGCCGCTGCCGCCGGTTCGATCCCGTGGTGGCGCAGGAACTCGCGGATCTGGCCTTCAGGCAGCACGCCGGGGAACCCGTCGAGCGGCTGGCCGTCCTTGACCAGGAACACGGTAGGGATCGACCGGACCTGGAAGGCCGCGGCCAGCTGCTGCTCCTTGTCGACATCGACCTTGGCCAGCACGAACGCGCCGTTGTATTCCGCCGCAAGCTTCTCCAGCACCGGGCCGAGCTGCTTGCACGGCCCGCACCACTCGGCCCAGAAGTCGACCAGCACCGGCGTCGCCATCGATTTCTGCAGGACGTCGTCTTCGAAGGCTTCGGTGGTGGCGTCGAAAACGTGCGGGGTGGCGGTGGCAGTCATGGCGGCTCCTCTGGACTCGACCGGACATGGTGCCGGAGGTCGGCCATTCCAAGCCAACCCGCGCGCACCCGTGCAACCCGGCCCTCAGTGGCCGGCGCGGTCGGTCTCGCCCGGCACCGCGGCGCCCGGTTGCCGGTAGACCACGCCGTCCTTCATGACGAACTCGACCGCGAGCACCGCCTGGATGTCGTCGACCGGGTTGCCCGGCACGGCGACGATGTCGGCGCGCTGGCCCGGCGCGATCCGGCCCTGGTCGTCGATGCCGAGCACCCGGGCGGCGTCGATCGTCGCCATCTGCAGGGCCTTGGCGGCCGGGATGCCGGCCTCGACCAGGTAGATGAACTCGCGCGCGTTGTCGCCGTGTGGGCCCACGCCCATGTCGGTGCCGAACGCCATCGGCACGCCGGCGCGGTAGGCGCGAGCGGCCGTGTCCTGGATCAAGGCGCCGATGCGCGCGGCCTTGGGCCGGACGACCTCGGGGAAGTAGCCGTCGACCTTGGCCTTGTCGGCCACGAATCGGCCCGCGTACACCGTCGGGATGTACCAGGTGCCCTTCCGCTTCATCAGCGCCATCACCTCGTCGCTCATGTAGGTGCCGTGCTCGATGCTGGTGACGCCGGCCTCGACCGCGCGGCGCATGCCTTCCTCGCCGTGCGCGTGGGCGGCTACCCGGTAGCCGTAGTCGTGGGCGGTCGCCACGATCGCCGCGACCTCGTCGACGGTGAACTGCGGGGCGTCGCCGGATTTCGCGTACGACAGCACGCCGCCGGTGGCGGTGATCTTGATGACGTCGCTGCCTTCCTTGTAGCGCTGGCGCACCGCCTGGCGCGCGTCGTCGACCGAGTTGATGACCCCCTCGGTCGGGCCGGGTGGGCCGAGCAGGTGCGAGAGCGTGGAGTTGTAGCCGTTGGTGGGGTCGGCGTGGCCGCCGGTGGTCGCGATCGACTTGCCCGCCGCCCAGATGCGCGGGCCGGCGACCAGGCCCTGGTTGATCGCATCTCGCAGGTGCGGCGCCACTTCGCCACCCAGGTCGCGCACGCTGGTGAAGCCGGCCAGCAGCGTCTGTTTCGCGTAGCCCACGGCACGGAAGGCGTAGTCGACCTCGTCCAGGCGGAAGCCTTCGGAGTAGCTGTCCGGACTGGACTGGCTGGCCAGGTGCACATGCAGGTCGGTCCACCCGGGCGTGCAGGTGTGGCCGGACAGGTCGATCGACGGTACGCCCGCCACGTCGGCGTGCCCGCCGCTGGTGACCTGCGCGATCCGGCCGTCGCGCACCAGCACCGTGTGCGGGCCGAGCACCTTGCCGCTGCGGCTGTCGAACAGCCGGCCGCAGTGGACGGCGGTGGCGGGCGACTGCGCGGCAACCGGTGCCGTGAGCGGGGCGAGGAACACGAACAGCAACAGTGCGCGCATGCGTGGGGCCCTTGTGGTGACGCCCGATCATAGCGGCGGGGCGGATGCCACGCGGAACCGCGCCCGGTCGCGCGCCCTGCCTGGGCGCCGACAGTAGTCGCGCCGCAGGAAATCCCGCAGCAGGGCGACCAGGACCGCCGTGGCGGGTCCGCAGGCCCTGCGGTAGGCTTGCCGGTCCCCTCGACCAAGTGCCCGCGCCGTGCCCACCGAAGCTTCCGCCGCCCCCAGCCAGACCGATCCGCGGGCGTTCGACCCGCAAGCCGTTGAGGCCGCCGCGCAGGGCTTCTGGAACGCCACCCGGGCGTTCGAAGTGGACGAATCGTCGCCCAAGCCGAAGTACTACTGCCTGTCGATGCTGCCGTACCCGTCCGGGGCGCTGCACATGGGCCACGTGCGCAACTACACGATCAGCGACGTGATCAGTCGCTACAAGCGGATGACCGGCCACAACGTGCTGCAGCCGATGGGCTGGGACGCATTCGGGCTGCCGGCCGAGAACGCCGCGATCAAGCACCGCACCGCGCCGGCGAAATGGACCTACGCCAACATCGCCCACATGAAGGCCCAGCTGCAGGCGATGGGCTATGCGATCGACTGGTCGCGCGAGTTCGCCACCTGCCAGCCGTCGTACTACGTGCACGAACAGCGCATGTTCGTGCGGCTGATGAAGCAGGGCCTGGCCTACCGGAAGAACTCGGTGGTCAACTGGGACCCGGTCGACCAGACCGTGCTGGCCAACGAGCAGGTGATCGACGGCCGCGGCTGGCGCACCGGCGCGCTGGTGGAGAAACGCGAGATCCCGCAGTGGTTCCTCCGCATCACCGGGTATGCCCAGGAACTGCTGGACGGCCTGGACACGCTCGAGGGCTGGCCGGACGCGGTCAAGACCATGCAGCGCAACTGGATCGGGCGCTCGGAAGGGCTCGAGATCCGATTCGACGTGCGCGATGCCGATGGCGCCGCGCAGGCACCGCTGACCGTCTACACCACGCGTCCCGACACGCTGATGGGCGTGACCTTCGTGTCGATCGCCGCCGAGCATCCGCTGGCGGTGCGCGCGGCGCAGCACAACCAGGAACTCGCGGACTTCATCGCCGACCTGAAGAAGGGCGGGGTCACCGAGGCCGAGCTGGAAACGCAGGAAAAGCGCGGCATGGACACCGGCCTGCGCGCGGTGCATCCGCTCAGTGGCGAGGAGATCCCGGTCTATGTCGCCAACTTCGTGCTGATGGGTTACGGCACCGGCGCGGTGATGGCGGTGCCTGGCCACGACCAGCGCGACTGGGAGTTCGCCAACCGCTACCGCCTGCCGGTGCGTACGGTGATCGTGCCGGACGCGGTCCGCGATGCGCTGCGGGAAATCGGTAGCGATCTCGGCAATCACGCCGACCCGATGGGCGCGGCGCTCGGCGAATCCCGGCCGACCGACAGCTACGACACCGGCGCCGCCGTACAGGTGGTGCAGGAGTTCCAGCGGCGCATCGAGGAGGAGGGCGCGTACACCGATCGGGGCTGGCTGGTGAACTCCGGCGAGCTGGACGGGCTGGACTTCCAGCAGGCGTTTGACGCGCTGGCGCAGCGCTTCGAGTCCGAAGGGCGGGGCGCGCGCAAGGTCAACTTCCGCCTGCGCGACTGGGGCGTCAGCCGCCAGCGCTACTGGGGCTGCCCGATCCCGGTGATCTACTGCGATGCCTGCGGCGCCGTGCCGGTGCCGGAAGAGCAGTTGCCGGTGGTGCTGCCCGAGGACGTCGAGTTCATGGGCACCGGATCGCCGATCAAGGCCGATCCGGAGTGGCGCAGGACCACCTGCCCCACCTGCGGCGCGGCCGCCGAGCGCGAGACCGACACCTTCGACACCTTCATGGAGTCCAGCTGGTACTACGCGCGCTACACCTCGCCCGGCGCCGGGACCCAGGTCGACGCCCGCGCCGACCACTGGCTGCCGGTCGACCAGTACATCGGCGGCATCGAGCACGCGATCCTGCACCTGCTGTACTTCCGCTTCTATCACAAGCTCCTGCGCGACCAAGGGCTGGTGTCGAGCGACGAACCGGCGCGCAACCTGCTGACCCAGGGCATGGTCATCGCCGACACGTTCTACCGTGACGGCGAAGGGGGCACGAAGGACTGGATCAACCCCGCCGACGTCGAGATCGCCCGCGACGAGAAGGGCCGCATCACCGGCGCGACGCTGAAGTCCGACGGCCAGCCGGTGGTGATCGGCGGCACCGAGAAGATGTCCAAGTCCAAGAACAACGGCGTCGACCCGCAGTTGATGATCGGCCGGTACGGCGCCGACACCGTGCGGCTGTTCTCGATGTTCGCCGCGCCGCCCGAGCAGTCGCTGGAGTGGCACGAGTCGGGCGTGGACGGCATGGCGCGGTTCCTGCGTCGTTTCTGGCGCGAGGTGACCACCCACGCGGTCCAGCCGGACCACCCGATGGTCGATCCGGCAACGCTGGACGCCGCCCAGAAGACGCTGCGCCGGCAGTTGCACGAGACCATCCAGAAGGTCGGCGACGACTACGGACGCCGCCACGCGTTCAACACCGCGATCGCCTCGCTGATGGAACTGCTCAACCACGTCGCGAAGTTCGACGACATGAGCGACCAGGGCCGCGCGGTCCGGCACGAGGCGCTGGAAGCGATGGTGCTGCTGCTCAACCCGGTGACCCCGCATGTCAGCCACGCGCTGTGGCAGGCGCTGGGCCACCCGGAAACGCTGCTGGAGGACGTGCCGTTCCCGGTCGCCGACCCGGCCGCGCTCGCGCGCGACGCGGTGACGCTGGCGGTGCAGGTCAACGGCAAGTTGCGCGGCACCATCGAGGTGCCGGTGAACGTGGACAAGGCCGAGGCCGAGCGGCTCGCACTGGCCGAGCCGAACGTCGCCAAGTTCCTCGATGGCCTGGCGGTGCGCAAGGTGATCGTGGTGCCCGGCAAGATCGTCAACATCGTCGCCGGGTAACCCTCACCGTCGGCACCATGCAAAACGCCCGGACCAGCCGGGCGTTTTGCTTTCGTGCGCTAGCTCACCACCAGCCCCACCAGGGCCACGGTGCCGGCCGCGTGACCACGTCCACGCGCTCGCGCACCGGCCACAGGTAGACCACGTCGGCCGCCACCCGCGGGAAGCGGTAGTCGTACTCGCCGATGCGGCGGTTCTCGTATCCGTCGATGCGACCGGTGAAGGTCACTTCGCGGTTCTTCTCGAACAACGCCGGGTCGTAGAAGCCCTCGCGGCAGGCGATGAAGCGTCCGCCAACGTCGTCGGTCGCCCAGTACGGCCGGCCGTAGGCGTTGAGACGGGTGGAGATCATCTCGAAACAGGTGCGGTTGGGCTGTGGCTCGACATCGACGATGCGGCCGCCCCAGCGGACCGCGGCACCGGTGCGGTCGGTGCCGATGGCGTCGCGTGGACTGATCTGGGCGAACTCGCCCTGCAGGGGCTTGGGCTGGCTGGCGCAGGCGGCCAGCAGCGCGGCGGCCAGCGCAAGCATGGCCAGGCGCAGCGGGTTCGATGTGGGGCGGATCAGGCTATTCATCGTGTGCTCCGTTGGGGTCCGGGTCACCGGACCGGTCAGTGCGGGCGGTGGGCACGCAGCTCGCGGATCAGCGATCGGCGCGCCTGGGCAGCCCCCGGCTGGCTGGCAGCGTAGCGCCAATCGCTGAAACGTTGGCTGAGTCCCAACAGCGTGCCGTCGTCGGACGGGCGCGCCTGGCGGACCCGCTCGGCCCAGTCCAGCGCGGATTCGTGCGGCTCGCGCCCCAAGCCTAGCCGCCGGTAGCGTCGGTCGAGCGCATGCCAGGCACGCAGCACCGGGTCCGGCTGGCGCTCGCCGCGGCGGCTCAGCCAGATCATCCAAAGCAGTGCCAGTAGCGCGGCGACGGTGAACAGCAGGCCCAGCCGGACGCCGTCGAGGCGGTCGATGCCGAGCGGCCTGAGCATCCGCGCCTGCCGGTCGGCATCGAAGCCAAGCACGAAGTCGTTCCAGCCGCGGCGCAACCAGTCGGTGTAGTCGAACAGCGTGCCGCCGCCGAACACGTCGCCCAGCAGGCCGGCACCGGGCCGGCGGTCGTCGAGGGTGTCGTAGATCCGTTCGGGTGCGACCGCTGCGGTGGGGTCGACCCGGACCCAGCCCCGGCCTTCGAGCCAGACCTCGGCCCAGGCGTGGGCATCGGAGCGGCGCACCAACCAATAGTCGCCGACCGGATTGCGGTAGCCGCCGACGTAGCCGGTGACGACGCGGGCCGGGATGCCGGCGCCACGCATCAGCACCACGAAGGCCGAGCTGTAGTGCTCGCAGAAGCCGGCCTGCTGGTCGAACAGGAACTCGTCCACTGCGTGCCGGCCCGGCAGCGGGGTGGTCAGCGTGTAGGCGAATTCGGCGGTGATCCAGTCGAGCGCGCGGCGGACGATCGCGCCGTCGTCCGGTCCGGCCTCGGCCCGCCATTGCCGCGCCAGCTGCAGGGTGCGTGGGTTGTAGCCGTCCGGTAGCGACAGCGCGATGCGGCGCAATCCCGGCCGCAGGTCCGGTTCGTACGCCACCGGCGGCGAGGACTGCATGCGCCAGCGCGTCAGCGCGTTCAACGGGCGCGGGGCGTGGATCTCGTGGCCGTGGTTGAGCCGGACACCGTCGGGAACGTCGACCGGCAGTTCGAGCGACACGAACTGGCGCCGGTCGGTCGGCTCCACTTCCACTTCGTAGTCCCAGCGCACATCGCCGTGGCGGACGTCGGCCGGGGGCAGGTTGGCCAACCAGGGCGACCGTGACCAGGTGCGGCCGTCGAAATCCCACATCACCGGGCCGCGCCAGTACATCTGCGAGGTCGGTGGCGTCTCGCCGAAGAAGCGCACGCGCAACGCCGGGGTGTCGTCGGCGATGAGGTCGATCCACTGGCCCGGGCTCATCTCGCCCGACAATCCGGTGCGCGCCATCGTGCGCTCGGGCACGCCCCACAACGGCGACCCGAGCCGCGGGAAGAGCCAGAATGCCGCCAGCGCCAGCGGCAGGCCGATCGCCAGCAACCGGCCGATGCCGGCGAAGCGCCGCGCCGCGCCGGTCGCGACGGCGTCGCCGGATTCCAGGTCCGCCAGGCGCTGCAGCGCACAGAGCGCGAGCACCGCACCCACCAGCCCGAGCTCCAGGGCCAGGGGGCCCTGGTCGAGCAGGAACGTGCCGAACGGCGCGAACAGCGCGAACCCGATCAGGCTGCGCGCATCGCGCAGGCTGTAGGTCTCCGCCGGCTTGATCGCCAGCATCGCCGCCAGTACCGCGCAGCCGGTGTCCCGCCCCAGGTTGAAACCCGCCATCGACACCACCGCGCCCAGCAAGCCGAGCGCCAGGAGCAACCGCAACAGTCCGTGCAACGGCTTCCGCCACGACGCCACCGCGACCAGGACGGCCGCGCCCGCGATGACCAGCGCCAACTGGCCCGGCAACTGCAGCAGCAACGGCAGCAGGCAGGCCGCGGCCGCCGCGAGGGCCCAGCGCCGGCTGCCGTGGTCTAGCGCGGTGTTGCGGGTGGGCTCAGACATGCGGCAGCAGCGCCAGTGCGCGCAGGCAGGCGTGGCGGTGGGCGGGGCCCTGGTCGGGCCCGAGCGATGGCTGGCCGGGCAGCATCAGCCGGTAACGGCGGCCGTCGCGCTCGGCCTCGTCCACCCAGCGTGCGAGGCGCGACACCTTTGCTTCCTGCGGCATGCGCCCGAGCGTGCTCCAGTCGAGCACGATGTCGGCCCCGAGCGGCTGCTCGTACTCGCGCACCAGCAAGCTGTCGCGACGGGCCGACGACTTCCACGCGATCGCCCGGCGCGAATCGCCGCGACGGTAGTTGCGCAGGTGGTGCACGTCCTCGCCACTGGGATGCAGGCGGGTCTGCACCCGGTCACCCGAGCCGGTCGGCAGCGGCGGGCCGTCCGGTTCCGGCCGTGGATAGACCAGCGCCGGTGCCTGCGGCCACACGTACGCCCACGCGGTGGCGAGCCCGAGCGGCCGGGTGGTCGACACGCGCAACCGCGGCAGGTCGAGCCACCCGCGTTCGCTGGTGGGAAGCGCGACATGCGATTCGCCGCGGCCCTGCTCGAGGTTCAACAAGCCCGGGACGCCTTCCGTCGATTCGAGCGCGACGGCGAGGCCACGTCGGCGCCGGCGGTCGTTGGCCTGTGCGTGCAGGCGGACCGTCAGCTCGTCACCGGCCGGCACCGGCTCGGCGTCGAGCGCGACCACCGCCAGGCCGGTGAGCTGCAACTGGGCGGCGACCAGGCTGGCGAGCCCGGCACCGGCCAGCAGCAACCCGAGCAGCAACGCCGGGTTGTTGTTGTAGTTGAGCGCACCCAAGAGCATCGCCAGCAGCAGCACCGCGTAGAACAGCCCGAAGCGGGTCGGCAGTACGTACACCCGGCGCCGGTCGAAGCAGGCGGGCAGGGCCTCGGGTTCGCGCGGACGGGTCCACACCAGCGCCCAGTCGTGCAACCGTCGCCGCAGAGTGCCGGCCATCCTCAGTCCACCGGCACCGCGTGCAGGATTGCCTTGGCCAGGGCCGCGTCGCTGCCGGCGTCCGCTTCGGCGACCAGCCGGTGCGCGGCAACCGCGGAGAACAGCGCCTGCACGTCGTCGGGCCGAACGTGGGCGCGGCCCAGCAGCAACGCGTAGGCACGTGCCGCGCGCAGCAACGCGAGCCCCGCGCGCGGTGAAAGCCCGACCCTTACGCCAGGGTGGCGGCGGCTGCGCGTCAGCAGTGCCTGCACGTAGGCGATGAGCGAGTCGCTGGCATGCACCGACTTCACCGCGTCGCGCGCGGCCAGCACGTCGTCCACGGTCAACAGCGGGCGCACCTGTGCGATCAGCGCGCGACGGTCCTCGCCGGCGAGCAGGGCGCGCTCGGCGTCCTCGGCCGGGTAGCCCAGCGCCAGCCGCAGCAGGAACCGGTCCAGCTGCGAGTCCGGCAACGGGTAGGTGCCCGAGAGGTCGACCGGGTTCTGGGTGGCGATGACGAAGAACGGCGCCGGTAGTGCGTGGCTGGTGCCGTCGACCGTCACCTGGTGCTCGGCCATCGCTTCCAGCAGTGCACTCTGCGTGCGCGGCGGGGCGCGGTTGATCTCGTCGGCCAGCAGCACCTGGGTGAACACCGGGCCGGGGTGGAACTCGAAGCGGCGCGCCTGCGGGTCGAACACCGAGACACCGACCACGTCGGCCGGCAGCAGGTCCGAGGTGAACTGCACGCGCTGGAACTCAAGCCCCAGCGTCGCCGCCAGCGCATGGGCGAGGGTGGTCTTGCCGAGCCCGGGCAGGTCCTCGATCAGCAGGTGGCCGTCCGACAGCAGCGCGACGAACGCCAGCCGCACCTCGTGCGCCTTGCCCAGGACCAGCGTATTGACCTGTGTCTGCGCCCGGTCAAGGGCACCACGCAGGTGCTCGGGTAGGATGCTCGCCGAGTCGCGGGGTACCGCAGGGGATGTCGCCATGGGTGCTCTCCAAGTGGTGCCGGCGCGGCGCTCCCTGAACCCCTCTCGCCGTCGCGGGTCAACCGCTGACGGCGCCGCACGGCGCCCGCCAATTGCGCCCGAGTCTACCGAGGTCATTCGTTGATGCGGCAAGTTCCCGCCCCGTTGCACCCATCGCGCGACACGCCTGCCGTCCAAGCGCCACATCCCGACCGGAGCCGCGCACGAACCGTGTTCTGGGCGCTGTTCGCGGGTGTGTTCGCGCTCAAGCTGCTGGTGGCCGCACGGCTCCCACTGTTCGTCGACGAGGCGTTCTACTGGCTGGAGGGGCAACACCTCGCGCCTGCCTATTCGGACCTGCCCGGCATGACCGCGTGGCTCGCGCGGCTGGGGGTGACGCTCGGCGGTGATACCGCGCTCGGTCTGCGGTTGCCGTTCCTGCTGCTGGCCGCGCTGGTGCCGGTGCTGGTGATGCGCATCACCGCGCGCGAGTACGGCCGGGAGTACGGCTGGAAGGCCGGCAGCTTCGCTCTGTTGTTGCCGCTGTCGGGCACGCTCGGCCTGCTGGCATTGCCCGATGCGGCGATGGCGGTGGCGACGCTGCTGTGCGTCGACGCCGGCGCGAAGCTGCTGCGGCAGGTCACGGCCGCCGCCGCGCTCGAGCTTGCGCTGGGGCTGTCGATCGGCGCGCTGAGCCATTACCGGTTCATCGCGGTGATCGGGGTCGGCCTGATTGCATTGCTGCTGCTGCCGGACGGCCGACGGGTGTTGCGTGACATGCGTACCTGGACGGCGATCGCGATCGGTGCGGCCGCCTGGGCACCGCTGGTGGCCTGGAACTTCGACAACGCCGACGCCGGCCTTCGCTTCCAGCTGGTGGACCGCCACCCGTGGGCGTTCCATATCGAGGGCCTGTGGTTCATCGCGATCCAGGCGCTGCTGGTCACGCCGCTGCTGTTCGCCGCCCTGCTGGCGGCCGGCTGGCGCGGCAACCGCAGCGCCCATCCGTCTTCGCGCTACTTCGCGCTGCTGGGTGGGCTGGTGGTGCTGGGGTTCTTCGCGCTGGGGTTCTTCGCCGATACCGAGCGGGTGAGCTTCCACTGGCCGCTGCCGGGCTACCTGGCACTGCTGCCGTTGCTGCCGGCACTGCTGGCGGCGTGGCCGACGTGGTTGCGTCGCGCCACCTGGGCGCTGGCCGGCGTCGGGCTGGTGGCGATGCTGGGCTATTACACCGCAGTGTCGATCCCCGAACTGCGCGCGCGCACGGCAGCGCAGAAGTGGTACCCGTCCAACTTCGCCGGCTGGGACGAGCTGGCCGACGCGGTCAAGCTCGAGCGTGCGGAGATGCCCGACGGCACCCGCATCGTCGCTGGCAGCTTCAAGCTCGGGGCCGAACTCGGTTTCGCGCTGGGCGAGCCGCGGATCGCCGTGCTCGACCATTCACTCAACCGCAAGCACGGCCGCGCACCGCAACTGCGGCTCTGGGGCCTGTGGACGCGGGGTGCGGAGGACTGGGGCGACGACCCGGTGCTGCTGGTGACCAGCCCCAGCGACGTGCCCTACAAGGATCTGCTCGCGCGCTACCACGGCCTGTGCGCCATGGTCGGGCCGCTGCCCGCGGCGCGGGAGGTCAACGTCGACCACGGGCGCCAGCGGTTCCTGCTGTTCCGGATGGAGCCGCCGCACGCGGTGGGCGCCGAATGCACGACGCCGGGGATGGCCTGGATCGATGCGCCGGTGTCCGGTGCTGCCGTCAACCGCCGGTTCGACGTACGGGGCTGGGCCTTCAAGGACGGCACCGGTCTGGAGCGGGTCGAGGTCACCCTGGATGGCCGGGTCATCGCCACCGCCCGCTATGGCCTGAACAGTCCTGGGACCAAGGCGTTCTGGGGCCATTCGACCGACCCCAACCATCCGCGGGTGGGCTTCGAGGCGAGCGTGGACGCAGGAGGCCTGGCGCCGGGGGTGCACTGGCTCGGCCTGAGGCTGCACGGGGCCGATGGCAGCGTGGAGGCCTGGCCGGAGCAGCCGGTCAACCTGCGCTGAGCAGGTCGACGTCGCCCGGACCGGTCAGGGCAGGGTAAATCCGGCGTCGCGCAGCAGCCGCGCCGTCTCGATCAGTGGCAACCCGACCAGCGCGGTCGGGTCGCGGGTCTCGATTGCCTCGAACAGGGTGATGCCGAGGCCCTCGGACTTGAAGCTGCCGGCGCAGTCGAACGGCAGCTCGCGGTCGACATAGCGCGCGATCTCGCCGGCCTCGAGCGTGCGGAACCGTACCACCGTGGTATCCAGCGCAAACCGGGGCTGGTCGCCGTTGGTGACGCAGACACCGGTATGGAACGCGACCGCGCGGCCCGACATCGCCTGCAGCTGCCCGATCGCGCGTTCGCGGTTGCCGGGCTTGCCGAGTGGTTGGCCGTCGAGCGATGCAACCTGGTCGGATCCGATCACCCAGGCGACGCGCCCGGCGGCAACCGCGGTCGCCTTGGCGATGGCGAGCCGGCGGGCAAGGTCGGCGGGAGACTCGCCCGGTGCCGGGGTCTCGTCGACGTCCGGCCGGGCCATGTCGAAGGCGACGCCGAGGCGCGCCAGCAGCTCGCGTCGATACGGCGAGGTGGACGCCAGGACGAGCCGCGCCGACATCAGGCCACCGGCGCGCGGGCGCGCTCGATCCGGACCAGCTGGGTCTCGATCCGGCCACGGGCCTGGTCGATCGAGTCACGGACCTGCACCAGCTCGGCCAGGCTTGCGCGATCGCCGTGCTCGCGCAGCCACAGCCGCTGGCGGAGCATCTCGCGCATCGCCTCCTGCACCGGGTCGTCGATATGCTCCCCGGCGACCGCCTCGATCTCGGATCGGGCGGTCCGCAGCCGTGCTTCCAGCGCATCGGCCGAATCGAGCAGTTCGCGCATCGCGCGCTGGCGCCGGCCCAGCTGGCGGCGCCATGCGCCCACCGCCACCAGCAGGGCGGCGGCGATCGCGATCAGGGCGATGAGGGTTGCGGGAGCATTCACGCGGTTTTCGGCCAGGGGCTGCAAACGCGTTCAGTCTGCCGTGCGGCGCCGTCGGGCGGCAAATCGGGCGCCGGGCGCCAGTCCCCGGGTGCTCCCAGACACCTGTCCAGACGGGCCCGCAGGGGCTTGCAGCGTTTGACAGCAGGGGGGGTGATCCTTAATATTCCGCGGCTTATGTCTGCTGACGCGCCCAAAGTGCCGGTGCCCGAAGTCCTGGATGCCTGGCGCATGGTCGCGGCGCGGCGTGGCGTCGAGGGCCAGGTGCCCCTGGCGTCGCTGTCGCGTATCCGCGACAGCCTGGTCGATGCCGAAGGTGAGGTGGCGTTCTCACTCGACTTCGGTACCGACGAGCTGCAGGTGCCGTACGTGGAACTCAAGGTCCGCACCGGGTTGCCGCTGCAATGCCAGCGCAGCCTTGAGCGCTTCGTGTTCCCGGTCGACATCGACCAGCGCCTGGGTCTGATACGCGACGAAGCCGACGAGGCGGCGTTGCCACCGGGTTACGAGGCGTTGCTGGTGTCGGCCGACGGCATGCTGAATCCGGTCGAGCTGGTCGAGGACGAGTTGATCCTCGCCGTGCCGGTGGTGCCGGTGAAGCCCGGCACCGAGGCGATGGAGCGCAACTGGGCTCCGGACGCCGACGAGCTGGAATGCGTCAACCCGTTCGCGGCGTTGTCGTCACTGAAGAACAAGTCCGGCCCGGCGGAGTAGTCCGGCGGGCCCCGCAATCGAAGTTTTCTCGGTTTTCCCTGGAGTAACACCATGGCTGTCCAGAAGTCCCGCGTCTCCCCGTCCAAGCGTGGCATGCGCCGCGCCCACGATTCGCTGTCCAGCAAGCAACTGGCGACCGACCCGACCACCGGCGAGACCCACATCCGCCACCACGTCACCGCCGACGGCTACTACCGTGGCAAGAAGGTGATCGACACCCAGTCGAAGATCGCCGACGAAGAGTAAGCTTCGACGCGCCCGCCGCGACACGCGGGCGCTCCCGCGTGCGCGGTTGCCGTCGAGTGTTCGACGGTGACCGCGGCAAGGTCGTCGCACTGAGTGCCCCGGCTGCGGCGAGCTCCATCGCCAGCGTGCTGGCGTCCGTGCAACGGCGTGTTCGCCGCGGGAGTGGTGATGACTGAACGTATTTATGCCCGCATTGCGGGTACCGGCAGCTACCTGCCGGAAAAGGTGCTGACCAACGACGACCTGTCGAAGATCGTCGACACCAGTGATGAATGGATCGCCGCGCGTACCGGCATCCGCGAGCGCCACGTGGCCGCCGAAGGCGAGACCACCGGAGACCTGGCCTACCACGCCGCGGTGCGGGCGATGGAGGCGGCCGGCGTCGAGGCGTCCGAGCTCGACCTGATCGTGCTCGGCACAACCACCCCCGACCTGATCTTCCCGTCGACCGCGTGCCTGCTGCAGCACCGGCTCGGTGCCAACGGCTGCCCCGCGTTCGACGTCAACGCGGCATGTTCGGGCTTCATCTACGCGCTGACGGTGGCCGACAAGTTCATCCGCTCCGGCAGCGCCAGGACGGTGCTGGTGGTCGGCGCGGAAACCCTCACCCGCATGCTCGACTGGAACGACCGCGGCACGTGCGTGCTGTTCGGTGACGGCGCCGGCGCGGTGGTGCTCAAGGCCGACAGCGACACCGGGATCCTCAGCACGCACATGCATGCCGACGGCGGCAAGAAGGAGCTGCTGTGGAACCCGGTCGGCGTGTCGGTCGGGTTCAAGCCGGGAGAGCACAATGCCGGCGTCAAGGTCCTGATGACCGGCAACGAGGTCTTCAAGCACGCGGTCAAGGCGCTCGATTCGGTGGTCGAGGAGGCGCTCGCGGCGAATTCGCTCGACCGCCATGAGATCGACTGGCTGATCCCGCACCAGGCCAACCTGCGCATCATCGAGGCGACTGCCAAGCGGCTGGACATGCCGATGGAGCGGGTCATCGTGACCGTCGATCGCCACGGCAATACATCGTCGGGTTCGGTGCCGCTGGCACTGGACGAAGCGGTGCGGTCCGGCCGGGTGAAGCGTGGCCAGCTGGTGCTGCTCGAGGCCTTCGGCGGCGGCTTCACCTGGGGCTCGGCGCTGATGCGCTACTGACCATCGCGCCGCCCGAAGCAATGGACGCCCCCGCATCGCCGGGGGCGTTTTCATTTGGGGAAGGGAAAACCCGCACACCCACCGCGGTCGGCACTGTACGCGCCGGTACAGACGACCCGGCACAATCGCTCGTATCATGTCGGGCTGTTTTTGCTGGGAGCCGCTGCGTGACCGGACCAGGTACGGACCACCAACTCGCTTTCGTGTTCCCCGGACAGGGGTCGCAGTCGATCGGCATGCTGGCCGAGCTCGCGCAGGCCCATCCGACGGTCGTCGAGACGTTCGCCGAGGCGAGCGAGGGCGCAGGCACCGACCTGTGGACACTCGCCCGGTCCGGCCCCGAGGACCGCCTCAACCAGACCGAGTTCACCCAGCCGGCCCTGCTGGCCGCGGGTGTTGCCGTGTGGCGTGCTTGGGCCGCCCAGGCCGGCCCGCGCCCCGCGCAGCTCGCGGGACACAGCCTGGGCGAGTACAGCGCGCTGGTCGCGGCCGGCGTGCTGTCGCTGGGCGACGCCGCGCGCCTGGTCCGGCTGCGTGGGCAGCTGATGCAGGACGCCGCGCCCGCTGGTACCGGCGCGATGGCGGCGGTGCTCGGCACGGATGACGCGCTGGTGGCGGAAGTCTGCGAGTCGGCTTCGAGCCGCGAGGTGGTCGTCCCGGCCAACTACAACTCACCCGGTCAGATCGTCATCGGCGGCCACTGCGCGGCGGTCGACCGGGCGCTGGTGATGCTGGCCGAGCGCGGCGTGCGCAAGGTGGTGAAACTGGCCGTCAGCGTCCCGTCGCATACGCCGCTGATGCGCGAAGCGTCCGATCGGCTGGCCGAAGCGATGGTCGGCGTCCAATGGTCCGCGCCGGCGCTGGCCGTGGTGCAGAACGTGGACGGGCAGGTACAGGCGGATGCCGACGCGATCCGCGATGCCCTGGTGCGCCAGTTGTACCTGCCGGTGCAGTGGACCGGTTGCGTCCAGACGCTGGTCGCGAACGGCGCCGCGCGCATCGCCGAGTGCGGCCCGGGCAAGGTGCTCGCCGGGCTGGTCAAGCGCATCGACAAGTCGGTCGACGCGCGCGCGCTGGGCACACCCTCGGACTTCGACGCCGCGCTGGCCGCCTGGCAGTGACATGGCAAGCCGCGCGTGGCCTTCGAGGCCCTGTCGAATGGCCGGTAGCCAGGCCTCCGAACGCGGCCCCGGGCCGCTCCCATGAATGCAGGAAGTGAACCCATGAGCAATCTACCCCTGACCGGCGAAATCGCCCTCGTGACCGGTGCCAGCCGTGGCATCGGCGCCGCGATCGCCGACGAACTCGCCGCGCTGGGTGCGACCGTCGTCGGCACCGCCACGTCCGAGTCCGGCGCGGCGGCGATCGGCGAACGGATGGCCGCCCACGGGGGCCATGGCCGCGTGCTCGACGTCGCGGACCCGGCCTCGATCGAGGCGCTGATCGACGGCATCGGCAAGGAGTTCGGTGCGATCTCCATCCTGGTCAACAACGCCGGCATCACCCGCGACAACCTGCTGATGCGGATGAAGGACGAGGACTGGCAGGCGATCATCGACACGAATCTCACCAGTGTCTTCCGCACGTCCAAGGCGGTCATGCGCTCGATGATGAAGGCGCGCAAGGGCCGCATCATCAACATCGCCTCGGTCATCGGCGTCACCGGCAACGCGGGCCAGGCCAACTATGCCGCGGCGAAGGCCGGGATCATCGCCTTCAGCAAGTCGTTGGCCAAGGAGATCGGATCGCGTGGCGTCACCGTCAACGTGGTCGCACCGGGCTTCATCGACACCGACATGACCCGCTCGCTGCCCGAAGACGCCAAGGACGCGATGCTCGGCCAGATCGCGCTCGGGCGCTTTGGCGAGCCGGCCGACATCGCCCGCGCGGTGGCATTCCTGGCAGGGCCGTCGGCGGCCTACATCACCGGCGAGACCCTGCACGTCAACGGCGGCATGTACATGGCGTGAGGTCCCGCAAGGGGCTTTCACGGGACACAAGCAACTGAGGCGAAAGGACTTTTGCGGATACTCGCAAGTCGCCCGATTCCACTACACTATTCCATCGAATATCCCGTCCGGGAGGAGTAACAGCAATGAGCAGCATCGAAGAGCGCGTCAAGAAGATCGTGGTTGAGCAGCTGGGCGTGAAGGAAGACGAGGTCACCAACAACGCTTCGTTCGTCGACGACCTGGGTGCCGATTCGCTCGACACCGTCGAGCTGGTGATGGCGCTCGAGGAAGAGTTCGAGTGCGAGATCCCGGACGAGGAAGCCGAAAAGATCACTTCGGTCCAGCAGGCGATCGATTACGTCAAGGCGCACGTCAAGTCGTAATCCTGCCGATGGAGCATGACCGCGGCCGATCCGGGTAACCGGAGCGGCGGTCGCTCCGCGCTACAGACCGGGGCCGCATCGTGCGGCCCTGTGTCTTTCCGGCATCGCAGGCAGTGCCGCGGTCCAAACCCGTCGAACCAAACAGGCGTGCGATCCGGTCGGTGGCCGGAGGCGCCAGCAAGTGGAGTCATCCATGTCCAATCGTCCTGCCTTCAACCGACGCGTGGTGGTCACCGGCCTCGGCATCGTTTCGCCGCTGGGCAATGACCTGGCCAGCAGCTGGGACGGCATCGTCAACGGTCGCTCCGGCATCGGCCCGGTGACGCACTTCGATGCGTCGGCGTTCACGACCCGGATCGCCGGCCAGGTGCGCGACTTCGACGTCACCCGCTGGGTGTCGGCCAAGGACGCCCGCAAGATGGATCCCTTCATCCACTACGGCGTCGCCGCGTCGATGATGGCGATGGAAGACGCCGGGTTGGTGGTCGACGACTCCAACGCCGAGCGCATCGGCGCGCTGATCGGGTCGGGCATCGGCGGCATCCTCGGCATCGAGGAGCAGACCATCAAGTTCAACGAGGGTGGTCCGCGCAAGATCTCGCCGTTCTACGTTCCCAGCACGATCATCAACATGCTGCCGGGCCAGGTCTCGCTGCTGACCGGCATCAAAGGCCCCAATTTCTCCGCCGTTTCGGCGTGCGCGACCTCGAACCATTCGATCGGCATGGCGATGCGGATGATCCAGTACGGCGACGCCGACGTGATGATCGCCGGTGGCGCCGAGCGGGGTTCGTCGCCGACATCCATGGGCGGCTTCTGCGCGATGAAGGCGATGTCGACCCGCAACGATGACCCGGCCGCGGCGTCGCGTCCGTGGGACAAGGAGCGCGACGGCTTCGTGCTTGGCGACGGTGCCGGCATCCTCGTCCTCGAGGAGTACGAGCGGGCCAAGGCCCGTGGCGCCCGCATCTACTGCGAGCTGGCCGGTTTCGGCGCCAGCTCCGACGCGTTCCACATGACCGCCCCCAGCGAGAACGGCGAAGGCCCGGCACGCTGCATGACGATGGCGTTCAACGACGCCGGAATCAATCCCGACCAGATCGGCTACCTCAACGCGCACGGCACTTCCACGCCGCTGGGCGACCTCGCCGAGACGCTGGCGATCAAGCGCGCGCTGGGCGACCACGCGTACCGGACGATGGTCAGCTCGACCAAGTCGATGACCGGCCACCTGCTCGGCGCGGCCGGCGGTGCCGAGGCCATCTTCTCGGTGCTTGCGCTGCACCACGGCGTCATCCCGCCGACGATCAACCTGGAGGAAGCCGGTGATGGTTGCGACCTCGACTACGTGCCCAACGTGGCCCGCGAGGCGCAGGTCGACGTCGCGGTCTCCAATGGCTTCGGCTTCGGCGGCACCAACGGCACCTTGGTGTTCCGCCGTCTCTGACCGGCGGACGACGCGCCTGGGGGGCGGCCCCAGGCGCGGGTGCACGTTCCGGCGCGGCGCCTTCCGATAGTGCACCCGCGACCCGTGGACGACCGACACGCATGCTGCTGACCCGTCCGATCCTGGACCCCGTCGACCTGCTGGCCCTCCAGCGCCAGGCACCGGTGCGCTACCGGCTGCTGCTCGAATCGAGCGCGCACGGGACCGCGCAGGGCCGCTGGGACCTGCTGCTGGTTGCCGATGGCGACGAACTTCGGCTCGGGCACGACGGACTGACGCGTGACCGGCACGACACGCCGGTCGAGGGCAGCTTCCTGGACGCGCTCGACCGCGCGTGGAGCGCCGAGCGGACGGTACGTGACGAACCGCGCTGGCCATTCCGGGGCGGGTGGGCACTGCTGCTGGGATACGAACTGGCCGCGCAGGTCGAGACGGTGTTGCGGCTGCCGGTTGCCGACGGCGTGCTGCCGGTCGCGCTCGCGGTCCGTTGTCCGGCTGCGGTGCTGCGTGACCACACCACCGGCGAGTGCATCGCCGTGGCCGAGCCCGGCCACGCGGCGCTGCTGGACACGATCGAGCGCGACGCGGCGGCGGCCGGCGTCGACCCGCTGCCGCCGTGGCAGCCGCCGTCGACCCTCACAGAGGACCCGCCTTCGCGCTACACCGGGGGCGTCGAGCGGGTGCTGCAGTACCTCGCCGCGGGCGACGTATTCCAGGCCAACCTGTCGCGCGGGTGGCAGGCGTGTTTCGAGCAGCCGCTACCGCCCGCTGCGTTGTTCCAGCGCCTGCGCGAGAACAACCCGGCACCATTCGCCGGACTGTTCTCTGGCGGTGCCGAGGGTTGGGCGGTCGTCAGTGCGTCGCCCGAGCGGCTGGTTTCCGTTCGCGGCGACGTGGTGGAGACCCGCCCGATCGCCGGCACCCGGCCGCGCACGCCGGGCGACGACGACAGCGCTCGCATCGGCGAACTGGTCGGCCACCCGAAGGAACGTGCCGAGCACGTGATGCTGATCGACCTCGAGCGCAATGACCTCGGGCGCGTCTGTGTACCTGGCAGCGTCGAGGTCGACGAGCTGATGACCGTCGAGAGTTACGCGCACGTGCACCACATCGTCAGCAACGTGCGTGGCCGGCTGCGCGACGACGTGACCCCTGGGCAGCTGATCGCCGCGACGTTCCCGGGCGGCACCATCACCGGATGCCCCAAGGTCCGGTGCATGCAGGTCATCGCCGAGCTGGAGGGCGTCGGGCGCGGCAGCTATACGGGGGCGTTCGGCTGGCTTAACCGCGACGGCGACCTCGACCTCAACATCCTGATCCGCAGCGCGGAAGTCGAGGACGACGCGTCGGGGGGAAGCACGCTGCGGTTCCGTACCGGCGCCGGGATCGTGGCTGACTCCGACCCGCAGCGCGAACTCGACGAGACACGCGCCAAGGCGCGCGGAATGCTTCGCGCGCTTGGGGTGGAATAGCCGATGGCACGCATGGTGGACAACGGGTCGGCGTGGCGGGTGTTCGGCCCCGGCGGCAGCGGCTCCGTCCCGCCAGGCGACCGCGGGTTGGCCTACGGCGACAGCCTGTTCGAGACCATGCGCGCGCACCGTGGCGAGGTGCCATGGTGGGACGCGCACTGGGCGCGCCTGCGGCATGGCAGCGGGCGACTGGGCATCGCCTTGCCGCCGGAGAGCGAGGTCCATGGGCAGGCGAGGGGGCTGCTCGACGGTGCGGACGCGGTGCTGCGATTGCAGCTGACCCGGGGCAGCGGCGGGCGTGGTTATGCGCCGGTGGCCGGGATGGAGCCGACGTGGATCCTGTCCCGGCACCCGCTCCCGCGGCCTTGCGCCCCAGCCGGAATTTCGCTGCGCTGGTGCGACACCCGGCTGGCCGTCCAGCCGGCACTGGCAGGACTCAAACACGGCAACCGGCTTGAGCAGGTGCTGGCCCGCGCGGAGTGGGATAGACCGGACGCCTCCGACGCCGACGCCGATGAGGGACTCATGTGCAGCATGGCGGGCGACGTGGTGTGCGCGACGGCCGCAAACCTCTTTGTGTTGCGGGACGGACACTGGTCGACGCCACCGGTCGAACGTTGTGGCGTGGCCGGCGTCACCCGCCAGTGGCTGCTCGACCATTACCCGATCGAACAGCGCGAGCTGGCGCCGGCTGAGGTGGAAACCGCCGACGCCGTCGTCCTCACCAATGCGGTGCGCGGTATCCTGCCGGTCGCGCGGCTCGGTGAGCGCCGCTGGCCGCTCCATCCGGAGGTGCTTGGGTGGCAGCGCGACCTCGCCCGGGCCCACCCCGCATTCGCATCGATTGCATCGGAGATGCCGTGAGTCGTAGCCGCAAGAGCCATTTCGGCCTGTTCTTCCTGCTGGTGCTGGTCTCGGCCGCCGCGGCCGGCTGGTGGGCCTGGCAGCACTACACCGCATTCGCCGACGCGCCCCTGGGCGGGCTCGAGAAGGGCGACAGCATCGTGGTCGAGCGCGGCGACTCGCTGCCGGTGGTGCTGGCCAAGTTGCGCGAGGCGGGTGTGCGCGAGGGCGAGGCGACCGAATGGCGGTTGCTGGCGCGCCAGCTCGGTGCGGCGTCCAGCCTGCACGTGGGCGAGTACGCGCTCGACCCAGGCACCACCCCGCGCGAGTTGCTGCTGGCGATGCGACGAGGCGACACCATCCAGCATCGCTTCACCATCGTCGAAGGCTGGAACATCCGTGAGCTGCGCGCCGCGCTGGCTGCCGCTGAGCCGCTGGAGCACGAAACGGGCGAACTCGACGACGCCGCGCTGATGGAAGCCCTGGGCCATGCCGGTGAGCATCCCGAGGGACGCTTCCTGCCGGAAACCTACCTCTACACCCGCGGTGACTCCGACCTCGACCTGCTGCGCCGGGCCTACGACGCCTCGGCGCACGCGCTGGCCGCTGCGTGGGAGAAGCGCGATCCGGACACGCAGCTGAAGACCCCTTACGAGATGCTGATCCTGGCTTCCATCGTCGAGAAGGAAACCGGCATCGCTTCCGAGCGGCCGCAGATCGCCGGATTGTTCGAGCGGCGGCTGAAGATCGGCATGCGCCTGCAGACCGACCCGACCGTGATCTACGGCATCGGCAAGGACTACGACGGCAACATCCGGCGCAGCCATCTGACCACCGACACGCCCTACAACACCTACACCCGCGCCGGCCTGCCGCCGACCCCGATCGCGATGCCCGGCGTGGATGCGCTCGAGGCGGTCGCCAACCCGGCGGACGGCACCGCGCTGTATTTCGTCGCGGTCGGTGACGGCAGTGGTCGCCACCTGTTCGCCGACACGTTGGCCGAGCACCAGGCCAACGTGCGCAAGTACCTGCGTAACTACCGCCAGAACGCCCGGGACGCGCAGTGACCTTGCAGGTACGGCCAAGGCTGGTGACGCTGGAAGGCGGCGAGGGGGCGGGCAAGTCGACCGTCCTCGAAGCCCTGCGCGACGCGCTGGTGGCCGCCGGGGAGGAGGTGGTTTGCACCCGCGAACCCGGCGGCACGCCGCTGGCCGAACGCATCCGCGGACTCCTGCTTGAGCCTGCCGGTGCGGCGGGGCATGAGGCACCGGCGCCGGAGACCGAACTGCTGCTGATGTTCGCTGCGCGCGCCCAGCACGTACGCGGCACCATCGAGCCCGCGCTTGCCCGTGGCGCATGGGTGATCAGCGACCGTTTCACCGACGCCAGCTTCGCCTACCAGGGGGCCGCTCGCGGGGGTGACCCGCGCTTCATCGCCGAACTCGAGCGCAACGTCGTCGGCATCACCCCGGGGCTGACATTGCTGCTCGACGTGCCGGTGGCGGTGGGGCTCGAGCGCGCGCGCGGACGCGGCGGGGTGGACCGGATCGAATCGGAGGCGGACGAATTCTTCGAAAGCGTGCGCGAGGCCTACCTGGGGCGTGCTCAGGCCGAGCCCGACCGGATCCGCGTCGTCGATGCGCGCCAGCCCGCCGGAACGGTCGCCACGCAGGCCGTGGCGCTGCTGCGCGCCTACCGCGAGGCGTTGCGGTGAACACCGCTTTCGCGCCCTGGCAACAACGCATCTTCGCCCAGGTGTCGACGGCGCTGGACGCCGGCCGGCTGGGACACGCGTTGCTGTTTACCGGCCCGGCCGGGCTGGGCAAGCGGGCCGTGGTCGAGCGGCTGGCACAACAGGCGCTGTGCACCGGCCGCGCGCCGGGCGAGGCGCCGTGCGGCGAGTGCCGCGGCTGCCGTCTCTACCTGTCACGCTCGCAGCGTGACCCGCTGGAGGAGCGCCCGGACAAGTTGCTGGCCCATCCCAATGGCCATCCCGCACATCCCGACGCGATCTTCGTGGGGTACGCCTGGCGCCAGACGCCGTCGCCCGCCCGGCAATTGACCCAGATCACCGTCGAACAGATCCGTGGGCTGTCGGAGCGGCTGGGCAAGACCCCCCAGTACGGCGGCGCGCAGGTGGCGGTCATCGAGCCGGTCGACGCGATGAACGAGGCCGCCGGCAACGCGCTGCTGAAAACGTTGGAGGAGCCGGTTGCCGGTCGGTACCTGTGGCTGGTGACCGCCCATCCGAACCGCTTGCCCGCCACCATCCGCAGTCGTTGCCAGACCTTCGAGTTCCGGCTCCCGCCGCGCGCCGAGTCGCTTGGCTGGCTGCAGCAGCAGGGCCACCCGGCCGGGTTGGCCGCCGAAGCGCTCGACGCAGCGCGCGGTCACCCCGGGCTCGCGCACGCGTGGCTGTCGGGCGGCGAACTCGAGCTTCGCCGAGAGGTCGGCGCCGACCTCGCTGCCGTCGCGACCGGCAAGCTTGCCGTGGTCGCGACGGCGCAGCGCTGGGTTGCCGACGAACACGCCGACCTGCGGTTGCGTTTTGCCGCAGACCTTGCGGTCGAGGCCGCCGCCAATGGCTTGACCGACCCGTTGCGCGCGCGCAGTCTGGCGGCCTGGTTCGACCGCGCCAACCGCGCACGCGACCTGCTGCGCACGACGGCGCGCGCCGACCTGGTGGTCGTCGAACTGCTGCTGGCCTGGCGCGCGGCCGAACCGAAACACGCACCAACGAGGCAGGGGATCGACGCATGAACGCAGGTGGCGCCCGCCAGGGCATCCTGTCGCTGGCAGTGAAGGACAAGGCGTCGCTGTACAACGCCTACATGCCGTATATCAAGCACGGCGGCATCTTCGTGCCGACGCCCAAGCGCTACTTCCTCGGCGACGAGGTGTTCCTGCTGCTGACCCTGCCCGAGTCCAGCGAGCGCCTGCCGGTGGCGGGCAAGGTGGTCTGGGTGACGCCGGCGGGCGCGCAGGGCAACCGGCCGGCCGGCATCGGCGTGCAGTTCGGCGATGGCGCCGAGGGCGAGTCGGTCAAGGGAAAGATCGAGGCGCTGCTGGCCGGCCTGCTCAATTCAGAGCGGCCGACCCACACGATGTGATGGCGTCATCCCGCGGATGACGACCGACGGCGCGGGCGCCGTCGCCAGCAGGCTCAGCGCAGCTTCGGCGAATCCCAGCCCGGGCGCGGTGCGAAGCGGTCGCCGTGACGGGCCTGCAGCTGCTTGAGGCGCTCGAGCAGCGCATCGGCGCCGGTCTCGCGGATGTACTGGATCGGGCCGCCGCGGAACGGTGCGAATCCGGTGCCGAAGATCACGCCGGCATCCAACAGGTCGGCATCGGCCACCACGCCGTCGTGCAGGCAGGCGACCGCCTCGTTGAGCAGCGGTAGCACCAGCCGGTCCTGCAGGTCGTCGGGCGCCTTGTAGTTTTCCGGCAGTTCGGGCTTGACCGCCTTGCCGTCTTCCCACTTGTAAAGACCCTGGCCGTCCTTCTTGCCGCGCTTGCCGGGCTCGGCGCCGCCAGCCAGCGCCGCAGGTACCGGCAGTCCGAGGAAGGGCGACAGTTCGGCGCCCACGCCGGCGGCGACATCCAGGCCGACGGTGTCGACCAGTTCGATCGGGCCCATCGGCATGCCGAACTTCACCGCTGCCTGGTCGATCGCCTTGCCGGGGACGCCCTCGGAATGGGCGGTCACCGCTTCGAGCATGTACGGGAACAGCACCCGGTTGACCAGGAACCCCGGGGTGCCGGCGACCGGCACCGGCAACTTGCCGATCGCCTTGCAGAACGCCGCCAGTCGCGCCTCGGTGTCGGCGCTCATGGCGTCGTGGCGGACGATTTCCACCAGCGGCATCAGCGCCACCGGGTTGAAGTAGTGCAGGCCGGCAAACTGGCCAGGACGCTGCACGCCTTCGCGCAGCTCGGTCAGTGGGATCGACGAGGTGTTGCTCGTCAGCAGCGCATCGGGCTTCATCCGCGGCTCGACGCTCGCGTACAGGTCGCGCTTGGCGTCGGCGCGCTCGATGATCGCCTCGATCACCAGGTCCGCGCTCGCCGCGCCTTCGCCGGCCAGGTCGCTCTTCAGCCGCGCCGCGACCGCCGGGCGCTTGCCCTCGTCCTTCACCTTCTTCGCGAACAACTCACCGGCGCGGTTCATCGCGGTGTCAATGAAGCGCTGCTCACGGTCGTTGAGCGTTACTTCGAAGCCCTTGTAGGCCGACCACGCGGCGATGTCACCGCCCATCACACCCGCACCGATGACATGCACGCGGCTGATGCCGTGGTCACGCCCGGCAGTGTCCTTGAGGCGCTCCTGCAGGAAGAAAACCCGGATCAGGTTGCGCGCGGTCGGGGTCGACGCCAGCCTGGCAACCGACTTGCGTTCGGCGGCCAGCTTGCGTGCGGTGCCACCGCCGGTGTTCTTCCACGTGTTGATGAGCGCGTATGGCGCCGGGTAGTGCTCCTTGCGGGCCTTGCGCGACACCTGCTTGAGCGTCATCGGCGCGATCACCTGCCGCGCCAGCCAGGTGTTGGTCGCCCAACCCATGAAGCGCTGCTTGAACGGGCGCTGCCGCCCCTTGAGCGCGAGCGCCGCTGCGCTGTCGACCAGCACCGCCTTGTCGACCACTTTGTCGACCAGCCCGTTTGCACGCGCGGCATTCGCCGACAGCGTGCGGCCGGTCAGCATCATGTCGAGCGCCGCGGGGGCGCCGACCAGGCGCGGCAGGCGGACGCTGCCGCCCCAACCCGGATAGATGCCCAGCTTCACTTCCGGCAGGCCGATACGGGTCGAGCCGTCCTTGCTGGCGACGCGATAGTCGCAGGCCAGCGCCAGCTCGGTGCCGCCGCCCATGCAGAACCCGTGGATCGCGGCGACCGTGGGGCAGGGCAGCTCGGCCAGGCGCTGGAACACCTGCTGCCCCCGCTGCAGCGCGCCACCGACATTGCCGGTGGCGTCGAAGCCCTGGAATTCCTTGATGTCTGCCCCGGCGATGAAGCCGCTGTCCTTCGCCGAGCAGAACACGACGCCCTTGGGCGGGTCGATCGCCAGGCGCTCGAGCACGCTGTCGAGTTCGATCAGCACGTCCTGCGACAGTGCGTTGACGGATTCGCCCGCGCGGTCCAGTGCGACCACCATGACGCCGTCGGGACGGGCCTGGGCGCGCCAGTGGGTCAATCGAAGGCCGTCGAGGGTCGGCAGGGCGGTGTCGGGGGAGGCCATGCGGCACCATCCGTTCAGGTATGGGTCAAGCCGCTATCATCCCGAGGTTGTTAGACAGGCGTCAAATGGCGTGACGCCAACGCCTTCCACGCCCCCGCGGCGGCGTGACCCCTGGCGGTTGCGGGCAGTGGCCGGCGCCCCAATCCTTGCAGCGTGAACTTTTCCCCGACAGGGTTGTCCCATTGTTCGGCCGTGGCCGAGCTGACAGGAGTGCCGGCGCGCGAAATGGCCGATAACAGGTTGGACCAGGAGTTGGACGAAGCACTGGTCAGGCGTGCGCAGCGAGGCGACAGCACCGCGTTCGATGCACTGGTACGCAAGTACCAGCACCGCATCATCGGGTTGATCGGTCGCTACGTGGCTGACTGGAGCGAATGCCAGGACGTGGCCCAGGACACCTTCGTGCGCGCCTACCGGGCGCTGCCGAACTTCCGCGGCGACGCCCAGTTCTATACGTGGCTGCACCGGATCGCCGTGAACACCGCCAAGAACCATCTTGTTGCGCAGAACCGCCGCCCGCCGACCGACGACATCGAAGTCGGCGACGCCGAACAGTTCGACACGGCCACGCGGCTGCGAGACAACGACACCCCCGAGCGGGAACTCATGCGCCACCAGGTGGAACAAACGGTGATGCGCGTGGTCGAAGGGCTGCCCGAGGAGCTGCGCGAGGCGATCACCATGCGCGAAGCCGAGGGGCTGAGCTACGAGGAGATCGCGCAACGGATGGCCTGCCCGATCGGCACCGTGCGCTCCCGGATCTTCCGGGCACGCGAGGCCATCGACAACGAATTGCGTCCCCTGCTGGAAGGCGAAGCCAACCAGCCCGGGGACAACACCCGGTAACGGAGCCCTTGATGTCCAACCATCCGCATCACGACAACGGCCGCGAATCGCTCAGTGCGCTGTTCGACGGTGAGCTGCGTGACGATGCCGCGCGGTTCGCGTTGAAGCGCCTGGAGCACGACCACGAGTGGCGCGAGGCCTGTGGTCGCTGGCAGCTCGCTGGCGACGTGTTGCGCGGCCGGGCCGACGCGATGGCGCCGGCCGGTTTCGCCGACCGGGTCGCGGGTGCGCTGCAGGTATCCCCGGTGGGGGCCGTGGCGGGTGGCAGGAGCGCCCAGGCCGGGTACCGGCGCCGGTGGATCGGCGGCGCGGCGCTGGCGGCTTCCGTCGCGCTGGCCGCGCTGCTTGTGCCTCGTCCGTCGACCGTGCCGTCGCCCGATGCCGGTGTCGCGACAGTCACGCCGGCGGCAGTCGACAACGCAGCCGCCATCGGGACGCAGGATTCCGCTGCTTCCCCGATGCTTGCGTCCGGCAATGACGCAGCGGAGCAGGGCACGGAGCGGGGATTGCCGACCCGTCCGTCCACGCCATCGGTTCCCGCCTCGATTGCACTGGCCGGCGCCGCGGTGGCGGCGGCCGAGACGCCACGCCGCGCCGCCGCCGAGCGGCGGGTACGCTCCAGCGCCGCCGCCGCAGCGGTCGCCTCACAGTCCCGGTCCGATATGCCGGGCACGGTCGATGCGCCGCTGACCGTCGCGTCGATGGAGCCAGTCGAGTCCACGACCGACGCACTCCGGCCGTTCCTGCCGCAGGGCGAAATCCAGACCCGGCCGTGGCCGCGGGCGGCGCTGCCCGATTACCCCCGCGGTGGCGCCTTCACCGCCAGTTTCGGTGATGACGACGCACCGTCGCCCTCGTTCTATCCGTTCGAACCCGAGCGGCTCGACCCTGGCCTGGTGGCCGGCGACGCCGCCACCGACTGGCCGCGCAACTGACCCCGCCCGGGTCGACGATCCGCTCGCTGGCGCCGTCCTTCCGGCGCAGGCATGAAGTTCACTAGCCATCAATGAGGCCGATTCCATGAACCGACCGATCCGCTCCATTGCCCTGCTGGGCGTCCTCGCCGCCGCGCTGCCGGCCGCCTGCACGGCGCAGCAGTCACCGACCGTCGCCGCGGCAGCCTCGCAGGCGGTGACCCCGCCGACCGCGGCCCCGATCGTGACCGGGCTGCCGGACTTCACCCGCCTGGTCGAGCGCGTCGGCCCGGCGGTGGTCAACATCAGCGCCGAGATAGCACCCGCCCAGCGCAATCCGCGCTCGCAGATGCCACCCGGCTTCGAGGAGTTCTTCCGGCAGTTCGGCATGCCGATGCCGGGCATGCCCGACGGCCCGGGTGGCGGTGGTACGTCGCTGGGCAGCGGGTTCATCATTTCCGACGACGGCTACGTCCTGACCAACCACCACGTCATCAGCGGTGCGGACAAGGTCACGGTGACGACGTCTGACCGTCGCGAGTTCAGCGCCGAGGTCGTGGGCAGCGACGAGCAGTACGACGTCGCGCTGCTGAAGATCGACGCCGACAACCTGCGCTGGCTGCGCGCCGGCCAGTCCAGCGGCCTCCAGCCCGGCCAGTGGGTGGTGGCGATCGGCTCGCCGTTCGGGCTGGACCACTCGGTGACCGCCGGCATCGTCAGCGCGGTCGGCCGCTCCAACCCGTATGCCGGGCAGCAGTACGTCCCCTTCATCCAGACCGACGTCGCGATCAACCGCGGCAACTCCGGCGGGCCGCTGCTCAACACCTCCGGCGAGGTGGTCGGCATCAATTCGCAGATCTTCAGCAATTCCGGCGGCTACATGGGCGTCAGCTTCGCGATCCCGATCGACCTGGCGATGAACGCGGTCGAGCAGATCAAGGAGACCGGCGAGGTGCGCCGGGGCATGCTCGGCGTCAACATCCAGCCGGTCAGCCCGGACATGGCGCGTGCGATGGGGCTGTCGGACAGCCGTGGTGCGATCGTCTCCAACGTGCAGCCCGGCAGCGCCGCCGAGAAGGCCGGCATCCGCCGCATGGACGTGATCCGCGCGTTCAACGGCACCCGCATCAACGACGCCAGCGACCTGCCGCCGATCGTCGGCGCGGTGGCGCCCGGCAGCAAGGCGACCGTGCAAGTCCTGCGGGACGGCAAGGAGGTGTCGTTGGACTTGGTGGTGGGTGCCGAGAGTGCACAGGGCGGCACGGCGGCACGCGGCGCCCAGGGCGGCAGCGGCGGTGCTGCGACCGCGCCCGCGGGTACCAACGCGCTTGGCATCACCGCGCGCGACCTGGATACCGCGACCCGCCAGCGGCTCGGCATCGAGGCGCGCGAAGGCGTGCTGCTGGAGCAGGTCGATCCGCGGGTGACGCGCGAGAGCGGCCTACGCCCCGGCGACGTGGTGCTGCAGGTCGGTCGCGACAGCGTCGCCAGTGCCGCCGACTTCAACCGGGCGCTGGCCGGGGTGAAGGACGGGGAAACGGTGATGCTGCTGGTATCGCGCGGCGGCACCACCCAGTTCGTGGCGGTGACCGCACCGGCGGGCTGAACGGCGCCGGCGAGGTCTCGACGGCCGGTGCCGCACGCCCGGGACCGGTGCGCCGGTATGCGATAATCGCGCGTTAACTTTCCCGGCCCGAGCCCGCCGTAGCCCGCATGCAGCAGATCCGCAATTTCTCCATCATCGCCCACGTCGACCACGGCAAGTCGACCCTGGCTGACCGCATCATCCATTTGTGCGGTGGCCTGACGACGCGCGAGATGGAAGCCCAGGTGCTCGACTCCAACCCGATCGAGCGCGAGCGCGGCATCACCATCAAGTCGCAGTCCGTCTCGGTGCCCTACACCGCGCGCGACGGGAAGACGTACTTCCTCAACTTCATCGATACCCCCGGCCACGTCGACTTCAGTTACGAGGTGAGCCGTTCGCTGGCCGCCTGCGAAGGCGCGCTGCTGGTGGTCGACGCCGCCCAGGGCGTGGAGGCGCAGTCGGTCGCCAACTGCTACACCGCGGTGGAGCAGGGGCTGGAAGTGGTACCGGTGCTCAACAAGATCGACCTGCCAACCGCCGACATCGAGCGGGCCAAGGCCGAGATCGAAGCCGTGATCGGCATCGACGCGAGCGACGCGGTGGCCGTCAGCGCCAAGACCGGCCTGAACATCGAAGAGGTGCTGGAGGCCATCGTCACCCGCATCCCGCCGCCGCAGCCGCGTGACACCGACAAGCTGCAGGCGCTGATCATCGACTCCTGGTTCGACAACTACCTGGGCGTGGTCAGCCTGGTGCGCGTCATGCAGGGCGAGATCAAGCCCGGCGACAAGATCCTGGTGATGTCCACCGGCCGCACCCACCAGGTCGACAACGTCGGTGTGTTCACCCCCAAGCGCAAGGAGCTGGCCAAGCTCGGCGCGGGCGAGGTGGGCTGGATCAACGCCAGCATCAAGGATGTCCACGGCGCGCCGGTCGGCGACACGCTGACCCTTGCCGGCGACCCGGCGGCCAAGCCGCTGCCCGGCTTCCAGGAGATGCAGCCGCGCGTGTTCGCCGGCCTCTTCCCGGTCGATGCCGAGGACTACCCCGACCTGCGCGAAGCGCTGGAGAAGCTGCGCCTCAACGATGCCGCGTTGCGGTTCGAGCCGGAAAGCTCGGAGGCGATGGGCTTCGGTTTCCGCTGCGGCTTCCTGGGCATGCTCCACATGGAGATCGTGCAGGAGCGGCTGGAGCGTGAGTACGACCTCAACCTGATCAGCACCGCGCCGACCGTGGTGTACGAGGTCCTGAAGACCGACGGCAGCGTGGTGGCGCTGGACAACCCCGCCAAGCTGCCGCAGAGCAACCTGATCGAGGAGATCCGCGAGCCGATCATCCGCGCCAACATCCTCACGCCGCCCGATTACGTGGGCAACGTGATCACCCTCTGCGAGGAGAAGCGCGGCAACCAGATCGGCATCACGTACATGGGCCAGCAGGTGCAGATCAGCTACGAGCTGCCGATGGCCGAGGTGGTAATGGACTTCTTCGACCGGCTCAAGTCGGTCAGCCGCGGCTACGCCTCGCTCGACTACCAGTTCCTGCGCTTCCAGGAAGGGCCGTTCGTGCGGGTGGACACCTTGATCAACGGCGACAAGGTGGATGCGCTCAGCATGATCACCCACCGCGCGCACGCCGACCGGCGTGGCCGCGAGATCGCCGAGAAGATGCGCGAGCTGATCCCGCGGCAGATGTTCGACGTCGCCATCCAGGCCGCGATCGGCTCGCAGATCATCGCCCGCTCCACGGTCAAGGCGATGCGCAAGAACGTGTTGGCCAAGTGCTACGGTGGCGACATTTCGCGCAAGAAGAAGCTGCTCGAAAAGCAGAAGGCCGGCAAGAAGCGGATGAAGCAGGTCGGAAGCGTCGAGATCCCGCAGGAAGCCTTCCTCGCGGTCCTGCAGGTCGACAACAAGTAAAGGAAGCCGCATGCGCTGGTTTGAAATCGCCCTGGTGGTGCTCACCCTCGTCACCGGGGTGGTCTGGCTGCTCGACAGGCTGGTGCTGGCCAAGCGCCGCACCGCCAGCCAGGGGCTGCTCGATGATGACGGCGAACCGTGGTACGTCGACTATTCCAAGGCGTTCTTCCCCGTCCTGCTGGTAGTGCTGGTCCTGCGCAGCTTCATCGCCGAACCGTTCCGCATTCCGTCCAATTCGATGATGCCGACCCTGCTGACCGGCGACTTCATCCTGGTCAACAAGTTCGCCTACGGCCTGCGCATGCCGATCACCAACGACAAGTTCGTCGACATCGGCGCGCCCGCGCGCGGCGACGTCGTCGTCTTCCGTCCGCCGCACCATCCCGACCAGGACTGGATCAAGCGCGTGATCGGCCTGCCCGGCGACCGGGTCGCCTATTTTGACAACCAGGTTCACGTCAACGGCGTGCCGGTGGGGTACGAGTCGCTCGGGACCTACCAGGGGATCGACAGCGGCATCGAGATGACCGGTGCCGAAGAACTGGTCGAGCAGCTGCCCGGCCGCCCGCACCGCGTGCTCGAGCGCAGCTCGCTGCCGTTCCTCGACCCGGGGCAGGGCGAGTGGGTCGTCCCGGCCGGTCACTATTTCGTGATGGGTGACAACCGCGACAACAGCGAGGACAGCCGATACTGGGGCTTCCTGCCGGAGCAGAACCTGCGCGGCAAGGCGTTCCTGATCTGGATGCATCTCGACGGTGGGGTCGATTTCTCCCGGATCGGCGAGAGCATCCAGTAACACCCCGTTTGCGGCATCATCCGCAGCGGGAATCGAACTCAGGGGAAGACCGGATGAAGCGTACCCAAGGTGGCATGACCCTTATCGGGTTCATCATCGTGCTGGCGGTGGCCGGCGTGTTCATCTACACCGGGATGAAGGTCATCCCGATGTATTCGGAGTACTACGCGGTCAAGCAGGCGCTTGCGGGGCTGTCGGAGGAGCCGGAAATCACCCAGAAGTCCCCGGCCCAGATCCAGGACCTGTTCTTCCGCCGCCTGTACATCAGCTACGCCGAGAACGTGAAGCCCGCGAACGTGAAGATCGCCCGCAAGGACGCCGGCTACCTGATGACGGTGGACTACGAAGTGCGCAAGCCGCTGATCGCCAACCTGGACGTGGTCGGCAAGTTCAACACCGAGCAGGAGTTGCGCCGCGGCGCTAGGTGACCGGTGACGCTGCGGATCTCCCACCCCTTCGTCAGGCCCGAGCTGCTGGCGCAGGCGCTGACACACCGGAGCGCGGGGGCACCGCACAACGAGCGGCTGGAATTCCTCGGTGACGCACTGGTCAACCTGTTCGTCGCCGAGGCGCTGTACGCGCGCTGGCCCCGGGCCGACGAAGGAGCCCTGACCCGCGCGCGCGCCGAGCTGGTGCGCGAGTCGGCACTGGCGCCGATCGCCCGCCAGCTTGACCTCGGGGCGTTGCTGACGCTCGGTCCCGGGGAAATGAAGTCCGGTGGCCATCGGCGTGACTCGATCCTGGCCGACGCGCTCGAAGCGGTGGTGGCCGCGGTCTACCTCGACGCGGGTTTCGAGGCCTGCCGGACCGTTGTGATGCCGTGGTTCGAGGCGGCGATGGACGCCCTGCCGCCGCCGCACAAGGTCGGCAAGGACGCCAAGACCCGCCTGCAGGAATGGCTGCAGGGTCGCCAGAAGCCGCTGCCGGTGTACCAGCTGGTGGCCGAGTCGGGCGAGGACCACGCCAAGACCTTCCGGGTCAGCTGCACCCTGGTCCAGCCGGCACTGGTGACCGAAGGCGAGGGTGGTTCCCGCCGGGGCGCCGAACAGGCCGCCGCCGAAGCTGCGCTGTCCGCACTCGAAGCGGCCTGACCGGGCATTACAATCCCCCGATGGATACCCCCCACCGCAGCGGCCACGTCGCCGTCATCGGCCGGCCCAACGTCGGCAAGTCCACCCTGACCAACGCGCTGGTCGGCGCCAAGGTCAGCATCGTCTCGCCACGGCCGCAGACCACCCGCCATCGCCTGCTGGGCATCGCGACCTTCGAGCAGGGCCAGATCCTGCTGGTCGACACCCCCGGGCTGCATCGCGACCAGGGCAAGTCGACCGCGACCGCCATGCATCGCTGGATGAACCGTGCCGCCCGTGGCGCGCTGGAGGGCGTCGACGTGGCCTTGCTGGTCGTGCGCGCCGGCCAGTGGGACGAGGCCGACGCCTTTGCCTACCAGGCCCTGCACCAGGCCAAGGTGCCGGTGGTGCTGGTGGTCAACCAGGTCGACCGGCTCAAGGACAAGACCGCGCTGCTGCCGTACCTCGCGCAGATCAGTGAAGGCCGCGAGTTCGCTGCCGTGCATCCGATCTCCGCGCTCAAGCGCAAGGGGCTCGAGCCGCTGGTCAAGGACGTGCTCGCGATGTTGCCCGAGCAGCCACCGCTCTACGCGGAGGACGAGATCACCGACAAGAGCCAGCGGTTCCTGGCCGGTGAGCTGGTGCGCGAGCAACTGATGCGGCAGCTCGGCGAAGAGCTGCCGTACGCCACCACGGTCGAGATCGAGCGCTTCGTGGTGGACGGCGCGCTGCTGCGCATCGGCGCGGTGATCTGGGTCGAGCGTGACGGCCAGAAGGCGATCGTCATCGGCAAGGGCGGCGAGCGCTTGCGTGAGATCGGCGCGCGGGCGCGCCAGCAGATGGAACAGTTGTTTGGCGCCAAGGTGTTCCTTGAAACCTGGGTGCGCGTACGCGAAGGCTGGTCGGACGACGAGGCCGCGCTGCGGGCGTTCGGCTACCACGACTGACCCCGGCCGCAGGCGATGCGCATCACCGCCGAGCCCGCCTTCGTACTGCATGCGCGGCCTTGGCGTGAGACCAGCCTGCTGGTGGAGGTCCTCAGCCTCAACCACGGGCGTCTCGGGCTCATCGCACGCGGGGTGAAAGGCCCGAAGCGGCACCCGCTGCGGGCAGCGTTGCAACCGTTGCAATCAATCCGACTGGATGCGGTGCAGACCGGTGAGCTGGCACAGTTGCGGTCGGCCGAAGCCACCGATGCGGCGCCGAGGCTGGTCGGCGACGCGATGCTGAGCGGGTTCTACCTGAGCGAGCTCACGCTGCGCCTCACCCCGCGCGGTGAAGCACAGCCGCAGCTGTTCGGCGCCTATGCGATGACCCGGGAGCGCCTGCGTTCCGGCGAACCGCTGGGCTGGACGCTGCGCCGGTTCGAGCGCGACCTGCTCGACGCCCTGGGTTTCGGCTTCGACTGGACCCGCGACGGTGATGGCGAGCCGCTCGACCCTGCGGCGCGTTACCGGGTCGATCCCGAACACGGCCCGCGCCGGTTGCTCAGCGATCGCGGCCAGGCCGATCGCAGTGGCGCGGCCACCGGCCGCGGACTGCTGGACCTGGCGGCCGACCGGATCCCGGCCAATGACGACCTGCCCGGCCTCCGGCGGGTGATGCGGGGCGTGCTCGCCCACCATCTCGGCCCGCGTGGCCTGAAATCGTGGGAGATGCTGGGTGGGTTGCCGGCCGGGGGGCGGGCCAAGCCATTTGATACACCGGACTAGTAGGTCACCGGGACGCCGGGGTTCTCCACGCGAACGCCGCGGCGGTCTCGTCGGCGATTCGCTCGAACGCTGCAAGCTGTTCGGCGTCGCCCGGCGCCCGCCGCAGCGCGGCGGCCGCGTCGCCGAGCCGCACTGCGCCGACGAACCCGCAGCTGGCCAGCAACTTGTGCAGTTCGCTTTCGATCCCGGGGTGGTCCTCGCGCGCGGCAGCGTTCCGTACCCGCTCGCGCAACTGCTTCAGGTCATCCGCGAAAAGAGTGCGCAGCGCCTGCACGTGGGCGGTGTTGCCGTTCAATGCGGTGGCCGCAGTGGCGTCGTCCCAGAGCGGGCGTTTGGGCACGTCTCCGGGTCGCACCTCAAGGCGAGCGCGGACGGCGGATTGCAGCGTCGTCGCTGACAACGGCTTGACCAGTACGTCCGCAAACCCCGCGGCGCGCAACGACGCCGCCACGTCGGGTTGGGATGACGCGGTGTGCGCAAGTGCAACCGTATCCGGGTGGAGACCACGAAGTGCGCGCAACACCGCATGCCCGGTGCCGTCGGGAAGGTGGGCGTCGACCAGCCAGAGGTCGTGACGGGTCGCGGTGGCGCGGGCGACCGCCGCGGCCACGTTGTCGACCTCGTCGACACGGGCGGGGAGTGCCTTGATCGCGGCGGCCAGGAAGGCGCGGGAGGTCGGGTCGTCCTCGACCAGCAGGACGCGGGGCATGGCGGCGTCGTTCACGACGGTCCCTCGTGTGGCAACGGCGGTTTGGACAATGTGTCCGGCGGCGGCCGGCGCTTCATCGGCGGTGGTTGCGGCCCTCGGTATGCTGCCGCGATGTTCCGGCCGATACTACCGCTGCTGATCGCATGCGCCTGCCTGGTGGGGCTGTCGTGGCCCGCCGCGGCGGCAGCGCGCTCGGCGACGGCGCACATCGAACGGGTCGACTCCGCGGTGGCCACCATGCACGGCGTGCGGGTCGACCTTGCGTGGGCGAAGGGTGCGGATCACGGTCAGCTGCGTTTGCGCGCCGAACGCGTGCAGTCGCCGTCACTGGGTTACGACTTCCACCAACTTGACTGGCAATGCCCGTTGCAGCGCGACGGGAACGACTGGCGCTGCGACGGCCTCGTGCACGGTGGCGGGGCGCCGATGCGGCTGGCGGTGGCCTTCGAGGCGGGTGGGGTCGAAGCAGCGTTGTCGCGCGATCGTAGCCGGGTCGAGCTGCACCGGGACGCGGCAACGCCCGACCTCACCCGGATCAACCTCGTCGACATCCCACTGGCGTGGACAAAGGCACTGCTGGCCCAGGCATGGAGCAGCGGACGCATCACCGGTGGCCGCGCGGACGCGGCGCTGGCGGTGTCCGCGCCGACAGGCGAGCCCCTGCGCATCTCCGGCCCGGTGGCGATCCGTGCGGCCGGCTTCGACACGCCCGACGGGCGCATCGCCGGCGAGAACCTCGGTGCGCGGCTCGCGATCGACGCTGCCCTGGACGAGCGGGACCGGTTCACCGTGGACGGCCAGCTGCTGGGCGGCGAATTGCTGCTGGGCACCACCTACGTGTCGCTGCAGGAGCGGTCGGTGGACGTGAGGATCGAGGCGGTCCAAGGCCAACAGGGCTGGCAGTTGCCGGCCATCGCGTGGCATGACCCCGGGATCCTGAAGGCGGAAGGAAGCGCGGCGCTCGGCGTGGACGCGACACTGCGCGCGCTTGACGTGCGTCTGCACAGCCCGGCACTCGCCGCGCTCGCCGACGGCTACCTCAGCGGCTGGCTGGGTGTCGCCGGGCTTGCCGACCTTGCACTGCAGGGCGCGGCCGATGCGCACGTGCAACTGGCCGGCGGCGCGCTGCAGCAGGCGCACCTGGCACTGCACCAGTCCAGCTTCGAGGACGCGCGCGGACGGTTCGCCTTCCGCGGCGTGGATGGTGATGTCCGGTTCTCCGCCACCTCGCCGGTCGACAGCGTCCTGCGATGGGACGGTGGCGCGATGCACGGCCTGGCGTTCGGGGCGGCGCACCTGCCGTTCCGCAGCGCGCAGGGCAGGCTGGCGCTGGCTTCACCGGTCGAGGTCCACTTGCTGGGTGGCACGCTGCGCATCAGCCATATGGACCTGCGTCCGCCGTCAGGGACGCAGGCGACCGACCTGCGGTTCGGCCTCGCGCTCGACGGCCTGGATGTGGCCGAACTGTCCGCCGCGCTCGGTTGGCCAGCCTTCACCGGCGAACTCAGCGGCACCATTCCCGAGGCGCGCTATGCGGACGAGCGGGTCGAGTTCGATGGTGGCCTGTCGATGCAGCTGTTCGGAGGGGAGGTCTCGGTCGGCCAGCTGTCGATGGAGCGGCCATTCGGCGTACTGCCCACGCTGTCGGCGGACGTCGGTTTCGAGGACATCGACCTGATGGCGCTTACCGGCGCGTTCGATTTCGGCAGCATCAGCGGCAAGCTCGACGGGCGGATCGCCGACCTGCGCCTGGTGGACTGGCGACCGGTGGCGTTCAACGCCCGGCTGCGCACCGATCGCCATCCCGGCGTACGCCAGCGCATCAGCCAGCGCGCCGTGCAGGACCTGACCAGCGTCGGCAACAGCTCGTTCGTCGGCAGCCTGCAGGCGCAGCTGATCGGGTTCTTCGACGATTTCGGGTACTCGCGCATCGGCATCGGCTGCACCCTGGTCGACGAGGTGTGCACGATGGACGGACTGGGTTCAGTGGGCGAGGGCTTTATTATCGTCCAGGGCTCGGGCCTGCCACGGCTGACCGTGGTCGGCTACAACCGCCGGGTCGACTGGCCGACGCTGGTCGAGCGGCTTGCGGCGGTCGGCACCGGCGACGTCAAGCCGGTGGTCGAGTGACGGCACCTTCAGAATCGCAACAGGAGAATCGCATGCGCCGTTGGATGGGTATTCCGGTCGCCGCCGTGATGGTCACGGCCTGCGTCACGATCAACGTCTATTTCCCGGCGGCGGAGGCGAAGGAAGCCGCGCGGCAGTTCGTCGAGAAGGTCATCGGCGAGGAGCCGCAACCGTCCACGCCGGTCGAGGATGACAACGGCGGGCCGAGTGCCTTCCTCGAGCCGGTGTCACTGCGGCAGTTGGCCTCCCGCGTCGACGTATACGCGCTGATGGGCATCGGCAGCGCGCACGCGCAGTCGCCCGACATCAGCATCCGCACCCCGGCGATCCAGGCGATCCAGTCGCGGATGGCCGCCCGGTTCGATTCGACCCTGCGCGCGGGCTTCGACGCCGGCGCGCTCGGCTTTGCCGGCGACGGCACGATCGTCGTGCGCGACGCGTCCAAGTTGCCGCTCAAGGACCGGGTGAAGATCCAGCAGGCCGTGGCCGACGACAACCGCGACCGCAAGGCGGTCTACCGCGAAGTCGCCGTCGCCAACGGCCATCCGGAGTGGGAAGGCCAGATCCGCGAGGTCTTCGCTCGGCAGTGGGTGGCCAGTGCCCGCAGCGGCTGGTGGTACCAGAGCGGCGGCAGCTGGAAGCAGAAGTAGCACGCGACATGGTCGCCGGACCCGTTCCGGCGACCCGCGGCAGCGGGCTCTGCGACAATACGCGCCCCCCGCAACCCAGCAGTGCCCGTGGCCCGCATCGACAAGACCCCGTTTGAAGCCGAAGTCACCGACCTGACCCACGACGGGCGGGGCGTGGCCCGCCGTCCCTCGACGGTCCCGGGGGAGGCCGGCAAGGCCGTCTTCGTCGCCGGCGCGTTGCCCGGCGAGCGGGTGATGGCGGTGCAGACCGCACGCCACCGCAGCTACGACGAGGCCCGCACGGTCGAGGTGCTGCACGCCGCGCCCGAGCGCGTCGACCCGCGTTGCGGGCACTTCGGTACCTGCGGTGGCTGCGCCCTCCAGCATTACGACGAAGGCCAGCAGATCCTGGCCAAGCAGCGCGTGCTGCTGGAGAACCTCGAGCGCATCGGCCACGTCAAACCCGGCACGGTGCTGCCGCCGCTGGTCGACGCGGCCTGGGGCTACCGGCGCAAGGGCCGGTTCTCGGTCCGCCGGGTCGAGAAGAAGGACAAGACCCTGGTCGGGTTCCGCGAGTCCGACCCGCGGTTCGTCGCCGACATCGCGGTCTGCCACACCGTCATCCCGCAGATCGGCACCAAGGTCGAGGCGCTTGGCCGGCTGGTCGACGGCTTGCAGGCGCGGCGCGAGATCCCGCAGATCGAGTTCATCGCCGGCGACCCCGACGCGCAGTTCAGCGGTGTGGCCCTGACCATCCGGCACCTGGCGCCGCTGTCGGACGACGACCGCTCCGCGCTGGTCGCGTTCGGGCAGGAGCACGGGTTTGCGATCTTCCTGCAGCCCGGCGGGGTCGACAGTGTCCATCCGCTGTGGCCGGAGGCGCCGCGCCTGGCCTTCACCCTGCCGGACTGGGGCATCGAGTTCCTGTTCAAGCCGCTGGACTTCATCCAGGTCAACGCCGGCCTCAACGGGCGGATGATCCGACTCGCGCTCGACCTGCTCGATGCCGCCCCGGACGACCGCGTGCTCGACCTGTTCTGCGGCCTGGGCAACTTCACGCTGCCGCTGGCGCGCTCGGTGCGCGAGGTGGTGGGCGTGGAGGGCGAAGCGGGGCTGGTGGCGCGCGCCCGCGCGAACTCCGCCCACAACGGCATCGGCAACGTGCAGTTCCATGCGGCCGACCTCGGCAAGGACCTCAGCGACCAGCCGTGGATGCGCGAGGGGTTCGACCGCCTGCTGCTCGATCCGCCGCGTTCGGGCGCCGATTTCGTGTTGACGCAGCTGCCGCTCAAGCAGTTCACGCGCATCGTCTACGTGAGCTGCCACCCGGCATCGCTGGCGCGCGACGCCGGCTACCTGGTCAACGAGAAGGGCTGGAAGCTCAAGGCCGCCGGCGTGATGGACATGTTCCCGCACACCGCGCACGTGGAATCGATCGCGATGTTCGAGCCGCGCTGACATGGCCATCGAGATCGAACGCAAGTTCCTGGTCGTCGGTGACGCGTGGCGCGCCGCCGCGCACAAGGTGGTGCCGATGGCGCAGGGCTACCTCAACGATCTGGCCGCGTTGAACCTGCCGGACGGCAGTGCGGGGGCGATGAAGGCCTCGGTGCGGGTACGGATCGCCGGGGATGCCGCCTTCCTCAACCTCAAGTCACGCGAGCTCGGCCACACCCGGCAGGAGTTCGACTACGCGATCCCGGTCGACGACGCCCGCGCGCTGCTGGCCCTGTCCGTGGGTGGACTGGTGGACAAGCGACGGCACTACGTGCACCACGACGGCCACCTGTGGGAGGTGGACGAGTTCCTCGGCGACAACGCGGGGCTGGTGGTCGCCGAGATCGAACTCTGCCGGGCCGACGAGCCGTTCTCGCGACCGGCCTGGTTGGGCCGGGAGGTCACGGACGAGCCGCGCTACTACAACCTCGCGCTGGCGACCCGGCCCTACGCCCGGTGGACGGCGGCCGAGCAGCACCGCTAGCCGGTACCCGCCGACCACAACACCCGAGCACCATCTGCGCGACAATGCCCGTCCGTTTTCGCGCGTCCACACCCGGGAGTCCCCCATGCTCGTGATCGGCGTCGCCGGCACCGAACTCACCGCGCAGGAGCGCGACTGGCTGCAGCACGACGCCTGCGCCGGCGTGATCCTGTTCACCCGAAATTTCGCCTCGAAGGCACAGGTCGCCGAGTTGTCGCAGGCGATACGGGAAGCCGCGCCGCGACCGCAACTGGTCTGCGTCGACCAGGAGGGCGGCCGTGTCCAGCGCTTCCGCGAGGGGTACAGCGCGCTCCCGCCACTGGAGGGTTTCGGGCGGCATTACGCACAGGACCCCGCGAAGGCGCTCGAGCTCGGCGAACAGCACGCCTGGCTGATGGCCAGCGAGATCCGCGCCAGCGGCGTCGACCTGAGCTTCGCGCCGGTAGTCGACCTGGGCCGCGGCAACCGTGCGATCGGCGACCGCGCGTTCTCGGAGGACCCGCAGGTGGTGGCCGAGTTCACCCGCGCCTACGTCCGCGGCATGCACGCGGCCGGCATGGCCGCGACGCTCAAGCACTTCCCGGGCCACGGCTCGGTGCTCGAGGACACTCATTTCGACGACGCGGTCGACCCGCGCCCGCTGGATGAGATCCGCGCGCTCGACCTGGTCCCGTTCGTCGCCGGCATCGAGGCGAACGCCGACGCGGTGATGATGGCGCACGTGGTGTATCCCGAAGTCGCCCCCGAACCGGCCGGCTACTCGAAGCGCTGGATCGAGGACATCCTGCGCGCCGAAATGGGCTTCCGCGGCGTGGTCTTCAGCGACGACATCGGCATGGCCGCGGCGTTCTCCGCCGGCGGCATCAAGCAGCGCGTCGACCTGCACCTGGACGCCGGCTGCGACGTGGTGCTCGTCTGCCACCCGGAGCTGGTCGAGGAATCGCTCAAGGCCGTGCAGGACCGTCCGCTCAACACGATGGCGCTGGCCGGCCTGATCGGGCGCGGGCCGATGGGCTGGGACGGGCTGCTGGCCGACGCCCGCTACGGCGACACCCGTGGCCGGCTGGAGGGTCTCGCCTGATGGCCGACCTGCAGGCCGCCCTGGCCAATTCGGAAGTGATCCACGACCGCGCGACACTGGAGGCCGCGATCGGCCGCATGGCCGAGAGGATCAGCGGCGACTACGCCGGCGAGGTGCCCGTCTACCTGACGGTCATGCACGGCGGCATGCCGTTCGCGGCGCAACTGGGGTTTGCGCTGGGCGAGCGCGGGCTGGACCTGGAGTTCGACTACCTGCACGCGACCCGCTACCGCGGCGAAACCTCCGGTGGCGAGCTGGTCTGGAAGCACCGGCCGGCCACGCCGCTGCAGGGCCGGCGGGTGCTGCTGGTGGACGACATCCTCGACGAAGGCCACACGATGGCCGGCATCGTTGCCTGGTGCCGGGAGCAGGGCGCCACCGACGTGCGCATCGCGGCCCTGGCGGTGAAGCTGCACGACCGCTGCGTCCCCGGCATGTGCGCCGACTACGCCGGCGTCGAGGTGCCGGACCGCTACGTGTTCGGCTACGGCATGGACTACCACGAGCAGGGTCGCAACCTGCCGGCGATCTACGCGCTGAAATGACGGAGCGGCACCCGCAATGACCAACGACACCGGCGCCATCGAACTGGCCGTCATTGGCGGCACCGGCCTGTACCAGCTGGCCGACCTTCGGGATGTCGAATCCCACCAGCCGGTCACGCGCTACGGCGCGCCGTCCGGCCCGGTCCGGGTAGGCCTGCTCGACGGCCACCGGGTTGCCTTCCTGGCGCGCCATGGCGAGGGCCACTCGCTGCCGCCACACCAGATCAACTACCGGGCCAACCTGGCGGCGCTGCACGCGCTGGGCGCCAAGCGCGTCCTCGCGCTCAATACCGTGGGTGGCATCACCGCCGACTTTGGCCCCCGAGTGCTTGGCTGCCCGGACCAGCTGATCGACTACACCTGGGGTCGCATCTCCACCATCTGCGAGGAGCCCGGCACCGAGGTCGTCCACGTCGATTTCGGCGAGCCCTACACGCGCTCGCTCCGGAATGACGTCATTGCCGCGGCGGCGGCGGCTGGCGTCGCGCTGGTCGATGGCGGCTGCTACGGCGCCACCCAGGGACCGCGTCTGGAGACCCGAGCGGAGATCGCGCGGATGCGCCGTGACGGCTGCGACCTGGTCGGCATGACCGGCATGCCTGAAGCCGGCCTCGCCCGCGAGATGGGACTCGACTACGCCTGCCTGGCCATCGTTGCCAACTGGGCCGCTGGTGCCGGCCCGGACCCCGACGAGGTCATCACCCTGCAGGACGTGCTCGACAACGTCGCTGCCGCGTCCTCGGGCCTGCCCGGGCTGATCGCGTTGCTGCTGGCTCGCCAAACTGCGGAATGATCCCGCGCTTGAGATTGTCAAGCCGTCGTTCAGTTTGCATACTCGGCCACGCGCCCGGAGGTCCCCCGCGCCGGAGCGCACCGCACCCAGCATGAGGTCATCAAGGATATGCAGTACGGCACTGTGAAGTGGTTCAACGACGCCAAGGGCTTCGGATTCATCTCGCCCGAGGACGGCAGCGCGGACGTGTTCGCGCATTTCTCGGCTATCAACGCCAAGGGCTTCCGCAGTCTGCAGGAAGGCCAGCGCGTCAGCTACGAGCTGACCCAGGGACCGAAGGGCGCGCAGGCGTCCGACATCACGCCGGCCGAGTAAGCCGACGCGATGTGCCCCGGAAAACCCCGCTTCGGCGGGGTTTTCTTTTGCGTGCGACACGCGCGGCTGCGATAGATTCGGGCCACCCCTTGCAACCGGAGCGGGCCATGGTGACGCTGCCACCGTTCGAGACCCACCACGTCGACAACCAGCCGCCGCCGTTCGCGCCGCTGGACCTGTGGTCGGTGGACACGGGGTTGCGCGAGGCGGTCCAACGCGAGGGGGGCGGCGACTTCGCCGACACGCTTGCCCGCTATGGCGCGCTCGCGGGCAGCGCGCTGTACCAGCTCTCCTTCGATGCCCACCGCGACCGTCCCCGGCTGGTCAGCCACGACCGCTACGGCCATCGCGTCGACCGGGTCGAGTTCCACCCGGCCTACCACGCGTTGATGCAGGCCGCGGTCGAGCACGGCGTCGCCGGGCTGTCCTGGCGCGACCCGCGTCCCGGTGCGCACGTCGCCCGCGCCGCGCTGAGCTACCTGCACCACCAGGTCGAACCCGGTACCAGCTGTCCGCTGACGATGACCCACGCGGCGGTGCCGGTGCTCGCGCGCGAGCCGGCGCTGGCCGAATGGGCCAGCAAGGCGGCCGAGCCAGATTACGACCCGCGCGAGGTGCCGATCGCCGGAAAGGCGGGCATCACCCTCGGCATGGGCATGACCGAGAAGCAGGGTGGCAGCGACGTGCGGGCCAACACCACCACGGCCATGCCGGACGCGGGCGACGGCTATCGGCTGGTCGGGCACAAGTGGTTCATGTCGGCGCCGATGAGCGACGGGTTCCTGGTGCTCGCGCAGGCACCGGGCGGTCTGACCTGCTTCCTGATGCCGCGGTGCATGCAGGACGGCAGTCGCAACGCATTTCGGATCATCCGGCTCAAGGACAAGCTGGGCGACTGGTCCAACGCCTCGTCGGAGGTCGAATTGTGCGGTGCATGGGCCCACCGCGTCGGCGGGGAAGGCCGAGGCGTGGCGACCATCATCGAGATGGTGATGCTGACCCGGCTGGATTGCATGCTGGGCGCCGCCGCGCAGATGCGCATGGCGCTGGCGCAGGCGCTGCACCACTGCGCCCACCGGCGCGCTTTCGGCCGGCGGCTGGTCGAACAGCCGCTGATGCGCAACGTGCTGGCGGACCTGGCAATCGAGGCAGAGGCCGCGCTGGTGCTGGCGATGCGGGTCGCGCGCGCTGTCGATGCCGCGCCGGTTGAGCCGGCCGAAGCCGCGTTTGCGCGGATCGCCACCGCCGTGGGCAAGTACTGGCTGTGCCGGCGCGCGCCGGCCTTCGTCAACGAGGCGCAGGAGTGCCTGGGTGGCAACGGCTACGTGGAGGAGTCGCTGATGCCGCGGCTGTACCGGCAGGCGCCGCTCAACTCGATCTGGGAAGGCAGCGGCAACATCCAGTGCCTCGACGTGCTGCGCGCGCTCGACAAGGAACCCGCCACCGGCGCCGCGGTCTGGACCGAACTGCAGCGCGCCGGCGATGGCGACGCGGCGTACCGCGATGCGATGCAGCGCCTGCGTGAGCCGTTGCAGGGTGGGCGGATTGATCCGGCCGGCGCGCGGCGGTTTGTCGAGGACCTCGCCCTGGCGCTCCAGGCCGGCCTGCTGCTGCAATGCCGGAGCCCGGTGGCCGATGCATTCGGCCGCAGCCGGCTAGGACGAGACCACGGACTTGCGATGGGGACCTTGCCGGTTGATGCCGGCTTCGACGCGATCATCGCGCGCGCCGGTGCCGGGATCCTGCCGGCGGACAGCGTCGGCTAGTCGAGGAACTGCAGCTTCGCCAACTCCGCGTACAGCCCGCCCTCGGCCAGCAGTTGCTCGTGCGTGCCCTCGGCGACGATGCGACCGCGGTCCATCACCACGATGCGGTCGGCCTTCAGCACGGTCGCCAACCGGTGCGCGATGACCAGCGTGGTTCGACCATGCATGAGTGTCTCCAGCGCCTGCTGCACGGCGCGCTCGCTCTGCGCGTCGAGCGCGCTGGTGGCCTCGTCCAGCAGCAGGATCGGGGCGTCCTTGAGCAATGCGCGCGCGATCGCAATGCGCTGTTGCTGGCCGCCCGACAGGCGTGCACCGCGCTCGCCCAGTTCGGTGTCCAGGCCCTGCGGCAGCGCATCGATGAAGTCGGTCGCATGGGCCGCGCGCACGGCGGCGTCGACCTCGGCATCGGTGGCTTCCAGGCGTCCGTAACGGATGTTGTCGCGTGCGCTGGTGGCGAAGATCGCGGCCTGCTGCGGCACCAGCGCGATGGACTCGCGCAGCGCCGCCGGGTCGAGCCCGCGGATGTCGTGCCCGTCCACCCGCAGTGTGCCGCTGTCAGGGTCGTGGAAGCGCAGCAGCAGCGAGAAGACGGTGCTCTTTCCGGCCCCGGACGGGCCCACCAGCGCGACCGTCTCCCCCCGGCGCACGCGCAGGTCGAAGTCCTCCAGCGCGGGCAGGTCGGGGCGCATCGGGTAGTGGAAGGTCACGCGCTCGAACGACAGCTCGCCGCGGACCGGCAGCGACAGTGCCTGCGGCGCGGCGGGCGCAGTGATGCCCGGTTGCTCGACCAGCAGCTCGGTGATGCGGCCCATGCCGCCGGCGGCTCGCTGCAGCTCGTTCCAGACCTCCGCCAGCGCGCCGACCGAACCGCCGGCGATCAGCGCGTACAGCACGAACTGGGCGAGCGTGCCCGCGCTCATCCGGCCCTCGGCCACGTCGTGGGCGCCAGACCACAGCACGAGCGTGATTGCGCCGAATACCAGCACGATCGCGATCGCGGTGACCCACGCCTGTGCCTGGATGCGCCGGCGGGCGGTCGCCACGGCGATCTTCAGGGCTTCGACGAAGCGCCCCAACTCGTAGGGCTCGCGGGCGTGTGCCTGCACCGTGCGCACCGCCCCGAGGGTCTCGTTGGCAAGCGCATTGGCATCGGCAACGCGATCCTGGCTGGCGCGCGAGATCTTCTGCAGCCGGCGCCCGCCGATGACGATCGGCAGTACCGCCAGCGGGATGCCGAGCAGGGCGTAAGCGGCCAGCGCCGGTGCGGTCACGAACAGCATCACCAGCCCACCGAGGAAAGTCACCGTGCTGCGCAGGGCCACCGACATGCTGGTGGCGATGACGCCGCGCAGCAGCTCGGCATCGGCGGTGAGTCGCGACACCAGCTCGCCGCTGCGGTTGCGGTCGAAGAAGTCGGCATCGAGCGAGATCAGGTGCGCGTACAACTGCCGGCGCAGGTCGGCGACCACCCGCTCGCCCAGCAGCGAGACGAAGAAGAAGCGCGCCGCCGTCGCCAGTGCCAGCGCCACCGCGACCACGAACAGCAAGGCGAACGCGCGGTCGATCGCGCCGCCGGCGCCCTGGGCGAACCCCTGGTCGATCATGATGCGGAACGCGTGGGGCAGGCTCAGGGTCGCCGTCGAGGAGCAGGCCAGCGCCAACAGCCAAGCGATGAACAGCCCGCGGTGCCGGCTGACGAACGGCCAGAGGGTGCGCAGGCTGCCGATCGGGGCCTTTTCGGCTTTGGCGCCTGCTCCGGCATTCACGGTTGGCGCGGTGGAAGCGTCATTCATCCCGCCATTGTCCGCCATTACGGGGCGTCGTCGACGCTTACCTGGTCACGGGTGGCATCGCGCAGGTGGACGCGCAGCGCATCGACGCGGCCGCTTGGCAAGCGCAGCGTCAGGGTCGCGCCGCTGGAATCGAAGGTCTCGTCGAGCTTTTCGGCCTCGTGCGCGGCCAGCGCGGCGTGGACGACACCGGTGTGTTCGAACGGGTAGCTCAGGCGCAATTCGCGGGTTTCGACCAATGGTTCCCGCGGCGCGGTGCGCAGGCATTCGGCGGCACAGCCGCCGTAGGCACGTACCAGGCCGCCGGCGCCGAGCTTGATGCCGCCGTACCAGCGCGTCACCACCACCGCGACCTGGTCGAAGCCCTGGCCATCGATGGCGGCGAGGATCGGCCGGCCCGCGGTACCCGCCGGTTCGCCATCGTCGCTGGAGCGGTACAACCCGCCGATCCGGTAGGCCCAGCAGTTGTGCGTGGCGTCGGCCGTCCCGACCGTCGCGATGAAGGCCAGCGCGGCCTCGGGCGTCGTGGCGGGACCGGCGATGGCGAGGAAGCGGCTGTGCTTGACCTCGATTTCGTGTCGGACCGCGTGCGGCAGGGTGTCCAGGCTCATCGCGCCGTCGGGGCCGTGCCGTCGTCAAGCGCGTGGAGGTCCTCTGGCAGGGAAAACTCCGGGTGTGATTCGCGCAGCAGCCGGAGGCTCGCCCGCGCACCTTCCAGGTCGCCGGCATCGCGGCGCTGGCGGATGCGCTCGATCCAGACGTCCGCGGCCAGGTCCGCGTCGTCGGCTGGCGGCAGGTCGACCACCGTCACGCTGGTGCGGGCCGCGGCGTCTTCCGCCCCGACCCGGGGTGCGGGCGGGGGTGCAGCGCTGGCTCGCCGCTCCATCCTCGAAGCCTGTTCAACCGCCTTGCGCTGCGCGGCCTCCTGTCGAGCCGCGTCGTGTGCGGCAGCCGCGGTCGACGGGGCGGATGCGCCAGTGGGGACCGGCGGGGCGGGCGGCGCGGGTGGTGGTGCCGGTGGCGCGGGCGAAGGCACCGGCACGGACAACGGGGCGACGGGGGCGGGCAGGGCCACGGCGGGCGACTCGCGGGCTGGCGGCTCGATCGCAGGCGGTTGACCGGTAGGCAGCACGAAGACACGCCGTGAGTTGTCGGCGCGAGGCGGCTCGGCCGGCGGCGGCGCGAACCCGGGCGGCGGTTCGGACACGGGTTGCGCCGGCCCCGGCTCGCGGCGGCTCGCGGCCGGCTCGTCCGGCTCGATCATTGCCACCGTCGGAGCCGGCGCCTGGGTCGCCGCCTCCCCACCGGCGTGCTCTTCCTGCACATCGGGAGCTTCGGACAGCGGTCGTAACTGCCACGCGATCCCGATGGCGAGCACCAGCGTGGCGGCGATGCCGGCCACCGCGGGCCAGCGGGGTCGACGCGACGTCGCCCGTGGTCGGCTGGCCGCGTGCGCCGCGTGCAGGATCGCCGCATCGACCGCCGGGGGTGGCAGGCGCCCGGGGGCGCTGCGGGCCAGCTGGTCGGCCAGCGCGCGCTCCTCGGCGCTCAGCGGATCATTGGGAAGGATGGTCATGGATTGAGCTCCGCGCGCAGCTTGTCCATCGCGTAGCGCAGCCGCGACTTCACCGTCTCACGCCCCGCGCCGGTCACCGCGCCGATCTCGTCCAGGCTCAGTTCCTGTTCCAGCCGCAGCAGGACCACGGTGCGCTGCTCGTCGGGCAGCTGCTCGATCGCCCGCTGCAGCCGGCGGCGCTGTTCGAACTCCGACAGCGCCCGCTCGGGTGTCGACGGGTCGGGCTGGCGGGCCGCCCGCTCATCGCCGTCGTCCGGTGCCGGCGGGCGGTGCCGGGCGGCGCGCCAGTGGTCGGCCAGCCGGTTGTGCGCGATCCGGAACAGCCAGGTCCTGAACAGCGCCTCGGGCGTCCAGTCCGCGCGCGCGCCGATCACCCGCTGCCAGATGTCCTGGAACAGCTCGTCGGCCAGCGCCGGGTCATGCACCTGGCGCATGAGGAACCGGTACAGCGGCCCACGGTGCCGGGCGTAGAGCAGCTCGAACGACGCGACGTCGCCACCGGCCCAGGCCAGCATCAGCATGTCGTCGCCCGGATCGGCCGCCCCGTTCATCGCATGAAGGGTACGGCCTGTCGTTGCCGTGGCAAAGCGGCTGCGGCATGGTGCTGGGCAGGGCGCGGTCGTCGCGCCGAGGACGGCTTGCATGGTCGGTTCAACGTTCGACGCTGCGCAACGGGGTTTCCGGGCCGGTATCGTCGGCAACGCGGGATCGTGGTTCCGACGGCGCGCGCAAGGCCCGATGCGGACGGCTATCCTGCGGTGGACCAGGGGGCGGTAGACGGTGCAGGAAACAGGCGGGCGAGAGGCCGGGGCGGACGATGCGGGCATGCACGGGGAGGCCCCGGGCGTCGACGCGCTGACGGAGGCGTTGCGCGCCGCGCGTGCGCGCGTCGATTCGCTGGAGAAGTCCGAGCGCCTGCAGCAGGCGCTGTACGAGATTGCAGACCTGGCTGGTTCGGACCTGGAGATGGCCGACATGCTCGGCCGCATCCATGAGGTCGTCGGCGGCCTGATGTACGCCGAGAACTTCTACATCGTGCTGTTCGACGATGCGCGCGACAGCTTCCGGTTCCTTTACTTCGCCGACCGCATCGACCCGTTCGAGGCCGACCCGGCCCACGAGATCCTCGGCTCGGAGATGCCCAACAGCCTGACGCGCGCGCTGTTGCACCACGGCGAGCCGGTGCGCGGGTCATCCGACGAGGTGCGGCTGCGCCTCGGTGTCGGCCGCGACGATTCGCACGGACCCGACAGCCAGGACTGGCTGGGCGTGCCGATGCGTCGCGACGACCGCGTCTGTGGCGCGATCGTGGTGCAGAGCTACGACCGGCCCAACAGCTACGGCGACGAGGAGCGGGCGCTGCTCGCGTTCGTTGCCCAGCACATCCTGACCGCGCTCGACCGGCACCAGGCGCGCGAAGAGCTCGAGCGCCGGGTCGAGGAGCGCACTTACGCGCTGCAGCTCAGCAACCGCGACCTGCAGGCGGAGATCGTCGAACGCCAGCGGGCCGAGCGGCTGCAACGCGCGCTGTTCCGGATCGCCGAACTGTCGATCACCTCGGAGACACTGGAGCGCTTCTACGCGCAGGTGCACGACGTCGTCGGCGAGCTGCTGTACGCGCGCAACTTCTACATCGCGCTGCTGTCCGACGACGGCGAGCGGCTCGAGTTCCCGTACTCCATCGACGAGCGCGACGTCGCCCGCGTCAGCCGCCGGCTTGGCGCCGGCATGACCGAGTACGTGATCGCCAGCGGCCGCGCGTTGCTGGCCGACCGCCACCGGATCGCCCAGCTGGAGGCCGAGGGCCAGCTGCGCAGCCACGGCTCGCTGTCGCAATGCTGGCTCGGCGTGCCGCTGTACCGCGACGAGGCCGTGGTCGGAGTGATCGCGGTGCAGAGCTACTCCGCGGCGATCATCTTCACCACGCGCGACCAGGACCTGCTGACCTTCGTCGCCCACCACATCAGCATCGGACTGGCGCGCAAGCAGGGGCAGGACCGCCTTGTCGCCGCCCATGCCGAACTGGAGCAGCGCGTGGAGTCGCGCACGCGCGAACTGGCGATGGCCAACGCCGAGTTGCTGGAGCAGATCGGCGAGCGCGTGCGTGCCGAGCAGCAACTGACCCACCAGGCGCGCCACGACGCATTGACCGACCTGCCCAACCGGCACCAGCTGCTCGACCGGCTGGCTTCGGCCATCACCCGCGCGCGCAGCGACTGGCGCCACCGCGAGCTGGGCGAGCCGGCGCGGACCTTCGCGGTGCTGTTCCTCGACCTGGACCGGTTCAAGCTGATCAACGACAGCGTGGGCCATTCCGCCGGCGACGACCTGCTGGTCGAGGCGGGGCGCCGGATCGTCGCCACGGCACGCGCGACGGATACGGTGGCGCGGCTGGGTGGCGACGAGTTCGCCATCCTGGTCGAGGGCATCGACGGCCCCCACGTGGCCGAGGAACTGGCGCAGCGGCTGCTGCAGGCGCTGGGACAGCCCTGTTGGATCGCCGGACGCGAGGTGTTCCCGTCGGCGAGCCTCGGAATCGCGTTGTGGCACCCGCGTTACGACAGTGGCGCCGAGCTGCTGCGCGACGCCGATGCGGCGATGTACCGCGCCAAGGCCGCCGGTCGCGACCGCTGGGCCGTGTTCGACGAGGAGATGCGCGAGCAGGCCATGCGCATCCTCGACCTCGAGGCCGACCTGCGCCGCGCGATCAACGGTGACAACTTCGTCGCCCACTACCAGCCGATCGTGCGGCTGCGCGACCGTGCCGTGATCGGCCACGAGGCGTTGCTGCGCTGGCGCCACCCGACCCGCGGGTTGCTGCTGCCCGGCGACTTCATCGGCCTGGGCGAGGACAACGGCCTGATCGAAGAGGTCGACTGGCTGATGTATGGGCAGGTGATCGCCCGGCTGGCGCAGGGTGGCGAAGGCTACATCTCCATCAACGTCTCGCCCCGCCACTTCCGCACCGTCGATTTCGCTGACCGCCTGCTGCGGATGATCGACACCGCGGGCGCCGATCCGCGCCGGCTGCGCATCGAGATCACCGAGGTCGCGTTGCTGGACGACGTGTCACGCGCGCTGCGCACCCTGCGCACGCTGCGCGACCACGGCGTGCTGGCCCAGCTGGACGATTTCGGCACCGGCTATTCGGCGCTGTCCTACCTGCACCGTTTCCCGATCGAGTGCCTGAAGATCGACCGCAGTTTCGTGGCCGGGCTGTCGGACCGCACCGAGAACGAGAGTGTCGCCGTGGTGCGGGCGATCCAGGCGCTGGCCGGGACGCTCGGCATCCACACGATCGGCGAAGGCATCGAGAACGAGCAACAGGCCGCGGTGCTCTGCGACCTGGGCTGCGAACATGGCCAAGGCTATCTGCTCGGCCGACCGGCCGAGCAGATGTCGGGTCAGTCGCCCGCGACAACGCCCGGCTGAGAAGGGCGCGCGTCACTGGCGTCCAGGCCGCCGCTTGCGACCGGTCGCGGCTCGACCAGTGGCCGTGCCAGCTCCACCAGTTCCACGAACTCCGCACGCATGCCCTGGCCCGGACCGCCCTGGGCGCTGCGCGCGGTGGCCAGCACGCCATCCCAACCCCAGCCATCGGTACGCGCGCCGCCCCGCAGCAGGTCGGCAAAGCCGGCGACCGCTGCGGCGAAGCGCATGCTTTCGCCGGGTTGCGCGCGCAGCCGGTCGCGCAGCACCGGGGTTTCCACCAGCCGGCTGGTATCGGTGCCAGGCTGCTTGTAGCGCAGCCGGACGTGGGCGACCTCGCGGCTGTCGCTTGCGGTGGTCTGACTGGTATCGCCGTAGCGCAACCCGGGCAAGCGGACCGCCGGCGAACCGGCGAGGGTGAGTTCGTACAGGGCGGTCACCGAATGCCCCGCACCGATGTCGCCGGCGTCGACCTTGTCGTTGGCGAAGTCCTCGTTGCGCAGCACCCGGTTCTCGTAGCCGACCAGGCGGTACTCGGCGACCACCGCGGGGTTGAACTCGACCTGCACCTTCACGTCGCTGGCGATGGTCGCCAGGGTCGAGCCCATGGCCTCGACCAGCACCCGCCGCGCTTCCAACGCGCTGTCGATATAGGCGTGGTTGCCATTGCCGAGGTCGGCCAGCCGTTCTGCCAGCGCATCGTTGTAGTTGCCCTGGCCGAAGCCGAGCGTGGTCAAGGCGATGCCGCTGGCGCGCTGGTCGGCGACCAGTGTCTCCAGCGCGCCCTGGTCGACGGTGCCGACATTGAAGTCACCGTCGGTGGCCAGCAGCACGCGGTTGGTTCCGCCCTCGATGAAGCCCTGCCGGGCCATGTCGTAGGCGAGCCGGATCCCGTCGCCGCCATTGGTGCTGCCACCCGCCTCCAGCTTCGAGAGCGCGGCGAGGATCTCGCCCTGGCGGTTGCCCGGTGTCGGCGGCAGCACCAGTCCGGCCGAGCCGGCATACACCACGATAGAGACCGTGTCCTGCGGACGCAGCTGGCGCACCAGCATGCCCATGGCGCGCTTGAGCAGCGGCAGCTTGTCGGGCGAGTTCATCGAGCCCGAGGTATCGATGAGCAGGACCAGGTTGGACGGCGGCAGGTCAGCCCGGCGGATGTCGTAGCCCTTGATGCCGATCATCAACAGGCGGCGCTCGGCGTTCCACGGCGCCGGCGCCAGCTCGGTGGTGATCCCGAACGGCACGTCGGTCCCGGAAGGCGCGGGGTGGCCGTAGTCGAAGTAGTTGATGAACTCCTCGGCGCGGACCGCATCCGCGGGCGGGCGCACACCGTCGAGCAGCATCCGACGCACATTGCTGTAGCTGCCGGTGTCGACGTCGACCGAGAAGGTCGACACCGGCTGGTCGGACACGCGGTGGACCGGGTTGTCGTCGAGGCCGGCGTAGTGCTCGGTGTTGGCCGGCGGCGGCGCGAAGGCCGGCATGCCGGCGGGGGCCACCATGTGGAGGGACGCCGGGGCAGGGGGAGCGGGGGTCCTGCGCGCGGCCTGCGCGTCCTGCGCCTGGCTGGCACGCTCGCCCTGGGCGACCCGGCCGGTTTCATCGGCCACCGGCGACTCATGGGTCGTGCTGCAGGCGGCCACGGCGATGGCGGCGAGCAGGGCGGTGGCGAGCGTGGTCGTGCGGGCGTGCGGGCGGTGCATGGGCGGTCTCCGTGGTCCGTTGCAGGGGGTTAACGCACTGCAGGCGGAAACGGGGTTGGCGCGCCTACGCGGGGCTCAAGCTTCCCGGATCACCAGCAGCCGCGGCTCGGTCATGTCGGCGATGGCGTAACGCACGCCCTCGCGGCCCAGCCCCGAACCCTTGACCCCGCCGTAGGGCATGTTGTCGACGCGGAAGCTGGGGATGTCGCCGACCACCACCCCGCCGACCTCGAGCCGGTCCCAGGCGCGCATCGCGTGGTCGAGGCGCCCGGTGAACACCCCGGCCTGCAGGCCGTACTCGCTGTCATTGACCGCCGCCAGCGCCGCGTCGAAATCGTCGAACGGTTCCATCAGCGCGACCGGGCCGAAGGCTTCATTGCGGTAGAGCTCGGCGTCACGCGGCACGCCTTCCAGCAACCACGCCGGCAACATGTTGCCCTTGCGTGGACCGCCGGCGAGCTTCTTCGCGCCTGCCTTGCGCGCCGCGGCAATCCAGTCCTCGACGCGTCGGGCGGCGTCCTCGTCGATCATCGGGCCGATGAAGGTGGCGGCGTCGCGGGGATCGCCCATCGGCAACTTCGCGACCGCCGCGCGCAGCTTCCGGCGCAGGACAGGGTAGACGTCGGCATGGGCGAGGATGCGCTGCACCGCGATGCAACTCTGGCCGGACTGGTAGTACGCGCCGGATACCAGCCGCTCGACCACTTCGTCCATGTCGCGCCCGGGGTCGGCATCGACGATGCAGGCCGCATTGCCGCCGAGTTCCAGCACCACCTTCTTGCGACCGGCGCGCGACTTGAGCTCCCAGCCGATGGGGCCCCCGGTAAAGCTCAGCAACGCGATGCGGTCGTCCTCGACCAGCGCCGTTGCGTCCTCGTTGGAGCACGGCAGGATCGAAAACGCGCCCTTCGGCAGCGCGGTACCTGCCAGCACTTCGCCGATGATCAGCGCCCCAACGGGGGTCTTGCCGGCCGGCTTCAGTACGAACGGGCAGCCCGCAGCGATCGCCGGCGCTACCTTGTGCGCGACCAGGTTGAGGGGGAAGTTGAACGGCGTGATGAAGCTGCAGACACCGACCGGGACGCGCCGCGTCATGCCGCGGTAGCCACGGGTGCGCTCGGAGATGCGCAGCTCGACCACCTCCCCATCGATGCGGGTCGCCTCGCCAGCCGCGATGCGGAAGGTATCGATCAGCCGGGTCACCTCGCCGCGTGCGTCACCGATCGGCTTGCCGGCCTCGATGCACAGCGCATGCGCGAGCTCCTCGCGCCGCGCCTCGAACTGCCCGACGCAGTGGAGCAGCACGTCGCGGCGCGCGTCGGGCGGGAAGTCGGCCATCGCCGGCCGGGCTGCCACTGCCGCCGCGATCGCCTTTTCGACGGTACGCGCATTGGCCATCGCGACGCGCGTGGCGCGCTTGCCGGTGTACTTGTCGCGCACCTCGAGGTCGGTGTTGGCGGCGACCGCGCGGCCGGCGAGGTAGTAGGGGTAGCTGGGCTTCAACCTGGGCATGGCGGGCTCCGGGGCGATGCGGGTGACGCAGCAGGGAATGCGCGGACAGTGGCACGCCGGATGTTGCCCCGCCGTCAGGCGCTGGTGTCACTCCACCCGGATACGCAATTGGCCATCCGCCAGGCGCGCGTCGAGCGCATCGCCGGGCGCCGCATCCAGGACGCTGCGGACCACGCGGCCATCGCCGTGTTGCAGGATCGCGTAGCCGCGCGCGACGGTGGCCAGCGGGCTGACCGCCTCCAGCGACCGCGCAAGTCCCCGCAGGCGGAGTGCGTCGTTGCCCAGCCGGCGCCCGATCGCCGCGCGCGGCCTGGGCGATACCGCGGCCAGCCGCTCGCGCAGGCGGGCGATGCGCCGCTGCGGGTGCGCCGCGCGCAGCACGGCGTCGGCGTGGCGCACGCGGGCGCGCTCGCGCTCGAGCCGCTTCTGCCACGCCGCGGCCAGTCGCCTGAGCCCCTCGGCCTGGCGGCGGCAAAGCAGTTCCAGTCTCGCCTGCGGGCGCACGGCGTTGAGACGCAACGCCGCGCGGTCGGCACGCTGCATCCATTGCCGCAGGTGCTGCGCCTGCAATTGCCGCATCCGGCCGTCGAGCGCACGCAGGCGGCGCTCGATGTCGTCACGGGCGGGCACCAGCAGTTCCGCGGCGACCGACGGCGTCGGCGCCCGCAGGTCGGCGGCGAAATCGGCCAGGCTGAAATCGGTCTCGTGCCCGACGGCCGACACGACCGGCACCGGGCAGGTGGCGATCGCGCGGGCAAGCGCCTCGTCGTTGAATGCCCACAGGTCTTCAAGCGAGCCACCGCCACGCGCGAGCACCAGCACGTCGTATCGCCCGGAGGTTGCGGCGCGCTCCAGCATCCGGGTGATCTGCGCCGCGGCGGAAGCGCCCTGCACCTGCACCGGCAACACGTCGGCCTGGATCAGCGCGAAGCGCCGTCCCAGCACGCTGAGCACGTCGCGCACGGCAGCGCCTGTGGGCGAGGTGATCACGCCGATGCGCGTGGCGAACGCCGGCAGCGGCCGCTTTCGGTCCGCGTCGAACAGGCCTTCGGCGGCCAGTTTGGCCTTGAGCTCCTCGAATGCGCGCCGCAGTGCGCCTTCGCCAGCCTCTTCCATGTGGTCGAGCACCATCTGGTACTCGCCGCGGGCTTCGTACAGCGTCAGGCGGCCACGCGCCAGCACGCGCATCCCTTCGCGCGGCACGAACTTGAGCCAGCTGCTCTTGGGCTTGAACATCGCCGCCCGGACCTGGGCGCGGGCGTCCTTCAGGGTCAGGTACAGGTGCCCGGACGCCGGTCGGGCGACATTGCCCAATTCGGCCTCGATCCATACCAGTGGGAACGCGCCCTCCAGCATGTCCCGCGCCAGCGTGTTCAGCTGGCTCGGGGTCAGGACGTGGTTGGGGTCGTCGAGGGACATCGTGGAAGGGGCCGGGTGGCGGGCTACCGTAGCGCAGTGGCGGGTGCGGGTCACGCCGGGACGACCACTGCGCGGCGGTACAATGCGCGGATGAATTCCGATGCCCATCGCCCCTGCGCTGCTCCGCTTTTCGGGCCGCAACCTCGCCGCCATACCCGCGCCGTGACCATTGGCGGCGTCCAGGTGGGTGGACGGGCGCCGGTGGTGGTGCAGTCGATGACCAACACCGACACCGCCGACGTCGCGTCCACCGCCAAGCAGGTCGCCGAGCTGTGGCGCGCCGGCTCGGAGCTGGTGCGCATCACCGTCAACACGCCCGAGGCCGCCGCGGCCGTGCCGCGCATCCGCGACCGGCTGGCGATGATGGGGGCGGAGGTGCCGCTGATCGGCGATTTCCACTACAACGGCCACCAGTTGCTGACCGCCGAACCGGCCGCTGCCGAGGCGCTGGCCAAGTACCGCATCAACCCCGGCAACGTCGGCTTCGGCAAGAAAAAGGACAGCCAGTTCGCGACCTTGATCGAGCTGGCGATCAAACACGGCAAGCCGGTCCGGATCGGCGCCAACTGGGGTTCGCTCGACCAGGCGCTGGCACGGCAGTTGATGGACGAGAACGCTCTGCGCGACGAACCATGGGACGCCGGCCGGGTGCTGCGCGAGGCGCTGATCCGCTCGGCGCTGGACTCGGCCGACCGCGCGGTCGAGATCGGTCTTCCGGCTGACCGCATCGTGCTCAGCGCCAAGGTATCGGGCGTGCAGGAGCTGGTGGCGGTGTACCGCGAGCTGGCCACGCGCGGCGATTACGCGCTGCACCTGGGCTTGACCGAGGCCGGCATCGGCAGCAAGGGCATCGTGGCTTCGAGCGCCGCGCTTGGCATCCTGCTGCAGGAAGGCATTGGCGACACGATCCGGATCTCGCTGACGCCCGAGCCTGGCCAGTCGCGCACCAACGAAGTGATCGTCGCCCAGGAGCTGTTGCAGACGATGGGTTTGCGCGCGTTCACCCCGATGGTCACCGCGTGCCCGGGCTGTGGACGCACGACCAGCACGTTCTTCCAGGAGCTCGCGCAGAAGGTGCAGGAGCACGTACGCGCCAGGATGCCGGAGTGGAAAGTGACCCATCCCGGCGCGGAGAACCTGACCCTGGCGGTGATGGGCTGCGTGGTCAATGGCCCGGGCGAGTCCCGCCACGCCAACATCGGCATCTCGCTGCCGGGCACCGGCGAGGCCCCGTCGGCCCCGGTGTTCGAGGACGGGGAGAAGACCGTCACCCTGCGCGGCGAGCACATCGCCGATGAGTTCGTCGGCCTGATCGACGCCTACGTCGACCGCCACTATGGCGCCGCCGGCGCCGCCTGATCCCGCCCGGCGTCGCCTGCCGCTCGCCTCGGCGCTGCGGCTGGAAAGGACGCTGCTCCGCAGCCTGCTGCACCGCCACGGTTGGCGACTGCTGCTGGTGTTCGTCGGACTGCTGCTGCCGATGTGGGGTTTTGCCGAGCTGGTGGACGAAGTGCGCGAGCGCGAGCCGATCGCGTTCGACGAGCCGATGTTGGCTCTCGCCCGCGACGCTGCCTCGCCGGCGCTGGACCGGTTCTTCGTGATCGTCACCGACCTGGGCTACCTGCACGGGGTGGTCCCGTTCGACGTGTTGCTGGTGCTGACCCTGATGGGCCTGCGGCGGCCGCGGGAGGCAACCTTTGCCGGCATCGCGCTGGCCGGGTCGGGCCTGCTCAACGTCGGTACCAAGTTGCTCTTTGCACGTGACCGGCCGACCTTGTGGGAATCGATCACCCCCGAGTCGAGTTACAGCTTTCCCAGCGGCCACGCGATGGGGTCGGCGACGCTGGCGTGGGTGGTGGTCCTGCTCGCCTGGCGCACCCGCTGGCGCTGGCCGGTGCTGCTGCTGGCGGTGCCGTTCGTGCTGTTGGTCGGTGGTTCGCGGGTCTACCTCGGGGTGCACTTTCCCTCCGACATCCTCGCCGGCTGGGCGGCGGCCAGCATCTGGGCGGCGATCGTCTACCTGGCCGTTTTCCGCTGGCGCATGCACCCCTGGCGCACCGGCCGCTGACAGCACCTCGCTCGCGGGGATCTCTGGTGCAGTGCAGCACGCAGGCTGGAACATTGTTTCGTGCGGCAGCCCACCTCCGTGTCCGGCTGTATACGCCGCGGCCCCCGTGCTGTCTCGTTTTGTTGCAGTTCAGGGAATAAAGCGGCGACGTGACGGGTGCGTGATCGCTGCGTGAGGGCCACCCACGGCGTTTGACGCGCGAACCGGCCATTCCCAGGATCGCCCGGTCGCGGCCATCACGGCCCGCGTCGGTTCCCGCATCGCATGCAACCGGAAAGTTGCCACCGACACCGTCGGATGCGCGGCGCGGGGAACAGGGGGAATCGTTGAATCCGCTCCATCGCCCCCGCGATGGGAGTTCTCATGGAAAGGAGGATGTGGGATGTCACGTTATTTCCGTTCGTATCGCCTCAACCTGCTGGTGGCCGCCATCGGCATGGCCGCCATGTCGACCGCAACCGCGGCCGACACCCGCCAGGTCCAGCGCCAAAGCCTCGGTGCCACCCCGATGAACCGAGTGGCGGCCCAGCTCGGGCTCGGCAGCGACATGGCGTTGAAGGCGCGCACCTCGGCGCCCACCCGCAACGGCAACCGCACCGTGCGCATGCAGCAGACCTATCGCGGGGTCCCGGTCTGGGGACACAGCGTCGCGGTCGTGCAGGACAGCATGGGCAACGCGTTGCGCATGCAGGGCCAGGTCCTGCAGGACGTGCAGGTCGAGCTTCCATCGGTGACCCCGCGGCTGAGCGCCCAGCGCGCCCAGGCAGTGCTGGCCGCCCGCGCCGGTGCCGCCTTGGCGGCCGCCGGCAACGTCAGCAACCGCAAGACCGAGCTGTTCGTGTATGCCGAGCAGGGTCCCGCGCGGCTGGTGTACCTGACGTCGTTCTTCGTCGACGGTGACAGCCCCTCGCGTCCCACCGCGATCATCGACGCCAACTCCGGGGAAGTGATCCGCCAGTGGGAAGGCCTGACCTTCGCCGACGGCTACGGCCCCGGTGGCAACCAGAAGATCGGCCAGTACCAGTACGGCACCGACTACCCCGCGCTGGACGTGCAGCAGTCGGGCAGCACCTGTTCGATGGTCAACACCAACGTGGAGACCCACAACTTCAACCACGGCTCCAGCGGCCCGATTCACTCGTTCAACTGCCCGACCAACACCGTCAAGCAGATCAATGGCGCGTACTCGCCGCTCAACGACGCCCACCACTTCGGTGGCGTGGTGTACGACATGTACAACGCCTACGTCGGCGTTCCGCCGTTGACCTTCCGGCTGAAGATGAACGTCCATTACGGCAACAGCTACGAGAACGCGTTCTGGGACGGCTCGTCGATGACGTTCGGCGACGGCGGCAGCACCTTCCATCCGCTGGTGTCGCTGGACGTGAGCGCGCATGAGGTCAGCCACGGATTCACCGAGCAGAACTCGGGCCTGATCTACAGCAACCAGTCGGGCGGCATCAACGAGGCCTTCTCCGACATGGCCGGCGAAGCGGCGGAGTTCTTCGACCGCGGCAGCGCCGACTACCTGGTGGGCGCGGACATCTTCAAGGGCAGCGGTTCGCTGCGCTACATGTGCAACCCCACCCAGGACGGCCGGTCGATCGACCATGCCGACGACTACTACAACGGCCTGGACGTGCATTACTCGAGCGGCGTCTACAACAAGGCCTACTGCCTGCTGGCCAAGACCAGCGGCTGGGACCCGCGCGAGGCGTTCCAGGTCTTCGCCTACGCCAACCAGTTCCACTGGCAGCCCAGCACCGGCTATGACGAGGGGGCGTGCGGCGTGCAGGCCGGAGCGGTCGAGCTGGGCTACCCGCAGGCCGATGTCGTGGCCGCGTTCAACGCGGTCGGCGTGAGTTGCGACGGAGGCGAGGATCCGCCGCCGGGCGGTGGCGAACTCGAGAACGGCGTGCCGGAGACCGGGATCGCGGGCGCGCAGGGCAGCCAGCAGTTCTGGACGCTGGAAGTGCCGGCGGGCGCGAGCAATCTCGTGTTCAACATGGCCGGTGGCAGCGGCGACGCGGACATGTATGTGCGATTCGGTGCCGCGCCGACCACGTCCTCTTACGACTGCCGTCCGTACCGCAGCGGCAACACCGAGTCGTGCAGCTTCAGCAACCCGCAGGCGGGCACCTACCACGTGATGCTGCGGGGCTACAGCGCGTTCTCGGGCGTCAGCCTGACCGGCAGCTTCTCCGGTGACGGCGGCGGTGGCGGCGGCTACTTCGAGAACGGTACCGACGTGCAGATCCGCGACCGCGCCACGGTGGAGAGCCCGATCACGGTGACCGGCGTCAGCGGCAATGCGCCGAGCGACCTGAAGGTCGCGGTGAGCATCGACCACACCTACGTGGGCGATCTCACCGTCAGCCTGGTGGCCCCGGACGGCAGCGTCTACACGCTGCGCAACCGTTCCGGTGGCAGCGCCAACGACATCGACGCGGTCTACACCGTGAATGCCTCGTCGGAAAGCGCCAATGGCACCTGGAAGTTGCGGGTGAACGACGCGTACTCCCAGGACACCGGCAAGATCGACCTGTGGAGCTTGCAGTTCTGAGTTGAGCCGGCACACTGCCGGTAGAGTGCGACACGGACCCCGGCCATGCGCCGGGGTCTTCTTTTGGCGGGCTACTCGCCGGGCTTGGCGCCGGTCGAGGGTGCCGAGGTGGCCGCACGCCGCGCCAGGGTCGCCTCCCGGTGCGCGATGTAGGCATTGGCGCCGAAGATGATCGAGGCGCCCAGCACCGTCCAGCGGTCCACGCCTTCGCCGAAGAGCACGAATGCGAGCAGCGCGACGATCGGCAACTGCATGAAGCTGATCGGGGTCAGTGCGGACACCTCGCCGAGCTTCAGTGCGCGGGTCCAGAGCATGTGGCCGGCCGTACCCAGCGCGCCCGCCGCGATGACCCACAACCAGGCGATGCCTTCGGGCCATTCCCAGACCGTCAGTGCCGGCACCAGCGACATCGGCACCCACAGGATGGTGGTCCACACCACGATCCGGTCGGCCGGTTCCAGCGCTGACAGCTGCTTGATCTGGATCGAGACGATGCCGCTGAGCACGGCCGCCGACAGCGCGACCAGGGTGCCCGCGCTGAATCCGTCCGTGCCCGGGCGGACGATCACCAGCACGCCGATGAAACCCAGCACGACGGCGGTCCAGCGGCGCGCGCGCACCTGCTCGCCCAGCCACAGCACGGCGGCGATGGTGACGAACAGCGGGGTCGAGTACGACAGCGACACCGCCTGCGCCAGCGGCAGGTTGCCGATGGCCCAGAAGCCGCACAGCATCGACAGGGTGCCGATCAGGCAGCGCACCACGTAGCGCGGCAGCTGCCGCGTGCGCAGCAGGCCCGGGCCGTGCCGGTAAACCAGCGGCGCGGTGGCGAGCATCCCGAAGAAGCAGCGGAAGAACGCGACCTGGAAGGTGTGCAGCGTTTCCGACGCCAGCCGGATCGTGATGACCATGAACGCGAAGAACACCGTGCTCCCCAGCATCAGGGCGGCGGCACGGGCGTGCGTGGATCCGCTCACCAGCGTGCGCCCACCACGCGAGGCTCCGGTTCCAGCGCGATGTCGAAGCGTTCGTGTACCGAGCCGGCGATGCGCCGGGCGAGGTCGAACAGCTGGCGCCCGCTGGCCGCCCCGTGGTTGACCAGCACCAGGGCATGCGACGCCGCCACGCCGGCGTCACCGTCGCGGTGGCCTTTCCAGCCGCAGGCATCGATCAACCATGCGGCCGAGAGCTTGCGGGTGGCATCGTCGCCGCCGCCGAAGACCGGCAGGCGGGGATGTGCGTCAGCCAGTGCCAGGGCCTGCCCGGCCGGCACGATCGGATTCTTGAAGAAGCTGCCGGCGTTGCCGAGCACGGCCGGGTCGGGCAGCTTGCGGCGACGGATCGCGATGACCGCGTCGGCAACCTGCCGTGACGTGGGGGCGGTGATCCCGCTCGCGGCGATCTCGTCGCCCAGGCCGGCGTAGTCGAGCCGCGGCGCGCGCTGGCGCGGCAGGGCGAACTCGACGGCGGTGACAACGAAGCGGTCCGGGTCCTGCTTGAACAGGCTGTCGCGGTAGCCGAACGCGCAGGCGTCGGCGTCCAGCCGCAGCCAGCGGCTTGTCGCCGGCTCGAACGCTTCGACCGCGTGGACGAACTCGCGCACTTCCACGCCGTAGGCGCCAATGTTCTGGATCGGCGCGGCACCCACCGTGCCCGGGATCAGGGCGAGGTTCTCGAGCCCACACAGGCCGCGGTCGAGTGTGTCCAGCACGAAGGCGTGCCACTGGACGCCGGCATCGGCACGAACGATGGCGAGGTCGCCGTCGTCGACCACGCGGATGTTACGTCCGGTCAGCGCCAGCAGCGGCTGGACCGGGTCGGCGACGAACAGCAGGTTGCTGCCACCGCCCAGGACCAGCGGCGACCGGCCCGCGAACTCGGGGCCGGACAACAGGCCGGGCAGGGCACTGGCGTCCTGGACCTCGGCCAGCAGCGGCGCGCTCGCGGCAACGCCGAACGTGTTGCGCGCCTGCAGGGGAGCGTTGCGGAAGAGGCGGAGCGGTTCGCTCATGCGACCGGCGGAACCGGGCCACGGCTGGGCGCGAACTTGCGGCGGCGGATCGCCTCCACGCACTCGCGCACGAGCCCCGGGCCGCGGTAGACCAGGCCCGAGTAGCACTGCACCAGGCTCGCGCCGGCGGCCATCTTGGTGACCGCGTCGGCGCCCGACAGGATCCCGCCGACCCCGATCAGCGGGATCGACTCCGGCAGGCGCGTGCGCATCATCCGCAGCACCGTGGTTGACTGGCCCATCAGCGGTCGGCCGGACAAGCCGCCGGTTTCATCCGCGTGCGGCGCGCCCTCGATGGCCACGCGCGACACGGTGGTGTTGGTCGCGATGACGCCGTCGACCTCCAGCTCGGTCAGCACCCGCGCGCACGCCTCGATGTCGGCTTCCGACAGGTCGGGCGCGATCTTGACCAGCATCGGGATGCGTCGACCGTGCTTGGCACCCAGCCGCTCCTGCTCCTCGCGCAGGGTGCCGACCAGGCGCCGCAGCAGTTGCTCTTCCTGCAGCTCGCGCAGGCCGGCGGTATTGGGCGAGGAGATGTTGACCGTCACGTAGTCCGCCAGCGGGTACACCCGCGACAGGCAGTACATGTAGTCGCCCTCGGCGATCTCGTTGGGCGTTTCCCTGTTCTTGCCGATGTTGATGCCCAGCAGGGCACCGCGTCGTTCGGCTTTCTCCACGTTGCGCACCAGCGCGTCGACCCCGGCATTGTTGAAGCCCAGCCGGTTGATGACGCCTTCCTGGGCGGGAAGCCGGAACATCCGCGGCTTCGGGTTGCCCGCCTGCGGGCGCGGGGTGACCGTGCCGATCTCGACGAAGCCGAAGCCGAGCGCCATCAGCGAATCGATGTGCGCGCCGTCCTTGTCGAGCCCGGCAGCCAGGCCGACCGGGTTCGGAAAATCGAGCCCGAACACGCGCGTCGGGAGCGGCTCGGGGCGTCGCGCCAGCAGCGCGCCAAGGCCGCTTGCATGGGCCTTGTCGAGCATCTTCAGGCTGAGGTCGTGCGCCTGTTCGGCGTCGAGCCGGAACAGCCAGGGCCGGGCGAGTGCGTACATGCTCAGCCCACGGCCGAGGCGACGGCCAACAGTGCCACCAGCCCGCCGAAGAACAGCACCGCGGCCAGCACGCCGATGATCGCCAGCGCCATCATCGAGTAGCCGAGCACCAACCCGGCGATGGCCAGGCCATCACCGTCGACGGCACCGGCTGTGCGCCTGACCTCGGCGCGGGCGAGGTGTCCGGTGATCACCGCCACCAGGCTTCCGACCAGCGGCAGCAGGGTCCACCCCAGCAGGCCGAAGACCAGGCTGACGATGGCCAGCACGCTGGTCTGCCGGCCAACCGCCGGCGCGGCCGGCGGCGGTGGGGGCAATGGCGGAGGGGTGGGATCGCTCATCGCCCGGTTCTCCTTACAGGTCGAACTTGATGCCCTGGGCCAGCGGCAGTTCGTCGGAGTAGTTGATGGTGTTGGTCTGGCGGCGCATGTACGCACGCCATGCATCCGAGCCCGACTCGCGGCCGCCGCCGGTCTCCTTCTCGCCGCCGAACGCGCCGCCGATCTCTGCGCCGGAGGTGCCGATGTTGACGTTGGCGATGCCGCAGTCCGAACCGCGCACCGACAGGAACTGCTCGGCCGCCTTCAGGTTCTGGGTGAAGATCGCCGACGACAGGCCCTGCGGCACGTCGTTCTGCATGTCGATGGCTTCGTCCAGGTCGCTGAACTTCATCACGTACAGGATCGGCGCGAAGGTCTCGGTCTGGACGACTTCGGAATCGTTGGCCAGGCCGGTGATGATCGTCGGCAGCACGAAGTTGCCCTTGCGATCCACCGCTGCGCCGCCGGTCTCGACCTTGCCACCGGCCGCCTTGGCCTTCTCGATCGCGGTCAGGTACGCCTGCACGCCATCCTTGCTGTTGAGGGGGCCCATCAGGTTGGCCGGGTCCATCGGGTCGCCGGTCTTGCCTTCGACCTGCTTGTACGCCGTGACCAGCTTGGCCAGCACGTCGTCGTAGATCGACTCGTGGATGAAGGCGCGGCGGGTGGTGGTGCAGCGCTGGCCGGCGGTGCCGACCGCGCCGAACACGATCGCCGGGATCGCCAGCTTCAGGTCGGCGGTGGCGTCGACGATCATCGCGTTGTTGCCGCCCAGCTCCAGCAGCGAGCGGCCCATGCGCTTGGCGACGCGCTCGCCGACGTGGCGGCCGACCTTGGTCGAGCCGGTGAAGCTGACAAGGGCGATGCGCTTGTCGTCGACGAAGGTCTGGGCCAAGTCGGTGCCGGCGTCGTTGAACAGGAAGAAGATGTCCGGGAAGCCGCCCTTCTTCAGCGCCTCGTTGCAGATCCGGACCGACGCGATGGCCGACAGCGGGGTCTTGGGCGAGGGCTTCCAGATGCAGATGTCGCCGCAGGCGGCCGCGACCAGCGCGTTCCACGCCCACACCGCGACCGGGAAGTTGAAGGCCGAGATGATCCCGACGATGCCCAACGGGTGCCACTGCTCGTACATCCGGTGGCCGGGGCGCTCGGAATGCATGGTGAGGCCGTAGAGCTGGCGCGACAGGCCGACGGCAAACTCGCCGATGTCGATCATCTCCTGGACTTCACCGTCGCCCTCGGGCTTGGACTTGCCCATTTCCAGCGCGACCAGCGAACCCAGCGCGTCCTTGTGTTCGCGCAGCGCGTCGGCGCACAGGCGCACGGCCTCGCCGCGGCGCGGGGCCGGGGTATTGCGCCAGACCTTGAAGGCGGCCTGGGCGCGCTCGACGATCTTCTCGTAGTCGGCCTGCGAGGACGCCTGGACCCGCGCCAGCACCTCGCCATCGGTCGGGTTGATCGGCTCGAGGATGCCGGCGTCGGCGGTCGTGGCCCATTCGCCATTGCCGAGGTAGGTGCCGGATTCGGTGCCGCTCAGGCCGAGTGCGGTGAGGACGGGGTGGGTCATCAAAAAACTCCTTGCGAAACGAATGAATGGCGACCCCGACACGATTCGAACGTGTGACCTTCCCCTTAGGAGGGGGACGCTCTATCCAGCTGAGCTACGGGGCCATCCGCACGATTATCGCAGAGACAGGCCCTGAAGACCTCCCCGCAATGGCCCCGTCGGCGCCCGGACGGCGCTTCCGGCGGGACCCCGTCAGCCTTCGAGCATCGGCTGGATGCGCTCCATGGTGGCCTGCAGCCGCGCCATGTGGCCCGATTCGCACAGCCGCACGAACATCCGGTCCAGCAGGTGCTGCAGGGCCGAGCGGTACAGCAGCGGTTCGATGTGGGCGCGGTCGTCATGGGCCGAGACCAGCAGCGAGAGGTCGGCGTGGGCGCGCAGGGGGTTTGAGTTATGGCGGGTGATGGTCACCACCGTCCCGCCACGCTCGCGGAACAGCCGTCCGATCTGGCACAGCGCCGGCTGTTTGCCGTGCTCGGAAAACACCAGCAGGACGTCGCCCGGGCCGGCGGCCGATACGCTGGCGGTCATGTGTGCGGTGTCGAAGTTGTGCACGGTGAGGATGCCCAGCAGTGACAGCCGCAGTGCGATCGCACGGGCGGGGATGTCGTCCTCGCCGAGGCCGATGATGAAGACCTTGCCCCCGGCCGACGCGCCCAGCAGGGCGGCGACCACCGCCTCGAGCAGCTCGGGCGGATTGATCGAGCGGGTTTCCTCCTCGGCCTGGCTTTTGCGCAGCCACAGCTCCATGCCGGCGTCCGGCGGCGGCGCGGGCGGAGCGCCTGTGTCGCGGGTGTCTTCGCCATTGTCGGCGCGTGCAATCGCCTCGCCGACCGAATATTTGAGGTCGGGATAGCCCTTGAAGCCCAACTTCTGGCAGAACTTGACGACGCTGGACTGGCTGATGCCCAGCGCGTTGGCCAATTGCTGCGACGAGTAGTCGCGCAGCAGCTGCGCGTTGTCGAGCACGAAGTCGGCGATGCGGCGCTCGATCGCCGACATGCGGTCGCGCTCGGCGCGGATCTTCAGCAGTGCGGACACGTCAGGCGGCCGCGCTGCCCGGTATCGGCTCGAGCCCGCGGATCTCACGGATGCCCAGCCCAGGCGCCTCGCTGACCGAGATCTCCGACTCGTTGAACGTGACCCCGCCCTCGACCGGATCGAACTGGCACAGCGACGGGCCGTCCAGGTCGATCTTGGTGATCACGTCGGCCTTGGCCACCGCTACGTGTACCGCTGCGGCGACGCTGATGCTCGATTCGAGCATGCAGCCGATCATGCACTCGACCTGGTGCAGCGCGGCGATGTCGGCGATCCGGATCGCGTTCGAAATACCGCCGGTCTTCATCAGCTTGATATTGATGATGTCGGCCGCGCGCAGGTTGATCAGCTCGATCACCTCCATCGGGCCGAACACGCTCTCGTCGGCCATGATCGGGGTGTGCACCCGCTCGGTGACGTAGCGCATGCCCTCGAGGTCGCGGGCCTTGACCGGTTGCTCCACCAGCTCCAGCCGCACGCCGGCGTCCTCCAGGGTGGTGATCGCGTAGACCGCCTGCTTGGCGGTCCAGCCCTGGTTGGCGTCGAGGCGGAGCAGGGCGCGGCTCTCCACCGCGGCGTAGATCGCCTTGATGCGCTCGACGTCGACGCCGATGTCCTTGCCCACCTTGATCTTCAGCGAGTCGAAGCCGCGCTCCACCGCGCTGATGGAATCGGCCACCATCTTGTCGATGGTGTCCACGCTGATGGTGATATCGGTGGTGATGACCGGGTCGCCGCCGCCGAGCATCTTGTACAGCGGCGCGTTGTAGAGCTGGCCCCACAGGTCGTACACCGCGATCTCCACCGCCGCCTTGGCGCTGGAGTTCTTCTCCATCGAGGTCTGGATCAGCCGGGTGATGCGGTTGAGGTCGGCGATGTCCTCGCCGATGAGCCGCGGCGAGATGTAGTGCCGGATCGCGTCGACGATGGAGCCGTGGGTGTCGCCGGTGATCACGGCGGTGGCCGGTGCCTCGCCATAGCCGACCTGGCCTGAGTCGGTGTGCACCATGACCACGATGTCCTCGACCCGCTCGACGGTACGCAGCGCGGTCTTGAACGGCGTCTTGAGCGGTACCCGCAGCATGCCGAATTGGATGTCGGTGATCTTCATGGGTCGTGTGTCGTGTCCTGTTGGCGACGCGATCAGCGGGAAGACGCGGGCGGCACGTGCGGGCGCACGATGCTGGTCATGCGGTCCACGTAGCTTTCGGTCCGGTTGAACATCATCGGCAGCAGCGGCGTGACCGAGACCCCGTTGAGCGCCATGCTGCGCAGGCCGCCGTCGGCGTCGAGCACGCTGCCACCGTTGGTGTCGTGGATGACATACGGGGCACCGTCGACGCGGCCGATGACCATCATCACGTGGCCGGGGATGTAGACCAGGTCGCCGACCTGCAGCTGGTCGACCGCCGCCATCCGGGTGGCACGGTCGTCGGCGTCGAACGTCACGTGTTCGAGCGCGGGGCTGACAGCCTGCGCACTGGTGTTGCGCGGCAGCTGGACGCCCATGCTGCGGTAGATCTCGGAGACGAACCCGCTGCAGTCGCGCGCGTTGTACGCATGGCCCCAGCCGTAGCGTTCACCGAGGAACTTGAACGACTGCGCGACCAGGTTGGCACGGGTCAGTGGCAGGTAGTCGGCGCTGCTGTCGGCGATGCGCGGCAACAGCGCCGGCGCGAAGCCGAGGCTGCCGTCCGCCTCGCGCACCGGCAAGCGGAGGACGTGCGCCGTGTAGGGGTGCTGGCCGTTGACCGGCTGGTCGGGCAGGGTGTCAGCCAGCGGCACGCGCACGCCCATGTCGAGTTGCAGCTGCGAGACGCGCGGCTCCTCGCGGGTAAAAACAGTGTGTTCGGTGGCGCCGGTAATGACGCGGTAGGGCGACGCGTCGACGTGGCCGAACACTGCCTCGGCGCTGCCTTCGGCCACGTGTCGTTTCTCGATCCATGCGGCGTAGCGCGGGCTGACGACGAACAGCCAGTCGCCGTCGGCGCTTTCGTGCGCGATCACCACCGGGGTGCCGGGGAACAGCGCGCTTTCCTGCAGCCGGTCGATATCGGTCTCGCCCGCGCGGCTGAACATGCGCTGCGCGGTCGGGAAAGTGCGCAGTGCGGCGCGGTGCACCACGAGGCCGTGGCGCGTCGGCTGGCTCGCGGGGATGGCGTCGAGCGCGAGGTTGTCGACCATCGCATCCAGCACCGTGTCCGGCACCGGCCGGCCTTCGACGTCCCACCGTCCGCTGCTGGGACGCTCGGACAGGTCCTCGATCAAGGCGCGCACGGTGCCGGCATCCAACGTCCCGGGCAGTGCACGCAGGTCGTGCATCGAGCCGTCCAACGCCCATAGGCGGGTGTTCTGGGCCTGGATCGCGTTGCGGTCCATCAGCACGGCATCGGGCGTTTCCAGCCGCTCCAGCCAGAACGCCGGGGTCAGGTGCGCCGGCTGGATGCCGACCACGCCGTGTGCCGGGATGGCGGTGACCGGCTCCCTGGCGGCGAGCGGCTGGGCAACCAGCAACGCAAGCGCGAGGGCCGCGAGGAACGGGTGCAGGCGATTCTTCATGGAATGTCGGCGGCGCGCGCCGCCCAGGTGCGAAGGGCTGCCAACAGGATACGGGGCTGCCTCGCCGGTGAAGGCGAGGGCCCGGTCGCGCGGGTGGGTGGGTCCGGTCCCCAAGACGTCTTCCCCCATGTCGGTCGTTTGTGCGCTGCGGAATACGCGATTCTTATATCACAGCAAACAGGAATAATTTATTGACCCGATCCAAGTCGCGTGCTACACACCGTTCACGAATGGTTATCCGTAGGGGAAGCAACGGGTGGACTGGGTTCGGGACGTCACCGCCGCAAAACACATCAGACCCCGCGCGGGACGCGGGCTGATCGCCTGCGCCGCGTTCGTGGCAGCGGTGCTGGCGTTCGGATCGGTCGCGGCCGAACCGGACACTCCCGCTGGGAACCAGCGGCTGGATTCCGTCGTGTCGATGGTGGATAGCGACAGGTTCAAGGCGGCCGAAACCGCGATCGACGCCGCACTTGCCGACCCGGCACTCACTGTCGCTGACCGCGATGCGCTGCTGTTCCAACGCGAGCGCATGCGTCGCATCCTGATCGACTTCCGGCTCGACGAGGCCGAAGTGCTCTCCCGGCTGCGCAAGGCGATCCCCGACCTGGGCGACGCGGAGTTCGCCCGCTGGAAGGCGGCCAACCTGATTGAACACCGGGTGATCGACGGGCGCACGCTGTATTTCGCGCGCGCGGTGCCCAACCTGTTCCGCCTCAGCCCTGAAGCGGCCGCGCGCCGCGCCGATCCGGCACCCTTCAGCGAAGGGCCGATGGAGTCTCCCAATGCCCACCACGCGGCTGTCGTCGAGGCCGCCCGCGAGACGGGGCAGGCCAGCGTGCTGCCGCGGCGGGTGCAGGTCACCCAGTCGATCACGGTCGACGCGGACGCGGTGCCCGCCGGCGAGACGGTCCGGGCGTGGATCCCGTTTCCGCGCGACATCCCCGGCCAGCAGCAGGACATCCGCCTGCTTGGAAGCATCCCGGCAGAAGCCACCGTCGCACCTGAGCCGACCGCGCAACGTACCGTTTACATGGAACAGGTGGCTCGCGCGGGCGAGCCGACCGAGTTCTCCATCGACTACGAACTGACGCTGTTGGCCCAGCGCCACGCCATCGACCCGGACAAGGTGGTCCCGGCCCCGGCGACCGCCGAGCTGGCCGCGCACCTGGGCGAGCGCCCGCCGCACATCGTGTTCACCCCGGCGCTGCGTGCGTTCTCCGAGAAGTTCGTTAACGGCGAGACCAACCCGTACCGGATCGCGCAGAAGCTGTTCGCCGCGGTCGACGACATTCCTTGGGCCGGTGCGCGCGAGTACTCGACGATCACCAACATCAGCGACTACGCGCTGCACGCCGGCCACGCCGACTGCGGCCAGCAGACGCTGCTGCTGATGGCATTGCTGCGCCTCAACGGCATCCCGGCGCGCTGGCAGTCGGGCATGGTCTATTCCGAAGGCGACTACTGGAACCTGCACGACTGGGGCTGGATGTACCTGGCGCCGTACGGCTGGGTGCCGATGGACGTGACCACCGGCCGGTTCGAAGGCGCGACCGCCGACAGTGGTGCCGACCTGGAATGGTTCTACCTGGGTGGCCTGGATGCTTACCGGATCGCCTTCAACGATGACTACGGCACCGGGTTTGTCCCGGCCAAGCAGCATTTCCGTTCCGAGACCGTCGACTCCCAGCGGGGCGAGGTCGAGTGGGACGGCGGCAACCTGTACTTCGACCAGTGGGACTACGACTTCGAAGCACGGATCCTGCCCGACACCGCCAGGACGGCGCGCAGCAACGACTGAATCACTTCGATCAATCCACGCGACGGCCCTGCCAAGCGCAGGCCGATCACCGACCAGAACGCCGGAGGGGGCATGAAGAACAGGAACCTGCACAGAAGCGCGCTTTCGATCGCCATGGGGCTCTGCCTCGCGGCACTGACGCCGGTGGCGATGGCCCAGGACGGCGCGGTGGTGGGCGTGTCCGAGGCGGGCGCCCAGGTCACCGTGCGCAATCCCCAGACCGGCTTCAGCCGCACGGTCACCGCCGATGCCAGCGGCAACTACCGGTTCTCGTACCTGCCGGTGGGAACGTACGAGTTGCAGGCCAGCGCCAATGGCGAGCCCGTCGGCGAACCGGTGCAGGTGCGCGTCGGCCTCGGCAGTGCGACCTACGTCGGCGCCAGCGACGACGTCACCAGCCTCGGCGCGGTGCAGGTGATCGGGTCGCGGGTCATCAATGCGGTCGACGTCAGTTCCACCGAATCGGCCACCAACGTCACCGCCGAACAGATCGAGCGGCTGCCGGTCGAGCGCAACGTCAGCTCGGTGGCACTGCTGGCGCCGGGCGTGGCCGGTGGCAGCGCCGGCTTCGGCGGCATCTCGTTCGGCGGCTCGTCCGTGGCGGAGAACGCGTTCTACGTCAACGGCCTCAACGTTACCGACTTCTATAACCGCATCGGCTTCTCCGAGGCGCCGTTCGACTTCTACGAGGAGTTCCAGGTCAAGACCGGCGGCTACTCGGTCGAGTTCGGCCGGACCACCGGCGGTGTCGTCAACGCGGTCGCCAAGTCGGGCACCAACGAGTTCCATTCCGGCGGCAAGGTCGTACTCGGCCCGCGCGAGTGGGAGTCTTCCCGGCGCGACAGCTACTTCGAGGGCGAGCGCTACCTCACCCGCAGCCACGACACCACCGACTCGACCCGGATGAACATCTGGGCCTCTGGGCCGCTGGTGCAGGACCGCCTGTTCTTCTTCGCGATGTACGAAGGCCGCCAGGTCGAGCCCGAGAGCACCAACAACGTCGGCACCAGCTTCACCCGCGGGACCTCCGACGACGGGTTCTGGGGCGCGACCATGGACTGGCAGGTCACCGACAACAACCTGCTCAGCCTGATGGCGTTCTCCAACGAGAACCGCCTCGACAGCAGCACCTACGCCTACGACTTCGACACCGATGAGATCGGCGACAAGATCAGCGACCGCTACACCGAGGCGGGCGGCACCAACTGGGCGCTGACCTGGACGTCCTACCTCACCGACAACCTGTCGATGAAGGTCCTGCACGGCCAGACCGAGCGCAAGGACATCGGCGCGTCGCCCAACGACGCCACCTGCAACTTCGTCTCCGCCGGCACCGGCGTGCCGGATCCCGGTGTGCCGCTGGGCTGCACCAGCAACCTCAGCATCTACGACCGGCTCGACGAGCGCGAGCAGACGCGCGTGGACTTCGAATGGTCGCTGGGCGACCACCGCCTCCGCTTCGGCCTGGACCGCGAGAGCAACACCTCCGACCTCAGCCAGGCCTATTCGGGCCCGGGCGGCATCCAGTACGGCGTCACCGCGACCACGCCCGGCGCGCAGATCCCCGACGCGGGCATCGTCCCGGACGGTTACTTCGCCTACGTCCGTGCGCGCCAGTACGAGATCTTCGGCAACTTCGAGTCGACCAACAACGCGTGGTACATCGAGGACAACTGGTCGGTCACCGACGACCTGGTGCTCAACATGGGCATCCGCAACGAGGCCTTCGACAACAAGGACGGCCTGGGCGCGACCTACATCGAGATGGACGACATGTGGTCGCCGCGGCTTGGCTTCTCGTGGGACGTCCGTGGCGACGGCACCACCAAGCTGTTCGGCAACGTCGGCCGCTACTTCCTGCCGGTCGCCAACGTCATCAACATCAAGCAGGGTGGCGCGCTGCTCGACGCGCGGACGTTCTACGGCTTCGAGGGCTGGGAGATCCGCGAGCACAACGGGGTTGAGTACGCGTTCCCGATCCTTGGCGAGCAGTTCGGCTTCGACAACAGCCAGGGTGACGGCACCGTCGGTGACCTGCGCGCCGAGGTCGACGCCGACATGGACCAGGTCTACCAGGACGAGCTGATCCTCGGCTTCCAGCAGCAGCTCAGCCAGGCGTGGTCGTGGGGCGTGCGCGGCATCTACCGCAAGCTCAACAACGCCATCGACGACATCAACATCACCGCCACGCATTGCGGGCGGGTCGGCAGCAGCTGGGTGATGGCCAACCCGGGCGAGGAGCTGACGATCTGGGGCGACACCGACTGCGACGGCGTCGATGACGGTTACCTCACCATCGACACCGCGCAGGCGGGGTACTGGACCGAGGCCGACAACTACGTCTACACCGACGGCGAATGGGAGTACGTCGACTCCACGCCGACCGGCCAGCGCGGCTGGGTCAAGCCGCGGCGCACCTACAAGGCGCTGGAGTTCCAGGTCGACCGCGCGTGGGACGAGAAGTGGATGTTCAATGGCTCGTACACGCTGTCGTGGAACGAGGGCAACGCCGAGGGGCCGGTCAACACCGATACCAACTTCGGCGATACCGGTCGCACCGAGAACTTCGACGACCCGTTCGTCAACCTCGACGGCTACGGCCCGCTGGCCAACGACCACCGCCACCAGATCAAGCTCCGCGGCACCTACGCGGTGACCGACAACTGGCGCGTGGGCGCCACGGTCGATGCCAAGTCCGGCGGCCCGATCACCGCGTTCGGTGTCGGCAACCCGTACAACTGGAAGAGCTACCACAGCTACTACCTGTGCGTTGAGAACTGCACCCGTCCGACCGATGCCGAGGAAGGCGATACCTGGAGCACCGCAGACCGCGTGTTCGAGCACTCGCCCCGCGGAGACGCCGGCCGGATGCCGTGGACCGTTGATATCGGCGCGAGCGTGACCTACCAGCGCTCGTTCGGCCTGGCCGACTTCCAGGCCAAGCTGGCGGTCTACAACCTGCTCAACGACCAGAAGCCGATCTGGGTCTACCAGGAGCTTGAGCCCGGCGTCGGCAGCCGCGACCCGTACTTCGGCCAGGAGCGCTTCCTGCAGTCCCCGCGCTATGCACAGCTGACGCTGTCCCTGTCGTACTGAGCCTCACCCCCTTGGCGGCCTGCAGCGGCGGGCCGCCATCTTTTTTCGCGGGCAACGGCCACGTGGCCGGTCCGCCCAGGAGGCCGAGCCTGCGATGAGACCGTTCCTTCCGTTGTGCGCACTCGCGCTGGCGTTGTCATGCGATGCCCGGGCTGCCGACCCGTTGACCATCGACACCCACGTCGACATCCCGGCCGACTACATGCGCGACGCGCGCTTCGACGTCGGCACCGACACCGCGCTGAAGGTGGACCTGGGCAAGATGGAGCGCGGCGGCCTCGATGCGGCCTTCTTCGTGATCTACGTCGAGCAGGGCCCGCGCACGCCGGAGGGTTACACCGAGGCGATCGCACAGGCGGAGCGCAAGTACTCGGCCATTGAGACGATGCTCGAGCGCTACCCCGACCGGATCCGGCTGGCCACGACGCCGGCGCAGGTGCGCGCCAACCACGCGGCCGGCGTGCTGTCGGCCATGATCGGGATCGAGAACGGCTACTCGCTCGGCCTCGACATCGGCAATCTCGACGCCGCCTACCGTCGGGGCGCGCGTTATATCGGACTCACCCACACCGGTCACAACGACCTGTGCACGAGTTCCGGTGCCCGACCGGAGTTCGGCGATGTTCCAGCGGGCGACGTTGGCCTGAGCCCATTCGGGCGCGAGGTGGTGCGGCGCGCGAACGCGTTGGGGATGATGGTCGACGTCTCGCATGCGTCGGATGCGTGCGTGCGCGACGTTCTGGCGTTGTCCGCGGCCCCCGTGATTGCATCGCACTCCTCGGCGCGGGCACTGGCCGACCATCCGCGCAACCTCGATGACTCCCTGCTGCGCGCGATCGGCGCGCAGGGCGGGGTGGTGCAGGTGGTCGCCTACACCTACTTCCTGAAGCTCGACCCGGCCCGCGAAGCGGCCGAGGCGGCACTGCAGGCGCAGGTCGCGCGCGAAGCCGGGGCTGACGGGTTCGACAGCGAGCTGCACGAGCACCTGCCGGCATACGTTGCCGGCGTGGCGCGGATCGAACAGGAGCACCCGATCGCCACGCTGGAAGACTATCTGGACCACATCGAGCACGTGGTGGATGTTGCGGGGATCGACCACGTCGGGATTGCGTCGGACTTCGACGGCGGAGGTGGCATCACCGGGTGGATGGATGCTACCGAGACCGCCAACGTCACCGACGGCCTGCGTCGACGTGGTTTCGACGACACGCAGATCGCGCAGCTGTGGGGCGGCAACCTGCTGCGCGTCTGGCAGCAGGCCGCCGACCTCGGCCAGGCCCGCGGCGCGATGGGGTTCTATGACCGCGTGGTCGACGACGTGATGGCGCACTACGACCTGCCCGGGCTGGCGCTGGGCGTGATCGAGAACGGCGAAGTGGTCTACCGCGGCACCCGCGGCGAGACCGTCGCCGGTTCCGGCGAAGCGGTGGATGCGGACACACTGTTCAAGATCGCATCCAACACCAAGGCGATGACCGCCGCGGTGCTCGCGCGGCTGGTCAACGCCGGCAAGCTGGCGTGGGACGACCCGGTGGTCAAGCACCTGCCGCAGTTCCGCATGCACGACGCGTGGGTCACCCGCGAGATCCAGGTACGGGACCTGCTGATCCACAACGCCGGCCTGCGCGAAGGCGCCGGCGACCTGATGTTGTGGCCCGAGCCGAACCACTTCACCCGCGACGACATCCTCGCCGGCCTGGCGCACCTCCAGCCGCAGCAGAGTTTCCGTTCGGGTTACGCGTACGACAACCTGCTTTACGTGGTCGCCGGCGAAGTGGCCGCCGCGGCCGGCGGCGCTTCGTACGAGGAGCTGGTGCGACGCGAGGTGTTCGCGCCGCTGGGCCTGACGCGATGTCGCGTGGGTGCGTTCGACCGGGAAGCCACCGGCAACGTGGCCCAGCCGCATACCCGTGTCGATGCGGGCAACGTGGCCATGCGGCTCGACCCGCCCCAGGTCCCGGCCATCACGTCGGCGGCCGCCGGGGGCATCCGCTGCAGCCTCGACGACATGCTGGCGTGGGCCGGCAACTGGCTGGCGCCGACGCCTGCGCATCTGGCGTGGCTGCCGGCGGAGCAACGCCTGCCACTGTGGACGGCGCATACGCCGATGCCGGTCTCCCAGCGACGCCGCGATTGGGACGACACCCACTTTTACGCCTACGGCTATGGCTGGCGCCTGGCCGATGTCGACGGGGAGTGGAGCGTGTCGCACACCGGCACGCTGGGTGGCATGTATTCGCAGTTGCACCTGCTGCCTGACCTCGACAGCGGCTTCGTGTTCATGATCAACGGCGATGCCGACGAGGCGCGCACGGTGCTGAACCAGGTGCTGGTCGAACACCTGACGCCGGATGGGGAAGGGCGGGACCTCGGCGCGGTCGTTGCCGCGCTGCAGGCCCGGCAATCAGGCGCCGATGCCGCCGCCGTCGTGCCTGACACCTCGTCCCGCCAGCCGGCTTCGGCCGCCGGGATGGCACCGTGGCTCGGCACCTGGCGCGACCCGTGGTTTGGCGACGTCACGATCTGCGCGGTCGACGACCGCGTGGCGTTCCGTTCGGCCAAGTCGCCGCGCCTGAGCGGCGACCTGATGCGCGTGGGCGACCGCTACCTGGTCGACTGGCACGCCGACCATGCCGAAGCCTGGGCCGATTTCAGCCAGGAGGCCGGCATCCGCCGGCTGGGGATGGCCAAGGTCGATCCCGATGCGGACTTCAGTTACGACTACGAAGACCTCGCGTTCGTCCGTACCGGTGACTGTGCCGGGCCATCGGCGAGTGGAGGCTAGGGCGATGCGTGCATCCTTTACTCTGCTTGCGTCCGCCGCCCTGATGGCCGGTTGCACTACCTCCGCCGAGCGTATCGCCCATGTCGACGCGGTCATGGAGCGTTACGCCGGTACCGTGCCCGGCGCATCGGTGCTGGTGCTGCATGACGGCCAGCCCGCGATCCGCCGAGCCTGGGGCATGTCCGACCTCGAGTCCGGCATGCAGGCGGCGCCGTCGACCAACTACCGGCTTGCATCGGTCAGCAAGCAGTTCACGGCCGCGGCGATCCTGCTGCTCGCCGAGGACGGACGGCTGGAGATCGAGGATCCGGTCCGCACGTGGCTGCCGTCGCTACCCGAAGCCACCGCACCGGTCACGATCCACCACCTGTTGAGCCACACCTCCGGGCTGGTGGACTACGAGGACGTCATCCCGGAATCGATGACCTGGCAGTTGCGCGACGCCGACGTGCTAAGGCTGCTCGAGTCGCAGGACCGCACCTATTTCGCGCCCGGCAGCGACTACCGGTACAGCAACAGCGGCTATGCGCTGCTAGCACTGATCGTGGAGCGGGCGTCCGGGCAGGATTTCCCGACCTTCCTGCGCGAGCGGATCTTCCTGCCGCTGGGCATGGCCAACACCCTGGCGTACGTGCGCGAGGGACCCCCGGTGCCCAACCGCGCCTGGGGCTACAGCCTGGTCGACGGCGCCTGGCAACGCACCGACCAGAGCCAGACCAGCGCGGTGCTGGGCGACGGCGGCATCTACTCCTCGATCGAGGACCTCGCCCGCTGGGACGCGGCCTTGTACGACGACCGCCTGCTTTCGCGCACCTCGCGCGCGCTGGCGTTCACCTCTGCCACGACGACCGACGACCCGACGGTTGAATACGGCTACGGGTGGCGCATTACCGGCCAGAGCCTGTGGCATTCGGGCGAGACCATGGGCTTCCGCAACGTGCTGGTGCGCTGGCCCGAGCAGCGGCTCACGGTGATCGTGCTGACCAACCGCAACGACCCCGAGCCCTACCGGATGGCGCTGGACATCGCCGAACCCTGGTTGCGCGACTGACGCAGGCGGCCCGCGTGACGGCGCGGGCCGGTGGTATCCTCGCGCCGCTGGCCTGTACGCGCCGGCATGGATGCAGGACCACCAAACGGATTTGGTTGAACCGCCATGGACTGGACTTTCCCCGACGTGCCGCCGGCGCTCGCCCGCGCACTGCCCGTGCACGACACCCGCCTCATCGAACTCGACCTGCCCGCCGCTGGGCCGGGCGTTCGATTGATGGCCGAACGATTCACCGGTCATGAGGCGGTCTGCGCCGATTTCCGGTTCGAGATCGATTGCCTGTCCGGGTCGGCCGCGTTCGAACCGACCACGCTGATCGGCCAACCGCTGTCGCTGCGGTTGCAGGTGGCCGACGGCGGGCGCCGATACTGGCACGGCTACTGCACGCGGGTGGCCTCGCTGGGCAGCGATGGCGGGCTGGCGAGGCACCGGCTCACGATGGAGCCTTGGACCGCGCTGCTGCGGCTGCGGCGCAATGCGCTGGTTTTCCAGGACCTCGATGCGCTCGGCGTGGTGGAACGCATCCTCGATGACTACCCGCATGCGGCGCTGAAGGTCGACGTGACCCGGTCGCTGCCGGTCCGCCCGATCACCACGCAGTACCGCGAGAGTGACCACGCCTTCGTGTTCCGTCTGCTGGCCGACGCCGGACTGGCGTGGCGCTTCGACCACGTGCAGGGCGAGGCCGGTGCGGGCGAAGCCAGCCACGCGCTGGTGGTGTTCGATCGCGATGCGGAGGCACCGGAGGCGACGCCTGCCGTGTTGCGTTTCCACCGCACCGACATCGCCGAGTCGGAGGACGCGATCAGCCATTTCACCGCGCAGCGGCAGATCACCGCCAACGCGTTCACCACGGCGAGTTGGGACCCCGCCCAGGTCGAGGCGGTGTCGGCCGCAGTATCCGGTGACGCCGCAGGGCCACACGTCCCGACGCTGGAGGTCTACACGGTGCCGCGCAGTGGGCGATTCGCCACCCGCGACGACGCCGAGCGCGAAGCCGGCCTGCGGCTGGACGCGCTGCGCCTGCCACAGGTCCTGCACCACGGCTCGGGCAGCGGACGGGGCCTCGCCCCGGGCATGGCATTCACCCTGGACGGGCATCCGGGCCTGTCCGGCGAGCGGTTCGTGCCACTGGCGGTCGAGCACGTCGCGGCCAACAACCTGGGCAGTGGTATCGCCCCATTGCTGGGCCACGCCGAACTGGAGCGCGGCAGTTATCGCAATCGTTTCGTCGCCGTGCCGCTGGGGACGGCCATCGTGCCGGTGTCGCGTCCCCGGCCGACTGCCCCGGGCGCCCAGACCGCACGCGTCGTCGGGCTACCGGGCAGCAGCGTCACCAGCACCCGCGACCATCAGGTCCGTATCCAGTTTCCCTGGCAGCGCGGCATAGCACCCAACCGCGGGGGGCTGACGGATACCGGTTCCACCGCGAATCCGGACGGTCACGCGCCCGGCGACGACACCGCCGGCACGTGGGTGCGGGTGGCCGAGTGGCAGGCCGGCCCCAATTGGGGCTCCCATCTGTTGCCGCGGGTCGGCAGCGAAGTCCTCGTCGAATTCATGCACGGCGACATCGATCAGCCCGTCATCACCGGCCAGCTCTACAACGGCGAGGTCGCCCCACCGTTCGCGCTCGCCGAGGGCAGCAACCACCGCGGTAGCCTGTCGGGACTGCACAGCCAGTCGCACGATGGCAGCGGCACCCAGCAATGGGTGATCGACGACGCCACCGGCCAGCTGCGCCAGCGCCTGCATACCAGCTTGACCGACAGCCGTCTGGAGCTCGGCTATCTGGTCGAGCACCGCAACGATTCGCGGGGCCGCTTCCGCGGCGAAGGTTTCGACCTGGCCACCCTGGGTTGGGCCAACTTGCGGGCGGGCGAGGGCATGCTGCTGTCGACGACGGCGCGACCGGCCGCGACCTCGACCCAGCTCGACATCGCCGAGGCCGTCAGCCAGCTGAAGGGTGCCGTTCGCACCGCGCAGCGACTGGGCGACGCCGCGGAAGCAGCCGGCATCGAGACGTCGGACACGAACGCGTGCCAGGCCGACCTGATCCGCCTCATCGACCCGCAGCAGGACGGTCGACACGCTGCCACCGTCAACGGCCAGCCTGCCACCAAGCCGGCGAACGGCCAGCGTGACGGCGGCGACCCCGTCGAGCGGTTCGCCGCGCCCGTCCTGATCGCCGAATCGCCCGACGCCGTCGCGCTTGCAACTCCGGCCAGTGCGGTTGCCTACGCCGGCGGCCATACCCACCTGACCGCCCAGCAGGACGCCCACCTCGCCGCCGGCCACACGATCGCCGGCGTCAGCGGCGGCAACGTCGCCCTCTTTGCACAGCGCGGCCCGATCAAGGCCATCGCGGGCAACGGCCCGTTGAGCCTCCAGGCCCACGACGGCCCCTTGGAGGTGCTCGCCGACAGCAGCGTCACGCTGACCGCCAACGACGACCGGATCGATGTCCTCGCCAAGAGCCGCATCGTCCTCCAGGCGGGTCAGGCGGAAATCGTGCTCGACGGCGGCGACATCACCTTCAAATGCCCAGGCACCTTCACCGTGAAGGCGGGGCAGGTGCCGATGAAGGGTGGAGCAGGGGCCACTGTCCAGTTGCCGGTATTGCCACGCCGGTGATGGGGTCGGTTTCAACGCATCGCTGCTGCGCTCGTCCGCGAATATGCGTACGGGAGCGACTACGACTTGCGTCCGGACACCATTGTCGCTGCCCACGAAAAAGCCCCGAACGAGGCGGGGCTTTTTCAGGATGTCGTGGTGGAGCGGAGGGGGATCGAACCCCTGACCTTCGCGATGCGAACGCGACGCTCTCCCAGCTGAGCTACCGCCCCACGAGGCGGCAATTCTAGCGGCCCGGACGCAGCCGCGCCAGCCCCCGGGCCGGCGGTCAATGGTCGAGCAAGGGTGCCAGCGTCGGCTCCAGCAACTCGCGGCGCCAGCCCGACAACGCATCGGGCCACTCACCGTGATCGAGCAGGGCTTCCAGGTAGCGGCGCGAGGCCAGCAGGCCATCGGGCAGGCCCAGCTCGGCGCTGCGTGCGGCGACGGCGCTCTGCAACTGGCGTACGCGCTCCTTGTCCCGCTTCTCGGCAATGCGGCTGTCGGGAGCGTGGGCTTCGTCGTCAAGGGGCGTGGTCAGCGCGCGCCAGATGGCATCCCCAAGCTTTCGCGGGGCCTTGGGGTGGGCATCGAGTTGCGACTGCAGCGTGGCCCGGTCGACCGGGGCATTGCGTGCCAAGGCGATCGCCAGCTCGTTGTCGAGGATCCAGCTGCGCGGCCGGTCGCTGTCGCGGGCGTGGGCATCGCGCCAGCGCAGCAACCGGATCAACCGGCGCTGGCCGTCGAGGTCGAGGAACTGGGCGGTACGCATCGACAGGTGCGGCCAACGCTCGGCGCTCTCGTTCTCCGCGTTCGCCACGGTGCGGGTCGCGTCGTCTTCCAGCCAGCCGCGCCGGTCCAGCTGGCCCAGCATGCCGTCGAGCACGTCGTGCATTTCGAACAGGTGCCGCACGTCGTCGGCGGCATATTCCAGCTGGGCGGGGGAGAGCGGTCGACGCAGCCAGTCGGAGCGGGTTTCGCCCTTGGCGAGGGCAACGCCGGTGAGTTGCTCGACCAGCTTCTGGTAGCCCAGACCGCCGCCGACGCCCGCGAGCGCGGCCGCGAGCTGGGTGTCGAAAAGCGGCTTCGGGACGACATTGCACGCGCGCTTGAAGGCGACCAGGTCCTCGCTCGGGCTGTGCATCACCTTGAGGATCGACGTGTCGGCCAGGATCGGTGCCAACGCATCGGTGATGCCCGGGGCGAGGGTATCGACCAGCAGGATTTCCAGCCCCGCGTCGCCTTCCAGGGCGATCTGCACCAGTGCCAATTGCGGCCAGTACGTCCGCTCCCGGATGAACTCGGTGTCCATCGCGATGCGGCGCGGGCGTGGGGAGAAGCGGGCGGCGAGAACGGCAGGGTCGGTGACCCACTCGGGCGTGGGGTGGGCGGTCGAATCTGGGTTTGGCACGTGGGTACGGGTCGGAAACGGACGAAGTTGCCCCGGCGGGCGACAATAGCCTACTTTCGGCGGGCCCTTCAGGGTGCCGACCGCCAGCAGGAGGACGATTGCGCGCACCAGCTCCAGCAAGGCGTTTCGCCGGACGAACGCGCCCGGGCGCAGGCCTGCGGTGCGCGCTGGTGGCTGCGTGGCTGGTCCTGCTGGTCGCATGCTCGGGGGATCACGGCGACGACGCGGCAGAGCCGGACGTCGCCGCGCAAGCCGGTGGCGAGCGTGCCCCGATCGTTGCGGTGGGTCCCAGGCAGGAGGTCGCGCCGGTGCCCGAGTGGGAATCGCCGGCGGTCGAGGTTGACGATAGCGACGTCGAAGCAACGAAGGCCCGGGCCGCCGAGGCGCTGGAGGCCGGCGACCTGTTCGGCGATGCCGACGACGCGATCCCGTTGTACCTGGCATTGTCTCGCCACCTGCCGGACGACCCGGACGTGGCGACCGGGCTCGAACGCGCCCGTGGTGTCCTGATCGAGCAGGGCAACGCCGCACTCGCGGCGATCGACGAGGACCGCGAGGCGCTGGGGCATGCCCGTCAGGTCGGCGCGGTCGCGCGCGAACTCGCGCCTTCCGATCCCGCGGTGGAAACCTACCTCGCCACGGTCGAGCAGGCGGTGCAGGCCGAACAGGCCAACCTGCGCGGCGAGCAAGCGCTCAACCAGCGCCGGTTCGGTATCGACGTTGATGGTGGCGGTGACAGCGATGGTGCGGTCGCGCAGTTCCGGGCCGCACTCGAGCTCAGGCCAGGGGACGCCCGTGCGCAGCAAGGGCTGGCAGCGACCGAAAGCGCGATCATCCGGCAGGCCGAATTGGCGGCCGAGCGGGATGACTACGACGCGGCGACCCGGTGGCTGGATCGCGCCGCACAGGTCCGGCCCGGGCTGGAGACCGTCGACCAGGCGCGCCTGCGTTTGGCCAGGCATCGCGGCGCCCGCGTGCGTGAGCTGCGTGACCTCGGCGTGGCGGCACTAGCCAACGGCGCCGACATCGGCACCGCGCGCGAACACCTGGCAGAACTGTTGCGCATCGCGCCACCGGGCGATTCGGCGGCGGTCGACCTGCGTGAGCGGATCGAGATGGCCACGCACTACGGTCTGTTCCGGCCCGGCCAGGCATTCACCGAAGCGCTCGACCGGGCGGGTCGCGGACCGGAGATGGTGGTGATTCCCCACGGCGCATTCCGCATGGGCGCCGCCGACGGCGAACGCGATGCCAGCGACGCCGAACAGCCGACCCGCACGATCCGGTTCGAGCGGGGCCTTGCGGTGTCGCGCAACGAGGTCACGGTGGGCGAGTTCCGCCAGTTCATCACCGCCACCGGCTACGAGCCGCGCGCGACCCGGCGCGGCTATTCGACCGCTTACGACGAGCGCAGCGGCAACCTGGTCCGGCGCAGCGGCGTGGACTGGCGCTCGGACTACGCCGGCAAGCCGGCCGCCGACCACCTGCCGGTGGTGCACGTCAGTGCTCACGACGCCGACGCCTACGCGCGATGGCTTTCGGAACAGACCGGCCACACCTACCGGCTGCCGACCGAGGCCGAGTTCGAGTACATGCTCCGCGCCGGCAGCCAGGGCCGCTTTCCCTGGGGTGATGGCGCGCCGCCGGAGGGGGCTGGCAACTTCACTGGTGGCGGCGACACCTCGCCCAGTGGCCGGCAGTGGCGCAACGCGTTCAAGGGACTCGACGATGGCGCGTGGGGTCCTGCGCCGGTGCGCTCGTACCGGGCCAATGCATTCGGCCTTCACGATGTGCCGGGCAATGTCAGCGAGTGGGTGGCCGACTGCTGGCATGACAGCTACCGGCGCGCACCCGCCGACGGCAGGGCCTGGTTCAATCCGGGCTGCAGGACGCGGGTGGTGCGGGGTGGTTCGTGGGCCAGTTCGCCGGCGCAGACCCGCTCGGCATGGCGGCTGGGCAGCGATGCCAACACCACGAATGCGCGCGTCGGCTTCCGCGTCGTACGCGAAATCTGAAGGACAGTCGTCCGCCCGCACCGGGCTGGCATGGGAGGAGCGGTAGATGGCGATCGGTTCCCTGGGCGGCCTGCGTCGCCGTCAACCTGCCACCGGCCGTCGGCGCGGTGGCGGCATCCGCTGGTGGATCCTGCTGCTGTTTGCCGGCTACGCCGCCTGGCAATGGTTCGGCAGCGCCAAGGTCGATCCGTACACGGGCGAGACCGCGCACTACGGCGCCACCCCGGAGGAGGAGGTGCAACTGGGTGCGCAGGCGTTCCAGCAGGTGCTGGGCGATGCCCAGGCGCAGGGTGCGCTGATGTCGCCCGAGGCGCAGGTGAGCCAGCAGATCAGGGCCATCGCTCAACGCCTGATCACGAAAGTGCCACAGGTCACTGCAGACTTGGCCGCGATGCACCAGCAGGAAGCGCCGACCATCCATCAGGACTTCCGATGGGACGTGGCGGTGATCCAGTCCGACCAGGCCAATGCGTTCGTCCTGCCCGGCGGCAAGATAGCGGTCTATACCGGCCTGCTGCCGGTGGCGCAGACCGAGGATGCGATGGCGGTGGTGATGGGGCACGAGATCGCCCACGCACTGCTGCGCCACGGTTCGCAGCGAATTGCCCAGCAGGAGCTCGTGCAGATGGGGCAAATGGCGGCCGGCATGGCGATCGGCGGGATGGATCCCCAGCAGCAACAGGCGGTCATGGCCGCGCTGGGCGCTGGCGCGCAGTACGGTTTCATCCTGCCGTATGGGCGCAGCCACGAAACCCAGGCCGACCAGGTCGGGCTGATGCTGGCGGCGGCGGCGTGCTACGACCCGCGGCAGGCGATCCCGTTGTGGGAGCGGATGTCGGCTTCCAGTGGCGGCCAGCAGCCGCCCGAGTTCGCGTCGACCCACCCCGATCCGGCCAACCGCATCCAAACCCTTCAGTCACTGATGCCGCAGGCGCTCGAGTTCCATCAGCGCAATTGCGCGGGACAGACGCTGCAGTAGGGCCTAGCGCTTGCCTTCGGGCTTCTTGCCGGTGGCGGCGTTCTGGCCGACGCCGCCGGTCAGGTTCTGCTGGAACTCCTTCCACATCGACAGGTTGCGCTCGGTCAGCTGGTTCATCATCGTCCAGGGCGTCTGGCCGATCATGCCGCCCATCTGCTGGCGGAACTGCTGCTGCTGGTCGAGGAACACCTGCATCGAGCGCTCCAGGTAGGTCCCCATGAAGCCCTGCAGCGAGTCGCCGTAGAAGCGGATGATCTGGCTGAGCAACTGGGTGGAGAGCATCGGCTCGCCGTCCTGTTCGTGCTCGGCGATGATCTGCAGCAACACCTGGCGCGTCAGGTCCTCGCCCGATCGCGCATCACGCACCTCGAACTCCTCGCCATCGACGATCAGCTGGCGTACGTCCTCGATGGTGATGTAGCTGGAGATCTCCGTGTCGTAGAGACGGCGGTTGGGGTATTTCTTGATGACGCGCGTCTGGCCCATGGAGCGGGTGCCCTGTCTCATGATGCTCTGCAGCATGGCCCACGCCGCCGCCGCTTTGCAACTTGTGGCGACACTACCAGCCCATGTACTGGCCGCCATTGGCCGACAGGTTGGCGCCGGTGATCCATCCAGCCTCGTCGGGCACGAAGAACGCCACGGCGTAGGCGATTTCGTCGGGCGTGCCGAGGCGGCCGGTGGGGATCTGCGCGACGATCTTGTTGCGCACCTCCTCGGGTACCGCCATCACCATGTCGGTGCCGATGTAGCCCGGCGATACCGTGTTGACGGTCACGCCGAACTTCGCGTTTTCCTGCGCCAGCGAGATCGTGAACCCGTGCATGCCGGCTTTCGCCGCGGCGTAGTTCGCCTGCCCGTACTGGCCCTTCTGGCCGTTGATCGAGCTGATCTGGACGATCCGGCCCCATTTGCGCGCGCGCATCCCTTCGATCACCGGACGGGTGACGTTGAAGCAGGAATTGAGGTTGGTGCAGATGACGTCGTTCCACTGCTGGGGCGTCATCTTGTGGAAGGTCGAGTCGCGGGTGATGCCGGCGTTGTTGACGAGGATCTCGACCGTGCCGAGTTGCTGTTCGATGTCGCGGACGAGCCGCTCGGCGTCCTCCGGCGACGACACGTCACCGTGCGCCATCGCGACGTCGACGCCGGCGTCCTTCATCCGCGCCTGCCACTCGCGCCCACGGGATTCGTCGCGGTAATTGGTCGCGACGCGGTGGCCCATCGCGGCCAGCCGCTTCACGATCGAGGTGCCAATGCCACCGGTGCCACCGGTGACCAGTGCAACGCGAGACTGCATGTCGTTCTCCCTCCCCGTGCCCGAAGGCAGTCTAGCCCCGCTTTGTGAATTGTCCGTTGCGCGCTGCGGAGGTCAGGACGGGAGAGCACCTCGGCCAATGTCGACGACAGGGCCCACCGGCCTTGTGCCGATCGATTGGGGGCGGAACCCGGCCCGTGCGCAGGCCAGCAACCCCGCGACCGAGGTCGCCTCCGCCAGCACGGCCGGGTCCTGGCCCAGGCTCGCCCAGGCATGCCGCAGTGCCGGCAGCGGGTCGGCCGGGTCGACGGGCCACGCCTCCTCGGACTTGGACAGCTTCTGTCCGTCCGCACCGGTCACCAGTGGCAGGTGCGCATGGCGGGGCACGGTTACCCCGAGCGCGCGCTGGAGGAGGATCTGCCGGCCGGTGGAATCGAGCAGGTCCGCGCCGCGGACCACCTCGGTGATGCCCTGGTCGGCATCGTCCACCACCACGGCGAGCTGGTAGGCCCAGTAGCCGTCAGCGCGGCGAAGTACGAAGTCGCCCACCGTGGCCCACACGTCCTGCGCCTGCCGGCCGCGGACCAGGTCGTCGAAGGCCACGCGGGAGCCGGCCGGCACACGGAAGCGCACAGCCGGGCGCGCGCGACGACGGGTCGCGACGCACTGGTGGTGGATGCCGCCGTTCGCGGCCAGGTCCGTGCGGCTGCAGTGGCATTCGAACGCGTGGCCGGATGACATCAGCCGCTCCAGCGCGTCCTGGTACAGCGCTCCGCGGGCGCTCTGACGGACCACCGGTCCGTCCGGTTCGAGCCCGAACGCCTGCAGCGCGGCGAGTTGCCGGTCGGCCGCGCCGGCGACCTCGCGCGGCGGGTCCAGGTCTTCGATCCGGACCAGCCATTCGCCTCCGGCGCGGCGCGCGAACAGCCAGCTGCCGAGCGCGGCCAGTAGGGAGCCCGCATGGAGGTCGCCAGTGGGCGACGGGGCGAACCGGCCGCGATGAACGATGCCGGCGGGGTGGTCGTTGGGGTCGGACGAGGGCACGTGGGCGGTGTGGCGGTCGCGACGCGGGTGCGGTTTGCCGATTCCGGCAGCCGCCGGTCATCTTGAATTCCCGCCGAGCCTGCCACACTTTCACTCCAATCGCGCATGGTGCGCGCAAGGGTAACGACATGTTCAAGCGCGTCGCGCTTTTCCTCGCAACCAACCTGGCCGTGATGGTGCTGCTGGGCATCGTCCTGAGCGTGCTGCAGGGCGTGTTCGGCGTGAGCCTGGGCAACAACGGCGCGTTGATCGTGATGGCTGCCCTGTTCGGTTTTGGCGGCTCCATGATCTCGCTGATGCTGTCCAAGTGGATGGCCAAGCGGTCCACCGGTGCCCACGTGATCGAGCAGCCGCGCAACGAGGCCGAGCAGTGGCTGGTCGACACCGTCCGCCGCCAGGCCGAGAACTCGGGGATCCGCATGCCCGAGGTCGCCATCTACGATGCGCCGGAGATCAACGCGTTCGCCACCGGCCCGAGCCGCAACAACTCGCTGGTGGCGGTCTCGACCGGGCTGTTGCGGGCGATGGACCGCGACGAGGCGGAGGCGGTGCTCGCCCATGAGGTGAGCCACGTCGCCAATGGCGACATGGTCACCATGGCGCTGATCCAGGGCGTGCTCAACACGTTCGTGATCGTGCTGGCGCGGGTGGTCGGCCGCGTGATCGACAGCTACATCAGTGGCAACCGCGAAGGCGGGCCGGGCTTCGGCTACTACATCATCGTGTTCGTGCTGGACATGGTGTTCGGCCTGTTCGCCAGCATGATCGCGATGTGGTTCTCGCGGCACCGGGAGTTCCGCGCCGACGCGGGCGGGGCCAGCCTGGCCGGTCGCGACAAGATGATCGCGGCGTTGCAGCGGCTGTCGAAGACCTACGGTGAGAGCACGCTGCCCAAGCAGGTCGCCGCGTTTGGCATCAGCGGTGCGGTCGGCCACGGCCTGCGCCGGCTGATGATGAGCCACCCGCCGCTGGAGGAGCGCATCTCCGCGCTGGGCCGGATGTCGGACTCGGTACGCACCGCGGCCTGACCGTCGCGGCGTCAACAGAAAGCCCGCCATCCGGCGGGCTTTTTTCTTGCCGGGCGTACTGCCTCAGCTGAAGTCGTAATCCATCTGCGGACCCGCCTGGGCGAGGAAGTGGCCCTGGGCGTAGTCGATCCCGGCGCCGAACAGGATCGTCATGCTGCTGGCATCCTGGACGAAGTTGGCGATCGTCTGCTTGCCCAGCTCGCGGGCCTTGCTGGCGATCTCGCGGATGCGCTCCTGGTGCTCGGGGGTGGTGGCCAGCTCTTCGGTAAAGGCGCGGTCGAGCTTGAGCATGTCCGCATTGAAGTGGCTCAGCAGCTGGAACGAGTTCAGGCCGCTGCCAAACTGCTCCAGGCCGACCCGGACGCCCAGCGCGGCGGCACGTTCCTGGAACGCCTGCGCCGCCTTGAGGTGGGTGAACACTTTCGACTCGGGCAGTTGCAGCACCAGCAGGTGGCCTTCGGCGCCGTGCTTGGCCAGCTGCTCGCGGATGTGCTGGAGCAGGCTGTCGTCCTGCAGCGACACCTCGTTGATGCGCACCAGCAGGGTGGTCCGGTGGCCGCCGCGCAGCCGCTCGCCGATGTCGGCGATGGCGCGACTCACCACCCAGCGATCGATCTCCCACAGGAGGCCGTGTTCCTCGGCAATCTGCAGGAAGGTCAGCGGCTGGACCAGTTCGCCGCCTTCGCCCTGCATGCGCAGGTAGGCGTCGTACATCTCGTCGGGCGCGCCGTGCAGGCCGATCAGCGGCTGGTAATGCATGACGAAGCCGTCGCCGTCGATGGCATCGCGGATACGGTTGACCCACGCCTCGACGCGTTCTTCCTCGGCGCGGTCGACCGCGCCCGGGTCGAAGATTTCGACCCGATTGCCGCCTACGCCTCCGGCCGACTGCACGCCATCGTGGGCCTTGGCCAGCACCGCCGTGACGCTGGCGATCTTCTGGCCGATCTGGACACCGCCGACGCTGGCGGTGGCATTGAGCGATCGGTCGTCGACTTCGAGCACCGCGGCGGCGAATGCCGCGCGCACGGCTTCGGCGAGGGCGACGGTGCCGTGGTAGTCGCTGCCGCGGCGCAGTACCGCGAACTGGTGCTCGGCGAAGCGCGCGGCGACGTCGTCCGGCCCCAGCGCACCCTGCAGGCGTCGCGCACAGGCGGCGATCAGATCGTCGGCTGCGTGCAGCCCCAAGTCCTGCAAAAGCTTGGCGTAGTGGTCGGGCTCGACCAGCAACAGGGCGTGGTGGCCGGCGTCGCGGGCGGCGTCGCTGACCGCATCCTCGAGCTGGCGCAGGAACGTCGAGCGGTTGAGTAGTCCGGTGACCTGGTCACGCTGGCGCAGCTCCTCCACCTCGCGGGCGAGCTCGGGGTCGAACTCCTGCCGGCGCAGGATCACCTGCTGGCAGGCCTCGCCTTCGTAACTGGCCGCCGCGAACTCCATCACCGCCGGGAAGCTCTCGCCATCCAGCGTACGCGCCTCCATCTCCAGTCGCGGCGGTGGGGCCTCGCCCTTGCTCAGCCGCTTGAGCAGCTGCTTGAAATCGTCGACGTGCTGCGGCGCGACCATGTCGAGCAGCGACATGCCTTCGATGTCCTCGAACGAGTCGAACCCGAACTGCTCCAGGTACGCGCTGTTGGCGCGGATGTGCATGCCCTCGTGGACATAGGCGATCGGGTCGCGCGAGGAGTCGATCAGGGCATCGCAGCGGCGCTCGGTCTCGCGCACCTGCGACTCGAGCTTGCGTAGTGCGCGGCGTGCTTCGAGCGCGGTCCATTCCTTGCGCACGACCGCCTCGACCTGGTCGATCCTGCGACGCAGGGCGATGCCGGCCACGCCGGCGGCGGTGGCGTTGAGCAGCAGGGTGTCGTCGACCGCGTCGGCCAGCAGGATCACCGGCAGGTCCTTGCCGGTGGCATCGATGCGCTGCATGACTGCGGCCAGCGGCAGGGTGCGGCAATCTTCGGCGGCAAGGACCAGCTCGACGGGCGGACCGGCCAGCAGGTCGTCCAGCGCCTGTTCGCTTTCGGGGCGGTTGGGCCGGACCGCGATGCCGGCATTGCGCAGTCCACTGACGATGGCTTCGGCCGCCTCCACGCTGTCGTCCACGATCAGCAGCCGCAACACCATGTCTTTCGCAGATTGCATAAGGTCTCCGTCCGGATTCGCGGGTGGGGCGGACGGCACAGGGCGGATGGCGGTCCGCGACGGAGCCGCCATGAACGTGTCCGCGACGGCAGCGTCGCCACGTGCATATGTAAGCATGTTCTCCCCCTTGCGTGCCGCCGGGTCGCGGTGGCACGCCTCGATTGCCGTGGCGTGTCCCCACCACCGGCTGCGCCGGAATGCGCTCCCACCCTACTGCTTATGACAGATTGCCGGGGCAGCGGTCCGTGACGCCCTTCAAGGGTTGCTACGTCAAGTGGGGCGGGAAACGGCCAGGCCCGTCACCTGAGCGGTCGTTTGCCGCTGTCACCGGCCACTTCACGGACCAGGCGCGGCACCAGGTAGCCGGACAGCCTGGCCGCCAGCCCGGCGTGGAGGGCGCGGGCGCGATCGTCGTCGACTTCGAAATGGGCGGCGCCCTGGACCCTGTCCAACTGGTGCAGGTAGTACGGCAGCACGCCGGCCTCGTAGCCACGCGTGGACAGGTCCGACAGGGCGTCGACCGAATCGTTGACCCCGCGCAGCAGGACCGCCTGGTTCAGCAGGGTCGCACCGGTGCCGCGCAGGCGCGCCATCGCGGCGTCCACGGCCGGGTCGAACTCGTTGGCGTGGTTGGCGTGCAGCACCACCGTCACCGGCCACGGCAGGTCGCCGATCCACGCCAGCAGCGCATCGTCAACCCGCTCGGGCAGCACCACCGGCAGCCGGGTGTGGATGCGGAACCGGCGCAGGTGGGTGGCGTCGGCCAGCGCGTCGGTCAGCTCGGCAAGCTTGGTGGTCGCCAGCGACAACGGGTCGCCGCCCGACAGGATGACCTCGTCAATGCTGGTGTCGGCGCGGATCAGACGGATCGCTTGCTGCCAATGGCCGGCCGCGGCGGTTTCCTCGGCGTACGGGAAGTGGCGCCGGAAGCAGTAGCGGCAATTGATCGCACAACTGCCGGTGGCGACCAGCAGGGCGCGGCCGCGGTACTTCTGGATCACCCCGTGGCCCGAACGTGCGGCGCCATCGCCGACCGCGTCCAGGCTGAAACCCGGCATCGGCCGCATCTCCGCGTCCAGTGGCAGGACCTGGCGCAACAGCGGATCGCCCGGGTCTCCGACGTGCATCCGGCCGACGAAGCCGCGCGGCACCCGCAATGGAAACTGGGCCAGCGCGGCGTCGGAAACCCCCAGACCAGCCGGGTCCAGCCGGAGGATGGCGAGCAGCTCCGCCGGGTCGCGCACCGCCTCGCGCCAGAGCTGTTGCCAGCGTGGCGAGGGCAGGGGGACTGGCTGCGGGCGGGCCGGGGCTGCGGGTATCATTCGGGTCCTGTGCTGCTTGCGCTCCGGTCGGAGCGGAGGCAGCCCGTCATTCTAGCCGCCCGCGACAGGCACCGGGCGGCACGGCACCGTCTCCACACATTCATCTACACCCAGGAGCTCCAGCATGGCCACTTACGGCATGAACGACGTCAAGAACGGGATGAAGATCCTGGTCAACAACGACCCGTGCATCATCACCGACACCGAGTACGTCAAGCCGGGCAAGGGTCAGGCGTTCACGCGCATGAAGTACCGCAGCATCAAGAGCGGCCGGGTGCAGGAAATCACCATGAAGGCGACCGACTCGGTCGAGGCCGCCGACGTCATCGATACCGACATGCAGTTCCTGTACGCCGACGGCGAGCACTGGCACTTCATGGACCCGACCAGCTTCGAGCAGGTCCAGGCAGACCGGAACGGCGTGGGCGACGCGGCCAAGTGGCTCAAGGGAGAGGAAGAGTGCGTAGTGACGCTGTGGAACGGCGTGCCGATCTTCGTCAATCCGCCGAACTTCGTCGAACTCAAGATCACCGAAACGGACCCGGGCGTGCGTGGTGACACCTCCGGTGGCGGCGGCAAGCCGGCGACGCTGGAGACCGGCGCGGTCGTGCGCGTGCCGCTGTTCGTCGGCCAGGACGAGGTGATCAAGGTCGACACGCGGTCCGGCGAGTACGTCAGCCGGGTCAAGTGATGGCGCCCTCCAACCCCCAGCCCTGCGACCTGCTGATCGAGGCGGGCTGGGTGGTGCCGGTCGAGCCGCACGGCGCGGTCCTCGACGACCACGCCGTGGCGGTGACCGACGGGGTCATCGTCGCGGTCCTGCCGACCGCCGAGGCGCGGGCGCGGTTCCAGCCGGCCCGCACGGTGTCGCGCCCGCAGTCGGCGCTGATCCCCGGTCTGGTCAACGCGCACACCCACAACCCGATGTCGCTGCTGCGCGGCGTGGCCGACGACCTGCCGCTGATGGAGTGGCTGCAGGGGCACATCTGGCCGGTGGAAGCGGCCGTGATCGGGCCTGAGTTCGTCAGCGACGGCGTGACCCTGGCGATCGCCGAGATGCTGCGCGGTGGCACCACCTGCGCCAACGAGAACTACTTCTTCCCCGACGCGCAGGCGGCGACCTACAAGCGCCACGGCTTCCGCGCCGTTGTCGGACTTCCGGTCATCGACTTCCCGACCGCGTGGGCCAGTACCGACGACGAGTACTTCGACCGTGCCTGCGAAGTCCACGACCAGTGGCGCAACGACCCGCTGGTGACGATGGCCTTCGTGCCGCATGCGCCGTACACGGTGTCGGATGCGAGCTTCGAACGCATCCGCATGCTCGCCGACCAGCTGGACCTGCCGGTCCACCTGCATACCCACGAGACCGCCCACGAGGTCGAGGAATCGCGCGAAAAGTACGGCCAGCGTCCGCTTGCGCGCCTGGACCGGCTCGGACTCGTGAACGACCGCCTGATGGCGGTGCACATGACCGCGTTGACCGACGCCGAGATCGATCTGTGCGCCCGGCGCGGCGTCAGCGTCGTGCACTGTCCAGAGTCCAACCTCAAGCTGGCGTCGGGGTTCTGCCCGGTCGGCCGGCTTGAGCAGGCCGGCGTCAATATCGCGATCGGGACCGACGGCGCCGCCAGTAACAACGACCTCGACATGTTCGGCGAGATGCGCACCGCCGCCCAGCTGGCCAAGGCCGTTGCGGGCGACGCGGCGGCCTTCAGCGCCGCCAGCGCCTTGCGCGCGGCGACCCTGGGCGGTGCCCGGGCGATGGGCCTGGAGCGGTCGATCGGTTCGATCGAGCCGGGCAAGCAGGCGGACCTGGCCTGTGTCGACCTCGGACAGCTCGAGAGCCAGCCGCTGTTCCACGTGGTCTCGCAACTGGTGTATGCCACCGGCCGCCACCAGGTGACCGACGTCTGGATTGGCGGGCGGGCGAAGCTGAGTGACCGCCAGCTGGTCGACCTGGACATCGAACAGCTGATCGCCAACGCGCGGCAGTGGCGCGACCGTATCGCCGCGGTCCGCGCCTGACGCCACGCTTCCTCCCGTACCGCATCCCGAAGCAGGGGAATCAGCATGACCGCAGCACCGTTCGCCAACCAGAACTTCAGCCAGGCCGAGCTCGACAAGTTCGGTGCGCTGGCGCAGCGGTGGTGGGACCCGGAGGGGCCGCAGAAGGCGCTCCACGCGATGAATCCGGTCCGATTGGCCTACGTTACCGGTCGGACCACGCTGCGCGACGCACGCGTGCTTGACGTCGGCTGCGGCGGCGGGCTGCTGAGCGAGGCGCTTGCAGGCGAGGGCGCCGTGGTGACCGCGATCGACCTGTCGCCGGAGCTGCTGAAGGTCGCGCGGCTGCACGGGCTCGAAACCGGGGTGTCGGTGGATTACCGCCAGCAGCCGGTCGAAGCGCTGGCCACGGAAGCCCCGGGATCGTTCGACGCGGTCACCTGCATGGAAATGCTCGAGCACGTGCCCGACCCGGCGGCGATCATCCGCGCCTGCGCCGAACTGCTCCGGCCGGGCGGTCGGTTGTACCTGTCGACGCTCAACCGCACCCCGGCGGCGTTCGCGCTGGCGATCGTCGGCGCCGAGTACATCGCCCGCCTGCTGCCGAAGGGCACGCATCGCTATCGCGATTTCATCCGCCCGTCGGAGTTGGCCGGCTGGCTGCGTGACGCCGGGCTGCAGCTCGAGGACGTCAGCGGCCTGATGTACGAGCCCTGGCGCAACAGCGCGCGGCTGATCCCGCGCGCCGACGTGAACTACCTGGCCTGCGCCCGCAAGCCCGAGTGATCCCCCTCCATGACCGACCGATTCCCCGGCGCGGTGCTGTTCGACCTCGACGGCACCCTGCTCGACAGCGCCCCCGACATGCTCGCGGCCGTGAACACGATGCGCGCGGCGCGCGGAATTGCGCCGATGCTCCTGTCCGAACTGCGCCCCCATGTGTCCAAGGGGTCGCGGGCGATGGTGCAGGCCGCGTTCCCGGACCTCGACCCCGCGGCGTGGGAAGGCTGGATCCCCGAGTTCCTCGATGTCTACCAGAGTGAGCTGGGGCGGCACTGCGGCCCGTTCGATGGCATCGAAACCATGCTCGGCCGGCTGGAACAGGCCGGCTGCGTGTGGGGCATCGTGACCAACAAACCCGAGTACCTGGCCGCGCCCCTGCTGCCCATGCTGGGATGGCAGGACCGCTGCAGGGTGCTGATCGGCGGCGACAGCCTGCCGGCGCGCAAGCCCGACCCGCTGCCGCTGCGCGTCGCGGCCGAGCGGATCGGATTCGCCCCCGCGCAGTGCATCTATGTCGGCGACGACGAGCGCGACATCGTCGCCGCGCGCGCCGCCGGGATGCCGTCGGTGGTCGCACTATGGGGCTACCGCCTGTCGGAGGACGATCCGTTCGCCTGGCAGGGCGATGTCCTCGTCGACCGCCCGCACGATCTATGCAACGCCATGGCCTGGCCTCGCTGCCATGTCTGAGTCCGGGGCCGTGCCGATCGATGTGCGCGAGGAACCCGGCGCCGCGCTGGCGGGTTTCATCGACAAATGGCGCGCACGCTGGCCGGAGTGGGCGGTCGTGGAAGTGTTCGTCCCCGCCGGGCAGCGCGAGCTCGCTTCGGCCTGGGCGGCGCTGCTGCAGGAGCTCACCGACGCGGCCTGGGGCGGGACCGATCCCATCCCCGGGGAAGCGAAGCTGGGCTGGTGGCAGGAAGAGCTGGTCGGTTGGACCCGCGGTGCGCGGCGGCATCCACTCGGCACCGCGTTGCAGCGCCAACCCGCGCCGTGGACGACGCTGGCGGCCGCGCTGCCGTCGCTCGGCAACAGCCGTGAGCGTCCGGGCGACCCGGCGGAAGCATTCGCCGCGCTGGCCCCGTTCGCCCGGGCGGTCGCGGACATCGAGCAGGTGCTGTTTGCTGGTACGTCCGACGCCGCCGCTCCACTGGCCCCCGCGGCCCCAGTCGATGGCGCGGCACGGCGCTCCGGCACCGATGTCGTCGCGGCGACGCTGCTACAGGCGCGCCTGCTGATCGCCGGCGATGCCGGGGTACCGCTGGATGTCATCGCCCGCGCCGGCGAGGCGGACTCCCGACCGCTGTGGATGGCGCGCCTGCGGCAGCAGTGGCCGGGCGCGGACGGTACGCGTCCGCGCCGACTGTGGGCTGCACTGGCGCGTGGGCGGCTCGCGGGTGGGGACGCCACCACCCCGCTGCCCGGTTGGCGGGCGCTGTTTGCGGGCTGGCGCGCGGCCCGTGGCTGACGCCCTGCGACGCAGCGTTCCAGCGGCCAGGGCAGGGTGCAGGGACGCGGCCGGTAGAATGTACGCGTTGCAAACCCGCTTTCGCGCCCCCACCCCGGTCCAGTGAACACTCCCACCATCACGCCCCGCCGCCTGCCCGACGTCGCCCACGACGCCGCCGCGCTGGCCCGTCCGCTGGACTGGGTCGGTATGTCCAACATCGCGCTGCCGCTGCGTGTCGCTGGCCACGCCGGCGAGGCGATCCAGGTCGCCGCGTCGGTGGACGTGTCGGTCGACCTGCTCGACCCCGACGCACGCGGCATCCACATGTCGCGGCTCTACCTGGAGCTGCAGCACGCCTTCGCCACCGAGGTGGTCACACCGGCCGGCCTTCGCCGCGTCCTGCAGACCCTGGTCGACACCCAGTCGGGGCTGTCCGGCGCGGCACGGCTGGTGCTGCGCTATGACCAGATGCTGCTGCGTCCCGCCCTGGCCAGTGGCAACGCCGGCTGGAAGCGCTACCCGGTCGAGATCGATGCGAGCCTCATCGACGGCCACCTGAAGCTGGCGCTGCGTTTTGCGGTCGAATACTCGAGCACCTGTCCGGCGTCGGCGGCGCTGTCGCGCCAACTCAATGCCGACCGTTTCGCCGAAGATTTCGCCGATGCCCGTCCGCTGGCGGGCGCCATCCATGACTGGCTGGCGTCGGAGCGTGGCCTGGCGGCGACGCCGCATGCCCAGCGCAGCCGCGCCGATGTGCGGGTCGAGCTGCGCCCTGCGTTCGACGAGTTGCCGCTGACCGCGCTCATCGATGCACTGGAACAGGCGCTCGCGACCCCTGTGCAGACCGCGGTCAAGCGCGAGGACGAGCAGGCTTTCGCGCGGCTCAACGCCGCCAACCTGATGTTCTGCGAGGACGCCGCACGCCGCGTCGCCGCGGTGCTGTCCGGCGACCGCCGCATCGAGCGCTTCGATGCCGACGTCGCCCATTTTGAAAGCCTGCATGCGCACGATGCCGTCGCGCGCGTGAGCGGAGCCGGCGCCCCAGCCTGATGTTTGTCGCCCGCCTGGGCGGCGCTTCCCGCCGGCGTAGGTGTGGCCCGATGGCCGGAATCGCGTGCCGATTGCGTAGCGCTTGCGCGCCGGTTGTTCGGGGTATGCTCGTTCGATCGTGCGGCCGGGATGGGTATGGGGACGCCCCTGCAACGGTGGATCTTGTTGATTTGTGGCTGCCTGGCGTTCGCCTCGTTGGCCGCGGCCGTGTGGCCGTCGCATGCCCGCAGCGCGGCGCCGCTGGCCACGTCCGGCCTGGAGCTGTCGCGGCTGGATGCGGACCCGGTTCCGCTCGAGGTGCTCGGGGGCGCGCTCGACCATCGGTTCGCCGTTGTCCCCGGCGGCGTCATCCGCGAAACCGGCCCGCGCGCAGGCTGGTGGCGACTCGTGTCCACGCATGCCGTCCCCGCGCAGCACCAGCCCTACATCGTGCTGGGGACGCCCGAATCGGCGCGCATTGAAGCCTGGTTGCCCGGCGCGTCGATGCCGGTAGTAGCCAAGACCGGTGGCGTCGATATCCCGTCCGGTTTCTCGTCGCGTGCCTCGGTGGTGCCACTCCGGGACGGCCTGCGTGCCGGGCATGCGGTGTACCTGCGCGTCGGCACGCTGGCCCCGGTCGCCATGGCTGTCGGCATCGAACCGTTGGCGCAACTGCACCACCGCGACCTCACCTACGTCGCGTGGCGCGCTGCCAGCCTGGTCGGATTCGTGCTGCTGATGATGCTTGCGCTGGGGTTCTGGCTGGGCATCGGTGAGCGGGGCTATGCGTATCTGTTGCTGACGCTTGCCGCCCAGCTCGCATTCTTCGCGACGCAGGGCGGCGAGATCCGGTTGCTCCCCGGCCTGTCGGGACTGCTCGGCGAGGATCCGCGCAGCCCGATTCTCACCGGCCTGCTGGCGAGCGGCGCGACGCTGGCCTTCCTGGCCCACGGGCTGCGGTTGCGAGACCGCAACCCGATGCTGTGGCGCATCGTGGCCGGATGCCTCGGGGTACTGCTGCTGCTGGTCGTCGCGACGGTCGCGGGCGTCACCCGCGGCGTGCTGTCGTTCGGCCACGCGGCGACGCTGGCTGCCACCGCGGCACTGCTCGTCGCCTGTGTCCGCGGCACGATTCGCCGCGAGCGTGCCGCCGGGTTCCTGCTGATGGCCTGGTTGCCGGTGCTCGCGCTATTGGTGGCCGGCCGTGTGGCGGAACTCGGACTGTGGGTGGCACCGGCGTGGCTGGGCTATGCGCTGCCCGCCGCACTCGTACTCGCCGGGACGGTGACCATGATCGGATTGACCGACGCATTGCAGAAAGTGCGCCGTGACCGCGACCGCGTGAGCCGCCTGGCGACGTTCGACACACTCACCGGCGCACTTTCCCGCCCGGCGATGCAGGAGCGCCTGTCGGCCGCGGTGACCGAAGCGCATCGCAATGGCACGCCGCTGTCGGTGGTGTTCTTCGATGTCGACCGTTTCAAACGGGTCAACGACGACCACGGCCACCGGGTCGGCGACAACTTCCTGAAGTTCATCGCGTTGCGGACCCGCAACCGCCTGCGGACCTACGACCTGATGGGGCGCTGGGGTGGCGACGAAATGGTGGTGATGTTGCCCGACACCCGGCTCAACGAGGCCCTCGGTGTCGCCGAGAACCTGCGCTCGGCAGTGAACTGCCGCCCGCTGTCGATCGATGACCGGCTTTTCGAGGCGAGCCTGAGCCTGGGCGTGGCCGAGCTCGCTGCAGGCGAATCGGTCGAGCACCTGATCGAGCGTGCGGATTCGGCCCTGTACGCCAGCAAGACCGCGGGCCGGGACCGGGTGACCGGCCACGACCCGCGTATCACCGGCAGCCACCCGCGGTTCGTCGCGACTTCCGGCCAGACCTGATCGCTACTGTCGTTCGAGCACCAGCAGTGGATCGACGCGCACGTCGAACCAGTTCATGCCCCAGTGCAGGTGCGGCCCTGTAGCGCGCCCGGTGGCACCGACGGCGCCGATGACCTGGCCCTGTTCAACCACGTCGCCCACGCGGACGTCCATGCGCGACAGATGCAGGAAGTTGGAGCTCACCCCGTGGCCATGGTCGAGCAGGATCGTCCCGCCCGTGAGGTACAGGTCATCGGCAAAGGTGACCACGCCCGAGGCCGGCGCCTTCACCGGGGTGCCGTTCGGCGCGGCGATGTCCATGCCCGAGTGGGCCGCGCCGGGGGTGCCGTTGTAGATGCGCTGATTGCCGAAGCGGCCGCTGATGCGACCCTCGACCGGGCGGACGAAATGCTGGGCGAACCCGGTGCGGGCATCGTCGCGGGTGCGCGCGGCGCTGACCGCCGCCTGCTCGCGTGCGATGCGTGCGGCGATCGCCGGTGGTGGCTTCACGGTCTTGCCGGGAACACCGTTGACGCGTTCGATCGGCCAGTCGCGTGGAGTGACCTCGATTTCAATGGTGCGCGCCCGTCCGTCACGGCTGGTTACCTCCACGTGCACCGGCCCCGACTGGTCGCGCGCCACGCCGAAGGCGACGCTGCCGTAGCCGGTCACGCGCAGGTCGCGCCCGGCATGGCGGACCCGGCTGGCCGCGGGGACCTTGCCGATCACCAGCGCACCCTGCTGCACGGACGCCGGGAACACCACCCGGGCGTCGTCCACGACCGGCGTTGCCGGTGTCGCCACCTGCGCCTCCTGCGGTGCGGGCCCGGCGCTCGCCGCGGTGGTCACTGAGCCCGCGCAGGCCGCAAGCACGCCGGCCGCCGCCGCGAGGATCACCGCCCTCAACGGTCGAACTCCAGCCGCTGCCCGTTCGGCGCGCCGACCAGTCGGGTGCCGTCCCAGGCCAGCGCGCCGTTGACCCAGGTCGAAGCGATCCGCGAATGGAACGTGCGGCCCTCGAACGGCGACCAGCCGCACTTGGACAGCACGTCCTGGCGACGCACGGTCAGCGGGGTGTCGTCGATCAGCACCAGGTCGGCGGCGTAGCCCTCGCGCAGGAAGCCGCGCTGCTTGACGTCGAACAGCTGCGCGGGGGCGTGGGCGAACTTCTGCACCACCTGCGCCGTGGTCAGGTGGCCTTCGTGCACCAGCTCCAGCGCGGCGTTAAGCGCGTACTGGACCAGCGGCAGGCCGCTCGGCGCCCGGGTGTAGGGGTTCTGCTTTTCCTCCAGCAGGTGCGGCGCGTGGTCGGTCGCCAGCACGTCGATCACGTCACCGGCCACCGCGCGTATCAGCGCCTCGCGATCGGACGCGTCCTTTATCGCCGGGTTGCACTTGATCAGGTGGCCGAGCTCGGCATAGTCGCTGCGGTCGAAGCGTAGGAAGTGGATGCAGGTTTCGGCGGTGATCTGCTTGCGGCTGCCGTCGGCGCGGACCAGCGGGCCGGCTTCGAACAACGCCAGCTCGTCGGCGGTCGAGATGTGCAGCACGTGCAGGCGGGTGCCGTGCCGGCGCGCCAGCGAGATCGCCAGCTGCGTCGACTTCATGCAGGCCTCGCGCGAGCGGATGTCGGGGTGGCACGCGGCCGGGATGTCGTCGCCGTACTGCGCCTTGTAGCGCGCGGTGGCGGCCTCGATCATCGGGGTGTCTTCGCAGTGCGTGATGATTGGCGTGGGCACATCGCGGAACACTGCATCAAGCACCTCGGGATCATCGACCAGCATGTTGCCGGTCGACGCGCCCATGAACACCTTGACGCCCGGGGCGGTCAGCGGGTCGAGCCGCTGGATGTGCTCCAGGTTGGTCGTGCTGGTGCCCATGTAGAAGCCGTAGTTGCCGCGGACCCGGCCGGCCGCGCGGCGGTACTTGTCCTCCAGCGCCCCGGCGTCGAGCGTGGGCGGGCTGGTGTTGGGCATGTCCATGAAGCTGGTCAGGCCGCCGGCCACCGCGGCGCCGGACTCGACCGCCATGTCGGCTTTGTACTCCATGCCTGGTTCGCGGAAGTGCACCTGGTCGTCGATCATGCCCGGCAGCAGGCGGCGGCCCGCTGCGTCGACGACGGTCTCGCCGGCGCGGGCCTGCAGGCCGGTGCCGATCTCGGCGATGCGGCCGTCGGCGATGCGCAGGTCGCCGTCGTACTCGCGGCCTTCATTGACCAGTCGGGCGTTGACGATGAGGGTCGCGTTGGCGGTCATCTGGAGTCCTTGCAGTGGGAAGGGGTGGGCGGTGCAGGTCACCGGGGTGGCGGCACCGGGTCATGGCCGCCGGGATGCAGCGGATGGCAGCGCAGGATGCGCCGCAGCGCAAGCCAACTGCCCTTGACCGCGCCGAATCGAGCGACCGCCTGCATTGCGTACTCGGAGCAGGTAGGGTGGAACCGGCAACGCGGCCCGAGCAACGGACTGATCCAGCGCTTGTAGCCGCGCAGCAGCGTGATGAGCAGGCGGTCGATCATCGTCCGGGGAGTCGGATCCGGGGTGCGGTCGTGCGGCCCATGATGGCCCAACGGGAGTCGTGCCCGGGTGCACGCGGACGGAATGTCGCGAAAACCACCTGGCGGGACGCTCGGCGCTTCCGGTGCGAGGTTGCCGAGGGTGTCGGGGCAGGGTATAACAGCGCGCTTTCCCGTCACAAGGGAAGATAAAGGACAAGCCGATCGTGGCACTGAAAAAATCCGCGAAGAAAGCCGTCAAATCCACCGGCAAGACGCCCGCCAGGAAGGCCGCTCCGGCCAGCCAGGCGGCGAAGAAGCCGGCGGCGAAGAAGCCCGTGGCCAAGAAGGCGCCGGCGGCGAAGAAGGCCGCTGTCAAGAAGCCGGCCGCCAAGAAGGCTGCTCCGAAGAAGGCCCCGGTCAAAAAGGTGCCGGTCAAGAAGGCCCCGGTGAAGAAGGCCGCTGCCGCCAGCAAGGTGGCAACGAAGAAGCCGGTACCGAACAAGTCCGTGCCCGCCAGGAAGGCGACCCCGTCGAAGGCGACCAAGGCCAAGGCGCCCGTCAAGCAGATGTCCGGCAAGGCACCGGCCGCGAAGAAGGCGGCCGTCGTGAAGGCGCCGGCGAAATCTGCGGCAAACAAATCCGTTGCCAAGGCGCCGGCAAAGGTCGCGAAGACTCCGGCCGCAGGCAAGGCTGCTGCGACCAGGAAGCCCGCGAGTCCCGCCAGCGTCCCGGCCCTGGCGCCCAAGTCGGCGCCTGCCAAGAAATCCCCCACCAAGGCGGCCAAGGCGCCGGCTGCGTCGAAGCCGACTCCGCCGCCTGCTCCGGCTCCGGCCAGGCGTCCGGTCGGCAAGGTCGCCGTCGCGGTCGCGGCCAAGCCGCAGCCGCCAGCACCCCGAGGTAAAGTGAAAGTCGTGCCTTACAAGACAGAAAAAGATGGTCGCGTGATCGTGCCCGATGGTTATCGGCCGAGTGCGGACGAGGAATACATGAGCCCGCTGCAGCTGGAGTACTTCCGCCAGCGGCTGATGAAGTGGCGTGCGGACCTGGTCGAGGAATCCAAGCAGACGATCGAGAACCTGAAGGAAGAGGTTCGTGACGTTGGCGACGAGGCCGAGCGCGCCACCCGCGAGACCGAGAACTCGCTGGAACTGCGGACCCGCGACCGCTACCGCAAGCTGATCAGCAAGATCGACAGCACGCTCAAGCGTGTCGACTCGGGTGATTACGGCTTCTGCGTCGATACCGGCGAAGAGATCGGCCTGGACCGCCTCGAGGCGCGCCTGACCGCCGAGCGCACCATTGATGCGCAGGAGCGCTGGGAGCACCTGCAGAAGCAGATGGGCGACTGATACCGCCGTCCCACCGGTTCATCGAAAAGCCCCGCCTGTGCGGGGCTTTTTCGTTCCCGGTCCTTCCAGACATGGAGCCGTTTCAGTCGAGGTCGCGCACGTCGAGTCGGCGCAGGCGCGGGGCCAGCTTCGCGGTGGCGGCGACCACCACCAGCGTCATCGAACCGCCGAAGACCACCGAGGGAACCAACCCGAGCAGCCTCGCGGCGAGGCCTGACTCGAACGCGCCGAGCTCGTTGGACGAGCCGATGAAGATGCCGTTGATCGACGCGACGCGCCCGCGCATTTCGTCCGGGGTCGCCAGTTGCACGATGGTCGAGCGGATCACCATCGATACGCTGTCGAACGCACCCGACAGTGCCAGCAGCGCCATCGAGACCCACAGCACCTGTGACAGCGCAAAGCCGATGATGCACACGCCAAACGCCGCGACCGAGCCGAGCAACAGATAACCGGCGTGCCGCTGGGGCGGGTACCTCGACAGCCACAGGCCCATCCCGACCGCGCCCGCGGCGGGCGCTGCCCGCAACACCCCGAGCGCCTCCGGCCCGGCCCGGAACACGTCCTCGACAAACGCCGGCAGCAGCGCCACCGCACCGCCGAACAGCACCGAGAACATGTCCAGCGCCAGCGCGCCGAAGACCACCTGGTTGTGGCGCACGAAGCGCAACCCCTCGCCGATGCTCGCGAACACCGGCTCGCGCGTGGTCGGCAGCGGCGGTTCGCTGACCTGAAGGCGGACCACCGCCACCGCCGCCAATGCCGCGAACCCGGTCGCGACCAGGTAGGTCGCCGCCACGCCGACCAGCGCGATCAGCAGGCCGCCCAGCGCCGGCCCCAGTACCAGGCCCGACTGCATTACCGCGCTGCCCACGCCAGCGCCGCGGGCGTACTGGTCGCGCCGCAACACGCGCGCGAACAACGACATGTACACCGGTGTGAAGAACGCCCGGACCACGCCGTTGAGCGCGACCGCGGCGTAGATCATCGCGTTGTTGCCGCCGCCGTCGCCGGGGCCGCCGAATCCGGCCGGGAGGATGCCGTGGGCAATGCCGGCCAGCAGCAGGGTGGTGGTGCCGAGCCCGAAGCAGGCGAACATGCCGACCTTGCGTCGTGGCAGGTGGTCCACCGCATAGCCGGCAAACAGCGCGAAGCCGACGTACGGGATGACTTCCGAGAGTCCGATCAGGCCGAGCGAGAGCGCGTCGCCCGTGCGCTGGTAGACCTGCCAGCCGACGGTGACCGTCAGGATCTGGTTGGCCAACAGCGCCAGCAGCCGGTACCCGAGCAACCCCAGGAAACCGGGGTTGCGCAACGGTGACGCGGCGCCGGGCTCCACCGCTCAGCCGGCCGGGTTGGCCAGCGAGGCCTGTGCCCGTTCGCGGATGAACCCGAGCAGGGCGGCCAGGCCGTTGCTGCGGGTCGGCGACAGGTGGCGCGCCAGGCCGATGTCGGCGATGTAGTCGGCATCGGTGGCGGCGATCTCGGCGGCGCTGCGGCCGGAGTACACCCGCAGCGCGAGGTAGACCAGGCCCGAGACAATGGCCGAATCGCTGATCGCGTGGAAGTCGAGGCGGTCCGCGTCGCCCTGCGGCACGATCCACACCATCGACTGGCAGCCGTGCAGCCGGTGCTCCTCCGTCTTCCACTCCTCGGGGAACTCCGGGAGCTTGCGGCCCAGGTCGATCAGGTACTGGTAGCGCTCGGACCAGTCGCCGAAGAAGGCGAATTCGTCGCGTATCGCGGCCTGGGCTTCGGCTGCGGTGGTTTCGATGGGGAAGGGGCTGGAGGTGGTCACATCGGGTCCGGGTGGTAGGGGTCAGGCGCGGCGCCAGCGGACGCCGGCCGGGGTGTCCTCCAGCAGGACGCCTTCATCGGCGAGTTGCTGGCGGATCGCGTCGGCGCGGGCGAAGTCACGGGCCTGCTTGGCGGCGGCGCGCTCGTCGACGAGCGCCTGGATGCGGTCGTCGTCGCCGGTGCCGGCGCCCCGGCTGAACCACGCGCCGGGTGATTGCTGGAGCAAGCCGAGTGCACGGCCGCCGGCCCGCAAGCTGGAAGCCAGCGTGGCCAGCGCAGTGGCGGGGCCGTCACCGCTGACCTCGCCACTGGCGATCGCACCGCGTAGCGTCCGGGCGGTGGTGGCTATCGCGGCCAACTCGGCCAGCGCGGCCGGCGTGTTGAGGTCGTCGTCCAGCGCGGCCTCGACGGCGAGTGGGATAGCCGCAGTCGCGACGATCCCGGCGGGCAGCAGTGCGTCGACATCGCGCAGGGTGCCGTAGAGCCGGTCGAGCGTCCGCACGCTTTGCTCGATCAGCGCGTCCGACCAGTCCAGTGGCTGGCGGTAGTGCGCCGACAGGAGCGCGTAGCGCAGCGCCTCTGGCGGGTGCGCGCGTACCAGGTCGTGCACTTTCTCGATGTTGCCAAGCGACTTGCTCATCTTGGCGCCGCCAAAGTTGAGCATGCCGTTGTGCAGCCACCAGCGCGCGAACGGGCGGCCGCCATGGGCGCACTCGCTCTGTGCGATTTCGTTCTCGTGGTGCGGGAACTGCAGGTCGACGCCGCCGGCGTGGATATCGATCGTTTCGCCCAGATGGGCGGCGGCCATCGCCGAGCACTCGATGTGCCAGCCAGGACGCCCGCGGCCCCAGGGCGAGTCCCAGCCGGGCAGGTCGTCGGTCGACGGCTTCCACAACACGAAATCGCCCGGGTCGCGCTTGTAGGGCGCCACTTCCACCCGCGCGCCGGCCAGCATGTCCTCGGGGTCGCGCCGCGAAAGCTTGCCGTAGCCATCGAAGCTGGCGACCGCGAAAAGCACGTGCCCCTCGGCCGCGTAGGCATGGCCGGAAGCGAGCAGCCGCTCGATCATGGCGATGATCTCGACGATGTGACCGGTGGCTTCGGGCTCGAGGTCCGGCGGCGCGACGCCCAGCGCCGCCATGTCCTCGCGGTAGGCGGCGGCGAACCGGCCGGTGATCGCGGAGATCGGCACGCCCTGCTGCTGGGCGGCGGCGTTGATCTTGTCGTCCACGTCGGTGATGTTGCGGGCGTAGGCGAGCGTGCCGTAGCGGCGCCGCAGCAGGTCGGCGAGCACGCCGAACACCACCGGCCCCCGGGCGTTGCCGATGTGGACGTAGTTGTAGACCGTTGGTCCGCACAGGTACATCGTCGGGCGGGACGGGTCGGCGGGCACGAACGGTTCGGCCCGGCGGGTCAGGCTGTTGTGGAGATGGAGGCTCATGGGGGCGGCGCGAGGGTTTGCGACATTCTACCGGCGTCCCGGCATCCGCCGCCGGGCGCCCGATGACAGCAGGGGTTCATGCGTGCGGCGGGGCGGACGAATACAATTCATGAACCCGGCTGACCGGCCTTCGCCCGCTGCAGAGACCCACCGTCCGATGAAGCGTCTCCCCCTGACCCTGCCGCTGTTGCTCGCCTTGATGGTGGCGGCGCCGGCGTGGTCCCAGGAAACGGTGATCCAGAGCGAGAACGTGCGGTTCGCCTACGCGCAGGTGCTGCGGGTGACGCCGGTCTACCAGACGCTCACCACCACCGGCGTGGAGGAGCAGTGCGACCAGTCGCCCGCGCCCGACAACGACCAGTCGCGGCTGTCGCGCGTGGTGGGAGCGGTCAAGGACGCGCTCGGCCGGCAGAGCGACGAGCAGCCCGATCCGGATTGCCGCGCGGTACCGGTCGAACGCGAGTTCCGCCGGCCGATCGCGTACGACGTCGACTACGTCTACAAGGGCGCGAAGTACCGGTCGCGCCTGCCCGACGATCCGGGCAACCGCCTGCGCATCCGCATCGGGGTCACCCCCGTCGTGTCCGGGTCCCGCAGCCTGTGAACCGCCTTTTGCAGCCGCAGCGCGGCGTACCGCGCGACGTACCGGTTGCCGACGGCCGGGCCGCGTGAGAGCATTCGCGCCCGATGACCCACTTCCGCGCCGACGCCGACATCGTGACTTCCGCCTGGATGGCGGCGGGCATGACCTCGCGCGCGCGCCGACGCCTGCCTTTCCACCAGGCCGGGTAGCCGCTCGCACGCACGTCATCGTGGCGTGACACACGAAAGCCCAGCCTCCGCGCTGGGCTTTTTGTTTTTCCGCCCGGCGTCCCCTCTTTCCCGACGGACCCCCCGCGATGACTCCGACCCCCCGGCACTTCCTCAACACCCAGGACTGGTCGCGCCCCGACCTCGACGCGCTGCTGGCGCAGGCGGCCGCGTTCAAGCGCGACAAGCTGGGCGACCAGTTGCGCGGCAGAGCGATCGCGCTGGTGTTCTTCAACCCCTCGATGCGCACCCGCACCAGCTTCGAACTTGGCGCATTCCAGCTGGGCGGGCACGCGGTGGTGCTGCAGCCGGGCAAGGACGCGTGGCCGATCGAATTCGACCTCGGGACCGTCATGGACGGGGACGCAGAGGAGCACGTCGCCGAGGTGGCGCAGGTCCTGGGCCGCTACGCCGACCTGATCGGCGTGCGCGCGTTCCCCAAGTTCGTCGACTGGTCGGTCGACCGCGAGGACCGGGTGCTCAAGGCGTTCGCGAAGTACTCGCCGGTGCCGGTGATCAACATGGAGACGATCACCCACCCCTGCCAGGAGCTCGCCCACGTGCTGGCGCTGCAGGAGCACTTCGGCACCAGCGACCTGCGCGGCAGGAAGTTCGTGCTGACCTGGACCTACCACCCCAAGCCGCTCAACACCGCGGTCGCCAATTCCGCGCTGACCATCGCCACCCGCATGGGCATGGACGTGACCCTGCTGTGCCCGACCCCGGAGTACGTGCTCGACGAGCGCTACATGGACTGGGCCCGCACCAACGTCGCCGAGAGCGGTGGCTCGCTGGCGGTGACCCACGACATCGACAGCGCCTACGCCGGCGCCGACGTGGTGTACGCCAAGAGCTGGGGCGCGTTGCCGTACTTCGGCAACTGGGCGCCGGAGAAGCCCATCCGCGACCAGTACCGGCACTTCATCGTCGACGAGCGGAAGATGGCACTGACGAACGACGGCGTCTTCAGCCACTGCCTGCCACTGCGGCGGAACATCAAGGCCACCGACGCGGTGATGGACTCGCCGCGCTGCATCGCCATCAACGAGGCCGGGAACCGGCTGCACGTGCAGAAGGCCATCATGGCCACGCTCGCCGGCCACTGACCCTTCCGCCCGACATACACACTTCCAAGAATCCAGACCATGAGCAAAGACATCGTCCTCGCCTTTTCCGGCGGCCTCGACACCAGCTTCTGCGTGCCCTACCTGCAGGAGCGCGGCTGGGCCGTGCATACCGTGTTCGCCGACACCGGCGGCGTCGACGCCGAGGAACGCGCCTTCATCGAGCAGCGCGCCGCCGAGCTGGGTGTGGCCAGCCACGTCACCGTCGACGGCGGCCCGGCGATCTGGTCGGGCTTCGTCAAGCCGTTCGTGTGGGCAGGCGAGGGCTACCAGGGCCAGTACCCGTTGCTGGTGTCGGACCGCTATCTGATCGTCGAGGCCGCGTTGAAGCGCGCGGGCGAGCTTGGAACCCGCGCGATTGCCCACGGCTGCACCGGCATGGGCAACGACCAGGTCCGCTTCGACCTGGCGGTCAAGGCGCTGGGCGACTACGAGATCGTGGCGCCCATCCGCGAGATCCAGAAGGAGCACACCGAGGTACGCGCCTACGAGCAGGCCTACCTGGAGGAGCGCGGCTTCGGCGTGCGCGCCAAGCAGAAGGCCTACACGATCAACGAGAACCTGCTCGGGCTGACCATGTCCGGCGGCGAAATCGATCGCTGGCAGGCGCCCGGAGAGGGCGCCGTGGGCTGGTGCAAGCCGCGCGCCGAGTGGCCCGCCCAGCCGTTGCAGGTGCGGATCGGTTTCGAGAACGGTGAGGCGGTGACGCTGGATGGCGCGAAGGTGGCCGGCCATGAGTTGCTGGCGAAGCTCAACGCGTTGTTCGCCCGGTACGGCGTCGGCCGTGGGCTGTACACCGGCGACACCACGATCGGCCTGAAGGGACGGATCATCTTCGAGGCCCCGGGCCTGGCCGCGCTGCTGGTCGCGCACCGCGCGCTGGAAGAGGCGGTGCTGAGCAAGCAGCAGAACCGCTTCAAGCCGGACGTCGCGCGCAAGTGGGTGGAGCTGGTCTACGAGGGCTTCTTCCACGACCCCCTGAAAACCGACCTGGAGGCGTTCCTCGCATCCAGCCAGTCGACCGTCAACGGCGAGGTGGTGCTTGAGACGCACGGCGGCGTGGTCAACGCGGTCGCGGTCGAGTCGCCGCACATCCTCAATGCCAAGGGCGCGACCTACGCGCAGGCCGCCGACTGGGGCGTGGCCGAGGCCGAGGGCTTCATCAAGCTGTTCGGGATGAGCAGCACCCTGTGGGCGGAGGTCAACCGGTCGTAGCCCGGACCGCGACAACGCCGGCGGAGCTGTAGGAGCGGCATGAGTCGCGACCCGCTGGACGCCGCAACGATGTAACGGTCGCGACTCACGTCGCTCCTACAAGTGCCCGGATTTATCTTCAGGATTGCCATGCTCCACGACATCCTCCAACACCTCGAAGCGCTGGTTTCCTTCGACACCCGCAACCCGCCGCGTCGGATCGGCACCGGCGGGATGTTCGACTACCTGCGCGCGCAGCTGCCCGGCTTCCGGATCGACGTCACCGACCACGGCGATGGCGCGGTATCGATGCTGGCGGTGCGCGGCAACCCGCGCCGGCTGTTCAACGTGCACCTGGACACGGTGCCGTCGTCGCCGGCCTGGAGCGGTGACCCGCATGTGTTGCGGGTCACCGCGGACCGCGCGATCGGGCTTGGCGCCTGCGACATCAAGGGGGCGGCGGCCGGGTTGCTGGCTGCGGCGGCACGCAGCACCGGGGATGCCGCCTTCCTCTTCAGCACCGACGAGGAGGCCAACGATGCCCGCTGCATCGCCGGCTTCCTGTCGGCCCACCATGGCTTCAGCGAAGCGATCGTGGCCGAGCCGACCCGCTGCGAGGCGGTGCTGGCCCACCGCGGCATCAGCTCGGTGCTGATGCATTTCCGGGGGCAAGCCGGGCACGCGTCCGGCGCCGACGCGATGCACGCCAGCGCGTTGCACCACGCGATGCGCTGGGGCAGCCGTGCGCTGGACCTGGTCGAGGCCGAGTCGCACCAGCGCTTTGGCGGATTGACCGGACTGCGCTTCAACATCGGCCGGGTCGAAGGCGGGATCAAGGCCAACATGATCGCGCCGGCGGCCGAGGTCCGGTTCGGGTTCCGGCCGCTGCCGTCGATGTCCATCGATGCGCTGCACGCCCGGTTCGGCACGCTGGTCGAGCCGGGACCGGTGACGCGCTACGAAGAGACCTTCCGCGGCCCGCCGCTGCCGGCCGGCGACGTCGCCGCCGCCGAGGAACACCGCCTGCAGGCGCGCGACCTGGCGGAGGCGCTGGGCCTGCCGATCGGCAACGCGGTCGACTTCTGGACCGAGGCGTCGCTGTTCTCGGCGGCCGGCATGACGGCGATGGTCTATGGCCCCGGCGACATCGCCCAGGCCCATACGGCCGACGAGTGGGTGTCGCTGGAGCAGTTGCAGCGTTATGGCGACTCGGTGGTCCGGATCCTTGGCGCCGGCCTTGACGTAGGAGCGACGTAAGTCGCGACCCCCTGAAAGCACGACCTCCATCCGCGTTCGCGACTCACGTCGCTCCTACCAGTGCAGATACGACGCAATCCCCCATGACCATCCCGCCCACCGTCCACGACATCCAGACGCGCCAGACCATCGTCCGGCTGCTTTCCAGCATGGCCAGCGCCAAGGAGATCAGCCAGTACCTCAAGCGCTTCTCGCAGCTCGACGCGGCGCGCTTCGCGGTCGTCAAGGTCGGCGGCGCGGTACTGCGCGACGACCTCGACGCGCTGACCTCGTCGCTGGCGTTCCTGCAGGACGTCGGCCTGACGCCCATCGTGATCCACGGTGCCGGCCCGCAACTGGACGCGGAACTCGCGGCCGCGGGCATCGAGAAGCGCACCGTCGAGGGCCTGCGGGTGACCTCGCCGGAGGCGCTGGCCATCGTGCGCCGGGTGTTCCACGCGCAGAACCTGCGGCTGGTGGAGGCGCTGCAGCGCAACGAGGCGCGCGCGACGTCGATCGTCTCGGGCGTGTTCGAGGCCGATTACCTGGATCACGACACCTACGGCCTGGTCGGCGAAGTCCGCCGGGTCGACCTTGCCCCGATCCAGGCCAGCCTGCAGGCCGGTTCCATCCCGGTCATCGCCAGCCTGGGCGAAACCACCGGCGGGCAGATCCTCAACATCAACGCCGACTTCGCCGCCAACGAGCTGGTGCAGGTGCTGCAGCCGTACAAGATCGTGTTCCTGACCGGCACCGGTGGCCTGCTCGACGAAGCGTGCCAGGTGATCGATTCGATCAACCTGTCGACCGAGTACGCCGACCTGCTGGCGCAGCCGTGGGTGCATGGCGGCATGCGGGTCAAGATCGAGCAGATCAAGCAGTTGCTGGACCGGTTGCCGCTTTCGTCCTCGGTGTCGATCACGCGGCCCGCCGAGTTGGCCAAGGAGCTCTTCACCCACAAGGGTTCGGGCACGCTGGTACGCAAGGGTGAGCGTGTGCTGCAGGCAGGGTCATGGGACGAGCTGGACCTGCCCCGGCTGCGCACGTTGATCGAGTCCGCCTTCGGGCGCCGGCTGGCGCCGGACTACTTCGAGCGCACTCGGCTGCGCCGCGCCTACGTCAGCGAGAACTACCGTGCCGCGGTGGTGCTGGTCGATGGCGGTGACGAGGCCGGCGGCGAGACCTACCTGGACAAGTTCGCGGTGCTCGACGACGCCCAGGGCGAGGGTCTTGGCCGCGCGGTCTGGCAGGTAATGCGCGAGCAGAACCCACGGGTGTTCTGGCGCTCGCGGCACGGCAACCCGGTCAACGCGTTCTACTACGCGGAGTCGGACGGACATATCAGGCAGGAGGCATGGAACGTGTTCTGGTACGGGATCACCGAGTTCGAGAAGCTGGCCGGTTGCGTGGCGCACTGCCGCGAGCGCGTGCCAACTTTGCTGGGCCCTTTGCGCGGAGACGCGGCGGTTGAGGCATGAGTGACTGGACCCAGGCACCGGTACTCGCCGGTCGAAACGCCAGGCTTGAACCGCTGGCGGTGGCCCACGTTGACGGCCTGCGTGCGGCGACCGACGAGGTACTGGCGGGCTGCTGGTACACCAGCGTGCCGCCACCGGACCAGGTCGAGGCGTACGTCGATTCCGCCCTGCGGATGCAGGCGCAGGGCAGGGCGCTCGCGTTCGTCGTGCGGGATGCGGACGGTGAAGTGGCCGGCGCCACGCGACTGTACGACCTCGACCCGGCGACCCCGAGGGTGCAGATCGGATACACCTGGTATGCACGGCGGGTGCAGCGCACCGGCGTCAACACCGAGGTCAAGCGGTTCTTGCTGGCACATGCCTTCGACACCCTTGGCTGCGTGGCGGTGGGCTTCCAGACCAGCTGGTTCAACCGCGCCTCGCGCAATGCGATCGAGCGCCTCGGCGCCAAGCGCGACGGCGTGATCCGCAACCACCAGCGCCATGCCGACGGCAGCCTGCGCGACACCGTCACGTATTCGATCATCGACAGCGAGTGGCCCGCCGTGCGTCGCAACCTCGACGATCTGCTGGCGCGCCACGCGGTGGAGGTCGGGCAATGACCACCACCCCGGTTGCCATCGGCATCGTTGGCGCGCGCGGCCATGTGGGCGCCGAGCTCATCCGGCTGGTCGCCGCCCATCCCGGGTTCGAGCTGGCCTTCGTATCCTCGCGTGCGCTCGACGGCCAGCCGGTCGCCGCGCACAACCCCGGCTACGCCGGCGACCTGCATTACAGCTCGCCCGGTTACGACGAGTTGCCCGGACTGGGAGCGCACGCCGTGGTGCTGGCGCTGCCCAACGGCAAGGCGGCGCGTTGCGTGGAGGCATTCGACCTCGCCGGTTCGGATGCGCTGCTGATCGACCTGTCGGCCGACTACCGCTTCGACCCGCGCTGGTATTACGGCCTGCCGGAGCTGGCGCGCGACGGCTACGTCGGCCAGCGGCGGATCAGCAACCCCGGCTGTTACGCCACGGCGATGCAACTGGCGGTCACTCCGATGCTGGATGCGGTTGAAGGCCCGGTGCAGTGCTTCGGCGTGTCCGGGCATTCGGGCGCCGGCACCACCCCGTCCGACCGCAATGATCCCGCCAAGCTGCGCGACAACCTGATGCCGTATGCACTCACCGGGCACGTGCACGAGCGCGAGGTGTCCAGCCGACTTGGCCACCCGGTGGAGTTCATGCCGCACGTGGCACCCCATTTCCGCGGGATCACCATCACCGCCAACCTGCACCTGGCGCGTTCGTTCACGCGCGAGGAAGTGCTTGCCCGCTACCGGGGCCGCTATTCCGGCGAGCCGCTGGTGCAGGTGCAGGACGAAGCGCCGTGGGTCAGCGCGATCGCCGGCCGCCACCACGTCGAGATCGGTGGTTTCACGCTGTCGGACGATGGACGGCGGCTCGTCGTGGTCGCCACCGAGGACAACCTGCTCAAGGGCGCTGCGACCCAGGCGCTGCAGAACCTCAACCTCGCCTTCGGCCTGCCCGAGCTCACCGGCATCCCGCATTGACCCTCCGAGCACTCTGTAGGAGCGGCTTCAGCCGCGATCGGGTGCACCGTTGCCCGACTTCCATCGCGACTTACGTCGCTCCTACACAAGCACGACCCCCTGTAGGAGCGACGTAAGTCGCGACCACGCAGCCCAACCACCATGCGAGGCACCGGGTTATCCCCACCTTCGCCCCCACGTTCCCCGACCACCACCCGAGACCAACATGACCGACCTGCTCTGGCAAAAGCCCGGCGTCCGCGTCGACGAGCGCATCCAGCAGTTCTGTGCCGGTGACGACGTCATCCTGGACCGCGAGTTCTTCGCGTTCGACATCCAGGCAAGCGCCGCGCACGCCGAAGGCCTGCAGCGCATCGGCATCCTGTCGGCGGACGAACTCGAGGCGATCCAGCGTGAACTGGGCGCATTGGCCGCCGATTTCGATGCCGGCGACTTCGTGCTCGACGCGCGTTACGAGGACGGCCACTCGGCGATCGAGGCGCGCCTGGTGGAGCGACTTGGCGACACCGGGCGGCGCATCCACACCGGGCGCAGCCGAAACGACCAGGTGCTGGTCGCAACGCGCCTCTGGCTGAAGGATCGGTTGGCCACGCTGCACGCACTCTGCCGCGAGGTGGCCGGTGTCGCACTTGAGCGCGCCGCGGCCGAGCGCGACGTGCCGTTGCCCGGCTACACGCACCTGCAGCGCGCCGTGGCCTCGTCGCTCGGCATGTGGTGGGCGGCGTGGGCCGAAGGATTCATCGACAACGCGACCCGCGCGCGCGACACCCTGGCGTGGGTGGACGCCAACCCGCTCGGCAGCGCGGCCGGCTATGGCGTCAACCTGCCGCTGGACCGCGACCACACCACCGCCGCGCTCGGGTTCGGGCGCATGCAGGTGGCCGCGACGTACGCACAGCTGTCGCGCGGCAAGTTCGAGCTGGCCGCGACCGAGGCCCTGGCCAGCGCCGTGCTCGACCTCCGCCGGCTGGCGTGGGACCTCAGCCTGTTCACCAGCGCCGAGTTCGGCTTCGTCGCGTTGCCGGCCCAGTACACCACCGGCAGCTCGATCATGCCGAACAAGCGCAACCCCGACGTGATCGAGCTGATGCGCGCCAGCTATGCCAGCGTCGCTGCGGGCAGGGCGGAGATCGAACACCTGCTGTCGCTGCCGTCGGGTTACCACCGCGACCTGCAGTTCTCCAAGGGCGCGATCTTCCACGCGTTCGGACGCGGGCTGGGCGCGCTGTCGCTGCTTCCGGACCTGTTGCGCAACCTGGAGTGGAACACCGACGCGATGCGCGCCGCGCTCGATCCGTCGATGTACGCGACCGACCTTGCCGTCGACCTCGCGCGCGACGGGTTGCCATTCCGCGACGCCTATCGGCAGGCCGCCGATCCGGCGCGGTGGACGGCCGGCGACCCGGCTGCGAGCCTCGCGGCACGCGTGTCTCCGGGGGCCGCGGGGGACCTGCGGCTGGAGATCCTCCGCGGTCGACTGGACGGGCTTGCCTGAGGATCAAAGCAGCGCTCCCGGGTCCGCCGACATGCGCGAAAGAAGCGCGCGCGACCTCCTTCAACCAACCCTCGCCTGAACCCCGGGTTGGCCTGGGAGCCTTGAAAATGCTAGGCTTTCACGCTTTCGAGTACAGCTTCCGGCGTTGGTGCACGTAACGCCGTTGTCCCGTATGTACGTCGCCGGGGCCTGACCTGCAGGCCCGCCGATCGCTTCCGATCCGCACGTACGCCGCCGCGGCGCCATGGCCTTCGTGCCTGCAGTCCGCAACCTCCGGGGCAATCCACATCCGCATCGCCGGGCACCAGGATCGTACCCACTTCGCCCATTGCCGGTCGGCTGTTCTCCTGATCCCTCGCCATGTCACGCACATGCGCGTTCCGCACCCACAGGAGAACCACGTTCGCGATGACTGCCGTACCCAAGACCGCCACCACCGCCCACACGACTTTTCCCGAGCAGGCGATGCCGCGCTGGCAGCGCGCAGTGCTCAAGGTTGGCAGCAGCCTGCTCACCGACGGCAAGGGCGGGCTGGGCAAGCGCAATGCCGCCGCGCTGGCCAACCTGATCGCGCGGTTCCGCGACCAGGGCCGCGAGGTGCTGCTGGTGTCTTCCGGCGCGGTGGCCGCCGGCCGCGGGGTGATAGCGAGCAACGGCGTCGGGCTTGCGCAGCGGCAGGCGCTCGCCGCGGTCGGGCAGACCCCGATGCTGGCGCTCTGGCAGGGGCTGGTGGAGCAGCCGGTCGCGCAGGTGCTCCTGAGCCACGATGACCTGCGCAACCGCCGTCGCTACCTCAACGCCCGTGCGACGTTGCGCGAGTTGCTGCGGATCGGCGCGCTGCCCATCGTCAACGAGAACGACACCGTCGCCATCGACGAGCTCAAGCTCGGCGACAACGACAACCTGGCCGCGGTGGTCGCGACCCTGGTCGAAGCCGACGTGCTGCTGATCGCCACCGACACCGCCGGCCTGTACACCGGCCACCCGGTGCAGGATCCGGACGCGCGCCCGGTGCCCCGGATCGAGGAGATCACGCCGGAGGTCATGCTGATGGCGCAGGGCGGCGCGGGTTCGCTCGGTACCGGTGGCATGTACACGAAGCTCGAGGCTGCCACCAAGACCGCGGCGGCCGGCATCGACACCGCGCTGTTCTGTGGCCACGACGCCGACACCATCGCCGCACTTGGCGAGGACCGCCTGCGCGGCACCTTCATCCCCGCGCACGGCGACCGGCTGGTCGCGCGCAAACTTTGGCTCCGGCATACCCCGCCGAGCGGCGGCGCGATCCGCGTCGACGAAGGCGCCGCCGAGGCGTTGTCGGGGCAGGGCGCCTCGCTGCTGCCCGGCGGCATCGTCTCGGTCGAGGGCGACTTCTGCCGCGACGCGATGGTCGACGTGCTGCCCGCGCGCGGTCACCGGCGCCTGGCCCGCGGCCTGGTCCAGTACGACTCGGCCCACCTGGAACGCATCGCCGGCTGCCACAGCCGCGACATCGAATCGGTGCTCGGCTTCCACAACGGCGAATCGGTAATCCGTCGCGACGACCTCGTCCTGCTGACGCCCGCCGCCGCCGCCGCCACCCCCGAACTGTTCACGGAGACACTCTGATGACCCACCAGCACAGCGGCTACGTCCGCTCACTCGCCGAGCGCGCGCGCGCCGCGTCGCTTGCCATCGCCAGTCTTGACGACGCCGGGCGCGCCGGGCTGCTGTCGGCCATGGCCGACGCGGTCGACGCCGGCCGCGCCGGCATCCTCAAGGCCAACGAGAGCGACATGGCGCGCGTCCACGACAACGGCACCACCGGCGCCATGCTCGACCGGTTGAAGCTCGACGACGGCCGGATCGACGGCATCGTCGCCGCGATCCGCGAAGTGGCCGCGCTGCCCGACCCCGTCGGCCAGGTCACCCGTCGCGAGACCCGGCCCAATGGGCTGGTGGTCGAGAAGGTGCGGATCCCGCTGGGCCTGATCGCGATGATCTACGAGGCCCGCCCGAACGTGACCGCCGATGCCGCGGCGCTGTGCCTGCGCGCAGGAAACGCGGTGCTCCTGCGCGGCGGTTCGGAGGCGCGCGACAGCAACATCGCCATCGCCCGCTGCCTGCACCGCGCACTGGCCGACCACGGCCTGCCGGCTGAGGCCGTCGCGCTGGTGGAGGACACCGCGCGCGAACACGTGCTCGAGCTGCTCCAGCTGACCGACCTGGTCGACCTGGCGATTCCGAGGGGCGGCGAGCGCCTGATCCGCTTCGTCGCCGAGAACGCGCGGGTGCCGGTGATCAAGCACTACAAGGGCGTCTGCCACCTTTATGTCGACCGCGCGGCCGACCCCGCGCTCGCGCTGCGGCTGGCAATCGACGGCAAGCTGTCGCGGCCCGGCGTGTGCAACTCGCTTGAGACGATGCTGGTGCATGCCGACATCGCGGAAGGCTGGCTGCCCGAGGCGCTGTCGGAACTGCAGGCGCGCGGCGCCGAGATCCGCGGCTGCGACCGCACCCGCGCGCTGTTCCCCGCAGCCGCCCCCGCGAGCGAGGACGACTATGCCGCCGAGTTCCTGGCGCCGATCCTTGCAGTGCGGGTTGTCGACTCGATCGACGAGGCCATCGGCCACATCCAGCGGCACACGTCCGACCACACCGAAGTCATCTGCAGCACCGACCCGGCGGCGATCGATCGATTCGTGCGCGAGATCCGCAGCTCGGCAGTGGTGGTCAACGCGTCGTCGCGCTTCAACGACGGTGGGGAGTTGGGGCTGGGCGCCGAGATCGGCATCTCGACCACCCGCCTGCACGCCTACGGCCCGATGGGGCTGGAGTCGCTGACCATCGAGCGCTACGTGGTGCGTGGCGACGGCCAGGCGCGACACGCCGACGTGCCGAAGCAGTCGCAGGCCGCGTAGGCGGCTGCGACAGCACGGCGGACAGGAATCAGCGGGTCAGGCCGGCAGCGCTTCGGCGTCGGCCACCGCCAACGGTTCGCCCGGTGCGGTGTCACCGGCCCGCATCCCATCGGGTCGGTCGGCCGGCCCCGGGCGCATCGCCAGCGGGCGACCGTCCGTCCCCATCACCAGCACCGCGCTGCCCGCCGCTGCCAACGCCGCGGCCAGCTCGGGGGGCGCATGCATCGCCGTGGCCACCTCGTCGCGGGTCACGTCGCCGCGCCCGTTGCGGCGGTCGCGGCCCGCAAACCGCCAGCGGTTGTACTCGGCCCAGCCGATCAGCACGCAAGCGCAGGCCAGCAACAGCGCCGGCAGCCAGACCAGCAGCATCGGGTCGATCTTCTGCTGTGCCAGGTACAGCTCCATGAAGCCCAGCCGCACGCCGAGCACCCACAGCAGCAGGGTCGCCAGCGGCAGCCACAGCCACGCATACACCGCCCACACCACCAGCGTCGCGAGGCCGTAGAGCGTGCGGCTGCCGGGCGCCTGCGCGCTTGGCGCGTGGATGATGGCTGGCCCGGGTGTCGTCTGTCGGCTCATGGTGAGTGCCTTATCGGTAGCCACGGTCGGGACTGGTCCACACCGCGAGTTGCCCGCGACGCTTGAAGAGGGTCAGGGGAACCGCCGCCAGCGTCGTCATCAGGCTCAGCAGCCAGTACGCGGCGGGGTACCAGATCATCCAGTAGTAGTAGCGGCCGATCCGCGGCTCGTAGCGGCGGTCGATCAGCAGGCTGACGGCGAATTGCAGCAGGCAGACCAGTGCCAGCACCACGCCGTGCCAGCCCGGCATCAATCCCCCCAGCTCCCAGTGCGGCGGCATCGGGGTGAACATGCCCACCACCCACGTGACGATGATCCACAGCATCGTCATCGCCCACAGCACGCTGAGCAGGTACTCGGCAAGCACGCCCCACATCCGTCGCCGGCGCCAGGTGAAGAGCCCCGCCCCATGCCGCAGCAGCACCTCGGCACCGCCGCGTGCCCAGCGCAGGCGCTGGCGCCACAGGCCGCGCAGCGTCTCGGGCATCAGGATCCAGGCCAGCGCATTGGGCTCGTAGCGGATGTCCCAGTGCTCCATCTGCAGGCGCCAGCTGATGTCGATGTCCTCGGTCACCATGTCGTCGGCCCAGTAGCCGACGTGGTGCAGCGCGGTCTTGCGGAAGGCCGATACCACGCCCGAGATCGTGAACAACCGGCCATAGCCGCGCTGGGCGCGCTTGATCATCCCGATGATCGAGGAGAACTCGCCAACCTGGAGCTTGCCCAGCAGGGTGGAGCGGTTGCGGATGCGCGGGTTGCCGGTGACCGCGCCGACCCGCGGGCCGCTGCACAGGTGCCAGACCAGCCAGTGGCAGGCGTACTCGTCGAGCAGTGCGTCGCCGTCGATGCACACCAGGTACTCGGCGCGCGCGGCCAGGGTGCCCATGCGCAGCGCATTGGCCTTGCCCAGGTTGCGGTCCAGGTGGATCGCCCGGACCTGCGGATGGCGCGCGGCCAGGGCATCGAGCAGGGCGCCGGTGTCGTCCTGGCTGCCGTCGTTGATCGCGACGATCTCGAAGCGCGGGTAGCGCTGCGCCAGCAGCGCGGCGATCGTCTCCTCGATGTTGTCGGCTTCGTTGTGGCAGGGCACCAGGATCGACACCAGTGGCGCGTCGGCGAATGCCGGTGGCTGGTCGCGTCGCGGCTTGCCGCGCTCGCGGCGCAGGTAGTAGTACACGCCCCCGGCCAGCCACAGGAACGACATCAGTACGGGGTACCAGAAGGCGAAGGCGAGCAGCTTGTCGATGCCCATGGTCACAGCTCCGGGTACGGGAAACGGCGTGCGGAGATGGCCTCGCGCGCGTCGTCCAGCGCGGGGTGGTCGGCGACGAAGTCGTCGGGGTAGTAGGCGAGGTGCCGCACGCCCGCGGCCTGCAGCCTGCGGCTGGTCGCCGGCAGGTCGCTGTTGGGGATCCGGCCGGCGCCATCGCCGCCACGCCAGTCCACTGTCTGCAGCTGGAACACGGTCCGCCCGAACGCGCCGGGGACGGCGGCGACGGCGTCGGCCAGGCGGTCCAGCCACGCGGCGGGGGCGTCGCTGTGCTCCATCCACGGCATGGCCATCACCACGGTGTAGTCGTAGGCCTGCAGGAAGGCCGGCAGGCCCTGGGCGAACCACGCCTCGCTGGCGGGCTCCAGCACCGGCCGCGCGAACAGGTTGCGCGAGGTCGCCAGCCTGGGACGCCAGCGCTCGGCGGCGCGGTGCAGCTCGTGGGTGAACTCGATCAGGTAGGCGGTGCGCGCGGCGGGGTTGCCGGGGAACAGCGATGGAAGCTCGCGTTCGCGCAGCAGTGCGTCGTCGTGGAAATGCAGGCCTGCGACGGGCGCGGCAATCGCCAGGTCCTCGTAGAGGTCGGTGATGAGCGCGCGCGCTTCCGGGTCGGTCGGGTCGAGGCGGAACACCTCGCCCGGCTCCGGATCGGGCAGCGCTCGCGCGAGCGCAACGGCCGGCCTGAATGCGAGCACCGGCATCCAGGCGTGCACGCGCACCCGGGCACGCGTGGACAACTGCCAGGCGACGCGGCTGAAGAGGTCGGCACGCACCGGCAGGTGGCGGTTGGGGAAGTACAGCGCGTCGGCGGCGCCGTCGCCGTCCGGGTCGGCGAACGCCTGCAGGAACACATGGCTCGGCTTGATCCGGTGCATGCGCTCGACCAGCGCATCGAGGTTGCGCTCGACCTGCGCCGGGTCGGGGTCGTACAGGTAGTCCAGGTCGACCTGCACGGCGCGCATCGGCTCCACCGCGTCGGCGTCGTCGCGCAGCTCCGCGACCAGTTCGACCACGTCGGGGTTGCCGGTCACCAGCAGCCGGGAGAGGCCGTGCAGGTCGGCGCCGGCGAGCCGCTCCTGCCGGGTGCCTTCCAGGTCGAACGAGAAGCGCATGCCGAGCCCGTCGGCAATCGCGTTGGTGCGCTGGCTGTAGGCCGCGTAGGGCCAGACGATCGCGCGAGGCGGCTGGCCGAGCTCGCGCTCGATCGCGGCCGCGCTGGCGGTGAGGTCGGCGCGCACGCGGGCAAGGTATTGCGCCGCGGTCTCGTAGGCGTCTGCGGCGGGGTCGTAGATGCGCGTCACCGCCGCCGGGATCACGTTGCCCTGCGGGTTGGCCAAGGCGCCGTAGTGCATCGCGTCGGTGTGCGAGGCGACCTCCACCAGCCCGCTGGCCTGCATCTCGCGCAGGTGCGCCCAGGTCACGAAGTCGTCGCGGTCATGCGAGGCGGGCCCCGCGTAGTCGACGTGACTGTCGGCCGGCAGGTCCACCCACCCCGTGACCGGCGCGATCACGGCCGGGAAGCGGTAGGCGCGCAGCAGCGGGAAGGCGTGTGTGTACACGCTGCGCAGGCCGTCGTCGAAGGTGAGCAGCACTGCGCGCTCGGGCAGTGGGCGCACACCGCGCGAGGCGGCCTCCACATCGTCCAGGTCGACCGCGGTGTAGCCGTTGCCGTGCAGCCAGTCGAGGTGGGCGGCGAAGTTCTGGGTGCTGACCGCGTGCGGATCCACGTCGCCCTGGCGCGCGACGTCGTCGCGTATGTCGTGGTAGCTCAGCACCAGCAGCGAGGCGTCGGCCGGCGGAGCGCCGAGCAGCGAGAGCAGGGCGAGTGCCGGGGCGAGGAGGACGCGGGACATGCGGGACGTCATGTCATTGGCCCCAGTGGAGTTGGACATCAAAGGAAAGGTGGCGCTCGCGCTGGCCGTCGTAGACCGGCCGCGACCAGTTGACGCCGTAGTCGAGCGAGCGCCCGTACCCCAGCGACCAGGCGTGGCGATAGCCCAGCGAAGGCACCCACTGAGCGCTGAAACCGTCCTGCCAGGACTGCCCCAGCGCGACCCCGAACTGTTGCGAGAAGGCGTGGTCGTAGCGCTGCCAGTGGGTGGTGCGCAGGTCGGCACCGAGCGTCCAGCCGGCGTCGCGGGTCGGGTTGAAGTACGGCGCGTCGTCACGGCTGCCGCGGCCAACGTGGACCTGGCCGCGCAGCTCGAACCGCAGCCGCGGCATCGCCAGCACCGCGTTGTAGCCGTCCACCGACAGCGACTCGCGCCGGTTGCCGTCGTCGTAGCGCCATTGGCGGAATTCGCCGCCAAGGCCGGCACGCTCGTCGCGCGTCCATTGCAGGCCAAGGGCGGCGGTGTCGGCGAGGATGCCGGCGGCCCGCGCCTGCAGCGATGCATCAGCGTCGTTGTGGCCGGCTTCCGCGCGGGCACGCCACTGGTCGTTGAAGCGCCAGCCGGCGGCGGCCCGGTACGCGGTCGCATCGTTGGCAAGTGGACCGGTGCGGCGATCGTCGCTGCGTGCGGCCTGGACCTCCCATTCCAGACGGTCATGGCGGAAATGCAAGCCAATGCCGTGGCGCAGGTCGCGCACGCGCGGCGTGGCGTCGGCGAACTCGGCCCACTGCTCCGAGCGGAAGGCGCCAAGCCGCCAGCGATCGCCCAGCAGCGGCGATCGGACGGCAAGCGCGTGCCCGCCGTCGCGGCTGCCCAGCGGCGATGCGGTCGCGGGACCATCAGCGTCGCCGCGGCCCCCGTGGAGCGATGCCTCGACCTGCCAGCCGGTGCGGTGGCGCCACTGTTCGTGCAGCCGGCGCGCGTGGACGTTGTCCGGCCAGGCCTGCATCAACGCGTCGTGGGCCCGGCGTGCGCGGCGCATCCGGCCCAGTTCGGCCAGCGCATCGACGCGGCCGATCCGGGCGTCCAGGTTGCGCGGATCCTGCGTATGGGCGACGTCGAACCGCTGCAGCGCCTCTTCCGGGCGGCCACGTTGCAGGACCACGGCGCCCAGCTTGGCGTTGAGGTCGGAACTTGCCGGCGCCATCGCGGCCATCGGCGCCAGCATCGCCTCGGCCCGGCCCGGGTGTCCGGAGTACGCAAGGACCATCGCAAGGTTGGTCTCGGCCGAATAGCGGTTCCAGTTGGCGTCCGCGGTGCGCGCGCCGGGTTCGCGCTGCCACGCCGGCTCGGCGCGCACGATCCGCGCGAGATGCCGGGTTGCATCGGCGTGCCGGCCGGACTCCAGGTACGCGTAGGCCAGCACGACCTGGGTGTCGACGTCGTCGTGGAGGGCTTCCGCTGCGCCTTCCAGCGCCTCGACGGCTTCCTCGGGATGGCGGGCCGCCAGCAGCGAATCACCGGCCGCGGCAAGCGCGTACGCCGGCACCGTGATCCCTTCCGCTCGCAACCTGCGGTAGAGGTCGGCAGCCTGCGCGTGCTGCTCCAGGCCGTTGAGGATCACCAGGCGGTCGAACGCGTGGCGGGGGGTGTCGGCAGCCTGCACGGCCAGCGCCGCGGCTTCGGCGCGTCGCATGTCCTCCAGCCGCCGCGGTTCGTCGAGCGGGCGGGCGCCGCCCCAAACGGCCAGGCGCGCCACGTGGTCGGCCTCCATCCGGGCCGCTTCGTCGGCGGTGAAGAGGCCCGGGCGCGCCTGCAGCAACGCCCACGCGCGGCTGGCGCTGCCCACGTCCGCCAAGGTGAGGGTGCGCAGGCGGTACAGCTCGGCATCGTCGGGGGAATCGGCCTGCAGGCGCTCGTAGATGGCAAGCGCCGCCAGCCACTCGCCGCGCGCACGCGCCTGCGTCGCTTGCTCGAGGGCGTCGCCCCTGGCCGTTGCGGGCGACACGCCGCACAGGCACAAGGCCATGGCGACGCAAAGCCGCGCCGGGCTCGCGTGGATCATCTGGTGTTTCCCCCTGTAAACCGGCGCGGCTAACCGCGACCGGTTGCCACACAATACGTGAGTTGCGTCACAAACAGGACGGGAGAGAAAAGAAATCCGGGGGCGCGATTGGCCGGCCGGTGGTCGCTCTCCAACGGACAGGGGCAGGGGCGGGTGGCCTGGGAGGAACCCGGAAACGAAAAAAGCCGGCGCTGGGCCGGCTTTCTTGCGTTCTGCGGATTGGTCGGGGAGACAGGATTTGAACCTGCGACTTCTACGTCCCGAACGTAGCGCTCTACCAGGCTGAGCTACACCCCGACTGCAGAGCCGCGCATTTTAGACAGTGGCGCCGGTCTAGGCAAGCACAATCGTCAGCCAGGCGCCGGTGCGCCGGCCGGGCCGCTAAACTGTCGCGATTCCCTTGCGACACCGCCGTCACTGGAGCCCGCCTTGTCCCACGCGCCGATCAAGCCGCGCACCCCGCCCGGGGTGATGGAGCTGCTGCCACGCGACCAGATCGCCTTCCAGCGCATGCTCGACACCATCCGCCGCAACTACGAGCGCTTCGGGTTCCTGCCCGTCGAGACGCCGGTGATGGAGCTGTCGGAGGTGTTGCTGACCAAGTCCGGTGGCGAGACCGAGCGCCAGGTGTACTTCGTCCAGTCGACCGGCGCGCTGGGCAAGGCCGCGCAGGGCGAGGGCGACGGCCTGCCGGAACTGGCACTGCGCTTCGACCTCACCGTGCCGCTGGCGCGTTACGTCGCCGAGCACGAGCACGACCTGGCGTTCCCGTTCCGCCGCTACCAGATGCAGCGGGTGTACCGCGGCGAGCGCGCGCAGCGCGGGCGGTTCCGCGAGTTCTACCAGTGCGACATCGACGTGGTCGGCAAGGACTCACTGAGCACCCGCTTCGACGCGGAGATCCCGGCGGTCATCCACGCGGTGTTTTCCGAGCTGGCGATCGGCCGCTTCACCATCCAGCTCAACAACCGGAAGTTGATGCGCGGGTTCTTCGAAGCACAGGGCGTCGTCGACCCGGACCTGCAGGCGCGCGTGCTTCGCGAGGTCGACAAACTCGACAAGCGCGGCGCCGACTACGTGCGCGAAACGCTGACCGGCGACGGCTTCGGGCTGTCGCCGGAGTCGGTCGCGGCGATCCTCGCGTTCGTCGGCATCCGCTCGACCTCCCATGCCGACGCGCTGGCCCGGCTGGACGCGCTCGACCCGAGCAACGGGGCCCTGCAGGAAGGTGTGGCCGAGCTGCGCGAGGTGCTTGAACTGGTGCGCGCGCTGGGCGTGCCGGAGTCGGACTACGCGCTCAACTTCTCGATCGCCCGCGGCCTGGACTACTACACCGGCACCGTCTACGAGACGACGCTCGACGACTACCCGCAGATCGGCTCGATCTGTTCGGGTGGGCGCTACGAGAACCTGGCCAGCCACTACACCAAGTCGAAGCTCCCCGGCGTCGGCATTTCGATCGGCCTGACCCGACTGTTCTGGCAGCTGCGCGAGGCCGGCCTGGTGAAGACCGCCGACAGCAGCGTGCAGGTGCTGGTGACGCAGATGGACGCCGAGTCGCTTCCGCATTGCCTGTCGCTTGCGCGCGAGTTGCGCGACGCGGGGCTCAATACCGAGGTGGTGATGGAGCCTTCCAAGCTGGCCCGGCAGTTCAAGTACGCCGACAAGGCCGGCATCCGCTTCGTGACGGTGCTGGGCGCCGACGAGATCGGCAAGGGCACGGTCACGGTCAAGGACCTGCGACGCGCGGACCAGTTCGAGGTCGCGCGCGCCGAGCTGGCGCAGGCATTGCGGGTCGAGCTGGCGCAGCCGGACATGGAGGCGCGGGCATGAAGCCGGTGCGGCTGGACGGACGCTCGCTCACCCGCGCGGGGCTGGTCGCCGTCGCCCACGGGGCGCAGGTCGAGCTGGCCACCGAACAACTGCCCGCTGTCGCGCGTGCGGCCGAGTTCCTGGCCGAGCAGGTCCGCCGCGAGGAGCCGATCTACGGCGTGTCGACCGGCTTCGGCAGCAACGCCGACCGCCTGCTGGGCGCGCACCGCGTGCGCAGCGGGGCGGGCGCGGATGCGGTCAACCCGCACGAGTCGCTGCACGAGGAGCTCCAGCGCAACCTGATCGTCACCCACGCGGTCTGCGTCGGCGAGCCGTTCGCGCCGGAGGTGGTGCGGGCGATGCTGTGCATCCGCATCAATACGCTGATGCGCGGGCATTCCGGCATTCGCGTGGAAACCCTGCAGGCGCTGGCGGCGATGCTCAATGCCGGCATCGTGCCGGTGGTGCCGCAACTGGGGTCGGTCGGTGCGTCGGGTGACCTTGCGCCGCTTTCCCATCTGGCGATCGTGCTGCTGGGCGGCGGCGAGGCCTTCTACCGCGGCGACCGGCTGCCGGGTGCCGAGGCGCTTGCGCGTGCAGGCCTGCGACCGGTCACGCTGTCCTACAAGGAAGGCCTGGCGCTCAACAACGGCACCGCGCAGATGCTGGCCTGCGGCGTGCTGGCGCTGTCGAAGCTGGAGGACCTGCTCGACACCGCCGACCTGGCCGCGGCGATGACCATCGATGCCTTCGCCGGTCGGCTCGGCGCTTTCGCCGAGGAGGTGCACGCGCTGCGTCCGCATCCCGGGCAGGTCGAGGTGGCCGCGCACCTGCGCCGACTGCTCGAGGGGTCGACCCTGGCCGACATCCCGTACCACCTGGTGCCACGGTTCCGGCCGTGGACGCCGGACGCGTGGGACGACGACGAAGCGCGTGCGCTGCGTTTCGACATCGGCTGGGACTGGGTACCGCTCAACCAGCGCCACGGCCGCGAGAAGTTCTACACGCGTTTCCGCCCGTTCCGCGGCGGCAAGAAGCACCAGCCGCAGGACAGCTACTCGCTGCGCTGCATCCCGCAGGTGCATGGCGCGGTGCGCGACGCGGTGGCGCAGGCCGCGCGCGTGCTCGAGATCGAGCTCAACGCGCTGACCGACAACCCGATTGTGTTCCCCGATGCGGACCGCGAGCACGTCGAGCAACAGGTGATCTCGGCCGGCCATTTCCACGGCATGCCATTGGCGCTGGCGATGAGCTACGTCAAGGCGGCGATCCCGGTGCTGGCAAGCATCTCCGAGCGCCGCCTCAACAAGCTGGTCGACCCGGCCACCAACGACGGCCTCCCGGGCTTCCTGATCGGCAACGAGGACGCGACCGAGTCGGGCTTCATGATCGTGCAGTACACGGCGGCGGCGATCGTCAACGACCTGGCCAGCCGTGCGCACCCGGCTTCGGTGTACTCGATCCCGACCAGCGCCAACGCCGAGGACCACGTGTCGATGGGCGCCAACGAGGCGCGCCACGTGCTCTCCATGGCGGACGATCTCGGCAAGGTCCTCGGGCTCGAGCTGTATACGGCGGCGCAGGCGCTGGACCTTCGGCGCGACATGATCAACGCCGCCCGCGCCCTGGCGAAGCGCGGCGATGCGGCCGCGCTGGCGGAAAAGATCTCCGGTGAACCGCGCACCGAGCAGGCGCATCACGGCGGGTTCCTGGCGGAGGTCGAGGCACTGCGCGCGGAGTTGTCTGCGTCGGACGAGTTCCGCCCGGGCAGCGCCGTGGCCGCCGCGCATGCCGCCATCCGCGAGCGCATCCCGTTCCTGCAACGCGACCGCGCGCTGGATGGCGAAGTGGCCGCGGCGGTGCAGCTGGTGAGCGACGGCATCGTCCTCGCCGCCGCGCGCACGGCGTAGCGGCGGTACCAGGCATCCCGTGTCGATGCGCCTGCCAGCCACCGCGTTGTTCCTCGCCCTGGCCGCGTCGCCCGATGCGCGCGCCGCGCAGGACGCGTTGATCACCGGCGAGGTGTACGCCGACGCCAACCGCAACGGCCAGCGGGACCCGGACGAAGCCGGCATCGCGGGCGTCGGCCTGTCGAACGGACGCGTGCTGGTGCGATCCGGCGTGGATGGCCGCTACGCAATCGCGGCCCGACCGGGCGACACCGTGTTTGCGATCAAGCCGGGTGCCTACGCGTTTCCCACCGGTGCTGGAGGGCTGCCGGCCTTCTGGATCCATTACCTCCCCGACGGCTCGCCACCGCTCGAATACGGCGGCATTGCCGCGCAGGGCGATACCCGGTTCGACCTGGGGCTGCTGCCGGTCGAACGCACCGCCGGGCCGCTTGACGTCGTGCTGTTTGCCGATCCGCAGACCGCTTCGCTGGTGGATGTCGATTACTACGCGCGTGACATCGTTGCCTCGGTGCGTGGCAGCGGGCATGACAATGCGCAGCTCGGCCTGACCCTGGGTGACGTGGTCAACGACGACCTGGCCCTGTACCCCGCGCTCAACCGTGCGACCGCGTCGCTTGGCGTGCCGTGGTTGCACGCGGCAGGCAACCACGACCTGGATTTCGACGCGCCCGGCGATGAGCAATCGCTGCTGACCTTCCGCCGCCACTTCGGGCCCGACACCTTCGCCTGGGAGGAGCCGGGTGCGACCTTCGTGGTGGTGGACGACGTGGTGTACCAGCCGGGCGCGGCACCGGGCTACGTCGGTGGCCTGCGCGACGGGCAGTTCGCTTTCCTGGAGGCCTACCTGCCGACGGTGCCGAAAGACCGGCTGCTGGTCGTCGCGGCGCACATTCCGTTCTTCGACACGGACCCGGCACCGGATCGCGAGACCTTCCGCCAAGCCGACCGCGAACGCCTGTTCGCACTGCTGGGGGCATTTCCACATGTGCTCCTGCTCAGTGGCCATGGCCACGTGCAGCGGCACGTGCACCACGACGCCGCCAGCGGCTGGCACGGCGCAACCGCGCTTCACGAGTACAACCTGGGTGCGGCCTGTGGCGCATTCTGGTCGGGCGTCAAGGACGCGGCCGGTCTCCCCACCGCGACGATGGCCGACGGCACGCCCAACGGCTATGCGACCCTGCGTGTCGACGCAGGCGGCGATTACCGGCTGGCGTGGCACCCCGCGCGGCTGGGCGGCACGGGCACGGACCCGGCCGACACTCCGGGGATCGGCCTGCATGCACCTCGCGTGCTGCGCCAGGGCGCCTACCCGGCGTGGGGGGTGTACGCCAACGTGTACATGGGGCTGGACGACACCCGCGTGGAATTCCGTGTCGACGGTGGCGAGTGGCGGCCGATGCGGAAGGTCGACCGCCCGGACCCTCGGCTGCTGGCCGAGAACGCACGCGATGACGCCGCTACCGAGCTGCGCGGCTACGACCGTTCACCCGAAGCGATCCCGAGTACCCATCTGTGGCGTGGCGCACTACCGACCGACCTCCCCGCCGGCGAACACCGGGTCGAGGTCAGGGCGTTCGACCGCTGGCAGGGTGAACAGCGGGCGTCGACGACCTACCGGTTGCAGCACGCGACGCCGTAGCGGGCCGCGGACAGGACCGACGGGATCAGGCCTGCGGGTCGATCCGGTCGAACGTTTCCACCCGGAGATGGCCGCCCGTGGCCTCACCGGTGCGTGCCTCGGGGTAGTCCTCGCGGCGATCCACCAGCACGGTGTCCATCCCGGCTTCGCGCGCCGCATCGAGCTCCTCGACGACGTCGGACAGGAACAGAATCTCGCTGGCGGGCAGTTCGATGGCCTCGGCGATGCGGCGGTAGCTGTCGGCTTCGCGCTTGCCGCCGACCTCGGTGTCGAACCACCCCGAGAACAGCCGCGTCAGGTCGCCTGCGTCGCTGTGGCCGAAGAACAGCCGTTGCGCCGGCACGCTGCCGGACGAATACACGTAGAGCGGCAGCCCTGCCGCGTGCCAACGGACCAGCCCGTCCGCCGCGTCGGGGTAGATGTGCGCGGTGAAGTCGGCGTCGCGGTAGCCCGCCGCCCAGATCATGCCCTGCAACGCCTTCAGCGCGGTGTGCTTGCGGTCCTGGTCGATCCAGCCCTGCAGCACCTCGACCACCATCTCGTCGCGGCACACCCCGCCGTTCTCGGCGGCCACCGCGTCGAGCCACTTGCGGACGCCGGGTTCGGATCCGTGCGCGCGGACAAAGCCCGGCAACGCGCGGCGGGCATACGGAAACAGCACGTCCTTGACGAAGGAAATGCCGCTGGTGGTGCCCTCGATATCGGTCAGGATCGCCCGGGCCATCAGTTGCCGTCCGGTTCCAGGCGCGGGAAGCGCGTGGCGATGTCGCTGCCGGTGAAATGGCCGACCCAGCCGTCGGGTTCGGTGAAGAAGCGGATGGCGACGAAGCTCGGCTCCGGGCCCATGTCGAACCAGTGGGTCGTGGCGTCGGGCACCGACACCAGGTCGCCCGCCTCGCACAGCAGTTCGTACACCCGGTCGCCCACGTGCAGGGTGAACAGGCCGGAACCGGCGACGAAGAAGCGGACCTCGTCTTCCTTGTGGAAATGCTCGTCCAGGAACTTGGCCCGCATCTCTTCGCGCTTGGGGTTGTCAGGCGCGATGCTGACGACGTCCACGCTCTTGAAACCGCGCTCGGCGACCAGCCGGTCGATGTCGGCGCGGTAGGCGGCGAGGATCGTCTCGGGGCTGTCACCCGGCGCGACCGGCGCCGCGGCTTCCCATTGCTCGAAACCGACCCCGATCGGAGCCAGCTCAGCGGCGATGCGTTCGTGGTCGCCAGTCGCCAGCAACGGCGTGGCGGGCTGGTCCTCGGCAAAGATGCGCAGGCGGCTCATCGGTGCAGCTTCCTCAGTTCAAGTTCGCAGGCCAGCAGGAATTCGAACGCGTCCAGGTGCCGGCGTGCCTCGGCCATGTCGCGGCCCCACGCGTACAGGCCGTGGCCGTCGATCAGGTAGCCCCACATGGCCTGCTGGTCCAGCAGCGCGTCGACCTGGGCGGCCAGGGTCTGCATGTCCTGGCTGTTGGGCAGCACGGGCAGCGCGACCGCGGTCTCGTGGGTGCTATTGCCGGTGAACGCCTTGAGCAGTTCGTACCCCTCCAGGTGCACATGGCCCGCGCCCGCATACAGCCGCGAGGCGACCGTCTGGTTGAGCGAGTGGGTGTGAAGCACGCAGCCGACCTCGCCGAAGCGCGCGTAGAGCTGGGTGTGCAGCAGGGTCTCGGCGGACGGACGGTGTTCGGTCGCGACCGGCGCGCCGTCCATGTCCACCACCATGATGTCGTCCTCGACCAGCCGGCCCTTGTCGCGGCCGGACACCGTGATCGCCGCGTGGCGATCGTCGAGGCGCATCGAGAAGTTGCTGCTGGTCGCCGGTGTCCAGCCGGCGGACGCCAGCTCGCGGACATTGCGGATGATCTCGCCCGCGCAGTGTTTCAACCGCTGGCGATCGTAGGGGAGGGTGTCCATGGCGCGAGTTTATCGAAACCCGCCCGGTCCGCGGTGCCTGCCGCCCGACGCGCTTGGGCGCGCCGGGCAGGATGTCAGAGCAGCGCGTTCAGCAATACCGCCAGCACCAGAAGGGGGCACAGCACGCGCAGCAGCCAGCGCCAGACCGTGAATCCCCAGGCGGGCATGCCTGCGAGCTGCTCGCGCAGGATGCTGTCCTTCAGCACCCAGCCGGCGAACAACGCGATGAGCAGGCCACCCAACGGCAACATGATGTCGTTGGCGACCAGCTCGATCAGGCCCATCAGGTCACGGTCGAGCATGCGCACGTGCGACCAGATGTTGAACGAGAAAACCGTCACCAGCCCGAGCGCCCAGCACAGCCCGGCCATCATCAGCGCCGCCGACCTGCGGCTGCGGCCGCGCTCGACCATATAGGCGGTCGCCGGCTCGAGCAGCGAGATCGACGAGGTCCACGCCGCCACGAAAAGCAGCGCGAAGAAGGCGAGCCCGTAGACGATGCCGCCGGGCATCGCCTCGAAGGCCAGCGGAAGCGAGGTGAAGATCAGGCCCGGACCGCCGCCTTCGGGACTGATGCCGAAGGAGATCACGATCGGGAAGATCGCCAGGCCGGCCAGCAGCGCGACGGTGGTATCGCACACCGCCACGATGGCGACGGTGCGCGGGATCGAGACCTTGGCGGGCAGGTATGCGCCGTAGGTCATCATCGCGCACATGCCCAGGCTCAGCGTAAAGAATGCCTGGCCCATCGCGGCCACCAGCACGCCTGAATCCACCTTGCTCCAGTCCGGCCGGAACAGGAAGGACGCCGCCTGCCCGAGGTGGCCGGTGGTCGCGCCATAGCCAACCAGCAACAGCAGCGTGAGGAACAGCGCCGGCATCAGGAACCGGACCGCCCGCTCCAGGCCCTTCTCCACGCCCAGCGCCACCACGCCCACGGTCACCGCCATGAACAGCGCATGCCAGAGCGCGAGCGCCGCCGGGTCGGCCAGCATCGCGCCGAACGACGCGGCCGGGTCGAGGATGGCCGGGCCGCCAAACAGCTGCGACAGGTACAGCCAGGCGTAGCGCAGGGTCCAGCCGCCGACCACGCTGTAGAAGCTGAGGATCAGCACGCCGGCCACGATGCCGATCCAGCCGATACCGGCCCAGGCCCTTGGGGCGCCGGTTTCGCGGGTGATCTGTGCCAGTGCGGTGATGGGACTCCGGCGCCCGTGGCGGCCGATCAGGATCTCGGCGATCAGGACCGGCAGGCCGACGAAGAAGATGCAGCCCAGGTACACCAGCACGAACGCGCCGCCGCCGTTGTCGGAGGCGAGATAGGGGAAGCGCCAGATGTTGCCCAGGCCGACCGCCGAACCGGTCGCGGCCAGGATGAAGGCCAGGCGTGACGACCACATGCCGTGGATCGGGGTCTTTTCCATGGTTGAACTCCGTTGTCAGGCCGGCCCGTGCGGACTCAGGCCTGTGGGGTCGTGGTGGGGTCGGCCTTCAGGCGCAGGATCTTGAATCCCGCGTAGGCGGAGATCGCGGCGACCAGCGGTCCGGCGAGGTTGAAGAACGCGTAGGGCAGGTAGTCGAGCGTGGCGACCCCGAGGGTGGCCGCCATGTAGGCGCCGCACGTGTTCCAGGGCACCAGCGGCGAGGTGATGGTGCCGGCGTCCTCGAGCGCGCGCGACAGGTTGACCGGGGCCAGGCCGCGGCGGGCGTACTCGGGCTGGAACAGCCGGCCGGTCAGCACGATCGACATGTACTGGTCGGCGGCCACGATGTTGGCGCCGATCGCGGTGCCCAGGGTGGCGATGATCAGCGAACCGGTCGACCGCGCCGCCTTGAGCACACTGCGGATCATCCGCTCCAGCAGGCCGACGCGCTCCATCACCGCGCCGAATCCCATCGCGCAGATGATCAGCCAGATCGTGTTGAGCATGCTGGTCATGCCGCCCCGGGTGAGCAGGTCGTCCACCGCGGCATTGCCCGTGCTGGCAGCGTAACCGTCGAACAAAGCCTTCCATGCACCGGCCAGCAGTGCCATGGGGCGCGACAGCGCCTCGTTGCCGGCGAGCGCGACCACCACGTCGGGCTGGAACACCACCGCGAACACCGCGCCCAGCAACGCGCCAACCAGGATCGTCGGGTAGGCGGGGAAGCCGCGGATGGCCAGCACGAAGACCACGAGCAGCGGTATCAGCAGGTGGATGCCGAGATCGAACTGCGTGCCCAGCAGCGTCGGCAGGTCGCCGAAGACCTGGTCGGGCGCGACTTCGCGCGATTGGCCCAGCCCGATCAGGGTGAAGAGCACCAGCGCGATGACGATGCTCGGCACGGTGGTCCACAGCATGTGGCGGATATGCGCGAACAGCTCGCTGCCGGCCGCGGCCGGGGCGATGTTGGTGGTGTCCGACAACGGGGAGATCTTGTCACCGAAGTACCCGCCGGAGATCACCGCGCCAGCCGTGATCGCCGGTGACATGTCCAGCCCCTGGGCGACGCCGATCAGGGCCACGCCGAGCGTTCCCGCCACCGTCCACGAACTGCCGATGACCAGGCCGACGACCGCGCAGATCAGGCACGCGGCCGGGTAGAAGAACGACGGGTCGAGCAGGGCGAGCCCGTACACGATCAGGGTGGGCACGGTCCCGCTGAGGATCCAGGTACCGATCAGGGCGCCGACCGCCAGCAGGATGAAGATCGGACCGACGGCAAGCGAGATGCCGCCGACCATGCCTTCCAGGATGTCGTCCCAGCGCAGGCCGTTGCGGATACCGATGATCGCGGCCACGCCCGCGGCCAGCATCAGTGCCACCTGGTTGGCGCCGTAGGACGCGTTGTCGCCGAACAGGTAGACCGCCGTGCCCAACAGGGTGGCCAGCAACACCAACGGCACCAAGGACTGGAACAGCGACGGCTCCCGCGCCTGCAGATCGGTCATCGGATCAGGCCCGGCGCCGGAGCTTGCTGTGGCGGTATCCGTAGAAGACGTAGATCAGCAGTCCGATTGCGATCCAGCCCAGCAGCAGCCGCCAGTGTTCGGCAAACGGTTGCGAGAACAGGTACAGGCACGACACCACCCCGAGTGGGCAGATCAGGATCGCGAACGGCACCTTGAACGGGCGGGGCAGGTCGGGGCGGGTCCGGCGCAGGATCAGCACCCCGGCGCAGACGGTGGCGAACGCCAGCAGGGTGCCCATGGACACCATCTCGCCCAGCAGCCCGATGGGCAGGAACCCCGCCAGCACCGCCGCGATGACGCCGACGATGACCGTGCCGATGTACGGCGTGTGGAACTTCGGGTGGACCTTGCCGAACAGGCGGGGCAGCAGGCCGTCGCGCGACATGCTGTAGAAGATGCGCGGCTGCGCCATCAGCATGACCAGGATCACCGAGGACAGACCGGCGATCGCCGCGATCTCCACCAGCGTCTGCAGCCAGCCCAGCGACGGGTAGTTGTTGAGCGCCGTCGACACCGGTTCGGGCGTGCCCAGCAGGCGGTAATCCATCATGCCGGTCAGTACCGCGCAGACCACGATGTAGAGCAGGGTGCAGACCACCAGCGAGCCGAGGATGCCGACCGGCATGTCCTTCTGCGGGTTCTTGGCCTCGCCCGCCGCGGTGGAGACCGCGTCGAAGCCGATGTAGGCGAAGAACACGATCGCCGCCGCGCGCATCACGCCGTCCACGCCGAAGCGGCCGGGACCCTCGTTGGCGGGGATGAAGGGTTCCCAGTTGCCCGGATCGACGTACTGCGCGCCGAACGCGATGAACAGCAGGATCACGGTCACCTTGATCGCAACGATGATGCCGTTGACGAACGCCGACTGGGTGATGCCCACGTAGCCCACGCCGGTGACGAACGCGATGATCAGCACCGCCGGGAGGTTGATGAGCGTGCCGGTGCGGACGAAGTCACCGCCCTCCACCGCGAACGGCGCGCTGGCCAGCGCCGCGGGTAGTGCTAGGTCGAAGTTGGTAAGGAAGGCATTGAGGTAACCCGACCAGCCCACCGCGACCGTCGATGAAGCGAACAGGTACTCCAGCACCAGGCACCAGCCGATGAACCAGGCGACGCCTTCGCCCAGGGTGGCGTACGAATACGAATAGGCACTGCCCGACACCGGCAGCATCGCGGCGAACTCGGCGTAGCACAGGCCCGCGAATGCACAGGCGATGCCGGCGATGACGAAGCTGAGCATGATCGCCGGGCCGGCGTGCTCGGCGGCGGCCTGGCCGGTCAGCACGAAGATGCCCGCGCCGATCACCGCGCCCACGCCCAGCAGGATCAGCTGGGTCCCGGTGAGGGTGCGCTTGAGGTCGGCTTCGCCCTCCAAGCTGCCTTCGAACGGTTCACCGGCGTCGACGTGGCCTGCCGGCTCGATCGGCTTGGTCGCTAGAACATTCTTGAACATCCGGATCCCCAGGTGACAGCCGCGCTGCGGCGTCCGCGTCGATGGTCCGCCAGCGCGGACGCGCGGCGAGGTGGCGGGCCACCTTACCCCAGCCAAGAAACGAGCGGCAAGCCACCTTCGGCACGGTCCACGGGGCGCGCGAACCACTGGATAATCAGCGACCCGGGCGCTTGCCGAAGGCGCCTCCAAACGTACCGGCACGTATGCGTGACAGCGACAACCACCTCCACGTACCCATCCGCTCGGCCCTGGCCGACTACCTGCGGTCCTGGCCCGACGAGAGCGAGGTCGCGGCGCAGTTCACCGGCCTGTTGGATGAGAGTCCGAACGACACGCACGCGTTCGTGCGCGAGCGGCTCGAGGGCCACTTCACCGCGTCGAGCTGGCTGGTCGATCGCGAAGGACGCCGGGTGTTACTGACCCACCACCGGAAGCTTGGCCGGTGGCTGCAGCTGGGGGGCCACGCCGATGGCGATACCGACCTGGCCGACGTCGCGCTACGCGAGGCCGAAGAAGAGTCGGGGCTGACGGACCTGGTGGTGGAGGGCGGCCTGTTCGACCTGGACCGCCACTGGATCCCGTCACGCGGTGACGTGCCGGGCCACTGGCATTACGACGCGCGCTACGTAGTGCGGGCGACGGGGAGCGAAGCGTTTGTTGTCGGCCACGAATCGCTCGACCTGGCCTGGCGCGACATCGCCGCGATCGAGGCAGACCCGGCTGCGGATGAATCGTTGCGGCGGATGGCGCGAAAGTGGCTTGCGCGCACCGCCTGAGCCGCCTCAGTCCGCGCGGCCGGAGAACTCGCCACTGGTGGTGTTGACCAGCACGCGCTCGCCGTTGGCGATGTACTCGGGGACCATGATCTCCAGGCCGGTCGACAGCTTGGCCGGCTTCGGGCGCTTGGTGGCCGTGCCGCCCTTGAGCTCCGGCGGGGTCTCGACGACTTCGATCGCCACGGTCTGCGGCAACTGCAGTGCGACCGGCTGGTCGTCGATGATCTGCACGTAGCAGCCCGACAGCTCGTCGACGATGTAACCGGCGTCGTCGCCGACCACGTCCGCGTCAAGCGTGTACGGGGTGTAGTCCTCGTCGTCTAGGAACACGAAAGCGTCGCCGTCCTTGTAGGAGAACGTCGCCTGCCGGCGGCTCAGCTCGACTTCCTTGAGCTCGTCGTCGCCGCCGAGGCTGAGGTCGAGCTTGTTGCCGCCCGGCACCGAATACATGGTGAAACGGAACTTGACGTTGCCGCCACGCCCCTGCGGCGAGCTGCGCTCGATGTCGCGCACCTGGTACACGGTGTTGTTGTGTTCGACCACGTTACCTTTCTTGACGTCGTAGGCTTTCATGCGGGTTCCGGATGGGAGTTCGGGCTCCGGGAGGAGCATCTGTTGCAGGGGATGTCTTGTAGGAGCGACGTAAGTCGCGACCGGTACGCGGCCCAGGGCGTTCGGCGGCTCGCGACTCACGTCGCTCCTACAGGGATGGCAGGGCGCCCTTACTTCGGCGCCAGGCGGGTCGCGCCGTCGAGGCGGATCGTTTCGCCGTTGAGATAGGTGTTGCCGAGGATGTAGGCGACCAGGTCGGCGAACTCCTCCGGCTGTCCCAGCCGCGACGGGAACGGGATGGTGGCGGCCAGCGACTGCTGCACGCTCTCGGGCATGCCGTCGACCATTGGGGTCCAGAACACGCCCGGGGCGATCGTCATCACCCGGATGCCGAACCGCGCCAGTTCGCGCGCCATCGGCAGGGTCATGCCGACCACGCCGCCCTTGGACGCCGAATACGCGGCCTGGCCGATCTGGCCCTCGTAGGCGGCGACCGAAGCGGTGTTGACGATCACGCCGCGCTCGCCGTCGGTGCCGGCCTCGTTGTGCTGCATCACGTCGGCGGCGGCCTTGGCGACGTTGAAGCTGCCAACCAGGTTGACCATCACCGTGGACTGGAACTGCGACAGCGGCATCGGTGCCTCGCGACCGAGCACGCGGCCAGCGCCGAGGATGCCGGCGCAGTTGACCGCGACATTGAGGCCGCCGAGGAAATCCTTCGCCGCCGCGACGTTGGCAACGACGCCCGCCTCGTCGGACACGTCGGTCCGGAAGAACCGTGCGTTCGCCTCGCCCAGTTCGGCGACCGCTGCCCCACCCTTGTCCTCGTTGACGTCGAACAGGGCGACCTTGCCGCCGTGCTTGACCAGGTGGCGGGCGACGGCCAGGCCAAGGCCGGAAACACCGCCGGTGACGATGGCGCGGGTATCGGAAAGCTGCATGGGAGTCTCGCGGAACAGAATGAGACGGCGATTCTAAGGCAGGTAGCGCGCCTGCACTTCCGCCGGGGCCAGCCCGGGGGCAAACAGGAAACCCTGGCCGATCGCGACCCCCAGGCCCAGCAGGAACTCGCGCTGCGCGTGGCTTTCCACGCCTTCCGCCACCAGCCCAAGCTTCAGGCTGCGGGCGATGCCGGTGACCGCCTCGCACACGGCCACGTCGGAGGCGTTGTCCGGCACGCCCTGGACGAACAACTGGCTCAGCTTCAGGCCGTGGATGGGCAGCCGGCGCAGGTAGTTGAGCGCGCTGTAGCCCTCGCCGAAATCATCGATGGTCAGCATCACCCCAAGCTCGCGCAGGGCGGCGAAGGTGCGCAGTGTTTCGGGCTCGTCTTCGATCAGCACCCGCTCGGTGAATTCCAGCTCGAGTGCGTGGCCGGGCAGGCCGGTTTCCTCCAGCGCCGCGCGCACGTTGCCGGCCAGGTCCTCCCCGAGGAACTGCCGGTACGAGACATTGACCGCGATGCGCTCGATCGCCAGTCCCGCACTGCGCCAGTCGCGCAGCTGGCGGCAGGCCTGCTTGAGCACCCACCCGCCGATGCCGACGATGTCGCCGGTGGTCTCGGCGTGGTCGATGAACCGGCTGGGCTGCATCTGCCCGAGCGCCGGATTGGTCCAGCGGATCAGCGACTCCACCGCCACCAGCCGACCCGTGGCCAGCTCGACCTGTGGCTGGTAGACGAGGTGGAACTCGTCGTTGCCGACCGCCCGGCGCAACTGGGTCTCCAGTTGCAGTCGCTCCTGCTGTTGTTCGGCCAGCTCCGCCGTGAACGCCTGCCAGCCATTGCGACCGCGGCGCTTGCTGTCGTACATCGCCACGTCCGCATCCTGGATCAGCTGTTGCGACGTGGTTCCGTCGGCCGGCGCCTGCGCGATGCCGATGCTCGCGGTGATGGCGAACTCTTCGCCGTCGAGGCTGAAGCTGTCGCCGAAGATCTCCAGGATCGCGCGCGCCAGTCGTGCCGCGCGGTCCGGGTCGTCATCCAGCGCGCAGGTCACCAGGAATTCGTCGCCGCCGAAGCGGGCGATCAGCCCCTCGCCACCGACCGCGCGCCGGATGCGGCGGGCAGCCGAAGCGAGCAGCCGGTCGCCGGCGGCGTGGCCCAGTACGTCGTTGACGATCTTGAAACGGTCCAGATCGATGTACAGCACGGCCAGGCGCTCGCACGCCGGGTTGGCCAGGCGCGCGTCGATCTCGCTGCGGACGGCGTCGCGGTTGAGCAGGCCGGTGAGCGGATCGGTGCGCGCGCGCACCCGCAGGTGCTCCTCGGCGCGCTTGCGGTCGGTAATGTCCTGCAGCGTCCCCGTCAGCCGCTTGCTGAGCGGCCCGCCGGCCTCGGCCTCGCCGATAGCGCGCACCCAGAACGGCTCGCCGTCGGGACGCATGCCCTGCAGTTCAAGGTCGAGCGTGTGGCCGGTATCCATCGCGACGTCGAGCGCCTGTCGCAGCTGCGCGCGGTCGGTGTCGACCAGGCAGTCGAGCAGGTCGTCGATGGTGCGGGGCGCCGGGTCGCGGCCGATGATCCGACGCGATTCGGTGGTGAGGTAGAGCCGGTCGCGGCCGGTATCCCATTCCCAGCCACCGATGTGGGCCATCGCCTGGGCCCGGTCGAACAGGGTGCTGTCGCGCTTTAGCGCGGTGACATCGGAGAACAGCGATAGCACCTGCTGCACGCGATCACTGCCCGGTCCGAACTGCGGCACCGCCGTGACGGAGAACCAGGTCAAGGTCCGGCGTCGGCGATGGTAGTAGCCGAGCAGCACGCTGCCCACCGGCCGGCCATGACGCAGGGCGCGGGCAGCGGGCCACTCGTCGCGCGGAAGTTCGCGTCCGCTCTCGTCGACCACGTACCACTGGTCGTGTGCCATCGCGATGTCGGCGCGCTGGCCCGGGGCGATGCCGAACAACCGCATTGCCGCGGCGTTGGCATGGGTGATCAGGCCTTCTGCGTCTCGCACCAGGATGCCGGTGTCGATGGTTTCCATCAGCTCGCGGTAGCGCAACTCGGCGTCACGGCGGCCACTGAGGTCGCGGGCCACGGCGACGATGCAGTTGCGGCCGTCGTGCTCGAACCCGGCCGAATGCACCTCGACCGGGAAGCGGCTGCCATCGGCGCGCATGTTGGACACTTCGATCACGTAGGTGCCGCCGCGGTTGAGCGTCTCCCAGACCGGTCCCAGGTGGTCGTGCGCCAGGTCGGGGTTGAGCACGTGGATCGGGCGGCCGACGATCTCCTCGCGTGCGCGCCGGTAGGCCGCCAGCCCGGCGCGATTGAGATCGAGCACGATTCCGTCCGCGTCGAGGATGCTGACCGGGTCGGGAACGGCGTCGAACAGGGCGTGGTAGCGCAGCCGGGCCGCTGCGGCTTCTTCCCGTGCCGCCAGCACGGCGTCGCGTGCCTGTTGCAGCAGTGCACGGGTCTCCGCCGGCAGGGCGGGGTCGTTGCATCCTGCGTCCAGCGCCGCCAGCGTGGCCGCCACGTCCACTCCTTCGGAGTGTGGTGGCATCCCGGTCGCTGGCGGCGTGAGGCTCATGACACCGCGAGCGCCCGTCCGACCCGGCTGCCCGTCTCGCGGCCGAGCCGCCCGGCCAACCAGCGCCCCGTGTCCGCCAGCCGTGCCAGGTCCACCCCGGTCTCGATGCCGAGCCCGTGCAGCATGTAGACGACGTCCTCGGTGGCGACGTTGCCACTGGCGCCGGTGGCATACGGGCACCCGCCGGTGCCGGCGACGGAGGCGTCGACCACCGAGACGCCCACCTCCAGGCAAGCGAGGAGGTTGGCCAGTGCCTGTCCGTAGGTGTCGTGGAAGTGCACCGCCAAAGCATTGAGCGGCACTTCGCCCGCCACGGCCTGCAACATCGCGCGCGCCTTGCCGGGCGTGCCCACGCCTATCGTGTCGCCCAGCGATATTTCGTAGCAGCCCATTCCGTGGAGTTGACGTGCGACGCGGACGACATCGGCCAGCGGCACCTCCCCCTGGTAGGGACAGCCCAGCACGGTCGAGACGTAGCCACGCACCCGGACCCCGTCGCCGCGTGCGCGCTCCAGCACCGGCGCGAACCGCTGCAGCGATTCGTCGATCGAGGCATTGATGTTGCGCTGGTTGAAGGCCTCCGAGGCGGCGGTGAATACCGCAATCTCCTCGACGCCGGCCTCGCGTGCGCGCTCGTATCCTTTCTCGTTGGGCACCAGCACCGGGTAATGGACGCCCGGGCGACGGGTGATCCCGGTGAACACCTCGGTGGCATCGGCCAGCTGCGGCACCCACCTGGGGCTGACGAAGCTGGTCGCCTCGATGCTCTGCAGGCCGGTGGCCGAGAGCCGGTCGATCAGTTCGATCTTGTCGGCGGTGGAGACCATCGCCTTCTCGTTCTGCAACCCGTCGCGCGGGCCGACCTCGACGATGCGCACATGGCGGGGCAGGGCGGTGCTCACGTGTCCGCTCCAGCCTCGGCCAGGGCGACCAGCACGGTATCGGCCTCGACAAAGTCGCCGGCCTGCGCGTGGATCGCGGCCACCGTGCCCGCACGGGGCGCCTTCAGGCTCAGCTCCATCTTCATCGCCTCGATCACCATGACCTCCTGGCCGGCTTCGACCGTGTCGCCGGCGCTGGCCTTCACCACCACCACGCGACCCGGCATCGGCGCGACCACGTTGTCGGCGCCTGCACCCGCGGTGCCGGCCTCATGCCGGTACATCGCCACCGGCTGCAGCCGCAGGCGGCGCTCGCCATCGTGCACCAGCAGCTCGCGCCCGTGGTCGAACACCCGGAACCGCCGTGCGCGACCGTCGAGGCGCAGGCCCAGCAGCGCGCCGTCGAACCGGGCGCCAGCCACCGTGTGCGTCGCGCCGTCGTATTCCACCTGGTACTCGCCGCCGCTGCCGTGCGCGTGAAGCTCCAGCCGCTCCTCGCCGTGCAGGAAGGCCAGCGCACGCTGGCCGGCATGGCCCAGCCGCCAGCCATCGGCGACCGCCCACGGCGACCCGGGATCGTTCGACGCGGCCGCGCCGTCGCGGCTGCCCTGTTCCTGCGCCAGCAACCGCGCGGCCGTGGCGCCGAGCAGCAGGTCGCGGTTGACCTCGTGCGCGGGCATGAACTCGTCGAGGTGGCGATCGAGATATCCGGTATCGATCGTGCCGTTGACCACGGCCGGGTGCCGCACCAGCCGCTCGAGGAAACCGATGTTGGATTTCGGACCGCTGATCGCGCACTGCGACAGCGCCTCGCGCAGGCGGGCGAGCGCACGGGGGCGGTCGGCATCGTGGACGATGAGCTTGGCGATCATCGGGTCGTAGAAGATGGTGACCGTGTCGCCCTCGACCACGCCCGAATCGATGCGCACGTGCGCCGACGGTGCCGGCAGGCGCAGGCGCTCCAGCGTGCCCGAGCCCGGCAGGAAGCCCGCCTCGGGGTCCTCGGCGTACAGCCGCACTTCGATCGCGTGGCCGGACTGGGCGATGTCGTCCTGCGCGAGCGGCAACGGCTCGCCAGCGGCGACCTGCAACTGCCACGCCACCAGGTCCAGGCCGGTCACGCACTCCGTCACCGGGTGCTCGACCTGCAGGCGGGTGTTGATCTCCATGAAGTAGAAGTTGCCCGCCGGGTCGACGATGAACTCGACGGTGCCGGCATTGGCGTAGTCGATCGCACGCGCGGCCAGCACCGCGGCATCGCCCATCGCCTGCCGCAGCGCGGGCGTGAGGAACGGCGACGGCGACTCTTCCAGCACCTTCTGGTAGCGGCGCTGCGCCGAGCATTCACGCTCGTTGAGGTGGATGACATTGCCGTGCGCGTCGCCGAACACCTGGATCTCGATGTGGCGCGGCTGTTCGATGTAGCGCTCCAGCAACACCCGGTCGCGGCCGAACGCATTGCCGGCTTCGCGCTGGCACGACTGCAGGTTGTCGGCGAACTCGCCGGCCTCGCGCACGATGCGCATGCCCTTGCCGCCGCCGCCGTGCGCGGCCTTGATCATCAGCGGGTAACCGATGCGGTCCGCCTCGGCCTGCAGGTGGGCCGGGTCCTGGTTCTCGCCGGTGTAGCCCGGCACCACCGGCACGCCGGCCGTCTGCATCAGCTCCTTCGCGCCGGCCTTGCTGCCCATGCGGCGCATCGATGCGGCCTTCGGGCCGATGAACACGATGCCGGCCGACTCGGACGCGTCGGCGAAGTCGGCGTTCTCCGACAGGAACCCGTAGCCCGGGTGGATGGCCTCCGCACCGGCCTTGCGTGCGACCTCGATGATCGCGTCACCACGCAGGTAACTGTCGGCTGGCCGCGGGCCGCCAATGCAGTACGCCTCGTCGGCCTGGCGCACGTGCTGGGCGTCGGCGTCGGCTTCCGAGTACACCGCGACGGTGCGGATGCCCAGCGCACGACAGGTGCGGATGACGCGGCACGCGATTTCGCCGCGGTTGGCGATGAGGATCTTGTTGAACATGCGAGGGTTGCCGGATTGCGTACGGGGGGAGGGCGTGCGGTTCACTCGCACCAGCCCGGTCTGCGCTTGTCGAGGAAGGCGCCCAGGCCTTCCTGGCCTTCCTTCGACACACGCAGGCGCGCGATCAGTGCCGCGTTGTCGGCATCGTGCCGGGCCCCGTCGGTGTGGGCCGAGACCTGGCGCACCAGCGCCTTGGCCTGCGCCGATGCGACCGGGCCGGCCTTCAGCAGCAGTTCGACCTGGCGTTGCAGGGTCGCGTCGAGGTCTTCGGCATCGACCGCTTCATGCAGCAGGCCCATCCGGTGGGCCTGGGCGGCGTCGAAAATTTCCGCGCTGGCAAACCAGCGGCGCGCCTGGCGTGCGCCGATCGCCTCGATGACATACGGCGAAATCACCGCCGGAAGCAGGCCGAGCTTGCTCTCGGTCAGGCCGAACTTGGCTCCGAACGCACCGATGGCGATGTCGCAGCAGGCCACCAGGCCCACGCCGCCACCGAACGCCGCGCCGTGCACGCGGGCGATGGTCGGCTTGGGCAGCTCGTTGAGGGTGCGCATGAGCCGCGCCAGCGCGAGCGAGTCCTCGCGGTTCTCGTCCTCGCTGGCGCTGGCCATGCCACGCATCCAGTTGAGGTCGGCGCCGGCGGAGAACGACGCGCCTTCGCCTTCAATAATCACCACCCGGACCGTGGGGTCGGAACCGACCGCCTCCAGCGCGCCGGTCAGGGCGGCGATCAGCATCGCGTCGAACGCGTTGTGGACGTCCGGGCGGTTCAGCCGCAGGTGTGCGACCGGTCCATCGCGCAGGTGCAGCAGGGGGTGGCTCATCTGTATGCGTCCTTGGCGGGAGTGGGGATGATAGCCGTCGTGCCCGGGCGCCGCGCCGGGACACGCCGGGGCCGACATGGGTCAATGCGATCAATTCTCATTTAACGTAGGATGGCGGGATCACCACCGGCCCGCCGTTTCCATGACCCTGACCCTTCGTTGCCTGGTTGCTTCCCTGCTGCTGATGTTCGCGATGTCGGCGAATGCCACCACCGGCGCGCAGACCGTCTGGCGCCTGCTCGACTACATCGCGGTCGATTACGCGGTGGCGGTGCAGGACGGCGAAGTCGTGAGCGAGGGCGAGTATGCCGAGATGGTCGAGTTCGCCGACTCGGTGAACGAGCGCATGGCAGCGTTGCCCGCGACCTCCGAGACGGCGGAACTCATCGACGGCGCCGCCGCGCTGCAAGCCGCGATCGACGCCAAGGCCGACCCGTCCGCAGTGGCCGGGCTGGCGCGCGGGCTGGCCGGACAGTTGCTGCAGGCGTACCCGATGCCCGTCGCACCGTCCTCGACGCCCGACCTTGCGGCGGCGTCGGGCCTGTACCAGCAGCAGTGCGCCAGTTGCCACGGAACCACCGGTGCGGGCGACGGCCCCGCCGGGGTCGCGCTGGATCCGGCACCAATCGCGTTCACCGATCGCGAGCGCGCCCGCGAGCGCAGCATCTTCGCGCTGTACCAGGTGATCGAGCAGGGACTAGAAGGCACCAGCATGGGCAGCTACGCGCATCTGCCCGTCGACGACCGCTGGGCGCTCTCCTTCCACATCGGCCAGTACGCCTACCCCGAAGCGCTGGTGGACGAGGGCCGCCGCTTGTGGGAAGGCGACGATTCCCTGCGCCTGCTCGTGCCGGACCTCGCCGCGCTTACCCAACTGACCCCGGCCGCGCTTGCGGAAGAGGTCGGCGAGGATCGGGCCGCGGCGCTGATGGCCTACCTGCGGCGCACGCCCGAGGCGGTCGAAGCTCGGCCCGAAGGCTCCCTGACCCTGTCGCGCCAACGCCTGGCCGAAGGCCTGGCAGCCTACGCGGCCGGCGACCGGGGCGGCGCACGCGACCTGATGCTGTCGGCCTACCTGGACGGATTCGAGCCCGTCGAACCGCTTCTCGCATCGCGCGACCCTGCATTGATGGCGCGCATCGAAACCGCGATGGGCGAGTTGCGCTCGCGCATCGCCAGCTCGGCGGACGTGGAGGAGGTGCAGGCGCAGGTCGGGGTGGTCAATGGCCTGTTCGACGACGCCGAGGCCACGCTGTCGCCTGACCAGGCCACCGCGGTCTCCTCCTTCATCGGTGCTTTCACCATCCTGTTGCGCGAAGGGCTGGAAGCACTGCTGCTGGTGATCGCGATGATCGCTTTCCTGCGCAAGGCCAACCGCACCGAGGTGATGCCGTACGTGCATGCAGGCTGGGTCGGCGCGTTGCTGGCAGGCGTCCTGACCTGGGGCGCGGCGACCTACCTGGTCAGCATCAGTGGTGCCAGTCGCGAGCTGACCGAAGGCTTCGCCGCGCTGTTCGCAGCGGTGGTGCTGCTGTTCGTCGGCATCTGGATGCACGGCAAGAGCCAGGCTGGCGCATGGCAGCGCTACATCCGCGACAAGCTCTCGCACGCGCTCTCGCGGCGGTCGGCGTGGTTCCTGTTCCTGCTCTCGTTCGTGGTCGTTTACCGCGAGGTGTTCGAGACCGTGCTGTTCTATGCGGCGCTGTGGACGCAGGGCAACCCGTCCGCGATCCTGGCCGGCGCGGCCGTCGCCGTGGTGGTGCTGGGTGTCGTGGCGTGGGCGATGCTGCGCTACTCGCGCAAGCTGCCGATCGCCCGGTTCTTCGCCATCAGCTCGGTGCTCATCGCGGTTCTCGCGGTGATGCTGGCCGGCAAGGGCATCGCCGCCCTGCAGGAAGCCGGCTGGTTGCCGATGAGCCTGATCTCGTTCCCGCGGGTCGACCTGCTGGGTGTGTATCCGACGCTGGAGGGCGTGGGCACGCAGTTGCTGGTCCTGGCGACCCTGGCCGCCGGTTTCTGGCTCAACCGCCGGGCCGCGTCGGCGGTCGCGGTGACACCGGCGCACGAGTCGAACTGATCGTCGGTCGCTGCACGGGCGCGGCGCCCTCCGGCGCCACGCCGGTCAATGGCGGCTGCGCTTCGCGGCCGACCCTTTCACCTCGCTGGCTTCCACCCGCAGGCTGAAGGTGCGCTCCTCGCCGGGGTGGATCGCGCCGACCCCGACGACCTGGCGGTTGACCTCCCGGCCGCGCCCGTCGCGGATCGACAGCACCATCGAGTACTCGCAGGCGCCCTGGGCGGGCGCCGGGATGGTGCCCTCGACCTGCAGCGGCGAAAACGTCGCCGCCTCCGCCACTTCCGCGTCGAAGCGCAGGTGCCCGCGGCATTGCGGACACACGCTGGCGCTCTCGAGGATGGTGGTCTTGCAGTGCGGGCAGGTGCGCGTCGCGCCCGCGGTCCCGGGGCGCGGGGCGCTCATGCGTCGTTGTCGGAAGCGGCCTTGTCGGACTTGCCGTTGCCGCCCTTGCCGCTGGAGCCGCCGGTGGCCTTGTCGCCCCAGCCGAAGTCGACCTGGCCGCGCATCCGCGCGCCGGTGGCGACCGTCAGCGCGCCGGCCTTGACGTCACCGGTGAGGGCGCCGGACTCGAGCAGCTCGACCTTCTGCGCGGATTCGATGTTGCCTTCCAGCTCGCCGGCCACGATGACCTTGTGGGCGCGCACGCCGCCCGACAGCCGCGCGCCGGGCTCGATGGTCAGGTTGCCCTGCACGTTGACGTCGCCGTTGAACTTGCCGGCGATGCGGACGTGGCCGGTGCCTTCGATCTTGCCCTCGATGGTCAGTTCAGCGGCGATCAGGGATTCCTTCAACGGCGCCTCGTTGCGCGCCGGGCTCGCGGCAGGAGTGGCCGGGGCAGGCGCCGGCGAGGTGATGTCGCGGATCGGCGTCGGCTCGAAGCTGGCGGCCTTCGGGCTCTCGGCCGGCGCGGCCGGCGTGGGGGCAGGGTTCTTGGCGGGGGTTGAGTCTTTCCAGATGGCCATCGGCAGGGTCCGTGCTTGGTGGGCGGGACCTCCGAACTTAGCACCTGCTTCACGGCGTCATCATGTGACACTTCACGTCACCCGGCACCCCTTCAGGAAGCGGTCAGGAATTCCCCGTTCATCGGTGCGCACCGTCACGTCCGCAGCTACTACATGCGGAACACGCCAAAGCGGGTCCGGTCCTCGATGGGCGCGTTGAGGCTGGCCGACAACCCCAGGCCGAGCACGCGGCGCGTGTCGGCCGGGTCGATGATGCCGTCGTCCCACAGCCGCGCGGTGGCGTAGTAGGGGTTGCCCTGGTCTTCGTACTGTTGGCGGATGGGGGCCTTGAAGGTCTCTTCCTCATCCATCGACCAGTCGCCGCCGCGGGCCTCGATACCGTCCCGCTTGACCGTGGCCAGCACGGAGGCCGCCTGCTCGCCGCCCATCACGCTGATGCGCGCGTTCGGCCACATCCACAGGAACCGCGCGCCATAGGCCCGGCCGCACATCGCGTAGTTGCCGGCGCCGAAGCTGCCGCCGATCACCACCGTGAACTTCGGTACGTGCGAGCACGCCACCGCGGTCACCATCTTGGCCCCGTCCTTGGCGATGCCGGCCTGCTCGTACTTCTTGCCGACCATGAAGCCGGTGATGTTCTGCAGGAACACCAGCGGGATGCCGCGCTGGTTGCACAGCTCGATGAAGTGCGCGCCCTTGAGCGCGCTCTCGGCGAACAGGATGCCGTTGTTGGCGATGACGCCGACCGGGTAGCCGTGCAGGTGCGCGAAGCCGGTCACCAGGGTCTTGCCGTAGCGCGCCTTAAACTCCTGGAACTCGCTGCCGTCGACCACGCGGGCGATCACCTCGCGGATGTCGAACGGGCGGCGGGCATCCTTCGGCACGATGCCGTAGAGCTCCTCGGCGGCGAACAGCGGGTCGCGTACCGGGCGCGTGGCGACTGGCAGCACCTTGTTCCGGTTGAACGTGCCGACGATGTCGCGCGCAATCTGCAGCGCATGGCGGTCGTCCTCGGCGAAGTGGTCGGCCACACCGGAGATGCTGGTATGCACGTCGGCGCCGCCGAGCGTCTCGGCATCGACCACCTCGCCGGTGGCGGCCTTCACCAGTGGCGGCCCACCGAGGAAGATCGTGCCCTGTTCCTTCACGATCACCGACTCGTCGCACATGGCCGGCACGTAGGCACCGCCGGCGGTGCACGAACCCATCACCACGGCCACCTGCGGGATGTTCTCGGCGCTCATGCGGGCCTGGTTGTAAAAGATCCGGCCGAAGTGCTCCTTGTCGGGGAAGACCTCGTCCTGCAGCGGCAGGAAGGCGCCGCCGGAGTCGACCAGGTAGATGCACGGCAGGTTGTTCTCGCGCGCGACTTCCTGCGCGCGCAGGTGCTTCTTGACCGTCATCGGGAAGTAGGTGCCGCCCTTGACCGTAGCGTCGTTGGCCACGACTACCACCTCCTGGCCCATCACCCGGCCGATGCCGCAGACCATGCCTGCCGCCGGCGCGGCGTCGGCGTACATCCCTTCGGCGGCCAGCGGCGCGATCTCGAGGAACGGCGAGCCGGGGTCGAGCAGGGCGGTGATGCGGTCGCGCGCCAGCAGCTTGCCGCGCGCAGTGTGTTTGTCGCGGGCCTTGTCGCCGCCGCCGGCCGCCGCGCGTGCAAGCCGGGCATCGAGCTCATCGACCAGTGCGCGATGCCAGGCGGCGTTGTCGCGGAAATCCTGCGAGCGGGGGTCGAGGGCGGAGCTCAGTACGGGCATGCGGTTCTGCGCGGCGATGGAGACGGCACAGGATAACCGCGACGCGGCGGCGGTAGGTCCGGCGACCGGAGCGCCTGCGTGCGCCAAACAAAAACGGGCCCGCCGTAGCGGACCCGTCCTGGTCAGGCAGAGCGCGGGACGTCAGTCCTGCACTTCGGCGTTGGCCTCGGCCTCGGCTTCCACCTGCTCCTGCTCCATCTCGGCGGAGACGTTGGCAGCAGCGTCGCCGATCGCACCGGCGGCGTTGGCCTTGCCTTCTTCATAGGCTTCCTGCAGCGGGTCGACAGCGGCGTCGGCGGCGGCGGCGACCGTACCGGCAGCAGCAGCGGCACCGGCAGCGGCAGCCTCGGCGCTGGCGGCAGCCGCATCACCCGCGGACTCGGCGGCAACGGCCGCCTGGTCACCGGCGACTTCGGCCTCGGCGGCCGCCTCGTTGGCTTCCTGGTTGGCGGTCGGCGAGTTGCAGGCGGTAAGCGCGAACGCACCCGCGGCGAGGAGGGTCAAAAGCTTGTTGTTCATTTGCTGACTCCTGTGTGTCGGCAGTTGACTTCGATAGAGCGCCGGTCCTGCCGGCGGCGGCACTATCGAGGCGGGCCGTGTAAAGGAATGTGAAGGCGCCGGGCCGGCCCCGGCAGACGGGTACAAAAAAACCGCCGGGAAAACCCGGCGGTCTTTTGGATCAATAACTCGGGCCAGAATTAGAGGCCGTCGTTGTTGGTCTCGGCATCGGCACCGGCAGCAGCCTCTTCGGCCGCGTCCTGGGCCTGCTCGGCGGCGTCGGCTGCATTCTCGGCAGCGTCGGCAGCGTCGTCGGCGTCGGTCATGTCGGTCGCACCGGCAGCGGCGTCGGCCGAGGTCGCAGCGGCGTCAGCAGCGGCGGCGGCGGTGTCGGCAGCAGCCTGGGCAGCGTCGGCAGCCATGGCGTCGCCAGCAGCAGCGGCGTTGGCAGCGGCTTCGGAAGCCTCGCCAGCAGCCTCGGCGGCTTCGGCGGCGGAGTCTTCAGCCTGCTGCTGGTTCGAGCAGGCAACCAGGGCAAAGCCCATAGCCAGGGCAAGCAGCGCCTTGTTGAAAGTCATGGTTCGTTCCTCGTCGTATAAAAATGTGGGCAACGCGCAATTGCGCGCCGATAACATGATGACAACGCCGCGACGCCTGTCAAGCGGCACGTTGTGTTTTTAAGTTAATGCCTCGTTAACTGGTTCAGGGGTCTTTCCGACGGCCGGTCATCCAACATGAACAGGGCGTGATAAAAGCCCCCCCTTCGCGCCCTGCTGGCGGTTCAGAGCAGCTCGACGGCAATCGCGGTGGCTTCGCCGCCACCGATGCAGAGCGATGCGACACCACGCTTACCGCCACGCGCGCGCAATGCATTGAGCAGCGTGACAATCAAACGCGCGCCGCTTGCGCCGATCGGATGACCGAGCGCCACCGCGCCGCCGTGCACGTTGATCTTTTCGTGCGGAATGCCGAGGTCCTTGATCGGCGCCATCGCCACGCACGCGAAGGCTTCGTTGATCTCGAACAGGTCGACGTCCTCGATCTTCCAGCCGGCCTTTTCGAGCACGTTGGAAATCGCCTTGACGGGCGCGGTGGTGAACCACTCCGGCGCCTGCGCGTGGCCCGCGTGCGCAACGATCCGCGCCAGCGGCTTCAGCCCGCGCGATGCGGCTTCGTCGGCCGACATCAGCACCGTGGCGGCAGCGCCGTCGGAGATCTTCGACGACGACGCTGCGGTCAACACGCCGTCCTTGCCGAACGCGGCGCGCAGGCCGGGGATCTTGCCGGTATCGATCTTGCCCGGCTCCTCGTCGGTGTCGACGACGACTTCGCCCTTGCGCGTCTTGACGGTCACCGGAACGATCTCGTCCTTGAACGCACCGTCGGCCTGCGCCTTCTTGGCGCGGTTGACGCTTTCGGCCGCGAACGCGTCCAGCGCCTCGCGATCGAACCCGTAGGTGTTGCAGGTGGTGTCGCCGAACACGCCCATCGCCTTGCCGTCATACGGATTGGTCAGGCCGTCGTGTGCCATGTGGTCGAGCATCTCGGTGCTGCCGTAGCGGATGCCGGTGCGCGAGTTGTTGAGCAGGTGCGGGGCGTTGGTCATCGACTCCATGCCGCCGGCGACAACCACGCTGGCTGAACCGGCCTTGATCATGTCGTGGCCCAGCATCACGGCCTTCATACCCGAGCCGCAGACCTTGTTGATGGTGGTGCACGCGGCCGAGTCGGGCAGGCCGGCACCCAGCGCGGCCTGGCGCGCCGGTGCCTGGCCGAGGCCGGCGGGCAGCACGCAACCCATGATGACCTCCTGGACCTGGTCGGGCGCGATGCCGGCCTGCTCGAGCGCGCCAGTGATGGCGGCAACGCCGAGTTGCGGTGTGGGCACGCCGGTGAACTGGCCGAGGAAGGAACCGATGGCGGTGCGCTTGGCACCGACGATGACGACGTCGCTCATGGGGGACTCCAGTGGATGGGACCGGCGGCGCGGCCGTTGGATCAACCCGTTGCCGCTGCCGCATCGGCCGATTATGCGGCGGCGTGCTGCAGTGCCGCAAACCCGCACAACGCTTCAGCAGTTTGAATGGGGCGGCGATTGTGCGTGTCGCGAACCCGTCCGATACTCGGACGACTGGCCGATCATGCGTGCAGTCCGTTCGATGCGCGTGGCCGTTGTCGACCTCCGGGGGAAAAATGGATTTGCATCGCAACGCACTCGCCCACGCCTGCCGCGTGGCTTTGGGAAGTATCGGCCTGGTCGTGTTGGCGGGCTGTGGTGGTGGCGGCGGTAGCGACACGGTCGTGCGACCTGACCCGCCTCCGGCGGCGCCGCCGGCCGACCCGGTGGTGTACGACCCGAACCCCGCGTTCTCCAAGCACCTGACCGTGACCAACACGCAGGCGGCGCACGCGGCCGGTTTCACCGGTGAGGGTGTGCGCATCGGCGTGATCGACAGTGGCGTCAACCGCAACCATCCCGCGCTCTCGCCGCGCGTGGTCTACAACGAGACCTACCTCGATCCGAACCGCAACAACCTGTCGGTCGACGACGTGGTCGGGCACGGCACGGCGGTGGCGCAGGTCATGGCCGGCACGGCGTTCGGTGAATGGCCGGGCGGCATCGCGCCGGGCGCGGAGATCCTCTCGGCGCGCATCATCTCCGACACCCCGCCGGTCGATGACGGGTCCGGCGAGGGCAACGAGGTCGATGGCGCGCTCGGGCTGCTGCAGGTCCACCAGGACCTGGTCGCGCAGGGCATGCGGATCATGAACAACTCGTGGGGCGGCCTCTACTGGACCAACCCCAACGCGACGGCGCCGATTGCCGAGGAATACCGGCCCTTCATCCGCGACCACGACGGCCTGGTGGTGTTTTCCACCGGCAACTCGGGCTTCGATGACCCGTCCAGCATGGCTGCGTTGCCGAGCCAGCTTGGCCCGAACGGCTCGACGCCCGCGGCCGACCTGGAGCGCGGCTGGATCGCCGTGGCGGCGGTCAACGCGGATGCGCCCGACGAACTGGCGATCTATTCCAATGCCTGCGGCGTCGCCAAGGACTACTGCATGGTCGCGCCCGGCAACGTGGTGACCACCGGCACCGACGACGCGCCCGACGATCCCAGCTACTGGAACTGGCAGGGCACCTCGTTCTCGGGGCCGCTGGTCTCCGGTGCCGCGGCGCTGGTGTGGGAGGCGTTCCCGTACTTCAACAACGACCTCGTCCGGCAGACGCTGCTGGGCACGGCCACCGACATCGGTGCCGCCGGCGTCGACGACATCTTCGGCCATGGCCTGCTCAACGTGGGTGCAGCGGTGCAGGGTCCGGGGCGGCTGGACTGGGGCCAGGTAGTCGCCAACTTCAACGGCGGCGCCTCGTTCTGGGACAACGACATCAGCGGCGCCGGCGGTATCACCAAGCGCGGCAGCGGCGAGCTGGTGCTGACCGGCAACAACAGCTATTCCGGCGACACCCGGGTGGAGTCCGGCATCCTCAGCGCGCTCTCGCACCTGCCGGGCAACGCGGTGGTCGGGGCCGATGGCGGGCTGGCGCTCGAGGGCAGCAGCGTCCTGGGCAACCTGTCCAATGACGGCGTGGTCTTCATGTACGGCGGCGACTCGGAAGGGCTCACCCACACCGTGGGCGGCGACTTCCGACAGGGCGCTGGCGGCGTCTTCGCGTTCGACGTTGGCTCGCGAATGCAGGTGGCCGGCAGCGCGCAGATCGACGGCGACGCGCTGGTGGCCGGCGTCACCGAGGGCTACGTGTACTCGTCGAGCGAGACCTTCCTGACCGCGGCCGGCGGCATTACCGGCCAGTTCGACAACCTGCTGGCGGGCGAGGGCGTGTTCCTCGAGGCCGACCTGGCCTACACCGCCAACGCGGTGTCGCTTGAGATCCAGCGGCTGGACGTCAATGCGACGGCACAGGCATTCGGCCTGAGCGCGGCGGCGGTCGGCAGCGCGCTGCGGGTGGAGAACGCCTTCCGACTGATTGACGGCAGCGCCGTGCGGTTGTCGGGCGACCCGATGGTGGGCGGCTTCATCGAGGGTGCGTCGGCACTGCAGCGCACCGCGACCGTTGCCGGGGCCGAGCAGTCGCTGGCCAGCCTGTCGGGCGAGTTGCATGCGGCCGACACCGCGTTCGCGATGATGGCGATCGAGGGCGGACGGCACGCGCTGGAGTCGCGCCTGGACACGCTGGAGCGCACGGGCGTGGCCGGTGGCTGGGCGCAGCGCCTCGATGGCGAGCGTTCGATGTGGTCGCACACCCGGCTCGACAGCAACGGCTGGATGATCGGCCATGACCGCTGGTTCGGGCCGAACCTGATGGTCGGTGCCGCGTTCGGCCAGAGCGACGGCCAGGGCGCGCACACGCTGCGTGGCGACCGCGAGCGCAACCGCCAGATCGAAGGCCAGTTCTATGCGGCCTGGGAGGACGGCGGCAACTACGTGCTCGGCCGGATGGCGCTGGGCAGCATCGACCGCCGCCTGCAGCGCGACATCCTGCTCGGGTCGCGGCACTACGGCGTAGGCACCGACTACGACAACCGCTACACGACGTTGGGCGTGCAGGCGGGCCACCGGTTCCAGTTCGGCGGCGCGACGTTGACCCCGTACCTGGGCACCCAGGCGATCCGGCTGGAGCGCGATGGCTTCAGCGAGCAGGGCGCGGCCGGCTTCGGCCTGAGTTCCGCCGGTTCCACGCTGGACGCGACCCAGGCGCTGGCCGGTGCGCGGTTCGAGCGGGGCTGGTGGCTCGGCGCCGCGCGCCTGTCGATGCAGGGCCGGCTGGAGTGGCAGCACACGCTGTCGCAGTCGGGCAGCGCGATCGATGCGCGGTTTACCGGGCTCGACGTGTGGTCGCCGATTGCCGGCAGTGGTTTGGAGGACGACGCGACCGTGTTCGGGCTTGGCCTCGGGCTTGCATTGCCGGATGCCGGTCGCTTTGGCTTCGACATCGATACCCGCCACGTGGGGGGGCGCAGCTACACGGGCGCCTTCGCCAACTGGACCGTCGGGTTCTGAGGCCGGGCGTAAGATGCAACGAAAAACGCCGCGATTCTCCGCGGCGTTTTTTTTATGCGTCCGTTGTAGGAGCGACGTGAGTCGCGATCGTGACGTGGCGCAGGCCGATCGTTCCCGATCGCGGCTTACGCCGCTCCTACAGGAGCATGCAGCCAATCAGCTCTTGCCGTCGAAAAGCTCGCGGCCGATGAGCATGCGGCGGATCTCGTTGGTGCCGGCGCCGATCGCGTAGAGCTTGGCGTCGCGCAGGATGCGGCCGGTCGGGTATTCGTTGATGTAACCGTTACCGCCCAGGCTCTGGATCGCTTCCAGCGCCACCTGCACCGCGGCTTCCGAGGCGTGCAGCAGGCACGATGCGGCGTCCACGCGGCTCTTGTGTCCGGCGTCGTAGTCGCGCGCCACCTGGTAGGCGAACGCCCGCGACGACTGCAGCGCGGTGTACATGTCGGCGATCTTGGCCTGCATAATCCCGAACGTGCCAATCGCCGCGTCGAACTGCCGGCGCTCGCGCACGTAGGGCAGGGTGATGTCGAGCGCGGCCTGCATCAGGCCGATCGGGCCGCCGGTCAGCACCAGCCGCTCGGTGTTGAGCCCGGACATCAGTACCTTGACGCCGCCGTTGACCTCGCCGAGCACGTTGTCGGCCGGGATCTCGCAGTCCTCGAACACCAGCTCGCAGGTGTTCGAGCCGCGCATGCCGAGCTTGTCGAGCTTCTGGGCGGTGCTGAACCCCTTCATGCCCTTCTCGACGATGAAGGCGGTCATGCACTTGCTGCCCGCGTCCTTGCCGGCGGTGCGCATGTAGACGATCAGCACGTCGGCCTCGGGACCGTTGGTGATCCACATCTTGTTGCCGTTGGCGACCCACACGTCGCCGCGCAGCTCGGCCCGGCAGGACATCGAGCCGACCACGTCCGAACCCGCGCCCGGCTCGCTCATCGCCAGCGCGCCCTTCCACTCGCCGCTGCAGAGCCTGGGCAGGTACTTCGCGCGCTGCGCCTCGGTGCCGTTGGCGTAGAGGTTGTTGACGCACAGGTTGGAGTGGGCGCCGTAGCTCAGGCCGACCGAGCCGGACGCACGCGAGATCTCCTCCATCGCGACCAGGTGGGCCAGGTAGCCCATGTCACTGCCGCCGTACTCGCCGGGCACCGTCAGCCCGAGCAGGCCCATCTCGCCCAGCTTGGGCCACAGCTCCTGCGGGAAGGCGTTGGCCTCGTCGATGGCGGCGGCGCGCGGGGCGATCTCGGCTTCGGCGAAGCGGCGAACGGCCTCGCGCAAGGCGTCGAGTTCGTCACCAAGGGGAAACGGGCGCATGGGGGCTCCTGCTGGTCTGGTAGTGGGCCGCCATCCGGGCGGCCGGTGCGCGCCACACGACGTGTGCAGGACGCGGTACGTGTTCCGGAAACGACGACGGGGCACTGGGCCCCGTCGTCGGTAACGCTTCAGCCGTGCTTACGCACCGCCGCGGATGCGGCCCTGGAAGCGCGGGGTCGAACGGCCCAGCGGCAGCTTCAGCTTGCCCATCACCTCGATGCGCTCCTCGGCCATGCGGTCGGCGGCCCGGTAGGTCGGGATGCCGTCGCGCTCGGCGATTTCGAAGATGCGGGTCAGGTTGTGGTAGATCGTGCGCATCTGGCGCATCGCACGCTCGCGGTTGTAGCCGGTCATCTCCAGTGCGACGTTCATCACGCCGCCGGCGTTCACGGCGTAGTCCGGGGCGTACAGGATGCCGCGCTTGGCCACTTCGTCACCGATGGCGTTGTTGGCCAGCTGGTTGTTGGCCGCACCGCAGATGACCTTGGCCTTCAGGCGGGGCAGGGTTTCTTCGTTGATGGTGCCACCCAGCGCGCACGGCGAGTACACGTCGGCGTCGACGTCGTAGATCTCGTCCAGGCCCACGGCCTCGGCGCCGTACTCGGACACGGCCTTGTCGACCAGGCCCTTGTTGATGTCGGTGACGAAGATCTTCGCGCCGCGCTCCTTGAGCAGCTTCACGTACTCCATGCCGACGTGGCCGAGGCCCTGCACGGCGTAGGTGTACTTGCCGACTTCCTCGTCGCCGAAGCGCTTGTTGAGCGAGGCCATCAGGCCCTGCAGCGCGCCGTAGGCGGTGAACGGCGACGGGTCGCCCGAACCGCCGTGGACCTGGTGCACGCCGGTGACGAACTCGGTCTCGCGGTAGACCAGCTCCATGTCGTTGACGTCGATGCCGACGTCCTCGGCGGTGATGTAGCGGCCGCCCAGCGACTGCACGAACTGGCCGAACGCGCGGAACAGCGCCTCGGACTTGTCGGTCGCCGGGTCACCGATGATCACGGCCTTGCCGCCGCCGATGTCCAGGCCGGCCACCGCGTTCTTGTAGGTCATGCCGCGGCTGAGGCGGAGCACGTCGTTCAGAGCGTCCTGCTCGGTCTTGTACGGCCACATGCGCGTACCGCCCAGGGCCGGACCCAGCACGGTGTTGTGGATCGCGATGATGGCCTTCAGGCCCGCGTCCTTGTTGTGGCAGAACACGACCTGCTCATGGCCGAAGGTGTCCAGGGTCTCAAAAATCATCGGGTGCTCCGCGTGGCGCGCACGCGTTGTTAACGCTTTGCGCCAACTATTCTTGGTAGGTAGTTGAATCTTTTGGGATTCGCCTGCGCAGCCACGGGCGTGGCCCGTCTGCAGCGGCCGTAGTCTAAAGCAATCGGAGCGTACGGCTGCGTATGCCGGGGCCGTCGGCCGCATGCGACAGCGGTCTCAGAACGGGCGGTAGCGGCCTTCGCGGAGCCACGCCGTCGCGAGCCATTGCTCGCCGCCCGCTACGGCCCGGCCGGCGTGCAGTGCGGCGTCATTGTGGCTGCCATCGGGGTGCAGGTCGTCGAAAACCAGCGCGGCGCCGGTGGTGGGTTGCACCTCCAGCCCCGCCTGCGGAAAAGCGATGCCGCCGCCGTCGCTGGCCTGCGCGAGGCAGACGGTGAGGGTGCGGTGGCGGTTGCCTGACGCAGCGTGGTCGGCGGCGAGCCGGTCCGGCGGCAAGTGGTCGCTGCACGGGCGCTGGTCGGCCCCGATGCCGCGCCGCCCGATCCGAAGCGGCTCGGCGTGGGCCAGCTCGCAGCGGGCCGCGCGGGCCAGCCGCAGCTGCAGCACCCGCAAGGCGAAGTCCTCCTGCGCGGCATCGACCGGGACGCATCCGGCGTCGCGGCCATCGTCGCGTTGGGACAGCATCGCGTGCGCCACCAGCAGCCGGCATTCGTCGGACGTCAGCAACCCCCTGATGACGCCGACCCGCGCGGTCTCCGACAGCCAGGCAATCTTTGCCGGCACCAGGGCTTCCTCGAACGCGAGCGTCGCCGGCGATCCCGGCCCGCGCGGTGGCCGGGGCGCGACCGGTGGCGCGACGATTGGCGGTAACGGGTCGATGCCGTGATTCATCAACCGTGCACGCCAGCCCGCCGCGGCCATCGGCCGCGCCTCGCAGCCTTCGCCCCGTTGCAGCCGCTCCACCAGCAGCAGCGCGGACACCGCGTCGCCGGCATCGGCGGCGCGCTCCAGCAATTGCAGGCACAGGCCCTGGTCGCCGGCGTCGGCTTTGCGGCCCAGGTGGACCGCCGCAGCGCGCAGGGCCGGCGGGTAGCCGTGGTGCACCGCCGCCAGCATGCGTTGGTTGATGCGGCCATCGCGCGGCAGCAGCACGCTGCCCAGTGCCAGCCAGGCCAGCCAGTAGCCGGCGATTGTGTTGCCGGCACCTTCCGCGCGCAGCAGCCAGCCCAGCCCGAGGCGCGGTGCCGCGGGGCCGCCGAGCCCGAACAGCAGCATCCGCGCGTATTCCACCTGTGCGCCGGTATGGCCGCCCTGTGCCGCGCGCCGGTACAGCGCCAGCCGTGCGGCCCCGTCTTCGTCATGCACCGCATCGGGCGCATGCGAGTCGGGGTGGGCGAGGGCGGTCATCGGGCTCATGGATCAGGACAACGCACCGATCCCGCACCTGCGGCCGCGCCGTGACGTTCCATTGGTGGAACGAAAAAGGCGCACCAAGGCCCCGCGCTACAATCGGCCGATCCGTTTTCAGTAGCCGAGTGCGCCATGAGCACCCCCGCCAGCCAGCTTCCCCAGTCCGACGCCGACACCGCCCGCACGCCGCTGCGGTTCGTCACCGCCGCCAGCCTGTTCGACGGCCACGACGCCGCCATCAACATCATGCGGCGGCTGATCCAGGGGCAGGGCGCGGAAGTCATCCACCTGGGCCACAACCGCTCGGTCGAGGACGTCGTCCGCGCCGCCCTGCAGGAGGACGCCGACGGCATCGCGCTGTCGTCCTACCAGGGCGGGCACGTCGAGTACCTCAAGTACATGGTCGACATGCTCAAGGAGCGCGGCGCCGGCCACATCAAGATCTTCGCCGGTGGTGGCGGCACCATCACCCCCGAGGAGATCCGCGAACTGCAGGCCTATGGCGTCGAGCGCATCTACCACCCCAACGACGGCATGCACATGGGGCTGGTGGCGATGATCGAGGACGTCGTCCGCCGCGCCGGCGAAGGCCGCATCGAGGGCGAGGCCGACAACACCCAGCCGTCGATCACCGACGAGATCGCCATCGGCCGCATGCTCAGCGCGATCGAGGAGGACCACTTCGACGAGCAGCAGTTGGCCCATCTGCGCAAGCAGTGGCAACTGGCCGGCGGCAAGACCCCGGTCATCGGCATCACCGGCACCGGCGGCGCCGGCAAGTCGTCCGTGACCGACGAGCTGCTCAACCGCTTCCTGGCGAACTTCCCGGAGATGCGCATCGCGGTGATCTCGGTCGACCCGACCCGCCGCCGCACCGGTGGCGCGCTGCTGGGCGACCGCATCCGCATGAACTCGCTGCGCAGCAACCGCGTCTACATGCGCTCGATGGCCACCCGCCGCCAGCACGCCGCCACCAACGCGGTGCTGAAGGACTCGATCGGCTTCCTCAAGGGGCTGGGCTACGACCTGGTCATCGTCGAGACCGCGGGTATTGGCCAGTCCGACTCGGAGATCGTCGACCTGGTCGACTTCCCGATGTACGTCATGACCAGCGACTTCGGCGCCCCGAGCCAGCTGGAGAAGATCGACATGCTCGACTTCGCCGAACTGGTGGTGCTCAACAAGTACGACAAGCGCGGCGCCGAGGATGCCCTGCGCGACATCCGCAAGCAGTGGAAGCGCAACCGCGTCGCCTTCCAGACCAAGGACGAGGACGTCCCGGTCTACCCGACGATCGCCAGCCAGTTCAACGACCCCGGCATCAGCTGGATGTTCGCGAACCTGTGCCGGTTGATGCGGGAGAAGCTCGGCGTGGGCGGCGGCTCCGCTAATGGCGCCGATGTAGGAGCGACGTCAGTCGCGACCTCGCAGAGCTCCCGGGACAATGGTCAGGTCGCGACTGACGTCGCTCCTACGGCGAAGCGGGATTCCGTTCCGGGGAGCTCCCGCTGCGACTTCCGGCCCGACATCGACACCTCGCTGAAGGAGCCGCGCGCGACGGTGCTGATCCCCGGCAACCGCGTCCGCTACCTCGCCGAGATCGCCGAGCAGGGCCGCTCGATCAACGACCGCATCGAGAGCCAGTCCGAAATCGCCGACCGCGCGCAGAGCTACTGGCAGAGCCTGCATGACCTCGAGGACCCGCAGCTGCCCAAGCAGCTCGACCTCTACCAGGCCGATGCCCTCCAAGGCCCGGCGAAGTCGCCTGACTCCCGCGCCCCGTCCGCTGTAGGAGCGGCTTCAGCCGCGAACGCACAGAACGTTGGGGACGATGTACAGGTCGCGGCTGAAGCCGCTCCTACAAGGGAAAGGGATTCCGCTCCGGCCCCCGACCGCACCCTCCTCACCCTCCGCCAGCGCTACAACGACGCCGTCCAATCCCTCGATTCCGAAGCCCTCAAGCTCCTGCGCGACTGGCCGGCCCGCCTCAAGTCCATCACCGACGACGTCAACGAGTACCAGGTCCGCGACAAGACCATCCGCGTGGAGAACTACCGCGAGTCCCTGTCGCACCAGCAGATCCCCAAGATCGCCGCGCCCACCTACAAGTCCTGGGGCGAGCTGCTGACCTTCCTGCAGAAGGAAAACCTGCCCGGCGCCTACCCCTACACCGGCGGCGTCTACCCGTACCGCCGCACCGGCGAGGACCCGATCCGCATGTTCGCCGGCGAGGGCACCCCGGAGCGCACCAACCGCCGCTTCCACTACCTCAGCCTCGGCCAGCCGGCCGCGCGCCTGTCCACCGCATTCGACTCGGTCACCCTGTACGGCGAGGACCCGGCGCCGCGCCCGGACATCTACGGCAAGATCGGCAACTCGGGCGTCAACATCCCCACGCTGGACGACATGAAGAAGCTGTACTCCGGCTTCGACCTGTGCGCGCCGACTACCTCGGTGTCGATGACCATCAACGGCCCCGCGCCGATGATCCTGGCGATGTTCATGAACACCGCCATCGACCAGCAGGTGGAGAAGTATCTGCGCGCCGACCAGGCCCGTTGGGACGCCGCCCACGACAAGATCGAAAAGCTGTTTGAAGGCCGCCAGCGCCCGCAATACAGCGGCAGCCTGCCCCAGGGCCACGACGGCCTGGGCCTGGGCCTTCTGGGCGTTACCGGCGACCAGCTGCTGGACCCCGACACCTACGCGCGCATCAAGGCCGAAACGCTCAAAACCGTGCGCGGCACCGTGCAGGCCGACATCCTCAAGGAAGACCAGGCCCAGAACACCTGCATCTTCAGCACCGAGTTCGCCCTGCGGATGATGGGCGACATCCAGCAGTACTTCGTCGACAACGGCGTGCGCAACTTCTACTCGGTGTCGATCTCCGGCTACCACATCGCCGAGGCCGGGGCGAACCCGATCAGCCAGCTCGCCTTCACCCTGAGCAACGGCTTCACCATCGTCGAGTACTACCTCGCGCGCGGCATGAAGATCGACGACTTCGCGCCCAACCTGTCGTTCTTCTTCAGCAACGGCATGGACCCCGAGTACACCGTCATCGGCCGCGTCGCCCGCCGCATCTGGGCCCGCGCTATGCGCGAGCGCTACGGCGCCAGTGCCCGCAGCCAGATGATGAAGTACCACATCCAGACCAGCGGCCGCTCCCTGCACGCGCAGGAGATCCAGTTCAACGACATCCGCACCACGCTGCAGGCCCTGTACGCCCTGTTCGACAACTGCAACAGCCTGCACACCAACGCCTACGACGAAGCCATCACCACGCCGACAGAAGAGTCCGTGCGCCGCGCCGTGGCCATCCAGATGATCATCAACAAGGAGCTGGGGCTGAACTTCTGCGAGAACCCCTGGCAGGGCAGCTTCATCGTCGACAAGCTCACCGACATCGTCGAGGAAGCCGTCTACAAGGAGTTCGAGGCCATCAGCGAGCGCGGCGGCGTGCTCGGCGCCATGGACACCATGTACCAGCGCGGCAAGATCCAGGAAGAGAGCCTGTACTACGAGCACAAGAAGCACGACGGTAGCCTGCCGCTGGTCGGCGTCAACACCTTCCTGCCGAAGGAGCACGCCGGCGACATCGTCACCGAGATCGAACTGATCCGCTCGACCGAGGAAGAGAAAGGCCAGCAGATCGACAACGTCCGCAACTACCAGCAGCTGCGCAACGCCCTGACCCCGGCTCCCGTAGGAGCGACGTCAGTCGCGACCGCGACCTCCGACCGTGACGCCGGCCTCGCCTACCTCCAGAAAACCGCCCGCGACCGCCAGAACGTATTCGCCGCGCTGATGGAGGCGGTGAAGACCCACAGCCTGGGGCAGATCAGCCACGCGTTGTATGACGTGGGTGGAGAGTATCGACGGAATATGTGACCGCTCACCCTGCGTATGCGTTGCCACGAATGAAGTTGCATTCGGCTGGCCGCGATACATCGCGAGGCGCCAATGATTCAAAGCGTCGACAGAGCCCGCGGAAGCGGGCTCTGTCGTTTTCCGGCTGCAGAACCTAAAGGAGACATCAGAGCTTAGCTATGGCAGCCTCAGCGGGGTCAGGCTAGGTTTGTTGGCTTAAACCCAGCGCTGGAGTAGCGTCGGGCGTCAAGAGTTCATACAAGGCATCTTGCAACAAGCTCAGTTCATTTCTGCAATTTTCTCGAGTCGCAGCGCCCGGACGTAGAATCTAACCTAGGAGAACTTTCGTTATGGCGACGTCCCTTCCGTATCTTCCGTCCTACAAGAACGTCGAAAAGCTTTTTCTGGGCATAGCTGCTGCAAAAGTACCTGAGTCATTCACCCAGTCCTTTCTCGCGCAGACACTTGGCTTGAAGGCATCGGGTGACCGACCACTGATTCCGCTAATGCGAACCCTGGGTTTTATAGATGCCGCCGGACGGCCTACCCCAGAATATCGTTTGCTAAAGAACCCGGCAGCCGCCAGAGGCGCAATCGCGGATGCCATCCGAAAGGCGTATGCACCCTTGTTTGCGGCACATGAGGGCGCAAACAGCCTAAGTACTGAGCAACTTAGGGGCTTGATTTCACAGGTAGCCGGCACCGATGAGGAGATGACTAAGCGCATCGCATACACGTTCTCCGCGCTAGCTAAAAACGCGAACTTCAACACATCGGGTTCGCAGCAGGTTTCATCGCCGTCTGGATCCATCGAGGCGGGAGACGATCTTGAGGAGGAAGAGGGAGAAACGACGGAAATCAAGATTCGCAGACCACGGGCGACCGGTGCCGGCCTCCGAACCGAGTTTCACTATAACTTGCAGATACATCTCCCTGCCAATGGAACCGAGGAGACGTATTTGAATATATTCAACTCCTTGCGAAAGGTATTCCAGTGAGGCACGACGCAGCAGCTGCCCTGTTCGTGATGCTCGGTCAGACAGCTGAGCGAACTATCGCAAAGAGCGATGACGTCGCCGCGTCTCGGCCTCTTTTGATATCGGAAACGACAGATCTAAGCTCCATCTTGCCGCAGGAGGTGCGAAGCGCCAACCGCGCGGCGGAAGCCTACAAGCTGTTCTTTGTATTCGAGTCTTACCTGCGCGACTTCTTAGTCGGTGTTCTGTCCGAGGATGGCACGAATGCGAATTGGTGGGACAAGTTGCCGCCAGACGTGAAGGACGAAGTTGCACGTCTAGAGGAGACCGAAGAGGTTAAAAGCTGGATGGCTATCGGTTCTCGCGATAGATCCCGCTTGATGACGTATGCGCAGCTGCTGCGAGTCGCAGACCACTGTTGGAAAGACGGCGTGGGATCGCTGATTCGAGATAAAGCACTCGTACAGCAAGCCCGGCTCATCGGTCATCTTAGGAATACGATTTGCCATATGACCGAGATATCCGACGAGGAGATGGATCGCATCCGTCAGGCCATGCGCGATTGGTTCCGCGTTATTGCGCCATGAGTAGCCTATCTGATATCGGCTATTACTGAGGACGATCAAGGAATGAAGATTTTTATTGCCGAAAGTGAGGCAAATGTTTTCGAGTTCACTAACGCACTCGTACTTGTTCCGAGTGACGACCGCTGGAATGACTTTGGCGTGCGGTCGTTCGTAGAATTCTATTTTGTTGAAGCAGGCGTGGTTCGTTTTAGCGAAAAGCTGAAGGCGCTTGTGCTGGGCGAACCTGAGCGGAGTTTCAGCGAAGCTCTCCGGGAGTTAATTAGAGGTGGTGAGTCGAGTGTCAGAGCACTAGAGTTTGTAACCGTGCTTCCCAAGCTTCAGAACTATCGAGATCTCATAGAAACGTGTGGGCCGGCTAAAGCCAGGACTGTGCTCCGCGCGTTACGTGACGCTCCTTTCGCCAATATGGGTGCTCGGCCCGCGTGGTTGCGGCGGGCGCTCCGAGTGCCTGCGATGCAGGAGGTTTTGCTTCGCGATTCTGAGTCTTACTTCGCCTACTACAACCTTAGGACTCTCTTCTCGGGACTGGGCGAGCAACTCGACTTGGCAAGCGAAGCCGTCGATTTGGCTCCATCACAGTATTTGCCGTCCATGCAATTTCGATGGAATCACAATAGTCCAGTGCCCAGGCGGATCAACGTTTTGGTGGGTGAGAACGGATTGGGCAAGACTGAGTGTCTGAAGCGTGTAGCTCGCGCTTTGTTGCGCTACAACGGAGACGCTGTGGACCCAGCCTTTGGGCGCCCACGATTTTCCCGTCTGCTGCTGATTGGCACCCACGGAAGTCAGTACGTCAGTTCGCCTGAGCAACCCGCCATCCCGTACTTTCCGGTTCGGATGTATTCTGACCTTGCTCATCGAAGCGCAGAGCTTATCAGTCGCCTGCTCCACGAGAAGGAGTCCATCGCGCGGCGGTCGCGCCTGCAAATCGTCGTCGACGGCTTGAGAAGTTCATTCGCCGACGGTCAGCTGAGAATCAAGATTCGTGATGGCAGCGAATATGCAATCAGCGCGCTGGAAGATCTATATGTGTCAGAGAGCGAGCAAGGCCGACTTAGATTCGTACACGACTTGGCGATGGGGCGTATTGTGCATGGGGGTGGCGCCCATCGACTGAGTAGCGGCCATATGCAGTTCCTGTGGCTGATATTGAATGTATGTGCGCACGCCGAGAATGGATCGCTAGTTCTCATAGACGAGCCCGAGACGCATTTGCACCCCGCGCTGATTAGTCAGTTGGTAGCGCTTCTCAACACCGTCCTTCGGCTTACAGGGTCGGTTTCAGTTTTGGCGACCCATTCCGCATATCTCGTCCGGGAGGTGCCTACGGACTGCGTCTTGGTGCTATCTCGACATGAAGGCGCTGTCCGTGCTGCTCGCCCCAGGCTGCAGACTTTCGGTGCAGACATTGGCTCAGTTAGCTTCTTCGTTTTCGAGGACGAGTTGATTGCCCGGATGCTGGCGGACGTGGAAGACGCAATTCGATCTCAGGGCAATGCCGACAACTATTTGGAAGATGTGTCGATTAGCGCTCGGGTCGCCATACTAAGCAAGCTGGCGGGTCCCGCATGAGATATATCAGACGACTTAGAGTCGACGATCTTGCAGTCATCACGACCATAGCGGGAAACAAGAGGATCCCTGTTGCTAACAGAGCGATTTTCGACTCCGTGAGCGGTAAGTTGCCCGCTGCGTACAAGGAATATTTGAAGGTTCGCGGCTGTCCGGTTTCGCTTCTACCTATGGCGACATCTGATGAGCAGAAGAAGCGCTTAAAAAGCCTCTATGCGTCTGAAGTTGTGGGATTAGAATTTATTGAGGAGGTTCGCAACAGGCTGAGCCCAGAGGTCTGCCCAATGTGCGGAAAGCCTAGCAACGGAGGCGAAGTAGATCATTTCGTAGAGAAGCATACACACCCCGAGTTCTCTTTCTTTTCCCCGAATCTAGTTCCAGCTTGTAAATGCAACGGTAGGCGAACAGCGTGTTGGGTCGGGGGCGTAAGGGTACGGCCGTTGCACCCGTACTTTGACAAGATTCTTCGACGCAGGCTGGTTAGGGCAAATTTCGAGGGGGCATTTGCCAGTCCTACCGTTAACGTCGTCACCGTCGGTGGTTTTGGTGCCTATCGGGACCGAGTCGAGGCGCACGTGCGCTCCATTATGATTCCAAATGGGGTGCAGGTTTGGTTGGCAAAGCAGTGGGAGCTGCTTTTGCTAAGCCCCCTCAAGCATCTTTCACTCACAACAAGTCCAGCATCAGTGCCCGAGTTGAGGGCCCATTTGACGAGCCTCCGGGATCGGGCGGATCTCATGTATGGATCTTTAAATGGGTGGGAAGCAGTTTGGCTGACTGGGTTGATTGCGAATCCACGTGCGCTCCGCGGTGTTTGGATGCTCCTCGGCGGTAGTCCAATCGGTGCGATTCCTGCGCTCTAGTTGCTACAAAGAAAAAGGAGTCGACTCTTCCCGCCTCGTTGAATTTTCGTGCGAAGGACGCTGCCGAAGTCCCAAGCCCCAAGGAAAAACAGGGGTCAGAGTCGACTTTCTCTGTTGCGTTGAACTAAGTGTTGAAGAGGCTGCCGAGGTCCCAAGCCGCAGGTGAGAAGCTCCGAGAGTCACGGCCGACGCCGCGAGCGTCATGGGTCAGCCTCTGCGCTTCTCCAATCAGGCTGGGACCCGGACGCACGAGCGGAAATGTCTCACCTGTGAGTCTCGGGGACTCAAACTTGGGACTTCAACCCTGTCGCTTCAGCCTCTGGGCTTCACGCGGCAGCCTCAAAGCGTCAGGCGTGACGCTCCACGCCCCAGGAGTCAGGCTCCACGGCTCACGCTTGAGGCTCCGGGGCTCATGCTTGAGGCTTCAAGCCGCACGGGTCAGCCTTCAAGCGGCATAGGCCCACCAAAGAGTGTCAGCGCAGGCACAAGTAGGGGTCAGAGTCGACCTCCTCAGCTTGCCTCGACCGGCGTCGCTGTCTGTCCGCGCGAAAAGGGGGCTCACTTGTGTTTGCCAGCAGCCCTGCTGAAGTGATGCGCCAGCAGCCCTCACGCTCACCATTGCCGAGGTTCACATGTCCGAACGCGTCCTTGTCTTCTACGGCTCTTACGCGCAGGCCGCATGGGCATCCGCCTGGCCGACTACTGCGTGCGCGCACTGCAGGCCGGCGGCGTCGTCGCCGAGCTGATCGACGCCAAGGCGGTGGACCTCCCGATGCTGGACCGCATGTACAAGGAGTATTCGCCGGGCGAGGCGCCGGAGGCCATGGAGGCGCTGGCCGGCAAGATCCGCGGTGCCGATGGCTTCGTGTTCGTCACCGGCGAGTACAACTGGGGCATGCAGCCGGGCCTGAAGAACCGCACCGACCACTTCCTGGAGGAGTGGTTCTGGCGCCCCGCCGGCATCGTGAGCTATTCGGCCGGGCGCCTGGCCGGTGCGCGCGGTAGCGTCCCCTGGCACGGCACGCTGTCGGAAATGGGAATGGTGGTGATCTCCAGCACCGTCAACGTCGGGCCCATCGGCAAGACGCTGGACGCGCAGGGGCAGCCCATCGACGAGCCCGGAACGTTCCTCGAGAAGAGAGCTTCGCCGACGACCTGGCCTGGTGGATGGAGGCCGCACGGCTGCAGAAGGGGCGGAAGGCGCCGCCGTTCTGTGTGGGTGAGCAAGAGGCAGGGGTTGGAAAGATTCATTCCCAAAGGAGGTCGCAGTTGAATAGCGACGTGGCGAGTGCTCAAGAGCGACTTGAGCGGGTGAGGTTTGGAACGCATGCCCTGCATCGCGCGGTAGACGTCCTGTGGGATGAGCTGCCTGAGCCTCGAGGTCTGCGCGAACTGGCCGTGCGGGGTTTCGCGAACATAGTCAGGCAGCATTTGATCGCGCAGTGGGTACTGGTGCAGCGCGAACTGGACGTATCGGCCACAGCATTGGTCCGGCCAACCTACGAGGCTCTTTTAAGGGTCATCTGGACGCTGCGTGGCGCTGATGACTCATGGATCGAGGGCTTCTTTAAGCCCACAGATGGCGCGATCAACTCTGATGCCGAAACCCGAAAGGGCCCCGATGTGTTGGCTATGTTGGCGGCTATCGAGCGCCATCATCCAGCGGAGATCTATCGACCACTCCTTCACCTGAAGGAAGCGACGTGGCGGGCGATGCACTCGTATGTACACGGTGGGATTCGGCCGGTTGTTCAGAGCTTCGTGGCGTTCCCTGCGCATGAAGCTGGGTCGCTGCTGCTCAATGCAAACGGCATGCTGATCCTTGCTACGAATGCGGTTCGCATGGCGCATGGCCTTCAATCACCTATGCTTCCGGACCTCCAAAGGCAGTTCGCGGATTGCTTGCCGCCGGTCGAGTCGTCGTAATAGCGGGCAACAATGGGCTCAGGTTCGCTTGTAAGCGCTCAGCGGCAAACAGGGCAAGCTGCGCAGAGCCTCAGAAATTAGTAGTTCAGAAGTTCTTTTCCAACTCAACAGGGGATCAAGTAGTGAGCACACCCGGGGAACAAGCAGCACCTCAGCCGCATCCGCAGATGGTCGAGAAAGGAGCGATCGCGAGCTTCTTCGACACACTTATTGGCACCGTCATGCTCGTTCTTCTCGCCGCAGGACTGATCGCGATCACCCTGACGTGGCGTGCAAGCGATCTCGAGTTTCTGGGTGGTGGCCAGGTGCGGGTTACGGAGAGCACTTGGTGGGGGCTGGAGAAGAAGGTGACTAAGTTGGAGTGGTCGGCTCAAGAGAGCTGGCTTGAGATCGATCAGAACGAGGTGCGCATCCCCCTTCGAAATCGTGCGATGAGGCTTGAGAACTGACCTCACATCTGGTGAAAACGGGGGTGTAGTGAAGATTGCGAGCTTGGAAGTGCTGTAGCCACGCCTAAGTCCGAGCGGTCTCTACCTGTCTGGGTTGGCGAGCCGTCGTCCCGGGTCGATGCACCAGTAGCCCCCCGCTCACGACTCCCGAGGTCCACATGTCCGAACGCGTCCGTGTCTTATACGGCTCCTACCGCGCGCAGGCCGCATGGGCATCCGCCTGGCCGACTACTGCGTGCATGCGCTGCAGGCCCGCGCCGTCGACGCCGAGCTGATCGATAGAACAGGGGTCAGAGTCGACTTTCTCAATCTGCCTCTGCGGGTACCGCTTGCCGGCGGGGCCGCCCGATACGCCTGGGGCGGATGGACCGTCCCAGTTGCTCCTCGATCATGGCTGTAAACCGATCCGTACCCAGCGCCTGCTGGCGCTGCAGCCGGTTGCGGATGGTCTCCAGCTCCTCTGGGGTGACCGCCTTGGCAACCCAGGCGCGATAGGCCGACAGGCGCGCGGCTTCGTCGCCGCCAAGCGCCAGGTACTGCGGGTGGGGTGTCACTAGAACATCACGTGTCCCCAAGGCATTGGCCGCGTAGCTGGACCACGGGTGGTCGCCGGGTGTGGCCGCCACGGCGGCGCGGACCGGGTTGAGCTCGATGTAGCGATAACAGCGCAGCAGGTGCGCGTCGCTCTGCACGGGGCACGCCTTGTAGCGGCCTTCCCACAGGGTGCCGGTGCGGCCGTAACGGTCGTTGACGTAGCGCACGTAGCGGCGGCCCAGTGCCTGCATCATCGCGCCGACCTGGCCGCCGGCGCCCGGTGTCACCAGCAGGTGCACGTGGTTGGTCATCAGCACGTACGCGTGGATGGCGCAGCCGGCGCGGGTGGCGGCGGCGCGCAGCTCGTCCAGGTAGCGCACGTGGTCGATAGGCTGGAAGAAACACGGGCGGCGGTCATTGCCGCGTTGGACCACGTGCTGGGGAACGCCTGGCAGGTCGATGCGGGGGAGGCGTGGCATGGCGTCGGTGCGATGCGGAGGTCCGGCCATGGTGGGCGCGGCGCGGGGCCGACCGTATCGGTGCTCGCCCAATCACGCTGTCAGAAAGTCGACTCTGACCCCTGTTCTGCGGGGTTCCAAACCTCGCAGACGAGGTCGCGGGCCCCGCGTCCCGGGTCGTCGACCTCATCGCTGAGGTGCCGAACCTCGTCCGCGCGGCCGCTGGCCTCGTGGCTGGGGTCGGCGAGTTCAGGGGTGGGGTCGCTGACCTCGTTGCCGGCGCAACCGCGGAGTACTCTGCCCGCATGGCTGGGTTCCGAGGGGGCGGAATGTCCGGGTTGAAGAATGTTCGGAACCGTCGCGACGACGCGCTGTCGCGCGTGCGTTGGGATCAGTTCGAGAGTCTGCTCGCGGTGTACTTCCGTGGTCAGGGGTATGAGGTGGACCACTGCGGGACCGGTGGCGGGGACACCCGGTTCGACGGCGGCATCGACCTACGGCTGCGGCGGCCCGGCGAGTACGTGCTCGTCCAGTGCAAGCATTGGAACGCCAAGCAGGTCCCGCACAACGAGGTCCACCAACTGCTGGGCCTGATGCTCAACGAGGACGCAACCAGCGCCATCCTCGTGACGAGCGGCGAGTTCACCACTGCGGCGCGCCAGGCGGCTACGCGACTGGGTCGCGTGCGCCTGATCGATGGTGAGGAGCTGCGAGTGATGCTCGGCCCGCTGCCGGAGCCCCAGCCAGATCGGATGGAAGACGTTCTGCGGGGTTTCGCCGGCACGGTGGTGCGCAGCGGGCTGTCGGACCAGGTGATGTCCGCGGTGGGTGCCCGCGTCGGGGGGCATGTTCGCCGCGAGGCCGGGCGCGCGGTGAAGGGCGCGCTGGTGACACTGGGATTGAAACTGTTGGCGGGCGCGGTGCTGCTTGCGGTTGTGCTGGTCGTCTTCAACAACATGCGCGCCTCGCTGCAGTCGCAGCTCACCAGGCCAACTCCCCGGCCGCCGGCTATCACGGCGGCGCCTATCGCTGCGACACCCGACGCGTCCAAGCCGGTTGCGGCGACCCGCGACGAGTGCCGTGAAGTCATCGATGCACTGTCTGGGACCTACATCGATCACTGTGCGAGCGGGGCGGCGCCGACGGTCCCCACCGAAGCGGAGCGCCGCGCGCTGGCGCGGAAGGCGGACGAAGCAATCAAGTTGATCGAGGCGTCGACGCCAGAGATGTAGGTGCAACTGCCTGCGAAGCGGCGAACAGCTCAGCGCGAAATCTCGAACACCGCCGAAACCCGCTCGGTGAAGTCGATAGTCGGTTGCAGGTAGCGCCCACTGTCCATGCGCGTGCCGGTCACCTGGACGCGATCCAGCGTCGTGTTGCCGTAGCCCTGTGCCTGCGTGGAGTTGACGCTGTTGATGCTGTACACCGGCCCGAGGTTGCCGCCGAATGCGGTCGCCAGTCCGGAGGCGCTCTCTTTGGCGTGGGCGACAGCGCGGGCGCGGGCTTCCTCGCGCAGGTCGGCTTCCCGGCTGGACTTGAAGCTCACGTCCGATATGCCGGTGAAGCCGGCAGCCAAGGCCGCGTCCATGTAGGCGCTTAGGGTGTCGAGGTCGTCGATCCTGACCTTCACCTCGCGACTGGCGACGTGTGCCGGCGGAAGCGCCCGGTCGTTGTCGTCGTAGTCGATCTCCTCGCGCAGTGCGAGGTCCGACGCGGTGATGTCGTCGGCGGCGACATCGAAGCCCGGTGCCGCCTTCAGCAGCGCGTTCACGGCGCGGTCCACCACGCGCTTGGCCTCGCCGGGAGTGGCGGCGCGGTGGCGTACCACCATGGTGACGACAGCGGCATCCGGCGCAACGCTGACCTCGCCTTCGCCCTGCACGACAACGTGCGGCGCATCAGGCAGCGGTGTACCGGCGATCACGGTGGCCGAGGCGAGGGCGAGCGGAAGGGCGGCGGCGAACATCCATTGGCGCATGGGTGGCTCCTTTCGAGCGGTTGGTGGTACTTGTGGTTGGCAACGGGTCAGGACCGGGTGGCCGTCGTGCCCTTGCACCGCGGAAAGCGTGCGCAACCCCACAACGGTTCACGCGCGTGCCGGTGATGTTACGGGTGAAGACAGCCTCGGCGGCGCTGCTCGTTCTCCTGCTGGCGGGTGGGGACTGTCCACATTCACCGCCTCCCACCGTTTGCTCCCGAAGGCCGCGTCGGCCTCATCGGAGGGTCACGCCATGCAACGTCTCCTCGTCGGCCTTGTCGCGGGCCTGGCGTTCACCCTGTGTCCGTCCGGCAGCACGGCGCAGCAGTCCGCCCAAGCCGAGCCGGCCGCGCAGCCCGCACCCGCACCGCCGGCACCACAGGCCTACGACGCCGGCACCGTGCGGTTCCTGACCACCAGTGAGCAGACAGGCGGGCGCTTCGCCGTGGTCGAGCTGGCCGAGCAGGGCGGCTACCTGGCGCCACCGCATCGCCACGAGCACATGGACGAGAGCTTCCACGTGCTCGACGGCGTGCTGCGGGTGACGATGGCGGGGGCGACGGTGGACCACGGGCCCGGTGCGTTCGTGGTCATCCCGCGCGGCGTGGTGCATTCGCAGGGCAGCGCGGACGACCGGCCGGTGCGGGTGGTGATGACCATGGTGCCGGGCGGGTTCGAGGCATTCTTCGCCGGGCGCGTCGAGCTGGCGCGGCACACCCGGCGCGGTGAGCCCGGATTCGAGGACGGGATGTGGAAGTTGCTACGCGAGAACGAGCGGTGGATCCAGCCGGGAGCCGCGGAGGAGTAGGCTGTCCGACGCCAACGGGCCGAGGGGTGCGAGGGGATGGACCTGCCATTGAAATGCCGCTGCGGCGCTGTCCGCGGAGAGATGCAGCCCCGACGCGCGTATACCCGCGCCACCTGCTACTGCAAGGATTGCCGGGCGTATGCGCGCTTCCTCGGGCAGCCGGGTGTGCTGGACGAGGCGGGCGGCACCGACGTCGTGCCCACGGCGCCAGCAACCGTGCGGCTGACGGCGGGCCTGGAGCACGTGGCCTGCATGTCGCTCAGCCCCAAGGGCACGCTGCGCTGGTACGCCGCCTGCTGCCGCACGCCGCTGGGCAACACCTCGCGCAATACCGGGCTTCCCTACCTGGGGCTGGTCACGGCGTGTCTGGACGGCACGCCGCAGCAACTGGATGCGGCCCTCGGCCCGGCCGGCCGCTGCGTGCTCAACACCGGTTCCGCCACGGCGCCGGTGCGCGCCACGCCGCTGGCGTTCGCGTGGGGCGGGTTGCGGATATTGGCCGGCGTGCTCGGCGCACGCCTGCGCAGCGAACGCGGGTCGCCGTTTCTTGATATCGACCGGCAATGGTTGCGCGCGCCGGAGGTGGTGACCCGGGAGCAACGCCAGGCACTGGAGCAGCGCGACCACTGACGCCGGTGCCGCAAGCCAAAAAAAGGCCCCGCACTGCGAGGCCTTTTTTGTACGCGAAGTGCCGCGTGGCACATTCGACGCGATGCGGTTTCGCCTATCCGGGTCGTGGCTTATCGCACCGCGGCCGTGCATTACGGCTGGTAGCAGGCGCCGCTGGCGTCGTGCTCGATCTGGATCAGTTCGCCGCCGCCGGCGCCCCAGGCATTGCCGTCGGCGAAGACCAGGCAGCCCACGCCCTTGTAGAGCACCTGCATGCGGCGTGCGTCATTGCCGAAGTAGAACGGGATCCAGCGCTTGCCGGATTCGTAGCTGTGCTGGCGGTCGGGGACGCGGTCCATGACCTGCTGCACGGCCTGGGTGTCCATGCCGATGGTGAGCTGGGTGAACTTGCTGCCGGGCGCCGGCTGGCCGACGATCGCTTCGGCGTGCACTTCCTGGTCGCCGGCGGTCTGCGCGGCGGGCGCCGCGCTGTTGGTGTTGCCGGTGGTGGCGCATGCGGCGCAGACGCTGGCGAGGGCCAAAACGGCCAAATGGCGGAACGTACTCATTACTCATCTCCCTGAGATCGCCGGAGGTCGGGAAGGCCTCATGCCTTCCTGCCGGCGAAGTGCGGAGACTACGGGCAATGCCGGGACCCGCGCCAGTTGTAGAATTCGGTCGCCGCCGGGGGGGGCAGGGGAATCCAATGCGACCGATGCTTTTGACCGTACTGCTGGCCGTTCCGATGGTGGCTGGTGCCACCGACCTGCACGAGCTGTTCTACGAGGGCTACTCGATCGTCGAGAAGACACGCGTGGCTGGGGAGTTCGCGGGGTGCGTGGCCGGCCGGCGTATCCCGCTGGAGAACGGCATGGTGTTCGTCTGCTCCGAGTTCAGCGTGGCGGTTGGGGGTTCGACCGAGGTCGTGATCGTGGAAGACGATTACGGCGACATCAGGCTGACCATCGACGAGGCCGAGTACCGGGGCACGCTGCTTCGGTCCAAATAAAGTGCCGAACCATGAAACTCAAACTCTTCCAGGTCGATGCCTTCGCCGAGCGTGTGTTCGAGGGCAACCCCGCGGCCGTCTGCCCGCTGCAGGTATGGCCGGACGATGCGCTGCTGCAAGCCATCGCCGAGGAGAACAACCTCTCGGAGACTGCGTTCTTCGTCCCGGCCGGCGATGCGTTCGAGCTGCGCTGGTTCACGCCGGTGGACGAGGTGGACCTGTGCGGCCACGCCACCCTGGCCAGCGCGCACGTGCTCTATACGCACCTCGGGTACGACGCGCCGCGGCTGCGCTTCCTGACGCGCAGCGGAGAGCTGACGGTGTCGCGCTCGGAAGCAGGCCTGGCCATGGACTTCCCGGCCACGCGGCCCCGGGCCGTCACCGAGCCGCCCGCGGCGCTGTTGGCCGGGCTCGGGGGGGCGCCGGAGGCGGTGCTCGCGGGGTTTGACTACATTGCCGTGTACGCGTCGGCGGATGAGGTCCGCGCGCTCGCACCGGACTTTGCCCGGCTCAAGCAGCTCGACCTGCGCGGGGTGGTGGCCACCGCGCCGGGCTGCCCGGGGGATGCCGGGGCCGGGGACTTCGTGAGTCGCTGCTTCTATCCCAAGCTCGGCATCGACGAGGACCCGGTGACCGGTTCGGCGCATTGCCAGCTGGCGCCGTACTGGGCGGACCGGTTGGGCCGCGACCGGCTGTCGGCGCGGCAACTGTCCCAGCGCGGCGGCACGGTCGGCTGCGTGGTCGAAGGCGACCGCGTCCGCCTGATTGGCACGGCCGCGGATTACATGACTGCGGAGCTCCACCTTCCATAGCCGCAAGCCGGCGGTGGCCCGGAACGGCTCCGCCTGAACCGTTCACCCGGTGTCTCACCTGCTGAGACCGGTGCCCGCGACCCTCGCGCGATGAACGTCACCGAAAAACTCGCGGTACTGGCCGACGCGGCCAAGTACGACGCGTCGTGCGCCTCCAGCGGCGCGGCCAAGCGGGACTCGTCGAAGACCGGCGGCATCGGCAGCACCGGCGGCATGGGCATCTGCCACTCGTACACGCCGGACGGGCGATGCGTGTCACTGCTGAAGATCCTGCTGACCAACTTCTGCATCTTCGACTGCGTGTACTGCGTCAACCGCGTGTCCAGCAACGTGCGGCGCGCGCGCTTCACCACCGACGAGGTGGTCCGGCTGACGCTGGATTTCTACAAGCGCAACTACATCGAGGGGCTGTTCCTCTCCAGCGGCATCATCCGCAACGGCGACTACACCATGGAGCAGCTGGTCGAAGTGGCGCGCAGCCTGCGCGAGGACCATGCCTTCGGGGGCTACATCCACCTCAAGACCATCCCCGACGCCGCGCCGGAGCTGCTGGCAGCGGCCGGGCGCTACGCCGACCGGCTCAGCATCAACGTCGAGCTGCCGACCCAGGCCGGGCTGGACGCGCTGGCGCCGGAAAAGAACCTGCAGAAGATCCGCGGTGCGATGGGCGAGGTGCGCTGGCGGATCGAGGACGGCAAGGCCGCGCGCAAGGCGGTGCGGCGCGGTTCGGCCAAGCCGCCGCGGTTCGCGCCGGCCGGGCAGAGCACGCAGATGATCATCGGCGCCGACGCTGCGGACGACCGCAGCGTGCTGCAGTCCAGCGCCAACCTCTACGGCAACTACCAGTTGCGGCGCGTGTACTACTCGGCGTTCAGTCCGATCCCGGATGCCTCCGCGCGGTTGCCGCTGGTGGCGCCGCCGCTGGCGCGCGAGCACCGCCTGTACCAGGCCGACTGGCTGCTGCGGTTCTACGGGTTCGATGTCGACGAGATCGCCCCCGCGGACGGCACCACCGCGGCGGGCGCCGGCATGCTGGACCTGGACATCGACCCCAAGCTGGCGTGGGCACTGCGCCATCCGGAGCGGTTCCCGGTGGATATCAACCACGCCCCGCGCGAGATGCTGCTGCGGGTGCCGGGGCTGGGTACACGCAATGTCGCCCGGATCGTGCAGTCGCGCCGCACCGGCGGCCTGCGGGTCGCCGACCTGGCCCGGCTGCGAGCACCGATGGCCAAGGTACTGCCGTTCGTGCAACTGCTCGACCACCACCCGCGCCGCCAGTTGGACGACCCGGTGCGCCTGCGCGCCAGGCTGGCGCCGCCGCCACGGCAGGCCGGGCTGTTCGGCTGACGGCGCGGCATGTACCTGGCCACCGTCGACCCCGGCTGGAGCCTGCAGGCCTGGCGTGATCGCGCCCGTGCGGCGCTCGCCGCCGGCGTGCCGCCGGAACACCTGCAATGGGACAGCGACGCTCAGTTGGGCCTGGCGCTGGCTTCGCCGCTGCCGGATGACGCCGGTGCGGGCCGCATCAACGTGCCCGCGTCACTGGTGGACCTGGCGGGGGCGGTGGTGTGCCATCGCGATCCCGGACGGCATGCGCTGCTGTACCGGCTGCTGTGGCGCGTGGCCCACGGCGAGCGGCGCCTGCTGGAGCGCGCCACCGACCCGGACGTGGTCGCGGCCACCGCGCTGGCGGCCGCGGTCCGGCGCGACAGCCACAAGATGAAGGCGTTCGTGCGGTTCCGCGAGAGTGGCGACGGCGGCAATGCCTACCTCGCGTGGTTCGAGCCGGACCACTGGATCGTCGACCGCATCGCTCCCTTCTTTGCCAAACGGTTTGCCGGCATGCGCTGGGCCATCCTCACGCCGTACCGCAGCGTGCGCTGGGATGGCGATGCGCTCGCCTTCGGGCCGGGCGGACTGCGCGCCGACGCGCCGGCCGAGGACGCCCAGGAGGACCTGTGGCGGACCTACTACGCCAACATCTTCAATCCAGCCCGGCTCAACCCGACGATGATGCGGCAGGAGATGCCGCAGAAATACTGGAAGGGCCTGCCCGAGGCCGCGCTGCTGCCGTCGCTGCTGCGCGACGCCGGCACCCGGGTGCGCGACATGGCCGAGCGCGAGGCGCAGGCCCCTCGTCGGCGCATCCCGCAGCGGCCCGTCGAGGAGGGGCCCGCGGACGACGGCAGCCTCGCGGCGGCGCAGGCACTGGCCGCCGACTGCCGCCGCTGCCCGCTGTGGGAGCCGGCGACCCGGACCGTGTGGGGCGAGGGTCCGGCTGACGCACGGCTGATGATCATCGGCGAGCAGCCCGGCGATGCCGAGGACCTGACCGGCCGGCCGTTCGTCGGCCCCGCGGGCACGTTGCTGGACCGCGCGCTGGTTGACGCCGGCATCGACCGCTCCTCCGCCTACATGACGAATGCGGTCAAGCACTTCCGGTTCCAGCAACGCGGCAAGGTCCGCCTGCACCAGCGGCCGGACGCCGGCCACGTCCGCGCCTGCCACGAGTGGCTGCAGCGCGAGATCGGCACCGTGCGCCCCGAGCTGATCGTGTGCCTCGGCGCCACCGCGGCGTCGGCGGTGTTCGGCGCGGGATTCAGCCTGACCGGTCAGCGCGGCGTGTGGCACACCGTGGGTAACGGGGTACGTGCGATGGCCACCGTGCACCCGGCCTGGGTGCTGCGGCAGCCCGCCGCGGCGCGGGACGCCGCCTACCGGGGTCTGGTCGGGGATCTGCGCACGGCAGGCGAGGCGGCCGCGAGCGGTCACGTCGCGCCCATCCACCCGGGGGCATCCTGCGGGCTGCGGCACGTCGCCGCGTCCGATTCGCAGGAGGACCCATGAGCAGTGCCCTTCAGAACAAGACCATTGCCATCCTCGCCACCGATGGCGTCGAGCAGGTGGAGCTGACCGAGCCCCGGAAAGCGGTGGAGCAGGCCGGTGCAACCACCCGCCTGCTGTCGATCAAGGACGGCGAGATCCAGGGCATGAACCACGACAAGCCCGCCGACAAGCTCAAGGTCGACGGCCGGGTGGCGGACGCGAAGGTCGAGGAGTTCGACGCGTTGATCCTGCCCGGCGGCGTGGCCAATCCCGACGCGCTGCGGATGGACGAGGCGGCGGTGGGGTTCGTGCGCGACTTCTACCGCAGCGGCAAGCCGATCGGCGTGATCTGCCACGGGCCCTGGGTGATGATCGAGGCCGACGCCGTACGCGGCCGCCGCATGACCTCCTGGCCCAGCGTGCGGACCGACCTGCGCAACGCCGGCGCCGAGGTGGTGGACGAGGAGGTGGTAATCGACAAGGGCATCGTCTCCAGCCGCAAGCCCGACGACCTGCCGGCGTTCTGCAGGAAGATCGTCGAGGAGTTCGCTGAAGGCCGCCACCAGCCGCGCGACTGAACCCCTGCGCATGCGGGTTTGCCCCCTGCCGACGCTGGCTGCGTTAGCCTTCGCGTCCCCCGATTGCAGGTCCGAACCATGAGAGCCACTGTCGTCGGTCTGGTGACCCCGCATCTGCTACGGGTCGTCGACCTCGCCAATGACGCCGAAAAAGGCGTCAACGTGGACTGGCACGTGCGCGATGCGGTGTCGCGCTCGATGGCTGAACTGGCCGACCAGTACAACGCCGCCGCGCTGATGCAGGCGCTCGTGGACGGACTGGAGAGCGCGGCGGCCGACGCCCCGCGCGCCCGCACCGCGTATGCCCGTGTGCTGAAGTCGGCCGCGGAGGCAGCGCGGCGCCTGCTGCGCGACTGAAGGATGCCGCGCGCCAGAGCCCGCTCCGCCGCCAGCCCGGCGCACGTGGTTGCCCGCGACACCGGCTGCGTCCGCGTCCGCGGCGCCCGCGAGCACAACCTGAAGGACGTCGACCTCGACGTGCCGCGCGACCAGCTGGTGGTGTTTTCCGGCGTGTCGGGCTCGGGCAAGTCGTCGCTGGCGTTCGGCACCATCTACGCGGAAGCCCAGCGCCGCTATTTCGAGTCGGTGGCGCCGTACGCGCGGCGGCTGATCGACCAGGCCGGCGTCCCGGACGTCGATGCCATCGAGGGCCTGCCACCGGCAATCGCCCTGCAGCAGCAGCGCGGCGCCAGCAATGCGCGCTCCAGCGTCGGCAGCGTGACCACGCTGTCCAGCCTGGTGCGGATGATGTATTCCCGCGCGGGGGTCTACCCGGCCCGGCAGGCGATGCTGTACGCCGAGGACTTCTCGCCCAACACGCCGCAGGGCGCATGCCCGCGTTGCCACGGGTTGGGCCACGTGTACGAGGTGACCGAGGCGCTGATGGTGCCCGACCCGACCCTGACCATCCGCGAGAAGGCCATCGCCTCGTGGCCGCCGGCGTGGCACGGGCAGAACCTGCGCGACATCCTGGTCACGCTCGGATACGACGTGGACAAGCCCTGGAAGGACCTGCCGAAGAAGGACCGCGACTGGATCCTGTTCACCGAAGAGACGCCGACGGTGCCGGTGTACGCGGGCTTCACCCCGGCCGAGACGCGCGCCGCGCTCAAGCGCAAGACCGAGCCCAGCTACATGGGCACCTACACCGGCGCGCGCCGCTACGTGCTGCACACCTTCGCCAACACCCAGAGCGCACTGATGAAGAAGCGGGTGTCGCGCTTCATGGAAGGCCGGCTGTGCCCGGAGTGCGACGGCAAGCGGCTCAAGCGCGAGGCGTTGGCGGTGACGTTTGCCGGCGTCGACATCGGCGAGCTGTCGCGGATGCCGCTGGACCGCGTGGTCGCGCTGCTTGAACCCGTCGCCCGCGGCGAGCTGCAGGCGCACGCGAATGACGACACCACCAATGCCACCGCGACCCGCCGCGACCGGACCAAACGCGCCGCGACCGGACAAGCTACCCACGCCGCCGCGCCGGACGTGCGGCGCACCCCGGCGATGTCGGAGGAGAAGCGGCTGGCCGCACAGCGCCTGGCCGAGGGTGTCGTCGCCCGGTTGCGCACGTTGCAGGCACTGGGACTGGGCTACCTGGCGCTGGACCGCAGTACGCCGACGCTGTCGCCCGGCGAGCTGCAGCGGCTGCGGCTGGCCACGCAACTGCAATCGCACCTGTTCGGCGTGGTCTACGTGCTGGACGAGCCGTCCGCCGGCCTGCACCCGGCCGACAGCCAGGCGCTGTATGACGCACTGGAACAACTGCGCGACGCCGGCAACTCGGTGTTCGTGGTCGAGCACGACCTGGAGCTGATGCGTCGCGCGCAGTGGCTGGTCGATGTCGGCCCGGACGCGGGCGAGCGCGGCGGCGAGGTGCTCTACAGCGGACCGCCGGCCGGGCTGGCCAAGGTCGGGGATTCGCGCACCGCCGAGTACCTGTTCGGCACCACGCCGGCGCCGGCCAGCCTCCAGCGCACGCCGTCCGGCTGGCTGGAGCTGCGCGGGCTGCACCGCCACAACCTGCACGGGCTGGACGCGCGCATCCCGCTGGGCGTGCTGACTGCCGTCACCGGCATCTCCGGCTCGGGCAAGTCCAGCCTGGTGGCGCAGGCGCTGGCCGAACTGGTCCGCCTGCACCTGGGCCACGAACCCGAGGACAGCGACGACGACGCGCCCGACGCGCCCACCGCCATCGAGCGCACGCACGGGCACCTGTCCGGCGATGTCGATGCCGTGAAGCGGCTGGTGCAGGTCGACCAGAAGCCGATCGGCCGCACGCCGCGCTCCAACCTGGCCACCTATACCGGCCTGTTCGACCACGTGCGCAAGCTGTTCGCGGCCACCCCGGATGCGCGCCGGCGCCGGTTCGATGCCGGCCGGTTCTCGTTCAACGTCGCCAAGGGCCGCTGCGACACCTGCGAAGGCGAGGGCGTGGTCAGCGTCGAGCTGCTCTTCATGCCCAGCGTCCACGCCCCGTGCCCGGTGTGCCACGGGGCGCGCTACAACGAGGCCACGCTGCAGGTGCGGTGGAACGACCGCAACATCGCCGAGGTGCTGGGCATGACGGTGGAGCAGGCCGCGGCGTTCTTCGAAGGGCAGGACGCGATCGCGCGCCCGCTGCAGCTGCTGCGCGAGATCGGCCTGGGTTACCTGCGCCTGGGTCAACCCGCCACCGAGCTGTCGGGCGGCGAAGCGCAACGCATCAAGCTGGCCACCGAACTGCAGCGCAGCCAGCGCGGCCGCAGCCTGTACGTGCTGGACGAGCCGACCACCGGCCTGCACGCTGCCGACGTCGACCGCCTGATGCAGCAGTTGCACCGGCTGGTGGAAGCCGGCAACACGGTGGTGGTGATCGAACACGAGATGCGCGTGGTGGCCCAGGCCGACTGGGTCATCGACATGGGCCCCGGTGCGGGCGAGCAGGGCGGGCGGATCGTGGCCGAGGGCCGGCCCGCGGACGTAGCGAAGTCCCGCGCAAGTCCCACGGCGAAGTACCTGGCCGTCGCGCTGGCCGGCTAACCCGGGACGTACTACCCCGGGCACGGCGCCCGCTACCGGTCGCTCAGGGCGTGGACCTGAAGGGCTTCACCGGCGGCAGGTCTTCCAGGCGAGGGCTCCGCCGGGATCGGTCGGAGGACGAGCCAAAGGGCGCGACGACCCGTGTTTCGCCTCGCGGTACGCGCACTGGCTGATGGTCGGTAGGCAAACCGGTCGGCGGGCCGCGGTTGCTGTCGGAGTTCTGTGCCATGGGATGGGTCACCTTCAGGAGATCCGGCACTGCCGGATCCGGTCGGCCGAAGCCGGAGTCCCGCGCGGGCGGGGACCAAGAGGCTCAGAAGGGACGCGAACGACCGGGTCGACGCTGAGTGCCGTTACGGCGTGGCGCCGCAATGCCAGCCCACACTACGCCTATCCGGGTGACCAGCGGGGGGGCATGCCATTCACCTTCACGGTGGGCGGCTATCCTCGCCGGATGGAGAAGCTGGTCGACACTTTCTGGAACATCCGTGGCGTATACCGCGTGGGCGGCGTGCTGGACATCGGTACGCAGATGTCGCTGGTCCAGCGCGCCAGCGGCCGCTTCGTGGTGGTGGATGGCTGCGCGCTTGACGGCGCGCAACGCGAAGCGGTGATGGCGCTCACCGGCAACGGGGAGCGGGTGGATGCGATGGTGCATGTCCACCCGTTCCACACGTTGCACGTGGAGTCGACCCAACGGTTGTTTCCGTCGGCCGCGTTGTACGGCACCGCGCGCCATCGCCGGCGGGCGCCAGCGTTGCCGTGGGTGGGGGCGCCGGTGGAGACGTGGGGCGATGACCATCCGTTGGCGGATCTGTTCGACCTGTCGGTGCCGGACGGCGTGCAGTTCACCTGCCCGGATGAGCGCGTGCACACGGCGTCGGTCCTCGTCCGCCACCGCGCCACCGGTATCGTCCACGTGGATGACACGCTCAACGTGATGGCGGGGCCGGGGTTCCTGCGTGGGCTGTTGCCGCAGTCTTCGCTGCGCATGCATCCGCTGTTGGCCCGTGCACTCAGGCCTGACGCCGGCGCGGCCGACGCGTATGCCGCCTGGGCGCGGGCGCTGGCGGCCCGCTGGGCCGGTACGCGCATCGTGTGCGCCGCACACTCGGCCGTGCGGCACCTGCCCGAAGGCGGCTTCTCGCGCGAGGTGCTGGGAGCACTGGCAAGGGTGTCCGGTACGCTCGACCGCCACAAGGCGAAGTACGGGTAGCACCACGTGATCAACAACGACGTTCTGCGCAGCATCCGCTACATGCTCGACCTGTCCGACGGCAAGGTTGTCGAGATCGCGCACTTGGCGGATCCGGACTTCGCCCTCGATATCGATGAGGTGCGCGCCTTCCTGCTCAAGGAGGACGACCCCGGCTACCTGGCTTGCCGCGACACGGTGCTGGCGCACTTCCTGGACGGCCTGGTCGTGCACCTGCGTGGCCGCGACGAGCGGTTGCCAGCGCGTCCGGTGGAAAAGCGGATCAGCAACAACGTGGTGTTGAAGAAGTTGCGGGTCGCCTTCGAGTTGAAGGACGTGGACATGCACCAGGTGTTCGCCGGTGCCGGGTTCCCCGTGTCAAAGCCAGAGCTGTCCGCATTGTTCCGCCAGCCGGGGCACAAGAACTTCCGCGCCTGTGGCGACCAGCTGCTGCGCAACTTCCTCAAAGGGCTGACCGAACGCGTCAGGGGACGGCGCGAGGCAGTGATCGAGCAGCCCGGGCAGTAAGTCCGGTGCGGCGGGGTCAGTACATCCGTAGCGGGATCCCGCGTGCGTTGCGGTCGGCGTACTCGGCGCGCGCCTCGATGCAGTGCGCGCCGCCCATGCGGAAGAAGCGGCACGCTTCCGGTCGCGAGTGGTAGATCGTGCAGCCGCCACCGGCCGGGTCGACCGCCACGCACCAGCCGAACTCGTCGCGCGCCATGACCTCCAGCCCCTCGGGGGTGTAGTCGATGAGGTGCTCGGCAACGCGGTCGCCCGGCTGCAGTGCCACCGTCATGCGGCAGCAGACAGCGTCGCAGGCGCTGCAGTGGGGCTTGTCGGAGTCGGTCATGGGGTGCACCGGGGCGCCGGGCCGCGGCTGCGGCGTCGTGGCGGCCAGTATGCGGCCCTGGCGCAGAAAGCTGGCCCCACCTGACGGATCGTCCACGTACCCGCTTGGTACTGTCGGCGTCCCGAGCAAGCCGAGGCACACAACCCTTTGAGCACGATGTTCCAGTCGCTCAGGAGCTACAACTACCGGCTTTGGGCCGGCGGGGCGCTGGTTTCCAACGTGGGCACCTGGATGCAACGCATTGGCCAAGACTGGCTGGTGCTGACCGTGCTGACCGACCACAGCGCGACGGCGGTGGGCACGGTGATGGCGCTGCAGTTCGGGCCGCCGTTGCTGTTGTTGCCGCTGACCGGATACGCCGCCGACCACTGGGATCGCCGCAAGCTGCTGCTCGCCACCCAGGCCGCTGCCGGGCTGCTGGCACTGGGGCTGGGCCTGCTGACGCTGGCCGGCGTGGTGCAACTGTGGCACGTGTACGGCTTCGCGTTGGGGCTGGGCTGCGTCACCGCGTTCGACGCGCCGGCCCGACAGGCATTCGTCTCCGACCTCGTCAGCGACGAGCACCTGGCCAACGCCGTCGCGCTCAACTCCGCGTCGTTCAACGCTGCCCGCATGCTGGGCCCGGCGGTGGCCGGCGTGCTGATCGCGGCGATCGGCGAGGGCTGGCTGTTCGTGGTCAACGCGGGGTCCTACGCGGCGGTGCTGGTGTCCCTGTACTTCCTGAGGTTGCACGAGCTGCATACGGAGGCATTGCCGGCGCATACGCGTGGCAGCCTGCTGGCCGGCTTCCGCTACGTGTGGCAACGGCCGGACCTGGTCGCGGTGCTGGTGATGCTGCTGCTGATGGGCACATTCGGGTTCAACTTCGCCATCTTCATTTCCACCATGTCGGTCACTGTGTTCGACGGCGACGCGAGCCAGTACGGCCTGCTGACCTCGGCGATGGCGGCCGGCACCATGAGCGGTGCGCTGCTGTCGGCCCGTCGCCCGATGCCGGGGATGGTGCTGATGGCTGTCTCCGCGGCGGGGTTCGGCGTCAGCGTGGCGCTGGCGGCGGCGATGCCAGGGCCGGTGCTGTTCGGGGTGGTGCTGTTCTTCGTCGGGTTGGCCGCGCTGACCTTCATGACGGCCAGTACCTCGATGATGCAACTCACCACCGAGCGGGTGATGCGGGGCCGGGTGCTGGCGCTGCGGATCGCGGTGGTCATGGGCGGCACGCCCCTGGGTGCGCCGCTGGTGGGGTGGGTGGTGGACCGCTTTGGCGCGCGCTGGGCGCTGGCGGTGGGAGCGCTGTCCGGCATCGCCGCCGCCGCCGTGGCGGTGAACTACCTGGTGCGACACCGCGGGCTGCGCCTGTCGCGCGAGACCGGCCGGCTGCGCGTGATCATCGAGGCCGCCCCCGCCGACCAGGTGCCCGTCCGCGTTGCGGCCGGCGAGCGGGTGACGTAAGCCCGCGGCCGTTCGAGGGCGACGACACCCCTTGGCTGGTGCAGATGGCCACCGGCCTGATCTCGACCATACTCGGCGACTGACCGACCCCCCACTACCAAGGACCGCCCATGCGCCACATGTCTTCCTTGTTTTTCCCGATGGCCTGCGCACTCGCACTGGCGGGCTGCACCACGGCGCCGGCCGGTGATCCGGCCGGCGCCGACGCACCGGACGCCGGTGCGCTGACGATCGAGGGCACCGTCGCTTCCATCGACACCCAGCCCTGGGCCTACGACGGCAACGCGGTGGTACGGGTGGACGTCGCCGGCCGTGGCGCGGTGCCGGTCGAGCTGCCCGCGCGTTGGAACCTTTGCCAGGCCGGGCCGGTCGACGTGGAGGCGTTGGCCGTGGGGATGCGGGTGCAGGCAGTCGGCGCGCCGACCGCCGAGGGCGGGCTGGTGGTCTGCCAGGACCCGTCGCACCGGCTGGTGCCCGCCGGCTGAAGCCTTCCGCTCAGCCCCGACGCGCCGCCTCGATGGCGGCGACGTCGATCTTGCGCATCTTCATCATCGCGTCGAACGCGCGCTTGGCCGCGGCACGATCCGGGTCGGTCCAGGCGTCGGTGAGCGCGCGCGGGGTGATCTGCCACGACAGCCCCCACTTGTCCTTGCACCAGCCGCATTCGCTTTCCTGCCCGCCGTTGCCGACGATCGCATTCCAGTAGCGGTCGGTTTCCTCCTGGTCGTCGGTCGCCACCTGGAACGAGAACGCCTCGCTGTGCTTGAACGCCGGGCCGCCGTTGAGGCCCATGCAGGGGATGCCCATCACCGTGAAGTCGACCGCCAGCACGTCGCCCTGCTGGCCATCGGGATAGTCCCCGGGGGCGTGGTGGACGGCGTCGACGCGGCTGTCGGGGAAGGTCGCGGCATAGAAGGTCGCGGCTTCCAGCGCGTCGCCGTCGTACCACAGGCAGATCGTGTTCTTGGGAATCATGGGCAGGTCCTCATTGGGCAGGCGGGATGTGCGTGCGGCCGGCATGTCCGGCCTGACCATATCGACGGACGTGCGACGCCCGGATCGACAACGGCCCCGGCCAACGTCGCGTCCACGCGGCCGCGGCTATCGTCGGCAGCTCCGCCCGGGGCCACGGCCATGCGACTCGAGGGATCCTGCCACTGCGGCAAGGTGCGCTTCCGCTGCGACGCGTATGCGCCGGTGCCGTTCCTCCACTGCTATTGCTCCATCTGCCGCAAGACCGCGGGCGGTGGTGGCAGCGCGGTCAACCTGGGTGCCCGCGCTGACACGCTCGAGGTGGAGGGCCGCGGACACCTTGGCGTCTACCACGCGCGCATCCCCGACGGGAATGGCGGTTGCCGGATCAGCTCCGGACAGCGGCACTTCTGCACCGGGTGTGGCAGCGCGTTATGGCTGTTCGATCCCGAGTGGCCGGAGCTGGTGCACCCGCACGCATCGGCCATCGACAGCCCGTTGCCCCATCCGGGCGAGCGTGTCCACATGCTGCTGGACTCCAGGGCGGCGTGGGTCGACGTGCCAGATGGCCGGCACGATGTCCACGTCGACGGGTTCCCGGAGGAATCGCTGGAGGAGTGGCACCGGCGGCACGGCGTGCTGGACGGGGAGGCACCGGGCTGACAGTCCCCGCGGCCGGTGGCGCGGCTAGCGTTCCGTGGGTTCCTCGTCGGGGTCGGATTCGGCGGCCAACATACCGACGGTCGCGATCCGCGTCCCCAGCATCCCGCACACGCGCAACCGCGTGCCGTCGAGCATGACGCTCGCGCCGATCGCAGGGTCCGTCTCCAGGTTCTGGCGGATCACGCTTTCCAGCGTGTCGTCATCGGCGGCCGGCAGGTGCACGCCGTACGAGTTGCGGATGTCCTCCACCGTGGTGCCACCCTTGAGCCGCAGCTCGACCCGCGGCAATGGCTCGGCGGCGCCGATGTCGGCGGCCTGGGAGAACGTGCGGTCGACGAACGGCCGGGTTATCGGCCGCAACACTGCGAACAGGTGGTCGTTGGCGCGCAGGACGGTGGAGCCGCGCGGCGGCATCACCTCTTCGCCGCGGGTGATCATGGCGATGACCGTGTCCTCGGGCAACGCCATGCGTGACAGGCGCCGGCCAACGGCGCGCGAGTCCCGCCCCAGCGTGTACTCGACGATGTCGGCGTTGACGTTGCCCAGCGAGGTGATCTCCAGCGTTGCGGCGGGCTGGGCGGGCGGCGCCTCGGCCAGGCCGAGCCGGCGGGCGACCGTGGCCAGCGTGGAGCCCTGCAGGATCGCGGAAATCAGCACCACGAAGAACACCACGTTGAAGATCACCGGCGCACCCGGGAGCTCGAAAAGCAACGGGAAGATCGCCAGCACGATGGGCACCGAACCGCGCAGGCCGACCCAGGACACCAGGGTGGTTTCCCGCTTGCTGAAACCGAAGAGCAGCATCACCGGGACCACTGCCAGCGGGCGCGCGACGAACATCAGCACCAGCGCGATCAGCAGCCCCTGGATCCAGACGTCCAGCAGCGCGATCGGGTCGATCAGCAGGCCCAGCACCACGAACATGGTGATCTGGGCGAGCCAGGCCATGCCGTCATGGAACAGGAAGACACTGCGCTTGAACGCGAAGTGGCTGTTGCCTACCACCGTGCCGGCGATGAAGATCGCCAGGAAGCCGCTGCCGCCCAGGTTGGCCGCCAGGCCGAACGCGAGCAGGCCGCAGGCGGTCACCAGCACCGGGTACATGCCCGATGCCTGCAGCCGGATGCGGTTGAGCAGGCCCACTGCGCCCCAGCCCACGCCCAGCCCAACGGCTGCGCCGATGCCCATCTGCATGAGGAACAGCTTGAGCAGCGCCAGGCCCAGCGGCACGTCGTTGGCGATGACCTGGATGAGGCCGATGGTCAGGAAGATCGCCATCGGGTCGTTGGACGCGCTTTCCACCTCCAGCAGCGCCTTCAGCCGTTTGCGGATGTGGATGTTGGCGTTGCGCAACTGCGCGAACACCGCGGCTGCGTCGGTTGATCCGACGATGGCGCCGATCAGCAGGCCGTTCATCAGCGGCCAGTCGAGGATCTTCGCCGCGGCCAGGCCGGTGACCACCGCCGTCACCAGCACGCCGAGCGTCGCCAGCACCGAGGCGGGCTTCCACACCGACCGGATCGACGCGACCGGGGTCTGCAGGCCGCCGTCGTAGAGGATCACGGCCAGCGCCAGGGTGCCCAGGGCATGCGCCGCCCCCGGGTTGTCGAAGACAATGCCACCGATGCCGCGCTCGCCGGCCAGCATGCCCACGATCAGGAACAGCACCAGCACCGGCAGCCCGAGCCGGGCGGACGCCTTGCTGGACACCACGCCCAGCAGGATCAGCACGGCGGCGAGGAGGAGGACCTGGTCAATCGCGAACATGCGTGGTGCGTTCCGGCGGGCAGTGGTGGCCCCTCAACCCTAACCCTGATCGAGCGCGTGGTGGATCAACACCACGCACTGAGAGGCGAACAGCATGGTCCTGCCGAGCGTGATCTTCCTGGCGCCGAGGCGCTCGAGGCTGTGGAAGGTCTTCTTCGGCATCGGGATGTGGTCGGTCAGCAGGAAGCAGGGGTTGCCGTCGAACACCTGCTCCCCGATCGGCGTGCCCTTGCGGTCCATCACGAACAACTGGTGGTCCGCGGCCAGCTGTTGCACCAGCCGCTCGAAGCTGACGGTGCGCACCTCGACGCCGGATTCCACCGGCCGCGACTCCTCCTTGCCCATCCCGCGGGACGCGTCCAGCGCCTTGGCGACCTTGCCCAACAACGCCTGTTCGTTGAAGCCGCCGATGTCGTGCATGGCGTTGGCGTCGAAGCGGATGGTGCGGGAGAAATCCTGCGTGCTCTCAAGCACGAGGTAGACCACCACGTCCGGCCGGTGCGACTGGGCCACGAAGATGGCGTTCATCAGCGTGTGCGCAAGGATCTCGGTGTGGGCTTCCTGGCCGACCGACGCGAGCAGCCTGGCGCTGTCGGTGGGGGCGGCCCGCGCCCTGAGTACGAAGGTTCGCATGAGGCAATTGTCCACGAACGGCGCCCGGAATCGGACAAATGCGGCCGGCCGGTTTACGGGACAATGGCCACCCCGTAGAGCCTTCCGCATCCCCATGGCCCCATTGCGCGTGACCCTGGTCTCCCTGCTGCTTGCCGCCAACACCGTGCTGCACGTCGTGCCGCTGCTGGTGGTGACGCTGGTCAAGGCGCTGCTGCCGTCAGCGCGGCTGCGCAAGGCCAGCAACCCGCTGTTGACCGGCGTGGCTGAAAGCTGGATCGGCGTGAACAATTGGCTGTGGGACCGCTTCTTCCATACGCCGATCCACCTGCAGGAGGATGTCGCGCTGCGGGCGGACGGCCACTACCTGGTGCTGGCCAACCACCAGAGCTGGGTCGACATCGTGGTGTTGCAGAAGGTGTTCAACCGGCGCATCCCGCTGATGCGGTTCTTCCTCAAGCGGCAGCTGATCTGGGTGCCCCTGCTGGGACTGGCGTGGTGGGCGCTCGACTTTCCGTTCATGGGTCGCCACACCCCCAAGCAGATCGCGCGCCGCCCCGAGCTGGCCGGTCGCGATATCGCCGCCACCCGCCGGGCCTGCGAGAAGTTCCGCGAGATTCCGGTGGCGATCATGAACTTCGTCGAGGGCACCCGGTTCACCCCGTCCAAGCATGCCGCCCAGGGAGCGCCTTACCGGCACCTGCTCAAGCCCAAGTCGGGCGGGGTGGCATTCGTGCTGGATGCGATGGGGGAGGGCCTGCACGCCATCCTCGACGTGACCATCGCCTATCCCGGCGGCCGTCCGTCGATGATCGACCTGTTGGCCGACCGCGTGCCGGCGATCCACGTCCACGTGCGGCAGCGCGCCATCCCGCAGGAACTGCTGCACGGCGATTACCAGAATGACCGCGCGTTCCGTGTGCGCTTCCAGCAGTGGATGAACGGCCTGTGGCGCGAGAAGGACGCGGACGTGGCGCGGCTACTGGGCGAGTAGTTCGCTGGGCTGCTCCTCATCGGGAGCTCAAGCCGGCTGTGACAACCTGCGAGCCCACGCCTCCAGGTGCTGCCAATGCTGATCGTGACCTGTTCCCGCCTCGGAGCTCGTTGCCCGCGCGGATTGCGTCGCCGCGTGTTGTTCTTGATGGCGATTTCGCTGGCGTTGATGGCCTGCTCGGGGCCGGACCGCGACGCCGGGCAGGGTGGTCGCCCTGGCGAGGCCCCGGACGCCGGGACCGAGATGCCCGACGCGGCCGGCGACACCGGTACTAACCGAGACAGTGCACCGTCATCGACTGCGTCGTCCGATGCGGCGGCTGGCGACTCGACCGTCGGCGGCGACGGCTCGCAGATTGTCCTGGCACCCCTCGGAGCGGCGGACATCGAAGCGGCCGCGCTGGGCGGCGAGCTCGCCTGCAGTTTCGCGCTTGCCGGCGACGCACCGTTGTTGCTGGCAATGGGCGACGTCGCCTCGGCGGATCCCGCGCGGGGGTTGGTGAAGGTCGGCTCGTACGTGGAACCGGTCGCTGCACCGGGCGGCTTCGACGCCATGCTCGACGGCGCCCGCTTCACCGGCGCCGGCAAGACCGTCGATATCGCGGTGACCGGCCCCGCCATTGGCGGCGGCGAGTCGCCCGCGCGTCCCGCCACGCTCATCTATCACCGCGCCGACGGCGCCCGGCGGCAGTTCGTCGGGCGGTGGCAGTGCGGGCCGTAGGGCTTCCGGGTCGAAGTAGACGGTGACGCGACCAGTGCGCGACCCCGCCGTTTGCAAGCGCACCGAGCGCGCGGCAGACTTCGCCGCGCCGCAGGATCGCGGCTTTTGCCATCAAGGAGGATGCATGTTTCGTATCGACAAGGACGGGATGATTCGCAGCGTGCGGGTCGAAGCTCGTCGGTTCCCGTCACTGGAGCGCGGCGACATGCCGATGGTGAACGGCATCGTCGTCCATCAGACCGGGGGGTCGACCGCGCAGTCCACGTTCAACAGCTACCGCGACAGCGCGATCGGCGCCCACTTCCTGATCGAAAAGGACGGACGGGTTTACCAGACCGCGTCGCTGTACAAGCGCGCCAACCACGTCGGGCTGCTTCGCTCGCGCTGTCTTGAGCGGCACGCCTGTGCGCCTGCCGAGTTGAAGCGTCTGCAGGGCACGTCGCTGCGTACGCGCAGCAGGATGGAGCACGCAAAGGCATTCCCAGACCGCTTCCCGTCCAACCGCGACAGTATCGGTATCGAACTGGTTGGCGAGTACACGCGCAACCCCGACTTCGGGACGGTTCGTGGCGCCGACGAGTTTCTGTACGTCGCGGTGACCGACCAGCAGAACGCTGCACTGCGGTGGCTCGTCGGCGAGCTTCGTCGCGCGCTGAAGGTGGCTGCAAAAGAGGTATATCGACATCCCCAGGTGTCCTACAAGACTCCGACGGAGGCGGCCAGCGCGTCATGGTGAGCATGCTGCGCAGTGGGCTTTGGGCCGTCACCGGCTTGCTGGTCTCGGCGTGCGTGCTGTCGGCGCCGGGTGGCCAAGCGACGGGGGCGAAGGCGGAGCGTGTCCTGGTCGCGGAAGAGTTGAACATCACCGAGAACGGCGCCGCCTCGCCCGATGTGGATGCGGGCGCATGCCGGGCTTTCCTGCTGGACGAGGACGCGGCAAGGCGCGCACTGGAGAACAGCGAACCGGTGAGCCGGAGCCAATACATGCACGAGCTGCCATGGTCACCGTGCCTGGTTCGTGGGCGCATCACCCTGGTGGATGGCAGGACGGGTACCTGGACCATCCGGCAGTACGGCACCGGGTCGATTCTCCTTGACGATGATGCGGAACTGTACTTCTGGTGTCGCCGCTGCACGAACCCACCCTTCGTGGCGGTCGAGTAGCAGCCGGTCGCCCCTCCGCCGACCACCGGCAACCCGTGAGCGTCGTCGGCGATGGCGGGGCGAGCGCTCATTGTGTTGCGTTAACCTCGGCCCTGTTCACGACCGGCGAGCAAGGCATGCACAGGCGAGACTTCATCCAGGGCGCGGCGCTATTGGGACTCCTGCCACTGGTAGGCAACGCAGGCGCCGCACTCGCGGCGGCGCCGCGGAACGGGCGGCTGCTGCCCGTTCCGCTCAACCCGGGCGACACGGTCGCGCTGGTCAGTCCGTCGTCGGCCACCGACGAGCGGCTCAACCTGCAGCTCGCGACCGAGGTGCTGCAGGCGCTGGGTTTCAAGGTCAAGACGGGGGCGCACTATGCGGCGCGGCGTGGCCACCTGGCCGGTACGGACGCCGAGCGGGCGGGGGACCTCAACACGATGTTCGCCGACGACGAGGTCCGCGGCATCGTCTGCGTGCGCGGTGGGGCCGGTGCGGCACGGCTGTTGCCCTTGCTGGACTACGACGCCATCCGCGCCAACCCGAAGGTGCTGCTGGGGTACTCCGACATCACCGCGCTGCATTGCGCGATCCTCGCCCGCGCCGGGCTGGTCACGTTCCACGGGCCCATCGGCGCCGCGAGCTGGAATGCCTTCAACGTCGACCAGTTCCGGCGCCTGTTCTTCGAACGCGAGCTGATGCGCTACCGGAACCCGGTCGACGCCGGCGACGAGCTGGTGCCGCGCAAGAACCGCACGCTGACCATCACCGGTGGCAAGGCGCGAGGCGAGCTGGTCGGCGGCAACCTGTCGGTGCTGGTGGGCCTGGCCGGCTCGCCGTACCTGCCGGACTTCGACGGCCGGATCCTGTTCCTGGAGGACGTGGAGGAGGCGCCGTACCGCGTCGACCGCATGCTCACCACCCTCAAGCTGATGGGGGCACTGGACCGGATCGCCGGTTTCATCTTCGGCGACTGCACCGACTGCGACCCCGGCGAGGGGTACGGTTCACTCACCCTGGACCAGATCTTCGACGACCACATCCGGCCGCTGGGCGTCCCTGCCTACCGCGGGGCCATGATCGGGCACATACGCGAGCAGTTCATCGTGCCGCACGGCGGCCAGGTGGAGATGGATGCGGACGCCGGCACGTTCCGGATGCTGGGGCCGGTGTTCCAGCCCGGGTAGACAAGGGCGGGCGCCGGCGGGTCCTAGACCGGGGCGAACGCCTTGGTGGTCTTCTTGTCGCGCTTCTCTGCCTTCTTCTCCTTCATCGACTTGGCCGGTTTCTTCTTCTGTTCCTTCTTCTTGTCCAGACCCTTGCTCATGTGCTGCTCCTGACGCGTATGCCGGCTGCGGCGCAGTCGGGCGAGGCGAGTATGCGCCGCTCGCGCGCGTTCGGGTGGCTGACGGATAATGCGGCCGGTCGGTTCGCCGCTTTGCGCGAAGTCCGGCTCGGCGCGTAGTCACGCGTCCGATTGATCACTACAGGGGAAGTACATGAAGAAGACCAGGCTGATGGTGGCAATGGCCGCCGTCACCGCGGGTGCCGTGCTGGCATCCACCGCACACGCCCAGGACACGCCGATCGAGGTGTGGCAGCCGCAGGCCGGCACCGAGGCTGATCCGGCCAAGCGGGTCACCGATCCCGCGGCGCCCGCGGCTCCCCAGGCTGATGACCAGGCCACCTGGCAGCCGCAGCCGGCCGATGCGCAGGCGCAGGGCTACGCGGCCCCACCGCGTGACAGGCTGATCGAAGACCGCGGCGGGTTCTTCCTGGGCGTGCAGGGTGGCAAGGGCTGGGTGTTCGACGACGTCGACCAGTCCGCGCTCGCGGTCAACGCGGGCTATCGCTGGCAGGCCGGCGCGGTGACGCTGGTGGGAATCGAGGCGGCCGCCGGCCGGCTGGATGAAACCCGGGACAGTCTCTACACCTACGCCAAGGTGGACTACGTCAGCATCGGTGCGACCGCGCGCTTCAACTTCGGTCCCGACAGCCCGGTGTTCGCCATTGTCCGCGCCGGTTACTGGACGGCTGACGACGACTACTACATGGATGTCGATGGCGGCTACGTGGGCGTCGGCCTGGGCGCGGACCTGACGCGCAACTTCAACCTGAGCCTGACGTACACAAACCACGTCTACTTCAACGACTACTACTGGGACGACGGCGAGTTCTACTACGACGCCAACCGTGCCGACACGTTGATGCTCGGCGCCGAAGTCCGGTTCTGAGACGCACCCCGCCGGCCCATGGGTCGGTCGGATGTGAAAAAAAGCGCGCCTCAGGGCGCGCTTTCTCTTTGGCAGTTGTATCCGACCCCGTCAGGCTGGCGCCCCGCGCTGCGGCGTATCGATCAGCTCGTCCAGCTCGTAGCCCAGCGTCTGTGCGGTGGCGAGATAGTCCATCCGTTCGGACGGGTCGATCTGGGGGGTGCGTGCCAACAGCCAGAGGTACTTGCGGTCCGGGCTGCCGACCAGGGCGATCCGGTAGTCGGGGTCGATCCGCAGCACCCAGTAGTCGCCCTTGGTGAACGGCACCCAGCGCAGGCCTTCCGGCAGGAAGCTGACTTCCAGTTTGCTGTTGTTGCTGCCGGGCACCGGGGTTGCCTCGCCCACCGACTCCTGGGGGGCACCGTCGCCGTCGCGCGCGCGGTTCTCGACCCGCACCTTGCCGTCGTCCTGCAGCGAGTAGGTGGCGGTGATGTCGGTGTAGTCCGGTGGTTCGTGGCGCATCGGCAGGCGGGCGATCTCGTACCAGGTGCCGAGGTAGCGCTGCAGGTCGACGGCGGGGACGGTGGCGGGTTGGTCGTGGTGGGTCATGGGGGGCTCCAGCGGGGGGAGCTGCCGGTGTAGCCCATTCATGATGAAGCGCACGCGTACGCCCTGGCAGGATTCGCGCCGGTTTCATGCCGGTCGAGGTATCCATGTAGGACCCGACAACGGAGACCGTCATGGCTTCCAGCAAGCGAGAACTGATCGAACCCAACAAGGGCGACAAGCGCTATGTGCGGCGCGACGAAGAGGGCCGGTTCAGCGAGAGCGACGATGTCAGCCGCTCGCTGAGCCAGGACGTGCGCAAAGAGGCCAAGCACGAAACCAAGGCCGGCCAGGGCGACCGCGGCGACCGCAAGACGCACTGACCTGTACAACGAAAAAGCCGCCCATCGGGGCGGCTTTTTCGTGTCCGTTCTTGGGGCAATCAGAACCGGTATTCCACCGTCACGGTCACGCTGCGCGCGTTGCGCTTGTCGCGCGACAGCCGGTACTCGTCGGACACCGCGTCGTACTGCACCTGCGAGTAGCGGTACTGGTTGACCATCAGCCCCACGTCCAGCAGCGGCAGGATGGTGGTGCCGACGCCCACGCCGACGTACGTACCGCCGTCGTTCTCCTTGAACTGCCGGCGGTCGGTCACCGGAGCGGTATCCACCGGGTAGTCGACGATGGTTTCATCCAGCTCACGCTCCAGCCCGAGGTAGCCGGCGCGGCCGATGAAGTACACCGGCAGCAGCGGCGGCTTGATGCGCGCGTTGGCACCGACGAAGCCGTAGCGCGACTGCATGGTGTACGCGTGGTCGACGTAGCCGTCGGGGTACTGGTTGCGGATCTCGGCATCCTGCTCCTCGATCCGGCCCAGGCCGCCCTCGAGGCCGACCTGCGCCATGCCGATGCCCCAGCGGTAGCCGACGCTGGCCTGCACCAGGTCGCTGTCGGCGTCGTCGATGCCGCTGTCGAGTTCGATGCGGCCAAGCTGTCCGTTGAGGAAGAAATCGCCGGCCGAGGCGGCGGGCGCCACGGCGAGGCAGGCGGCAAGCAAGGCCGCGCGTTGAAGCTTGCGCATGTTCTGGTTCCGGGATGGGGAGGCGGGGCCGGGCGGCTTCCGCGGAGCGCATGGTACCGGTGCGCGGCCCGTCAGTCCCGGTGGGCTCCCTGAGCGGGAAACAGACCCGGTAGGGCCGTGCTTCGCGCCCGCTTCACACGGGCGCCCTAGGAGCTTCATCCGGGGCGGGCAATCTCCGCATCACACCCAACGTGGAGACCGGCAATGGCACAGGGTATCGGCGACAACGGCGCGGTGCGGGGCAACCGCTGGAGCATGGCGATCTGGGGCGGGGCGGCCTTGCTGCTGGCCCTGCCCGCCGTGGCGATGCGGTTCACCACCGAGGTGGACTGGGGCCCGGAGGATTTCATCACCATGGGCCTCCTGCTGGCGGCAGCATGCGGCGGTTACGAGGTTGCCACGCGCATCTCCGGCAATACCGCCTACCGGGCGGCCGTCGCGGTGGCGATCGTGACCGCGTTCGTGACGGTCTGGGTCAACCTCGCGGTCGGGATGATCGGCAACGAGGACAACCCGGCCAACCTGCTGTTCGGCGGGGTCCTACTGGTCGCGCTGCTCGGTGCCGTGTTGGCGTGGTTCCGGCCACGGGGCATGGCGGTCGCGATGGCAACGGCCGCGCTCGCGCAGGGAACAATCGCCGTCTATGCACTGTTTGCCGGGCACGGTGCGCTTGCACTGTTCATCGGGCTGTTTGTGCTGCCCTGGCTGCTGTCGGCGCAACTGTTCCGCGTGGCTGCCCGATCGCTCTCACAACCCCGCAACCGGCCATAGGCGAGGCTTCCGGCATTCCCCATCGGAGTCGGGTCATGTCGGAAACCTCCCCCATCACCGGCGAACTGTCCAACAGCAAGGTCGCCGCGGTGTTCCCCGACGAGGCCAGCGCGCGCCGTGCGGCCCAAGCGGTCGCCTCGGCGCTGTCGCTCGCGGCGGCGCAGGTGCAGGTGGTCACGCCGGGCACGGGGTCGCTCCCGGGTCGCAAGCTGGAGCCGGAAAGTCGGGGCATCTGGCGGACGATCGTGCGTGCGCACCTGTGGTTCGGTATCGCCGGCGTAGTCGGCGGTCTGCTGCTGTTCGCGGTGCTGCATGCCATGGGCATCCGCTTCATCGTCAGCTCGCCGGTGGCGGCGGCGCTGGTAATCGTGTTCTTCAGTGCCGTGGCCGGCCTGTGGGCCGGCGGACTGGTGTCTTTGCGCCCGGACCACGACCGCATGGTCGAGGCCACCCGCGATGCGATGGACGAGGGCAACACCACCGTTGTAGTGCATGCCTACTCGATGGACCAGCGCGCGCAGGCGGCCGAGCTCCTGCGCGGGCAGGGCGGCGACGTGACGTCGACCCTCTAGCCCAGTGCCCTTCGGTATGATCGGGCGGCTCAAGCCATTGCGGGAGAGTCGCCAACGATGACCGAATCCGGGCTGCGTTTCCTGGACGGCGGGGGTGAACTGGGTGAGCGCCTGCGCGCCACCGACTGGGCGCCCACGCCGCTGGGCCCGGTGGACGCATGGCCGGCGGCATTGCGCACGCTGGTATCGCTGATGCTGGCGTCCAACCAGCCGATGTACATCGTCTGGGGCCCCAGCAGGACCTTCCTCTACAACGACCATTACGCGACCATCCTCGCGGACAAGCACCCGTGGGCGCTGGGCCGCGACATCCTCGACGAGGTCTGGCCCGAGATCCGTGCGGAGCTGGCGCCGATCGTCGAGTCGGTCTCGGCAGGCGAGCCGGTGCAGGTGCCGCGCATGCGGCTGGTGCTTGAGCGAAAGGGGTTCCCCGAAGAGACCTGGTTCTCCTACTTCTTCGCACCGGTGCGCGACGACACCGGGGCGGTGGCGGGCATGTTCGGCGCCTGCAACGACATCACCGGGCAGGTCCAGCTCGAGCGCAGTCTGGCCGAACGCGACGCACGACACCGGCAGGTGCTGGCGAACATGGAAGAGGCGTTCGTCCTGTTCGATCACGACTTCCGGTTGCTCGAGGTCAATACCGAGACCGAACGCCTGCTGGGCATGGACCGCGAAGCATTGATCGGCGGCGTGCAATGGACGTTGTACCCCGGCACCTTCGATGCTCCCCTTGGCGCGATGTACCGCCGGGTGATGGCGCGCAGGCACGCCGAGTCGATGGACTACCCGCATGTCTTCCAGGACGGGCGCGAGGTCTGGTTCGAGGTGCGTGCCTTCCCCGTCGACCAGGGGATGGCGGTGCTGTTCCACGACGTCACCCATCGCCGCGAGGAGCACGAGGCGGCGACACGATCGGCCGAACGGGTGCAGTTGGCGCTGGAGGAGCGCGACCACGCCCTGGCGCTGTTGCGCTCCTTCACAGAGGCGGTGCCCGGCGTGGCCTACGCCAAGGACCTCCAGGGGCGCCTGCTGGTGGGCAACCGCGGGGTGTCCACGCTGCTCGGTGTGCCGCCCGAAGGGTTCATTGGCCGCACCGACCGCGAGCTGCTCGCCGACCCGGCGCAGGCCGAGGAGGTGATGGCCAACGACCGGCGGATCATGGAGACGGGTATCGCCGAACAGGTGGAGGAGGAAATCCAGCTCGCCGACGGCACCCCGGCAACCTGGATCTCGACCAAGGCACCGCTGCTGGACGACGACGGGAAACTCGTTGGCCTGATCGGTGCATCGATCGACATCACTGACCGCAAGCGGGTGGAGCGCGACTTGCGCCTATCGGAGCAGCGCGGTGCGCTGGCGCTGGAGGTGGCGCAACTTGGCACGTGGACCTGGAACCTGGCCGAAGACGTGATCCGGTTCGACCGACGCACCGCGGAGATCTGGGGTGCCAATCCCGAGCGCAGTCACTACTCACGCGAGGATCTCGGGCGACGGGTGCATCCCGACGACTGGCCGCGGGTGGACGCGGCACTGGCGGCGGCGTTTACACCCGGCAGCGACGGTCGGGTGGCCGAGGAGTTCCGCCTGCGGCACCGCGACGGGCGCGTGGTCTGGACGATGACCCGCGGGCAGGTTGCCTTTGAAGGCGAGGGCGACGCACTGCGGCCGGTGTCGATGATCGGCACCGTGCTGGACGTGACCGAGCGCCGCCAGCTGATCGAGACGCTGGAACAGTCGGACCGGCGCAAGGACGAGTTCCTGGCGATGCTCGCGCACGAGTTGCGCAATCCGCTGGCGCCGATCGGCACCGCGGCGGAGCTGCTGCGGCTGGTGCCCGATGACGCGCCGCGGGTGGAGGAGGCGGCGAGGATCATCTCGCGCCAGGTCGCTCACATGACCGAGATGGTCGATGACCTGCTCGATGTCTCGCGGGTCACCCGCGGGCTTGTGGTGTTCGACCGCGAGCCCGTGGACATGCGCGCCGTGGTCAATGCCGCGGTAGAGCAGGCCGGCCCGGCGCTGCAGGCGCGGCGGCACGGGCTCTCCGTCGAGACAGGAGGTGGCCCGGCGATCGTGCTCGGCGACCGTCACCGGCTGGTACAGGTGGTGTCGAACCTGCTCAACAACGCCGCCAAGTACACCTCGCCGGGCGGTCGCATCCGCGTGGCCGTGGTTGGCTCGGAGGATACGGTGGCGGTGCAGGTGGCCGACAACGGCCAGGGCATGGACGCATCGCTGGTGAACCACGCGTTCGACCTGTTCACCCAGGCCGCACGCACGCCCGACCGTTCGCAGGGCGGGCTCGGCATCGGCCTGGCGCTGGTGCGCAGCATCGTCCGCGGCCACGGCGGCACCGTCGGGGCGGTCAGTCCGGGCCCGGGTTGCGGGAGTACGTTCGAGTTCGTGCTGCCGCGCGCGGCAGTGGAACGGTTGCCCGACGATGCCGCGCCTGTGCCGCGCGTCGCCACGCGCCGGCAGTCGATCATGGTGGTGGACGACAACCGCGACGCCGCGGACACCCTTGCGACCGTGCTGGAGCTCCTCGGGCATGACGTAACCGTGGCCACCGATGGCCAGCAGGCACTGGTGCTGGCGGATCGGCGGAGCGACTGGGACGCCTTCATCCTCGACATCGGCATGCCCGACATGACCGGCCACGAGCTGGTCGGCCACCTGCGTCGGCGCGCGGGCACGGGGAGCGCCTGTTTCATCGCGCTGACCGGCTACGGCCAAGCGCACGACCACGTTACTTCGCAGGCCGCCGGATTCGACCACCACCTGGTCAAGCCGGCGGACGTGGACCGGATCGTCGCGCTGCTGGCGGGTTGATCCGACCGCCCCGCGCACACGGGCGATAATCGGCGGCCCTCCGCAACGGGAACCACGCATGTCGATCGTGCTTACCGAGTTCGCCCGCTCACGGCTGTTCCGCGAGCAGCGGCGCAACACCATCCAGGACTGCACGCCCGAACAGTTCGAGCGGCATCTCAACGAGGTGCCGCCACTCGACGTGCTCGAAGGCTACGCGCCTTTCTGCAAGCTGCACGTCCATCGCAACTGGACATCGACGCGCTGCCTGGCCGCGCCGATCACCGAGGCCAACCGGCACCTGCTGCGTTCGGCGTACGAGGCGCGCAGTACCGGCGAGTTGCCGGTACTGGTGCGCTGGTTCGAAGGGCTGGAGCCGCCGGTGGCCGACTACCTGGTGGTGATCCTGTACGACCGCGCGCAGCTGGCGAAGGAAGGCACCGTGATCGATGCCGACTTCGGCGTGGTGGGTTGCATGTACACCGCCGAACCGGTGGAAACGCCGATGGCTCCGATCACCATGATGCGCAACGCGCTCGGGGTGGAAGAGGGCGGTTCCGGCGTCCCGCTGGACCGCGAAGCCTACGCGCGCAGCGTGGCGTTCTGGGAGCGCCACGCCAACTGGCGGGGGTAGGCGCAACCTGACTGCGCCATCGCGGCGTCCGATTGCCCCGCGGTTGACCCGGGTCAAGGGCGTGCCCGGCGGTCGCCAGCACCATGCATGCACCGGATCCACCGGTGTACCGGAGAAAACACATGCAGTTCCAAGTGTCCGCCATCAATCCCGACGCCGGCGTGCTCGCTACCGCGCTGCGCCCCCTCGACCCGGACGCCCGGATCGCGCTCGACGCCGCCCGCGGCCGCCTGGAAGTGCTGACCGTCGCCACCGGCGCGCAGGTCCAGCACGTGCTGTCCACCCTGGGCTGGGCGGCCACCCCGCTGGACCAGGACGTGCACATCAGCGGCGGCAGCACCTGCTGCGGCCACTGCGGCTGAGGTTCCGCGCCCCCGCTTCGACGGGCGCGGCGCCGGGCGTTCAGTCGCAGCGCTGGCGCGCCATGCCGTTGACCGTGTCGGTCAGGGTCTGGTCATCCTCGGACAGGCTGAAGCTGTAGGTGACGTCGCGGGTCTCGCCTTCGCCGGTCACCTGCGCGGTGATCTCGAGGTCATTGCCGCGGGTGTCGACCGCGGTGATGCCGCCGCTGCTCTCGTGGAAGGCGATGCGCGAAGCCTCGATGCTCAGTTCGCTCTCATGGCCTGGCGACGTGCAGGCGGTAGCGTCGGCGGCGTAATCGCCCTGGAAGCGCGCCGGTACGGATGCGGCGGGGGCCGTGTCTGCCGGCGCCGGTTCGGGTGTCGTGCCACTGGGCGCCGGGGCGGAGGCCGGTTCCGCGACATCCGGCGCGGCCGCGGTGCCGGCGTCATCGTCGGGGGCGGTGCAGCCGGCGGCCAGCAGGACGCCCAACGCAATCGTGGTGAGTTGGATGCTGGAAGAGCGCATGGGGGTGCTCCGTAGGTCATTTCGGGCAATGCCGGGCGCGTGCCCGGCATGCGTGCGAGATCCCGCCCGCGGCCTGTCGCCGGGGCGGGACGTTGCGCGGCAGGCCTTATCCGACCTGGATCGAGCCGCGCATCACCGCCCAGTGGCCCGGGAAGCTGCAGAAGAACTCGTACGGGCCGCTGCCCTGGATCGCACTGACCGGGAAGGTGACGGACGTGGTGCCGCCGCCGCCGACCAGTTCGGTATGGGCGATCACGCGTGCGTCGTCAGCCGGCACGTAGTCGCCATCCACGCCCGCGCCCATGCCGGCGGCGGCGATCGCCTCGCGGTCGGACGCCTTGCTGACCACGACGTTGTGACCCATTGCCACCACCGGCATCTGGCCCGTGTGGTTGAGGGTGATGGTGAACTCGCTGCACGAGGACGGCACGGTGATCGAGCCGACGTTGAACTGCATGGCGTCGTTGCCTTCGATGACGGTGCTGCAGTTGTCGACCGTTGCCGCCGGCTTGTCGCTGCCGGCCGGGGTCGCCGCCGGCGTCGCCGACGTGCCGGCGTCGCTTCCGGGCGTTGTCGGCGTGGTGGCCGGGGTGCCGGCGGCTGTGTCGGTTGGCGTGGTGTCGGCAGGTGCGGTGTCCGACGGGGTCGCGGCCGGGGTCGCGTTATCGGCGGGGGTGGTGTCGTTGCCACAGGCCGCCAGGGCGAGGACGCAGGCGGCGGCGAGCAGGGAAAGCCGGGTGTTCACGGATGCAACCTCCTTCTTCGAATGTGGGCCACATGATTGGCCCGGCCCCCCGTATGCGGCGTGAAAGCTTCGTTGGCGCGGCGTCCGCTGTTGCTCAGTCCGCAGCAGGCCAGAGCACGTCCTGTGCGTCAACGATCTCCACGCCCTGCATCTGCCCCAGCAGGCTGTCGAACCACGGCTTGTGGGTGGCGCCGACGATCGACAGCACGCGCGCGCCGGGACGGGTGATGAACGTCGCGCGGATGTTGGCGACCATCCGCAGGTTTCGGGTTTCCCAGCCGCCGACGTACATCCGGCCGTACTGCTGCGGGGAGACGTGGCGCATGGCCGCGCCTAGATCGCTGTTGATCTGGTCGACGAGGTGGTCCGGGCTGTTGATGTAGCGGTACAGCCCCAGCATGTCGGCGCGCTCGATGAACGCCTGCTTGCGGCGATGCAGCGGTTCCTGCAGTGCGGCGTCGGCATCCCAGGCCTGCCGGATGGCGGTGGCATAGGCCTGGATATCGTTGCCGGGGATGTCGTAGCTGTCGCCGGTGTGATCGTCCGCCGGGTACACGCGCTGCAGGCCGAGCCGGGCGGCCAGGCGCGCGGCGATCCGGTAACTCTCACTGTCCTGCCCCATGGCGCGTTCCAGTTGCGCGACCAGCGCCTCGTCCAGGCCGTCCCCCGCATGGCGTGCGGTTTCAGGCAGTTGCAGCCACTGGGTCAGCGCAGAGGCGTTGTCACCGGCGGCGAGGAACAGTGCGGCGAGGTGGCGGCGCTGGTCGTCGCGTGGCTCGGCCGGCCAATCGGACAGGGTGCGCTTCACCTCGGCAATCGCGGCAGGCACGTCCAAGCCGGTGGCCGCGCGTGCCGCGTCGGGGACCCTGCAATACGGTGCGATGCCTTCGGGGTCGTAGACAGCGGGGTGGCGCGCCATCAGGTCGCAGCTTTCGCCGGGAATCGACTCGATGGTGATGATGTCGGGCTTGTACGCCGCCAGTCGGTCCAGCAACGGGTCGAGTGTCGCGGGGTCGAAGCCCTCCTGCAGCTCCGACAGGTGCACGCTGCCCAGTACCAGCACCTTCGTCCGCGGGCCGGCCATGCCGTCGTCGAGGGTGGACAGGTCGACTGCAGCCTGCGCGCTGCCGGCAAGGGCCAGCCCGAGCGACAGGCAGAGCTTGGTGAGGGTCTTCCGCATGGCCTTGCTCCCTATGAAAAGGCGGCACTATCGCACGGTGTTTCCGTGGACCGGACGACCCCTGCGGGGAGGCGGATCCCGCGGCCGGTGCGGGTCGCAGTCCGGCGGTTCACCCGATCTGGACCGCGCTACGCCTAGCGTGGCCGCAACTGACCCGGGGCAATCGCATGGCCGACCGTGCCGCACGGAACTGATCGATGGGCGCCGGACTGATCCGCCCGAAGCCCGGCTGGCTGGCAGGGCTGGACCCCGCATCGCTGGGCTGGCAGGCACTGGCGTTGCTGGCCTGTGTGGCCGCGGCGTGGCTGGTCGGGCGGCGGTACCGTGCGTGGCAGCGCGGCCAGCTGGCGGAACAACCGCACTCGCAGCTGCGCCGGGTCGGCATCTCGTTCGGCTGCGCGCTGGTGTTTCCCGCAGTGGCGTCGGCGCTGCTGCTGGTGGCGTGGGCGGGGTTTAGCGCGCTCGGCCTGCCCTCCGGGGTTCTGCGGGTGGCGCTGGGGCTGGTGGTTGCGCTGGGGCTGGTGCGGCTGGTCGTGTTCCTGCTGTCCAACGCGCTGAAGCCGGGGCCGCTGCTGCGCGCATCGGAGAACCTGATCGTGGCGGTGGTCTGGGTTGGACTGGCGCTGTACCTGCTGGGCCTGCTGCCGCTGGTGGTCCGCGCGCTGGACAGCGCGGCGATCATGGTCGGCGACACCCGGGTATCGGCGTTGCTGGCGATTCGTGCGCTGGCGGTCGCACTGCTCGTGCTGGTGCTCGCCGCGTGGCTGTCGAGGATGTCGGAGCGGAGGGTGATGGACTCCCCACACCTGTCGCCGAGTGCGCGGGTCGGCATCAGCAAGGTGATCAAACTGGCGTTGATGGCGCTGGGCGTGGTGGTCGCGCTGCAGGTGGTCGGGCTTGACCTGTCCGCGCTGGCGGTCATCGGCGGCACCCTCGGGCTTGGCATCGGCCTGGGCCTGCAGCGCATCGTCAGCAACTTCATCTCCGGCTTCATCCTGCTGGCCGACCGCTCGATCAAGCCCGGCGACGTGGTGACGGTGGAGGACCAGTCCGGCAGCCGCTACGGCTGGGTGCAGGAGTTGCGCGCGCGCTACGTGGTGATCCGCGACCGCGACGGCGTCGACACGCTGATGCCCAACGAGAACCTGATCATCAACCCGGTGGTCAACTGGAGCTACGGCGGCGAGAGCGTGCGGCTGAAGCTGCCGGTGCGTATCAGCTACGGCGACGACCCCGAGCAGGCGATGGCGCTGATGGAGCAGGCCGCCGACGGGCGCCAGCGGGTGCTCGCGGACCCGGCACCGGCCGCGCGGCTCATGGCGTTCGGCGAGAACGGCTTCGAGCTCGAGCTGCGGGTCTGGGTGGTCTCCCCGGAACAGGGTGTCAACAACGTGCGCTCGGAGATCAACCTGGCCATCTGGCGGGCCTTCCGCGCGCACGGCATCGCGGTACCGTTCCCCCAGCGCGAGGTGCGGCTGCTGGATGGAGGCAGGCTGGACGACGCCCGGGATCGTTCGCCATCGCCGTAAACCCGGCGCGCCGTGGTTGGCGGATCCCCGCATGGGCGCCATCATCGGCCCCTGCATCCAACCGGGACCCCCACCCATGAGCGACATCCCCGCCTTCTATCCGATCGGCACCCCCGGCACGCCCTGGGGCGACGCAGAGCGCGACGCCTGGCGCACCGGCCAGCAGGTCAAGCGCAGCTACCGCGACGACGTGCTGGCCGTGGTGGAGCGCCTGCGCGACCGGTTCAACGTCCGCCAGTACGGCGAGCTGCACTACGGCGCCGACCATTACCCGCTGATAGCGCTCAAGAGCCGCGAGTGGGACGACCGGCTGCCGACGGTGCTGGTCACCGGCGGCGTCCACGGTTACGAAACCAGTGGCGTCCACGGCGCGCTGCAGTTTCTGGAGCGCGACGCCGGTGATTACGCCGGCCGGGTGAACCTGATCGTCGCCCCGTGCGTCAGCCCATGGGGATACGAGCGGATCCACCGCTGGAACATGCAGGCGGTCGACCCCAACCGCTCGTTCGTCGCCGACAGCCCGGCAGCCGAGGCGCGCGCGCTGATGGCACTGATGGAGCCGGTCGGCGACGTGCTGCTGCATATCGACCTGCACGAAACCACCGACACCGACGAGTCCGAGTTCCGCCCGGCGCTGGCGGCCCGCGACGGCAAGCCCAACGAGCCCGGCGAGATCCCCGACGGCTTCTACCTGGTGGGCGACAGCGAGAACCCGCAGCCCGAGTTCCAGCGCGCCATCATCGAGGCGGTCGGAAAGGTGACCCATATCGCCCCGGCCGATGCGCGCGGCGAGCTCATCGGCTCGCCGATGGTCGCGCCGGGCGTCATCAATTACCCGGTCAAGTCGCTGGGCCTGTGCGCCGGCGTCACCAACGCCCCGTACGTCACCACGACCGAGGTCTACCCCGACAGCCCGCGCGCGACGCCCCAGCAGTGCAACGACGCACAGGTGGCGGCGGTGCGGGCGGCGATCGACTTCGTGCTGGACCGCGGCGCCCGCTAGACGCGCCACTAACGGCGCCGCTGCTCTAGTCGTCGCAGGCATGGCTTGCGACGGGTGGACTTCTGGGCACGGCAACCGACGTGGTGGTGGTGACGCCGCAGGGCCTGTACTGCCCGGCCGGCGATTTCCACATCGATCCCTGGCGCCCCGTGCCGCGGGCGGTGATCACCCACGGGCACGGTGACCACGCGCGTGGCGGCATGGGCTGCTACCACGTGGTCGACGCCGGCCTGCCGATCCTGGAGTGGCGGCTCGGCGCGCAGGACTACCGCGTGCACGCGCATGGCGAGCGGTTCCAGGTGGGCGCGGCCACGGTGTCGTTCCATCCCGCGGGCCATGTGCTGGGCTCGACCCAGGTACGCATCGAGGTGGACGGCGAAACCTGGGTGCTGTCGGGCGATTTCAAGCGCGACCCGGACCCGACCTGCCTGCCGTTCGAGGTGGTGCCGTGCGACGTGTTCGTCACCGAGGCCACGTTCGGCCTCCCGGTCTACCGCTGGCCGCCCATGGCCGACGTTGCGCGCGACATCGTGGCTTGGCGCGAGGAGTGCGAAGCCAACGGCGAAGCGGCGATCCTGTACTGCTACGCGCTGGGCAAGGCGCAGCGCGTGCTCGCCGAGCTGATGCACCACACCGACCGGCCGGCCTGGCTGCACGGCGCGATCGACGTCGGGGTGCAGGTGTATCGCGATGCCGGCATCCCGATGCTGGACACCCGCAAGGTCGCCGACGAGGCCCGCGGCGCCGATTTCGCAGGCGAACTGGTCATCGCACCGCCGTCGGCCGCGGGCAGCGCGTGGGTCCGCCGCTTCCGACGCGCACAGCAGGGCTTCGCGTCGGGCTGGATGCGCATCCGCGGCAACCGCCGCCGGCGCAACCTCGACCGCGGCTTCGTGGTGTCCGACCACGCCGACTGGCCGGCGCTGCTGCGCACCGTCCACGAGACCGGCGCCCGGCGCGTCATCGCCACCCACGGTGATACCGACGCACTGGTGCGGGTGCTGCGCGATTCCGGCTTGGATGCCGGCGTATTCCGCACCGATTACGGCGAGGACGACTGATGCGTCGCTTCGCCGCCCTTTACGAGCGCCTGGACCGCAGCACCGGCACCGGAGACAAGCGTGCCGCGCTGGTCGACTACTTCCGCGACGCGCCGCCGCGCGATGCCGCCTGGGCGCTGTGGCTGCTAGCGGGTGGCAAGGTCGGCGGCGCCCGCGCACGCATCGCATCGACCGGCGAACTGCGCGCCTGGATTGCCGAGGAGACCGGCAACCCCGACTGGCTGGTCGAAGCCAGCCACCACGCCGTCGGTGATCTTGCCGAGACGCTGGCGCTGTTGCTGGACGACCCGGCCGTCCCGGTCGAGGATGCCGGCCTGGCGGAGTGGATCGAGCAACGGCTGGTGCCGGTGGCCAATGCCGATCCGGAGGCGCGGCGTGCGGTGGTGGTGTCGGCGTGGCGCGGCCTGTGCTTCCGCGAGCGGTTGGCCTTCAACAAGCTGCTGACCGGTGCGCTGCGGGTGGGCGTATCGGCCGGACTGGTGCAGAAGGCGCTGGCTGAGCTGTCGGGGCTGGACGTGGCCCTCATTGCGCAAAGGATGCTGGGGCGGTGGACGCCGTCCGAGGCGTTCATGCGGTCGCTGCTGTCGCCCGATGCGCAGCCCGGTGACGCGGAGTTGCCGTATCCGTTCTTCCTCGCGTCGCCGCTGGAAGGGGAGCCGCACGCGCTGGGCGGGGTGGACGACTGGCTGCTCGAGTGGAAATGGGACGGCATCCGGCTCCAGCTGATCCGTCGCGGCGCCGACATCGCGCTGTGGTCACGCGGGGAGGAGCGCATGGATGGCCGCTTCCCCGAGATCGAGGCCGCCGCGGCCGAACTGCCGCACGACGCGGTGATCGACGGCGAGCTGCTGGCCTGGCAGGGCGAAGACGAGGCACCGATGCCGTTCTCGGCCCTGCAGACCCGCATCCAGCGGCTCAAGCCGGGGCCGAAGATCCTGGCGAGCGCGCCGGCACGCGTGCTGGCGTACGACCTGCTCGAGTTGAATGGCGAGGACCTGCGCGAGGTGCCCCTGGTCGACCGCCGCCAGCGGCTTGCCACGTTGCTGCACGCCACCGCGCATCCGCTCCTGCGGCTATCGCCCGAGGTGCGGGTGCCGGACTGGTCGCAGGCGGCCACGCTGCGCGAGGAGGCCCGCGGCCGGGGCGTCGAGGGCCTGATGCTCAAGCGCCGCCACTCGCCGTACCGGCACGGCCGCAAGCGCGGTGACTGGTGGAAGTGGAAGGTCGACCCGCTGACGGTCGACGCGGTGCTGGTGTACGCGCAGTCGGGCTCCGGGCGACGCAGCACGCTGTACACCGACTACACCTTCGCCCTGTGGGACGGCGACGTGCTGGTGCCCGTCGCCAAGGCGTACTCCGGGCTGGACGACAAGGAGATCCTGCAGCTCGACCGCTGGATCCGCGCGAACACGGTGGAGCGGTTCGGGCCGGTTCGCTCGGTGGCGCCCGAGCATGTGTTCGAACTCGGCTTCGAGGGCGTGAATGCCTCGAAGCGGCACAAGTCGGGAGTGGCGGTGCGCTTCCCGCGGATCCTGCGTTGGCGAACCGACAAGCCCGCCTCCGAGGCCGACCGCGTCGACGCACTGCGGGCGCTGGCGCGGTGAGCGCCTCCGGTTCGGACGCAGCGGACGCATCGGGCGCGCCGGCTCCGCGATCGCGCAGACGGACCGCTGACGCGCCGCTGCTGGACTGGTTCGACACCCGCGGGTGGCGGCCGGCGCCGTTCCAGCGCGAGGCCTGGCGCCGCTACTTGGCCGGTGAGCCCGGGCTGCTGGTCACGCCGACCGGCAGCGGCAAGACGCTCGCGGCACTCGGCGGCCCGTTGCTGCAGGCGCTGAAACTCGGTGACGCCGCCGCCACCCGGAAACGCGGCGTGGCCCAGGGCCCGCGGTTGCGACTGCTGTGGATCACCCCGCTGCGCGCGCTCGCGACCGACACCGTGCGGGCGATGCAGGAGCCCATCGCCGCGCTGGGGGTGCCGTGGACGGTGGCGATGCGGACCGGCGACGCCAGTGCGCGCGATCGAAGGCTCGCCCGCAAGGGACTGTCGGACGTGCTGGTGACCACGCCCGAGTCATTCGCGCTGATGCTGTCCTACCCGGACGCGCCGCAGTTGCTTGCCGGTGTGCGTGGCGTGGTGGTGGACGAGTGGCACGAGCTGCTCGGCAACAAGCGCGGCGTGCTGCTGCAGCTGTGCCTGGCCCGGTTGCGTGCGCTGGTGCCGGCAGCGCCGCTGTGGGGCCTGTCGGCCACGCTCGGCAACCTGGCCGAGGCGCGCGACGTGCTGCTGCCGCATGCGCCGGATGCCGCCATCGTCGCCGCGCCACGGCGCCGGCGGATGACCCTGGAGACCCTGCTGCCGGAGGAGGGCGAGCGGTTCCCATGGGCCGGGCACCTGGGCCTGTCGCAGCTGCAGCGCGTCGCCGCGGTGCTGCAGCGGGCGCGCTCCAGCCTGTTGTTCACCAACACTCGCTCGCAGGCCGAACTTTGGCATCGCGCATTGCAGTCGGTCTGGCTGGACGATCCGGCCACGCTGGCGCTGCACCACGGCTCGCTCGACGCATCGTTGCGGGCCGCGGCCGAGACCGGTTTGCGCGACGGCAGCGTGCGCTGCGTGGTCGCCACCTCGAGCCTGGACCTGGGCGTGGATTTCCCGGCGGTCGACCAGGTGTTGCAGGTCGGCAGCCCCAAGGGCATGGCCCGCCTGCTGCAGCGCGGCGGTCGCGCCCGGCACCGGCCGGGTGAGGCGGGGCACGTGGTCTGCGTGCCGACCCACGCGCTGGAACTGGCCGAGTACGCCGCCGCCCGCGAGGCGCTGGCGCACGGGCGCATCGAATCGCGGCCGCCGCCACGGCTGTCGCTGGACGTGCTGGCGCAGCACTGCGTCACCCTCGCACTCGGCGGGGGCTTCGACCCCGACGACCTGTTGGCCGAGGTCCGCGGCACCCATGCATTTGCAGGGTTGCCCGATGCCGCGTGGTCGGCGGTGCTGGACTTCATCGTGCGCGGCGGCAGCGCGCTGGAGAGCTACCCCGACTACCGCCGCGTGGTTCGCGACGACGACGGCCGCTTCCGCGTGCACGACCGCCGCGTCGCGTTCCGCCACCGCCTGTCGATCGGCACCATCACCAGCGACGGCAGCGTGCAGGTGCGCTACATGAAAGGCGGCTACCTGGGCGCCGTCGAGGAGGCCTTCATCGGACGGTTGCGGCCGCGCGACCGGTTCCAGTTCGCCGGTCGCACGCTCGAGCTGGTGCAGTTGCGCGACATGACCGCATACGTGCGCATCGCCAAGCGTGCCGACGGCCGCGTGCCGCGCTGGCAGGGCGGGCGCATGCCGCTGTCGAGCGAGTTGGGCGCCGAGGTCGAGGCGATCCTGGCCGCGCCCGTGACCCGCCCCGAGATGCGCGCGCTGTCGCCGTTGCTCGACCTGCAGGAGCGCCTGAGCGAACTGCCCACGCCGGCCACGCTGCTGGTGGAGGCGGTCAAGACGCGCCAGGGCTGGCACACCTTCGTGTTTCCGTTCGCCGGCCGTGCGGTGCACGAAGGGCTGGCCGCCCTGCTGGCCCTGCGCTGGGGCCGCGAAGCGCCCAACACCTTCGGGTGGGCGGTGAACGATTACGGCCTCGTACTCACGGCCCAGGCGTTGGCCTGGCTGGATCCGCCGCTGATGCAACGGTTGCTGTCGCCCGAGGGGCTGATGGACGATTTGCGCGACAGCCTCAACCTGGCCGAGCTTGCGCGCCGGCAGTTCCGCGAGATCGCGCGCGTGGCCGGGCTGCTGCCGCCGTCGCTACCCGGCCGGGCACCGCGCTCGCTGCGGCAGCTTCAGGCCTCCAGCAGCCTGCTGTTCGACGTGCTGCGCCAACACGACCCCGGTCACTTGCTGTTGGCCCAGGCCGAGCGCGAGGTGCTGGAGGCGCAGCTCGAGGTCCAGCGCCTGCGCGAGGTGCTCGAGCGCTGCGGCCGGCGGGTGCTCGCCCTGCACCGGCCCCCCAGCCTGACGCCGCTGGCGTTCCCGCTGTGGGCCGAGGCGATCCGTGGCCAGCTCAGCACCGAGGACTGGCGCACCCGGGTGGCGCGTGCCGCGGCGCAACTGGAGCAACGGCATGGCCGCGGCGCTTGAGTTGCTCCTCGGCGGCGAACCGGTCCGCGTACTGGCCGACCGCGCCCTGTTCTGGCCCGCGCGCCGGCGGCTGCTGGTCGCCGACCTGCACCTGGGCAAGGGCAACATCCTGCGCGCGGCCGGCATCGCGGTGCCCAGCGGCGGCACCGTGCTCGACCTCTCCCGGCTGGACGCGTTGCTTGCCGACACCGGCGCCGCCGAGCTGTGGGTGCTGGGCGACTTCCTGCACGGCGCACGCCACGCCGACGTCGAACGCGCATGGCGGTCGTTACTTGAGCGGCACTCCCGGGTGACCGTCGCGGTGGTCGCCGGCAACCACGACCGCGCGATGAATGCGGACGCGCTCGGTGTGGAGTTGTTGCCGGCCGACGTGCGCGACGGTCCGTTCCGGTTCCGCCACCTGCCGCTCGCTGCCCAGTTTGCAGGTGACGCCCACGTACTGTGCGGCCACCTGCATCCGGTGGTGGGCCTGCCCGGGCTGCCCGGACGCTACCCGGCGTTCCGGCTCGACGCGGGGCAGACGGTACTGCCGGCGTTCTCGGTGTTCACCGGCGGGATGCGGATCGACGCCGACGACCCGCGCTGGATCGCGTGCGCCCGCGGCGAACTCGTCGCCAACTGGCGTTGAGCCCACCGCCGTGCCGCCGCGACCACGGCGGCGCCGGTAAGGTAGGGCGCCATCCAAACCGGAGCCGAGCATGCCCCCAGCCACCCCTGGCGCCGCGCGCGAGCCCATCCAGAACCAGTTCGACATCAGCGGGCTCGACCTGCCGGACATCCTCGGCACCATCAACGACGAGGTCCGTGAGCGTTTCGGCGAGGGCAAGCCGGCGGACTACATCGACGCGCTGGCCAACGTGCCGCTGGACCGCTTCGGCATGGCGCTGGTGACCCGCGACGGCGACGTGCATGAAGTGGGTGACGCGCGCGAAGCATTCTCGATCCAGAGCATCTCCAAGGTGCACACCGTGACGATGGCGCTCGATGCACTCGGCGACGACCTCTGGGAGCGGGTGGACCGCGAGCCCTCCGGCGACCCGTTCAACTCGCTGATCCAGCTGGAGTACGAGAAAGGCATCCCGCGCAATCCCTTCATGAATGCCGGCGCGCTGGTGGTGGCCGACGTGCTGCTGTCGGCGCACGAGCGGCCCGAGCAGGCGTTGGTCGACTTCGTCCGGGCCCGCGCCGGCCGCGTCGACATCGGCGCTGACGACGTCGTCGCCAAGTCCGAGCGCGAGAGCGGCTACCGCAACATCGCCACGGCCAACTTCATCCGCAGCTACGGCAACATCCACAACGCCGTCGACGACGTGCTGGACTTCTATTTCCTGCAGTGCTCGCTGTCGATGAACTGCGTGGACCTGGCCCGCAGCATGCAGTTCCTGGCCTGTGGCGGGTACTGCGGGGTGTCGGGGCAGCAGGTCGTCAGCGCGCAGATGTCGACCCGGATCAACTCGCTGATGATGACCGCCGGCACCTACGACGCCGCCGGCGACTTCGCCTATTACGTCGGGCTGCCGGCCAAGAGCGGGGTGGGTGGCGGCATCGTCGCGGTCGTGCCGCACGTCATGAGCCTGTGTGTCTGGTACCCGGGCCTGGACGAGAAGGGCAACTCGGCGCTGGGCAAGTACGCCTTGCACCGCTTCACCCAGCTGACCGGCCTCTCGGTGTTCTGAGCAGCGGTGGCATAGTTCGGCCCGCCTTCGTTTCTGTCACCGCATCGAGCCCGCCATGAACCGACATTCCAGAGCACTGCTCGCCGCCATGTTCGCGTTGCTGGTGCTCGCCGGTTGCGCCACCGCGCCGACGCCACCGGGCCCGGCGCCTGAAGCGGTACGTGCCGACATCGTCCGGCGGATGCCGGCCCGGATCGACGACCGCGCCGGCTGGGCGGCCGATATCCAGGCCGCATTCGCGGCGCAGGGCATCGACCCGATCGAAGAGAACGTCTGCGCGACGCTTGCGGTGATCGAGCAGGAGTCGGGCTACAAGGCCGACCCGCCGGTGGCCAACCTCCCGGCGGTCGCGCGCGGGGAAATCGAGCGGCGCGCGGCGGCGCTGCACGTGCCCGGCTTCATGGTCACCGCGGCGCTGAAGCTGCGTTCCACCGATGGCCGCAGCTACGAGGAGCGGCTGCGCACCGTGCGCACCGAGCGCGAGCTCAGCCAGCTCTACGAGGACCTGACCGGCCGCGTGCCCCTGGGCGAGCGGCTGTTCGACGGCTACAACCCGGTGCAGACCGGCGGACCGATGCAGGTGTCCATCCCGTTCGCCGAGCAGCACGCCGACGACTACCCCTACCGGTACGACGGCAGCATCCGCGACGAGGTCTTCAGCCGCCGCGGTGGGCTGTATTTCGGTATCGCGCACCTGCTCGGGTACGCCACGCCGTACACCCGCAAGGTGCACCGTTTTGCCGACTTCAACGCCGGGTGGTATGCCAGCCGCAACGCGGCGTTCCAGAACGCGGTGGCGGTGGCGACGGGTCGCACCCTGGCGCTGGATGGCGACCTGCTCGCGCCGGGAGCGCCGCTTGATCGACCGGGCGAGACCGAGCGAGCGGTGCGCGCCCTGGGCGGAGAGCTGGGGATGGATGACCAGTCGATACGCGCGGCGCTCGGCCGCGGCGACCGGCTCGACTTCAACGAGTCGGCCCTGTTCCGCCAGGTGTTCGCATTGGCCGAGGCGCGAGCGGGCAGGGCGCTGCCGCGGGAGATGATCCCCGGGATCACGCTGGACAGCCCGAAGATCACGCGCGAGCTCACCACCGGCTGGTTCGCCACCCGCGTCGACGCGCGGTACCGGGCGTGCATGGCCCGCTGAACGGCGGGCCGGTGGGATACAGCGGGCTACCTTCGGCACTGCTGCGCGGAGCCGCGCGGCCTGATAATGGGCGCCGTCCCCCGAGCGGCATCCCCCATGTCCGATGGCATTTCCCCCACGCCGGCGGCCGCGGTGGCGTCCGGTGCTTCCGGCCACCTGGAGCCGCGCGTACTGATTCCGCTGGCACTGCTCACGCTCTACGTGGTGTGGGGGTCGACCTACCTCGGTATCCGCTTCGCGCTTGAGAGCTACCCGCCGTTCCTGCTGGCCGGCGTGCGCTTCCTGGCGGCCGGTGTGCTGCTGTACGGGTTCCTGCGCTGGCGCGGCCACGCGGCACCGACGCGGCTGCAATGGCGCAATGCCGCCTTCACCGGCCTGCTGCTGCTCGGGATGGGCAACGGCCTGGTGTGTTTTGCCGAGGAACGCGTCAGCTCGGGCATCGCCGCGGTCGCGGTGTCGAGCATGCCGCTGTTCGCCGCCGCCTTCGGCGGGCTGTACGGCCACTGGCCGTCGCGCCGCGAGACGGTCGGGCTGCTGGTCGGGTTTGCCGGCGTCATCGTCCTCAACCTCGGCAGCGGGCTGTCGGGCGAGCGCATCGGCGCGATCGCTTTGCTGACCGCGGCGGCGGCATGGGCCTTCGGCTCGGTCTGGAGCAAGCGCCAGGACATGCCGGCCGGGCCGATGAACACCGCCGCTCAGATGCTGTGCGCCTCGGTCGCGCTGCTGCTGGTCGGGTTCGGCACCGGCGAGGCGCTGCCGGCGTCGCCGACCATGAAATCGACGCTCGCGCTGGTGTACCTCGCTTTGTTCGGCTCGATCCTCGCGTTCAGCGCGTACCTCTACGTGCTCAAGCACGCGCGCCCGGCAGTGGCGACCAGCTATGCCTACGTGAACCCGCCGGTGGCGGTGCTGTTTGGCGTGTTGCTGGCCGGCGAAGTCGTCGGCCCGTGGGACATGCTGGGCATGGTGGTCATCCTCGCCGGCGTGGCGGTGATCACGCTGGGCGGTCGCGCGTCACGGCGTGCAGCGCGTGCGCGCACGGCCGGCCCTCAGCCCGACGTGAACGCGTAGATCCGCGCACCGCCTTCCGGGAAGGTGATCTCGAACCGGCGCTCGTCACTGCCGTCGCGCAGGCGGATGAGCTGGTACAGCCGGTCCGCGTCCAAGGTGCCCTGGCCCTGCGCATCGACGTCGCTGCCGGCGTCGGCGCCGGGAGCGGCGCCATCGAGCGTGACCCGGAACCGGACCGGCCGGTCGCCTGCGATGGGTGCCATCACCAGGTGCAGGTCACGGCCGCGGAACCGCATCACGACGCTGCCGCCCGGACGCTCCAGCCGGGCGTGCTCGGCCGTCACCGTCCAGCGTCCCTGCAACGCCCACTGGTGCAGCGCCAGCGCCGCCGGAGCGTAGTAGTCCGTCGCCACGCCGCGGACAAGCTCGCCACCGGCGAAGCGCTCGGCGCGCGCGTGGCCCAGGTAGGTCTCCGGCGTGCGCGTGTAATCGGTCGACGCCGGCGCGCCCGCGTCACGACCGTCGCCGCTGACATAGCCGCCGGGCAGGCCGGTCGCGCCGGCGTCGGCCAGCAACCGGCGGATCACGTCCTCGCTGCGCTCGTATCCGCCTTCGCCAAAGTGGTGGTAGCGGATGCGGCCCTGCGCATCCACGAAGTAGTGCGCGGGCCAGTAGCGGTTGTCGAAGGCGCGCCAGATCGCGTAGTCGTTGTCGAGCGCGACCGGATGCCCGATGCCGAGCGACTCGATCGCGCGTGCAACGTTGCCAGGGGTCTTCTCGAACGCGAACTCCGGCGTGTGCACGCCCAGCACCACCAGCCCGTGGTCGCGGTACTTGGCAGCCCAGTCGCTCACATAGGGCAGGGCGCGCAGGCAGTTGATGCAGGAGTACGTCCAGAAGTCGACCAGCACCACCCGGCCGCGCAGCCCCGCACGGGTCAGCGGCGGGCTGTTGAACCAGCCGGTGGCGCCATCGAGCGGGGGCATCCAGCCTTCCACCGGCAACGGCACGCCGAGCTGCGGCACCGGCGAGGGCGGCGCCGGATCATCGGCGAACACGTCGACCAGCCGTTGCTCGATGCGCGCGGTGCTGGCCAGCGACAGCCGGGTCAGCAGGCCCGTGTCGAGACCGAGCGCGATGGCCGCCACGCCCGCCAGCACCAGTACGCCGAGCGCACGGCGCAGCCATTCACCAATTCCGAGGGCACGCTTCATCGACGCGAGGAACCGGCCGCCGAGCATCAGCGCCAGCGCGAGCGACGTCGCCGCGCCGGCGGAGAAGGCGAGCAGCAGCACGGTGGTGGTGACGCTGGCACCCTGCAGCGCGGCGGTCGTCAGCACCAGGCCGAGGATCGGTCCCGCGCAGGGCGCCCACAGCAGTCCGGTGGCCACCCCGAGCCCGGACGCCGACCAGGGCGACCCGCCGTCCGCGTGCCGCGACCACCGCCCACCAAGCGCGACAAAGGGCCGCGCCAGCACATCGGCCAGGCGCGGCCACAGCAACGCCAACCCCATCAATGCCAGCACCGCCATGGCCAGCCAGCGTCCGCCTTGGTTGAGCTGGATCGCCCATTGGCCACCGACGGCGGCCAGTGTCGCCACAAGCGCGAATGTCAGGCCCATGCCGGCGAGCAGCGGCAGGCCCTCGCGGGCGAACGGCCGGTCGGCCCGGGCGAACACGAACGGCAGCACCGGCAGGATGCAGGGGCTGATGATGGTCAGCACGCCGCCGAGGTAGGCAAGGATCAGCACGAACATGGCGTGGCCATGATGCGCCCGTCGGGATGCGGCTGCGCGTCAGCTCGTCCGTGCTTGCCGGACGTGCCCAAGCGTGTCCGCTCCGCCGAGCGAGGTGGCCAGCTGCGCGTGCGCTTTCCGCATGGCCGCGAGTTCGTCGTGGCCTTCGGTCACCTCGAACGGCCGGCCGAGCATGGCCAGCGTCGCCAGCAATGCATCCGGCGTGCTGGCCCCCACGTGGAGCAGGGCGCTGCGGTCGCTCTCGGCGACCAGCACGCCGCACCACGCGGGCACTGCGTCCGCGAGCTCGTCGGCACGCCCCAGCAGCCGCACGGTCACGCGGTGCTCGAACGGCGACCAGGCGACCGCCCGCCGGATGTGCTCGATGAAATCCAGACCCTGGCGCGGCACGAACGTGGCGCCCGTATCGACCAGCGCCTCGATGCGGTCGGCGCGATACGTCCGCCAGTCGCTGCGGTCGGTGTCCCAGCCCAGCAGGTACCAGCGCCGCCCGTAGCTGATCAGGCGCGCGGGCTCCACGTGGCGGTCGCCCTCGCAGCCGTCGTGCCTGCGGTAACGGAACCGCACGCGGCGGGAATCGCGGCAGGCGGCAGCGATCGCGGCCAGCACGCCGGCATCGGCCAATGGCTGGGCAACGTCCAGCGACAGGGTGACGTCGTGCAGCGCGGTCGCGCGCCGACGCAGCCGCGCCGGCAGCCACTGGTCGAGCTTGGCGAGCAGCTCGCGCGCCGGGGTTTCGATGCCGGCGACGGTGGCGGTGGCCGCACGCAGCGCCACCGCGAGCGTGACCGCCTCGGTGTCGTCGAACATCAGCGGCGGCAGATTGGCACCGGCACCCAGTGCGTAGCCGCCGCCGCGGCCGGACGATGCCTGCACCGGGTAGCCGAGGGTGCGCAGGCGGTCGACGTCGCGGCGCAACGTACGCGCGTCCACCTCCAGGCGCTCGGCCAGCTCCGGGCCGGACCATTGGCGACGGGCCTGCAGCAGCGCGGCAAGGCGGAGCAGTCGGGCGGACGTGGAAATCACGGAGTGGCCCGGTCGTGAAAACGCCGAGGTTATCGAGGGCAGTAGATGACCGCAAAGGCCGGTAGCCTCCGTCCTGCGCAGTCCCCCTCCACCCACGCAAGGAGCATCCCCATGTCCAGCAAGCCAACACTCACGCTCTACCACCACCCGCATTCGCGCTCGGCCGGCGTGCGCGTGATGCTCGAGGAACTCGGGGTCGACCACCGGATCGAGCTGGTGGACCTGCAGGCCGGCGAACAGCGTCGCCCCGAGTTCCTCGCGCTCAACCCGCTCGGCAAGCTGCCCACGCTGGTTGACGGCGACACCGTGGTCACCGAGCAGGTCGCGGTCTACCTGCACCTGGCCGACCGCTTCCCCGAGGCGGGCCTCGCGCCGCCGATCGGCGACCCGGCGCGCGGCACGTACCTGCGCTGGATGGTCTATTACGCGTCGTGCTTCGAGCCGGCCGTGGTCGACCGCTCGCAGAAGCACGAGCCGGCCGAACCGATGATGTCGCCGTACCGTGATTTCGACTCGATGCTGGCCGCGCTCGAAGCGCAGCTCGCCAAGGGCCCGTGGGTGCTGGGTGAGCGCTTCAGCGCCGCCGACGTGCTGTGGGGCACCGCGCTGCGCTGGACCACCCAGTTCGGGCTGGTCCCGAAGACGCCGCTGATCGAGGCGTACATCGCACGCACCACCGCGCGTCCGGCGTTCCAGCGCGCCGCGGAAAAGGATGCCGAACTGCTGGCGACGGCATAGCCGGTCGCCGTCCCGCCGCCCGTCGCAACACACCCCGGCCCCCTGTAGGAGCGGCTTCAGCCGCGATCCGTTCCCCAAAACGAAAGCGCCCGCCGCAGTCCCCCAAGGCGGGCGCCACGCATCGCGATGTCGGCAGCGTTACGCCGCCTTCTGGCGCGCCTTCGTCCCCATCAGGTGGCCGAACAGGTCCTTCGGGTCGGCCATCACCGGCACTATGTCGGTCTTGCTGCCCAGCTTCAGCTCATGGGCCAGGTCACGCACCAGCCGCAGCGCCGAGTAGTCCTCGAGCGCGAAGCCGACCGAGTCGAACAGGGTCACTTCGTCGGCGGTGGTGCGGCCCTCGGCCTCGCCGGCGATCACGCGCCAGAACTCGGTCGCCTTGAAGTCCGCGCTCATGTGCTGCAGCTCGCCCTCGATCCGGCTCTGCGGCTCGAACTCGACGTAAGTCTTCGTGTTGGCCGCCGTCAGAATGGCCGGGTCAAGCTCGGTCTTGCCCGGGCAGTCGCCGCCCACGGCATTGATGTGCATGCCCGGCTCGATCATGTCGGCGCTGAGGATGGTGGCGTTCTTCTTGTCTGCGGTGACGGTGGTGACGATGTCGGCACCGCGCACGGCTTCGCGGGTGTCGGCGGCGCGCACCACGCGCAGCTTCGGCGCGGCCTCGGCGAGGTTGGCGGCCAGCTTGTCGGTGGCGGCCGGGTCGACGTCGTACAGGCGCACTTCCTCGATGCCCAGCATGTGGTGGAAGGCCAGCGCCTGGAACTCGCTCTGGGCGCCATTGCCGATCAGCGCCATGACCTTGGCGCCCTTACGGGCCAGCTTCTTCGCGGCCATGATCGAGGTCGCCGCGGTGCGGATGGCGGTGGTCATGGTCAGCTCGCTGAGCACGGTCGGCATGCCGGTTTCCACGTCGGCCAGCGCGCCGAACGCCATCACCGTCGACAGGCCGTGTCGGTAGTTGCTGGGGTGGCCGTTTACGAACTTGAAGCTGTACTCCCTGTCGTCGGCAACCGGCATCAGCTCGATCACGCCGACGTCGGAGTGGGCGGCGGTGCGCGCGGTCTTGTCGAAGTCGTTCCAGCGGGCGAAGTCGGCCTCGAGGTAGTCCACCAGGCGCGAGAACATCTGCGGCAGGCCGTGGGTGGCAACGATCCTGGCAACGTCGTGGGTGGTCAGCAGGGTGGTCATGTCGGGCTCCTTGTCGATGCATCGACGCCGTTCGGCGCCGGGATGCATCCATTGTCCGGGCCCCGGCGTCAACGCGAAACGGCAACTTTGCGGCGGATACGCCAAAAAGCTGGCAGAGTGGCAGCCTGCATTGACGGATTGAGCAGATGGACGACCTCGACCACCGCCTGATCGCCGCGCTGCGCCACGATGCCCGCGCACCCGTCGCCAGCCTGGCGCAGTCCCTCGGCGTCTCGCGCGGGACCATCACCAACCGGATGGCGCGGCTTGAGCGCGACGGGGTGATCACCGGCTACACCGTGCGCCTGCGCCCCGATGCCGCGCCCGACGAGATCCGCGCGTGGACCAGCCTCGCGGTCAAGGGCAACCAGCATTCGGTGATCCGTGCGCTGCTGGGCGAGCCCGGCGTGGCCGAGCTGCACGACACCAACGGTCGATGGGACCTGGTCGCCGAACTGCGCGTGGCCGACCTGGCCGAGCTGTCCAAGGTGCTGGAGCGCATCCGCGGCATCCCCGGCATCAGCGGCAGCGAGACCAGCGTCCACCTGCAGACGTTCCGGGGCTAGGCAGTGCGCCCGACGGAGCGCGCCTAGTCGTCCAGCTTTTCCACCGCCGCCAGCATCTCCCGCACATGGCGGCTGGGGTTCATGTCGGTGTAGGCCGCGACGATCGTGCCGTCGGGCGCGATCGCATAGGACGTGCGGCTGGCCCATTCGGGCTTGCTGTCGAGCACGGCTTCGTACTCGCCGGCGATCCGCGCGCCCGGGTCGGCCGCGACCGGGAACTTGCCGGCACACGTGCTGGTGTCGTTGGAGAACGCCGCCAGCTGGTCGACGTTGCCTGCTGTCACCCCGATCACGCTGGCCCCGTGCGCCGCGAAGTCCTCGATCGCCCGCGAGAACAGCGACGCCTCCAGGTTGCAGCCGGGCGTGTTGGCCGCGGGGAAGAAGTAAACGACCACCGGGCCTTGCTCCAGCGCCTCGGCGAGTTCGAACGTGAACCCTTCTCCCGCCAGATAGGCGTCGGCGGTGAACTCCGGGGCGGCGTCGCCGGCCTTGAGTTCGGCCTGGGCGGGGAAGGCGAGGGCGACGGCGCAGGCGGCGCCGAGCAGCGCGGGCATCAGGGTCTTCATGGGATCGCTCCGGCAGGTGGATGGCAGGGGGCAGCGGCAGGCGCCTGCGGTGCAGGGCCGGCCTGCCATCGTACGCCCGCAAACGCGTACCGCCGGTCGCCTGCACACGCGGGCGGCCGGGGCGGTGCGCTAAGGTCCGGACTCCCTCAACGGCACGGACACCACCATGCAGATCAACGACATCATTGCCCAGACCGGCGGCCTGTCCTCGATGGCACGCGAACTGGGGATCAGCGAGCAGCAGGCCGCAACCGGAGCGTCCGCGCTGCTGCCGGCCATCATGGGGGGATTTCGCAAGCAGGCGCAGGGCGGCAGTGGCGGCGCGGGACTGGCCGGCCTGCTCGGCCAGCTCGGTGGAGGCAGCCTGCTCGAGGAGGTGCTCTCGCCGCAGCCGACCCCGGTGGGGCATGGCAACAACGTCCTGGGCGAGATCTTCGGCTCCAAGGACGTCAGCCGCGCCGTCGCGCAGGATGCCTCGGCCCGCACCGGCCTGGATTCCTCGTTGCTCAAGAAGATGCTGCCGATGCTGGCCATGCTCGCCGCGGGCTACATGGCCCGCCAGAACGCGGGCGCCGCCGGGGCGCAGCAGGGCGGTGGCCTGGGTGGGTTGCTCGGCGGGCTGATGGGCGGCAGCGGAGGCGCGGCGGGGACCGCCGGCGGCCTCGGCGCGCTCGCCGGCCTGCTGGACGCCGATGGCGACGGCAACCCGCTGGACGACATCCTCGGGCGGCTTGGCCGCTGAGCGCGGCATGGGCCGCAAAGCGCGGCCGGACAACGCCGGACAGCTGAACCGTCCGGCGATGCCTGCCCAAAGGCCAACTTAGGACACTGCGCCCCGGACCCGAAGCAGGGTAAAACGGACGGTCGAACCACCAACACCGTTCCCCGGGGGATCCACCTTGAACAAGACCCTGCTCAGCCTGGCGACCGTCGTCGCCCTTGGCCTGGCGTCCGCGCCGGCCGCCGCCCACGACACCTGCGTCGACGATGCCTGCCACACGATCGCGCTGTTCGACGGCGCCCACGACGCCGGTGGCGGCAGCACCGACGCCATCCCGGCCAACCGTTTCGGCACCTGGGGCATCGACACCGCCGGCATGGACACCAGCGTCGACCCCGGCGCGGACTTCTTCGACTACGTGAGCGGTACCTGGGCGAGCACGACGGAGATCCCGTCGGACCGCTCCAGCTACGGCTCGTTCCTGGTCCTGCGCGACCTGTCCGAGGCCCGCGTGCGCAAGCTGCTGGAAGGCTACGCGCTGGGTGACCCGGCCACCGGCGGCGACGCTGCCAAGATCGCCGCGCTGTACCACGGCTTCATGGACGAGGGGACGATCGAGAAGCTCGGCGCCGCGCCGCTGCAGCCGCACCTGGACGCGATCCGCGCCGCCGCCGACAAGGATGCGATCGCCGCGCTGATGGGCCGTCGCAACGAGAGCTTCGGCGGCACGTTCTTCGGCGCCTACGTGTCCGATGACCAGAAGAACCCTGACACCTACGCGCTCTACCTGAGCCAGTCCGGCCTGGGCCTGGGCGACCGCCAGATGTACCTGGACGAAAAGTTCGCCCCGCAGCGCGAACGTTACGTGCAGTACGTCGCGCAGATGCTCGAACTGGCCGGCTGGGACGCGCCGCAGGCCAACGCCGAGCGGATCATGGCGATGGAGACGAAGATCGCCAACGCGCACTGGACCCGTGCCGAAAGCCGCGACCGCGACAAGACCTACAACCCGGTCGAACTCGCCCACATCGAGCACACCGCGCCGGGCTTCCCGTGGGCGACGTTCTTCAAGGCCGCCGGGGTCGACTACGCCGAGCGCGCGGTGATCCGCCAGGGCAGCGCCTTCCCGCAGATCGCCCAGGTGTTCGCCGAGACCGACCTGGACACCCTCAAGGCGTGGCAGGCGTTCCACACCACCGACAACGCCTCGCCGTACCTGTCGAAGGCGTTCGTCGATGCCGAGTTCGACTTCCGCAGCAAGCTCCTGTCCGGCACGCCGGAGCAGCGCCCGCGCTGGAAGCGCGCCGTGGGCTATGCCGAGTCCGCGATGGGCGAGGCGATCGGCCGTGACTACGTCCAGCTGTACTTCCCCGCTGACGCGAAAGCGAAGATGGACGACCTGGTCGCCAACGTGAAGGCAGCGATGGGCGCGCGGCTGGAGCAGCTGGAGTGGATGAGCCCGGCCACCAAGGCCGAGGCGGCGAAGAAGCTGGCCAACTTCGGCCTGAAGATCGGCCACCCGGACACCTGGCGCGACTACACCGCGCTGCAGATCGCCAACGGCGACGTGTTCGGCAACATCCAGCGCGCCTCCGCGTTCGAGTGGGACTACGACCGCGTCCGCATCGGCAAGCCGGTGGACGAGGCCGAGTGGGGCATGACCCCGCAGACCGTCAACGCGTACTACAGCTCGGTCAAGAACGAGATCGTGTTCCCGGCCGCGATCCTGCAGCCGCCGTTCTTCGACCCCGACGCCGACCCGGCGGTGAACTACGGCGCCATCGGCGGCGTGATCGGCCACGAGATCATCCACGGCTTCGACGACCAGGGCCGCAAGTCCGACGGCAGCGGCCTGCTGCGCGACTGGTGGACCGCGGAGGACGCCACCCAGTTCGAGGCCGAGGCGGCCAAGCTGGGCGCCCAGTACGAGGCCTACGAGTTCCCGCAGCTGCCCGACATGCACATCAACGGCAAGGTCGCGATGGGCGAGAACATCGGCGACCTGGGCGGCCTGACCATCGCGCTGGAGGCCTACCGCCGCTCGCTCGACGGCAAGCCGGCGCCGGTGATCGACGGCTTCAGCGGCGAGCAGCGCCTGTTCATGGGCTGGGCGCAGGTCTGGCGCACCCTGTGGCGCGACGACGCCCTGCGCCAGCAGCTGGTCAACGGCACGCACTCGCCTGGCCACATCCGCGCCTTCGCCCCCCTGCGCAACATCGACGCGTGGTACGAAGCCTTCAACGTCACCGAGGCGGACCCCCTGTACATCGCCCCGGAAGACCGCGTCCGCATCTGGTAACCCGCAACGCCCCCCAAAAGCCCCCGGCACCCCCGGGGGCTTTTTTTACCGCCCGCCCCCGTAGGAGCGACGTAAGTCGCGACCCACTGACAAAAAAAGCGCCACGCTCAACGCACACCACCGATCACGCGAAACCGAGAACCCGTAACCCCGTAACCCAACCCATCGCGACTCACGTCGCTCCTACATCGCTCCTACACCGCTGCCCCAACGCCCGGTGGGAACGATGCCCTTCGCAGATCCCCGGTTCACCACACACCAACCCCCACGACGCCACCATCCAGACGTACCGCGCCACCACAGCGCACCTACCTGGAGGCCCCCGATGACCCCGTCCGTCCCCCCGGTCCACGACCCCCGCGACGTCCCCGGCCAGGCACCGCATCCCGCCCGTGACCCGATCCCCGACCAGCCGACCGATCCCATCCCCAGCCGCCCGGTCGATCCGATGCCTGACCGCCCCGTGGACCCCATCCCGGACCGCCCGGTCGACCCGACTGCTCCGCCGCCCCTGCGCGAACCCGAGGGTCCACCGCCGCACCCCGAACACTGATTCCGGCGCGTGCCAGAATCGGGCGCACGCCTGGTTGCGACGATTCACAGGGACGCCGATGAAACGCATCACCCGCATTGCCTGCGCTGTGCTGGCCGCCGTCGTGGTGGCCGGCTGCACGTACCGGATCAACGAATCCAACATCGTGATCGCGCGGAGCGCGCCGCCGGTCGACCTGTCGGTGCTGCATGCGGAGTTCCCCGGCTACCGCATCGAACCGGCCGCCATCACCACGCCGGATGGAAACCGCCTGCAATCCCTGCGGTTCGTCCGCGAGGACGCGGTGGCCACCGTGCTGTACTTCGGGGGCAACGGTTACACCGTCGCGCGGTTCGCTCCGCGTACGCTCGCGGTGTACCGCGACCTTCCGGTCAACGTCGTGCTGGTCGACCACCGCGGCTACGGCGGCAGCAGTGGCACGCCGACCGTCGAAACGCTGATGGCCGATGCCGGCCTGGTGCACGCGCAGGTGCGCGCCGACCCCGCGTTTGCCGGGATGCCATTGCTGCTGCACGGCCATTCGCTCGGCAGCTTCATGGCCGGGCACGTCGCCGCCGAACGACCGGTCGACGGCGTCATCCTCGAAAGCTCGGTAACCACCACCGAGGACTGGACCGCCCACCTGCGCTCCCAGCAGCGCTGGTGGGTGCGCGCGCTGGTGTGGCGCGTGCTGCCCGACGAAGGCCTGGCCCGCATGGGTAACAGCCGCGCCGTCGCCGCGCTGGACGAACCGGCGCTGTTCGTCGTCGGCGCCGATGACGACATCACCCCCGCACGCTTCACCCGCGAGCTGTTCGACATCGCCCCGCTGGCCGAAGACCGCAAGCGGCTGCTGGTCGTGCCCGGCCGCGGGCACCAGGACGCCACCGACACCGACGCCTTCCGCGAGGCAATGGCGGCGTTTGTGGAGCATGTGGTGGGGGCGGCGCCGCCGACGGGTTGACGTGCTTCCACGTGCGGATCTGTTCGGACGGCTGGTCAACATCCATGAAGCAGGACGGCGGTAATCCGTGATGCGCGTCGCGTCCCAACGGGGCCGTAACACTGTGTCCACCCACCGGTAATAGAACGCACCGGACGCTCGGCCGCGCAGGGGGATCGCAAGGTGCTGTCCGCGTCGGCCATTCGTCGCCGGGCGGCCCAACCAAGGAGACGGTCGATGAAACAGCGGACGCGATTCACCCGGTGGTTCGCCCTGGCGTGCTGCCTGGCCCTGGGCACGGTGGCGATGACCAGCAGCGCGGGGAGCAGTGCAATTCCGTCGAGTTCGGTGGTCTATTACGACGACGCCGGCAACGTGATCGGCGTGCGGATGTGGGGCTGCGGCGACCCGGGCTGGGGCGAGACCTCGCGGCGGTCGAAGTTCTACCCCGGCTGCATCATGTAGTGGCAATGGCATGCACGGCGGGCGGATGCTCGCCGTGCATGCCGGTCGTCGTCTGTCGATTCCTGGGGACGCCGGTCGTCGCACCTGTACAAGGCCGGCGAGCGCATGGGCGTGCCGGCCACACCTCATCGACTGCAGGAGAGCGACATGGCCGTTGACGCAAAACCGAAGGGACCCGCTTCCTACTTCCCGTCCATCGAGCAGCGCTATGGCAAGCCGGTGTCGCACTGGTTCGCGGTGCTCGACGGCGTGGGGGACCGGAAGCACATGGAGCAGGTGGCCTACCTCAAGGCCGAGCACGGGATCGGGCATGGCCATGCCAATGCGCTGGTGGCGTACCACAGGGGCCGACAGCCAGCCTGAGATTTGCCTACCCTGCAGGTGGTTGCCCGGCTGGCCGCGGCCGACAGCACCTGGTTCGCGCCGAGCGAGTCGGCCTTCCGCGTCGACGATCTCGACGCCTTGCTGGCACAGCTGCAGGCCGCCGGCATCGAGGCGATCGATGGCACGCAGTCGCACGAGAACGGCAAGTTCGCCTGGGTCATGGACCCGGATGGCAACAAGGTCGAGCTGTGGGAGCCGATGGTGTGGGATGACGGCAACAAGGCCGGCTGAGGAGGGCGTGGCAGGGAACTCGGCCGGCGGGCCGTGGTCGACTCCGGGTCCCCGTCGCGCCGCGGCGGGGGCGTCAACCACACAAGGAAGGATCCCATGTCGCTACGCACGTTGTTGTTGACCGTTCTCCTCGCGCTGGGCTTGCCCGGCCCCGCGCTGGCGGGCAAGGCCAGTTTCGGTTTTGCAGTCGAGCTCGATACCAGCGGGTTCATGCTCAACCCGACCATCGAGGCCGCGTCCATCGCCCGGATCGCCGAGGGTTCGCCCGCACAGAAGGCGGGGCTCCGCGTCGGTGACCTGCTGCTGTCGGCCAACGGCACGCCGGTGGCGGGGGCGAAGGCGAAGAAGCTTTCGGCGCTGATGGACAGCCTGGGCCCCGGCGACCTGCTGCGGCTCAAGGTGCGCCGGCTGGACGGTACCGAGTCGTTGGTCGAGGTGGTGGCAGGCACGCGCTGAGACGCAGCCAACCGCCCCGGGCCGGTAACGCTGGTCCGGCGCCGGTCGTCGTCGTATGTTCGTCCGGTCATCGACGACGCCACCAGGGGAACCACCGTGCCAAGACTGTTGCGCAACGTGCTTGCCGTGATCGCCGGCGTCGTGGTCGGCAGCCTCGTCAACATGGCGATCGTCTCCGTCGGGCCGTCTCTGGTGCCGCCGCCGACGGGCGTGGACGTGACGAGCGCCGAAAGCCTGGCCGCGTCGTTGCACCTGTTCGAGCCTCGCCACTTCGCGACGCCGTTCCTCGCGCACGCGGTCGGCACCTTTGCCGGGGCGCTCGTCGCCTGGCTGCTGGCGGCAAGCCACAAGGTTCGGTGCGCCTATGCGGTCGGCGTGGTGTTCCTGCTGGGGGGCATCGCGGCCAGCTTCATGATCCCGGCGCCGGCATGGTTCATCGTGCTCGACCTGGTCGTCGCCTACCTGCCGATGGCGTGGTTGGCGGGCCGGCTCGGCGCGCGCCTGCGCCGTTGAGTACGCAACGGCTGGCCCGCCTGGCCTCGATCATCTTCCACCCGGCGGTGGTCATGGTCGGTGCCGCCGTCGTGGCGACGGGTGCGGCCGAGGGCGGCGCGCGCCTGCGCTGGCAGGCGTTGGGCCTGACACTGGCCGCGGCGGTGGTGGTGATGGGGTACAGCGCCTGGCAGACGCGGTCAGGTCGCTGGACGCATATCGATGCGTCGGAGCGGCACGAGCGCGCCCAGCTCAATCGCTTTGCCTCGTGGCTGTTGTTGGGCATTGCGGCGATCCTCGCCGTGCTGGGGTCGCACCGCGGCATCGTCGCCGCGATCGGCCTGTCCGGCTTGATCGTGCTGGCCGGCCACCTGTTGCGCGGGTGGCTCAAGGCCTCCCTGCATGTCGCGTTTGCGATGTTCGCGGCGTGCATCGCGTGGCCGCACGCGGCCGCCTTTGCGACGCTGCTGGTCGCCACGGTGGTGGTGGCGTGGTCGCGGCTGGTGCTGCGCCGCCACGCGCTCCGCGAGGTGGTGGCAGGGGCCGCATTGGGCGCGGTGTGCGGGCTGGTGTTCCAGTGGGGCATCGCCGCGTAGGGGCGAGCCAGCGCGCCACGTCCTTCAGCCGATGCCCACCAGCGACAGGACGACGGTCGCACCGACGCACCAGGCCACCACCCACAACGCGGAGCGGCCAAACACCGCTAGCAAGACCAGACCGACCGCGGCGATCAGCGCGTCGGCCATGCTGCGCACGCCCTGTGTGAGCACGGGGTCGTACAGCGCCGCCAGTAGCAGCCCGACCACCACCGCGTTGATGCCGGCGACCACGCGCGTGGCCCGAGGATGTGCCACCAGCCGCGACCACGCCGGCAGGACCGCGAGCAGCAGCAGGAAGCCCGGCAGGAACACCGCCGCCAGCGCAACCGCCGCGCCGGCAATCGGCGTGCCGGGCCATGCCTCGGCCCCCAGGAATGCCGACAGGGTGAACATAGGGCCGGGGACCGCCTGGGCGGCACCGTAGCCGGCCAGGAACACGTCTTCGCTGACCCAGCCGGGTTCGACCACGCTCTGCTGCAACAGCGGCAAGACCACGTGGCCACCACCGAACACGAGCGCCCCGGCGCGGTAGAACGCGGACGCGAGATCGGCCGTGGTCGGGCTGCTCGTCGGACCGGTGCCAGGCACGGCGAGCGCGATGGCTGCCAGGAGTGCGGCGGCGAACAGCGCCAGACACGCCAGCGCGGCCCCGCGGCCGTGCGGTACGGGCAGCGCCACGGGCTGGGATGGCGCGAGGCCGCGGCACAGCCACAGGCCGGCGACGCCACCGCCTGCGATGGCCGGGAGCTGGAACCAGGCATTGCCGGTGATCGTGAGCAGCGCGGCAGCGGCCAGCGCCAGCAGCGTGCGCGACCCGTCGGGCATCAGTGCGCGCCACATGCCGATCAGGCCGTGCGCCACCACGGCCACCGCGACCAGTTTCAGGCCATGCAGCACGGCGGCGCCGGGTCCGCCGGCCACGTGCGGTGCCACCACGGCGAAGGCCAACATCAGCAGCGCCGACGGCAGGGTGAACCCGGCGAATGCGGCGAGCGCGCCGGCCCAGCCGCCACGAAGCAGGCCGATCCCGAACCCGAGCTGGCTGCTGGCCGGCCCCGGCAGGAACTGGCAGATCGCCAACAGCTGCGCGAACTGCGGCTCGTCGAGCCAGCCGCGGCGCGTGACGAACGCCTCCCGCAGGTAGCCCAGATGCGCCACGGGACCACCGAACGAGGTGCTGCCCAGGCCCAGGAACACACGGAAGATCTCGAGCGCGCCGGTGGTTGCTGCGGGGGTCATCGCGCCGACGATAGGGGGTGCGGCGCGGTCAGGCCAACGTCAGTCGCAGCGCCAGCGCCGCCAGGGTCACCAGCAGCACCGGCAGCGTCAGTACCACGCCGACCTTGAAGTAGTAGCCCCAGGTCACCCGGATGTTCTTGCGGGCCAGTACGTGCAGCCACAACAGGGTGGCCAGGCTGCCGATCGGGGTGAACTTCGGGCCCAGGTCGCTGCCGATGACGTTGGCGTAGACCATCGCCTCGCGCACGGCGCCCTCGGCCTGGCTGGCGTCGATGGACAGCGCGCCGACCAGCACCGTCGGCATGTTGTTCATCACCGAAGACAGGAACGCGGTCAGCAAGCCGGTGCCGAGCGTCGCGCCCCATACGCCGTGCGCGGCGAAGACGTCCAGCAACTGCGCCAGGTGGTCGGTCAGGCCGGCGTTGCGCAGGCCGTAGACCACCAGGTACATGCCCAGCGAGAACACCACCACGTGCCATGGCGCTTCGCGCAGCACCTTGCGGGTGGATACGCGGTGGCCATGCGCGGCCACGGCCAGCAGCACCAGCGCGCCGGCGCCGGCCACCACGCTGATCGGGACGCCGATGCGCTCCAGCACGAAGAACCCCACCAACAGCAGCGCCAGCACGCCCCAGCCGGCGATGAACGTGGTGCGGTCCACGATCGCGCTGTCCGGGTGCCTGAGCAGGGCGATGTCGTAGTCGGCCGGGATGTCGCGGCGGAAGAACCACATCAGCATGCCCAGCGTGGCGGCCACCGAGACCAGGTTGACCGGCACCATCACCGATGCGTACTCGGCGAATCCGATGCCGAAGTAGTCCGCCGACACGATGTTGACCAGGTTGGACACCACCAGCGGCAAGCTTGCGGTGTCTGCGATGAAGCCGGCCGCCATCACGAAGGCGAGGGTGGCGGCCGGGCTGAAGCGCAGCGCCAGCAGCATCGCGATCACGATCGGGGTGAGGATCAGCGCCGCGCCATCATTGGCGAACAGGGCCGACACCGCCGCGCCCAGCAGCACCAGCAGCACGAACAGCCGGCGCCCGCGGCCCTTGCCCCAGCGCGCCACGTGCAGCGCCGCCCACTCGAAAAAGCCGGCCTCGTCGAGCAGCAGGCTGATGAAGATGACCGCGATGAAGGTGAAGGTGGCGTTCCAGACGAAGCCCCAGACCACCGGGATGTCGGCCAGCCCGACCACGCCGGTCAGCAGCGCGAGCGCGGCGCCCAGGGTTGCGCTCCAGCCGACGCCGAGGCCGCGCGGTTGCCAGACCACCAGCACGATGGTGGCGATGAAGATCAGCAGTGCCAGCAGCATGGCTCAGGCCTCTCCCGGCGGAAGGCAGCGGTTGCGGTCGCCGCCGCAGCAGTTGCGCGTCAGGAATTCGACCAGCGCAGCCATCGTCGCGAAGTCGGCGCGGTAGTGGATGTGTCGACCTTCGGCCTCGCCCTGGATCAGCCCGGCAGCGGCCAACTCCTTGAGGTGGAACGACAGCGTCGCGTTCGGCAGTGCCAGCGCCTCGGCGATCTCGCCGGGGGTGTGCCCATCGGGACCGGCTTCGACCAGCAGGCGGAACACGGAAAGCCGCGTGGGTTGCCCGAGCGCGGCGAGGGCGGTGGTTGCATTGTTCAATTCCATGTTTCTAGAATACTCGAACAATCGAACAAGGCAACGCCATGACGACGATCTCGGACCTCGGCAACCTGGCTGCGGCGGCGGTGGACATACCCGCCCGCGAAAAGCTGGGCCTGGACGCGGCCGGCCACCCGCCGCGCATCCTGATCCTGTATGGCTCACTGCGGCCGCAGTCCTACAGCCGCAAGCTCGCGCTGGAGGCCGAGCGACTGCTGCGCCTGTTCGGCGCCGAAACCCGCGTGTTCCACCCGCACGGCCTGCCGTTGCTGGACAGCGTCCTCGACGACCATCCACAGGTGCGGCAGCTGCGCGAGTGGTCGGAGTGGTCGGAGGGGCAGGTGTGGGTCAGCCCGGAACGCCACGGTACGTTGACGGCGGTGTTCAAGAACCAGATCGACTGGCTGCCGCTGGAGCAGGCCGGTGTCCGCCCGACCCAGGGCCGCACGCTGGCGGTGATGCAGGTCTGCGGCGGGTCGCAATCGTTCAACGTGGTCAATGCGTTGCGCCAGCTGGGCCGCTGGATGCGCATGGTCACCATCCCCAACCAGTCGTCGGTGCCGAAGGCGTGGCAGGAGTTCGACGACAACGGCCGGATGAAGCCGTCGCCGTACTACGACCGCGTGGTGGACGTGATGGAGGAGCTGGTCAAGTTCACCCTGCTGGTGCGCGGCAACAGCGACTACCTGTCCAGCCGCTACAGCGAGCGCAAGGGGGACCTGGCGGCGGCGACGCTGGCGAGCGCTTCGGGTGCGGCAGCGGCACCGCCTTCAACCGCCGTGGAGGCCCCTGCCGTGCAACCGGCGCGTCAGGCCTGTTGCGGCACCACATCGACCTGCAGCTGAGGACCGGCCATGAAGGTGACGATCCATCACAACCCCGACTGCGGCACCTCGCGCAACACGCTGGCGCTGATCCGCCACGCCGGCATCGAGCCGACGGTGGTCGAGTACCTGCGCGACCCGCCGTCGCGCGAACGGCTGGTCGGGCTGATCGCGGCGGCCGGGCTCTCGGTCCGCGATGCGTTGCGCAAGAAGGGCACGCCGTACGCCGAGCTCGGCCTGGACAACCCGGATCTGTCGGACGACCAACTCATCGACGCGATGATGGCGGTGCCGATCCTGGTCAACCGGCCGTTCGTGGAAACGCCACTGGGCACGCGGCTGTGCCGGCCGTCCGAAGTGGTGCTTCAGGTCCTGCCGCCGCTGACGGAGCCCTTTACGAAGGAGGACGGCGAGGTGATCGAGCCCGAGGGGCTCAGGGAACCACCGTCGTCCACTCCCGGCTCATGAACTTGGTCGTGGCCAGCGCCTCGGCCCGCTGAAGCTCATCGGGCTTCAGCGTGTCGACCGTGCCGCCGTGGCACTCGCGGAAGGTTTCGAGCATCTTTTCGATGACCGCCTCGCGCGGCAGGCCGGTCTGGCTGCGCAACGGGTCGACGCGCTTGGCGGCACTGGCGGTGCCCTTGTCGGACAGCTTCTCGCGGCCGATGCGCAGCACGTCGAGCATCTTCGACGCGTCGATGTCATAGGCCATCGTCACGTGGTGAAGGACCGTCCGGCCGCGCCGCGCCTGTGCCGCCCCGGCGATCTTGCCGGCGGCGGAGGTGATGTCGTTGAGCGGCTGGTACCACGCGTCTATGCCCAGGCCGGCCAGCGCGGCCAGCACCCACTCGTCCATGTATGCGTAGGCCTGCTCGAACCCCATGCCGTCGACCAGCGAGTCTGGCGCGACGATCGAGTAGGTGATGGTGTTGCCCGGCTCGATGAACATCGCGCCGCCGCCACTGATGCGCCGCACCACCTCGATGCCGTGGCGTTCGGCGGCGTCGGCATCGACCTCATTGCGCAGCGACTGGAAGCGCCCGATCACCACCGCCGGGCCGGCCCATTCCCAGATGCGCAGGGTGGGCGGGCGGTGGCCGCGACCGACCTCGTCCATCAGCACGTCGTCCAGTGCCATGTGCAGGGCAGGAGGTTGCGCCGGCGCGTGGATCAGCTGCCAGTCGTGGTCGCGCCAGTTGCTGCCACTCATGCCCCGGCCTCCGGCAGCCACGCCTCGAGTGCGCGGCGCACGGCCACCGCCACTCCCTCCGGCGTGATGCCGTACAAGGTCGATCCCGGCGCCAGCGCGTCCCGCACGACGGTGGCCAGCCGGCCTTCGGTCGCGTCGGCCGGCAGCCCCTCCAGTGCCGCGTTGATGGTCGCCAGCACCGCATCGGGATGCAGGAAGAAGTCGCCGCTGACCTGGACGTTGGCCAACCGGCCCGCGTCGATGTCGAGATCGACCACCACCAGCTTGCCGCCGGGAACCTTGTACTCGCCGTGCATGCGTGCCTCCGTCTTTGGGCCGGATGCTACGCGGCACCCCGGGGCGGCCACCTGACCTGGGTCAGGTGCCGCCGGATCGGTGGAGCTCGTTCCCGCCGGCGTCAGCGCAGGTCGACGTCCGCCACCTTGTCCTGGTAGTCCTTTTTCGGGTCGGCGCCCAGCAGCATCTTGACCCCGGCCAGCAGGCTGTTCTCGTTTTCCCAGAGCTGCGCGGGGCCGGCATCGAAGCGCAGCAGAGTGACCTTCGGGTCGTCCTTGCCACCTTCGAACCATGCAGCGATGAACGGGTTCCACAGGCGGTCAATGACCGCGCGGTCGTTGTCGATGCGCAGGTTGCCGTTGATCACCGCGAACAGCTCGTGGTCCTTCGAGGCGAAGGTGGCAAAGCCCGGGCGGGGCGTCGCCAGTTGCTGGGCGAGTTCGGTGTCGCGCGAGGTGAAGAACCAGATCGGCGAGCGCTCGTTCTCCACCAGCGCCGTCATGGGATGGATGTGGCCATCGGCCTCGTGGACGCCGAGCATGACGGTGCGGTCCTTGTCGAGCGCTTTCCAGAGGCGGGCTTCGAGTTCCTGTGGTGTGGGCATGGGTGCCTCGCTTGTTTGGGGGGAGAGGGCGCAGGTCTCCTGCGGCGCTTCAGGTTCTAGCGCGGCGGCCGTTATCGGGGCGTGCCCACGTGCCTGCATGGCCGGGGATCGATGGACAGGACGGCCGAAGGGGAAGCGATGGGCGGCATGGGCGGATCGGAGATGGGCGTGGTCGCGGGCATCGTGCTGGCGCTGCTTGCGGTGGCGGCGGGCTGGTGGCACCTGCGTCGCGCGCCGGCGGTGCTCCGGGCGACGACGGCCGCTTCGCCCGTTCACGGTGACGATTCCGAGCCGGTGGAGGACGCGGCCGACCCTGCCGTTCCGGTCGATGCGGCCGACCCCGCAGTGCTCGCGCGCGACCTGCTGGGGCGGTTCCACGCGGTGGCGCTGGGTGGCAAGCCGGTGGTTATGCGCCCCGGCCACGCCGAGGTGGTGGCAGGGACGGTCGAGGTGCTGGAGCACATCGAGGCCCGCCCGCACTACACCCCCCGCCGGCCGAACCTGCTGCCGCAACTGATGCGCAAGGTCAACGACCCCGACGCGTCGGGCAAGGCCATCGCGGCGATCATCGCGCGCGACCCGGCGCTGGCCGGCAACCTGCTGCGTTACGCCAACAGCGCCCTGTACCGGGTCCAGTCCAAGCCGGTCGAGAGCATCGAGCGGGCGGTTGCGCTGGTCGGCACCGACGGCATCCGCCAGATCATCGCGGCGGTGCTGGTGCAGCCGGTGATGGGCGCCGGCGGCGGTGTCTTCGCCCGCTTCGCGCCGGTCACCTGGGAACACACGCTGCTGTCGGCGGCCGCCGCGGCCGACCACGCCAAGCTGGTCGAGCGCGACGACGCATTCGCCGCGCAGTTGCTGGGGCTGTTGCACGGGCTGGGCGCGACCATCGTCACCCGTGTGGTGCGCGACCAGTACGCCCGCCAGCGCGGCCTGGTGGCCAACGCGTCGCTCGCGGCGGGCCTGCTGGACCAACGGGCGGCGCCGACCGCGTGCCGGCTGGCGCGCAAGTGGGAACTGTCGGGCCGGATCATCCAGGCGCTGGACGAGCAGGCGCTGGAAGACGCGGCCGCGATGAGCGCGCTGGGGCGCTCGTTGCGCTTCGGGCGGCTGGCCGGCAGCCTGGCCCTGCTGTCGCGGCAGGGGAGGCTGGATCCGTCGTGCGCGCTGCCCGCATTGGCCGTGGTCGAGCCGCGTTCGGCTTCGACCCCCGCCATCTGGGAGCGCCTGCGGCACGGCGTGGACTGAGCGCGGCGGCGCCGGGCCTGCGAAGATACGCGGCCCGAGCCGGCGGCCTGTGCCCCGGTCCCCACGCAAGGACTCCATGAAGACCCCCAACGGCCTGCAGGCGCTGATCGACGACGGCGTGATCGACGAGGTATTGCGCCCGCTCAAGAGTGGCAAGGAGGCCGCCGTCTACGTGGTGCGCAGCGGCAACGAGGTGCGGTGCGCGAAGGTCTACAAGGACATGGCGCAGCGCAGCTTCCAGCAGCGCGTGCAGTACCAGGAGGGCCGCAAGGTGCGCGGCAGCCGCGAGGCCCGTGCGATCGGCAAGGCCACCCGCTACGGCCGCAAGCAGCAGGAGGCCGCCTGGAAGAACGCCGAGGTCGACGCCCTGTATCAGCTGCGCGACGCCGGCGTGCGCGTGCCCGAGCCGCACGGCTACTTCAACGGCGTGCTGGTGATGGAGCTGGTGACGGACGCCGAGGGGTTCGCGGCCCCGCGGCTGGGCGAGGTGGAGCTGCCCGCGGAGCAGGCGCGCGACTTCCACGCCGTGCTTGTCCGGCAGGTGGTACGGATGTTGTGCAGCGGACTGATCCACGGCGACCTGTCGCCGTACAACGTGCTGGTCGGTCCCGAAGGCCCGGTGGTGATCGACTTCCCGCAGGTGGTGAGCGCCGCCGGCAACAATGCGGCGCGCACGATGTTGCTGCGCGACGTCAACAACCTCACCGCGTACCTGGGCCGCTTCGCCCCCGAGCTGTTCGACACGTGGTACGGCGAGGAGATGTGGGCGCTGTTCGAAACCGGCGACCTGCGGCCCGACAGCGTGTTGACCGGCACGTTCGTGCATGACGAGCGCCGGGTCGACCTGGACAGCGTGCGCGAGGCGATCAACGACGCGCGCGAGGAAGCACTGATCCGCCAGCAGGGGCGCGAAGCCGCCGCCGAGGACGACTGAGGCCGGCTAGAAGCGCTCGCCGGCCGGCAGGTGGCGCCACTCGCCGACCGGCATCTTGCCCATGGCGACGCGGCCGATGCGGATGCGCCGGATCGCGACGACGCCGAGCCCGACCTCGCTGCACATGTGCCGCAGCTGGCCCGGCCGCACGTCCTTGATCGCGAACCGCAGGCGGATCTCGTTCTGCCAGCTGACCTTGCAGGGCGGCAGCCGCCGGCCCTCGTACGACAGCCCGTGCGCGAGGCGTGGCAACCCCCACGGCGACAGTTCGCCTTCGACTTCGACGATGAACTCCTGTTCGATCGAGGAGTAGTCCTCGGTCAGGCGCCGGCGTACGCGGCCGTCCTGGCTCAGCACCAGCAGCCCGCTGGCCTCGGCGTCGAGCGGCATCAACGGGGTGAGGTGCTGGAAGTGCCGCTGCAGCGTGCGCAGCCCCGATGTGTCCGCGTCCGCGCGCGTGGCCGGCGTCACCAGCGCCGGGGTCGCGGCGGTTTCCATGCCTGCCGGCTTGTGCAGCAGCATCGTGGCCGGCTCGGCCGTTTCCAGCCGGGCGCCAGGGGCCAGCTCGACCACCTCGTTGGTGACCGGCGTCTGCGCATCCTCGACCACCCGGCCGTCCACCGACACCCAGCCGCCGGCGATGTACTGCTGGGCGTCGGCGCGCGAGCAACGGGTCAGGTCGGCGACGCGCTTGTCGAGGCGGGTCGGGGCGGGCAAATCGGCGTCGGGCATGGCGTGGTCGCGGGCGGGTGGTCCGCCAGTGTAGGGGGCGCGGGCCAGCAGGGCCCGATGCGGGCGCGCTTGACCCGGGTCAGGGCCGTCCCGCGCTGCGTGCGCGAGCATTCACACAGGGCCGGCAGGCCCGCTCGTCAGGAGGTGACCATGGAATTCCATGTGACGGCCCGCAACGTCCAGACTGCGCTGGCTGCAATCGAAGGCGCGATCTTCGACATCGACCCGGCCGCGCTGGTCGACATCGACCCCGACGGCACCCTGCGCGTGGCCGCGGCACTCGACGCCGGCGAACTCGCAGGGGTCCTGTCCGGGGCCGGACTGGTGCTGGCGCCGGGCGACATCCACCAGCTGCCGTCGATCTGCTGCGGGGGCTGCAGCGGCTAGCGGCCTGCGACCGGCCGCGGCGAAACCGGCCTGTCCGGCGGGTGCATCTATCGAGATTTCCTGCCGGCAGCGCACTCGATCCCCGAGTCGTGTCACGCGTCACTCTTTTCCATCGGCCAAATCACCGGCGCTTTACCGTCGCGGCCCGACCATCGGGGTTTGATGGAAGCAGTGGCAGGTCGGTTTTCGATGGTCGCAACCCCCGGGCAGCAACCCCAGCCGCGGATGGTCTCGTGGAGCAGCCAGGCGCATGGCCGGAGCGAGTATCTCCGCCTGCGGAGCGTGGTCGACGCCCTGGTGCGCATCGCCGAGCACCCGGGCGACACGCGGTCGTTCCTCGGCGAGGCCACGGCGACCGTGATGGAACTGACCCGCGCCACCGGTGCCGTTGTGTTGATGGCCGAAGGCGACGGAGCGCTCCGGGTCGCGTCGGCGCGCGGCCAGATGCGCCGGGTGGACCGGGCCGCGTTCGGCGACGGCCAGACCCTGGCGCGCGCATGCCTGGCTTCGCACCAGGCGTTGCACAGCGATTTCGCCCTGACCGACCCGCGCATGGAGGGACCGGCACGCGCGCAGTGTTCGCTGGAATCGTTGATTGCCACGCCGCTGCGGTTCGGCGACCAGGTGCTGGGCGTGCTGGAGGTGTGCTCCAGCGTGCCATGCGCGTTCGACGGCATCGATGCGCAGGCCGTCGCGCTGATCGGCAACGCGCTGGGCGGCGCACTGGGCCGGCAGGTCGCGCTGGAGGACAACGCGCGGCTGCTGGCCCGGCTGGAGAGCTCGCTGGAAGCGACCCGCGCACAGGCACGCGAGTACCAGGACGCCGCGCTGTACGACGCGCTGACAGGGCTGCCCAACCGGACGCAATTCCTTCAGCGGCTGGACGCGGCCTGCCGCCGACACGACCGGCCCGAACAGTTCGCGCTGCTGTTCCTCGACCTGGACGACTTCAAGGCCGTCAACGATACCCACGGCCACGCCATGGGCGATGCGGTGCTGCGCGAGACCGCGGCGGCCCTCAGCGGCCGGCTGCGCGCCGGTGACCTCATCGCGCGGCTCGGTGGCGACGAGTTCGTGGTGCTGCTGGAGTCGCTGCGCCACGGCAGCACCGACATGCCGGCGATCGCGCAGGGCGTCGTGGCCGCGCTGGGCCATCCGCGCAGCATCGACGGAGTGGAGTTGCGCATCCGTGGCAGTGTCGGCTGGGTGCTGCATGACGGGCGGTCGGATGCCTCGTCGCTGCTGGCGGCGGCTGATGCGGCGATGTACCGCAACAAGCGTGCGCGCCGCCGAAAGGCGGCCGGAAACCCGGCCGGAAACCCGCCCGCCAGCCCGGTGGTTTCGGAAGCGCTTTAGGCCCCGGACCCGGTAACCGGCCCACACGGTCTAGACTGGGGGCCTCCCCACCGAGATAAAGAGCCCATGGCAAAACCCAATTACTCGTTCGAGAAGCGCCAGCGCGAGATCGCCAAGAAGAAGAAGCAGGACGAAAAGCAGGCCAAGAAGCAGGCCGCCAAGGAGGCCGCCAACCCCTCCCAGACGCAGTCCTCGCCGTCCGAGACGCCGAACGGCTAGTGCGTTTTACGACCGGTCGAACCTGAAGCCATCGCCTTCGCGATGGAGCCGCCCCAGCCGGTCGCCGAGTTCCTCGATGTTCGCCTCTGCGCCCGCGATGGCGGCACGACGTCTGGGCGACAGCCAGCTCCGTGCCTCCGCGCGCAGTTGTTCGCTGCGTTCCCGCCACGAGGTCGCCAGACCGGGCCCGAGCCGCGCGAGGACCTCGCGCTCGCGGGCCTGGGGCAGGCCGTAGCCGGAACCGACCCCGGCCCGGGCCAGCACCTGCGCCGGCCGGCTCAACAGGCCTTCCAGGTCCAAGACTTGCCGGAGCGCGTCGCGACTGCGTGCCGCCTTATCGTCCCATCGACCACCGCTGCGGGACAGCAGCCGCTTGAGTTCGTCGCGCGCAAGCAATTCGTGCCGGCGCAGCGCGGCGTTCTCAAGCAGCAACAGTGCCGCCGCGGCACGCATGTCCGTCTTCGCGATCCACGGTGACCGTTCTTCGGGCGACAAGTCCAGCCAGTCCTGCACGCGCGACTGCGGCAACCCGAGCACGCCGCGGGCGACCTCGAACATCGCCTGGTAGCGGGTGTCGGCCGCCTCGAAGTAGTAGCCGTTCCGGCGCGCTGCGGCCGGGTCATCAAGCACCGTGGTGTCGGCGATGCCCGACGCGACCAGCCGGCGGAGCAGCGCGGTCGGCGTGATGCTCGCGAGCGGTTCGCCTGCCAGCCGCGGTACGCCGTCGTGCAGCAGCTTGAAGGTCTCGACCGCGCAGTTGTTGCTGACGAAGAAGTAGTCGCCGTCGTAGCTCCAGTGCAGCTGCGCGGCACGCTCGACCAGGCCGGTGATCTCCGCCGGGCCCAGGTCCAGCGGGATGGACTGCAACCCGCGGAGCTCGATCCGTGTGTACTCGTCGACCACCTGCGCCAGCGGCAGGATGAACAGACGCGAGGGGTAGGAGCCGGTAAGCCCGCGCCAGCTCGAGATCTGCACGTCGTCGACGAAGGCGCGGAACGACAGCACCATGTGGTGGTCGAGGTCGAGGCGGCAATCCGGGCCAGGCGCTCGGCCGGGCGCGCACACCACCAGCCGCAGCATGCTGTGGCCCCACCGGCTCATCAGGCGGTCGTTGCCTTCGGCCAGGAGGTAATCGACCGCGTACACGCGCTGCGGGTCCAGCTGCAGCGTGCTGTCGGCTTGGCCACGCCCCGGTTGCAGGAACACCAGGCCCGGCGGGCACATTGCCGGCATCGGGCCGCCCCCGAAGTGGGCCACCAAATACCGGTGCAGGGCGGGGCGGCGGCAACCGTACTGCGGGTCCAGCACGAAGTGCTCGAGATTGACCGCGACGTACTCGACCGGGCTTTGGAGTTCGTAGCGGTCCGGGCTGCGGTCGGTGAACGCATTGTCCGGATGCCGCAGGCCGAGCCGGGCGGGACTCACCTGCCAGCCGGCGAGGTCGAGCAGGCGCGGGTCACGCGAGAGCCCGCCAGTCGAACTGCGGTCGTGGAAGTGGGCCAGTTCGTGGATCACCGCGGCCAGTGCGGCGCGCGTGGCGGGGTGGCTGCTGCCGGCGCCCGATGGGCGTGCCATCCAGCCGTCGAGCAGGGACCGGTCCAGCAGCATCCGTGAGGCGGTCGCCCGCCCGTGAACGTCTTCGGGCAGGTCCTTCCAGTACACCTCTACCTTTCCAAGTGAGGCGAGCCAACGATCGGGCAGGGGCCGTGTCGCAGCGGCAAGCAGGTCGCGTGTAGCGGCGACTTCTGCAGCGCTCAGTGACGGGTCGATGCGGGGCTCAAACCCAGCCGCGGGACCGGTTTCAGGGCGGGCGGCCGAACCGGCATGGACCAGTCCGGCCGCAGCCAGCAAGGGCACCAGCGCAAGTGCGCGCGCCCAGCGCATTGAGGTGCGGATCAGAACGCCAGGATCGCCCGTGCCAGCTCCATGTCGCTGGCCAGGCGGGCGTCGGCGTGGCGCTCGCGCAGGCTCATCAGCGCCGCTTCCAGCTGCGCGCCGCGGATGCGCCCGTCACTGGCGACAAAGCTCGCGGCGTCGTCGCGTGCCTGCAGCACCACCTTGTCGTCGCCCGAGGTGCTTCCCGAGCTGCCCGACGACCCCGCCGAGGATGCGCCGGCCGAGGTACCGCCAAAGCTGGAGGCCATCACCGGGCCCGAGGCGAGGACGATAGCGGCAAGGAGCAGAGTGGCGGGTCGGATCATCTGGGTTGTCTCGTTCGAAAGGAGGGCGGGGCACCGATTGCGGCGCAAAGACTAACGCGCACGCGACGGCGAGGTGCTGAATCCGGGCGGGCGGGACGAAACGCCGCGTGGAAATGTGATGGCGATGGCGGCGCGTACGGGAGTGTGTCAGCCCGCGAACTCGCTGTGGGGCTCGCCGGCCGACGTCTGTGGCGGCGCCGGTGCGGTTCGCCAGCGACGCACAGTGCGCTGGAAGAAGAGGTTGTTGGGCACCCGCAGCACGGTGTCGGAGCCGTCCTCGCGATGCTCCTGCAGGGTCGTGTAAACCAGGTTCACGTCGATGACGCGACCTTTCAGCCCGGGCTTTTCGCCGTTCTCGAGGATCTCGATGTGGTCATACAGTCGGAACGGCCGGGTGGTCAGGATGAGTACCGTGCAGAAGATGTTGGACAGCACGCTCCACGCCGCGAAGAACGCCACCGCGCCAACCGCCGCGAACCCGGTGAACGCCGTCCACAGCACGGTACCGGAGACACCCAGGCGCTCCAGCACGAGCAGCAGCGCGGCTGCATAGATGAGGAAGCCGATGACACGTCGACCGGCGATGGCCAGTTCGGGCGGGAAACCGCGTCGCGTGCAGAGACGGTCGACCACGCGCCGTGTCACCGCCCGCAGCAGCCAAGCGGCCAGCAGGATCAGCAACACCTGTCCCAGCGGCACGACCACGGTCAGCCATTCCTGGATCCACGGGGGCAGTCGTTCGGTCATCGGGTATCGCCGGGCGCAAGGGGCCGACAAGGATAACGGGGCCGGTGTTCACGCCGTCCGGGATATCCTCCCAATGCACGTGAAAACACGGAGGAATGCCATGGCGACCGGCTGGGCAGGCGACGGCGCGGTACAGGACCAGATCGATGCGACCGTCAAGGACGCGATCAAGCGGGCCCGCAGCCAACTGCGCGAGGGTCCCGGACTGACCCACTGCGAGGAGTGCGACGCCACTATCCCCGAGGCGAGGCGTAAGGCCGTTGCCGGGGTGCGGCTGTGCTTGGCTTGCCAGGAAGCGCACGACCGCGAGGAGCTGGGGGCCTCCGGTTACAACCGGCGGGGCAGCAAGGACAGCCAGCTGCGTTGACGAGTCCGAACGCGCGATGAACACGTCGCGCTCACCGGCGCCAACCTAACGTCCCCGGGCACCCCGGGGGATCCGCCGCCGGGGGAGTGTTCCTCCGGAGGACTTCGTTATGGACGTCGCGTCGATGCTGCAGGTTTCCGTCCTGTTGTTCCTGGTTGCCGCCCTGGGCGGCGTGACCATGGCGGGCATCCGGTTTGCCGGCAAGCACAATCCACCCGCGTGGCTGGCGATGTTCCACGGCCTGCTGGCCGCGGCCGGACTCACGTTGCTGGCCTACGCGGCACTGGCCGAAGGTGTCCCCGCGATGGCCCAGCTGGCGCTGCTGCTGTTCCTGGTCGCGGCGGGCGGCGGCGCGGTGCTGAGCCTGCGCTACAAGTGGAACAACCTGCTGCTGCCCGCGTGGCTGGTGATCGTCCACGCGTTGGCCGCGGTGCTGGGTTTCGTGTTGCTCGCGGCCGTGGTGCTGCTCGGCGCAGACGGCTAGGACTTACGGCAGCACCGCGCCCGAACCGGCCACGAACGGATACCGGGCAAAGATCGCGGCGACCGCCTGATCCGCCGACGCGGCACGTTCCTGGGCGGTGCGCTGGGTCACCCGGCCGATCGCGTCGCCGGTCCAGACCAGGTGGTTGCGCTCGGCGTCGACCAGGTCGACCGTGAGCGTGCCGACGGTGTACTGGCGCACGCGCGTTTCGTCATACCAGACGGGCACGGCGAAATAGCTGCGGGCGCGATAGCTGTAAAAGTACTGCACGTCGCTGCGTGGCACGTTGTAAACGTCGCGCTCTTCCCGGATATAGCCCTGGAAGTTGACCCGCAGGTCGGGGTCGGCCGGATCGAAGCGGTAGCCGCGTGCGTCCATCTCGCGGCGGACAGACTGCTTGATGCGGTCGGAGAGATAACTGGTGTAGCCCGACTGCTCCATCGCGATCGGCTCGTAGAATGCGTACGTGCGATAGGCGGAGAAGTCCACGGTCGGGTCGGCGTCGGTACTGACGCGCGGCCCGGTGGCACAGGCGGCCAGCAGCAACGTGAGCAGGACGGCCAGCAGCAGCCGGAACGGGGTTTCCCGGGAAAAGTGGCGACGAGTCATGGCGCAGCGCTCCTGAATCGGACACGAAGACGCTAGCAACGCGTCCGGCGCGCCCGCGTGAAGCCGCCGGGACCCCGATTCCACCGCCCGTCCGATCGCCAACAATTACCCCTCAAGTGCGCGCCAGGGCTGCCGTTAACAGGGACGACCACTCCCGCGAGCGTCCCTTGGACTCACAGAACCGTGTTGCCGAACCGCCGGGCGCCCGAATCGCGGGGCCCGGGCGGCAGCGTGCCCGGAAGCTGTGCGACAGGGTGCTGTGCGACCGGGTGCTGTGCGACCGGGTGCTGGGAGGCGACCCACGGCTCCGGATCCGGACCACCCAATGGTTGATCACGGTGGCCGTCTACATCGGTTGCGGGACCGTCTTCGGTCTCGCGATGGGCATGGGGTGGGTGGCGCCGGACGCATCGATGCTGCCGTGGGCGACGTTCGTCGGGACCATGCTGGCCGTGCTGTACGTGGCGCTGCGCAGCGGCTGGAGCGCACGCTTCCACGATGCCGCGCTCACTGCACCGCAGATCGTGCTGGGCGTGACCGCAGCCTGCTGGGGCTACGTGCTGGGTGGGCCGGTGCGCACCGCGGCCTTGTTCCCGCTGTTGCTCGTGCTGATTTTCGGCACATTCTCACTGGGTTGGCGACGGATCCTCTGGCTGACCGTATTCGCCATCGTCTCGCTGTCGTTCTCGATCGCGCTGCGGCATGGGCCGTCGCCCGGCGGGGACTGGTCGCTCGACGCGCCGGGGATGCACGTCGACCTGGTCAACCTGGGCATGCTGGTGGTGCTGCTGCCGGCCACGTCGCTGGTGGCGGTGCGGCTGTCATCGCTGCGACGCAAGCTGCGGTCGGAGCGTCGGGCCCTGACCGAGGCGTTGGCGGAAGTGCAGCGGCTGGCGACCCGCGACGAGCTGACCGGGCTGCCCAACCGGCGCCACATGCAGGAGCTGCTCGATCGTGAGCTGGCGCGCTCGGCACGCCACGAACACCGCTTCAGCATCGCGCTGATCGACCTGGACCACTTCAAACGCATCAACGATGCCCACGGTCATGCGGCGGGCGACGCGGTGCTGCGGTCGTTCGCGATGACCGCGGTGGGTGGGCTGCGCGGACACGACGTGCTCGCCCGCTGGGGCGGCGAGGAGTTCCTGCTGCTGATGCCCGATACCGCGGGGCCCCAGGCCGAGGCAACGGTGTGGAGGATGCTCGAGCGCGTCGGGCACCTGCCTTTCATGGATGCCGGATCGTTGTCGTTCTCGGCCGGTGTGTGCGAGTACCGCCGGGGTGAGACCGCGACGCAGTTGCTGGATCGCGCCGATGTCCAGATGTACGAAGCCAAGCGGGCCGGGCGCGGCACGGTGCAGGTCGGCTGAAAAAACCGGCCCCGCTTCCGGGTACTGGCAGCGAGCGACGCGCAAGAAAAAGGGCAGCCGAGGCTGCCCCTTTTCGTCGAATGCCCGGATCAGGTATTCGGGTCGTCGTTCTCGTCCTCGTCCGCCGGCTCCACGTCGACGTCCGGCACCGGCACGGTGACGTCCTTGGTGCCGACATCCACGTCCGGGGCGTCGACGTCGTACTTGGGCACCTGGCCCGGGTCCTGGACTTCCACGTCCACGTCCGGCAGCTCGCCTTCCTGCGTCTGGTCGACGTCGCACGCCGCCAGCGCGAACGTCGACGCCAGGGCAACGGCCAGTACAGCGCTCTTCTTGATCAATCGGGTCATGTCGCGACTCCTGGTAAGGGTGGGTCGATAGTTGCCGGAGCCGCGTCGACGCCGGGTGAGAGCGTGGACGTGGAAAGTTCCGACATGAAGAAGGCCCAGAGGCGGACAAGGAACGAGCGCCGTCTGAGCCTTCCGTGCCAGGACGCTCGCGCCGGACCTCAGCCCTTTGCTTCGCGTTCCTGACAAGCGCGAAACTACGCCGGCCGGTGTTACCCCGCTGTCAAACGCGGCATCACGTCCACTGCACGAACCGGGAACCCTCGCTTAACGCCGCAGCGCCTATTGATCGTCTGATCCATGACAAAGGCCTCAAGGCCAAAGGAGCAGCGGTGAAACCGACCCCATCGCCGAACACCCGTTTCCGTGCCGGCCGTGCCAGCGTGGCGGGAATCGCGCTTGTGCTTTCGATGCTCGCCGGGTGCGCGCAGGACGCGGCCGACCACGTCGATGCCGACGATGTCCAGCAGGCCGCCGCTGACGACATCCCCGGCGACGAGCGTGGACCCGCGACGCCGCCCGGCACCGGGCCGGACAGCACCGCCGGCGGGACTGTAGAAGGCACCGGCCAGGTGGCGACGCAGAGCGGCGTCGACCGCCCCGACGCCAACACGGTCTCCGCCGCGACCGCCGGGGCGTCGAGTCCGTACTTGGTGAACGGAGCCGGGAGCGCGCTGTACTTCCTGGAAGGCGATGCCGACGGCAGCGGCTGCGTCGACCACTGCATCGAAGCCTGGCCACCGGCCCTCGCCGCCGAAGTGGCGCCGAGCGCCGGCGACGGAGTCGACGCGACGATGCTGGGGACCATCAACCGCGGCGACGGGTCCGTCCAGGTCACCTACGACGGCCACCCGCTCTACCGGTACGCGGGCGACGTGGGTGCGGGTCGTACCAACGGCATGAACGTCCGCGACAAGTACGGCCAATGGCACCTGGTGGGAGCTGACGGCAAGCCCGTAGCCGGCGAGGCAGCCGGGACGACTGCCGCGGACGAGTAGCCAGGCTCCGCACGCCCGCTCAACCGGCGGGCGTGCTGTCCGCGTCGGCGTCGGAGGCTTGCGAGGTCGAGGCGTGGATGGCCTGGTCGAACTCCGAGAATGGACTGTCCAACCGGCACTTGCCGTCCGGGAAGCCGAACCGCTCGCGCAGCTCCAGCCCGCAGGTGTTCATCGCGTCCAGGTTCTCGTCCTGGCGCGCGCACTTGCGGTCGAAACTGCGGAAGAAGTTGTCGCGGCGACGCACGAAGTCCTCACCGCACTTGCGCGCGAGGCGGATGCGGTCGAGGTCGTCCTGCGCAGCATTGATGCCGACGATGCCGAACTCCTCCAGCTCGTGGGTCGTGAGCAGGCGAAGGCTGCGGTTGGGCACCGTCATCATCATGTCCGCGAGGGCCACCGCGCCGCCGTTGCGGGCCAGGTACTGCTCGATGTTGGCGTGGACCTCCTGCAGTTCCTGGCTGAGCTCCGCGCGCGACGTCGCGCCCGACTGCAGGCGGATGATCCGGTGCACGCCGACCTTGCCGGAGATCAGGCGGTTGTCGCCGCCGGCCAGCACCAGCACGCACGAGCTGTGGCAGACCGCATCCTCGCGCACCCAGATGGTCCAGCCGGCCTCGGCGATAAGGTCGCCGGCCCGGATCGCGGCTTCCACCTGGCCGCCGCTCGAATCGATGTCCAGGATGCGGTTGCGAAGACCCATCCGATCGGCCATCACCCCGACGCGCTCCACCAGCGTGACGAAATCGGTCGCGACCTTGCCCGAGTAGCTCAGCCGCAGGACGCCAGTCTCCTGGCAGGGCGCCATCGTCTCCGACATCGGCTCGAAACCCAGGTCGGACAGGGTCGCGCCGTCACCCGAAGTTTCGTAGTCGACTTCGCAGCTGATCCTCGCCTCGCCCGATTCCAGCATCGCCTCGGGCCAGTCGGTGGTGGTCGCCAGGTCCGCAGGGGGCTCGGGGACCGGCGGCTCGTCGACCGAGACCGCGCCGTAGTTGGTCTCGCCGTCACCACTGGTGGCCTCGATGATCACCGGTTCCTCGACCGGCGGCGTCTGATTGCACGCGCACAGCGCCACGCAGAACAGCAGGAGCGGGAGCATTCGGGCGCGCATCGGATCCTCTCGGCGGGCGTCGCGGCAAGGGCCGACGACAGTCACCGCAGTCTAGGACACGCACCCGCGCGCGGGAGCAACCTGCGATGAACATCACGCCGTCCGCTGCGACTGGCGCCTCGCCGCCCGGGCAGGGTTAGGATTGCACCATGCGCCCCCGTACCGAAGGAGCCGTGACCGTGAACGATGTCGGCGAGGAACTCGCCAATGCACTGACGCATGGCCTCGGGGCGGTCGCGGCGCTGGCCGGCGGCGCGGTGCTCATCACGCTCGCGGCGGTGTTCGGCGACGGCTGGCAGCTGGCCGGAGCGATCGTCTTCGGCGTCTGCCTGCTGCTGCTCTACCTGGCGTCGACGCTGTACCACTCGGTGTCGGACCCGATCGCCAAGGCGCGGCTGAAGGTGCTGGACCACTGCGCGATCTACCTGCTGATAGCAGGCACCTACACGCCGTTCACCCTGATCGGCCTGCGCGGGCCCTGGGGCTGGGGGCTGTTCGCGGGGATCTGGGCGCTGGCGATCGCCGGCGTGGTGTTCAAGCTGTTCTACACCGGCCGGTTCCGGCTGCTGTCGACCCTGCTGTACATCGCGATGGGCTGGCTGGTGCTGGTGGCGATCAAGCCGCTGCTGGACGCGCTCGATGGCTGGACACTCGGCTGGCTGCTGGCCGGTGGCGCCTGCTACACGCTGGGAACATTCTTCTACCACCGGCCGTCGCTGCGCTATTCGCACGCGGTGTGGCACCTGTTCGTGGTGGCCGGCAGCGTCTGCCACTACATCTCGGTGATGGCACAGGTGGTCTGACCACCACGCAGCAAAAAGCCCGCGTCGCCGCGGGCTTTCCAGTGCATCGCAACGTCGCCCGGATCAGGCGGCGTCGACGTGCCCCTGGTTCAACTCGGCTTCCGACGCCTCGCGCACGTCGGCGACCTGGACGTCGAAATGCAGGTTCTGGCCGGCCAGCGGGTGGTTGCCGTCGACCGTCACCTCTTCGGTGTCGACCTTGGTCACGGTGACCATCAGCGGGCCCTGGGCCGTGCGCGCTTCGAACTGCATGCCCGGCTGCACCGAATCGACACCCTCGAACGCGCTGCGCGGCACGACCTGGATCAGGCCGTCGTGGCGCGGGCCGTAGCCCTGCTCGGGAGCGATGTCGGCGGTCAGGCTGTCGCCGGTCTTGCGCCCGGCAAGCGCCTGCTCCAGGCCCGGGATGATGTTGCCCGCGCCCTGCAGGTAGCTCAGCGGCGCGTCGGCGGCGGACTTGTCGATGACCTCGCCGGCGTCGTTGGTCAGGGTGTAATGGATGGCGGCGACGCGCCCATCGGCGATCTCCATGGGAAACCTCACTGGTAACAAAAGGGGGGTGGAATACGCCGGTCAACCCACGGCGCGGATGGCATGTAACCCGCCCAGCCTAGGAAACCCGCCGCCGCGCCGCAACCCCGCGCATCCGGCGCGCGTGGCTGATCTGCGCGACAATCCCCGTTCACCTGACTGGGGGTCCGGTGCCTGGGGGTACGCCGTTTATTTCGCGTGCACCTTGCGCCGTCTACGTTTCGCGCTCGCAGCGCAAGGAGCCGTTTGATGACCCTGACCGCAATCGTCGGACCCGGAGGCGCGCGTCGCGCGTTGCTCGCTGCTTCGCTCGCCGTGGCGGTAGCCGGCTGCGCCACTTTGAACCCTGACCAGGATGCCCCGGATTTTGGCGCGTCGATGGCGATCGCCCGTGCGCACCTGGAGGCCGGCCAGGCCGATGCGGCGGTCGTTGCGCTGGGCACCGCGGCCACCCTCGACCGTGCAAGCAAGGAACCGTGGCTCGAGATGGCCCGCATCCGGGAGTCCCAGGGCCGCCACGTCGATGCGCTCGCGGCGGCCGAGCAGGTGTTGCGGCGTGACCCGACCGATGCGGCCGCGCACGAGATCACCATCGCGAGCGGGCTGGAAGTGGCGCGTCGCACGCTGCAACGGTTGCTTGCGACCGAGCAGCCGCCCGATGCCGACCAACTCGCTACGGCGCAGGCCATCGGTACGTTGATGACGCAGGTGTTCGGCCCGGAGTTCCTTGTGTCCGACGAGCTGCGCACACAATTGGCGCGCGAAGCGGTGGCCCGCTACAAGGCGCGGCGCATCGAGAAGCTGCCCGAAGCCCGCCAGGAAGCGCCCAAGGGCGATCCGCTCGACCTGCTCGGTGGCGACTGACCCGGCTCGGCGCCTCCGGACCCGCCGCAGTCCAATCACGGACTCTCCATGCGGGCGATGGGAGCATCGTCGCCATGCAGAGCCTCCAAGAATCCTCGCCGCAGTTCTTCTCCCGCGACGAACAACTCGTCCTCGAACAACCTTCCGACGACTGGGACCTGGTGCTGGGTGACGGCCCCGTGGTGGCCACGGCCATCCACGATGGCCACGCCATGCGTGACTCGCTGCTGCCGTACCTGGCCTTCAGCGAGGAAGAGCGCCGCCGCGACGAGGACCCGCTGACCGGCATGCTCGCGGTCGTCGGCGACGTCCGCCTGACGGTGCGCACCTCGCGCTTCGAGGTCGACCTCAACCGTCCGCGCGCCAAGGCCATTTCCACCAACCCCGCCGACACCTGGGGCTTGCAGGTGTGGAAGGGGCCGCTGCCGGACGCCGAGCTGGAACGGTCCCTGGCCATCCACGATCGCTTCTACGCGATGGTCGGTTCGCTCATGGACGAGATGATCGAGCGCTGGGGCTGCGTGCTGTTGCTGGACATCCACAGCTACAACCATCGTCGCGACGGCGCGGACGCCGAGCCGGCCGAGCCGCATCGCAATCCCGACATCGACCTGGGCGTCACCACCCTTGACCCGCGCCGCTGGGGCCGGGTGGCGGACCGCTTCGCCGAAGTCTTGCGCGGGCACGAGGTCGGGGGTCGCCGACCCGATGTGCGCGAGAACGTCCGCTACGAGGGCGGAGGCCATTTCCCGGAGTGGCTGTACTCCACCTACGGCGAACGCGTCTGCGCGATCTCGCTGGAGTACAAGAAGATCTACATGGACGAGTGGACCGCGCAGGCCGACATCGCCGTGGTGGAGCAGTTCCGCGCGGGGTTGCAGGACGCGGTGGACGCCGTCCGCGGCGAGTTCCTCGCATGCCGGTGAGCGCACGGCCGGACGAATGCACCGCCCGCCCGCTGCCGCCGGTGGCGGCCCAGGTGGACGCGCACCTGGCCAGCATGGACGGCGAGGTCGACTGGTTGCTGGCGCTGTCGCCGATCCACAACGATGCGTTGTGGGCGGAGTTCGAGGCGAGTGGTCGCACGCGGGTGCCGCCGTTCCAGTACATCGACCCCGACCTCGACCTGCACGCCGTTCGCGAACGCTTGCTGGCGCTGCCGGTGGAGGAGGTGGAGTCGCCATTGCTCTCGGGCCTGCTATCGGAGAAGCAGCGCGAACTCGACCGGCAGATCGAGCTGGTACGGCTGCGCGATACCGATGGCTTCATCAACGCCAGCCTGGACCTGTTCGGCGGCGTCGAGCCACGGCTGCTGGAGCTGGCACGGCGGATCCTCGACACCGTCGGACCGAGTGTCCCGCTGGAGGCCGAGGCCGGGATCGACGAGGTGCTCGCCGCGGTCGAGGACGAGTTGGCGTGGTACCGCGAACAGTCGCCGGACTTCTTCGCGGAGGTCGTTGTCGATGCCGACCTGAACTCGTTGATGATGGTCTCGCACGGCAAGTTCTTCATCGATGGCGACATCCGCCTGCCGCGCGCGCGCGTGCAGCCGCTGATCCAGCATGAGATCGGTACCCACCTGGTGACCCGCCACAACGGGAGCCGCCAGGCGTTGCAGCAGCTGCGCGTGGGCCTCGCACACTACGATCCGCTGCAGGAAGGCCTGGGCGTGCTGGGCGAATACCTGGCCGGCTACCTGCCGGGCGAGCGCCTGCGCGTACTGGCCGCGCGGGTGGTCGCCACCGACATGGCCATCCACGGCGAGGACGTACCGGCCATCTTCGACCTGTTGCACAACACCCACGGGCTGCCGACCGAGGATGCGTTCGACGTGGCCGTGCGGGCGCGGCGCGGTGGCGGGCTCACCAAGGACGCGGTGTACCTCAGCGGCCTGCGCGACCTGGTCGAGTACCTGGCCGACGGGGGCGACTTCGAGACGCTTTTCACCGGCAAGTTCGCTCTCTCGCACCGGGTCGTGCTCGACCAGCTGATCGAGGAGGGCTGGGTCGTGGAGCCCGACCTGTTGCCGCGCTACAGCACCGCCGCCGACGCCGCCGTGCGGCTTGAACGCTGCCGCCGCACGCCGGTGGAGCACCTGTTCCACAGCGAACCCCACAACGTGGCACGTGTGCCCGCACCGAAGGAAACCGCATGAACGCCGCATCCGCCACCTCCGCGCCGATCAAGCTCGGCTTCGTCGTCAACGACGTTGCGACCGAGAAGAACAACTACACCACCATCCGCCTCGCGCGCACCGCGGTGAACCGCGGGCATCAGGTCGCCCTGATCGGACTGGGCGATTTCATCTACGACGCCAACGGCACCGTGCGTGCCCGTGCGCACGTGCCGCGCGAATCGCACTATGCCGACGACGACGCGCTGCTGGCTGACCTGCAGGGCCCCGACGCCGAGATCCACCGGATCTCGGTTGAGGACCTGGACGTGCTGATGCTGCGCAGCGATCCGGCCGAGGAGGTCGTCGAGCGGCCGTGGGCGCCCAACAGCGGCCTGCTGTTCGCCCAGCTGGCCGCGCTCAAGCACGTCATCGTGCTCAACGACCCCACCCACCTGACCGACGCGTCCAACAAGACCTACTTCCAGCATTTCCCCGAGGAGGTCAGGCCGGTCACCTGCATCACCCTGGATGCCGACGAGATCAAGTCGTTCATCCAGTCCCACGACGGCTACGGCGTGATCAAGCCACTGCAGGGGTCGGGGGGGCAGAGTGTGTTCGTGGTGACCCCCGACAGCGGCGCCAACCTCAACCAGATGATCGAGGCGGTGACCCGCGATGGCTATGCGATCGTGCAGGAGTACCTGCCCAAGGCGGTGGACGGCGACCTGCGCCTGCTGACGCTCAATGGCCGGCCGTTGTGCGTGGATGGCAAGTACGCCTGCTTCCGTCGCTACAACGACAGCGGCGACGCGCGCAGCAACATCACCGCCGGCGGCAAGATCGACATGGCAGTGCCCGACGAGGACGCACTGCGCCTTGCCGAGATCGTCGCGCCCAAGCTGATGCGCGACGGCATGTACCTGGCCGGGCTGGACATCGTTGGCGACAAGATGATGGAGATCAACGTCGACACGCCGGGCGGGATCAACATGGCCGAGGAGCTCACCGGGGTCGACTTCAGCGGCCACATCGTCTCCGACCTGGAGCGCAAGGTGCGTCTGCGCGACCAGTACAACCGCACCCTGACCAACAACGAGCTGGCGATGATGTAGCCGCGCGTCGCGGCACCGATCGCGGCCCGGGAGTTGCCGCGCCCGGGCCGCGATCGCATCCTGTGGGGCCTTCCACACACGGGCGTGCCGCTTGGACACCCTGCTGATCGCCCTCGACCTGCTGGGCACCTTCGTCTTCGCCATCTCCGGGGCGACCGTGGGCGTGCGCAACCGGCTCGACCTGTTCGGCGTGCTTGTGCTGTCGTTCGCGGCCGCCACCAGCGGCGGCATCATGCGCGATCTGCTGATCGGCGCCACCCCGCCCGTGGCGCTGGTCAACTGGAGCTACCTGGTGGTGGCGTGCCTGGCGGGGCTGCTTACGTTCCGCTGGTTCGCCGACATCGAGCGGCTGCGCAACCCGGTGCAGGTATTCGACGCGATGGGGCTGGCGCTGTTCGCGGTCAGCGGCGCGCTCAAGGCGATCGACTTCGGGCTGGGGCCCATTGCGGCCACGTTGCTCGGGATGCTCACCGGCATTGGTGGCGGCATCGCGCGCGATGTGCTGGTAGCGCGCACGCCGGTGATCTTCCAGGCCGAGCTGTACGCCGTCGCCGCGATGGCCGGGGCCGCCACCGTCGTGGCCGGGCACTGGCTCGGTTGGCCGGCAATGCCGGCGGTAGCCGTCGGCGCCGCACTGTGTTTCGGCCTGCGTTACATGGCGATCCGCCACGGTTGGCGGCTGCCGGTCGCCCAGCCGCGGGATTCCTGAGGTCGGGGTTCAGCTGGGGGTGCAGTCACTGAATCCGATGGAAGGCCCGCCAGATCGGGCCTGCGAAGGCCCGGGGCAGTTATCGCGCTTTCCAGATCACGATCCGCGTACATCCACCTGACCTGTTATTTACCCGGCGCGCTTTATGGATAGGGGCACAACGGGCATCCGCCCCCCACGGAGACATCCCATGCGCAACTACCAGATGTCCACCCTTGCCGCCGCGCTGCTGGCCATCGGGCTGGCAGGCTGCGACAACAACGTCGAAACCGATGACACCTTGGGCGCCACCACGCCCGACACAACCATGCCGGACACGATGGACGACACCATGCCGGCCGACACCATGCCCGATGACTCGACCGCCCTGGGCGGCGACATGGACCCCAACAGCGACCCTGGCACCATGGCTGACGCCGGCGCCATCGTCGCCCCGACCACGTTGATGGTCAGCACCACCGGCGCGCCGGGACCGTACCTGACCGACGACGACGGCCGCGCGATCTATTTCCTCGAGGGCGACACCGATGGCAGCACCTGCACCGGTCCGTGCCTGGAACTGTGGCCACCGGTCATCGCGGGTGACACAACGCCCGGGGTGGATGGCGACCTGAAGGCCGGGCTACTCGGTACCGTCGAGCGCGCCGACGGCACGACCCAGCTGACCTACAACGGCCATCCGCTGTACTACTACACGCGCGACACGGCTGCCCAGGTCGCCAGCGGACATGACGTGACCGACGACTGGGGCGAGTGGTACCTGCTGGCTCCGGACGGCACCGAGGTCGATGACGACGTCGAGACCAACTGATCCCGTTTCACCATGTGGGCGTGCGGGCCGTCGCCGGTAGCCGGTGGCGGCCCGTGTTGTGCCGGGTAGCCCACCCTGCGAGGGACTGACGATGGCGATGTCTGGCACGCTGGCGGCATTCCCATGGAGATTCCGATGAGCAGCGATCCCTTGCTGGTTCCATGTCCCCAGTGCGCAGCGATGAACCGCGTGCCCCCCGAGCGTCTCGGGCAGTCCCCGACCTGCGGTCGTTGCCACGGCGTGTTGTTCACCGGGGCGCCGCTCGCGCTCACCGCCACCGACTTCGACCGTCATGCGGTGCGCGGCGGGGTGCCGGTGCTGGTGGACTTCTGGGCGCCCTGGTGCGGGCCGTGCAGGACAATGGCGCCGCAATTCGAGGCGGCCGCCGCGGCGTTGGAGCCCGGTATCCGTCTGGCGAAGGTCGACACCGAGGCCGAGCCCGGCCTGGGTGCGCGTTTTGGCATCCGCAGCATTCCGACGATGGTGCTGCTTCACCGGGGTCGGGAGCTGGGGCGCCAGTCCGGTGCGATGGGCAGCGGGCAGATCGTCGCGTGGGCCCGTTCCCAGCTGCCGCGATGATCGCATCGTTCCCGGAGGGCACGTCGCCGGAGGCCGCGCAAAGCCACGACCCGCCACCCCGTCGCCCGGAAGAGCCCGACCCCAACGATTGCTGCGGCGAGGGCTGCGTCCGTTGCATTTATGACGTGCACGACGAGGCGCTGGAGCGATACGCAAAGGCGCTTGCCGTGTGGCGCGAGCGCAATCCGGGCGTACCGCTGCCGAAGGATCCGGGCGGCGGCACCTGACCCGGTCCGCAGCCGGATCAATAGCCGGCGAGTTTGCCCAGCGAGCTTTCCAGAAGCCGCTGCAGCTTCCTGCTCGCGCCGCCGATCGCGCCGCGCATGGTGGGGGCCTCGGCGGTTACCGTCGCCGGTGGCCGGCCTTCCAGCCGCGCTTCCATCGTGCAGTGCTTGTCGTTGTCGCCCGACTTGCCACCGTTGGTGTCCGCCAAGTGGACCTCGACCCGCGACACCTGGTCCCCGAAGCGCTGGAGGGCGTCGGTGACGACCTGTTCGACGTGCTGCGCGAGCGCTTCGTCACCCTGGACGTGGTTGTCGGTGTTGAGCAGGACTTTCATGCGGCGTGGCCTCCGGTATGCGTGACGGGTATGCACCCACGCTAGCGCCGGTCGCATACACACGGCGAGAAGGCGGCCTTCCGCGGCGCACGCCGGTAAAATCCGCCGATGATCCTCAACGTTGCCGCCTACCATTTCACCGCTGTCGACAACCCGCAGGCGCTGGCCGAAGAAGCCCGTGCGCGCGCCGTCGCGGCGGGCCTGCTGGGCACCGTGCTGGTGGCGGGGGAGGGCATCAACCTGTTCCTGGCCGGCGCTGGCGAAGCGGTCCGCACCTGGGTGGACTGGCTGCGGGCCGAGCCCCGGTTTGCCGGCCTCGTGGTGAAGGAGAGTTACAGTCGGGCCCAGCCGTTCCAGCGGCTCAAGGTCAAGGTCAAGCCCGAGCTGATCAGCTTCCGCCGCGCCGATGCCTCGCCGCTGCAGGGACGCGCGCCGACCGTGGCGCCGGCGGACCTTGCGCGCTGGATCGGGCAGGGCTGCGACGACAACGGACGACGGCTGGTCCTGCTCGATACCCGCAACCGCGAGGAGGTGGGCCACGGCAGCTTTGTGGGCGCGCTCACCCTGCCGATCGACAACTTCACCGAGCTGCCGGCGGCGCTGGTCCCGCATCGTGACGAACTGGCCGACGCCACCGTGGTCAGCTTCTGCACCGGTGGCATCCGCTGCGAAAAGGCCGCGCTGCACCTGCAGGCCGATGGCATGGACAACCTGTTGCAGCTTGACGGTGGGATCCTCGGCTACTTCGAGCAGGTCGGCGGGTTCGGCTACGACGGCCGCTGTTTCGTGTTCGACGGCCGGGTGGCGCTGGACCCGGCGCTGGAGCCGCTGATCGACGGCGACGGCGACGAGGCGATGGCCACGGGTTGACCCTCCAATGATGGGAAGGTGGAGCATCATGGCCTGAGCCTTCCAGGAGTCCGCCATGAACGCCCCGACCGCCGCACCCGAGCGCGAAGTACGGCTCGATATCGAGGGAATGACCTGTGCGTCGTGCGCCGGCCGCGTGGAGAAAGCGCTGGCGGCGGTGCCCGGGGTTCGGGAAGCGAGCGTCAACCTCGCGACCGAGCGGGCCAGTGTCCGCGCAACCGGTCGCGACCGGCTCGAGTCGGACCTGGTCGCCGCCGTTACCGGCGCGGGCTATCGCGCCACGGTGCCCGCTGATGCCGCTACCCCCATCGCCTCGGACACCGGGGCCCCGGCTGCCGGCGGTGCGGTTGCGTCGCCGACCGCGCGGAAGTCGCGCGAGCTTCGCCATCTGCTCATCGCGATCGCGCTGTCGGCGCCGCTGCTGCTGCCGATGCTGCTCATGCCGTTCGGCGTGGACTGGATGCTCCCCGGCTGGGTGCAGTTCGCACTGGCCACCCCCGTGCAGTTCTGGCTGGGCGCGCGCTTCTATCGCGGTGGCTGGTCGGCGCTGAAGGCCGGCACCGGAAACATGGACCTGCTGGTCGCCCTGGGCACCAGCGCGGGGTACGGCCTGAGCCTCTTCCATTTGCTGTCGGGTAGTGGACACCTGTACTTCGAGGCGTCGGCTGTTGTCATCACCCTGGTGCTGCTGGGCAAATGGCTGGAGGCGCGGGCCAAGCGCCAGACCACCGAGGCGATCCGCGCATTGCAGGCACTGCGCCCCGCCACCGCCCGCGTCGTGCGCGACGGCATCGAGCGGGAGCTGCCCCTGGCTGAAGTGGTGGTGGGCGACCAGGTCGCCGTGCGCCCCGGCGAGCGGTTCCCGGTAGACGCGGTGGTGGTGGAAGGCCGCAGCCACGCCGACGAATCACTGATCACCGGCGAGTCGTTGCCTGTGGCCAAGGAGCCGGGGGATGCCGTCACCGGCGGTGCGCTCAACGCCGAGGGCCGGCTGCTGCTGCGCACCACCGCGGTCGGTGCCGAGACGGCGCTTGCGCGGATCATCCGGCTGGTCGAGGACGCGCAGGCGAAGAAGGCGCCGATCCAGCGGCTGGTCGACCGGGTGAGCGCGGTCTTCGTGCCGGTGGTGGTCGCAATCGCGCTGCTGACGCTGCTGGGCTGGGGCTTCATCGGCGGTGACTGGAACGACGCCATCCTGCACGCGGTAGCGGTGCTGGTGATTGCCTGCCCCTGCGCGCTGGGTCTGGCCACGCCGACCGCGATCATGGCCGGCACCGGCGTGGCCGCGCGCGCCGGCATCCTGATCAAGGACGCCGAGGTGCTGGAGACCGCTCGGGCGGTCGACGTGGTCGCGTTCGACAAGACCGGGACCCTGACGGAGGGGCGTCCGACGCTGGCCCGGTACGTCGCGGTCGACGGCGACGACGCGGCGCTTTTGAGGTTGGCCGCGGCGCTGCAGGCCGGCAGCGAGCATCCGCTGGCCGCCGCGGTCCGCGAGGCGGCCACCGGCATGGCGTTGCCGTCGTCGAGCGACACCCGCGCGGTGGCGGGGCGCGGCGTGGTGGGCGACGTCGAGGGCACCCAGTTGTTGCTCGGTAGCACGCGCTGGATGGAGCAGGAGGGCGCCCTTGCATCCGCACCCGCGCTGCGGGCCGAGAGCGACGCCTTGGCCGCCCGTGGCCACAGCGTGTCGTGGCTGGCCGAGCGGACCGGCGACAGCGTGCAGGTGCTGGGTTTGCTGGCCTTCCGCGACGCCCCGCGGGCGGAGGCCAAGGCAGCCATCGCGACCCTGCACCGCCTCGGCATCCGCACCGCGATGATCTCCGGCGACAACCGGGGCGCGGCGCAGGCGGTGGCCGACGCGCTCGGCATCGATGACGTGCGCGCCGAGGTGCTTCCTGCCGACAAGGTCGACGCGGTACAGGCGCTCAAAGCGCACGGCCGGGTGGCGATGGTCGGTGACGGCATCAACGATGCCCCCGCGCTGTCGGCCGCCGATATCGGCATTGCGATGGGCAGTGGCAGCGACGTCGCCATGCATGCGGCTGGGATCACCCTGATGCGGCCGGACCCGCGCCTGGTGGCCGACGCGATCGCCATCTCCCGCCGCACCAGTGGCAAGATCCGGCAGAACCTGTTCTGGGCGTTCGTCTACAACGTCGTCGGCCTGCCGCTGGCCGCGGCCGGGCTGCTCAACCCGGTGGTGGCGGGTGCGGCGATGGCGCTGTCGAGCGTCAGCGTGGTGGCCAACACCCTGCTGCTGCGCCGCTGGACGCCCCGCGCATCGGAGGAGAACTGATGGCCAACCCCGCGCGACCGGAACTGGCCGAGGCACTGGCCGATGGCCTGCACAACATCGGCGATGCCGCGCGACTGAGCGGCGTCAGCGCCAAGATGATCCGCCATTACGAGGCGATCGGCCTGATCCCGCCGGCGAGCCGCACTTTTGCCGGCTACCGCATCTACTCCGACAAGGACCTGCACCGATTGCGCTTCATCAAGCGCAGCCGGACGCTCGGCTTCTCGGTGAAGCAGATCGAGGTATTGCTGGGGCTGTGGGATGACCGCGAGCGCGCCAGCGCCGAGGTCAAGCGCATGGCCCAGGCGCACGCCGACGACCTGGGGCATCGGATCGAGGAAATGCAGGCGATGCAGCGCACGCTGCTGGAGCTGGCGCACCGCTGCCACGGCGACGATCGTCCCGACTGCCCGATCCTCGACGACCTGGCGGGGCCATCCGGCAGCTGACCCAGGCGTCCTGTAGGAGCGGCTTCAGCCGCGATCGAATGCTTGGCGCGCGTACCGGTTTCAGGACCGCCGCTGAAGCCGCTCCTACCGTTGGGGGGTGTCGCGCGTTCAGTCCGCCCCGTACCCTCGTAGCCATTCCACCGCCCCAAGCCCCGCGCGCCGGCCACTGGCAAAGCACGCGGTCAGCAGGTATCCACCGGTCGGGGCCTCCCAGTCCAGCATCTCGCCGGCGGCGAACACGCCAGGCAGGGCGCGCAACATCAGGGCATCGTCCATCGCTTCCAGTCGGACGCCGCCGGCGCTGCTGATCGCCTCCGCGACCGGGCGCGGGCGCCGTAGCACCAGCGGCAGCCGCTTGATCGTCCCGGCGACGCGCGCCGGATCGTCCAGCCCGCCGCGACCCAGCACCTCGTGCAGCAGCGCGGCCTTTACCCCGGTGAGGCCGGTCTGCCGACGCAGGTGCTCACTCGCGCTGCGGCCACCGCGGGGCCGGGCCAGGTCGCGTTGCAACCGCGCGAGGTCACGGCCCGGTGCGATATCCAGCCACAGCGTCGTCTGCCCGTCACGCTCGATCGCCTCGCGCAGCGGTGCCGACAGCGCGTAGACCAGGCTGCCCTCGATGCCGGTTGCGGTGGCCACGCATTCGCCCTGCAGCGCGTGCCAACCAGTGCCGTCCGACCAGTGCGCCACCACGGGTTTCACCGGTGCGCCGGCATGACGGCTGGCGAAATGTTCGCTCCAGTCGATGTCGAAGCCGCAGTTGGAGGGCTGCAGCGGTGCGACGTCGACGTCGCGGCGTGAAAGCAACGGCGCCCAGGCCCCGTCGGAGCCGAGCTGCGGCCAGCTGGCGCCGCCCAGCGCGAGGACGGTGGCCGGCGCCTTGAATTGGACCAGACCGTCCGGCGTGTCGAAACGCAGCGGCACCGGCGTCGACGAGCCCCTTGCTTCGCCGGGTTCCCAGCCGATCCAGCGATGGTGCACATGGAACCGCACGCCCTGTTCGCGCAGGCGGCGCACCCAGCCTCGCAGCAGGGGCGCCGCCTTGCGGTCCATCGGGAACACCCGGTCGGAGCTGCCCACGTACGTGTCGACCCCGAGGCCGCGTGCCCATTCGCGCAGGGCATCGCCGTCGAAGTCGTCCAGCCAGCCGGCCACGTCCGCGCTCCGCTCGCGGTAGCGCTGGTCGAACACAGGGCGCGGTTCGGCATGGGTGAGGTTGAGCCCGCCCTTGCCGGCGATCAGGAACTTGCGCCCGACCGAGCCCTTTCCCTCGAACAGGTCGACCTCGACGCCGGCGGCGCGCGCGACCTCGGCGGCCATGAGGCCGGCCGGTCCGCCGCCGATGATGGCGATGCCGGGGAGCAGGGAAGGGGTTTCGGGCATGGTGTCGGAGGTGCGGGGCAGTGCGGGCGGGCAGCGGCAAAGGATCGCACGCGCGTACGACGGACGGGCTGCGGTAATGTCGGCGCTTCGCCTAGGGAGCCATCCAATGCCCAACGCCATCCGCCTGCCGACGACCCTGGCCGCGCTGCTGCTGTCCCTCTCGCTTGCCGGCGTCGCGGCCGCGCAGACCCTGCCGACGGCCGAAGTCCGCGCGGATGCCCCGGTGGCCGACCCGTTGCAGGGTTTCGATGCCTACGTCGAGAACGTCCGCACGCAGTTCGACGTGCCCGGCATCGCGGTAGCCATCGTCAAGGATGGCGAGGTGGTGCTCGAGCGCGGCTATGGCGTGAAGGACCTTGCTAGCCGCGAGCCGGTGGATGCGCACACGATGTTCGCGATCGCCTCGAACACCAAGGCATTCACCGCCACCGCACTGCAGATCCTGGCCGGTGACGGTCGGCTGGCGATGGACGACCGGGTGATCGACCACCTGCCGTGGTTCCGCATGTCCGACCCGTACATCACCCGCGAGATGCGCATCCGCGATCTGCTCGCCCACCGCAGCGGGCTCGCGCTTGGCGCTGGCGACCTGCTGTACTGGCCCGGCACCGACTACACCACCGAGGAGGTCGCCCGGCGACTGGCCGAGGTGCCGATCGAAGGCGGTTTCCGCGAGCAGTACGCCTACGACAACATCCTTTTCGGCGTCGCCCAGCTGGTGGTCGAGGCCGCCAGTGGACAGCGTTTCGAAGCGTTCTTGCGCGAGCGAATCCTCGACCCGCTCGGCATGGACGAAACCCGCTTCAACAGCGACCACCTGCGTCCCGGTGACAACGTCGCCACCGGTTACTCCAAGGCCGACTTCACCAAGCTGGTCGCCGCGCCGCGCATGGCGTGGGGCAACGTGTCGGGCGCGGGCGGGCTGTACTCGAGCGCGCACGACCTGACCCGCTGGGTGCGCCTGCAGCTCGACCAGGGCGTGGTGGAAGGCGAGGGCGCGCATGTGCGCCGGCTCTTCGACGAGGCGCAGCAGCGCGACATGTGGAACGTGCTCACGCCGATTCCGCTGGGCAAGCCATCCACGGTGCCAGAGCTTGCAGCGGCCGCACCGAACTTCCGCGGCTACGCCCAGGGCTGGAATGTCTCCGACTACCGTGGCGAGCGGCTGGTCTGGCACACCGGCGGCTGGCCGGGCTTCTACTCGCGCATCACGCTGGTGCCCGGGCATGAGCTGGGGGTCATCGTGCTCACCAGTGCGGAGGTCGGCGGCGCGTTCAACGCGGTGACGATGCGTGCACTGGACGCGATGCTGGGCGAGGCGCCGACCGATTGGACCGCCGCCTACCTGGCCGCACGTGGCAATGCGCAGGAGGAGGCCGACGAGGACTGGCGCAAGCACCAGGCTGCGCGCGTTGCCGATTCGTCGCCATCGCTGGCCTTGGACGGCTACGCGGCGACCTACCGGGACCCCTGGTACGGCGACGTCGTGGTGGCACGCAACGGCGACGCACTGCGGATCCGGTTCACCCGCAGCCCGGCGCTGGTCGGCACCCTGTCGCACTGGCAGCACGACACGTTCGTGGTGCGCTGGGACGAGCGCTGGCTCAACGCCGACGCGTTCCTGACGTTCGACCTCGGCCCCGATGGCGACGTGCGCGCCGCGCGGATGGAGGCGATTTCACCGCTGACCGACTTCAGCTTCGACTTCCATCACCTGCGGTTGGAACCGGTGGACGATGACGCCGCCTCCAACGGGGATGACGCGTGAGCTGGCTCGGCATCGCCCTGGTCGTGCTGGGCGTGTGGCTGGCCATCAAGGTGGCCGGGTTCGCGCTCAAGCTGGTGATGTGGGGCGTCGTGCTGTTCGGCCTGTACTGGCTGCTGGCGCCAATGCTTGGCTGGCCCCGGCCGTTCTGACGGCGTAGGAGCGGCTTCAGCCGCGACCGGATTGGAGCATGGCGTAACTATCCGGTCGCGGCTGAAGCCGCTCCTACAACAGCCGAGGCCGTCAGCGTGCCTCGACGTCGAGCAGCTCGACCTCGAACACCAGAGACGCGCCGGGTGGGATCACGCCACCGGCGCCCTTGCGCCCGTAGCCGTACTCCGGCGGGATCATCAGTACGCGGCGGCCGCCCACGCGCATCCCGGCGACACCGTCGTCCCAGCCGCGGATCACCCGCCCAGCGCCGAGCAGGAACGTGAACGGCTCGCTACGGTCGAGCGAGCTGTCGAACTTGTCGCCCCGCTGCTCCGGTGCGTCCTCGTCGTAGAGCCAGCCGGTGTAGTGCACGGTGACCTGGTCTCCCGGCGTTGCGAGGGCGCCGTCACCCGTGACGACGTCGACGCGTTGCAGCTCGGCGACGCGCCCGCCCGCCGGTGGCGCTTCAGGCGCGCACGCGCAGAGCACCAGTGACAGCGCGGCGGCCGCAATCAGCAGGGATCGGCGCAGGCGGGGAAGGCAACGGGACATGGAAGGGTTCCGGACGATGATAGCGTGAGGTTAACGGAACCCCTATGCGGCCGGGCATCACGGTGTTGCGTGGTTACACGCATGCGTAACGGCGCCGGCACTAGCGTGGGGAAAAAGGAGGCCACCCATGCAGATTCCCAACGAAGCCCTGGTCATCGTCGCCGACGGCGAAGGCGCCCGTGTGTTCCGCAACCGCGGGGACGGGCAGCGGCTCTCTTTGCACCAGTACGACCTGCTGGAGCTGATGAACATGAACGACGACGGCCCGGCCGGTTCGATGCCCGACGGCTCCGACGGCTTCCGCATCGACAAGGCGACGTTCGCCAAGCAGCTTGCGCTTCGGCTCAACGACGGCGCGCTCAAGCAGCAGTACCGCGACCTGGTCCTGGTGGCCGACGAGAAGACCCTCGGCGAGATGCGGCCGTTGTTGCACAAGGAGGTCCAGGATCGCCTGCGTGCCGAGATCCCCAAGACGCTGACCAACACGCCGTTGGAGGAGATCGAGCGGATCCTGTCGTGACGACGGGCTAGACCGCCATCCCGGCCGCGTGGCCCGATGCCCAGGCCCACTGGAAGTTGTAGCCGCCCAGCCAGCCGGTCACGTCCAGCACTTCGCCGATGAAGTACAGGCCAGGCACGTGGCGCGACTGCATCGTGCTCGATGAAACACCGTCGGTGTCCACGCCCCCCAGGGTGACCTCGGCGGTGCGATAGCCCTCGGTGCCGCTCGCCACCAGGGGCCAGTCGCCGAGCAGCGACGCGACGTCGCGCAGCTGCGGCAGGGTGAACTGGCGCATCGGCCGGTTCGGCTGCAGGTGTGCCAGCCAGACCTCACCGAACCGCTGGGCGAAGCGCTTGGGCAGCAGCTCGCCGAGCACGGTGCGCAACTCGGCCGCGGGCCGTTCGCGCTGCAGTGCCTGCAGCCGGTCCAGCGCGTCGACGCCAGGCAGCAGGTCCAGCCGGAGGTCGTCACCGGGTTGCCAGTACGACGAGATCTGCAGGATGGACGGCCCACTGACGCCGCGGTGCGTGACCAGCATGAAGTTGCTGAAGGCTTGGCCGTTGCAGCGTGCGGTGACCGGGAAGGCGACGCCGCTCAGGTCGGCCAGCCGCTCCTGGTGCTTGCCGCTGAGGGTCAACGGCACCAGTCCGGCGCGGGTCGGCAGCACCGCGTGGCCGAACTGCCGCGCCAGCTCGTAGCCGAAACCGCTGGCGCCCATGCTGGGTATCGACAGGCCGCCGCTGGCGACCACCAGGGCCGGGGCAGTGAACGTGCCGCGGGTGGTGTGCAGGCGGTAGCCGCCGTCGTCGCCGTGCACGACGCGTTCGACACTGCAGTGGGTCTCGATGCGCACACCCGCGGCGGCGCATTCGTCCAGGAGCATCTTGACGATGAGCTTGGACGAGACATCGCAGAACAGCTGCCCGAGTTCCTTCTCGTGGTACGCGATGCCGTGGCGCTCCACCATCGCGATGAAGTCCCACGGCGTGTAGCGCGCCAGCGCCGACTTGCAGAAGTGCGGGTTCGCCGACAGGTAGTTGTCGGGCGTGGTGCCGGTGTTGGTGAAATTGCAGCGCCCGCCGCCGGACATCAGGATCTTCTTGCCGACCTTGTTGGCGTGCTCGACCACGAGCACGCGGCGACCACGCTGGCCGGCAGTGAGTGCGCACATCAGCCCGGCGGCGCCGGCGCCGATGACGATGACGTCGGAGTGTTCGGTCACGGCCACCTCGCGGACCGGCTCAGCCGGTGGCAGCCATCCGCACGTCCGGGCGCAGCGACACGTTGCCGCGTTCGCCCATCAGTTGCAGCTCGCCATCCTGGACCAGCGCGTTGAGCCGCATCCCGCGTTCGCCGATCGCGGCCATCGCGTCCACGACGTCGCCCGGGATGTCGATCACGGTGAGGTTCTTCAGCCGTGTCAGTGAATTGGCGATGCGGTCCCACCAGAGGTCGGAGGCACGCCCGCCGTAGTTCACCACCACGACCTGCCGGGCACGCGCGCAGGCCTTCTTGATGCGGGTTTCGTCCGGATTGCCCAGGTCGATCCACAGCTCGATCTCCCCGGTGTAGTCGCGCTTCCACAGTGCCGGCTCGTCCTCGTCGCTGAGGCCGCGGCCGAACTCGAGCCGGTCGTCCGCATGCAGGGCGAACGCCAGCAGCCGCACCATCAGCCGCTCGTCGGTCTCCGAAGGGTGCTGGGCGAGGGTGAGGTTGTGGGTGGCGTAGTAGTGCCGGTCCATGTCGCTGACCTGCAACTCGGCCTTGACCACGGTGGATTTGGTCGCCATTCGGGTGGCCATCCGGAAAAGGGGATCATTCTAGCCGGTGGGTCGTCCCGCCCCGGTCGTTGACTGATCCCCCCGACCGGCCGCCGGCGGATTACGGCAGCGTCCTGACCTTCACCTCGCGGTCCCACTGCCGGGTCTTGGCCTGCTCGATGAAGGCAGCGGTGTCGGTGGCCATCACCACGCCGGCATCGGGCATCACGCCAGCCTCGTCCAGCAATGCCTTGCCACCGGCGTCGTGCGCGATGGCCTTCAGGTGCCCGAACGCGTCCTTGGCGAACTGCACGGCCGCCGCCTCGCTGCGCAACTTGTGCGCCGCGTCGGCGGAGAGCAGCACGGCGACCGCATCGAATACCACCGACGGTGTCCCGGCCAGCTGACCATCCGCGGGCTGGTGCTTGCCGTCCGACAGCGTCGCGCCACCGACTTTAGGTGCGACCAGCTTGACCATGGCACCGGCCGCCATCGCGGCGTCACGGAGGGATTTGATAGCCGCGGCATCGGAACCTTCGTCGAACAGGATCCCGACGGAGCGGCCTTCGAGCGTCGGCACGGAATTGCCGATCAGGCTCAACGCTGGTGACAGCGGCAGGTCCTGCACCGGCCGTGCGGCGTCGGGTGGCTCGGGCATGCCCTGCAGCCCGAGTCCCGCAGCGACGCGTGCGGCCAGGTCCTCGTCGATGTGGCGAAGGTGGCCCACCATGGCTTCGCGGATGCGCACGGTCTCCACTTTGGACAGCTCGAACACCAGCGCGGCCGCCAGGTGCGCCTGCTCCAGCGGCTGTTGGCTGCGGTAGAACTGCCGCGCCTGGCTGTAGTGGTCGGCGAACGACTCTGGCCGCAGGCGCGTGCGCTGCCCGCTGGCGGGGACGGTGGCGCTGCGGAACCCGCCCGCGGTCGCCCGCGCGGTCTTCGGGTCCTCGTCCAGCGATGCCGGCTCGTACATCACCCGACCCTTGGGCCGGCCCATCTGCATGAAGCCGTCCTGCTGGTGGTTGGCGAACGGGCACTTGGGCGCATTGACCGGGATCTGCTGAAAGTTGGGCCCACCGAGCCGTATCAGCTGGGTATCGAGATAGGAGAAGATCCGCCCCTGCAGCAGCGGGTCCTCGCTGAAGTCGATCCCCGGTACGACGTTGGCCGGGCAGAACGCGACCTGCTCGGTCTCCGCGAAGAAGTTGTCCACCCAGCGGTCGAGCACCATGTGGCCCACCACCTTCAGCGGCACCAGCTCCTCCGGGATGATCTTGGTGGCATCGAGGTGGTCGAACGGAAACTGCGCCGCGTCTTCCTCGGTGAACAGTTGCACCGCCAGGTCCCAGGTGGGCAGTGCCTTGCCCGACTTGATCCGGTCATGCAGGTCGCGACGGTTGAAGTCGTTGTCGGCGCCGGCGATCTTCACCGCTTCGTCCCACACCAGCGACTGCATGCCCAGCCGCGGCTTCCAGTGGAACTTGACGAACGTGGCGCGTCCTTCCGCATCGAGGAAGCGGAAGCTGTGGATCCCGAAGCCTTCCATCATGGCCAGCGAGCGCGGGATCGCGCGGTCGCTCATCAGCCACATGATCATGTGCATCGATTCGGGCATAAGCGAGATGAAGTCCCAGAACGTGTCATGGGCGCCGCTCGCCTGCGGGAAGCCGCGGTCGGGCTCGGGCTTCACCGCGTGCACCAGGTCTGGGAACTTGATCGCGTCCTGGATGAAGAACACCGGCATGTTGTTGCCGACCAGGTCGTAGTTGCCGTCCTTGGTGTAGAACTTGGTGGCGAACCCGCGTGCATCGCGCGGCGTGTCCATCGAACCCTTGTTGCCGACCACCGTCGACAGCCGGCAGAACACCGGGGTGCGCTCGCCGACCTCGGTGAAAAGCCGGGCGGTGGTGTATTGGGCAAGCGATTCGGTCAGCTCGAAATAGCCATGCGCGCCGGTACCGCGGGCGTGGACCACGCGCTCGGGGATGCGCTCGTGGTCGAAGTGGGTCAGCTTCTCGCGGGAGATGAAGTCCTCGAGCAGCGTCGGGCCGCGGTCATGCGCGCGTAGCGAGTTCTGGTTGTCGGCAACCGGCACGCCCTGGTTGGTGGTCAGTACCGGGTGCCCGTCGCCGGCCTGCTGGTGCAGCTCACCGGCCTGGCCCTTGGGGGCGCTGCCGCCCCCGTTCTGGTCATTCGACGCCATCGCAATGCTCCGTGGGGGATCCATCGGAGCTTGCGGGCGGTTACGTAAACGCAGTGTGCTGCGACGGGGTCAACGCCCCGCATCGGCTCCCGGAGGTGCCCCGGCGCCCTCGACGTACTTCTCGTGCAGCTTCACCGGCGGGCCCTGCCGCTCGCGGCGGCGGATCCACAGGTTGATCATCTCCACGAACACCGAGAACGCCATCGCCGCGTACACGTAACCCTTCGGGATATGCAGGCCGAACCCGTCGGCGATCAGCACCAACCCGATCATGATCAGGAAGCTCAGCGCCAGCACCTTGACCGTGGGGTGCCGCTCGACGAACTCGCTGATGGGCCGGGCGAAGGCGAGCATGAAGACGATCGAGGCGACGATGGCGGTGACCATCACCCAGCGCTCGTCGACCATGCCGACCGCGGTGATGATCGAGTCCAACGAAAACACGATATCCAGCACCATGATCTGGGCGATGACCGCCATGAAGCTGGTGGCCGCACCGGGGGCGACCTGCTCGGAGGCGCCTTCGAGTTTCTGGTGGATCTCGTGGGTCGCCTTGCCGATGAGGAACAGGCCGCCACCGATCAGGATCAGGTCGCGCCACGAGAACGCCTGGCCGAACAGCGAGAACAGCGGCGCGGTCAGCCCGATGATCCACGCAATCATGAACAGCAGGCCCAGGCGTGTGACCGCGGCGCCGAGGATGCCGAGCTTGCGGGCGCGGTCACGCTGCGCTTCGGGCAGCCTGCCTGCGAGGATCGAGATGAAGATGATGTTGTCGATGCCGAGGACGAGTTCGAGCGCCGTCAGCGTCGCGAGTGCGATCCAGATTTCCGGGTTCGCCAGTGCTTCCATGGTTTTTTCCTTCGCGAAAGGGCAAACACGCCGGCGGTTGCCGGCGTGGGTTCGCGAAGGTCTTGCTCACACCCTGGAAGGTGCCGCCGGACCGGAGCGGGTGCTCGTATTGACGGCCGTGGCGATCGGGAGCTACTCCCCTTCGAGCGGCGAGGCTAGCACGCCCGCCGGCGCCTGGTGCGGTACTTTGCCGCCCATGCCGTCCCCGCTCACCCGCACTTCAGCCACGCCGCCGCCCAGCCGCCTGCAGTTGCCGCCCGGCCGGTGGACCACGCTGCTGGACGGGCTGTGCTCGCGCTTCCCGCAGGTCGGCCGCGAGCAATGGCAGTCGCGTTTCCGCCGCGGGCGCGTGCAGGATGTGCGGGGCCAGCCACTGGCGGCCGACTCGCCGTACGTGGTCGGTGCCGAGGTGCGCTACTTCCGCGAGGTGGAGCAGGAGCCGGTGATCCCGTTCGAGGCGGCGGTCCTGCACGTTAACGAGCACCTGGTGGTGGTCGACAAGCCGCACTTCCTGCCGGTGGTGCCGGCGGGTGGGTATGTCGAGCAGACGCTGCTGGCGCGCATGGTCAAGCACCTGGGCAACCCCGGGCTAGTGCCGCTGCACCGGATCGACCGGGGGACGGCAGGGCTGGTGCTGTTCTCGGCCAACCCGGCCACGCGGGATGCCTACCAGGCGCTGTTCCGCGAGCGCCGGATCGTCAAACGTTACGAGGCGATTGCACCACCGTTGCCCGAACTCGCCTTTCCGCATGTCCGACGCAGCCGGGTCGAACGTGGCGAGCCGTTCTTCCGCATGCACGAAGTCGACGGCGAGCACAACAGCGAGAGCCGCATCGACGTGCTCGATCGCGCAGGACCGTTGTGGCGCTACGCGCTGGAACCGGTGACCGGCCGCAAGCACCAGCTGCGGGTGCACATGGCGGCGCTGGGCGCGCCGATCGAGGGTGACCGCTACTACCCGTCGCTGTGCCCGCAGGCCCCGGATGACTTCGCGCGCCCGCTGCAATTGCTCGCAAGCGGGCTGGCGTTTGCCGACCCGCTGGACGGGCGGCCGCGGAGCTTCGAAACCCGCAGGGCGCTGAGCGCGGTCAGCGCGGGCGCGGCTTGAAGGGCTTGCGCGGGCCCGCCCCGTGTCCGCCGGGGCCGCGCGGGCCACCGGGTCGGGGACCGCCGGGTCGTCCCGCCGGGCGGGGGGCGCGACCGCCTTCCGTGTCGCCCGCGCCGGCACGCTGGATCTTGAGCGCCTGCCCGGCCACGTACACCCGCTTGAGGTGCTCCATCAGCTCGCGCGGCATGCCTTCCGGCAGGTCGACCAGGCTGTAGTCGTCGCGGATGTCGATGCGGCCGATGTAGCGGCTTTCGAGGTCGGCCTCGTTGGCGATGGCGCCGACGATGTTGCCCGGCTGCACGCCGTGGCGATGGCCGACTTCGATCCGGAAGGTCTCCATCCCGACGTCGTCCGTACCGCGCGCGGTGCGCTGGGGCGGCGCCGACGCGGGCCGGTCGTCCTCGAACATCGACTCGCCGGCATTGCGGGGCGTCGGTGGCGTGTACTGGCGCTCGGCATGGCGCGGCGGCGCGTTGCGCTCGTCGAAGCTGCGCGGCGGCGCGGACGGGCGTACATCACGTGGAGCATCGCGCTCGGGGCGCTGCTGCCGCGGCGGGCGCGGCGGCTGGCCGCGATGGCCGGTCTCGCGTGGGCCCGGTTCGCGCTCACGGAAGGCCGGGCGGGGCGGGGGGGTGAGGAGCAGCGGGTTCTCGCCCTGTACCAGCTTGGCGAGGGCGGCGGCGATCTCGACCGCGGGCACGTTCTGTTCGCGCTCGTAGCGCTCGACCAGGTCGCGGAACAGTGACAGGTCCTCGCCCTGCAACGCGTCGCCGATGCGGCCGAGGAACTTGGACACGCGCTGCTCGTTGACCGTCTCGATCGTCGGCAGCTCCATCGGCTCGATCGGCTGGCGGGTGGCCCGCTCGATCGCGCGCAGCATGCCGCGCTCGCGCGGGGTGACGAACAGGATCGCCTCACCCTTGCGGCCCGCGCGTCCGGTCCGGCCGATGCGGTGGACGTAGCTCTCGGTGTCGTACGGGATGTCGTAATTGAGGACGTGGCTGATGCGCTCCACGTCCAGGCCGCGCGCGGCGACGTCCGTCGCCACGAGTACGTCGATCCGGCCGTCCTTGAGGTTCTGGATGGTCTTCTCGCGCTGCTGCTGCTGCACGTCGCCATTGATCGCGGCGGCGGCAATGCCGCGCGCGGCCAGCTTGTCGGCCAGCTCCTCGGTGCCCAGCTTGGTCCGCGCGAACACGATCATCGCGTCGAATGGCTCCGCCTCCAGGATGCGCGTCAGTGCGTCCAGCTTGTGCACGCCGCTGACGGACCAGTAGCGCTGGCGGATATTCGCCGCGGTGCTGGTCTTGTTCTTGATGGCGACCTCGACCGGATCCTTCAGGTAGGTCTGGGCGATGCGCTTGATCTGCGACGGCATGGTGGCCGAGAACAGGGCGACCTGGCGCGTCTCCGGCGTCTTCTTGAGCACCGCCTCGACGTCGTCGATGAAGCCCATCCGCAGCATCTCGTCGGCCTCATCCAGCACCAGGCAGCGCAGCTCGGACAGGTCCAGCGAGCCGCGCTCCAGGTGGTCGATCACCCGGCCGGGGGTGCCGACCACCACCTGGACGCCGCGCTTGAGCGCCTGCAACTGGGGGTAGTAGCTCTGGCCACCGTAGATCGGCAGCACGTGGAAGCCGGGCAGGTGATGGGCGTACTTCTGGAACGCCTCGGCCACCTGGATGGCCAGTTCGCGCGTCGGTGCGAGCACAAGCACCTGGGGCGTCTTCTGCGCCGGGTCGATGTTGGCCAGCGCCGGCAGCGCGAACGCCGCGGTCTTGCCGGTGCCGGTCTGGGCCTGGCCCAGGACGTCGCGACCGGCCAGCAGCGGCGGGATGGTCGCGGCCTGGATCGGGGAGGGCGACTCGTAGCCGACGTCGGACAGTGCCTTCAGCAGGGCTTCGGGCAGGGCCAGGTCGGTGAATTTGATCGACGGTGTCTCGGGGGAGGCGGGCGTTTCGGCGCTCATCGCTACTCTCGTTGGCGCCGGCGGGGCCGGTCGGGGGGCGCATAGTCTAGCGGGGCAGAGTGGTGCGACGCGTGGACGCGCCCCGGCGACACCGGAACGCGCCTCGCCAATGCGTTGACCTCTGGCGGCCTACGATGGCCGGATGCTGGACCTCGACTTCGACAACGCCTTCATCCGCGAACTGCCCGGCGACCCGCGCGCCGGGCCCGGGGTGCGCGAGGTGGCGCAGGCCTGGTCGGCGGTGGAACCAACCCCGGTGGCCGCGCCGCGACTGCTCGCGCACTCCGGCGAGATAGCGAAGGCGTTGGGCATTACGCCCGACGACGTGGCATCCGCGCGTTTTGCCCGGGTCTTCGGCGGCAACGAGCTGCTGCCGGGCATGCAGCCCTACGCGGCCAACTACGGCGGCCACCAGTTCGGGCACTGGGCGGGCCAGCTCGGAGACGGCCGCGCGATCACGCTGGGCGAGGCGGTGACTCCCACGGGCGAGCGCTGGGAGCTTCAATTGAAAGGGGCCGGCCCGACCCCGTACTCGCGTACCGCCGACGGCCGTGCGGTGCTGCGCTCCTCGGTGCGCGAGTTCCTCTGCAGCGAGGCGATGCACCACCTCGGCGTGCCGACGACGCGCGCGCTGAGCCTGGTCGGTACCGGCGAGGCGGTGGTGCGCGACATGTTCTACGACGGGCACCCGGCCCCGGAGCCTGGCGCGATCGTGTGCCGGGTCGCGCCGTCGTTCCTGCGCTTCGGCAATTTCGAACTGCCGTCCGCGCGTGGCGACCTGGCCCTGCTGCGCCGGCTGGCCGACTTCTGCATCCCCCGCGACTTCCCGCACCTCCACGGCGACCGCGAGGCGCTGCGGGCCGCGTGGTTCGGCGAGGTCTGCGAGCGCACGGCGGTGATGGTCGGCCACTGGATGCGCGTGGGCTTTGTCCACGGAGTGATGAACACCGACAACATGTCCATCCTCGGGTTGACGATCGATTACGGCCCCTACGGCTGGATCGACAACTACGACCCGGACTGGACCCCCAACACCACCGACCGCCAGCACCGGCGCTATCGCTTCGGCCAACAGCCGGCGGTCGCGTACTGGAACCTCGGCCGACTCGCGGCCGCGCTGTCGCCGCTGTTCGACGGCGTGGAGCCGCTGCAGGCCGGGCTGCAGCGCTACATCGACGCCTACACCGCGGCCGACCGCGACAACACCGCGCGCAAGCTCGGGCTGGCGGAGTGCCGCGAGGACGACACCGACCTGATGCAGGCGTTGCAGGACCTCATGCGCCTGGCCGAGGCCGACATGACCCTGGTGTTCCGTGCACTGCTCGACTTCGCGCCCGACGCGGATCCCGGCGGCCAACCGGCCGCGTTCACCGACGCCTTTGGATCGGCGTTCTACGACCCCGACAAGCGGGCCGCATCGGCCGCCGCGTTCGAGGAATGGCTGGCGCGCTACGCCGGTCGCCTGCGCGAGGACCCGCTGTCGGCCGCCGAGCGCCGCGAGCGGATGCGGCTCGCCAACCCGCGTTACGTGTTGCGGAACTACCTTGCCCAGCAGGCGATCGATCGCGCCACGGCCGGCGAGCCCGAGGCGGTGATGGAGCTGCTGGACGTGATGCGACGGCCGTACGACGACCAGCCCGGGCGCGAAGCCTATGCCGCGCGCCGGCCGGACTGGGCGCGCACGAAAGCCGGCTGCTCGATGCTGTCGTGCAGTTCGTGACCTCCGGTTGTGTGTGTAGGAGCGGCTTCAGCCGCGATCGTGGTCCGTAATGCTGTGGAGCATTCGATCGCGGCTGAAGCCGCTCCTACAGATGCTGGTACCTGCTGGTACCGACACGGTCGCCCACCTGAACACACGCCCGCCCCGATAACCCCCGGTTCACCTCCTCGCAACGATGCTCGGAACCCTGCGATCAGGAGCCAACTCATGACCATCCAGACCGATTCTCCACGGCGTTGGCGCACTGCCTTCCGCTGGCTGTCACTCTCCGCCGCGGCCATGCTCCTTGCGGGTTGCATGACCGGTTACGGCACCCCCGGTGGCGGCTACGGCCAAGGTGGCGGATATGGCCAGGGCGGCAGTTACGGCTACGGCAGCGAGCGGATCCTCGGCACCGTCCAGGACGTCGACCCGCGCTACGGCCGGATCGTGCTGACCGCCGACCAAGGCTATGGCGCCCGGGTGTCGCAGGTTGCGCTGCGCTACGACCGCAACACCCGGCTGGTCTACCAGGGCCAGCTGCACGACCCCGCCGGGCTGGAGCGCGGCGACCGCATCAGCGTCGAAGCGCAGCGTTCCGGCAGCGAGCTGTGGGCGCGCAACATCGAGGTCGTCCACAACGTCCGCGACAGCCACGGCGGCGGTTACTACGGTGGCGACCTCAGCGGTTCGGTGCGCTGGGTGGACGCGCGCGCGCAGGTCATCGAGATCACCCGGGGTGGCTACAGCGGCCGGGCCGAGCGGGTCCGCTACGACAACCGCACCTTGGTCGAGCACCGCGGCCAGCGCATCCGCCCGGAGGCGCTGGAGCCGGGCGACGTGATCCGCATCCAGGCACGGCCCTACGGCAACGACTGGGTCGCCGAGCGCATCTGGGTCGAGGTCGACACCCGCTCGCGCTACTGACGTCCGTGTACGGGGTCCGGCCACGTAGAATGGCCGGATGCCCCTGATTACCCTGAACAGCGTCGACTACAGCGTCGGCGGCCCGCTCCTGCTCGAGAACGTCGATTTCGCGGTCGAACCCGGTGAGCGCGTCGCGCTCATCGGCCGCAACGGCGCCGGCAAGTCCACCCTGCTCAAGCTCCTGTCCGGGGACATCCTCCCCGACGACGGCGAGATCCGGCGCGAGGGCGGGGCGCGCGTCGCCCGCCTCGAACAGGAGGTGCCCGCCGGTGCGGCGGGTGACGTGTTCGACGTCGTCGCCGACGGCATGGGCGAGCTGGGCAAGTGGCTGGCCGAGTTCCACCACCTCAGCCACGCCGAGGAATTCGACGCGGACGCGATGTCCGCCGTGCAGGCCAAGATCGACGCCGCGCAGGGCTGGAGCGCCGACCAGCGCGTGGTCGAGACGCTCGACAAGCTCGGGCTTGACGGCGACGCGCAGTTCTCCGGGCTCTCCGGCGGCATGAAGCGCCGCGTGCTGCTGGCCCGCGCGCTGGTATCGGCGCCGGACCTGCTGCTGCTGGACGAACCGACCAACCACCTGGACATCGAGTCGATCGACTGGCTCGAGGGCTTCCTCAAGTCGTGGCCCGGCGCCCTGGTCTTCGTCACCCATGACCGCCGCTTCCTGCGCGCACTGGCCACCCGCATCGTCGAGATCGACCGCGGCCAGCTGACCAGCTGGCCGGGCGACTGGGCCAACTACGAGCGTCGCCGCGAGGAGCGCCTGAACGCCGAGGCGCAGGAGAACGCGCGCTTCGACAAATTGCTGGCGCAGGAGGAAGTCTGGATCCGGCAGGGCATCAAGGCGCGCCGCACCCGCGACGAAGGCCGGGTGCGGCGGCTCAAGGCGATGCGCGACGAGCGGGCGCAGCGGCGCGAGCGCACCGGCAACGTGAAGATGGAATTCGCCCAGTCGGAGAACTCCGGCAAGAAGGTCATCGAGGCCAAGCATGTTTCGTTCGATTACGGCGGCCGGGTGCTGCTCGATGACATCTCCACCACCGTCTTCCGCGGCGACCGCATCGGTTTGATCGGGCCCAACGGCAGCGGCAAGACGACGCTGCTCAAGACCCTCCTGGGCGGCCTCCAGCCGACCACCGGCGAGGTCAAGCTGGGCAGCAACCTGCAGGTGGCGTACTTCGACCAGTACCGCGCAACCCTGCGCGAGGACTGGAACGCGATCGAAAACGTCGCCGAGGGCCGCGAGTTCGTCGAGGTCGGCGGCAAACAGAAGCACGTGATCGGGTACCTGCAGGACTTCCTGTTCACCCCCGAGCGCGCGCGTGCGCCGATCACCCGGCTGTCGGGCGGCGAGCGCAACCGGCTGCTGCTGGCCAAGCTGTTCGCCCAGCCGTCCAACCTGCTGGTGATGGACGAACCGACCAACGACCTCGATGTCGAGACCCTGGAGCTGCTGGAAGAGCTGCTCGGGGACTACCCCGGCACCTTGTTGCTGGTCAGCCATGACCGCGACTTCCTGGACAACGTCGTCACCTCGACCCTGGTGATGGAAGGCGAGGGTCGCGTCGGCGAGTACGTCGGTGGCTACAGCGACTGGCTGCGCCAGCGGCGCCCACCGGCGACGCCGGACAGCGGGCGGCCCACCCGGCTGGCTGCCGACCCGGGCGCGACCGGCGCGACGCCGGCGCCTCCACCCGCAGCGACGCCAGCCCGCAAGCGCAGTTTCAAGGAACAGCGCGAACTCGAACAGCTGCCGGCGACGATCGAGTCGCTCGAGACGCGCCTGGCGGCCAAGACCGCCGAGATGAACGACCCCGGCTTCTTCCAGCGCGACAGCGCCGCGATCACCGCGCACAACCGCGAACTCGCGCAACTCCAGGGCGAGCTGGACAAGGCGTACGCACGGTGGTCGGAACTGGAGGGTTAGGACTACGTTGGCCCGGGCCGATGGCTGCTGCCGGAGCCACGTTCCACCGCTGACCCGGCACGCCGCTCGAACCCCGGATGGCGCACGCGCAGGTGGGGGCCTTCGTCGAGTTTGCCGTCGGGGCTGATCACGGCCCAGGATGCGTCACCGGCGAAGATCACCGGTACCGGCGGCTGGGACGGCGGCTCCCGGACGAAGCGCAGTTCCCACCCGAAATACTCGAGCAGGCGCAGCAGGGATTGTTGCGGGGGATTGAGCCGTTCGCGCATCCGCTCTGGATCGACAGACTCCGAGTTGCGACGTTCTGGCGTGTGCATGGTGACCTCCGGCAGCTCCCTCCCCGTAATGCGCACAACGCGGAAACCGTCGGTGGACAGGACGCGGCCACCGGTGTGTTGGACGAGGCTAGGGCTGAAGCCCTGTTCCGTCAGGCCTTTACCAGCAGCGGCACGATGTAGTGCAGGGCGCGCTCGAGCAGCTGCCGGTCCAGCTGGGGCTCGCGGGTCTCGCGCAACTTGAGGCCCTCGAACAGGCATTGCAGCAACAGCGCGCGGTCCGGCGAGACGGCAGCGGGTAGGCCATGACCGCCGGCCTCGGGATCGCGGGTCAGCCAGTCCACCAGGGCCGCGCGCAGGGTGACGTCGTAACGGTCCAGCGCCGCCGCGATCTGCGGGTCGCGGGTGGCTTCGGCAGAGATCTCCAGCAGCAGCGCGGCGTTCATCCCCTTGGCATCGGCCGAGCACGCGCGCCCGTAGTTGCTGGTCATCTCGGCGGCGAGGTCGATTCGTCGGCTGAGCCGGATGTCCTCGCGCAACAGCTGCAACTGGCGGTCGACGATGGCGAGGATGATCGCGCTCTTGTTCTCGAAGTAGCGGTAGATCAGCCCCGCGCTCATGCCCGCGGTATCGGCGATGCTGGCCATGCTGGCGGCGTGGAAGCCGTGCTCGATGAAGCACTTCTGCGCGGCATCGAGGATGCGGCCACGTTGCAGTTCGGCGCGCTCCTGTGCCTTGTTCGAGTCGGCTTTGGCGGTCATGTCCCGGTCTCGGACCAGCCGCCGCCGAGGACCTTGTAGAGCGTCACGCGGTTGGCCTGTTCGGCCAGCTGCGTCGCTACGAGGGACTGGCGGGCGGCGTAGAGGGTGCGTTGAGCGTCCAGCAACACCAGGTAGCTGTCCAGTCCGGCGTCGTAGCGTGCCTGCGACAGCTCGTGGGCGCGGCCGGCCGCCTCGGCCAGGGCTGCCTGCGCCTCGCGCTGCCGTGCCAGCGTGGCCGACAGGGCCAGCGCGTCCGCCACCTCGCGGAATCCGGACTGGATGGCCTTCTCGTACTCGGCCAGGGCGATGTCGCGGTCCGCCTTGGCGACGCCCAGCGCCGCCGCCAGCCTTCCGCCTTGGAAGATCGGGATGTTGACCCGCGGGATGAAGCTCCACATGCCCGAACCGCCGTCGAACAGGCCCGACAGCTGGTCGCTGGTGCTGCCGATGCTGCCGGTCAGGGTGATCGACGGGAAGAAGGCCGCGCGCGCCGCGCCGATGTTGGCCGTTGCCGCCCGCAACTGGTGCTCCGCGGCCAGCACGTCGGGCCGGCGCAACAGCACCTCCGACGGCAGCCCGGCGGGCAGGGCGGTGATGCCGCTGACCTCGGGGACGAACGCGTCCGGCAACAGCGACGGCTCGACCTGGCCGCCTACCAGCAACGCGAGTGCGTTGCGGTCCTGTGCCACCTGGCCCTCGAACCGTGCAACGTCCGAGCGGGCCGCTTCCACCAGGGTACGGGCCTGGTTGAGGTCGAGTCCGGACACCGCGCCGAGCGCGTGGCGCTGGCCGGTCAGCTCGAACGAGGCCTCGTGGCTTGCCAGCGAGTCCCGGGCGATCGCCAGCAACTCGGTATCCGCGGCCAGTGCGAGCCACGTGTTGGCCACCTGGGCGATCAGCGCAAGCTGCGCGCTCCGCCGCGCCTCTTCGGTCGCGAAGTACTGCTGCAGTGCGGCCTGGCCCAGGTTGTGGACACGGCCGAACAGGTCCAGCTCGAAGCCCGCGATACCCGCACTGGCGGAGTAGCTTTCGCTGATGTCGACGTTGTCGCCGCCGGCCCGGGTCATGCTGACCTCGCCGCCGAGCGACGGCATCCGATCGGCACGGCGGATGCGGTACTGGGCGCGGGCCCGCTCGACGTTGAGCATCGCCACCCGCAGGTCGCGGTTGTTCTCCAGCGCCTGCGCGACCAGCTGGTCCAAACGCGGGTCGGCGAAGAAGTCGCGCCAGCCGATGTCGGCCACCAGCGGTGCGCCGTCGTCGGGCGTCGGCGTGCTCGACGGGGTGGTCGACGGCAGCGGCCACTCGACCGGGATCGACGGGGACGCCTCGGGCACGGGCGGCTGCAGGGTGGCGCAACCGGCCACGAACAGCACTGCAGCCAGTGCGAGCGGGGTCATCAGTGTCTTAGTCATGGGTCTTACCTCCCGCCGGCGCGTCGAGCGCCGGTGCGGTCGCTTCGCGCCTGCCGAACAGGCGCTGCACGACCACGAAGAACAGTGGAATGAAGAACAGGCCGAGCAGGGCACCGGCGATCATGCCGCCGAGCACGCCGGTGCCGATCGCGCGCTGCGCACCGGAGCCGGCGCCAGACGCGATCGCCAGTGGCAGCACGCCCATGCCGAATGCCAGCGACGTCATCAGGATCGGCCGCAGGCGGTCGCGCACGGCCTGCATGGTCGCCTGCACCAGCTCCATGCCCTCGGCCATGTAGTCCTTGGCGAAGGCGATGATCATGATCGCGTTCTTGCTGGTAAGACCGACCGTGGTCAGCATCGCCACCTGGAAGTACACGTCGCGTTCCATGCCGCGCAGGCTGTTGGCCAGCACTGCGCCAAGGATGCCCAGCGGCGCCACCATCAGTACCGCGGTCGGGATCGTCCAGCTCTCGTACAGCGCGGCCAGGCAGAGGAACACGATCAGCAGAGACAGGGTGTACAGCAGCGGCGTCTGTGCGCCGGCCTGGCGCTCCTGGTAGGACAAGCCGGTCCACTCGATGCCGATTCCGGTTGGCAGCTCCGACACCATCCGCTCGACCTCCAGCATCGCGTCGCCGGAGCTCACGCCGCCGGCGCTTTCACCCTGGATCTGCATCGCCGGCACGCCGTTGTAGCGCTCCAGCCGGACCGGACCGTACTCCCAGTGCGAACTGGCGAACGCGGTGAACGGCACCATCTGGCCCTGGTTGTTGCGCACCGACCACAGGTTGAAGTCCTCCGGCACCATGCGGAACGGCGCGTCGGCCTGCAGCATCACCCGCTTGACCCGGCCGCGGTCGATGAAGTCGTCGATGTACTGGCCGCCCCAGGCCGCCGTCAGGGTCGAGTTGATCGCCGCGATCGACAGTCCCAGTGAGCTGGCCTTTTCGGTGTCGATGTCGAGCTGGAACTGCGGCGTGTCCTCCTGCCCGTTCGGGCGCACGTTGGCCAGCATCGGGTTCTGCGCCGCGGCGCCGAGGAACTGGTTGCGCGCGCCCAGCAGCGCCTCGTGGCCGAGGCCGGCATTGTCGGTGAGGTAGAAGGTGAAGCCGGCCGCGGTGCCCAGCTCCGGCATTGCCGGCGGCGCGAACGCAAACGCCAGCGCGTCCTTGATCTGGCTCAGCCCGGCCATCGCGCGACCGGCGAGCGCGCCGACGCTTTGCTCCTCGGACTCGCGCGCGCTCCAGTCGTGCAGCTTGACGAACGCCATGCCGTTGTTCTGGCCGGAGCCGCCGAAGCTGAAGCCCTGCACGCTGAACACCGATTCGACGAGGTCCTGTTCCTGTTCCAGGAAGTAGTCCTCGACCTTCTTGATCGACTCCATCGTGCGCTCCTGGGTGGCGCCCACCGGCGCCAGCACCTGGGCGAACAACACGCCCTGGTCCTCGTCGGGCAGGAACGAGCTGGGCAGGCGGAAGAACATCACGCCCATCACCACCACCAGCGCGCCGAAGATGGCCATCGACCGCTTGGGCCGGCTGATCATGCCGCGCACGCCACGACGGTACTTGCTGCTGCCGTCGTCGAACTTCTGGTTGAACCAGTGGAAGAACCGCGCCAGCCGGCCCTTGCCACTGTCGTGGTGCTCGCCCTTCTTCAGCGGCTTGAGCATGGTCGCGCACAGCGCCGGTGTCAGTACGATCGCAACGAGCACCGACAGCGCCATCGCCGAAACGATCGTCGCCGAGAACTGCCGGTAGATCACGCCGGTCGAGCCGGTCATGAACGCCATCGGCACGAACACCGCCGACAGCACCAGGCCGATGCCGACCAGGGCGCCGGTGATCTGGTCCATCGACTTGCGGGTGGCCTCCAGTGGCGACAGGCCTTCCTCGCTCATGATGCGTTCGACGTTCTCGACCACAACGATGGCGTCGTCGACCAGCAGGCCGATCGCCAGCACCATCGCGAACATCGTCAGCATGTTGATCGAGAAGCCCAGCGCGGCGAGCACGCCGAACGTGCCCAGCAGCACCACCGGCACCGCGATCGTCGGGATCAGGGTCGCGCGGAAGTTCTGCAGGAACAGGTACATCACCAGGAACACCAGCACGATCGCCTCGAGCAGGGTCACGATCACGCCCTTGATCGAGACCTGCACGAACGGCGTGGTGTCGAACGGCAGCACGGCCTTGAGGCCGGGCGGGAAGAACGGCGACATTTCATCCAGCGTCGCCTTGACGCCCGCGGCGGTGTCCAGCGCGTTGGCGCCGGTCGCCAACGAGACTGCGATGCCGGTGGCCGGCTGGCCGTTGTAGCGGGTGATGAACTCGTAGTTCTCCGCGCCCATCTCCACCCGGGCGACGTCGCCCAGCTTGAGCACCGAGCCGTCCGGGTTGGCCCGCACGACGATGTCGCGGAACTGCTCCGGCGTCTGCAACCGCGACTGCGCGGTGATCGAGGCGTTGATCTGCTGGCCTTCGATGGATGGCGCCGCGCCCAGCGCGCCGACCGCGACCTGCGCGTTCTGGGCCTGGATCGCCGCGGTGATGTCGCCCGGTGTGAGGCGGTAGGTGTCGAGTTTGTTTGGGTCCAGCCAGATCCGCATCGCGTACTTGGCACCGAATACCTGCAGGTTGCCGACGCCGGGAACGCGGCTCAGCGGGTCCACCAGGTTCGCGCCGACATAGTCGGAGATGTCGTCCTTGGCCATGCTGCCGTCCTCGGACACGAAGCCGATGACCTGCAGGAAGCCGCTGGCCGACTTGCTGACGTTGACGCCCTGGCGCTGCACTTCCTGCGGGAGCAGCGGCATGGCCGACTGCAGTTTGTTCTGGACCTGCACCTGCGCGGTGTCGGGGTCGGTGCCGTTCTCGAAGGTCAGGGTGATCGCGGCGCGCCCGTTGCCTTCACTGGTCGAGGAGAAGTACAGCAGGCCGTCCAGGCCCTTCATGTTCTGCTCGATGATCTGCGTCACCGAGTCCTGCACCGCCTTGGCGGAAGCGCCGGGATACACCGCGTTGACCGCGACCGTGGGCGGCGCGATGGTCGGGTACATCGAGATCGGCAGGGTGAAGATCGCCAGTGCGCCGGCGAGCATGATGATGATCGCGATGACCCACGCGAAGATCGGTCGGTCGATGAAGAAGCGTGCCATGTCGGGGGTCCGTTATTACTTCGACGCGTCGGCGTCGGTGCCTGCATCGGCAGCGTCGGGCGCGGCAGGTGCTTCGGCCGGGTCGGAATCTGCCGCGGAAGCGTCCGTCGCACCGGCTTCGGTGGCCTGCACGGGCATGCCCGGCTGGATCTTCTGCAGCCCCTCGACGATCACCCGGTCGCCCGCGACCAGGCCGCCTTCGACCAGCCACTGGTCACCCACGGTGCGGCTGACGGTGACCGCGCGTGGCTCCACCGCGCCGTCTTCGCCCACCACCATTGCGGTCGCGTTGCCCTTGGCGTCGCGGGTGATGCCCTTCTGCGGGACCAGCAGCCCTTCCTGGCGCACCGCCGCGCCCACCACGGCGCGCACGTACATGCCCGGCAACAGCAGGTGGTCGGGATTGGGGACCTGCACGCGGAGCAGGTAGCTGCCGGTCGACGGGTCGACCGTGACCTCGGAGAAGGCGAGCCGCCCGTCATAGGCGTACTCGCTGCCGTCTTCCAGCAGGATCTTCACCGGCAGGTCTGCCTGCTGGGCGGTGCCCGCGGCCAGGTTCCTGCGCAGGGCCAGCAGCTCGCTGCTGGACTGGGTCAGGTCGACGTACATGGGGTCGGTCTGCTGGATGGTCGCCAGCGGTGTCGCCTGGTTGGCGGTCACCAGTGCGCCGCGGGTGACCGAGGACTTGCCGATGCGACCACTGATGGGCGCGTTGATCCGTGCGTAGTCGAGGGTCACGCGACGTCCCTGCAGCGCTGCGCGGGCGACGCCGACGTCCGCCTCGGCCTGGCGGAGTGCGGCCACCGCGTTCTCGTTGTCCTGGCGGCTGACCGCATCGATCTTCACCAGTTCGGCTGAGCGGGCAGCAGTGAGTTGGGCGGACTTCAGGCTCGCCTCGGCACGCGCCAGCGCGGCCTGGGCGCTGCTGGCGTCGGCCTGGTAGGCGGCGTTCTCGAGCTGGTAGAGCGGTTGCCCGGCGTTGACCAGGCCGCCTTCCTTGAAGAGCTGGCGCTCGACGATGCCACTGACCTGGGGCCTGACTTCCGCGACCAGGAACGGGGCGGTGCGGCCCGGAAGTTCGCGGGTCAGGGTGACCGGGGAAGCGGCCAGCGTCACCACGGTGACCTGTGCGGCCGGTGGTTGCGCGGGAGCCGGGTCGCCACTGCACGCCGCGAGGGCGATCGTCAGGGCCAGGGGCAGGAGCAGGGTGCGACCGGTCAGGCGGTGGGTCGGGGTCATGTGGGGCTCGTGGAGGAAACCAAAGGGAACGGGGCGGTCAGGCCGCCCCGGAAGCTGGCAAGAATGAACGATCATTCTTTTTTTGTCAATGGACATGAACAGGCGCGCCCGCGTTCCCGGGCGGCCTGTGTCCAACAGCTTCTGGAGGGCCGACGCGTCGTGGGGACGCGTCGGCAAAAGTTCAGCGCGGTTTCCGCTCGGTGCGCAGGACCGGATACAGGTTGAAGCGCGCGTCCCACGACGTATGGCGCCGGTAGAAGAAGTCCAGGCGCTCGCGCGGGCTCGCGGCAAACGCCGCGTCTTCGCGCAGGCGCTTTTCGAAGGCGGCCTTCAGCTGAGGGTCGGCGGCCAGCATCTCGCGGGCGACTTCTTCAGCGACGTAGTCCTCCATGTACTCCTTGCGCTCGAATGCATTGTTGAACTCCCCCCAGGCGGCCAGCGAATCGGGTGCCTGCGGCTCCAGGATCGCCATCGCCAACTGCGCCTTCGGCTGCGCGATCGGCACGAAAAGCGCACCGGCAGCCAGGTCGGCGGTCTCGCCGCGCCAACGACCTTGCAGCTCCAGCCGCTGGTGGCCCTCGACCGACTGCGCCGCGAATTCGCGCGAGTCGGCGCGAAACGCCTCGACCTTCACGCCAGACATCGGCTGCTCCAGCCGGCGGTACTCGATGGCATGACGGTCCAGCCGCTCGGCCACCCAGGATGCGTGCGCGGCAGGCACCAGGTAACCGGCGCCGGGCGCCTCCACCACCAGCGACGGCTCGATCCGGTCGCACAGCGGCACGGTCCAGGTCTCGGGGGTGGTCTCGTCGTAACGGGTCATGGTCGCGCCCGACACCTCCGACGGGGTGCGCGTGTAGGCGTAGCCGCGGAAGTCGATCTGCCGGCATTCGTCGGTGGCCTGGTAGGCCAGCGCTACGGGCGCTCCACCCAGCTTGCTTGCCCGCGCATCGGCGGCGTGGGCGAGGGCGAGCCACTCGTCGCCGTGCTCGGCCACCTGCCCCAGCACGGCCATGATGGCGTCGCGGGTCGACTTCACCCGGTGCGGGTAGTCCTTCCACGAGTGCGTCTCCACCAGCATGCCGAGGCGGTTACGCAACTGCATGTAGCCGTGCGAGAAGCGCGGTGTCGCCACGCCGTCCTCGAAGCCCGAGGCCGGGTTGTCGTATTGCACGAACGAGGGATAGAACGGCAGCGGCAGCGAGCCGTGGCCGGCGAGGTAGTCGATGGTGTTGTCGCGCAGCGTGGTGCCCGCCGCTCGCAAGGCCTTGTCGCCGCTGTTGACCGGTTCGACCTGGATGGAGATGTCATGTTCGAACTTGGCGCCGTTGGTGACGTGCAGGTCCACGTAGGCCAGCGGGTCCCAACGGTTGATCAGGGCGAGCATCGCCTGCATTTCCGGCGCGTCGGCCTTCACGTAGCCGCGGTTGAGGTTGTAGTTCTGCGCGGTGGTGCGCCAGCCCATCTCCTTCGGACCGCGCTGGTTGGGGCGGTTCCACGCGCCGAAGCGCTCATGCCCGTCGACGTTGAACACCGGCACGAACAGGAACACCTGGCGGCGCAACGCATCGGCGGGCACGTCGGGCGCGGTGCCCTCCAGCAGCTCGCGCAGCGCGAGGAAACCGGCATCCTTGCCGTCGATCTCGCCGGCGTGGATCCCGCCTTGCATCAGGGTGGCCGGGATGCCCTGTTCGCGCGCCGCCTCCGGGGTGAACGCACCGCTGCGGGTAGCGACCAGCACCTTCATCGGGCGGCCCTCGGGCGTGGTGCCGAAGGTCTCGCAGCGCACCGCGTCGGCATAGCGGCTGGCAAAGGCGTCGCACAACGCGAGGACTTCGTCGTAGCGGCCGGTCTCGATGAAGCCGCTGCGCTCGGACACGGTCGTCAGCGGCGCGTCCTGGGCCGGGGCGGGCGTGGCAACGGCAAGCAGGGCTGCCAGCGCGGCAGCGAGCGGGGCGGGATGCGTGCAGCGGATCATGGGCAACTCTCGTGGGAAATGCGTCGATGGTAACGCCCGTGCACTGCGCGCCCCGGGCACCGGCGCCGCCGCCGGGCGTCCGGTAGTCTTGGCGCCTTCATGCAACGGCCTCAACCGGGGGGCGAGTTGCGAGCAACCACCGGACGGCCAGGCGCCGCGACCGAGGAATCCACCGCATGCTGACCCTGATACTCATCGGCGTGACCGTCCTGGTCACCTGGCTCGCCTTCAAGAACCCCAGGTTGCTGGACCGGCTGATCCTGTGGCCGCCGGCGATCGACCGGCAGCGCCAGTACGATCGCCTGCTGACCCATGGCTTCATCCACGCCGACTGGCAGCACCTGCTGTTCAACATGATCACGCTGTTCTTCTTCGGCCGGTTCGCCGAGCAGGTCATCAGCGCGATGATCGGCCCGGTCGGCTTCGTGCTGTTCTACCTGTCGGCGATCGTGATCGCGATCCTGCCCACCTACCTGCGCCACCGCCACGATGCGCGGTACCGCAGCCTCGGGGCATCGGGCGCGGTGTCGGCGGTGCTGTTCGCCTTCATCCTGGTCCAGCCGTGGTCGCTGATCTTCGTGTTCTTCCTGCCCGTGCCGGCAATCCTGTACGGCGTGTTCTTCGTCGGCTACTCGATCTGGATGGACCGGCAGGGCGGGGACAACACCAACCACAACGCCCACTTGTCGGGTGCCATCTACGGCGTGCTTTTCATGCTGCTGATGGAACCGCGCATCGGCGGCGTGTTCCTGGAGCGACTGGTCAACCCCTCGTTCGGCTGACCGCGGGTGCGGCGATCCCTCACCCCGATTGCATGTGGGGCGTGATAGTGAGACAGGACCCACCGTCGCGGTGGGAGGCGCGGACGCCTGCGACCCCGCGCCAGTCGACCCGTCCGATGGAGGAGCGCATGGCAACGACCCCAGTCCGCAAGGCCAGCAAGAAGACCGCGAAGAAGACCGCGAAGAAGGCGTCGAAGAAGACGGCCGGCACCACCGCAAGCACGACCGCGGCGAAAAAGGCCGCCAGCAAGAAGTCGACCACCAGCAAGACGGCCGCGAAGAAGACGAATGCAAAGAAGGCGGTAAAGAAGACTGCCGCGAAGAAGACCGCGACCAGGAAGACCACGGCCAGGAAGACCACGGCCAGCAAGGCGCCTGCCCGCAAGGTCGCTGCCAGGAAGTCCCCGGCGAAGACGGCAGCAACGAAGAAGGCCGCGAAGAAGGCGGCCGCAACAAAGAAGGCGGCAACAAAGAAGGCCGCGACCAAAAACGTCGCGACGAAGAAGACTGCGCCCAGGAACACCTCCACCAGGAAGTCCCCGGCGAAGAAGGTTGCAGCGGGAAAAACCGCGCCGAAGAAGGTTGCAGCAAGGAAGGGCGCAACGAAGAACACGTCATCGAAGAAGACGGCAACCGCGAGCGCCGCTCCCCGGAAGACCGCCGCCCGCAAGAGCGGGGCCGCGACCGCGCGCGGTCGCAAGGGTGCGTCGATCACGCCCGAGCAGGCACTGGCCAACACCCGGGAACTACTCGAGGCCAAGCAGCGCCAGGCGCGCACGACGCAGCCGTGGCAGGCGCTGGACGACCACGCACCAGTCCATGCACCTGAAGGCTACCAGTCCGCTTCCGCCGCCCAGCACGCCGAAGAGCTGCATGCAGCCGAGGCCCGGTTGCAGGGCATACAGGGCAGCATCAGCACACAGGACCGGCACAACCAGGGCAAACGCGACAACCGCTGACCGGCCATTGTCGATGCCATGCCCACGCCATCCGGAGACGTCATGACCGAGTTCGAGATACGCCACCAGCCAGACCGTTCCCGCTTCGCCGCCGACGTGGACGGCGTGGAGGCCGCCCTCGAGTACCGGATGGAGGGCAGCTGCATGGTCATCACCCACACCCACGTGCCCGAGCCGGTCGGCGGCCGGGGTATTGCCGGGGCGCTGACGCGGGCTGCGTTCGAGCATGCACGGGTGCAGGACCTCCACGTCCGCCCGGCGTGCTCCTACGCTGCCGGCTGGGTTGACCGCCATCCCGAATACGGCGACCTGCTCGGTTGAGCTGCGGCCCCCACCCGGGGGCCGTACTCGCCAACCGGCGGGGCTTGTGCCAGCCTGTGCGCCCCTCGAGTACCCGGCCCAGCATGCGCCTCAACAAACACATCAGCGAAACCGGCTTCTGCTCCCGTCGCGAGGCCGACCGCCTGATTGCCGAAGGCCGGGTGACCATCAACGGCATCCGGGGCCGGGTGGGTTCGGAGGTGGGCGAGGGTGACGAGGTGCGGGTCGACGGCCAGCCGTTGCGGACCCGCACCGTCGCCAAGGGTCAGAAGCAGCACGTCTACATCGCGCTCAACAAGCCGGTCGGTGTGGTCTGCACCACCGAATCCGGGGTCAAGGACAACATCGTCGACTTCGTCGGCCACGAGCGACGGATCTTCCCGATCGGGCGGCTCGACAAGGATTCCGAGGGGCTGATCCTGCTGACCAGCAACGGCGACATCGTCAACGAGATCCTGCGCGCCGAGAACAAGCTCGAGAAGGAATACCTGGTCGCGGTCAACAACGAGGTCACCCCCGAGTTCCTGCGCGCGATGGCCAAGGGCGTGCCGGTGCACGGACAGACCACCCTGCCGTGCAAGACCGGCAAGCTGGGCCGCTTCGGGTTCCGGATCGTGCTGGTGCAGGGGCTCAACCGCCAGATCCGCCTGATGGCCGCCCACTTCCGTTACCGGGTCAAGCAGCTGGTGCGGGTGCGCATCGGCAACGTCAAGCTCGGCCGGCTCAAGGTCGGCCAATGGCGCAACCTGACCGACGCGGAACTGCGCGGACTGTTGCCACAGCGCACCGACTGGTAAGCCTTCCGCCTGCATCCGGGCATCACGCCGGCGGCGATAAGGTCGCGCCCAATGAGCAGGGGCCGACCGATGAAGCAGTGGAATCTGAAGAGCGCATGCATCGCGATGGTGCTGGTTGCGGGTGTGGCCTGCGATCGTGCCGCCGGGCCGGATGCCGCGGGCACGAACGCCGGCAGCGAGCGCAGCGCCGTACCCGCCGACGGGCAGGACGGAGCCACACCGGCACCGGTCGAACCGGTGGAGCTGGAGGATGTTTCGGAGGCGACTGCCGACTACATCATCGGGATCACCTACCCGCAGTCGGCCACCAAGTATCCGCGCCTGGCGGCGGAACTGAAGGCCTACGCAGAAACCGCACGCGCCGATCTGATGGAGGCGGTCGAGGCCCGCAAGCAGGGTGAGCCCGCCGGCGAAGGCAGCGAGGGCGCCACGCTGTACGACCTGTCGCTGACATTCACCGAGCTGGTCGACACCCCCGAACTGGCCGCCTACGCCGCCGATGGCAGCATGTACACCGGCGGCGCCCACGGCATGCCCCTCATGGAGCGTTTCGTGTGGTTGCCGCAGGCGCAGCAGCGCCTGACCGCGCAGGAGCTGGTACCGACGGACGCGGGGTGGAAGGCCATCTCCGAGCACGCCCGCGAGCAGCTCCACACGGCGCTGTCCCAGCGGGCGGATGCCGATGCCATGTCACCGGCCGAGCGCAGCGACCTGGTCCGGAACACCAGCCGCATGATCGAGGCCGGCACGGCGCCAAAGGCCGAAAACTTCTCGGAGTTCGAACCGCTGGTGGACGACGCCGGTCGCGTCACGGGGCTGAGGTTCGTCTTTGCGCCTTACCAGGCGGGCCCGTACTCGGACGGTACGCGGTCGGTCGAGATCCCCTCGGACGTGCTGCTGCCGAACGTGGCGCCGCGGTTCCGCGACCTGTTCTCGGCGGCGCCCGCCACCGACCGCACCGCGGGGGCGCCGACGGAGGGAACGACCCCATGAGCGACACACCCGGTTCCGGCGCCATCGGCCGTCAGCGCTGGGCGATCGCCGAGGGCTACATCCCCGGCTGGAGCAACGGCCCCGAACCGCAGATGTCCAGCCACGAGACCTGCTGCATCCTCAACGCGAGCGACCGTGTGGCCAGCGTCCGGATCTCGGTCTATTTCGAGGGCCGCGACCCGGCAGGTCCGTACAAGCTGACAGTCGAACCCCGCCGCACCCGACACCTGCGCTTCAACGAGCTCCGCGACCCCGAAACGATCCCGCCGGACGTGCCGTATGCGAGCGTGATCGAGTCGGACGTGCCGATCGTGGTGCAACACACCCGCCTGGACTCCCGCCAGGCCGAAAACGCCCTGATGACGACCATCGCCTTCGCGGCGGACTGAACCCGGCTCCGGCCGAGGGCCCATGTCTGCGTCGTGCGCGCCCATGAAAAAACCGCCCGGATCGCTCCGGGCGGTTTTGGTTCACGCCAGGCCGATCAGTTGCTCGGCTTGGGCGCTTCCGGCGCCGGGGCCTTCGGCGCGTCCGGCACCGCCGCGTCGTCGGCCGCCGGGGCATTCAGCCCGCGGCGCTCGAGCAACGGCTCGATGCGCGGCTCGTGGCCGGTGAAGTCGCGGAACAGCTGCAGCGCGTCCTTGCTGCCACCCTGCGACAGCAGCGCCGCGCGGAAGTGGTCGCCGTTCTCGCGGGTCAGGCCGCCGTTGTCCTTGATCCACGCCACGGTGTTGGCGTCCAGCACCTCCGACCAGATGTAGGCGTAGTAACCGGCCGCGTAGCCACCCATGATGTGGCTGAAGTACGGGGTCTTGTAGCGCGGCGGTACGGGTGCGAAGTCGGTGCCATTGGCGGCCAGCGCCTTGGCCTCGAAAGCCATCACGCCCGCCGCGTCCGGCACCTGGTCCAGCGACAGCTGGTGCCAGCTCTGGTCAAGCATCGCCGCGCCGAGGTACTCGGTGGTGGCGAAGCCCTGGTTGAACTGGGCGCTGGCCAGGACCTTGTCGAGCAGGGCCTGCGGCATCGGCTCGCCGGTCTCGTGGTGCTTGGCGTAGTTGGCCAGCACGCTCGGCCAGTCGGCCCACATCTCGTTGACCTGCGACGGGAACTCCACGAAGTCACGCGGCACGCTGGTGCCCGAGAAGTACGGGTACTTCACGTCCGAGAACAGGCCGTGCAGCGCGTGGCCGAACTCGTGGAACATGGTGGTCACCTCGTCCCAGGTCATCAGCGTCGGCTTGCCTTCCGCCGGCTCCGGGATGTTGAGGTGGTTGGCCACCACCGGCAGGTTGCCGGTCAGTGCGGACTGGTCGACATAGGAGTTCATCCAGGCGCCGCCGCGCTTGGACTCGCGCTGGTACGGATCGAAGATGAAGATCGCCTGCTGGCTGCCGTCCTTGTCGAACACGTCGTAGACGGTGACGTCCTCGTGGTAGACGGGCAGGTCGGTGCGCTGCTTGAAGCTGAGGCCGTAGAGCTGGTTGGCGGCGTAGAACACGCCGTTCTCCAGCACGTTCTTCATCTCGAAGTACGGCTTGAGCTGGTTCTCGTCGAAGTCGTACTCGGCCTGGCGGACCTTTTCGGCGTAGTAGGCCCAGTCCCACGGCTCGAGCTTGAAGCTCGGCTCGCCCTTGGCGGCCTGCTCCTTGTCGATCATCGCCTGGAGCTTGGCGGCCTCGCGCTTGGCGTTGGCGACCGCGGCCGGGGCGAGCTGGGCGAGCATCGCGTTGACCGCCTCGGGGGTCTGTGCGGTTTCATCGGCCAGCACGTAGGCGGCGTAGGTCGGGTAGCCGAGCATCTTGGCCTTCTCGATGCGCAGCTTCACCACGTCCGAGACGATGCCGGTGTTGTCCCACTTGTTGGCGCGGCTGCCACGGGCGACGGACGCCTTGTGCAGGCGCTCGCGCAGGGCGCGGTCTTCGAGGTAGGTGTTGGGGGGCTGGCCGGTGGTGTTCTGCAGCGCGATGACGTACTTGCCATCCAGTCCACGGGCCTTGGCGGCCTCTGCGGCGGCGGTGATGGCCTGGTCGGACAGGCCTGCCAGCTGCTCGACGCTGTCGACCACGATCGCCGAGTCGTTCACCTCGGCCAGCACGTTCTGGCTGAAGGTCGTGCCCAGCTTGGCCAGCTCGCCGTTGATCTCCTTCAGGCGGGTCTTGTCGGCGTCGGACAGCTTGGCACCGGCGCGGACGAAATCGGTGTGGTAGCGCTCGACCAGGCGGACGCCCTGGGCGTCGAGGCCCAGCTCGTTGCGCTTCTCGTACAGCGCCTCGATGCGCTCGAACAGCTTCGGATTCAGCGAGACGGCGTCGCTGTGGGCCGACAGCTTCGGCGCGTACTCGGCCTGCAGCGCCTTGCGCGCGTCATTGGTGTCGGCGCCAACCAGGCTGAAGAACACCGAAGCGGTGCGCGACAGGATGTCGCCGGACTCCTCGAGCGGGAGGATCGTGTTCTCGAACGTCGCCGGTTCCGGGTTGTTGGCGATCGCCTCGACTTCCTTCAGGTGCTCGGCCATGCCGCGGTCGAACGCCGGACCGAAGTGGCTGTCCTTGATCTGGTCGAACCGCGGGTAATGCAGCGGCAGCTGGCTTTCGGTGAAGAACGGATTGCTGGCGTCTGCGGTCACGGCGGCGGTGTCGGCTTGTGGGTTGGCGTCGGACTGGGCGCACGCGGCGACGCTGGTGGTCAGGGCGATGGCGAGCGCCAGGGCGAGGGGATGCTTCATCGGGCAGGAACCTGGTCGAAGGGAACCCGAAGCCTACCGCAACGGCGTTTTCGGCCACCATGACGAAAGCCATGGGCGCGCGGGCGGGCGGTCGCGACAGGGAAACCCGCCAGATGCGGCCAAGTCGCGGCCCGCGGTTCACGCCTCGGCAACCGCCAGCGGGGCAGGGTACGGGTCTCCCCCGAACGTTGGAGTTTCCATGAACACGAGCCTGAATAGCGTGATGACCGCCAACCCCGCCTGCTGCACCGGTGACACTCCGTTGCGCGAGGTCGCGCGGATGATGGTGGAGAACGATTGCGGCGAGATCCCGGTCGTCGACAGCCGCGAATCGGGCCGACCGGTGGGCGTGGTGACCGACCGCGACATCGCGGTGCGGATGGTTGCCGAGGGCCGCGACACCGCGTCCGCGTGCGCCTCCGACTGCATGAGTTCGCCGGTGACGACGATCCAGCAGAACGCCTCGCTGGCCGACTGCGCGCAGGCGATGGAGCAGAACCAGATCCGCCGGGTAGTGGTGGTGGATGACGCCGGCGCCGTGTGCGGCATCGTGTCGCAGGCCGACATCGCCCTAGCCGGGCATGACCGCACCACCGGTGAAGTGGTGCAGCAGGTCTCGCAGCCCGCCACGCACTGATGACCCGCTGACCTGTCGCGCGCCGCGTCCGTTCATCCGGGCGCGGCGCGCGTCGTTGTCGTCAGGTGTTGCCCTTCGCCTTGGCGAAGGCCGCCGCCAGCGCGTTGTTGGCCGGAGGCGCCGACATGGCGCGGGCATCGGGGCGGCGCGCATTGCCACGGCCACCATCATGCGAGCCGCGTGGCGGCGGGGTTCCGCGGTCCGCCCGGTCGCCGCGCGGCGCGGGTGCGCTGTCGTCCAGCCGGCAGGTCAGGGCGATCCGCTTGCGCGGGATGTCCACCTCGAGCACTTTCACCTTGACCACGTCACCGGCCTTGACCACCTCGCGGGGGTCCTTGACGTAACGGTCGGCCAGCGCCGAGATGTGGACCAGGCCATCCTGGTGCACGCCGATGTCGACGAACGCGCCAAACGCGGCGACGTTGCTGACCACGCCTTCGAGGATCATCCCGACCTGCAGGTCCTTCAGTTCCTCGACGCCATCGGCGAAGCGCGCGGCCTTGAACTCGGGGCGCGGGTCGCGGCCGGGCTTTTCAAGTTCCTTGAGGATGTCGCGGATCGTCGGCACGCCGAACTTGTCGTCGGTGTACTGCTCCGGGCGAATGCCGCGCAGGAAGCCGGCGTCGCCGATCAACTGGCGCACCTCGCGGCCGCAGTCGCTCACGATGCGCTCGACCACCGGGTACGCCTCCGGATGAACGGATGAGGCATCCAGCGGCTGCTCGCCGTTGGCGATACGCAGGAAGCCGGCGCACTGTTCGAACGCCTTGTCGCCCAGCCGCGGCACCTTCAGCAGTTGTTTGCGGCTGGTGAATGCGCCGTTGGCGTCGCGGTAGACCACGATGTTGCCGGCCACCGTCGACGACAGCCCGGAGACCCGGGCCAGCAGGGCGGCGGACGCGGTGTTGACGTCGACCCCGACCGCGTTGACGCAGTCCTCGACCCGGGCGTCGAGCGCGCGCGCCAGCCGGTGACCGTCGACATCGTGCTGGTACTGGCCGACGCCGATCGCCTTGGGCTCGATCTTGACCAGCTCGGCCAACGGGTCCTGCAGGCGCCGCGCGATCGACACCGCGCCGCGCAGCGACACGTCGAGATCCGGGAACTCCTTCGCCGCGAACTCCGACGCCGAGTACACCGACGCGCCGGCCTCGCTGACCACGATCTTCTGCATCTTCAATTCGGGGGCGAGCTTGATCAGGTCGCCGGCAAGTTTGTCGGTCTCGCGGCTGGCGGTGCCGTTGCCGATCGCGATCAGCTCGACCGCGTGTTGCGCGCACAGCTTGCGCAACACGTGCAGGGAGCCGTCCCACTGGTTGCGCGGCTGGTGCGGGAAGATCGTGTCGGTGGCGACCAGCTTGCCGGTCCTGTCGACCACCGCGACCTTGACCCCGGTGCGCAGGCCCGGGTCGAGCCCGAGTACCGCCTTCGGTCCCGCCGGCGCGGCCAGCAGCAAATCCTTGAGGTTGTCGCCGAACACCGCGATCGCCTCGGCTTCGGCCTTCTCGCGGGCCTGGCCGAACAGGTCCAGCAGCAGGTGCAGGTGCAACTTGGCCTTCCACGCCAGCCGGCAGGCGTTGAGCAACCAGGCGTCGGCGGGGCGGCCGGCATCGCGAATGCCGGCATGGTGGGCAACGCGGCCCATCGCCTGCGCATGGCCGGCCTCTGCGTCGACGCCGGGCTCCAGGTCGAGTACCACGATGTCCTCGCGGCGCGCCCGGAACAGCGCCAGCAGGCGGTGCGACGGGATCTTCGCCAGCGGTTCGGCGTGGTCGAAGTAGTCGCGGTACTTGGCGCCCTCGATCTCCTTGCCATCGACGACGCGGGCGTGGATGCGGCCGACGTCCTGCAGCCATTCGCGCAGCTTGCCGACCAGCGCAGCGTCCTCGCCCCAGCGCTCCATCAGGATCGCGCGGGCGCCCTCCAGCGCCGCCTTGGCATCGGCCACGCCGTTGTCGGAGTCGACGAAACCGGCGGCGAACTCTTCCGGCGTCAGGGAGGGATCGGCCAGCAGTCCATCGGCCAGCGGCTCGAGCCCGGCCTCGCGCGCGATCTGCGCCTTGGTCCGGCGCTTGACCTTGTACGGCAGGTACAGGTCTTCCAGCCTCGCCTTGCTGTCGGCGGCCTCGATGTCGGCGCGCAGCTCGTCGGTCAGCTTGCCCTGTTCGTCGACGCTCGCCAGCACTGCAGCGCGGCGGTCTTCCAGCTCGCGCAGGTAGGTCAGGCGGGACTCCAGGTCGCGCAACTGGGTGTCATCCAAGCCGCCGGTGACTTCCTTGCGGTAGCGCGCGATGAACGGCACCGTCGCGCCCTCGTCGAGCAGGCCGATCGCGGCGCGGGCCTGCTCGGGCCTGGCGCCGATCTCCGCGGCGATGGTGCGGGCGATCTTCTCCGCGAGGGCGGAGGCGGCTTTCGGTGCGGATTCGGGCATTGCGGTTCTGCCTGCTGGGGAACGGTGAAGCGAGCCGCCGATTGTGGCGATGCCGGTGCGGTCGGGGAACCCGTTGACAGAGGAGTACAAGCACGGGCAGGTCCCCGATGCGCATCCATCACCGCCACGTGGCGGTGCACCGGGTAGTCTTGCAGGCCTGACGCCGGAGCCGCGGACGCATGAAGCGCCTTTCCACGACGACGTTGCACAACCTGGGGTTCGTGCTGGTGCTGCTGCTGATCGCGACAATCGCGTGGCAGGGCAAGCGCACCCAGGACGCCCTGCTTGAAACCAACGACGAGATCATCGATCACTTCGAGCTCATCACGGTGGGCCAAGGCGTCCTGTCCTCCCTCCAGGACATCGAGACCGGCATGCGAGGTTACGTGCTGACCGGCGAGCCCGAATACCTGGCGCCCTACGACACCGGCCGCGAGAAACTGCTTCGCCAGCGGGCAAGGTTGGGCGAGATCCTGCTTGCGCGTTCACCGGCCTGGAGCCCATGGCTGGCCCAGCTGGACCGCCACATCGGTGCGCGAATCGGCTCGGCCGCCCTCAACGTCGCCAACCGCGATCGCGCGGGACCCTTCCGCGACAGGGCGGGGGTCGGCAAGCGGGCGATGGATCGACTGCGCGACATGCTGGGCCGGCTGGAAGCCGAAGAGCGCCGCCACCTGCGCGAAGAGTCGGCGGCCGTGCGCCACCAGGTCGAGCGCGGACGCCTGTTGGCCTGGGGCGGGGCGCTGGTCATCCTGCTGGTTTCGCTCGGTACATTACTGCTGATCAACCGCAACCTGCGTGCCAGGCACGAGGCGGCGCAACGGGCCGAGGCCGGGGAGGCCCGGTTGGCGAAACAGCAGGCCTTCCTGCGCCAAGTTGTCGACAGTGACGAGAACCTGATCTTCGTCTGCGACAGCATCGGCCGGATCGATTTGTGCAATATCGCCTTCGCCGATTTCGTGGGCAGGTCGCCGGCCGAGATCGAAGGTCGCTCGCCGACCGAACTCGGCATACACGAGGCGCTTGCACCGCTGCTCGACGGAGACGAGGCGATGTTGGCGTCGCGCAAGGAGCTGCGACGTGGCGAGGTTCCGGTGACCGGGCCCGATGGGGTGATCCGCTGGTTCCAGTTGATCAAGCGGCTGCTGGAGACCGCGGACGGTCGTAGGCAACAGGTAGTGACTGTCGCGGTCGATGTGTCGGTTCGGCACCAGATCGCCCAGATGAAGACGGAGTTCATTTCGACCGTCAGCCATGAGTTGCGGACCCCGCTGACTGCGATACGTGGCGCGCTGTCGATGTTGAGCGACGGAACCGCGGGTGCGATCCCCGGTGAAGCGCGGCCGCTGCTGGATATCGCCCTGCGCAACGGCGAGCGACTGGTCCGCCTGATCAACGACATCCTCGACATCGAGAAGCTGGATGCAGGACGGATCGAGTTGCAACTCGGACAGATGCAGCTCGGCCCGCTGGTGGACCTGGCGCTCGAGCAGATCGGGCCTTATGCACGCGAGTACGGGATCACCGTACGGCGCATGGATGGCGATGACGCGACGGTGCAGACGGACCCGGACCGGTTTGCGCAGGTGATGGACAACCTGCTGTCCAATGCCATCAAACACTCACCGGCCGGTGGCGAAGTGCGTGTGGGCGTGCAGCGACAAGGGGACAGCGTTGAGGTCTCGGTGTCCGACGACGGCGCCGGCATCCCCGAATCATTCCGCCAACGCGTGTTCGAGCGGTTCGCCCAGGCCGATTCTTCCGACGCCCGCCGCCGGGGTGGCACCGGACTCGGGCTGGCGATCACCCGCTCGCTTGTCGAGCGGTTCGGCGGCCAGATCGGCTTCATCACCGCCGACGGCACGGGCACCCGGTTCCACGTCCGGCTCCCGGTCATCGCTGCGGATGGCGAGCACGATGATCCGGCCGGTGACATCGACGCGGCGACCGAATCCGGCGCGAACGCCCGGGTGCTGGTGTTCGAGCGTCGGGAAGACTGCGCGCAGGGTCTGGTCGCCCAACTGCGCCAGCACGGCTACGACTGCGTGGTAGCCGACAGTGCGGCGCTCGCCTGGCGGGTGCTGGAAGAGCAACATATCGACGCGCTGGTGCTTGCCGTCGGCGGTGAAGGCGAGGGCGGGCTCGGTTTCCTGCGCGTCCTCCGCGACCGCAAGGGCTTCCGCCACCTTCCGGTGGTGGTGGCCAGCCTGACGGCCAGCGGCGATGCCGCCGATATCGAAGGCGGTGCGCTGGGCGTGGTCGACTGGTTGCGCAAGCCGATGCAGCCCGAGCGCGTGGTCGAAGCGGTTCGCAGTGTGCTGGGGCGCGATCGCCAGGTCCCCAGCGTGCTGCATGTCGAGGACGATCCCGACCTGCGCGCGTTGCTGGCAAAATTGTTGCAGGGCGACCGTCTGCACCTGTACCCGGCGGCCTCGCTGGCCGAAGCGCGCGCGCAACTCACGCGGCGCCATTACAGCCTGGTGATCCTCGACCTGGGGCTGCCCGATGGCGACGGATCGGACCTGTTGGCCGAACTGTCCAACGCGCGGCCGCCGACCTACGTGATCATCTTCTCGGCGCGCGATACCCCGACGCACGACAATGACATCGTGCTGCGGCATCTGGTGAAGTCACGCCACCGTGCCGCGGAACTGGCCATGCTGGTGAGCAGGTACCTCACGGAGTGGCCGCAAGGCAGGAACGGAGGAACGGCATGACGGAACAGACCCGGCGCTTACTGATGGTGGAGGACGAGGAGGACATCGCCTTCATCCTGCGGTTCCTGCTGGAGCGCAACGGTTACCAGGTCGACCACGCGGCGGATGGCCGGGTGGCACTGGAGTGGTTGGCCGGCGAAGTGCCGGAAATTGTGTTGATGGACATCATGCTGCCGTACCACGACGGAATAGAGCTCGTCGAACGGCTCCGCGCTACCCCGGGCTGGCAGTCCGTGCCGGTGCTGATGTTGTCGGCCAAGGCGCGCGAGGCAGACATCGTTCGCGCGCTCGAACTGGGCGCCGATGACTACGTGACCAAGCCTTTCCAACCCGAAGAAGTGCTGGCGCGGATCCGCCGGTTGTTGCGGAGGCCAGCTTGAGCACCTGTGCCGCACGAGCCAGCCGTACCACGGGTGCGTTGCGGGTTCTGCTGGCGCTGGCTGCGCCGATGGCACACGCGCAGGCGCAAACGGAGATGCAGGCGTCGACCCCGCGCGAGTCGATCACTATCTCGCATCGCGGCGAATCACCCGACAACGGCCTGCAGGCGTGGAACGCCCAGCGGCTCGACTACGCGCGGAACCAGCCGGGCAACTGGAGCGTCGGTGCCTCGCTGGTGCGCGAAGCACGCTTCGGCCAGGTCGACGGCGGCGCCGAACTGCGCGGTGCGCTCAGCGTGGGCGACGGCTGGAGCGTGCAGGGCGAGGTGGGCGCGTTCCCGCATCCGCATTTCCAGCCCGAATGGTTCGCCGATGTGCGGGTCGAACGACCGATGGCCCGAGTAGGCGAGGCGACCCTGGTCGGTTCGGCGGGCCTGCGGCGGACCCGCTACCGCGACACTACCGTCGACCGCCTCGCGGTCGGCACCGAGGTGTACCGCGGCAACTGGCGTTTTGGCTACACCTTCAACTTGACCCGCGTCGACGGAAGCTCGCTGCCCGGCCATGCGCTCGCCCTGGACCGGTATTACGGCGACGACAGCTGGGTGGGATTGCGGCTCGACACCGGCGAGGAAGATGCACTGCTGCCCGGAGACGTCGTTGCAACCGAGATCGACTCGATCGGCCTGCGCGGACGCCACTGGTGGACGCCGGCCTGGGCGCTGGAATGGGGGGGCGGGCATGTCGCACAGTCGGACTTGTACGACCGCCGCTGGTGGATGCTTGGGGTACGCCATGCGTTCTGATGCCGCGCGCGGCCGGGACCGGGAGTCCCGCCGCGGCGGGACGCGCTGATGTCGGCCTGGTACGACCTCCCGGCGGATCCGGTGCTGCGGGCCGCGTTTTACCTGGCCTGCGGCCTGGCGCTCGTGACCGTGCTGATCATGGTCCAGGTGCTGGTGCTGTCACAGCTCGCCGTGCGGCGGCAGCGGGAACGTAAAGCCTTCACCGCAACGTGGCGGCCCATATTGGCCCTCGCCAGCCTTTCCGGGCAGCCGGGCGAAGTGCCGGCGGCGCCGACCGGGAGCCAGGAACTCTGGTTCCTGATGCTGTGGAACCGCACCCAGCGGCAACTGCGCGGCGACGCCCGTAACCGGCTCAACCAGTTTGCCGTGCAACTGGGGATCGACCGTTGTGCCATCGAGCTGGTACGCGGTCGTGGCGTGCGTCGGCAACTGGTCGGCCTGGCGACGTTGCGCTCCCTCGCCGATGAGGCCCATTGGGACACGATCGTGGCGCTGGTGGAGCACGCCAACCCGTTCCTGTCGCTCGCCGCCGCCGAAGCGCTGGTCGCCGCCGCCCCCGCACGCGCGATGCAGCGGATCCTGCCGATCGCGGCGACCCGCCGCGACTGGGCCATCCTGCGCCTGGCCACCGTCTGCCGGCGTGCCGGCCGCGAGGCGGTCACCCAGGCGCTGTTGCCGCTGCTGCCGCAGGCCGCCGATGCGACATCGCGGCTGTTCGCGATCATCGATTGGGCCGAACCCGCGCGCGTGGCGCCGTGGGCCCGCGATAACCTGGGTGACGAGCGCCCGATCGTCCAGCGAACGTCCGCAACCCGGGTGCTTGGCGAACTGGGCGACCCGCGTGACCGGTCGCTCCTGCAGGCCTTGCTCAGCGACCCGCACCCTGACCTGCGGCTGGCCGCGCTGCGGGCGATGCGCCGCCACTTCTCGTCGGACGATGCCGGGTTGCTGCAACCGCTGCTGGCCGATCCCAGCTGGTGGGTCCGGCAGGAGGCCGCCGATGCGCTGGTCGCGCTGCCCGGCACCTCGCGTCAGTCGCTGGAGTCGCTCGCGCGCGCGCTGGACGACCGATACGGCCGCGACGCGCTGGTGCGCGCGCTGGCGGAGCGTCCGGCATGAGCAACGCGGTGCTCTGGTGGCTGCAACTGGGCTTCATTGGCTATTTCATCGCCCTCAACGGCGGCTACCTGCTGCTCAACCTGACCTCGATGATCAGCCTGCGCCGCTACATGGCGCTGCGCGCCGACCTTGGCGACGAAGCGCCGTACCTTGGCATCGAGCCGGCGATCTCGTTGCTGGTGCCGGGCTACAACGAGGAGGCGACGATCTGCACCTCGGTGCGATCGATGCTGCAGTTGCAATACCCCGATTTCGAACTGGTGGTGATCAACGACGGCTCGCGCGACCGCACGCTGGATGTGCTGATCGAGACGTTCGAACTGGTCCCGTACCCGCAGCCGTTGCGCCGCACCGTCGCGCACAAACCCGTGCGCGGGGTCTACCGGTCGCGTCGCCATCCCAACCTGCGAGTGATCGACAAGGAGAACGGAGGCAAGGCCGATGCCCTCAACGCTGGCATCAACGCCGCACGGCACCGGCTGTTCTGCGCGGTGGATGCCGATTCGATCCTGCAACGTGACAGCCTGTTGCGGGTCGTGCAGCCGTTCCTTGAGGACGAGCGCACGGTCGCCGCCGGCGGCACGGTGCGCATCGCCAACGGCTCCGAGGTGGTGGGCGGGTTCCTGCTGCGCGCCGGCTTGCCGGACACGCTGATCGCGCGCTTCCAGATCGTCGAGTACCTTCGCGCGTTCCTGTTCGGCCGACTGGGCTGGTCGCCGCTCAACGCCGTGCTGATCATCTCCGGTGCATTCGGTTTGTTCGACCGCCAGCGCGTGGTCGATGCCGGCGGCTACCGCACCGATACGGTTGGCGAGGACATGGAGCTGGTCGTCCGCCTGCACCGCTATCACCGTGAGCGCCGCATCCCGTACCGTATCCGCTACCTGCCCGATCCGATCTGCTGGACCGAGGCGCCGGAGGACTACGGCACGCTCGGCCGCCAACGCAGCCGCTGGCAGCGCGGGCTGGCCGAAAGCCTGTCGATGCACGTCGGGCTGGTGCTGGGCGGCCGCGGTGGTGCCGCCGGTTACCTGGCGTGGCCGTTCATGGCGTTGTTCGAGTGGTTCGGTCCGCTGGTCGAACTGGCCGGTTACGGTTTCATGATCGGCGGTTTCGTCACCGGGGTGGTGTCGCCGGCGGCGCTGATGGTGTTCCTGATGGTCGCCATCGGCATGGGCATCCTGCTGTCGGTCAACGGGCTGCTGCTGGAGACGCTGTCATTCAAGGTCTACGGCCGCAAGCGCGACATGCTGTCGCTGTTCGCCGTCGCCGTGCTGGAAAACCTTGGCTACCGCCAGTTCAATACGCTGTGGCGCATCCGCGGCATGTGGCAGTGGTTCACCCGCCGCAAACACCAGTGGGGTGTGATGCGGCGCAGCGGCCGCTGGAGTAGCTGACGGCGCGGCGCGTGCCTACTTCTCGACGAAGGCCCGCTCGAACACGTATTGCCCCGGTGTGCCAATCCGGGGCGCCGCGCTGAAGCCGCGGCCGTCGAGCAACGCGCGGAAGTCGGCCAGCATCTGCGGGCTGCCGCAGATCATCGCGCGGTCGTGTTCCGGGTCCAGTGCCTCGATGCCGAGGTGCTGCATCATCTGGCCGGTCGCCATCATGTCGGTCATGCGGCCACGATGGTCGCGGCCCTCGTAAGTGAAAGCCTCGCGGGTGACGGCGGGGAAGTAGCGCAGCTTGTCGCCGATCACCTCGCCGAGGAACTCGTGGTGCGGCAGTTCCTTCTCTACATAGTCGCGATAGGCAAGGTCGCGGGCGTGGCGCACGCCCTGGCACAGGATCACACGCTCGAAGCGCTCGTAGGTTTCCGGGTCCTTGATGACCGACAGCCACGGCGCGAAGCCGGTGCCCGTGCCCAGCAGGTACAGATTGCGGCCCGGGTGGAGGTCGTGGATCAGCAGGGTGCCGGTGGGCTTGCGGCCGACCAGTACCGGGTCGCCCGGCTTGATGTGCTGCAGGCGGGAGGTGAGCGGGCCATCGGGCACCTTGATGCTGAAGAACTCCAGCTGCTCCTCCCAGTTGGCGCTGGCGATGGAGTACGCGCGCAAGAGCGGGCGCGTGCTTCCATCGGCCTGCTCCACCGGCAGCCCGATCATGACGAACTGGCCGTTGTCGAACCGGAAGCCGTCGTCGCGGGTGGTGGTGAAGCTGAAGTAGTCGTCCGTCCAGTGACGGACGTCGAGCACGGTTTCGGTGCCGAAGGCAGAGGACATTCTGGGAGGGGCAAGGCGTGGGAGCCCGCCATTTTAGCCGAGCGTCACCCGCCGGGCTTGCCGGCACCCGTCGCTGCGTCGACCGAGGCTTCCACCTGCTCCTTGACCTGCGTCGCCGCCTCGTCCGTCGCCGCCTCGCCCGGGGTCGGTCGGGCGCGGTCACGCTGCACCTCGGCGGTGATCGCGGGGATGCGCGCGCGGTCGATCAGGCCGAGCCCGGCTGCATGGTCGGCAATGGCCAGGCTGTCGCGACTGCGCAGCATCGGTACGGAAGTACCGGCGACCTTCTCGATGAAGCTGTCCACCTTTAGGTCGAGCGGGGACTCGGCGCCCGGGTCGACATCGCGGATGTAGATGGCCGCGATGCGGTCGCCGAACTCGCGCGCGGCTTCTGCGTACAGCTCGGCGTCGGCCTGGCCGGAGTCGCCCAGTAGCACCCAGCGCAGGGTCGGGAAGCGCTGGATCAGGGTGCGGGCGCGCTCGAGCTTGTGGCCGTGGCCTTCGGTCTTGATGAACTTGCCGGTGTCGGTGCCCAGGTCACGCAGGAAGATCGGCCCGCAGGGGATCGCGTTGAGGTCCATGAAGTCCTCGAGCAGGTCGTACAGGTTCCACGGCGAGGACGACACGTAGAACACCGGGTGCCGGCCGCTGCGATCGGCGCCTTCCTGCAGGGCCTGGTACAGCTGAGCTACGCCTTCCAGCGGTTTGCGGGTGCGGGCGTTGTGCAGGAACGTCAGTTGCGCCGCGGTCTTCCAGTCGGTGATGGAGCTCTGCAGCACGGTGTCGTCGATGTCGGAGATGATCCCGAAGCCGGCGTCGGCACGGACCTGCATTACCGGCTGTGCGGTGGCCAGGGTGCCGTCGGCGAGGGTTACCGTCGCGTTCTCCCAAAGCGCGTCGGTGGCGGGGGCCGCGCCGGAGGAGGGCTCGAGTGGGAGCGCCGCGGTGTAGTAGCCCTCGTGGTCGCTGACCGCATCCACCGATGCGCCGCGGAAGTGCGCCCGCAGGCCCACACCCGGGACCTCGTCGCTCTCGAAACGGCGGTAGGTGTTGAGCAGGTTGTCCCACCAGGTGTCGTCGTCCTCCGGTCCGCCCAGCGGCTTCTCGGCGAGTACGCGGCCGAACAGCTCGGCGCCGCGTTCGTCGGCGTAGCCGCGGTAGGCGGCGAGGTGGCGGGGTTGGCCGCGTCCCAGCCGGGCATCGAGCCGGCGCCACGCGACGTCCAGGTGGTCATCGGCGTCGATCACCCAGTGTTCCAGCTGGTTGCGGATGGCGGCGGGCCAGCGGCGGGAGGTCGGGGTCCGGTGCATGGTCGGTCAGCGCGGCGCGCGCTCCTCGTGGGGTTTCGCGCGCCGGTCGCTGAAAAGCGCGCTGAACACGATCGTGATGCCCAGTGCGGCGCCGATCAGGAACAGCACGAGCGCGATCGCCGGATAGCCGAACAGCTGTGGCCCGGCGTCAACCTTCATCATCAACGCCGAGGCAAGGATGAGCGCTGCAGTCACGACGCCGGCCGCGACCCGGTTGGCGATCTTCTGCAACGCCTCCAGGATCTGCGAGTCCTCGAATCCGCTGATGCGCACCTGCATGCGGTTGTCGGCGAGCAGGGAGAGCACGTCGGACAACTTTCGCGGCGCGTCGCGCAGCAGTCCGTGCAGTTCGATCATTTCCCCGGCGAGGTTGGCCGGCGAAAGCGACTTGCGCAGCCGCTCGCGCATGACATGGTCCAGGTGGTCCTCGACGATGCGCTTGACGTCCATCTCGGGGTCGAGCGCGTGGCAGACCGACTCGAGGCTCAGCAGCGTCTTGCCCAGCAGGCTGAGTTCGGGCGGCGTGCGCAGGCCGCAGGCGGTGGCGATACGTGTGAGGTCCAGCACCAGCCGCCCCTCCGACAGCGTATGCATCTGCGCCGCGCCGCCGCCGGACTGGTGCGCGGCGTAACGCGAGACCAGCTGGCCGATCTCGCGCATGTAGCGCTCTTCGTCGAAGTCCTCCAGCCGGGTGCCCATCGAGATGGCTTCGCCGGCGACCTCCTCACCGCGCCCGTCGACCGCGGCGAACAGCAGCTTGAGCAGGTGGTCGCGCTGGCGCGGGGGCACGTGCGCCACCATCCCCAGGTCGAAGATCGCCAGGCGGCCGTCGGGCGTGACCAGCAGGTTGCCCGGATGCGGATCGGCGTGGATCTCGCCGTACACGAACGTCTGGTCTAGGTAGCCGCGCATCAGTGCCTCGGCCAGGTTCTCCAGCGGTTCCTCGGCGCGGCGCATGCCACTGATGTCGGTGACCTTGGTGCCGGTGACCAGGTCCATGGTCAGCACGCGGGTGCGGGTCAGGTCCCACACCGGCGCCGGGACCGTCAGCTCGGGGTAGGGTTCGAAATGGCGGGCGAAGCGGTCCAGGTTTTCCGCCTCGGTGCGGTAATCGAGTTCGGCCAGCAGGGTCTTGCGGAACTCGTGGACCCAGTCGCCGAAGCGCATGCGGCGGCCGAGGCGGGTGGAGTGGTCGACCCGGTCGGCGATCGACGCCAGCGCGTCGAGGTCGGCGCGGATCTGTTCGACCGCATGCGGCCGTTGCACCTTCACCGCGACCTCGCGGCCGTCCCGCAGGGTCGCCCGATGCACCTGTGCCAGCGAGGCGCAGCCCAACGGGGTCTCGTCGAAGGTTGCGTAGGCCTTGTTCAGTCGCACACCGAGTGCGTCCTCGACCGCCTGGCGGATGACCGGGAACTCCACGGGCGCGACGTCGTCCTGCATCCGCTCGAGGGCTGCCAGGTACTCGGGCGGCACCATGTCGGGCCGCGTCGACAACGCTTGGCCGATCTTGACGAACGTGGGGCCAAGCGCCTCCAGGTCGCTGACAAACTGCTCGGGGCGCCCTTCCGTCTGGGGCGGGATGCCGTGCTCGGCCGTGGCCGCGTCGAGGTCCAGCCCGCTGAAAACGCCCGCGTTCCGGTACTTGAGCAGGAACCGCAGGATCTTGGCCGTCCGCGCGAGCCCGCCCTCCGGCACGTACTCGCCCGCTTCCCGGGCCTGCGGTCCGTCCTGCAATCCCTGCGTGTCGCGGGCATCGTCCGCACCGGTGCCGGCGGCGGTCCCGGGGGCGGTCCCGGTGGCGGCGTGGCGGGCGTTTCCATCGTTGACGGGTTGGCTCATTTCAGTCTCCACGGGGGCCCACGGAGCCTAGCCCGCCGCGCGTCAACGCCACTTCACCGCAGTGCTTCGGCGTGCACTTCACGTCTGCAGCGGCACGATGCCGCCCATGGACGATGTCGCCGCCGGCACTGGCACGCTGTGGACGATCGGCCACTCCACCCGGGAGTGGACGGTGTTCACGGCGATGCTGTCCGACGCGGGCATCCAGGTGCTGGTCGACGTGCGCCGTTTCGCCGGTTCCCGCCGCAACCCGCAGTTCTCCGGCGAGACGATGGCGCGGACACTGCCGGAGGCCGGTTTCCGCTACCTGCCAATGCCCGACCTGGGCGGGCGGCGCAAGGCCGACCCCGACACCCGCAATACCGCATGGCGCAACGCGAGTTTCCGCGGCTATGCCGACTACATGGAAACCCCGCCGTGGCAGGCCGCCTGCGGCCGACTGGCGGAACTGGCCGCACGCGAGCGGGTGGCGATCATGTGCGCCGAAGCGTTGTGGTGGCAGTGCCACCGCGGGTTGATCGCCGACCGCTTCAAGGCCGACGGCTGGCAGGTGATGCACCTCACCGCACCTGGTCGCAGCGAGCCGCACCCGTATACCTCCGCCGCCCGCATCGTCGATGGCGAACTGGATTACTCGGCGCCAGAGCCCCCGCAGGCCTCATTGTTCTGAGCGGCGTTGCGCCTCCCCTGTAGGAGCGGCGTGAGCCGCGATCGGCTGTAGCGTGGGCGGGTCGATTTCAGATCGCGGCTCACGCCGCTCCTACAAGGGCTTGGCACGCGCGTCCGGTAGCCGAACCCGGCGAGCAGCCGCGGCCCGCGCACGCGCGACGCTACAATTGCGCCCCCCGCGCCGCAGTCGCGCCCGCCCTATGCCGTCCACAGCCCGGACGCAGGAGTGCTCTTTGATTGATGCCCCACAGCTGCGCCAGGACTGGCTCGGCAACGTACGCGGCGACGTGCTGTCCGGCCTGGTGGTGGCCTTGGCGCTGATACCGGAGGCCATCGCGTTCTCCATCATTGCCGGGGTGGACCCGAAGGTCGGCCTGTATGCCTCGTTCTGCATCGCGGTCGTCATCGCCTTCACCGGCGGCCGCCCGGCAATGATTTCCGCGGCGACGGGGGCGATGGCGCTGGTCATGGTCGACCTGGTCGCCGACCACGGCCTGCAGTACCTGCTCGTGGCGACTCTGTTCACCGGAGTGCTGCAGATCATCGCGGGTCTGCTGAAGCTGCCGGCGCTGATGCGGTTCGTATCGCGCTCTGTGATCACCGGCTTCGTCAACGCGCTGGCGATCCTGATCTTCATGGCGCAGCTTCCGCAACTGATCGGCGTGCCGTGGATGGTGTACCCCATGGTGGCCGGCGGGCTGGCGATCATCTACCTGTTCCCGCGCATCACCCGTGCGGTGCCGTCGCCGCTGGTCGCGATCGTGGTGCTGACCGTGCTGGCGCTCACCACCGGCATCCGCGTGCCGACGGTCGGCGACATGGGCGAGCTGCCCGACGCGCTGCCTATGTTACTGCTGCCCCAGGTGCCGCTGACGCTGGAAACGCTGCTGATCGTGCTGCCCGTGTCCGGCACGCTGGCGGTGGTGGGCTTGCTGGAATCGATGCTGACCGCGCAGATCGTCGACGACCTGACCGACACCCCCAGCGACAAGAACCGCGAAGCGCGGGGGCAGGGCATCGCCAACATCGCGTCGGGCCTGCTGGGTGGCATGGCCGGCTGCGCGATGATCGGCCAGTCGGTGATCAACGTGAAGTCCGGCGGGCGCGGCCGGCTCTCGACGCTGGTGGCCGGCGTGTTCCTGCTGGTGCTGGTGGTGTTTGCCGGGCCGTGGGTGGCGCGCATCCCGATGGCGGCGCTGGTGGCGGTGATGATCATGGTCTCGATCGGCACCTTCAGCTGGTCGTCCATCCGCGACCTGCGCAAGCACCCGCCCACGTCCAGCATCGTGATGATTGGCACCGTCGTGGTGACGGTACTGACGCATGACCTCGCCAAGGGCGTGCTGACCGGGGTGCTGCTGTCGGCGCTGTTTTTCGCGCGCAAGGTGGGGCAGGTGCTGCATGTCGCTTCGGTGTCGGCCGACGCGGGACGGGCACGCCACTACACCGTGACGGGGCAGGTGTTCTTCGCCTCCGGCCAGGATTTCATCAACCGCTTCGACTTCAGGGAAGCCGTCGATCGTGTTCTGATCGACGTCAGCGGCGCGCACTTCTGGGATTTGACTGCGGTAGGTGCGCTCGACAAGGTGGTCATGAAGTTCCGCCGCGAAGGCGCGCAGGTGGAGATCGTTGGTCTCAACGAGGCCAGCGCGACGCTGGTCAGCCGACTGGGCGTGCACGACAAGCCCGGTGCCGAACGCCTCATGGGCGATGCCGGCAACCACTGAGGAGTCCGTGATGAGCGCAGTTCCCGGCAGTTCCCCGCACATCCACGCCGGCGGCCGCGTTCTGGCGGCGATCGACGCTTCCGCCTACACCGAGAGCATTTGTCGACACGCTGCCTGGGCCGCGACGCGGCTGGGCGCGCCGCTTGAGATTGTCCACGTCATCGACCCGACGGAGCAGACCGCGCCCGTCGATCTCAGCGGCAACTTGGCGCTGGGCGAGCAGGAGACCCTGTTGTTGCAGCTCAGCGCGCTCGACGAGGAGCGTTCGAAGTTGTCACGGGAGCGTGGCCGCCTGCTGCTGCAGCAGGCCCAGCAGTTCGCCGCCAGCGCCGGCGCCGATGCAGTGGTCCGGATGCGACACGGCGGGGTGTCCGACACCCTGCTGGAGTTGGAAAACGACGTGCGCCTGTTCGTGGTCGGAAAGCGCGGCGAGCATGCCGACTTTGCCCGTGGCCACCTGGGCAGCGAGGTGGAGCGCATCGTTCGCTCGGTGCATCGGCCGCTGCTGGTCGCTTCGCGCGAGTTTCGGCCGGTCAAGCGCGCGCTGATCGCCTTCGACGGCAGCGCCACCACGCGCAAGGCCGTTGAGATGGTGACTGCCAGCCCGCTGTTTCGTGGACTGCAGGTCCATGTGGTGACGGTGGGGAAGGGCGACCCCGGCGCCAGCGCGGCCGGGCTGGACTGGGCCCGCGGGACATTGGCCGATGCCGGTTTCGACGTGACCGCCCGCGCGATCGCGGGCGAACCCGAGGACGCCATCGCCGCCTACGTGCGCGACGAGGCCGTGGACCTGCTGGTGATGGGGGCCTACGGCCACTCGCGCATCCGGCGCCTGATCGTCGGCAGCACCACCACCGAGATGTTGCGCAACTGCCAGATCCCGGTGCTGTTGCTGCGCTGAGGGCAGGACCTACTTCTTCCGCGCCTTGTCACCCGCCTGCGTGTTGGCGACGTGTCGTTCGGGCGCTTCCGATTCGGTGCCCGCGCGCCCAACCCGAACCGCATCGTCCGACAACGGATCACTGATCCGGCCGGAACTCGAAAACGCGCTGCCGACCTGGTTCTCGCCGCTGCGCACGCCTTCTCCGGGCGGCCCGAACGACGACGAACCGTTGTCGACCCGGATGCGGTTCTCGATCTCGCGCACACCGCGCACCTCGTCGGCGATGTCCTCGGCCAGGTGCTTCATGCGGCGCTCCGGCACCTCGCCGGTCAGTGTCACCACGCCATCCTCGACGATCAGCAGGATCTCGGTCGCATCCAGGGCCTCATGCTCGGTCATGCGGTCGATCAGCTCGTCGACGATGCTCGCGTCGGGGCGGGTGTAGTTGCGCGGGCCTCGCCCGCTGTGGCTCACGCCACGCGAATGCCGGCTGGTGTTGGCATACTCCGACCCGCCGCGTCCGTGCCCGCTCTGCGCGTGCCGGCCCTGGTCCTCGCCGTAGCCGCCCTGGTTGAAGTCGGCGTTGGGGAACTGGTGGGTGAAGTCGCCCCAACCGCCCTGGCCTTCGTAACCGAACGAGTCGTTCTGGCCCGACGGCGCACCCCAGCGGCGGTTGGTCGCCGATGGCATGTCGCGGTATTGCCGCTGGCGCGGGTCGAAATCCTGGTCGCGGCGCGGGCCGCTCGGGTTGCCTCGGTTCATCGGGGGGAACTCCGCTGACGGGGAGTTCCAACGCTAGACCCGGCATCGTTAGCGCGGCGGCAATGATGCGTTTGCCGGCCGCACCACGGCCGCAGGCTCAGCGGTACCCGGCCGCCTGCAGCTCGAACAACTCGGCATAGCGCCCGCCGGCGGCCATCAGCTCGGCGTGGGTGCCGCTGGCCTCCAGGCGGCCGTCCGCCAGCACCAGGATGCGGTCGGCCATCCGTACGCTGCTGAACCGGTGGCTGATGAGCACCGCGGTGCGCTGGTCGGAGAGCTCCTTGAAGCGCTGGAACACCTCGAACTCGCTGCGCGCATCCAGGGCCGCGGTCGGCTCATCAAGGATCATCACCTGGGCGTCGCGCATGTACGCGCGGGCGATCGCGATCTTCTGCCACTGGCCGCCCGACAGGTCCACGCCGGTCTTGAAGCGGCGGCCGATCAGCTGGTCATAACCCATCGGCAAGCTTTCGATCACGCCGTCCGCCATGGCCCGGCGTGCGGCCTCGCGGATGCGCACCTCGTTGTCCATGGCATCGATCTGGCCGACGCCGATGTTCTCGCCGGCGGTCAGGTGGTAGCGCACGAAGTCCTGGAAAATCACGCCGATGTTGGCGCGCAGGTCGTCGAGGTCGTAGTCGCGCAGGTCCCGGCCATCCAGCAGGATGCGGCCCTCGTCAGGGTCGTAGAGGCGGGCCAGCAGCTTGACCAGCGTGGTCTTGCCGGCGCCGTTCTCGCCCACGAGCGCCAGCACCTCGCCCGCGCGCAGCTCGAAGTCGAGTCCGCGCAATGCCCACTTCTCGGCGTCGGGATAGCGGAAGCCGACGTTCTCGAACACGAAGCCCTGGCGGATCGGCTTTGGTACGGGCAGCGCGTCCGCGGGGGAGACGATCTCCGGTTCGATCTCGAAGAACGAGAACAGGTCCTCCAGGTAGAGCGCCTGCCCGGCGACCTGCGAGAACCCGACCAGCAGTCCTTCCAGTAACTGGCGCAGGCGCCGGAAGCTCGACGCCAGGAAGGTCAGGTCACCGATCGTGAAGTCGCCGCTGACCGTGCGCCAGGCGATGTACGCGTACGCGATGTAGTAGCCCAGCGTGCCGAGCGCCGCCAGCAGCGTGCCCCAGAACGCGCGTCGCCGCGCCAGCGCACGGTTGGCGCGGAAGAACCCGTCGGCCAGTACCCGGTAGCGTTCGATCAGGTACTTGTGGAGGTTGAAGATCTTCACCTCCTTGGCCGTCTCGACGCTGGCACCCATCTGCCGCACGTACTCCAGCTGGCGCCGTTCGGGTGTCCAGGCAAAGTTGAGCGAATACCCCAGCGCGTTGAAGTGCGACTCGCCGACGAAGGCCGGGATCAGCGCGATCGCCAGCAGCAGGATCAGCCAAGGGGCGTAGACCAGCAGGCCGATCGCGAAGCTGACCACCGTGATCGCATCCTGCACTTGGCCGAAAAGCTGGCTCATCAGGTTCATCCGGCCCATCGTCTGCCGGCGCGCGCGGTCCAGCTTGTCCTGCAGGTCCGGGTCCTCGAAGTCCTCAAGGTCGAGCGTCGCCGCATGCTGCATCAGCCGGATGCTGGTCGCGTTGGTGAACAGCTCCGACAGCAGCGAGTCGCCGTAGCTCACCAGCCGGCCCAGCAGGTCCGACACGATCGCCAGGGCGAACTCCAGCGCCAGCAGCCACAGCAAGGTGTCGAGCACGCCCGCGCGCCATGCCGCCTCCAGCGTGTCGAAATCGACCCCGACGCCGACCAGCCGCACCGCCTCGTCGATGATCAGCTTGCCGATGTAGAGCGTGGCGATCGGCAGGAACGCGCGCACCACCCGCAGCCCGAGCGTGGCGATGGTGAGGGCAGGGCTGGTGGCCCAGATCTGGCGCAGGAACGGCGGCAGGTTGCGCAGCGCGTTGAAGCGGTCGCGCAGGCTCGGCTTTGCCTGCGGTCCGGTGGGGGAATGCGTGGAAGCGGGTGAAGACGGCATGGATCGATTCTGCCCAGTCAACTTGATGAACGCATGAACGCCAATGATTTCCTGTCGTGTAGCTCACCAGTGCGTAACCGCACCGATGCTTATCTGGCCCTGCAACCCCGCCGGCGTGCCGGCAACTCCCTCCCCCCAAAGGAGATACACCGTGAAAGACCGTCAGAACCAGGACAACCAGAGCCAGAACCAGAATCGCACCCAGGGCCAGAACCAGGGCCAGCAGGCGCAGGGCCAAAACCAGGGCCAGCGCACCACCAACCAGGCCCAGGATGGCAACCAGCAGGGTCAGCAGGGCCAGCAGCAGGGCAAGCAGAGCCCGGGCCAGGACCGCAACCAGCAGTAACCCGATGTTCTTCTCCCAGGAGCACTACGCCCCGGCTGGTTGCCGGGGCGTTTCCTTATGAGCTCGGTGATGAGCGCAAAGACCGCGGTCTACCTGTTGCCCGCGGCGGGTCGCGCCGGCGCGCGCGACCACACGGCATCGACCCGGCATGATCTTGCCCAACGGCTGGCCGCAGTGCTGGGCCACGAGTTTCGTGGCGACTACGACCCGACCGCTCCGTTGCCCGGGGGTCCGTGCTATTTCATCCCGGCCGACACCCTGTGCGCTGCCGAGGCCGAAGCGCTGGGTATCCACGGCGAGCACGACCTGTTCGGTGGCGTCGTGCCGCACCCGTTTCTTACAACCAAGACGATCAGCCATCCCGCCATCGGCCCTGACGCACGCGTGCCGGAGGGCTGGTCGCACGCCCTGTGGCAACACATGGGTGATGCGGTGTTGCCTGGATTCTCTGCATTCACGCCGGCCGACGTGCGCGAGGCCGGCCGGCGGCTACTGGGCCGCGGCCCGGTGCGGTTGAAGCTGGCAAACGGGATTGGTGGTAGCGGGCAGAGCACCGCGGCTGACACTGCGGAACTGGATGCCGCGATCGCCGCCCTGGACCCGGGAGATGTGCACCGCCATGGCGTCGTGGTTGAGTTGAACCTCGACGCGCCAGTGACCTACAGCATCGGCTGCGTCACCGTCGGCAATTGGCAGATCGCCTACCACGGCACCCAGCAGAACACCGTCGACCACCGTGGCAACGAGGTGTACGGCGGTTCCGACCTGGACGTGGTACGGGGTGGCTTCGATGCACTGCTCCAGCTCGACCTGACATCCGCCCAGCGGCTCGCGGTCGAGTACGCGATGCGCTACGACGCCGCCGTGAGCCGCGCCTATCCGGGATTTTTCGCTTCGCGGCGGAACTACGACGTCGCCTCCGGCACTGACCGCACTGGTGGGGACCAGTGCGGGGTGCTCGAGCAGTCGTGGCGCATTGGCGGCGCCAGTCCGGCCGAGATCGCCGCGCTGGATGCATTCAACCGTGATCCGGCGTTGCACCGGGTGCGCGTCCAATGCTGCGAGCGTTACGCCGACCAGCCGCCGCCGACGGGTGCCACCGTGCATTACCGCGGTGATGACGGGCAGGCCGGCATGCTCTGCAAGTACAGCCTGGTCACGGAGCGCCACGCCGCATGAGCATCCGCTTGGACACCGTCGAGATTCCGGTCGCGCGCCAAAAGCTGGAGGGCACCGTGCTGTCGCCCACCACGCAGTTCCCGGGCGTGCTGTTTGTCCACGGCTGGGGTGGCAAGCAGGAGCACGACCTCAGCCGTGCGCGCGAGGTTGCCGGCCTTGGTGCGGTGTGCCTCACCTTCGACCTGCGTGGCCACGAGCGCAATGCAGGCCAATGGGAGACGGTCAACCGCGAAGAGAACCTGGCCGACCTGTGCGCGGCCTACGACTGGCTGGCGGCCGAACCCAACGTGGACCCGGGCGCGATCGCGGTGGTCGGCATCAGCTACGGCGGTTACCTCGCGTCGATCCTGACGACCCACCGCGACGTGCGCTGGCTGGCGCTGCGGTCCCCGGCGTTGTACCCCGATGAGGGCTGGGAGCTGCCCAAGCGCAAATTGCACGAGCAGAACGACCTGGACGCCTACCGTCGCAGCCGCATCCACTGGCGCGACAACCGGGCGCTGGCGGCTGCGGCCGGGTTCCGCGGCGACGTGCTGGTGGTGGAGGCCGGCAACGACGAGGTCATCCCGCACCAGGTCATCGAGAATTTCGTCGCGGCCTTCCAGCAACCCCGTTCGCTGACCGCACGCAGGCTGACCGGCGCCGACCACGCGCTGACCGAGAAAAGTTTCCAGAGCGACTACAACGCCGTGCTCGTGAAGTGGCTGACCGAAATGATCGTCGGTGCCCGCGCGGGCGACGCGGCGTCGGAGGTCGAGCGCCACAAGCAGGCGACCTCCGGACACGAAAGCGCGCGGCATTGACCGTGCCATGCCGACATGTGCCGCCGCTGCGCGGGCAGCTGCCAGCGGATGGCCTCCGGCGCATGACGGCTTCCAATGCCCGGACCGGGGGGCGCCGGTAGAATGGGCGGGTTTTCCGCCATCCAGTGCCCGCCGTGAACCTTTCCGCCCGTCCCGCCGCGTTCCCGTCCACCCGCCAGCCGGTCTCGATCCGCCAGGCCGACCTGATCCAGTCGGTGGCCGATGCGCTGCAGTACATCAGCTACTACCACCCGGTGGACTACATCAAGAGCCTTGCCGCCGCTTACGAGCGCGAGGAGTCGCCGGCGGCGAAGGACGCGATCGCGCAGATCCTGATCAACTCCAGGATGTGCGCCGAAGGGCACCGGCCGATCTGCCAGGACACCGGCATCGTCACCGTGTTCCTCGAGATCGGGATGGACGTGCGCTGGGACGACGCGACCATGAGCGTCGAGGACATGGTCCACGAGGGTGTGCGCCGCGCCTACGCGCATCCCGACAACAAGCTGCGCGCGTCGGTCCTGGCCGACCCGGCCGGCAAGCGCGTCAACACGAAGGACAACACGCCGGGCGTGGTCAACGTCAAGGTGGTGCCGGGCAACACGGTTGATGTGATCGTCGCGGCGAAGGGCGGTGGCTCGGAGGCCAAGTCGAAGTTCGCGATGCTCAACCCGTCCGACTCGATCGTCGACTGGGTGCTCAAGACCGTGCCGACCATGGGCGCCGGCTGGTGCCCGCCGGGCATGCTCGGCATCGGCATCGGCGGCACCGCCGAGAAGGCGATGCTGCTGGCGAAGGAATCGCTCATGGAGCCGATCGACATCACCGAGCTGCAGGCGCGGGGGCCGTCCAACCGCGCCGAGGAGCTGCGGCTGGAGCTGTACGACAAGGTCAATGCGCTCGGCATCGGTGCGCAGGGCCTGGGAGGCTTGACCACGGTGCTCGACATCAAGGTCAAGGATTACCCGACCCACGCGGCCAACCTGCCGGTGGCGCTCATCCCCAACTGCGCGGCGACGCGCCATGCGCACTTCACCCTCGACGGCAGTGGCCCGGTGATGCTGGATCCGCCCTCGCTGGCGGACTGGCCCGAGCTGACCTACAGCCCGCAGAACGCGCGCCGGGTGGACCTGGACGCGGTGACCCGCGAGGACGTTGCCAGCTGGAAGCCGGGCGAGGTACTGCTGCTCAACGGCAAGCTGCTGACCGGTCGCGACGCCGCGCACAAGCGCATCGTCGGGATGCTGGACGCGGGGGAGCCACTGCCGGTCGACCTGCGCGGGCGCTTCATCTATTACGTCGGTCCGGTCGACCCGGTCCGTGACGAGGTCGTCGGCCCGGCCGGCCCGACCACGGCGACGCGCATGGACAAGTTCACCGGCCAGGTGCTGGCGCAGACCGGCCTGCTGGGCATGGTCGGCAAGGCCGAGCGCGGCCCGGTCGCGCGCGAGGCGATCCGCGAGCACCAGTCGGCCTACCTGATGGCGGTTGGCGGCGCGGCGTACCTGGTGTCGAAGGCGATCAAGGCCGCGCGCGTGGTGGCGTTCGAGGACCTCGGCATGGAGGCCATCTACGAGTTCACCGTGCAGGACATGCCAGTGACGGTCGCGGTCGACAGCACCGGTGCATCGGTGCATGAAAGCGGCCCGCGCGAGTGGCAGGCCCGCATCGGAAAGATCCCGGTGGTGGTGGCCTGAGGTGCAACCCCGTCACTTCGCGGTAGGAGCGATGTAAGTCGCGATCTGTACATCGCCCCGGAGTTGGGCGGGTCGCGCGTCGCTCCTGCGAGAGTTCCTACAGCCGCGCCACCAGCGCCTTGAGCTTCCCGCGCGTGGCCTCCTGCTCCAGGTAGCCGGTTGCCAGCGTCTCCAGGGCGGCGATGTTGGTGGCGCTGGTGTCGTCGAGGTCGTCCAGGCCGACCAGCAGCTCGGCCTGCATCCGGCAGTAGGCGTCTCCCACGAGTTGCCGGGCGATGTAATCAACCGAGTCGGCGTTGCCGTCGAACAGCACGTCAATGATCGGCACCGCCCACTCCAGCGCGCCCCATTCGCGCGCGGACTGCAGCGGGATCGGGCGGTTGCGCTCGCCGGTACCGATCGACAGCACCACGAGGTTGCCGCAGTGGCTGATCTGGCGGTCGTGCCGCAGCGCCTCGGCGATCGCGCAGGCGGTCGGGTTGTTGGCGACGATACCGCCGTCGATCAGTGACGACGCGCGGCCGCCGATGGTCATGCCGTGCGCCGGGAAGTAGGTCGGCGCCGCGGTCGAGGCGCGGCAGATCTCCCACACGGGCAGGTCACGGTGCTCGGGATGGAAGCTCTTGAAAACCACCGGCTTGCGCGCCAGCGTGTCGTAGGCGGTGATGACGGTGGGCACCGGTAGCTGGCCGAAGGTGGTGTTGCCGAACACCTCGCGCAGCACCTTTTCCAAGCCCTTGCCGTCGTACCGGGGTGCCGACGGGCCGGCGGTAAACAGCCGGGTCGCGCGCGACCAGAGCCGGCCGGTCATGCCGGGGAAGATTTCGTGGCGGCGCGCCTTGTAGAGCTCGCCCATGGCGTCGGGCGAAAGGCCCACGCCGAGCCCGCAGGCGATGATCGCGCCGGTCGAGCTGCCGGAAACGAGGTCGAAGTTCTTCAGCAGCCCGGGCTTGCCGGCCTGGGCCAGCACGTCCTCGACCCCGCCCAGCCAGATGCAGCTGACCAGCCCGCGGATGCCGCCGCCGTCGAGCGATAGGATGCGTCGTGCCTGCATGGCGTGGTTCCTCCTTCGGGTAGACGGCTGCAGCCTAGCGCAGCGACGTCACACCTATTGAGACGCCTGCCGCGTCAGAACCACTCCAGCAGCGACACGCCCAGCCCGATGTGGGTGGCACGGTGGTCGTAGTCGATCAGGCTCTCTCCGTAGCCGTCGAACACCTGCACGTGGCCGCGTAGGGTGCGTGTCAGCGGGAAGCCCCAGTCGAACTGCACCGCGCCGCGCGAGTCGTCGCCGCCGCGCAACGAGTGGCGTGCGGTCAGTGCGAACTCGTGGCCGTTACGCACGTGGACGAGGGTGGCGTCGCCGCGGCCGATGTAGTTCTCGATGCCCGGGTTCTCGTCCTCGTCACTGTCCGACAAACGCCACCACGGGCGCAGCGTCAGCGCCCAGTCGTCGCGGTCCAGCCCGATGTTGACTATCACCCGGTTCCAGCTGCGCGACAGCGGGTCGGCCCGGCCGTTGGACTGGTGGTTGATGCCGATCGCGGCCATCCGCCCGCGCCAGCCGCCGATGCTGTAGCCGGTGCGGAACACCAGCAGCACCTCGGGCTCGTAGTTGGACTCGCGGAAGGGCCGTGACGCCTCGCCGCCGTTGTAGACCTGCCACCGCGAACTCTGGGTGTAGCCCATCCAGATGTCGCCGTTGTCGCCGAACAGGTTCTCTACCGCCTTGGTCTTGAAGCTCAGCTGGAACTTCGCCTCGGTGTCCTTGAGCGACTGGGAGACCGGCGGTGCGTCCGGGGTCGAACTGGTGGGCAGTTCGTTCGGGTTGTCCGTCCACACCGCCGGAAGCAGGTACACCGGCTTGTAGGCGCGGAAGTTGAAGATGCCCAGCTTGGAGTCGCGCGCCAGTTCCCAGCGGCTGTCGAGCAGGCTGCCCTTGCCGGCGTTGGCGATGCGCGCCTCGAGCGACGCCAGCACCGGCTCGGCGCTGTAGAGGTCGCTTGGGACGCGCCGCTCGTCGTCGGGCTCGGGGAAGGCGTCCGATTCCAGGCGCTCGTACTTGGCGATCGTCGCCTTGGTCTCCTTGGCGCGGATCGCCGCCGCATCGGCGGTCGCCGGGCTGTCGCTGGCCCGCCGGTGGACGGCGTCGTAGCAGGCCAGACGTTCGACATCGATCTCGATCCGGCTGCAGGCTTCGGCCGTGGGCAACGCGGTGGTGCCGTCCTGCGCGGCAGCCAGCGGCACGGCGAGCGCCAATGCGGCTGCAAGGATCGCCACCGCTGGACGGCGGCTGCAGGGCAAAGGCGCGCGGGGGATGCGGCGGTCGGTCGCAGGGCTCATTCCAGGGTTCCGCGGAGGGGTTTCAGATGAGGTTATCGCCGGACAGCGCCCGCTGCTCGGCGGCAAGCTGGGCGTCGATGTCCCGGTTGACCGAAGTGTCGCAGTCGGCCGGGTCGTTCTCGACGGAGGAGGGCACGCGCGGTGCGGCGCCGGTGTCCGGCAACTGGTGGACGAACTGGACCGAGCGCGGCCCTTCGATGCCCGCTTCGGCCAGTGCCGATTTGACCTGGCGAATCGCCTCGCTGCGCGCGCGGCCCAGGTCGGTGCTGCGCTGGTCGACCCAGCCGAAGAACTGAAGGTCGATGCCGACACCCTCGTATCCGCGGACCTGCCACGAAGGCCCGGGGTCCGCCAGCACGCCCGGAATGGCGGCGACGCGCGCCAGCCCGAGCTCGCCCGCGTCGCCAACCGACTCGCCGGTGTCGATCGGGATCACGAAATCGAAGCGGCGGTTCGGGTTGCGGGTGAAGTTGAGCACCACCGACTTGAACACCAGCGCATTGGGCAGGCTGAGGTGGTTGCCCTCCATGGTGACCATGATGGTCGCGCGCGAGGTCAGCGCCGCTACCTTGCCCTCGAAGCCTTCGATCCGCAGGTGCTCGCCCGGTGCGAACGGCCGGCGCAGGCTCAGCAGCACGCCGGCGACGTAGTTCTCGGCGATGTCCTTGAACGCGAAGCCCAGCACCAGCCCGAGTACGCCGGCCGAGCCCAGCACGGCACCGACCAGTGCGGTCGCGCCCAGCAGGTCGAGCGCGATCAGTACGCCGATGAGCAGCACGATCCACTGCACCAGCCGTCGCACCAGTCCGTCCAGGTAGGGGTTGTCCTCGCCGAGCCGGTTCACCCGTGCACGCCGACCGAGCCAGCGGCCCACCCACCAGGCCAGGCCGACGATGGCCAGCGCGACCGCCAGCAGTGGCGTTGCCGCGAGCAGGCGTACCAGCTTGCCCGTCACCTGGCGCACCGCGGCATCGAAGCGGTCCGAAAGACGTGTACTCAGTTCGACCTGGTTCTCGACGGCCTCGACACCGGGCTGCTGGCTGGCGATCTGTGCGGCCAGCACGCGGTCCTCGACGTCGATGACCTGGCCATCGAGCCGGGCCACGCCGTCGCGGACGGTGACGGTCACGCCTTCCAGTCCATCGATGCGCTGCAGGCGCCGTGCCAGCGACTGGCTGGCCGCGAGTTCGGTGGATGTCTCGACCGTGGCCACCACGTCGTCGACCGTGCCCGGGGTGGCCGGCGCAGGCGGTGCGGCGGCCGCGGCGAACGGCAGCGCCGCCATCACCAGGGAGAGCACCAGCGCCGCTACGATCTTCAACGGTCCCATCAGGTCTCCTACAGTTGCGACTTGATCGGCAGCAGCACGCGCTCGGCGAGCTTCTCCTTCCACGGGCGCTGCTGCCACATCTCCAGCGTATAGCGCTTGGTCGGCTTGAGGTCCTGCTCGAACGTGCGCGTCATTTCCTCGGCGAATGCGTGGTCGTAGACGTTGAGGCTGGCCTCGTCGTTCAACCGGAAGGAGCGGATGTCGAAGTTGGTCGAACCGACCGAGACCAGTTCCTGGTCGATGATCAGCAGCTTGGTGTGCAGCATCGTCGGCTGGTATTCGTAGACCTCCGCCCCCGCGCGCAGCAGCGGTCCCCAGCTGGCCTTGGAGGCCACCCGGACTGCGCTGGAATCGATGTACTCGCCCGGCAGCAGGATCCGGATGCGGACCCCGCGTTCCAGCGCGGCCAACAACGCACCCATGATCAGCTCGTCGGGCACGAAGTACGACGCGGCCAGGTCGATGGAATGCTCGGCCGCGGCGATCGACATCAGGTACATCAGGTGCATGCTCTCGCTGCCGCCGGCCGGGGAAGCGATGAACAGGTGCGCGTCGGCATCACCCGCCGGTTGCAGCGGCGGGAAGTACTTCGGTCCGTTGAGCACCTCGCCGGTGGTCTTGATCCAGTTGTCGTTGAAGGCGGCCTGGATCTGCGCCACCGCCGGGCCTTCGATCCGGAAGTGCATGTCGCGCCAGTGCTCGGGGTCCTGCGCCTTGCCGGTCCACAGGTCGGCTATGCCCACGCCGCCGGTGAACCCGATCCGCCCGTCCACCACCAGCAGCTTGCGGTGGGTGCGATTGTTCATGCGACTCAGGTTGTACCAGTGGAGCGGACGGTAACGCTCGACCTCGACCCCGGCGTCTTCCATCTGGTCCAGCAGCGATTGATCCATCTTGATACTGCCGACCCAGTCGATCGTGACGTGGACCGGGATGCCGGCGCGGGCGCGCTCGGCCAGCGCCGCGGTGAACTCCTCGCCGATCTCCCCGGACCAGTAGATGTAGGTCTCGAAAGTGATCGACACCTGCGCGCCGCGGATCGCCTCGAGCATCGCGGGGAAGATCTCCACGCCGTTGTCGAGCGCGGTGATCCGGTTCCCGGGCATCACCGACGGCCCCATCATCACCGACATCTCGCGGCGGAACTGGGGGTCGGAGATCGCGTAGTGATGCTCGATCTTGCGTTCGAGTTCCTTCTCGGGGGTGGCGAAGTTGAGTGCCAGTACCACCAGCAGTGCGGTCGCAAGGACCGTGAACACGATAATTGCGGTCATGCGCTTGCGGCTCCAGCGTGGCATGGGCTTCCCCCGTTCAGACGGCGTACTCTGGGCTGAAGGTGAACAGCGCGACGTGAAATCGCGGTCGGCCGTCCCGGCGCATCCCGTTTAGACGAACCAGGCGAACGCGAACAGCCCGAGCATCGCGAACGCCAGCCCGATCTTCAACACGGTCCCGACCAGGATCCCAAGCCAGGTCCCTACGCCGACTCGGGTCGCCTTGCCCACCTCCCGCCCGTGGATGAGCTCGCCCGCCAACGCGCCGACGAAGGGGCCGGCGATCAGGCCGATCGGACCGAAGAACAACCCCGCGAAGGTGCCTATGACCGCGCCGACCACCGCCAGCCGGCTGGCGCCGACCCGCTTGGCGCCCATCGCGGTAGCCAGGAAGTCGATCCCGAGGGACAGCAGCGTCAGCGCTCCCAGCAGCACCAGCATCCCGACACCCACCTGTTCGAAACCGCCGGCCCAGGCCGCCAGCAGCATGCCGCCGAATACCAGCGGAAGGCCGGGCAGGGCGGGCAGCACGGTGCCGGCCACGCCGACCAGGATCAGCACGGCGGCAATCACGTAGTACAGGGTCTGCATGTCCATCGGGTTTCCTTGGGCGGTTCGTGCGCAGCCTAGCCGGCAATGCCACGCATACGAAGAGCCCGGCATTACGCCGGGCTCGGTGGTCGCTGGTGTGCGAGGTGGATCAGCGGACCCAGGCCCGTCCGTTGTAGACGCGCACGTAGGTGCCGACGCGGATGCCGCCCAGGTCGTCCTGGGTCACGGTGGTGGTACGGCCGTCATCCATGCGCACATACACGTTGTAGCGGTCACCCTGGACGCGGTTCTGGATGGCGTTGCCGGCGACCGCGCCGGCCACTGCGCCCGCAACGGTCGCGGTGTTCTGGCGACCCTTGCTTTCGTCATCGGCGAGCTCGCGCCCGGCGGCGGCGCCCACCAGGCCGCCGAGGACGGCACCGGTGGCATTGGGCACGTTGCTGCCGCCACCGACCTGTTCGATCCGGGTGACGGTGCCGCAGTCGTAGCACGAGGCGGTGGTGCCATAGCCCGGCGACGAGGTGCCGTAGCCGGAGTTGCTGTAGCCCGGGGTGGCGCAACCGGCAAGCGCCAGGGAGGCGGACGCGGCCACGCCGAGCAGACGAAGACTCTTCGTATTCATTTGGATCTCCTGCATGGAGGGGCGGTGGCGTGTCGCCACGCGCCAACGCTAGGCGCGCCGTCGTGAATACGTGATCAACCCGTCGGGAGTCGTTCAGCCTCCGGACGGGCGATCGCGTGCCGCTACGTCAGCCGCGGAAGTCCTGGTGGCACGCCTTGCAGGCCTGTCCGATCGCGCCAGCGGTCTCGCCAAGGGCGACGCAGTCGCCCGGCGGCGACGCCATCGCGGTGTCCAGCGCACCGCGCAACTGGCTGGAGGCCTTGGTGAACCGCTCGTCGTCGCGCAGGTCGGGGAATGCCGGGTCGATATCGTTCGCCATCACCCGCAGCGCCTGCAGGTGCGGCAGGCTGTCGGTCGTGGCGCAGCGGTTCTGCTCCACCGCGTCCCGCAACTTGCCCAGGTGCCAGCCCTGCACGTGCATCACCGCGCCGGGGAACGGATCGGACCGCGCCTGGATGGCGCGCATCGCCATGACCGTGCATACCGCGCCGATCACCAGGCCGAGCAGCAGCAGGGCGATGTACTTGGCGCCATTGCCGTGGGTGTCGGGGCGGGTGGTCCGTGGTTCACTCATGGCGGGGCTCCGTGGGGTTGAATGCGCACGGATATATAGCACGCAGGTCGCGGCGCGACGCGCCGTGTCCCGGTGGGACGTCCCATTACAATGTCGCGATGGATGCACCCGAGCTCGACCCCGCACTGCGGGAACGCTTTTCCGGTATCGACCGCCTCTATGGCGCCGGTACCCTCGCGCGCCTGGCCGGCAGCCGCGTGGCCGTGGTCGGCATGGGAGGCGTGGGGTCGTGGGTGGTCGAAGCGCTCGTGCGCAGCGGAGTGGGGCACCTGACGCTGATCGACGCCGACGACATCTGCGTGTCCAACAGCAACCGGCAGTTGCCGGCGCACACGGGGCAGTTCGGCCGTGCCAAGGTCGAGGCGATGGCCGAACGCTGCCGCGCGATCAATCCGATCGTGCAGGTGGTGGCCGTGCCGGTCTTCCTGGTGTCGTCCAACATCGAAGCGCTGCTCGACGACGGGTTCGATCTGGTGCTCGACGCCTGCGACAGCTTCCGCAGCAAGGTAGAGCTGATCGCCTGGTGCCGACGCCGCAAGCTTCCCTTGGTGGTGTGCGGTTCGGCCGGTGGCCGTATCGACCCGACCATGGTGCGCGTACGCGACCTGTCGCGTACCGAGCACGACGCGATGCTGGCACTAATCCGCAAGAAGCTGCGCAGCGAGTTCAATTTCCCCAAGAGCCCAAAGCGCTACTTCGGTGTGCCCGCGGTGTACTCGCTCGAAAACGTGCGCTATCCGCAGGCCGACGGCACCGTGTGTGGCATCCGTCCGGCCGTCGATGGCGATGCGGCCCTCAAGCTCGACTGCGGTAGCGGACTGGGCGCAGCCACGCACATCACCGGCGCCTTCGCGTTCGCAATGGTAGGGCGTGCGCTGCAGATGCTACTGAAGGACTAGGGCGGCCTGACCGGGCCGCGCCTGTGGGTTGCCTCAGGGCTTTGGAGCTTCGGGCAGGCGGAACAGCCGTTCGGCGTTTGCGGTGGTGGCTGACGCCACGATCTCCGGTGCGACCCCGCGCAACGCGGCGATCGTTTGGAGCACGGTGGTCAGACGGGAAGGCTCGTTGCGTTGGCCCCGGTGCATCGCGTCGGGCTGGTCGGGCGCGTCGGTTTCCAGCAGCAGCCATTCGATCGGCACCTCCGCCGCCAGGCTGCGTAGCCGACGCGCGCGTTCGTAGGTGACCGGCCCGCCGAGCCCGAGCAGGAACCCGTTGTCGGCGAGCTGCTCGGCCTGCTGGCGGCTGCCCGAGAAGCTGTGCACCACGCCCCGGAGCCCACCAATCCGGCGGATCGCCGCCAACACGGCATCCACCGCGCGCCGTGCATGGACGATCACCGGGAGGTCGAAATCACGCGCCAGCCTCAGTTGCGCGTCGAAGTACTGCAACTGCGTGTCGTGGTCGAGTCCCTCGACAAAATGGTCCAGCCCGCATTCGCCGACGGCCACCGGGCGCTCCCGCTCAAGCCAACGACGCAGCTCGGAGAGGTGGACCTCGCGATGGGATGCCAGGAACATCGGGTGCAGGCCGTACGCCGGATGGAGCCCGGCATCGTCCGCGCAGATCTTCCTGAGCTTCGGCCAGCCGGCAGCGTCGATCGCCGGAACCACCTGGCGGAGCACGCCAGCGGCCCGGGCGCGGGCGACTACCTGCGCGCGATCCGGATCGAACCCGGGGGTGTCGAGGTGGCAGTGGGTGTCGACCAGCATGGGCGCCGCGTGCCGCAGGCAGTAACGCGACTCAGCGCCGGCGCGCGTCGCCGTCGATCACGTCTCGCTCGGCTTTCGCCGAACCCGGCTCCTTGCGCTTCTTCCAGTTGGCCAGCAGCAGCGTGCCGAGCCCGAGCAGCAGCTCGTCGACGAACGGCACCATGTCCGGCACCAGCATGTCGAGGACGAACAGCGCCGCGGCCACCATGAACAGACGCGGATAACTCAACTTGCCGAGGAAACGCATCAGCGGGGCGAGCAGCAGGGTGCGCATGGCGGGATTCCCATGTGGAACGACGTAATTGCAACGTCGATCACGCTAGCACGCGCATTTGTTTATGGCGCGAACAGGAAATTGTTAAAGAATTGGCAACCCGTTCAGGTGTGCGGTGGTGCAATGCGCCCACCACACCGACGGGTCCACGAACGACCCTTGCAGGAGGCTCTCAATGAACAAGAATCTGATCGCAGTTGCCCTGGCTTCGCTGCTTGTCGGTGGCGTCGCCGTCGCGGCCTACCAGAGCTTCCAGGGCGATGCGCCCGACACCGCGCTTGCCAACCCGGACGCCCCGGCGTTCGTCGGCGCCGAAGGCGACTTCGCCACCGACGGCAGCATCCAGGGCATCGAATACGCCGATGTCGTCGAAGTCGAGCCGGTGACCGAGAAGCGCGAGCTATTCGCGACCGTGGTCAGCAGCGACCCGGTCCGTTCGACCAGCACCACCTCCACGCCGCGCCAAGTCTGCGAGGACGTGGTGGTGCAGGAGCGGCTGCCCGAGCGCGATGGTAACGTCGGCGGCACCGTCGCCGGTGCGGTGATCGGTGGCCTGATCGGCAACCAGGTGGGCGGCGGCAACGGCAAGAAGGTCGCGACCGCGGCTGGCGCCGTGGCCGGCGGCTACGTCGGCAACCGGGTGGACCGCAACCATGTGGGCGGCCGGGTTGTGGAGCGCGTCGAGACCAACTGCCGCACCGTGACCGACACCTCCGAGTCCTCGACCGTGGTCGGCTACGACGTGACCTATCGCAACGCCGACGGCACCACCGGCACCATGCGCAGCAACAGCAAGCCGGCGGACCGCATTTCGCTCGGTACCGAGGACCAGGTGGTCGGTTACGACGTGACCTACCGCTACGACGGCCAGGAGCAGACCGTGCGCATGGACGACGAGCCGGGCGAGCGCCTGCCGGTCATCGACGGCGAGGTGGTCGTGCAGACCGCTGCCGCTGCGAGCGCCACCACGAAGGGCTGATCCAGGCCTGCCGTGCAGTACCCCGCGGGGCCGGAGCAATCCGGCCCCGCTTCGTTTGGGGCCGGCACCACGCCGGCGCGTGCCTTCGCCGCGGGGCGGCCCGTACAATGGCCGCTTTCCCGACTCCGAGCGCACCATGGCCCTGCACCCCTACGACCTGTACGACGTCCGTTCCCTGCTCAGCGAAGAGGAGCAGGCGGTGCAGGACACGGTGGCGCGGTTCACTGATGAGCGCGTGCTGCCGATCATTGGCGACGCATTCGACCAGGGCCGGTTCCCGAAGGAGCTGGTCGCCGAGATCGCCGAACTCGGCCTGCTCGGCTCGACCCTGCCGGAGCAGTACGGCGGCGGGGGGCTCAACTCGGTCAGCTACGGCCTGATCTGCCAGGAGCTCGAGCGCGGCGACAGCGGCATCCGCAGCTTCGTCAGCGTGCAGTCCTCGCTGTGCATGTACCCGATTTTCGCTTACGGCACCGACGAGCAGCGCATGCGCTGGCTGCCCGACATGGCCGCCGGCAAGGTGATCGGCTGTTTCGGCCTTACCGAGCCGCACGGCGGCTCCGACCCGGCCAACATGAAGACCCATGCCAGGAAGGACGGCGACGACTGGGTGCTCAACGGCGCCAAGATGTGGATCACCAACGGCAACCTGGCCGACATCGCGATCGTCTGGGCGCAGACCGACGACGGCATCCAGGGGTTTGTCGTCGAGAAGGGCATAACCGGCTTCGCTGCGCAGGAGATCAAGCACAAGATGTCGCTGCGCGCCTCGGTCACCTCGTCGCTCTTCTTCGACAACGTGCGCGTGCCCGAGGCCAACCGCCTGCCGAACGTGAAGGGCCTCAAGGGTCCGCTCGGCTGCCTCACCCAGGCGCGCTACGGGATCACGTGGGGCCCGATCGGCGCGGCCATCGCGTGCCTGGACGAGGCGCTCAACTACAGCAAGGAGCGGATCCTGTTCGACCGTCCGCTTGCCGCCAACCAGGCCGCCCAGCTGCGGCTGGCCGACATGGCGCGCCGGATCACGTCCGCGCAGCTGCTGTCGCTGCAGCTGGGCCGCCTGAAGGATGCCGGCAAGATGGCGCCGACGCAGGTCTCGCTCGCCAAGTGGAACAACTGCCGGATGGCGATCGACATCGCCCGCGACTGCCGCGACCTGCTGGGCGGTGCCGGCATCACCACCGAGCACGCCGCGATCCGCCACGCGCTCAACCTCGAGTCGGTGATCACCTACGAGGGCACCGAGACGGTGCACCAGCTGGTGGTCGGCCGCGAGCTGACCGGCATCAACGCGTTCTGATCCTGCCCGATACCCACGGAGCACCGTGATGGCTGCGAACCCGCTTGGCCCCACCCTTGAAACCGAACGCCTGATCCTGCGTCCTCCGGTCCTCGAGGACTTCGAGGGCGTGGCCGAGCTGCTGGCCGACGAGGAGGCCGCGCGGCACATCGGCGGCCACATGCCGCGCGAGGCGGCGTGGCGGAGGTTCCTGCAGATGCCGGGCGCCTGGGCGATGCAGGGGTTCGCGATGTTCTCGGTGGTCGACAAGGCCAGCGGTCGCTGGATCGGCCGGGCCGGACCGTGGCAGCCGGAGGGTTGGCCCGGGACCGAGGTGGGCTGGTCGTTCCTGCGCTCGGCGTGGGGCAAGGGTTACGCGCGCGAAGCGGCGATAGCCGCGATCGACTGGTCGTTCGACCATCTCGGCTGGACCGAGGTGATCCACTCGATCGCGCCCGCGAACACGGCCTCGCAGGCGCTCGCTGCCCGCCTCGGCTCGGTCAACCGCGGTCCCGGCCGGTTGCCACCGCCGCACCAGGATTCGCCGGTGGATATCTGGGGACAGAGCCGTGAAGAGTGGCGCGCCCGGCGCGGGTCGCTTTAGCACGGCCTCGTTGCATCGCGTGGGGCGTCGCCCTGCGTTCGATTCACTTCGCGGCTGAAGCCGCTCCTACAGCACGCATCCATGTCAAACATCGCCCAGCCCATTCCCGCCCGCATGCGTGGCCTCAACCGCGCCGAGATCTGCGACGTCAACTTCAGTGAGTTCGTGCGCGGGTGGGACGGTCGCGTCGACGCGGCGCCCGCCGCGTGCGAGGCGATCCTCGAGGGCAGTGCGCTGGATGCGCAGGGCTTCCGCGAGATGTTCGAGTCGCAGCTGGTCAGCCGCCACCTGGACCTGATGGCGCGCGTGCTGCGTGTGGAGAACAAGGTCTTCTACACGATCGGCTCGTCCGGGCACGAGGGCAACGCGATGGTCGCGCGCGCCACCCGGCACACCGATCCGGCGTTCCTGCATTACCGCAGCGGCGGGTTCATGGCCGAGCGGTTCCGCAAGCTGCCCGGAATGGATCCGGCGATGGATTCTGCGCTGTCGTTCGCTGCCAGCAAGGACGACCCGGCCAGTGGTGGCCGGCACAAGGTCTGGGGCAGCAAGCCGTTGTGGGTGTTGCCGCAGACTTCGACCATCGCGTCCCACCTGCCGAAGGCCCTTGGCACGGCGATCGCGATCGAGGCCGGGCGTCGGATCGGCCATGCGCTGCCGATTCCCGACGACAGCATCGCGATCTGCTCCTTCGGTGACGCCTCGAGCAACCATGCGACCGCCCAGACCGCCTTCAATGCCGCGGCGTGGACGGCATACCAGAAGCTGCCCGCGCCGGTGCTGTTCGTCTGCGAGGACAACGGCATCGGCATTTCGGTGAAGACTCCTAACGGCTGGATCGCGCGCAACTTCTCGCAGCGCCCGGACCTGGATTACTTCTACGCCGACGGGTTGGACCTGGCGAACGGCTATGGCGACGTCCAGCGCGCGGTCGAACACTGCCGCCGCACCCGCCGCCCCACCTTCCTGCACCTGCGCACGACCCGGATCATGGGCCACGCCGGGACAGACTTCGAGATCGAGTGGCGCTCCATCGAGGAGTTGTGCGCCGTCGAGGCCAGCGATCCGCTGCTGCGTTCGGCGTCGATCGCCCTCGAGTCGGGCTTGATGTCAAAGGACGAGGTGCTCGCGCTGTACGAAGCCACCCGCAAGCGCTGCTTCGCCGCCGCTGAAGCCGCCGACCGCACGCCCAAGCTGGACCGGCTCGACGAGGTGATCGCACCGCTTGCGCCGTATACGCCGGCGGCCGTCCGTGCCGAGGCCGAGCGCGCTGACTTTGCCGGGCGGCGCCTCCAGGTGTTCGGCAGCGAAGAGAAACTCCCCGAGCACCAGCCTCCCAGGCACCTGGCGATCCAGATCAACAACGCGCTGCACGACACCTTTGCCAAGTACCCCGAGGCGTTGCTGTTCGGCGAGGACGTGGCGCAGAAGGGTGGCGTCTACACCGTCACGAAGGGCCTGCAGAAGGCGTTCGGCCCGCGGCGGGTGTTCAACACGCTGCTCGACGAGACGATGATCCTCGGCATGGCGCAGGGGTTCGCCAATGTTGGCCTGCTACCGATCCCCGAGATCCAGTACCTCGCGTACTTCCACAACGCCTGCGACCAGATCCGCGGTGAGGCGGCGAGCCTTCAGTTCTTCAGCAACGACCAGTACCGCAACCCGATGGTCGTGCGTATCGCCGGACTGGGTTACCAGCGCGGCTTCGGCGGCCACTTCCACAACGACAATTCGATCACCGCACTGCGCGACATCCCCGGCCTGGTGGTCGGCTGCCCGTCGCGCGGCGACGACGCGGTCACCATGCTGCGTACGCTCACCGCGCTGTCCAAGGTCGACGGTCGGGTCAGTGTGTTCCTGGAACCGATCGCGCTGTACATGACCAAGGACCTGCACGAACCGGGCGACGGCGGCTGGTTGACCACGTACCCGGCACCGGGCGAGGCGATGACGCTGGGCGAGGGTAGGGCGTACCTGCCCGCGGACGGAGACGGGGATGACCTGGTGATCCTCACCTACGGCAACGGCGTGCCGATGAGTCTCCGCGCGGCGCGCACGATCGAGCAGCGCCATGGCTGGAAGGCGAAAGTGGTCGACCTGCGCTGGCTGGTGCCGCTCAACGACGCCTACATCGTCCAGCAGGCACGCAATGCGAAGCGGATCATCGTGGTCGACGAAGGGCGGCACAGCGCCGGCGTCGGCGAGGGTGTGATCACCGCGATCGCCGAAGGCGGGTTCGCCGCGCGCCCGTTACAGCGCGTGGTGGGTACCGATACCTACACGCCGCTGGCCGGGGCCGCGTTCCTGGTGATCCCGGGTGAACAGGACATCGTCGATGCCGCCGACCGGCTCGCGGCGGGTGAGGGCGGTTAAGCCGGCCCGAAGCGATCAGCGGGCCAGGCCCTCGCGCAGCGGGCGTTCGCCCACCGGACTGTCTCCAACCGACAGCGGCGTCGCCTCGCGGTCCAGCGGCATCACCGCCAGTGACAGGTGGCGGCCGTCCTGTCCCGCACTGGCCACCACGGTGCCGACCGCCCGTGCATCGCCAGTGACTTCTGCGCCCGGTGCGATGGCGCGGTCTGATTCAAGCAGTGCGAGCCCCCGCTTGGCCTTCCCGAGGAAGTGCGTGCGGGCGACGATCTCCTGCCCCGGATAGCAGCCCTTCTTGACGCTGAAACCGCGAATCCGTTCCAGCGAGAGTTGTTGCGGTGTCCACTGGCCGGACTGGTCCGGTCCCAACCGGGGAAGGCCGTGCTCGAGGTCGAACATCCGCCAACGTTGCAAGGCGGCATCGTCCACTGCGGGTGCCGGGCAGCCCACGCGCAGCAGGCGCGGCATCTCGGGTGTGCCGAGGTCGAACTCGGCCACGCCGTCGTGCTCGACAAACCTGTTCCGTTCCGCCCGCTCCGGCTTCGCGAAGGCTCCGCCGACAACCAGGTCGTCGCGCACGGTCACGGCCACCTTGCTGCGGAACACGAACCGGCGAAGCGCTTCGGCCAGCCCGCTCGGATCGAGGTCGGGCAGCAACAGCCAGATCCGGTCATCCGACCAGCTCGCCACGGCAAAGAGCGCGACCGTGCGCCCCTTCGGTGTCAGCCAGCCGCTCCACTGCCAGTGGCCGGGCTGCAAGCCGTTGAGATCGTTGATGAACTGGGCCTGCGCGAAGGTTGTCGCGTCGCGTCCGGCCAGCTCCACCACGTGCAGGTCCGGCATAGCAAAAAGCGCGCCAGGCAATGGCTGAAGCTTGTCATGCATGGGGTCGGGATTTAAGCTTGGGCGCTGTGATGATAGGCCAAACCACTCCAGAACCCGCTTTGCCGACGGACTCCGACGTGCCTTCTCAGGCAGTGGACAACAAGCCGGACGAGGTCGCGACGGAGTACGGTGGTCGCGACGGCCCCGAGCCCACCCGCTACGGCGACTGGGAAAAGAACGGTCGCTGCATCGATTTCTGATCGTCACCCGCAAGCGTCTCCCGATCCACTTCCGCCACGCGGCACAGCCGCCCAGCCGAGACAGCCATCGCATGGCCAACCAGCAACGCGTCAGCGACCGCCCCCGGGCGCGGCCACTCTCTCCGCACCTGCAGGTCTACAGCTGGCAGGTGCAGATGGTCACCTCGATCCTGCACCGCGGCACCGGCATCGTGCTGGTGCTGGGCAGCCTGCTGGTCGCCTGGGGCCTGGTCGCGCTGGCCGCGGGTCCGGTGCAGTGGGCGGACTTCGCCGAGTGCGTGCGTTCGCCGCTCGGCTTCCTGGTGATGTTCGGCTGGAGCTGGTCACTCGCTTACCACCTGATCAACGGCATCCGCCACCTCGCACAGGACGCCGGCTACGCGTACGAGATCAGCAGCTTCGTGCGCAACAGCTGGATCTCGATCTTCGGCAGCCTCGTGCTCACCGCGATCATCTGGCTGCTGGCCATGACCCAGTGGGGGAACGCATGAGCATCCAGAATCCCGGCCGCCACACGCCGAACCTGCGCCACCCGCTCAAGCGCGCCCGGGGCCTGGGCTCGGCGAAGGACGGTACGCACCATTTCGCGATCCAGCGCATTACCGCGATCGCGCTGGTCTTCCTGACGATCTATGTCGCATGGCTGGTGCTGTCGCTGGTCGGCGACGACTTCGCCACCGTCCGCGCCACCGTCGCACGGCCGTGGAACGCGACGCTGCTGGTGGCCTTCCTGGTCGCGTCCTTCTGGCACGCGAAGCTGGGCCTGCAGGTGATCATCGAGGACTACGTCCACACCCCGTGGCTGGCGGCGACGTCGCAGCTCTCGGTCATTTTCGTCTGCGTACTCGCGGCCATTGCCAGCGTGCTCGCCGTCATCCGCATCGCGCTCGGGGGCTGATCCGCAATGCCTGCTGCATACAAGATCCAGGAACACAAGTTCGACATGATCGTGGTCGGTGCCGGTGGCGCCGGGCTGCGGGCCACGTTCGGGCTGGCCCAGAAGGGCCTCAAGACCGCCTGCATCACGAAGGTGTTCCCGACCCGGTCGCATACGGTCGCCGCACAGGGCGGCGTGGCCGCGGCGCTCGGCAACATGGGCGAGGACGATTGGCGCTACCACTTCTTCGATACCGTCAAGGGTTCGGACTGGCTGGGCGACCAGGACGCGATCGAGTACATGTGCCGCGAAGCCATCCCCGCGATCATCGAGCTCGAGCACCAGGGCGTGCCGTTCTCGCGCACCGAGGATGGCCGCATCTACCAGCGTCCGTTCGGTGGCATGACCACCAAGTTCGGCGAAGGTCCGCCGGCACAGCGCACCTGCGCGGCCGCCGACCGTACCGGCCACGCGATCCTGCACACCCTGTACCAGCAGTCGCTGGCGCATGACGCGCAGTTCTTCGTCGAGTACTTCGCACTCGACCTGATCATGGACGCTGACGGCGCCTGCCGCGGCGTGCTTGCGCTCGAGCTCGAGACCGGCACGCTGCACCTGTTCCGTGCCCAGGGCACGGTGCTGGCGACCGGCGGCTACGGACGCGCGTACTTCAGCGCGACCTCGGCCCACACCTGCACCGGCGATGGCGGCGGCATGGTGCTGCGCGCCGGCCTGGCACTGCAGGACATGGAGTTCGTGCAGTTCCACCCGACCGGCATCTACGGCGCCGGCTGCCTGATCACCGAGGGCGTGCGCGGCGAAGGCGGCATCCTGCGCAACGCCAACGGCGAGCGGTTCATGGAGCGCTACGCGCCGAGCGTCAAGGACCTCGCGCCGCGCGACATGGTCAGCCGTTCGATGACCATGGAGATCCGCGAGGGCCGCGGCGTCGGCGAGCACAAGGACCACATCCTGCTCGACCTGACCCACCTGGGTCCCGAGGTCATCCACGAGAAGCTGCCCGGCATCGCCGAGTCGGCCCGCATCTTCGCCAACGTCGACGTCGAGAAGCAGCCGATCCCGGTGATTCCGACCGTCCACTACAACATGGGCGGCATCCCGACCAATTACCACGGTGAAGTGGTGCAGTTGCGGGACGGCAACCCCGACGCGGTGGTGCCCGGCCTCTACGCGATTGGCGAGGCCGCTTGCGTCTCAGTGCACGGCGCCAACCGCCTCGGCTCGAACTCGCTGCTCGACCTGGTCGTGTTCGGCCGCGCGGTGGCCAACCGCTGCGCCGAGACGATCACGCCGGACGGCGCACACCCGACGCTTGCCGGGGACGCCTGCGACGAAGCGCTGTCACGGCTCGACCGGCTTCGCAACGCCAACGGTGGGACACCGACCGCGGTCATCCGCGACAAGATGCAGCGCACCATGCAGGCCGACGCGGCGGTGTTCCGCACCGGCGAGACGCTCGGCGAGGGCGTGGCGAAGATCCGCGAGATCCACGCGTCGTTCGCCGACGTCAAGGTTTCCGACCGCTCGCTGATCTGGAACTCCGACCTGGTGGAGACCTACGAGTTGTCCAACCTGCTCGGACAGGCGCTGGGCACGATCGTGTCCGCCGCCAACCGTACCGAATCGCGCGGCGCCCACGCCCGCGAGGACTACCCGGAGCGCGACGACGTCAACTGGCTCAAGCACACCCTGTGCTGGGTCGGCGAAGACGGCGGGACGAAGATCGATTACCGCCCGGTCCACATGCACACGCTGAGCGGCGACGTCGACGTCATCCCGCCCAAGAAGCGCGTGTACTGATCCGGCAGCAGGAAAACCGAAATGGCCGAATTCGCTCTCCCGAAGAACTCGCAGATCCAGCAGGGCCGTCACTGGCCGGCCGACGGTGCGAAGAACCCGCGCACCTTCAAGGTCTACCGCTGGAACCCGGACGACGGCATGAACCCTCGCGTGGACACCTACGAGGTGGACATGGCGGCCTGCGGTCCGATGGTCCTGGACGCGCTGATCAAGATCAAGAACGAGATCGATCCGACGCTGACCTTCCGCCGGTCCTGCCGGGAGGGCATCTGCGGTTCTTGCGCGATGAACATCGACGGCACCAACACGTTGGCCTGCACGAAGGCGATCGATGACTGCGGCAAGGCCGAAGTGCCGATCTACCCGCTGCCACACATGGAGGTGGTGAAGGACCTCGTCCCGGACCTGACCCATTTCTACGCGCAGTACGCCTCGATCAAGCCGTGGCTGCGCACGCAGAGCGCGACGCCGTCCGACCGGGAGCGCCTGCAGTCCCCCGAGGACCGCAAGAAGCTCGACGGCCTGTACGAGTGCATCCTCTGCGCGTGCTGCTCGACCTCGTGCCCGAGCTACTGGTGGAACGGCGACCGCTACCTCGGTCCCGCCATCCTGCTGCAGGCCTACCGCTGGATCGTCGACAGCCGTGACGAGGACACCGGTGCGCGGCTGGACGATCTCGAGGATCCGTTCAAGCTGTACCGTTGCCACACCATCATGAACTGCGCGCGCACCTGCCCGAAGGGCCTGAACCCGGCCAAGGCGATTGGCGAGATCAAGAAGTTGATGCTCGCGCGCCGGACCTGACCGGCGCAGTAGCGTGCAGCACCCGATGACCGACGAGGACAAGGCGGAGCTGCGACGGCTCCGCTGGAAGTCCCGCCGTGGCATGCGCGAGCTGGACCAGTTGTTCGGGCGTTACCTGGACCGCCTGTGGTGGAAGGATCCGCCGGCCAGCCGCGGGGTTTTCCTACGGCTGCTGGATTGCGAGGACGATAAGCTCTGGCACTGGTTCATGGGTCACGACACCCCCGCCGATGCCGAGCTTGCCGCACTGGTCCACCGAATCCGGGCGCTACCTCCCGCCGAATGACGTGGGCGCCACCTTCCGGTGGAAGCCCTCGCGCTGGCTGGTCGTGGGCCTCGTCCCGCTCGGGCTGCTGGCCGCGCTGTCACTGGGCGCATCCGACCTCGACATCGTCTTCGCAGGCCCGGTTGCGGCGGCCGCTGCCACGTATGGGTCATTGCTGGCGTGGCGCGAGGCGAAGCGGCCGGCCCGGACGCTGGTCATCGACGGCAATGGAGAGCCGATGATCGACGGCGTGCCGGTGGATGGCCTGCGGATCGCGTGGCGCGGCGCACTGGCCTTTGCCCGCTGGTCCAGCCCGACAGGCGCCGTCGAACGCCTGGTCTGGTGGCCTGACACGTTGCCCGCAGACCGGCGTCGTGAACTCCGGATGGCCATGCCGGTCGAAACCTCTCCGCGCGTGGCGTGTTAGGTGGCACCATACCGGGCTATGTTCAAACCCATCCCAGTCGCCATCGGCCTGCGCTACCTGCGCGCCAAGCGCCGCAATGGCTTTATCTCCTTCATCTCGCTTGCTTCCATCCTCGGCATCGCGCTGGGCGTGGCGGCGCTGATCACCACTCTGGCGGTGATGACCGGCTTCCAGCGCGAGATCCGTGACCGCATGCTGCAGATGGCCGCCCACGCCACCGTCAGTGCCTACGGCGAACCGATTACCGACTGGCAGCGCGCGGTCGACCTGGCGCTGGCCGACGAGCGCGTCGCCGGGGCGGCACCGTACGTGGAGAAGGAGGCGCTGCTCAATGGCGCGCGGCAGCAGCCCGCGTTCGTGCGCGGCGTCATTCCTGCCGATGAGCGGACTGTCTCCGTGCTGGGCGACAAGATGGTGCAGGGCGAACTGGAGTCGCTCGAACCCGGCGGCTTCAACATCATCGTCGGGCGAGAGCTCGCGGCGTGGCTGGGCGTGGGCATCGGCGACGACGTGGTGATGATGCTCGCCGATGCACGCGGCTCGCCGATCGGCGCATTGCCGCAGTTCAAGCGCTTCATCGTCAGCGGCGTGTTCGAGGTCGGCTACAACGAGTACGACCGGAGCATGGCTTTCGTCCACATGGAGGATCTGCAGCGGGTGCTCCGCATGGGTGAGGGCGTCACCGGCGTACGCCTGAAACTCCATGACATGAACCTGGCCTGGAACGTTGCCCGCGACCTGGCCATCGAGCTGGACGGGCCGTACCAGGTCAGCGACTGGACCACCGACAACGCCAACATGTTCCGGGCGCTGCGGATGGAGAAGACGATGATGGCGATCCTGCTGTCGCTGATCATCGCGATGGGCGCCTTCAACCTGGTGTCATCGCAGGTGATGCTGGTTACCGACAAGCAGGCCGACATCGCCATCCTGCGCACGCTCGGCCTGAGTCCGCGCGGGGTGATGACGGTGTTCGTCGTCCAAGGCAGCCTGATCGGCGTGATCGGTACGGTCCTGGGGGTGGTCGGCGGCATCCTGCTGACGCTCAACCTCGAATCGATCCTGTTCGCGATCGAGAAGGTCTTCGGCATGACCCTGTTGCCCGAGGACGTCTATTACATCACCGGCTTGCCGACCGAACTGAAGGGCAGCGACGTGGTCGCGATCGCCGCGGTGGCACTGGCGATGGCGCTCGTCGCGACGATCTACCCGGCCTGGCGCGCGGCACGGACCCCGCCGGCGGAGGCCCTGCGCTATGAGTAAGCCGATGGATGGGCGGGAAACGGTACTGAGCTGCGACAGCCTGGGTATGGTGTACGCCGAGGGGAAGATGCGCACGCCGGTGTTCGACGGGCTCCACCTCGACGTCCACAAGGGCGAGACGGTCGCGATCCTCGGCGCATCGGGCGCCGGCAAGAGCACGTTGCTGCACCTGCTCGGCGGACTGGATACGCCAACCTCGGGCGAGGTGTTCGTGGCGGGTAAGAAGATGAGCGCCCTGTCCGACACCGCCCGTGGCGCGCTGCGCAACAAGGCGCTGGGGTTCGTCTACCAGTTCCACCACCTGCTGCCCGAGTTCACCGCAATCGAGAACGTCATGCTGCCGGTCCTGCTTAACGGCACCGGCGTCGCCGAGGCGGAGTCGCGCGCACGCGGGCTGCTGGAGTCCGTCGGGCTCGGGCATCGCCTTGGCCACAAGCCAGGTGAGCTTTCGGGTGGCGAGCGCCAGCGCGCGGCCGTGGCGCGGGCCCTCGTCAACCAGCCGGCCTGCGTACTCGGCGACGAGCCGACCGGCAACCTCGACGAGAAGACCGCTGCAACGGTGTTTGACTTGATGCTCGAGTTGAACCGCGAGCAGCACACCAGCCTGGTGCTGGTCACCCACGACCGCCGGCTCGCACGCCGGCTCGACCGCGTGCTCGAACTGCACGAGGGCAAGCTGCGCGAGCTGGCCCCGGAAGAAGTCTAGACAGGGATGTAAACCATGGACGAAGCGGCAAGGATGCCGCGTGACCCCGCCGCACCCACAAGCATTGCCCAGACCTGGCCCACGACAGCGGCCGTACCTCCGTTCGGGATCGCGGTGGCGATCGGGTTGCTCTGCGGAGTCGCTGGTTGCCTGAGGCTGCCGGCATTGCCTCCTGCGTGGACGCTCGTGGTGCTGTTGTCGCTGGGACTTGCTGCCTGGTGGCGCCTGCGTCGAGTGCGATGGCTGGGCGCGGCACTGGTGGGACTCGGGCTCGCCGGGTTGCATGCGGCATACGCGCTGTCGGTGCAGCTGCCACCCGACTGGGAACAGCGCGAGGTTCGGGTCGCCGGGCGAGTCGTGCAGTTGCCCGAGCACCAGGACCGGCGGACGACGTTCTCGTTCCGGGTCGACGGCGGGGCGGATCATCCGACGGAGCTCCAGGGACGACTGCTGCAGCTGGCCTGGTACGACGACTTCGACGGCACCCCGACCGGTCGCGACCGCCTGCATGCCGGCCAGCGCTGGGAGTTCTCCGTCCGTTTGAGGGCGCCCCGCGGCCTGCGGAATCCGGGACGGTTCGACAGCGAGAAGCACGCACTCGCCGATCGGCTTACGGCCCGCGGCCACGTGCGCGAACCGTACGGCGCCGTGCTGGTCGGACCGGCACGCGGCGTGGATGCCTGGCGCGAGCGCATGTCGGGTCGCATCGCCGGCGCCGTGCCGTCTGCGGCCTCGCGGTTCGTGCGGGCGCTCGCGCTCGGTGACACGCGCGGCTTGTCCGACGACGACTGGCTGGTCCTCCGGGCCAACGGACTGACCCACCTGATCGCGATTTCCGGGTTCCACGTGGGCCTGGTCGCCGGCTTCGCGGCGCTGCTCGCGTCGGCCGTCTGGTGGCTGCTGCCTGCACTGGGTCGGCGGTGGCCTCGACCGGTCGCGATGGCGGTGGCCGGCTTGGCGGGTGCGCTGGGGTACGCGGCGGTCTCCGGCTTTGCGTTGCCCACGGTACGCACCGTCCTGATGGTCGCGGTGGTCGCCGGCGTCCGCGCCAGCCGTCGGTCCACATCCATGTTCGAGGCGCTGGCCCTTGCCGCGATCGCCATCCTGTTGTTCGACCCGCTGGCGATCCTCGGGGCAGGGTTCTGGCTCAGCTTTTTCGGCGTGGCCTGGTTGCTGTGGTGCCTGCCCGATACCGGGCGACGCCCGGTACGCGACCTGGTGTCGGCCCAGGGGGTTGCCACGGTGGGACTGCTCCCGCTGGGCGTGGCGCTGTTCGGCGAGGCGTCGCTGGCCGGCCCGCCGGCCAACCTGGTGGCGGTGCCCTGGTGGAGCCTGGTGGTGGTCCCGCTGTCGCTGCTCGGTACGTTGCTGGACGCGTTGCAACCCGGTTGGGGCGACTGGGCGTGGCGGCTCGCGGCCTGGTGCTTCGAACTCAGCTGGCCGCTGTTCGAACGCTTCTCGGACAGTGGATTGGCGCTGTGGTGGTTGCCGGAACCCCGCTGGTTCGCGTTGCCGCTGGCGATGCTGGGGGCGTTCTGGCTGCTGTTGCCCCGTGGCCTGCCGGGACGCCCGCTGGCACTGATGCTCTGGTTACCGCTGCTCTGGCCGGACCGCAACCTGCCGTCGCACGGCGAGGCCGAGCTCCAGGTGCTCGACGTCGGGCAGGGGATGTCGATCCTCGTCCGAACCGCCGGCCACGCGCTGCTGTACGACATGGGCCCGGCCACGCCCGGCTACGATGCCGGCGCGCGCGTGGTGTTGCCGGCGCTCCGTGCGGCCGGCGTGCGCCGGCTGGATCGCGCGGTGGCCAGCCACGGGGACAGCGACCATGCGGGCGGGTTCGGCGCCGTGGTCGCGGCGATCCCCGTCGGTCTCGCGGAAGCGCCGGACGGCGCACCTGTGGAGGGCACGCAGCCGTGTGTCGCCGGGACCGGGTGGGAGTGGGACGGCGTGGCGTTCAGATACCTCCATCCGACACCGCATTTCCCGTACCTGGGAAACGAGGCGAGCTGCGTTCTGCGGGTCTCCACGCCGCACGGCAGCGCGCTGCTGACCGGCGACATCGGCAAAGTGATCGAGCGCGGTCTGGTGCGGCGGGCCGACGAAGATCGCGCGGACGCCATTCGCGCCGAGGTGGTGCTCGTTGCGCACCACGGCAGCGGCAGCGCTTCCGACCCGATGTTCGTCGCAGCCACGGGCGCGCGCCACGCGTTCGTCTCCAACGGGCACGGCAACCGCTTCGGCCACCCGCGGGCGGACGTGGTGTCCCGCTGGGAGGACGCGGGCGCAAGCGTGCTGACGACCGCCGAGGGCGGCGCGCTGTCGGTCCGGCTGGTACCGGGCGGTCCACGGGTCGAAACGCGACGCGCCGCACATCCGCGGCTGTGGGATGCCGCGCGCCGGGCGGCGCAGGCCCCGGCAGCCGCGCCGGCTGGGCTATCCTACCGGCCGGAATAGATCGGCCACGGGCCGGAGGTTGTGCGTGCTGGAACTGGTCAAGGCCGGCGGTTGGCCGATGATTCCCCTCCTGGCACTGACCGTGCTCGCGTTGGCGATCATCCTCGAGCGGGCCTGGACGCTCCGACGCATCGCCGTCGCGCCGCCCAACCTGGGGCAGGAAGTCCGGACCTGGGCCGCGGGTGGCACGCTCGACCCGGCGCATATCGACTCGCTGCGCGCGACGTCGCCACTGGGCGCACTGCTGGCTGCCGCGCTCGACGTCCGCCACCGCCCCCGCGACCAGATCCGCGAACGCATCGAGGACGTCGGCCGGCACCTGGTCCACCGGATGGAGCGCTACCTCAACACACTCGGCACCATCGCCGCCGCGGGTCCGCTGCTGGGGCTGTTCGGCACCGTGGTCGGCATGATCCAGATGTTCCTGGTGATCGGTGAAAGCGGCATGGGCGACGTCAACGAGCTCGCCGGCGGCATCGGCAAGGCGCTCGTCTGCACCGCCACCGGCATGATCGTCGCCATTCCCGCGCTGATGGCGCACCGCTGGTTCCGCGGCCGCATCGCCGAGTACATCGTCGACATGGAGCACGAGGCGATCCGCCTGCTCGACACCCTCCAGCCAGCGGCCGCGTCGGCCGAAGTCGCGGCGGGCGGCCACGGCATCAACCCGCCGGTGAGCGCGAGCTGAGCGATGCGTATCCGCGACCACCGCGCCGACGACGAGCCGGAGATCAACCTGGTCCCGATGATCGACGTCATCCTGGTGCTGATCATCTTCTTCGTCGTCACCACCACGTTCGACGCGCGCTCGGTGATCAAGCTCGAGTTGCCGAAGGCGACCGGCGAACAGACCGAGGCCACCCAGCCACTGGTGGTACTGGTCAATGCCGAGGGGCGCTACTTCGTCGATGACCGCGAGGTCCTGCGCACCGACAGCGGCGCGCTGAAGGCGACCATTGCCGAGGTGGCCGGCAACGACCGCGACCGCCCGGTGATGCTGCGTGCCGACGCGCGCACGCCGTACCAGGCCGTGGTGACGGTATACGACGCGCTGGGCCAGCTCGGATTCAACCGTGTCATGAGCGCCACCGCGCCGGCAGGCGAGGGCAGCGGAGCCGTTCCGTGAACGAAGCCGCCACCCCGTGGCAGGTCTATCGGCGGCTGCTCCGTTTCGCCCGCCCGTACCGTCCGCTGCTGGTCATTGCGGGCATCGGCATGCTGTTCGAGGCCGCCTCGGCCGCAGCGTTCACCAAGCTGATGGAGCCCGTGGTCGACGAGACCTTCATCGATCGCAACAGCGAATTCAGCCTCGTCCTGCCGATGGCGATCGTCGCCTTGTTCCTGCTGCGCGGCGTGGCCGGCTACATCACCGACATCCACATGGCCAAGTCCGGCCGTGGCATAGCGCGCGACCTGCGCGTCCAGGTGCTGGGCAAGTACCTGCGGCTGCCGGGGCTGCGCTTCGACGCCGAGCCGGTGCCGTCGATGCTGGTGCGGCTGGGGTCGGACAGCGACCAGGTCGCCCAAGCCGCGATCGACGCGATGAAGGTCATGCTGCAGCAGACCCTGCAGGTGATCGCGATGCTGGGCGTGATGCTGTGGACCAGCTGGCAGGTCACCATCGCGATCCTGATCATGGCGCCGCCGCTGGCGTGGATCATGGACAAGGTGGGCAAGCGCTATCGCCGCATCAGCCACAAGATCCAGGAAAGCGGCGCGGCGCTGATGCAGTCGGCCGACCAGGCCCTCGGCAACCAGCAGGAGGTCAAGGTGTACGGCGCGCAGGCGGTCGAGCTGGAACGCTATGCGGCCCAGGCCAACCACCACCTCAAGTTGACCCTGAAGGTCGAGTCGACCCGCAGCATCTCCTCGGCGATGGTCCAGCTGATGGGGTCCATCGGACTCGCTTTGCTCCTGTTCTTCGCCGGTCGCGAGGCGATGGCCGGACGGCTCAGTGCCGGCGGCTTCGTCACCCTGATGATCTCGATGATGGCGATCATCCCGTCGCTCAAACAGCTCACCAACGTGCAAGGCATGTTGCAGCGTGGCGTGGCATCGGCCGACCGCCTGTTCGACGTGATGGACGCCGGTGACGAGCAGGACGAAGGCACCCGGCCCCTCGACCGCGCCCGCGGCGAGATCGAGTTCCGCGACGTCAGTGCCCGCTATGCCGGCCAGGCCACCCAGGCACTGACGGACATCAGCTTCTCCGCGCGGCCTGGCACGGTCACCGCCATCGTCGGCCGCTCGGGCAGCGGCAAGTCAACGCTGATCAAGCTGATCCCGCGCTTCTACGAGATCGAATCGGGCCAGATCCTGCTCGATGGCCATCCGCTGCGCGAGTACCGGCTGGCCGACCTGCGCCGGCAGATCGCGCTGGTCGGGCAGCAGGTGATGCTGTTCGACGGCACCGTGGCGGCCAACGTGGCCTACGGCGAGCTGGAACAGGCGTCGCCAGACGGGCTGGAGCGCGCGATCCGGGGTGCCAATGCGATGGAGTTCGTCGAACGCCTGCCCGATGGCGTCGAGACCGGCATCGGCAGCAAGGGCGGCCGGCTGTCCGGCGGCCAGCGGCAGCGTCTTGCGATCGCACGGGCGATGCTCAAGGACGCACCGATCCTGATCCTCGACGAGGCCACCGCCGCGCTCGATACCGAGTCCGAGCGGCTGGTCCAGGATGCGCTCGAGCGGCTGATGCCGGACCGCACCACGCTGGTCATCGCGCACCGGCTGTCGACCATCGAGCACGCCGACCAGGTGCTGGTGCTCGATGAAGGCCGCATCGTCGAGCGCGGCACCCATACCGAGCTGCTGGAGCGGGGCGGGCTGTACGCCCACCTGCACCGCATGCAGTTCCGCGAGGTCCAATGAACCCCGGTCCGACCGGTCCCTCGAACCGGCGCGAACACCAGCCCGCCTACTGGTATGGCGAGGCCCCGGTGCCGCTGGGCGCCCGCCTGCTGGCCTCGGTGTATGCGGTCGTCACCAGCGCCCGCCGCTGGCTGTACCGCAAGGGCTGGTTTGGACGCAGCCACCCGGGCGTCCCGGTCATCGTGGTCGGAAACATCACTGCGGGCGGCGCCGGCAAGACGCCGCTGACGATCGCACTGGTCGAGCGCCTGCGCAGCGAGGGCTGGAACCCCGGCGTGGCCAGCCGCGGTTACGGCCGCACCGACGTCGCTGATGCCGTGTGGGTGGACGCCGACACGGCGCCCTCGATCGGAGGCGACGAACCGGTCCTGATCGCCCGCCGCACCGGTGCACGCCTGCGCGCCGACCGCGATCGTGCCGCCGCGGCCAAGGCGCTGGCCGAAGCGGGTTGCGACATCGTCATCTGCGACGACGGCCTGCAGCATTACCGACTGCAGCGCGACATCGAGATCGAGGTGGTCGACGGCCGCCGCCGCTATGGCAACGGCCAGCTGCTCCCGGCCGGTCCCCTGCGCGAATTGCCCGAGCGCGGCAGCCAATGCGACTTCCGCGTGATCAACGGCGGCGAGGCCGGCTTCGGCGAATGGCCCATGCGCTTGCTCGCCGACCGCGCAGTGCCGGTGCGCGGGGGCCGGCCGCGGCCACTGGACAGCTTCGCCGGCCACCGGGTGCATGCCGTGGCCGGGATCGGCAACCCCGACCGCTTCTTCACGATGCTTCGTGGGCTCGGGATCGCGGTGGTGCCGCACGCGTTCGCGGACCATCACCGTTACCGCGCCGCGGATTTCGAGTTCGGCAGTCCGCTGCCAGTGCTGATGACCGAGAAGGACGCGGTGAAGTGCGCGGAGTTCGCCACCGACGCCTTCCACAGCGTGCCGGTGCAGGCCGAGCTGCCCGAAGGGTTCTGGGTGTCGCTGCTGGACCGGTTGCAGGCGCTCGACCAGAATCGCGGCCATGAGTCCGATTGACTTCGTAGTCGCCATCCCCGCCCGCCACGACGCCACGCGGCTGCCCGGCAAGCCGCTGCGTCTGCTTGCCGGCGAGCCACTGGTGCTGCATGTCGCCCGCCGTGCGCTGGCCGCCGGCGCGCGCGAGGTCTGGGTTGCCGCCGATGACCCGCGCATCGCGGAGGCGCTCCAGGGCAGCGGCGTGCAGGTCGCGATGACCTCGCCGGCGCATGCATCGGGTACCGACCGGCTGGCCGAGTGTGCACGTATCGCCGGCTGGGACACTGGTACCGCCGTGGTCAACCTGCAGGGTGACGAGCCTTTCGCGCCGGCCGAAGGGATCCGCGCGGTCGCGGCGTTGTTGCGCTCCAGCGGTGCCGAGATGGCCACCCTGGCGGCGCCGGTCGAGGACGTCGACACCTTGCTCGACCCCAACGCGGTCAAGCTCGTGCGGGCCGCCAGCGGCGATGCGCTCTATTTCAGCCGTGCGCCGGTGCCCTGGCCGCGCGATGCCTTCGCCGCGGACCGCAGCCGACTGCCCGCCGGCCACGCCTGGCTGAGGCACATCGGCATCTACGGGTACACCGCCGGGTTCCTGCAACGCTTTGCTGCAATGCCGCCGGGACGGCTGGAGCAGGTGGAATCGCTGGAACAGTTGCGTGCGCTCGAGGCCGGGTGCCGGATCGCGGTGGCGCTCACGCCCGCGCCGTTTCCACCCGGCGTCGACACGCCCGACGACCTCGCCCGCGCCGAAGCGCTCATGGCCTCGCAGCCGGGCTGATCAGCGACCCAGCCAGGCGATCAGCTGGACGATCCCGAACAGCACGCCGCCGATCAGCGCCCCGATCGCGGTGCCGTTGTAGCGGATGTACTGCAGGTCGCTGCCGACGCTCAGCTCGAGTTCGTCGACCAGCTCGCGGGTGTCCCAGCGGCCGACACGCTCGACGATGAAGTCGCGGATGCTGCCGCGGTAGCGGTCGACCATCGGCTCCACCGTGGCGCGCAGCCAGCCGTTGAGCCAGTCGCGCATGGAGGTATCGGCCGACAGTCGCTCCCCCAGCACCATCGCGACCCGCCCGGCGCGGGCCGCGATCTCGGAGTCCTCGCGCAGCAGGTCCTGCCGCAACCACGCCAGCACGTCGTCCCACAGCCCGCGCACGTAGCGGGGCAGGGCCGGGTCGTCGAGCAGGCGGTCGCGCATCTCGCCGACCTTGCGCTGCAGCGCCGGGTCGCTGCGCAGTCGCGCGACGAAGTCGGCGGCGTAGTGGTCGAACCGCAGGCGCAGCTCGTGGTCGGGCTCGGATGCCATCTCGTCGACGAGGTCGCCGACGCCTGCCACCACGCGTTCGGCCAACCGCCGGGCAACCGGCTCGTCCAGCCCGGTCAGCCTGAGGACGGACCAAAGCTGGGGCGCGATGCGCGCGGCCACGGTCTCCTGCGTCCCGGGGTCGGTCAGCACCCCGGCAATGTCCCGCAATACGCTGTCCAACAGGGCCTGGTGCCGGCGCTGGTGGGTCATGACCTCCAGCACCTGGCCTGCCAGGGCGGCGACGTCCATCCGCCGCAGTTGCTCGCGCGTCAGCCGCTCGAGGAAGGCATGGAGCCGCTCGCTGTCGAGCAAAGCGAGCAGGTGCGGTGACAGGTCGACCACCAGCCGGCCGACGCGTGCGGCGTTTTCCGGTCGTGACAGCGCGACGGCCAGCCGCGAGGCGGGATCGAACTCGTCGAGCTTGCGCATCACCTCGCCGGGCTCGAGGAAATGGTTGCAGATGAAGTCGGCCAGCGCCCGGCCGAGGGCATCCTTGCGGTTCGGGATGATCGCCGTGTGCGGGATCCAGCGCTGGCCGAGCGGGTGGCGGAACAGCGCGACCACCGCGAACCAGTCGGCCAGCCCGCCGATCATCGCCGCCTCCGCCATCGCCACCAGCAGGCCGAACGCCCAGTGCGGATGGCGCACCTCCATCCAGGTGGCCGCCACGAACAGCACTGCCGCAGCCGCGAGCATCGCGACCGCCACGCGTTTTCGGCGGGCGAGGGCGACGGCGCGGGGCGATACGGCGACCGGAGGTAGCATGCGTCGATCATTGCAGCGACCGCCGGTGCACGCCACCCGGCCCGCGGATGAATACGGCCGGACGGCGCCACACGCGCGCCGATTGCACGGGCGATAATCGACCCCATCCATGGAGCCGATGCCTGCCCGCCACGCTGTCGCACCCGCGCCGAACCGCCGCCACCTGTCCGCGGGGTGCACGTGACCGTGACGGCGCCATTCGACGGAAAGGCGTTCTCGCGCGGCCTCAGTACCGCGCCCGGCGTGTACCGGATGGTCGGCGCCGACGACAAGGTCCTGTACGTCGGCAAGGCGAGCGCGCTGAAGAACCGCGTCTCCAGCTACTTCAATGCGACCCCGAAGTCGGCGCGGATCATGGCGATGCTGTCGCAGACCGTGCGGATGGAGGTGACGGTCACCCGCACCGAAGCCGAGGCGCTGATCCTCGAGAACGAGCTGATCAAGTCGCTGAAGCCGCGTTACAACGTGTTACTGCGCGACGACAAGAGCTATCCCTACGTCCTGCTCACCAACGAGGCCTGGCCGCGAATCGCCGTCCATCGCGGGCCGCGCTCGATACCCGGCCGGTACTTCGGTCCGTATGCGAGCGTCGGCGCGGTCCGCGACACGCTCAACCTGATGCACAAGCTGTTCAAGCTGCGCAGTTGCGAGGACAGCGTGTTCCGCAACCGGTCCCGGCCGTGCCTGCAGCACCAGATCGGCCGCTGCAGCGCGCCCTGCGTGGGACTGGTGTCGGCGCGCGAGTATGCCGAGAGCGTCCGCCGCGCCACCCTGCTGCTCGAGGGGCGCAGCGACGAGCTGACCGACGAGCTGGGCCGCGCGATGGAAGGCGCCGCCCAGCGCCTGGATTTCGAGGAGGCCGCCCGCCTGCGTGACCTGGTGTCGTCGATCCGCACGCTGCAGGCGCGCCAGTACGTCGATGGCCGCGCGGCCGACCTGGACGTCCTCGCCGTGTCGATGCAGGGCGCCGCGGCGTGCGTCGTGCTGCTGGCCTTCCGCGACGGCCGCAACCTGGGCACGCGCTCGTTCTTCCCCAGGACCAATGGCAGCGAGAACGCCGAAGAGGTGCTGGCGGCGTTCGTCTCGCAGTACTACGGCGAGCAGCTTCCGCCCGGCGAGATCGTCATCGACCGCGACATCCCGGACCGCGAACTGATCCAGCAGGCGCTGTCGGCGTCCGGCGAGCGCAAGGTCGAGATCCGCCACCGCGTGCGTGGTGACCGCGCCGGCTACCTCGACATGGCCCGCCGCAACGCGCAGATCACGCTGGCCAGCGAGCGCACCAGCCACGCCGCCCAGCTCGCACGCGCCGAGGACCTGCGCGAGCTGCTGGGCATGGCCGCGCTGCCACAACGGATCGAATGCTTCGACATCAGCCACACCATGGGCGAGGCCACCGTCGCATCGTGCGTGGTGTTCGACGCGGAAGGCCCGGTCCGCGGCCAGTACCGCCGCTACAACATCGCCGGCATCGAGCCGGGTGACGACTACGCGGCGATGCACCAGGCCATCAGCCGGCGGTTCCGTCGCGCGGTGGCATCCGACACGGTCGACGTGGATGACCCGGCGGCCGCGACCCGGCGCAAGCGGGTGGACAAGGCGGCCGCGGTGCTGCCCGATATCCTGCTGATCGACGGCGGTGCCGGCCAGGTCGCGCAGGCGAGGGCGGTGCTGGACGAGCTGGGCATCGAAGGCGTGGCGCTGGTCGGCGTCGCCAAGGGGCCGGCCCGCCGCCCCGGCGACGAGGAACTGCTGCTGCCCGATGGGCGGTGCGTCCGCCCGGGTGCCGGCTCGCCCGCATTGCAACTGGTGCAGCAGGTCCGCGACGAGGCGCACCGGTTCGCCATCACCGGCCATCGCGGTCGGCGCCAGAAGGCGCGCAACACCAGCCGGTTGGAGGACATCCCCGGCATCGGCCCGCGCCGCCGCGCCAACCTGTTGCGCCACTTCGGCGGACTCGGCGGGCTCAAGGCCGCCGGCGCCGAGGAGATCTCCCGCGTGGAAGGCGTGAACGCTGCCCTGGCCGAACGCATCTATGCGACCCTGCACGGACTCGAAAGCGCTGGCAATGCCCCCGGGGCCGGTGCGACACGGAGTGAAGAATGAAGTTGACGGTGCCGACCATGCTCACGTTGCTGCGGATCGTGCTGATCCCGGTGTTGGTGCTGGTCTATTACCTGGATTACCGGTGGACGAATTTCGCCGCCGCGGCGATCTTCGCGTTCGCCTCGCTGACGGACTGGCTCGACGGCTGGATCGCCCGTCGCTACGACCAGTACTCGGCGTTCGGCGCGTTCCTGGATCCGGTGGCGGACAAGCTGATGGTCGCCACCGCACTGGTGATCACCGTGCAGCACCACCACACCGTGTGGATGGCGTTGTGGGCGGCGGTGATCATCGGGCGCGAGATCGCGGTGTCGGCCCTGCGCGAGTGGATGGCCGAGCTCGGCCAGCGGGCGAAGGTCAAGGTCGCCACGATCGGCAAGGTCAAGACGGTGGTCCAGATGGTCGCGCTGGTGTTCCTGCTGTACCGCGATCCGGTGCTGCAGTTGCCCGTGTTCGCGATCGGCGAGTGGCTGCTGGCCGCGGCCGCGCTGCTGACGCTGTGGTCGGGTTTCGCATACCTGCATGCAGCCTGGCCTTCGCTGAAGGACGATGTGAAAAACAGTTGACAGTTCTGCCGTCATGCCTAAAATGGCGGCTCCTCAGCGGGAATAGCTCAGTTGGTAGAGCACGACCTTGCCAAGGTCGGGGTCGCGAGTTCGAGTCTCGTTTCCCGCTCCAGATTTCGCCCTCCGGTTCGCTGGAGGGGCTTTCGAAACAAACCCCGTTCGCGGGGTTTTGTTTTTTCCAGAGGCTGCCCCGTGCAGCCGGCACCACAAGCGGTATGCTTGCGGTGCGCGTCATCCGGCCGGGTGGCAGAGTGGTTATGCAGCGGACTGCAAATCCGCGTACGCCGGTTCAATTCCGACCTCGGCCTCCATCTTCGAACCGCGCTCCGGCGCGGTTTTTTCTTTGTGCGACCATCGGCCCGGATGGCGGAACTGGTAGACGCAACGGACTTAAAATCCGTCAGCCGCAAGGCTATCCGGGTTCGATTCCCGGTCCGGGCACCACGCTGCTACCCCGCGCCCACGCTGGCGAGGAACGCCCCCAGCAGCGCGCCGCGATGGCGCTGGCGGTGAAGCACCAGGCTCAGCTCGCGCTGCAGCGGCAGGAACGGCGTCGGCAAGACGGCGATGCGCCCGGAGAGCCGCGCTTCCTCCACCGCGATCGCCGGCAGCAGTGCCAGGCCGAGGCCGGCGATCACCGCCTGCTTGATCGCCTCGCTCTGGTCGAGCTCGAGCACGGTCTCGCCGGCGGGGAGCGCCGCGAGGACGCGTTCGGCCTGGCTGCGCGTGGCCGAGCCGGCCTCGCGCAGGATCCAGCGTGCGCCTGCGAAGTCGTCCGGCCGCAGGCGTTTGCGCCCGGCCAGCCGGTGGTTCGGCGGTGCACACACGCACAAGGTGTCGCTTCGCCACGGAAGGAGTTCCAGTTGCGGATGCGCCGCCGGCCCCTCGATGCACCCCAGGTCCAGGCTGTAGTCGAGCATCCCGGCGAGGATCGATGCGCTGTTGTCGACGTGCAGCCGGATGCTGACGCGTGGATGCGCGGCCACGAACCCGCCCAGCAGGTCGCCGACCAGGTAGTTGCCGATGGTGTTGCTGGCGCCCAGCCGCAGTTCACCGGACAGGTCCTCGCCGGCGTCGCCCAGGCCGAACTCGCGCAGCCGCTCGAGGATGTCGCGGGCGCGCGGCAACAGGCGGCGGCCATGCGCGTTGAGGTGCAGGCGCTGCTGGATACGGTCGAACACCCGGTATCCCAGCAGCCGCTCCAGCTCGCCCAGGGCCATGCTGGCCGCCGGCTGGGTCAGGTGGAGTTGCTCGGCCGCGCCACGCACGGTGCCGCCGGCGGCAATGGCGACGAACACTTCCAGTTGCCGGGGGCTGACGCTGTTCATCAATCGGACTGATGGGGCGGGTAAGAAGTATCAACTGTACTGAATATCGAGGGTGGGCCACGATTGCGTCCCCGATGACGTCCCGCCCGTCCAACCCATGACCACACCCTCCGGCACGTTGCCAGGCATCCTCCGTCCCACCTTCCGCCTGCTTCCCGGTCTCGCGCTCGCGGTCGGGCTGGGCTTGCTCGGCCTGTGGCTCGCGGAGTTGCCGTGGCTCGCGCGCTGGCAGTTGAGCGCGCTCACCTGCGCGATCGTGCTGGGACTGCTGGTGGGCAATCTGCTGGGCGCGCACCTGCCCGCACGGCTGGCGCCAGGTCTTCACGTGTCGCAGCGGCAGCTGTTGCGGGCGGGCGTCGTCCTGTACGGGCTCAGGCTGAGTTTCCAGGACATCGCGGCGATCGGCGCCGCCGGGCTGCTGGTCGACGTGGTGGTGGTCGTGTCCACGCTCATGCTGGGCACTTGGGCCGGGCGCCGTTGGTTTGGCCTGGACCGGCACACGGCGATGCTGACGGCCGCCGGCAGCGCTATCTGTGGCGCGGCGGCGGTGCTGGCCGTCGAGCGCGTGCTGCGCGCCGATCCCAGCAAGGTGGCGATCGCGGTCGCCACGGTTGTGTTATTCGGCACCTTCAACATCTTCCTGTACCCGATGCTGTACCCGCATCTCGGGCTCGATCCCGCTGCGTTCGGGCTGTATGCCGGAGCGACCGTGCATGAAGTGGCGCAGGTGGTGGCGGTCGGCAGCGCGGTCAGCCCCGAGACCGCCGACGCCGCGGTCATCGTCAAGCTGACCCGGGTGTTGCTGCTGGTACCCGTGTTGCTGGTGCTCGGCTGGCAGGAGGCACGTGAGGGCGGTGAGCGGGCCATGGTGATCCCGTGGTTCGCATTGGGGTTCCTGGCGGTGGTGGCCCTCAACTCGGTCATCCAGCTGCCCGGGCCGTGGAGGGCGGCGCTGCTGACGTTGGACACGCTGTTGCTCGCGACCGCCATGGCGGCACTGGGCGTGGAGACGCGCATTGCCAAGCTGCGTGCGCTCGGCCCGCGGCCACTGTTGCTGGCCGGTGTGCTCTTCCTGTGGCTCAGCGTCGGCGGGTACCTGCTCGTGCGCGCAGTCACGTGACACTGCCGCGCTGACCACGGTCCCATCACGACGGGGGTCGATATGGTTCGTCCATGTTTTCGAACCTGCTCGTCCTCGCCATGTCCGCGGCGCCGCAGGCGTCGACGCCGCCTCCGCCCGCATACGACCAAGCCGCCTACCGCCGCTGCGTGGACAGCCTGCAGGCGCGGGCGGCGCGCGAAGGCATCGGCAGCGCGCTGTTCGACCGGCACGTGCGCACGGTGGTGCCGGACACCTCGGTGCTGCGGCTGCTGGATTCGCAGCCCGAGTTCAAGACGCCGATCTGGGACTACCTCGCCGGCCTGGTCGACGAGGAGCGTGTCGCCGGCGGTCGGCAGATGCTGCAACGCCATGCGGATGTGCTGTCCAGGGTGGAAGCGGCGTACGGCGTCGACCCGGCGACCGTGGTTGCGGTGTGGGGAGTTGAAAGCGACTTCGGCGATACATTCGGCAAGCGCCCGCTGCTTCAGTCGCTGACGACGCTGTCGTGCATGGGACGGCGGCAGGATTTCTTCCGGGGCGAGTTGCTGGCCACGCTGCGGATCATCCGCGATGGTGATGTCACCGCCGACAAGCTGGTCGGGTCGTGGGCCGGCGCCTTCGGCCATACCCAGTTCATTCCGTCGACATACCGTCGGCTGGCAGTTGATTTCGATGGTGACGGTCGCCGGGACCTGGTGGACAGCATCCCCGACGCGCTTGCCTCGACCGCCAATTACCTCAAGCGGGCCGGATGGCGCACTGGTGAGCCGTGGGGCTACGAGGTCGCTGTGCCCGCCCGCTTCAGCGGTGCCCACGGACGTACCCGGCGGCAGCCGCTGTCGCATTGGGTAGGGCAGGGCATCACACGGGTGGACGGCAGTCCCATAGCGCCCGATGGCCGGCGCTCGGCGCTGGTGATGCCTGCCGGCCGCGACGGACCCGCGTTCCTGGTGTTCCGCAACTTCGACGCGATCTACTCGTACAACGCCGCCGAGAGCTATGCGTTTGCGATCGCGTTGCTGTCGGAGCGACTGCGCGGCCGCCCGGGTCTCGTTCGCGACTGGCCCACCGACGACCCGGGGCTGTCGCGGCTCCAGCGTCGCGAACTGCAGCAATTGCTGCTGGATCGTGGCCACGACATCGGCGAGATCGACGGCATCGTCGGCGGCAACACACGCGCCGCGATCGTGCTTGAGCAGCAGCGTCTCGGCCGTCCCCCCGACGGTCGCGCCAGCCAAGGCCTGCTGCGCGCGTTGAAGGTGACGCGTCCGGTTCCGGCTGCGCCGGCGGAGCCCCGGACCCGCTAGCCGGCAAGGCATCGGTCGCCCGGCGCGCCGGTTATCCTTGCGCTTCGACTGATGGGAGCCTGCATGTCGCGCTATGCCCTCTACGCCGCCGCCATCGCACTGACCCTGCTGTCGGCGGTGATGACCTTTGCCTTCGACCGCGACTGGACGTGGGTCCTGTTGGCCGCCGGCGCGCTGACGGCACTGGGGACCTGGGACCTGCTGCAACAGCGCAGCACGCTGCGTCGCAACTACCCGCTGCTCGCACACTTCCGCTACGGACTGGAGTCGATCGGCCCCGAGATGCGGCAGTACTTCATCCAGGCAGATACCGCCGAGGTGCCGTTCTCGCGCCTGCAGCGTGCACTTGTCTACCAGCGCTCCAAGTCGGTTATCGATACCCGCCCGTTCGGCACGTTGCAGGACGTCTATGGCCCCGACTACGAGTGGATCAACCACTCGATGGTGCCGAGCGAGCATGTCGACCCGGATTTCCGCGTGCTGGTTGGGGAGAAGAGCGCACAGCCGTACTCGGCGAGCGTGTTCAACATCTCGGCGATGAGCTTCGGGTCGCTGTCGGCCAATGCCATCCGCGCCCTCAACAAGGGCGCCAAGGCCGGCGGCTTCTATCACGACACCGGCGAAGGCTCGATCTCGCCGTATCACCGCGAACACGGGGGCGACCTGGTCTGGGAAATCGGCTCGGGCTACTTCGGTTGCCGGGACAACGATGGCGGTTTCAGCGTCGAGCGGTTCGTCGAGAACGCCACCGACCCGCAGGTGAAGATGATCGAGGTCAAACTGTCGCAGGGCGCCAAGCCCGGCCACGGCGGCGTGCTGCCCGCGCCCAAGGTCAGCCCTGAAATCGCGTTGACGCGTGGGGTGCCGCCCGGTGTCGAGTGTGTGTCACCGGCGCAGCACAGCGCCTTCTCGACCCCTATCGGCCTACTCGAGTTTGTCGCCCGCCTTCGCGAACTGTCCGGCGGCAAGCCGACCGGCTTCAAGCTGGCGATCGGGCATCCGTGGGAATGGTTCGGCATCGCCAAGGCGATGAAGGAAACCGGCATCCTGCCGGACTTCATCGTGGTCGACGGCGCGGAGGGCGGCACCGGCGCCGCGCCGGCGGAATTCATCGACCACGTCGGCCTGCCCATGCACGAGGCACTGATGCTCGTGCACAACACCCTGGTTGGGCTCGAGTTGCGCGACGACCTTCGGATGGCGGCGGCCGGCAAGGTCACCAGCGCGTTCGACATCGCGCGCACGCTGGCGATGGGCGCGGACTGGTGCAATGCGGGCCGGGGTTTCATGTTCGCGGTCGGCTGCATCCAGGCCCAGGCGTGCCACACCGACCATTGCCCCACCGGCGTGGCGACCCAGGATCCGCGACGCTGGCGCGGCCTGGATGTGGGGGACAAGTCCAGCCGCGTCTATAACTTCCACCACAACACCGTGCGCGCATTGCGCGACCTGGTGTGCGCGGCCGGGCTGGAGCATCCGCGTGAACTCGGGCCCGAGCACATCATGCGTCGGGTTACGCCGACCGAGGTCCGGTCGCTGGCGGCGCTGTACCGGTTCCTCGAACCCGGGGCCCTGTTGACGGGCCTGCCCGAGCACGCGGTGTTCAAGGCGTTCTGGGCGAGCGCACGCAGCGATTCGTTCGGTGCGCCCGACCGCGCGCGCAAGATGCGCCAGAGCAAGTCGTTCTGACCGGTCTCAGTCGAGCAGATCGAGCACGCGCTCGGGAGGGCGACCGATCACCGCACGCCCACCGTTGACGAAGATCGGGCGCTCGATCAGCCGCGGGTGAGCCGCCATGGCCGCGATGATCCGGTCATCCGCGATCGACGCGTCGTCCAGCCCGAGTTCGCGGTACTCGGCCTCGCCGGTGCGCAACAGGGCACGGGGCGAAACGTCCAGCATCGCGACCAGCTGGCGTAGCTCGTCCTCGCCCGGCGAGGTGTCCAGGTAGGCGCGGATCTCGGGCTCGATGCCGCGTTCGCGCAGCAGCTCGAGTGCGCCGCGGGACTTGGAGCAGCGGGGGTTGTGATACAGGCGGGCAGCGGGCATGCGAACTCCTTGTCGACGGTCGCCGCGGGCATAAAAAAAGCCGGCGCGTGGCCGGCTCCATACTACTGGTGGGCGGTGCAGGGATCGAACCTGCGACCCTTGCCGTGTGAAGGCAATGCTCTACCGCTGAGCTAACCGCCCGGTATTGCTGGGCCGCGCAGTTTACTGGGCGCCGCGGACGCCGGCAAGCCTTTCGGGCCGGTCAATACACCCGGCACTGCATGAACCGCACCGGTTGCCCGCTCGAGGGGGCGGGCTGCAACTGCACGCGGGAAGCGCCGAGCGACTCGCTGCGCTCCAGCACCTCGCAGACGCCGTCGATCTGGTCATCGGTGGCATCGGGCATCAGGTGCACCACAAGGGTCGACCGGGTGGCCCAGCCGGCATCGACGACGCCGGGCAGGGCGGCGATGTCGCGTTCGATCTGTTCGCGCTGCTCCGCGTCGGATGCCGGTTCCGTGGCGCCGGCCGGCGTGTCCGTGGACGGTGCAGCGATCACGGGCGCCGCCGGCTCAACCCCACGACCGGTCAACGGCATTTGCGAAGCGGGTGGGGCCACCATCGGCGGTACCGGGGCCGGCTTCGGGTCGCCGCCAGCGCTCCGCAACCCGCCAAGCAGCATTGCCAGCGCGACGCCGGCAGCCAGTGCCGCGACCCAGCCGAGCCCGATCGCCCGCAACGTGCGGCGGTGCGCCCTCGCCACGAGGTCGGTGTGCACGCTTGGTGGCAGGAGGGGGTCGATCAGCGTCCACAGCATCGGCCCGTCCAGCAGCTCGATCGCCCCCGCGTGGCGGCGGGCATCGGGCTCGATCCGGCCGAGCGTGGTGAGGATGCCGCCACTCGCGCCGCTGGCCCGCACCGCCGAGGCAAGCTCCTCGACCATTGGACGCCCGACCCGGTAGTCGACGCCCTGCTTGCACGTCAGTAACCAGGTCTGGCCATCGCGGTTGAGCAGCAGGTCGGCCTTCTGGCCGCGGTCGGCGGACGGCTCCAGCCGGCTTGCCTCGAACCCCTGCGCCTGCAGCGCCTCGATGACGAAGCGCGAGAACTCCCGCCAACGCATCACCGCCAGGGTGCGCAGCCCGGCCTCCATCACCCATTTCCGGCATTGCACCCGCCACAACCAGGCACTGAGGCCGGCGCCGAGGACAAGTGCGATCACCAATGCAGTTACTAAGAATGGAACTGTCAGCATTCCTGCGATCCACCTGGGGGGCAACGAAAGACCCGCGCAATATACGTCCGCGTCTGCGCACGCCGGGTGAGGCGCGGCACGGTTTGGCACCCCGCGGGCTGCCGGCCCCTGTGCGGGCCGGAACGCCTCAGAACCGCTCGTCCAGTACGCGGCGGATCTCCGCTTCGATCGGGCCCTTCATCGCGCCCAGCAGGAACCCCAGTTGCGCCGTGACATGCACCTGTCCCGGCAGCAGGGCGATGCGGCCATCGATGCCGCTTCGGGTGAAGTCGAGGATGTCCCCGTCCCAGCGGCACTCGGCGCCGAACCGGTCGGCCAGCTTGTCGGCGATTTCCTGGACGGCCTGGCGCGCGCGCGGCGGGGCCAGTGTGTGGGGATGTTGGATGTCGATGCTTGCCATGGAACCTCCTGTGGAGTGCCATTGTGCGGCGCGCCGCGAGGGGTTCACAGCCCATGGGCGACGTGTGGGGAGCGTGCTAGATTTTAGCGGCGTGAATGCCCTCAGCCTGCGATTTCCCGACCACGACCGCAACGACCTGGCCCTGGGCCATGGCGTCCACGCGTTCGGCCGCGCCGACGATGGTGCCCTGGACCGAGTCGAGCACCGCGAAGACGCGCTGGTGCAGTTCTGCATCGACCGCCGCGGGGTCTGGCTGCAGTCCCGTGCGCCCGACGGCGCGGTGCACGTCAACGGCCGGCCGGTACGGCGCATGGCAATGCTGCGCGCCGGCGATGCCATCCACCTGGAAGGGGCCGAACTGGTCCTGCTGGGCACCTCGCCGGGGCCGATGCCGAAGGGCATCCCGAACGTGCGCGAGAGCGACCGGCGCGCGGTGCTGCGCGGGGTTGGCGGGCCTTCCCATGGACGCTGTTTCAGCCTCGACCACGCGCGCGAGATCGGTCGCGATGTCGAATGCGACATCCGCATCGACGGCCCTGCGATCGCCGAGCGCCATGCGCGGCTAGAGCCACACCAGGACGGCATCGTGCTGCGTGACCTGGGCGGCGCCAACGTGGTGGTCAACGGCCACGCGGTGCGCGAGGGGTTGTTGCAAGCCGGCGACCAACTGGTGGTGGGCAGCCACCGGTTCGTGATCGAGGCGCCGCTGTCACCGGGCATCGCGGACGCCACGGCCGTCCCGGAGGACGGGCACGATACGGAGACGGTAGACGACGCGCCTTCGCCGGTCGCGTCCTCGATACGACGCATGCCGTGGCTGTTGCTGGCCGCGGTGCTGCTGGCCGCGGCACTGACGCTGCTGTTGATGTTCGGCGCGCGCTGAGCGCGCCCCGCCTTCCCGTCCCGACCTTCCCAATGGAGCTCCTGCGATGACGCGCGCCTACAACTTCAGTGCCGGCCCTGCGACCCTGCCCGAAACCGTGCTGGAACAGGCGGGTGCCGAGCTCCTTGACTGGCACGGCGCCGGTGCCTCGATCGTCGAGCTGAGCCATCGTGGACCGGAGTTCATGCAGGTCGCATCCGAGGCCGAGGCCGACCTGCGCACGCTGCTGTCCGTACCCGACGACTACGCGGTGCTGTTCCTGTCCGGCGGCGCGACCACCCAGCAGGCGCTGATCCCGCTCAACTTCGCCGCCCCCGGGCAAGCCGCGGACTACGTGGTGACGGGCCACTGGGGCAAGACCGCGATCAAGCAGGCGCACCCTTATGTGTCCGCCAACGTCGCCGCCGACGGTGAGGCGGGCGGTTTCCGGGACATTCCCGCGCGGGCCGATTGGCGGCTGTCCGACGACGCTGCGTACGTGCACGTCACCGCCAACGAGACCATCCACGGGGTGGAGTTCCGCGACACACCCGACGTGGGCGACGTCCCGCTGATCGCCGATTTCAGCTCGAGCATCGCCTCCGAACCCGTCGACGTGTCGCGCTACGCGATGATCTACGCCGGCGCGCAGAAGAACCTCGGGCCGGTCGGTGTGAGCGTGGTGATCGTGCGCCGGGAGCCGCTGGAGCGTAGCGGCCAGCCGCGCGCGCCCATCTTCGAATACGCCCGGCACGCGCAGAGCGGCTCGATGCTCAACACCCCGCCGACCTTCAACTGGTACCTGGCCGGGCTTGTTTTCAAGTGGATGCTGGCCGAAGGCGGCGTCGAGGAGTTCGCCCGCCGCAACCAGCGCAAGGCCGATGCCCTGTACGCGGCGATCGACGGATCCGGCGGTTTCTATCGCAACGAGGTCGCGCCGGCCGTGCGCTCGCGGATGAACGTGCCGTTCTTCCTCCACGACGATGGACTGGACAAGGCGTTCCTCGCCGAGGCGAAGGAGGCCGGGTTGATCTCGCTGAAGGGCCACCGGGCACTGGGCGGCATGCGTGCCTCGATCTACAACGCCATGCCCGAGGCGGGCGTGCGCGCCTTGGTGGGGTTCATGGACGAGTTCCGGCAGCGGCACGGATGACGACGCGGCAGGACTGGATCGCCGCGCTTGGCGGTCCGTTACACGGTTCGCTCGTGGTGCCAGGGGACAAGTCGGTGTCGCACCGTGCACTGATGCTCGGGGCGCTGGCCGACGGGGTCACGGAAGTCCACGGTTTCCTGGAAGGGGAGGACACGTGCGCCACGGCCCGCGTGCTCGGCCAGCTGGGCGTGCGCATCGAGTCTCCGGCGCCGCAGGTGCGGCGCATCCACGGGGTCGGGCTGGATGGACTGCGCGGCAGCGACGCCGAGCTGGATTGCGGCAATGCCGGCACCGGCATGCGGTTGCTGGCCGGCCTGCTCGCAGGACAGGCGTTCGACAGCGTGCTGGTGGGGGATGCGTCGCTGTCGCAACGGCCGATGCGGCGCGTGACAGAACCGCTGGCGGCGATGGGGGCTCGCATCGATACAGGGCCGGGTGGGGTGCCGCCGCTTCGGATCCACGGCGGCCAATCGCTGTCCGGCATCGCCTACGACCTGCCGGTGGCGAGCGCACAGGTGAAGTCGGCCGTGCTGCTCGCCGGCCTGGGCGCACGTGGCACGACCACCGTGCGCGAGCCGCATCCGACCCGGGATTACACCGAACGGATGCTGGCCGCGTTCGGTTATCCGATCGACTTCAAGCCCGGGTTTGCGAGCGTGCCGGGTGGACATCGCCTGGTTGCGACGCGGGTGGAAGTGCCGGCTGATTTCTCGTCCGCTGCGTTCTTCGTGGTCGCCGCCAGCATCATCCCGGGGTCTGACCTGGTGCTGCGGTCGGTCGGGGTCAGCCCGAGGCGTACCGGGCTGTTGCAGGCGCTGCGGTTGATGGGCGCCGATATCGAAGAGACCGACAGTCGCGAGCAGGGCGGGGAGCCGGTCGCGGATCTGCGGGTGCGCCACGCGCCACTGACGGGCATCGAAGTGCCCGAAGCGCTGGTGCCGGACATGATCGACGAGTTCCCGGCGCTGTTCGTCGCCGCCGCATGCGCCTCAGGCCGCACGGTGGTACGCGGCGCGGCCGAGTTGCGGGTCAAGGAGTCCGATCGGATCGGCACCATGGCCGCTGGATTGCGAGCACTTGGCATCCGGGCGGACGAGCGCGCGGACGGCGTCGTCATCCAAGGGGGGCGCCTGCGCGGTGGCGAGGTGGACGCCCACGGAGACCACCGGGTGGCTATGAGCTTTGCCGTCGCCGCCCAGCGCGCCGAGGGCGAGGTGCGCATCCGCGATGTCGCCAACGTCGCCACCTCGTTCCCGGGGTTCGTGTCGCTGGCTACCCAGGCCGGATTCGGACTGCGCGCCGGCTGACCGGCGCGCGTGGCTCCTCAGCGTGAGGGTTCGAACGCGATCGGTACTACCACCGTGCCGACGGTCGGCCGGCCGTCAAGGGTCGCCGGTTCGAACCGCCAGCGTTTCACCGCGTCCACCGCGGTGCGGTCGAGCAGGCGCGAGCCGCTGCCCTGGCTGACCGACACCGAGGTCGGCACGCCATCGGGCCCGATCTCCGCCCTGACCATCACCGTTCCGCTTTCGCCACGGCGCAGTGCGCGCACGGGATACCGCGGGGCAGGGGTGGCGCCGGGGATCGGCCGGGGCTGGGTCAACGGGCTGGGTGGGGGGGGCGGCGGCGGTTCGACCGCGACCGGCGCCGGCGCTTCGACCAGCCGGGGCTCGTCCTGCTGCGCCACTTCGTCCTCGTCCGCCGGCTGTCGCTCGGCATCCATCCCGCTTGCGTCGCGACTGCCCGCGGGCAGGGGCACCGGCAACGGTTCGTAGGCGGACGGCGCGGCCGTGGGCGGCGTGCCGTTGGCGCGGAAGAAATCGTCGCCGTCGCGGTCGCCCGACCAGACCAGCGCAAACAGCACCAGGCCGATGACGAAGGCGCCCAACACCAGCCACAGGGCGCGCGGCGAAGGGCGCCACGAGGCGAGGTCGAAACGGGAACGCGACGGCTTGGTCGGGGATTCGGGCATGGGCGCGGCTCGGCGGCAGTCGTCGACATTGTGCATGTCTGTGTTCAATGGTGCGCCAACGGCACCCATCCACGTCAATCCACGCGATAATCGCGCACCCGACCACCCGGATGCGGTCCCATGCTTGACCCCAACCTGTTGCGCCAGCAACCCGACGAACTCGCCGAACGGCTCCGTGCCACCCGTGGCTACGCACTGGATCCGGCGGCGCTGCAGGCGCTGGAGGCCGAGCGAAAGCAGATCCAGGTCCGGACGCAGGAGCTGCAGGCGCAGCGCAACAGCCGGTCCAAGGCGATCGGCCAGGCGAAGGCGAAGGGTGAAGAGGTCGCTCCGCTGCTGGCGGAGGTGGCCGGGCTGGGCGACGAGCTGAAAGCCAGCGAGGCCCGGCTGCAGGCGATCCAGGCCGAGCTCGAAGCCATCGCGCTGGGCATCCCGAACCTGCCGCATGCCTCGGTACCGGCGGGCACGGACGAGTCCGGCAACGTCGAACAGCACCGCTGGGGCACGCCGCGGACGTTCGACTTCCAGGTCCGCGACCACGTGGAGCTCGGCGCCCCCAACGGCTGGCTCGATGGCGACACCGCCGCAAGACTCAGCGGCGCGCGCTTCACCGTGCTGCGCGGGCCGCTGGCGCGGCTGCACCGCGCCCTCGCGCAGTTCATGCTCGACCTGCACACCGGCGAGCATGGCTACGAGGAGACCAACGTGCCGCTGCTCGTGAATGCCGACAGCATGCGCGGCACCGGCCAGTTGCCGAAGTTCGAGGACGACCTGTTCGCCACCGAGATCGGCGACGCGGCCTCGGCCAACAACCGCCGCTACCTCATCCCGACCGCCGAGGTGCCGCTGACCAACATCGTCCGCGAGGAGATCGTCGAGGATGCCGCGCTGCCGATGCGCATGACCGCCGACTCGATGTGCTTCCGCGCCGAAGCCGGCAGCCACGGGCGCGATACCCGCGGCATGATCCGCCAGCACCAGTTCGAGAAGGTGGAGCTGGTCTGCGTCAGCCGCCCCGGGGAGTCATACGACGAGCACGAGCGGATGACCCGCTGCGCCGAGGTGGTGCTCGAGCGGCTCGGCCTGCCGTACCGCCGCATGCTGCTGTGCAGTGGCGACATGGGGTTCTCGGCCACCAAGACCTACGACCTGGAGGTCTGGCTGCCGAGCCAGGAGACCTACCGTGAGATCTCGTCGGTTTCCAACTGCGAGGCGTTCCAGGCCCGCCGCATGCAGGCGCGCTGGCGCAACCCCGCTACCGGCAAGCCGGAGCTGGTGCACACGCTCAATGGTTCGGGCGTGGCCATCGGGCGCGCATTGATCGCGGTGATGGAGAACTACCAGGATGCGGACGGCTCCATCGCGATCCCCGACGTGCTCAAGCCATACATGGGTGGACTTGAACGGATCGGCTGAGCCGCCACGCGGCACCAAGGCTGCAAGAACAAGGGCCCTGCATGGGCCCTTGTTGTTTTCCGGGTCAAGACGAGGCGCACCGCGCGTCGCCGTAGCTCAGGCGGCCAGCGCCTCGCACGGGCCCTCGATGCGCTCGCGCGCGGACTTGATCGAGGCTTCGCGTTGCTCGGGCGAGACCGCCAGGCCTTCGGCGGTGATGAACTCCACGTCGGTGATCCCCCAGAAGCCGAACACGTAGCGCAGGTACGGCTCGATGAAGTTGGTCGGCGCATCACCCGAATGGAACCCGCCGTAGGCCCCGGCGACAAAGACGGTCTTGCCTCCTGCCAGTCCGACCGGTCCGGCCTCCGTGTACTTGAAGGTCTTGCCGGCCACGGAGATCCGGTCGATCCACGCCTTGAGCTGGCTCGGGATGTTGAAGTTGTACATCGGCAGCCCGACCACCACGACGTCGGCCGCGAGGAATTCCTCCATCATGGCGGCGGCCAACTCCGCCTCCTGCGCGTCCGCGCCGGCCAGCGAGCCACCGCTCAGGTGGGGCAGGCGGGCCTCGGCCAGGTCGCGGTAGCTGACCTCCAGTCCCGGGGTCGCGTCCTGCCAGCGCTTCACCATGGCGGCGCTGAGGGTGCGGCTGGTGGAGTTGTCGCCCAGGATGCTGGAATCGATATGCAGGAGCTTCATGGTTTCCTCGGTCCGAATGGGCTCGTGGCCCGACAGAAACCAGAGTAGGTTGTTGCAGTTTCGGGATAAACCGCATCTAATGTCACGCAACGTTCTGCGTATGGGATAACCGTGCACGACCTCAACGATCTCTACTACTTCGCGATGGTGGTCGACCATTCGGGTTTCGCTGCGGCGGAACGCGCACTGGGCATCCCAAAGTCGCGGCTCAGCCGCCGCATCACCCAGCTCGAGAACGAACTCGGCGTCCGCCTGCTGCAGCGCTCCACGCGCCGTTTCGCGGTCACCGATGTCGGCCAGAGCGTCTACCGCCACGCGCAGACGATGCTGGCCGAGGCGCAGGCTGCGCGCGAGGTGGTCGACCGTCTCAGTGCCGAGCCGCGCGGGCTGATCCGGGTCAGCGTGCCGGTCGGCACCGCGCAGGAGCAGATGCCGAGGTTGCTGCCCGAGTTCCTCGCCCGGTATCCGCAGGTGCGCGTGCAACTGCAGGTGAGCAACCGGCGGGTCGACGTTATCAACGAAGGCATCGACGTCGCTCTGCGCGTACGCACCCGGCTCGACGACGATGGCAGCCTGGTGATGCGCAGCTTCGGCCAGATCCAGGAGTTGCTGGTGGCCAGCCCTGACTACCTGCGCAAGATGGGCCGCCCCACGCACCCGGAAGAGCTGTCCGAACACATCACCATGTCGATGAGCGAGGACGAGTCCCGCCAGCGCTGGGAGCTGCACGGCCCCGACGGCGAGATCAAGCGGATCGACCTCAAGCCGCGGGTGGCCGGTTTCGATTTCCCGATGCTGATGGCGCTGGCCCGGCAGGGCGTGGGCATCACGATGCTGCCCGAGACGGTGTGTGCCGAGGCCGTCCGCAAGGGTGAGCTGCAGGTCGTGCTGCCCGAATGGCGGCTGCCGCAGGGCATCTTCCACGCGGTCTTCGCCTCGCGCCGCGGGTTGCTGCCGGCGGTCCGGGTGTTCATCGATTACCTGGCCGAGAAGGTGCCGGGGCTGGTCGAGTCGGCCCGGCTGGGTTGCGCCGACATCAACGGCAAACCATGCAGCGAGGCCGAGCAGAAAGCCTTCATGCGTTGAGCCGCGCCCCCCGTCGCATGCGAGAATGTCGCCCGCCGTACCAGGGTCCGACCTTACGGAGAGATGGCCGAGTGGTTTAAGGCAGCAGTCTTGAAAACTGCCGTGGGTTTACGCCCACCGTGGGTTCGAATCCCACTCTCTCCGCCATGGCCCGCTCCGCGCTGGCCGCGCTACCAGACCAGGTCGTCGGGGACCTCGAACCGGCTGTAGTAGTCGTCATCGTCGCATTCGTTCCCAGGCGGCGGGTTCTTCGCGTGGTCGAGCACGACCAGCTCCGCGGCGCGCTCAAGGACCTTGTCGGCGGCGGCACGCGGGACCAGCTCGTAGCCCTCGCCGTGGCGCACGATGACCAGTGCCCCCTTTGCCAACTGGCCGCGTTGCGAGGCATCGACCAGCAGGCGCTTGATCACGCCTTCGTCGGTGAACGCGTAGGCGATTTCGCCATCGCGATTGAGCCTGTTGGTTTCCACGATCTGGCGGGCCTGCGCCCGGGCTTCTTCCACCCGTGCCCGGGCGTTGCGTTCGGCAGCGAGGGCACGGTCGCGTTCGGCGCGCTCGGCCTGCAGCCGGCGCGCATCCACTTCCGGTGTTTCGGTGGGGGGAGCCGACTTCCCATGTCGCTGGCGTGTCTGTTCCCGCACGATCTGCGCGGCCTTGCTCTTCTTGACCAGGCCGGCTTTCAGCAGCTGGTCCTGCAACGGGTTGCGCATCGCCATCAGTGGCTGCCCGCCGCTGTGCCCACACCACCGGCGGCGGCATCCCACTGGCGCAGGGCGGACTCGATGGCATCGATCCCGCGCACCGCCGCATTCGGGTCGATCTGCGACATCGTGTCGTGTTCGCTGTGCAGCACCTGCATCACCTTCGGCATGGTCGCGGGCGGTTTTCCGGCATAGGCGCCGAGGATGCCGTCGATCTCGTCGCCACCCACCAGCGAGTACGACACGGCCGGCCACTGGGCGTCCAGGAACGCGCGGTGGTCGGTCGGCGGGTACTGGGTGCCGGCCGACAACTTGAGGCCCGCGTCGGCGGCGGTCGCCTGCGTTGAAGCCACGAGCGCGTGGGTGGGGTCGGGCGCCATCATCCAGACGGTATCGCCCCAGCCGAACACGTCGAAGTTGACGTACTGCGCCGGCTGCTGACCGCCTGACTGCACGAAGGCGTCGGCGCCCAGCAACCCGAGTTCCTCCTGGTCCCAGAACGCGACCGCCACCCGGTGGTGCTGGAGCGGTTCGGCCTGGAAGCGCTCGGCGAGTTCCAGCACCACGGCGCTGCCGGACGCATTGTCGGTGGCGCCAGTGCCCATGCCGACGCGATCGGAATGTGCGCCCAGCAACAGCAGTGGAGCGTCCGCGTTGCCTGCGATGTCGGCCAGCAGGTTTTCGCCCGGGCCGTGGTCGCTCTGGAACGCCACCGTGCGTACCTCGACGTCCAGCAGGGCCAGCCGCTGCGCGATTTCCGCCCGCCGGCCGGCGTTGTCCGCGGCCGCGGCGATCGCGTCGACGTCCTCGAGCCAGTCCCGCGCGGCGGCGCTGGCCGGAACGGGCGCGGCCACCGTGGCGTTGGCGGCGGGAGGCTGCGGCGCGGGATGCGCGCAGGCCACAAGCAGCGACGCGGCGATGAAAAACGGTGCGGAACGGAGGCTGGGTGTCATGGAGAGGGCTCCCGGATGATCGCGCAGTGTGCCCGATCACGGCGTCGGCGGGCGCGTGCCGTTGGTTGCGTGGCCTCCGGCGCGTGGGTAGCCTGCGCCGCAGGAGAGGCAACTACATGGAAGAGGTATGACGATCAGGGTTTTTCTAGTCGATGACCATGCGCTGGTCCGTGCGGGCATGCGCATGATCCTGTCGGGTGAGACCGACATCGAGGTGGTGGGCGACGCCGAGACCGGCGAAGCCGCGCTCCCATTGATCCGTGCGTTAAAGCCTGACATCGTGCTGTGTGATCTGCACCTGCCCGGCGTGAGCGGGCTCGAGGTTACAGAGCGCGTGGTCAAGGGCAACTCCGGCGCAAGGGTGATCATCGTTTCGGTGCTCGAGGACGGGCCGATGCCCAAGCGGCTGCTGGAGGCCGGCGCGTCCGGATACGTCGGCAAGGGCGGTGACGCCGTCGAGCTCGTCCGCGCGGTACGCGATGTCGCGCGCGGCCGGCGCTACCTGGCCAGCGGTGTTGCGCAGTACCTGGCGCTCGCCGGGCTGGACCACGGCATCGCGTCGCCGTTCGAGTTGCTGTCCCCGCGCGAACTCGAGGTCTCGCTTCTGCTGGTGCAGGGGCTCAGGCAGGAGGACATCGCGCGTCGCCTGAGCCTCAGCGCAAAAACCGTCAACACGCACAAGACGCGTCTGTTCCAGAAGCTCGGCGTGACCGACACCGTGGCGCTGGCGCGGTTGCTTGGGCAGTACGGATTGATGGAGCCCGCGCTCAGCCTCTAGATCCAACTCGTCCCGGCGGGATCCGCAAAACGAAAACGGGCCGCACGAAGCGGCCCGTTTTGCGTCTTGCCATGGGACTCAGGCGTCGCGCTGGCGTGCCTGCTCACCGTCTTCGTCGCGCTGGCCATCCGCTGCCGCCTGCGGCGCGGTCGGCGCCGACTCGTCGTCGAACAACCCGGCGGTGCGCGGCTGCACCTGCGCTCCCGAGCCGTTGCCGTTGGCCTGGCCGGCGGTGCCGCCACGCTCGACATCGCCGCTTTGGCTGACCTGCGTAGCGGGATCGATCACGGCAGCGGCCGGTTCGGATACCTGCGTGTCGACCACGGCGGTTTCGTCGACCGCTACCGGGGCGGGGACGATGTTGTCGTTGACCACGGTTTCCTCGACCACGGCTTCCTGGATCACCGTCGGCTCGACCTTGCCACCGTCGCCGGTTGCACTGGTGTCGACGGGTCCGGCCGGCTCGTGGCCGCTGGCCGCCTGGGCCGCCACGACGGCAGGCGAGGGCGGCTCGACCGCGTCCACCGTCTCCGCTGCAATGGTCCGGGCAACCGGCGCCGGGGTGTTGGACTCGGGTTCCGGCGCTGCGGTTTCCACCGGCGCGACAGGCTCCTGTCCAGCATCGGCCGCGGCCGGTGCCACCTCGGTCGCCGCGACGTTGGCGGGGCTCGCCGTGCGATTGCGTGCCTTGGCGGGGCGCGGCGCGGCGGGTTCGGCGGGCGACGCGTCGTCGTCGAAGTCGAACTCCGGCTGCGAACGGTTGGCGACTGCTGCGGCGTCGCCGGCATCGGTGCCGTCGGCGTCGATTTCATCCAGCACGTCGGTCGGGGACGCGTTCTCGGTGGCGGCGTTCTCGCTGCCACCACGGCGGCGACGGCGACCGCCACGGCGTCCACGGCGGCGACGGCTGCCTTCCGCACCGGCTTCGCCCTGGTCCGCGGACGCCGAGGCATCCTGCGAGGCCGGCGCTGCGGCCGCGGATTCCACGTCGGCTGCTGCCGGGGTTTCCGCGCGGTTCTGCTTCACGTCGTCCTGCTCCGACGCCGCGGCGGCGACGGTGGCCGCAGCGGTAGCGCCGGCCACGATTGCCGGATCGACGGCCTCGGCGTCCTTGCGCTGCTTCTCGCCACGCGGCTGGCGCGGGGGCTTGGGCGTCGCCGGTGCTTCGGCCGCGGCGTCCGCGCCCGGAGCATTGCCGCGGGCCTTTTCGTCGGCCTGGCCGCGCGGTTGCTTCTGGCGACCCTGCTTGGCGCCACGGCTGGCGGTCTGCTCCTGCGAAGCGCCATTGCGCGGCTGGCGCTGCTGGCTGTCGCGCGAGGCTTCGTCACGGCGGCCATCACGGCCCGCCTTGCCACGGCGCTGGCCATTACGGTCGCCGCGCTCGGTGCGGTCGCCGCGGCCGCGTCCATCCTGGGACCGGGACCGGTCGGAGGATTTCGACTTCGACGACGATTCCGCGCCAGCCGGCTGGCCACGGAAGAAGCGCATGATCCGCTCGACCACCCCGATGGAGTGGGTCGGTGCAACGACCGCGGCGACCGGGGCGGCCACGGCGGCGGCCGGTTCGCGCGGCTCGCGCAGCGGTGCCGGCTGGGCCGGCTTGACGTTGGTCACCGCCGGCGCGGCCGGGATGTTGAGGTGGGCCTTGGTCAGCGCGTGGGTCGGCAGCTTGCGCGGCGTGCCGCGGTGGTAGCTCGGCCGACTCGTTTCCTCGCCCATCTCGTTCTCACGGATGCGCGTCACTTCGTAATGCGGGGTGTGCAGTTGCTCGTCGGCGACGATCACGATCGGGGCGTCGTGGCGCTTCTCGATCTCGCTGAGGGCGCGGCGCTTCTCATTGAGCAGGTAGGTCGCGATCTCGGTCGGCGCCTGCACCAGGACCTGCCCGGTGTTGTCCTTCATGGCGTGCTCTTCGGCCACGCGCAGGATGGACAGCGACAGCGACTCGACGCCACGCATGCGGCCATGCCCCTCGCAGCGCGGGCAAACGATCTGGCTCGATTCGCCCAGGCTTGGACGCAGCCGCTGGCGGCTCATCTCCAGCAGGCCGAAACGCGAGATCCGGCCGACCTGCACGCGCGCGCGGTCCTGCCGCAGCGCGTGCTGCAGGCGGTTCTCGACCTCGCGCTGGTGTTTGTTGGACGACATGTCGATGAAATCGATCACCACCAGCCCGCCCAGGTCGCGCAGGCGCATCTGGCGAGCGACCTCCTCGGCCGCCTCCAGATTGGTGTGGAACGCGGTCTCCTCGATGTCGCTGCCCTTGGTGGCGCGCGCGGAGTTGACGTCGACGGCGGTGAGCGCTTCGGTCTGGTCGATTACCAGGGCGCCCCCGGAGGGCAGGCGCACTTCACGCTCGTAGGCGTTCTCGATCTGCGATTCGATCTGGAATCGGTTGAACAGCGGGACGTCGTCGGTGTAGTGCTTGAGCTTGCGCAGGTTGTGCGGCATCACCTGCTCGACGAACTCGCGTGCCTCGGCGTACATCTCCTCGGTGTCGACCAGGATCTCGCCGACGTCGGGACGCATGTAGTCGCGCAGGGCGCGGATAATCAGGCGGGACTCCTGGTAGATCAGGAACGGCGCCGGCTTGCTGAGTGCCGCCTCGGCCACCGACTTCCAGACCTGCAACAGGTAGTCCAGGTCCCACTGGAGTTCCTCGGCATCGCGGCCAACGCCGGCCGTGCGGATGATCACGCCCATGTCGTCGGGGATATTCAGCGAGTCCATCGCCTTCTTCAGCTCGGCGCGGTCATCGCCCTCGATCCGCCGCGACACGCCACCGGCAGTCGGGGAGTTGGGCATGAGCACCATGTAGCGGCCAGCCAGCGAGATGAACGTGGTAAGGGCCGCGCCCTTGTTGCCGCGCTCTTCCTTGTCGACCTGTACGACCACTTCCTGGCCTTCGCGCAGGAGTTCCTTCAGGCCGGCCTTGTTGGGGTCGACCCCGGCCTGGTAGTAGTCGCGGGAGATTTCCTTGAGCGGAAGGAAGCCGTGGCGGGCGGCGCCGTATTCGACGAACGCGGCCTCGAGCGAGGGCTCGAGTCGCGTGATCTTGCCTTTGTAGATGTTGGACTTCTTCTGTTCCTTCGACGGTTGCTCGATGTCGATGTCGTACAGGTTCTGTCCGTCGACAATCGCTACGCGCAGTTCTTCTGCCTGCGTCGCGTTGATCAGCATGCGCTTCATTGTTGCGTCCTCGCGCGCTCTACCGCGCGGAACGCCATGGCGTTTCGCTTCTGGACACCGGGTTGCGCCCTCGCGACTGCTGCAGGGGCCATGGGAGCGACCCGTGCGCGCGCCGGCGCGACCTGACAATTTCCAGCGCTGCAACACCACGGCATGCCGCGGGAGCGCTTGTGTACTTCTTTCCTGTCGTTCTGGGCCGGCGACGCTGTCGGCTGGTGCCTTGGCGTCGCGCGGGGCGTGTTCATCGCAGGCGGTTTGACCCGCCGGACGAGGGCCGGTTCCGCCGGGCCGTCGCTGCTAACATGGCTGCCCATGCTGGAGAACAAGCAAGGGGCAGCGGTCAGGCGCGGAACGGAGCCGCAGGTCGGGCTTTTGGCCCTGTCCTCCGTTTCCGCTCCGGTCTTGACCAGGTGGACGGGGAACTCCCTGCGAAATCAAAACCTTATCTCGCGTCGCGAGTGTATCAGATAACCCTGAGCGGATGCCCCATTCAGCCAACCCTGCCGGCAGTGACGACCGGCCCGGTGCCCGTACCGTACGGGTGCCCGATGATCGTGCCGGTCAACGGCTCGACAACTTCCTGCTCGGCCTGCTCAAGGGCGCGCCGAGGTCGTTGATATACAAGCTTGTCCGTTCCGGGCAGGTGCGCGTGAACGGTGGCCGCGCCAAGGCCGAGCGCAAGCTGGAAGGAGGGGACGAGGTGCGTATTCCTCCGCTGCGTCTCGCCGAGCCCGGAGACAAGCCGGCGCCGCCAAGGGGCTTCATGGATGCGCTGGATGCGGCGATCGTCTACGAGGACGCGCGGCTGCTGGCGCTCAACAAGCCGTCGGGCGTCGCCAGCCACGGCGGCAGCGGGATCAGTTTCGGGGCGATCGAGACAATGCGCGCCCTGCGCCCCAACCAGACGCTGGAGCTGGTCCATCGCCTGGACCGGGACACGTCGGGATTGCTGATCATCGCCAAGAAGCGTTCGGCGCTGACCGAGATCCAGTCGCTCATGCGGGAGGAGGGCGGCATCGCCAAGCGTTACCTGGCGCTGCTCACCGGCCGCATGCCGGACGGCGTGATGAGCGTCGACGCCCCGCTGCACGCCGGCCTGCGCCAGGGTGGCGAGCGCCACGTCCAGGTCAATCCGGCCGGCAAGGCGTCACTCAGTCATTTCAGGGTGCTGGAGCGGCGCGGCGGCCATTCCTACAGCGAAGTGCGCATCGAGACCGGACGCACCCACCAGATCCGCGTGCACGCCCGCCACATCGGCCATGCCGTCGCCGGCGACGACAAGTACGGCGACCCCGCGGTGAACAAGCGACTGCGCGAGCAGGCGGGGCTCAAGCGGCTGTTCCTGCACGCGTCCACGCTCGAGTTCTCGCTCGACGGCGGTAAGGCGCCATACCTGCTCAACGCGCCGCTGGCGCCGGAGCTGATGGACGTGCTCGACCGGCTGGCCTGAGCCGTCCGGTCGATCGCTCAGCGCTGCTCGTCGTACTGGAAGCACATGTCAGGCCGCACGTCGGGTGGGCTGAAGGTCACCGGCACGCGGAGGTCGGTGGCGACCGGGTTGCCGTTGCGGGTGGCGGGCCGGAACTTCCAGGATTCCACCGCCTCGGTCGCTGACTGGTCCAGTTGCGGATGGCCGCTGCTGGTCTCGACACGGATATCGGCCGGAGCGCCATCGACGCCGATCTGCATGAGGAGCCCGACCGTTCCGCCGCGGTCGAAGCACGCCAGCTCCGGCGGGTAGGCCGGGGGCGGGGTGTCGAGGGCGACGGGCTGGGTCGGCGCGACCATCATGCTGGTGTCAGGCGGGCCGCCCTCGCCACAGCCGACGAGCAGCGCCAGCGAAAGGGCGCCGATCAGGACGGGTCGGGCGGGATTGCGGGTGTGGCAAGTGATCGGGCGCATGTCGTTACTCCGTCAGTGACTCGGCCTTGGCCGCGCAGATGAAGTCGTTCTCGCTCAGACCGCCGACGTCGTGGGTCGAGTACCGCACCACGCACCGGTCGTAGTGGACGCTGAGGTCAGGGTGGTGGTCCTCGCGGTGGGCAACGAAGGCCAGGGCGTTCACGAACGCCATCGTCCGGTAGTAATCGTCGAACCGGAAGGTCTTCACCAGCGCGTGCCCGTCCTCGGCCAACTCCCAGCCTGGAATGTCCGGCAGCAGTTCGCGGATGCGTGCCTGGGTGAGCTTGTGCTCGCTGCCACGGCGGGGGATGCAGTGGGCGCGGGCGAGTGGGATCAGGTCGTTCATGGCAGTTCCTCGGGCGGGGTCGGCTGAACGAAACGCAGCGACGGCGGTCGGACGACAGGCAGGCGCGGTGCTCCCGCGCGCAGATCGCTAGAATAGCCGCATGATCCATATTTCCGAATCCGCCCAGACCCATTTCCGCAAGCTCATCGAGCGCGAAGCGCTGCCCGGCCTGGGGGTGCGGCTGTCGGCCGTCAACGCCGGTACCCCGCGCGCGGACGTACGCCTGGAGTTCGCCGAGCCGGGCGACCTGCAGGGCGACGAGTGGGCGGTGGACTGCGACGGCTTCACGTTGTGGTTGGAGGCGGCGAGCACGAGCTACCTGGACGGTGCCGAGATCGACTACGAGACCCTGGGTACCGCGGGCCAGTTGCAGATCCGCGCGCCGAAGATCAAGGGTGTCGCCCCGGACGCGTCCGCGTCGCTGGTCGAGCGCGTGCTCTACGTGATCGAGAACGTGGTGAACCCGCAGCTGGCAACCCACCGCGGCAGCGTCTCGGTGCAGGAAGTGACCGCCGACGGTGTCGTGGTCCTGCGCTTCGGTGGCGGATGCCACGGGTGCGGCATGGCCGACATGACCCTCAAGAACGGTATCGAGAAAACCCTGCTGGAGAAGGTTCCGGGAGTGACCGCCGTGCGTGACGCGACCGACCACGACACCGGCGCGGCCCCATACATCAGCCGCACCGGCGCGGCCTGACCCCGGCCCCGCGTCGTTGATGATCTCAGCCGACGCACTGATCCAAGCGCTGCAGCGGCGCCTGCTGGTGCTGGCGCCACACCGGCGCCGGCCTCCGGGCGAGTTCCCGCCCGGGTGGCAGCAATGGTTCGACGCCATGCACGCACGGCCCGGCCGGGTGACCGGCGCGCCGCCGCAGGCGCTGGTGGACCTGCTCGCGCAGCGCCCCTTGGCGGGGCCGCCCCGACCGGCCGGTGAACTGACCCGCTGGCAGGCGTTCAGCGCGCTCTGGCGTCAACAGTGGCAACCCCCCGAACCCGAAGACCGCGGCGTGCGCTGGCTCGCCGGCGGTATTTCGGCGGTCTGGCACCTGGTGCTCGCAGGTCTGTTGTTGTGGTTGATGTACCTGGACCTGACGTCCGAGGCCACCGCGCCCCCAAAGGGCGAGGAGCTCGTCGTGCAGATCGAGTACGTCGGCGCCGGTACGCCGGAAGAGGTCGGTGGTGGGCCGGAGCTGCCGACCGAACCGCGTCCGGACGGGGCGGCTGCATCGGCGCAACCGTCGCCCGCGCCGGCCGTGCCGACGCCGATCGCCCCGGAGCCGGCCGCGGCCCCGGCGGAACCCGAGGTCGCGCCGGACATGCCCGTGGTGGACCTGCGCCCGGTGGACATGTCGCAACCGGCATTGGAGATGCCCGCGCCGGAGGTGGTTGAACGGGAGGTCGCGCTGGCCGAGCCGGCACCCGCCCCACAGGAGCTGACGGTAAGCGAACCGGTGCCGGATACGAGCGAGGCATTCGTTCTGCCCCCACCGTCACCGCCGATTCCGGCGCCCGCCATCGCCATCCCCGAACTTGAAGCCACGATGCCGCAACTGGAGGTCGTCGACATTCCGCGCGTGCCGCGGCCCAGCGCGCAACGCCTGCCGACGCCGTCCATCGAGCAGCCGGTGTTGTCGGCACCGGCGCCGGAGGTCGCGATCCGTGACGTGCCTGCGCCAACGCCAACGCCTGCGCCTCAACCCGTGGTGCCGGTGATTCGTCCGCAGGCTCCCGAAGCGCCTCGCGTGCAGGCCGACGTTCCGCCCGTGCGCGAGCGCGCTATTGCGGTGCAGCCGCGGGAACTGCCGGCCACTTCAGCTTCCCCGGTGCAGTCGCGGCCGGAAGCTGGCGCCGACGCGCCCGCCCGCCCGCCCGCGGCGGCGGCACCTGAGCGCGAGTCCGGCAGCGATGCGCGACCCGCGCCGGCACCTTCGACGTTGGCCGGGCCGGAAAAGGCGCCGGCACCCGGTGGCTGGCCGACGCCGGAACGCGCGGACGATTGGGGCATGGCCGATACCGAACAACCCGGCGCGCAACTCGGTCAACCGCCTGGGCTTTACAACAGCGACGGCAGCGTCCGCCTGGCCGAGACGCCGGGGTCCGCGGCGCCCGGCCAACCGCCAGGCACCATCACCGAAGAAATCGCCGACCTCGACCGCGCAGGCACCTGGCTGCGACGCGCGCCCAACGACTACGAGCCGACTACGTTCGACCCGTATTGGCGCCCCAACGAAACCTTGCTGGCGGAGTGGGTCCGCAAGAGCGTCAGCACGATCCGGATCCCGATACCGGGAACCAACAAGCACATCGTCTGCCAGACCGTCCTGCTGGTGGTGGGTGGCGGTTGCGGGATCCAGGACCCCAACCTCAACGAGCAGCCCGCGACCGCACGTCCGCCGCCGGACGTTCCGTTCAAGCCAGAGCTGCAGGAAGACAACGGCAGCCGGTCGCCCGCCGGGGGCTGAGGCAACTCCGCTACGCGGCTGCCCTGCAAACCACCAAAAAAAAGCCCGCACGATGGCGGGCTTTCTCGTGACCGGTGCCGGTGGCGCCGGTCAGTCGTTCATCCGCGTCAGGTCAACCAGGTCGCCATTCCGCGACGCGAAGTACGCTGAGAGGTCGGCGATCTGCTGGTCGGTCAACGACTTGGCTTGCGCCGACATCAGCGCATGGTCACGCGTGCCGTTGCGGTAGCCCGACAAGGCATGGCCGAGGTAATCGGCGTACTGGCCACCCAGTTTCGGGTAGCTCGGATCGATCGGCGCATTGCCATCGGCGCCGTGGCAGTCGATGCAGGACTGGCCGGTGGCCGCGCCCTTGGTGTTGGCGAGTTGCTCGCCGGCGGCGATGTTGCCTTCCGGCAGCCCGGCCGAGGACGAACGCGGGGCGCCGGCTTCGGCTTCGGCGTGGTCACCCGAGCCGGAACAGGCAGCGAGCAGCAGCGCAGCGGCGAGGGCAGGGGCGATGGCGAGGTTGCGAATCGTCATTGGCGGTCTGCTCACTGGCTCAGGCTGGAGAGGAAGGCGGCGATGTCGGCGATGTCCTGGTCCGAGAAGCTCTCGGCCTGGGCCTGCATCGTGGGATGCACGCGCGAACCCTGCTGGTACGCGGTCAGCGCGTTGACCAGGTAGACGGAGGACTGGCCACCGATCCGGGGCACGTGATAGTTCGGGTAGGCGTTCTTGTAGCCCTCGACGCCGTGGCAGCCTTGGCAGGTGTACGCCAACATGCGGCCATTCTCGAGGTCGCCGGCGGTCGGGTCGGCCGACTGTGCGGCGGCCGGGGCCGGGGTGTCCTGCGCCAGCACCGGAGTGGCGAAGGCAGTGGTAAGCGCCAAGGCGGCGATCGTCAGCGGTCGCATCATGTCGTGCAATCTCTGGTAGCTGGCAAAGGTATCGAAGTCGGCTGCGCGGCGGAGCGTATCCGCATCCCCTGCGCGCAATCCGCCGAGTATAGCCCGCGACCTCGGATCAACGAAGCCTGCCCCTCGGGGACGATGCGACCGGGCGGTGTCGTCGCTCACCATGACCTCTGGCGCATGGTGTTTTCAGGAGTGGGTGATATACCTACATACAACACCGGCATACGCCCGGCATGACCACGTCCGCCACCTTCCATCTGGGGTCTTTCGATGCGCCACCACACCTTGTCCCGCGGCCACGTCCGCGCCGTTGTCCTCGCTCTGGCTTGCGTGCTTTCGGTGGCGGCCTGCAAGGGCGGTTCGCCGGATGGCGCCGCCCCCGGCGAGGACGGCAAGAAGGGTCCCGAAGCGGTGACCGTTGAAGTCGCAGCGGTCGAGACGCGCCCGGTTGCTGCCAGCTATTCCGGCACCGCGCCGTTGGAGGCGCCCGCCGAGGCGCAGGTGGTCGCCAAGACGTCGGGCGTGGCATTGAGCGTGCTGGTCGAAGAGGGCGACGTGGTGCGGGCCGGCCAGACGCTGGTTCGCCTGGACGCATCACGCGCCGAATTGCAGGCGGCGCAGACGGCCGCGCAGATGAACAAGTTGCAGAACCAGTTCGCCCGCGCGCAGACGCTGGCGAAGGAACAGCTGATCGCCGCGTCGGACTACGACCAGATCCGCTACGACCTGGAAAACGCGCGCGCGGCGAACCGCCTTGCCAACCTGGAGCTGTCCTACGCGGCGGTGAAGGCGCCGATCAGCGGCGTGGTCGCCTCGGTAACGCCCAAGCCCGGCAACTTCGTGCAGATCAACACCCCCATCGTCCGTATCGTCGACACCTCCACCCTGGAGGCTGTGCTCAACGTGCCCGAGCGCGAGCTGGCGACGATGCAGGCCGGCCTTCCAGTCGACCTGCGGGTCGACGCGCTGCCCGGCAAGACCTTCACCGGCACCATCGACCGCATCTCGCCGGTGGTGGACTCCGGCAGCGGCACCTTCCGCGTGATCGCCGAGTTCGACAGCGGCGGACTGCTGCAGCCCGGCATGTTCGGTCGCATCGGCATCGATTACGACAAGCGTGCCAACGCGACAGTGGTGCCGCGCGCGGCGCTGCTGGATGCCGGCACCAATGCCGCGGTATTCGCGGTCCGCGATGGCAAGGCCGCGCGGGTACCGGTGACGCTGGGCTACATGGACGGCCAGTGGGCCGAGGTGCGCGAGGGCCTCGCGGTCGGCGAGCAGGTCGTCGTTGCCGGCAAGGCTGCCCTGCGCGACGGCAGCGCCGTCACGGTGATCGGGCAGCCCGGGGACAAGGCGGTCGCTGCGTCCGAAGGCGGCGCCGTCGCCCCCGTCGCAAACAACCAGTAACCCCGGGATCCGCACGTGAGCGATATCAATCGTCCTTCCCCGCGGCCGGACGAGTCCCAGGACTCGCACGCCTCGCGCAGCTTCAGCCTGGTGGAGTTCTCCACCCGCCGCCGGGTCACCGTGGCGATGGTGACGATCACCTTCCTGCTGTTCGGCCTGATCGCGCTGGGCAACCTCAAGGTCAACCTGCTGCCGGACCTGAGCTATCCCACCCTGACCGTGCGCACCGAGTACACCGGTGCCGCCCCCGCCGAGATCGAGACGCTGATCTCCGAGCCGGTCGAAGAGGCCGTTGGCGTGGTCAAGGGACTGCGCAAACTGAAGTCGGTATCGCGTACCGGCCAGAGCGACGTGGTGCTCGAGTTCGCCTGGGGCACCGACATGGACCAGGCCAGCTTGGAGGTCCGCGACAAGATGGAGGCATTGCAACTGCCGCTCGAGGCCAAGCCTCCGGTGCTGTTGCGTTTCAATCCGTCGACCGAACCGGTCGTGCGACTGGCGCTGTCTGCGCAGGGTGATGAGGACGCGGTGTCACAGCTGACCGCGCTGCGCCGTTACGCCGACGACGACCTGAAGAAGAAGCTCGAGCCCGTCGAAGGCGTCGCCGCGGTCAAGGTCGGCGGTGGCCTGGAGGACGAAGTCCAGGTGCTGATTGACCAGCAGAAGCTGGCCCAGCTCAACCTTCCCATCGACCGCGTCATCCAGCGCCTGCAGCAGGAGAACATCAACATCTCGGGCGGCCGTCTGGAAGAGGGCTCGCAGCGCTACCTGGTCCGCACGGTCAACCAGTTCGCCAGCGTGGAGGAGATCGGCAACATGCTGGTGTCCACCAGCAGCGGTGGCGACAGCGCCGCGCAGGACGCGGCATTGCAGATGGCGCGCGTGGCCGCGGCGACCGGTTCGGCCGATGCGATGGCGGCGGCTGCGTCGGTGCAGAGTGCGTCTTCGGGCGCCGGCTCGACCGTGGCCGGCGGCATGCCGGTGCGGCTCCGTGACGTGGCGACGGTCAGCCAGGGTCACAAGGAGCGCGAGGCGATCATCCGGCTGGACGGGCGCGAAGCGGTCGAACTGGCGATCTACAAGGAGGGCGACGCCAACACCGTTGCCACCGCTGATGCCCTGCACGAGCGCCTGGAGCGGATCCGCGAGCAGGTCCCGCCGGACATCGAGCTGACCGTCATCGAGGACCAGTCCACCTTCATCCGGCACGCCATCTCGGACGTGAAGTTCGACGCGATGGTGGGCGGCGTGCTGGCGATCCTGATCATCTTCCTGTTCCTGCGCGACGGCTGGAGCACGTTCGTGATCAGCCTGTCGCTGCCGGTCTCGATCATCACCACGTTCTTCTTCATGGGCCAGCTGGACCTGAGCCTCAACGTCATGTCGCTCGGTGGCCTGGCGCTGGCGACCGGACTTGTGGTGGACGACTCGATCGTCGTGCTGGAGTCCATCGCCAAGGCGAGGGAACGGGGGCTCGGCATCCTCGAGGCAGCGATCGAAGGCACCCGCGAGGTCAGCATGGCGGTCGTTGCATCGACGCTGACCACGATCGCGGTGTTTTTGCCGCTGGTGTTCGTCGAGGGTGTCGCCGGCGAGCTGTTCCGCGACCAGGCGCTGACCGTGGCATTGGCCATCGGCATCTCGCTGGTGGTGTCGATGACGCTGATCCCGATGCTGAGCGCACTCAAGGGGCGGCCGCCGATGGCGTTCCCCGAAGAGCCGCCGCACCCGCAGTGGCGCCCGACCTCGAAGCTGCAGAAGCCGCTCGCACTGGCCGAGCGGGGCGTCGGCGCGGGGGCGCGTGGTGGGTTCTTCGGCCTGGCCTGGCTGGTGGTGCGCGCCTGGCGCGTACTGGTGGCGGTGGTCGGCCCGGTCATGCGCAAGGCGAGCGACATCGCGATGGCGCCGTACGGCCGCGCCGAGCGTGGGTATCTGAAGCTGTTGCCGGCCGCCTTGGCGCGGCCGGTGCTGGTGATGGGGTCGGCCGCCGCGGCTTTCGTGCTGACCCTGCTGATGGTGCCCTTGCTGGGGGCGGACCTGATCCCGCAACTGGCGCAGGACCGTTTCGAGATGACCGTCAAGCTGCCGCCGGGCACCCCGCTGGCGGAGACCGACGCGCTGGTGCGCGAGCTGCAGCGCAAGCACGCGGACGAGCCGGGTCTCCACGCGATGTACGGCGTTAGCGGAAGCGGCACCCGGCTGGACGCCAGTCCGACCGAGAGCGGCGAGAACATCGGCAAGCTCAGCATCGTGATGGCCGACGGCGGCAGCGAAGAAGTGGAGGCGGCCACCACCGAGCGCCTGCGCGAGACCATGCAGGCCCATCCGGGCACGCAGGTCGACTTCAGCCGGCCGGAGCTCTTCAGCTTCTCACCACCGCTGGAAATCGAGCTACAGGGCAACGACCTGGCCGAGATCGAGCAGGCCGGTCGACGCATGGCCGAGCTGCTGCGAGCCAACCCGCACTACGCCGACGTCAGCTCGACCGTGGAGCAGGGGTTCCCCGAGATCCAGATCCACTTCGACCAGGAGCGCGCGGCATCGTTGGGGCTGACCACGCGGCAGATCGCCGACGCGGTGGTCGCCAAGGTGCGCGGCGAGGTGGCCACGCGCTACAGCTTCCGCGATCGCAAGATCGACGTGCTGGTGCGTGCACAGCAGACCGACCGCGCTTCGGTACAGGACATCGGCAACCTGATCGTCAACCCGTCGGGCAGCGCGCCGGTGCGGCTGTCGTCGGTGGCCGACGTGGTCGCGACCACCGGTCCGAGCGAGATCCACCGCGCCGACCAGGTCCGCGTCGCGATCGTGTCCGCCAACCTGCGCGACATCGACCTGGGCAGCGCGGTGCAGGAGGTGCGGTCGATCGTGGAGAAGAACCCGCTCGGTCCGGGCGTGCGGATGAACATCGGCGGCCAGGGCGAGGAGCTGGAGCAGTCGCTGAACTCGCTGCTGTTTGCGTTCGGCCTGGCGATCTTCCTGGTCTATCTGGTGATGGCCTCGCAGTTCGAATCGCTGCTGCATCCGTTCGTGATCCTGTTCACCATTCCGCTCGCGATGGTCGGCGCGGTGCTGGCGCTGCTGCTGACCGGCTCGACGGTGTCGATCGTGGTGTTCATCGGCCTGATCCTGCTGGTCGGCCTGGTCACCAAGAACGCGATCATCCTGATCGACAAGGTCAACCAGCTGCGCGAAGCGGGCGCGGCCAAGCGCGACGCGCTGGTGGAGGGCGCTCGCTCACGCCTGCGCCCGATCATCATGACGACGCTGTGCACGCTGTTCGGCTTCCTGCCGCTGGCGCTCGCGTTCGGCGAAGGCTCCGAGGTGCGCTCGCCCATGGCGATCACCGTGATCGGTGGCCTGCTGGTGTCGACGTTGTTGACGCTGGTGGTCATCCCGGTGGTGTACGACCGGCTGGACCGCCGCTCGGACGAGCATTTCCGCGAGCGTGGCCGGCGTGCGGCACGGCTGTCCGGCCGGCTGTCGGGTGACGAGGCGGAGCAGCCGGCATGAGCATCGCCGAGCTGAGCCTGAAACGGCCGGTCACCACGATCATGCTGTTCGTGTCGATGTTCGTCATCGGCCTGATCGCGGCGGTGCGCCTGCCCCTGGAGGCGCTGCCGTCGCTGTCGTTTCCGGCGGTGTTCGTGCAGTTGCCGTACCCGGGGTCGACGCCCGAGGAGGTCGAGCGCACCGTGCTGCGGCCGGCCGAGGAGGCGCTCTCGACGATGAGCGGCCTGGAGCGGATGGAAGGCCGTGCCAACGCCGATGGCGCGTTCGTCGGCGTGTTCTATTCGGACTGGGACACCGACGTGCAGATCGCGGCGTCCGAGGCCCGCGAACGGCTGGACGCGATCCGCGACGAGCTGCCGGAGGACCTGCAGCGCTATTTCGTCGGCAACTTCTCGACCGACGACGAAGCCATCCTGCAGGTGCGCCTGGCGGGCACGCAGGACCTCACCGGCGCCTACGAGCTGATCGAACGCGAGTTCCAGCGTCCGCTTGAGCGCGTGGCCGGCGTGGCCAAGGTCGACATCGCCGGTGCACCGCCCAACGAGGTCGAGATCGCGATCGACCCGGAGCGCCTGGGCGCGCACGGCCTCAACCTCAACGAGCTCAACACGCGTCTGCGTGCAGTGAACTTCTCGCTGTCGGCTGGCCAGATCGAGGCCGGCTCGAAGCGGCTGCGTGTGCAGCCCGTGGGTGAGCTAACCGACCTGGATCAGCTACGCGACCTGGTGATCAACGATCGTGGCCTTCGGCTGCGCGACATCGCCAATATCCGGCTCAAGCCACAACGCATGGACTACGGCCGTCGCCTGGATGGGCAGCCGGCGGTCGGTCTGGAGATCTTCAAGGAACGCAACGCCAACCTGGTGGACGTGTCGAAGGCGGCACTGGCCGAGATCGAGCGCATCCGCCAGCACCCCGACCTGAGCGGTATCCAGGTCAAGGTGATCCAGAACCTCGGCGAGGACGTGACCAGCTCGCTGCTCGAACTGGCCGAGGCTGGTGGCGTGGGTCTGGTGCTGTCGATCGCGGTGCTGTTCTTCTTCCTGCGCCACTGGCCGTCGACCCTCATGGTGACGCTGGCGATCCCGATCTGCTTCGTGATGACGCTGGGCTTCATGTACTTCGCCGGCGTCACCCTCAACGTGCTGTCGCTGATGGGACTGCTGCTGGCGGTTGGCATGTTGGTCGACAACGCGGTGGTGGTGGTGGAGAGCATCTACCAGGAGCGTGAGAAGCTGCCGGGCCAACCGATGCGCGCCTCTATCATCGGCACCCGCAACGTCGCCATCGCGCTTTCGGCCGGAACGCTTTGCCACTGCATCGTCTTCGTGCCGAACCTGTTCGGCGAGACCAACGACATCAGCATCTTCATGTCGCAGATCGCGATCACCATCTCGGTGTCGCTGCTGGCGTCCTGGCTGGTGGCGGTAAGCCTGATCCCGATGCTGTCGGCGCGGATGAAGACGCCGCCGGCCGTGCGCAACGAGCGCGGCGTGATCCACCGATTGCAGACGCGTTACGCCCGGTTCCTGCGCTGGACCCTTGAGCACCGCGGCTGGAGTGTGTTCGGCATCATCATGATCATCGCGGTCAGCATCGTGCCCATGACGCAGACCAAGTTCGACATGTTCGGCGGCGGAGAGCAGAGCGGCGAGGCCAACATCTTCTACCAGTGGAACGGCAGCTACACGAAGGAGCAGATCTCCGACGAAGTGCGCCGGGTCGAGTCGTTCCTCGACGACAACCGCGAGCGCTTCCACATCACCCAGATCTACTCGTGGTACAGCGAGCAGGGCTGGGCGGGCACCGAGGTGACGTTCGACGAATCGGTCAAGGATTCGAAGGCCCTGGTCGAGACGATCGGCAAGGAGCTGCCCAAGTCCGCCCGCGCCAAGATCGGCATCGGCGAGCGCGGCGGTGGCGATGAGGGCGGCAGCGTGCAGGTGCAGCTTGTCGGCGACTCGACGTCGGTGCTGGCCGAGCTGGCCCGCGACATCGTGCCGATCCTGGCCAGTAATACCGGGGCCTTGCGCGACGTGCGGGTCGACAGTGGCGACCAGAACAGCGAGCTGACCGTGCGGGTCGACCGCGACCGCGCGGCCGCGTTCGGCTTCAGCGCACAGGACGTGTCGCAGTTCGTGGCGCTGGCGCTGCGCGGCGCGCAGCTGCGCGACTTCCGCCAGGGCGAGAACGAGGTGCCGGTGTGGGTGCGTTTCGAAGATGCCGAGAGCTTCGGAGTCGAAGACATCGCCGGCTTCACGGTGCGCGCGCCCGATGGGCGAACCGTGCCGCTGATGGCGATGGTCGACGTCGCCGTGATCCCGGGCGCCACCGAGATCCGCCGCGACAACCGCCAGACCACCCTGACCATCCAGGCAGGCCTCGCCGGCGAGACCACGGTCCCCGAAGCGCGCAAGGTGATGGAACGCACGATGGAGGGCATCGCGTTCCCCGCCGGCTATGGCTACAGCTTTGACGGCAGTGCATTCCAGCGCGATTCCGACGCCCAGTCGCAGATGTTCTTCAACCTGATCATCGCGCTGGTGATGATCTACGTGGTGATGGCCGCGGTGTTCGAGTCGCTGCTGTTCCCGTCAGCGATCATGAGCTGCGTGCTGTTCTCGGTGTTCGGCGTGTTCTGGCTGTTCTGGCTCACCGGCACCGCGTTCTCGGTCATGGCCTTCATCGGCATCCTGGTGTTGATGGGCGTGGTGGTGAACAACGGCATCGTGATGATCGAGCACATCAACAACCTGCGGCGGATGGGCAAGTCGCGCACCGACGCGCTGGTGGAAGGCAGCCGCGAACGCCTGCGGCCGATCATGATGACGATGGGCACGGCGATCCTGGCGATGGTGCCGATCGCCCTGAGCACGACCGAGGTGCTGGGCGGGATCACCTACTACCCGATGGCACGTGCGGTGGCCGGCGGCTTGGCCTTCTCGACGGTAGTGAGCCTGCTGTTCCTGCCGACGATCTACGCGATCCTCGACGACCTTCGCAACTCCACGGTGCGGACGGTACGTCGCGCCCGAGGCGTGGTCCCGGCGGGCTCCAGGGCCGAGCTGGCCTGACGACGGGGCGCGGCTTTCGCCTTGGACGGGCCCGGCGCGGACGCGTCGAGCCCGTCTGAAGGGTGACGAGCCCGATACCGCCGGTCAGACCAGCGTGCCGAGCATCCTGAGCCCGCCCGTCCACACACCGATCGCCGTGCCCAGGCTGGTCAGGAAGAAGTTGAGCAGCACCCGGGCCACCCGGTTGCGCCACCAGCCGCGCACCGTCTGTACGTCGCCACGCAGCGCCATGAAGTCGGCGTAGGTCGGCTTGCGCAGCCACGCTTCGGTCAGGGCGCTCAAGGTGCCGGAAGCGAGGGCGGGGTGGAGCGGGGTGATGGGGGAGGCGAGGAACGCGACGATGATGCTCAACGGGTGGCCGCCGGCGATGGCGCAGCCGATCGCGCCGAGCACGCCGGTCGCCAGCACCCACTGCAGCAACAGGTCCGACCCGACGTCGATGCCGCCCTGCCAGAAGCCCCAGGCAAACCCGCCGATGACGAAGGTCGCCAGTGCGAGCGTGAACCAGGGCACGCCGCTCTTTTCCGGCAGCGCCTCGAGCGATTCGCGGATGCCGGCCGCCGGGCGCTGTTCCTCGCGCAGGTGGCGCGCCATTCCCTGGAGGTGGCCTGCGCCGACCACGGCCAGCACCTCGCGTATCTCAGGGCCGGATGTTTCGCCGACTTCCCGCAGGCGGGCGGCCATGTACCGGTCGCGCTCGGCGATCACGGTTTCGTAGATTTCCGGGCTCTCGCTGGCGAACTCGTTGAAGCTCGCTTCCAGCATGTCGCCCTGCTTGAGCTTCTCGATCTCGTCGTGGCCAACGTCCTCGCTGACCAGCAGCGACCCGAGCAGACCACCACCGAGCTTGGCGCGGCCCCAGAAGCCCAGCCGGGCCGACGCACGCTTGAAGGTCAAGCCGACCTCACGGTCGATCAGGTGCACCGGCAGCCCCTGTTCGCGGGCCTGCAGGGCCGCCAGCTTCAGTTCGGCACCGGGTTCGATCCCGAGCTGCTCGGCGAGCCGGCGCTGGTAGGCCGACAGGGCCAGGTTGGCGGCGAACATCGCCGTGCGCCCCGTGCGGATCACCTGGATGAGGTCGAGCTTCGCCAGTGCGTCCGGTTCCGTGAGCGCCTGCAGTCGCGGTTCATCCAGCTCGACCGCCACGGCGTCGTAGCCGCCGTCCGCGATCGCGCTTCGGACGGCATCCACGCTCGCCTGCGAGACGTGCGCGGTGCCCAGCAGGGTGTAGCGCACGCCGTCGCGCTCGACGATGGCATGGGGTTGTCCCTCCGGCACGCCCGGCGGCATGCCCTCAGCCACGGCCGTGACCCGCCATGTCGATGCGCGGCGCAGGGCGGGAAGGCAGGGTCGTCGGGTCGATCAGCGGCATGGGGCATTCGGCTCGTTGACGCACGGGCGTGCGCGAACCGCCCAGCTTAGGGCCTGCATCAGGCCCCAGCAAACCCGACCGCGCAGCGGTTCATGCAACGCCGTAGGGCAGGTTGGGGGACGACACCAGACGGTCGCCGACGGCGTCGCCACCGAGGAACCTCAGGATCGCGTCAAGCACCATGGGATCGCCAAGGATGCGGTGGTGGCCGAGTCCACGAGTATCGAGCAGGCGGGCACCGCGCCAGTGTCGCGCCCAGCGCTCGCCTTCGCACCACGGGACCTCGCGGTCCTCGAGGTCATGCACGATCAGGGCGGGGCGGTTGATCGCCGGTGCGTTGCGCTCGGCCATCAGATCCTCGAAGTGGATCGGCAGGCGCGCCTGGAACAATTCGAACATTCCGCGACGCAGGTGCTCCGCCAGGCCGACCTGCCGTGCGAACCGCCGGCCCGCATCGACCGGGTCCGCGGCCGGTGCCAGCAGCACCGCGCGATCAGCCTGCAGCCCGCGGGCGAGCGCCAGGCCGGCCGCGGCGCCACCGAGCGAGTGGCCAATGACCGCTGCCGCCGGCCCGGTCACGCGGCCCACCTCGAGCAGCCGGTCGGTGAACTCTTCGAGGTTGCTCGTTTCGCCGTCGCTCCGCCCGTGCGCGGCCTGGTCGAACCCGACAACGGCAAAGCCGGCGGTACGCAGCGCAGGGACCCATGGGAGCACCCGTGCACCGTGGCTGGACCACCCGTGCGAGAACAACAAGTAAGGCTGGGTGGCCGGGTCACCCCAGAGGTAGCGGGTGATCGAGGCACCGCCGGCACGCACGACATCCTGCCGCGCGTCGCCGGTCGCCGCGGACAGCGCGCGCTCGCGTGAACCGGGATAGGGCGTGCTGAACAAAGTGGCGGCACGCTCGACCGTGGCGGTTGGGCTCAGGACTCCACCCGCGCGGAAGCCGAGGCGAAGCGCTTTCCACTTGAGATAAGTGCGAACGTTCGTGCTAATCATGGGGGTGGCCTGTTTTAGGGGACGTCTCTGTGGCTGTCAGGGGAGGGCAGCTGCCTCGATCAACCGCTCGAACGCACGGATCCCGCGGGAACGTGCCGCCTCGTAGCCGTACAACCCGGCGTCGTGATGGACCAGCAGTGGCAGTGCGTAGATCTCGAAGACCAGCTGTTCGACGTCGATATCGGGACGCAGCTCGCCTTCCTCGATTGCAAGGGAAACCGCTTTGGCGAGCGCCTGGCGCCATTGCCGGTCCTGCCGCAGCAGCAGGTCGCGCTGCGGCCCCGGGCGGTCGTCGTACTCGCTGACGGCCGCGAGGAACAGGCAGCCGCCGTCGTCCTCGTGACGCACCCAGTCGAACCACTGTTCGATGACCGCGCGAAGCCGTGCAAGACCACGCGGCCGACGCACGGCTGGCTGGAACACGTGCGAGACGAAGCGCTGCGCTGCGGTTTCCAGCACTGCCAGCTGCAAGTCCTCGCGCGAACCGAAGTGCGCGAACACACCGCTTTTCGACATGCCGACCGCATGGGCCAAGGCCCCGATCGAAAGGCCTTCAAGCCCCGCCGAACACGCGATCGCATAGGCGTGGTCGAGGATCGCGTCGCGGGTGGCGGCACCCTTCGAGGTGGCGGACAGTGCAGGCATGGGCGGAAAATAGCACGCCCGTTCGATTATTACCTGCCGTTCGTCGGCGCTCCTGATCAGTCCCGATAGCGCTTGAGCAGGTCACCGTAGGCGTCGATCCGGCGGTCGCGCAGGAACGGCCAGATACGCCGCACGTGCTCGCTGCGCTGCAGGTCGACCTCGGCCATCAGGATTTCCGGGTCGCCACCCGCTTCGGCAAGGAACTCGCCCTGCGGTCCCAGCACGTGGCTGCTGCCCCAGAAGTCGATCCCCGAAGCGTTCATCGGCGACGGTTCGTGCCCGACGCGGTTGCAGGACAGCACCGGCAAGCCATTGGCGACCGCATGCCCGCGGTGGCTGAGGATCCACGCATCCCGCTGGCGGGTCTTCTCGGCCTGGTCGTCGTCGGGATCCCAGCCGATCGCGGTCGGGTAGAGCAGCAGTTCCGCGCCGGCCAGCGCCATCAGTCGCGCGCCTTCGGGATACCACTGGTCCCAGCAGACCAGCACGCCCAGGCGCCCCACCGAGGTATCGATCGGCTCGAAACCGATGTCCCCCGGGGTGAAGTAGAACTTCTCGTAAAAGCCCGGATCGTCCGGGATATGCATCTTGCGGTACTTGCCGGCGACGCTGCCGTCGGTTTCGAAGACCACCGCAGTGTTGTGGTACAGCCCGGCCGCGCGGCGTTCGAACAGCGAGCTGACCAGCACGACGCCGTGCTCGCGGGCGAGCCGGCCGAGACGCTCGGTGCTGGGGCCAGGAATCGGCTCGGCCAGGTCGAACTCGCAGACATCCTCGTGCTGGCAGAAGTACGCGCCGTTGTGCAGCTCCTGCAGCAGCACCAGGCGTGCGCCGCGGCGCGCGGCTTCGGCCACGCGTTGCTCGATCACCGACAGGTTGGCTTCCGCATCACCGTGGTTGCGTTCCTGGATCAGGGCGACGGGCAGGGTCTGCTTCTTCATTGCGGGGGTCCGGGTTGGGCCGCCGGGGTCGGGCGGCTCGACGGCCACGGTCGCATGGCTGCCGTGGCCGGAAGGTCAACTGGCGACGAGGCCTTCGGGCAACTGCATGGTGATGCAGTGCAGGCTGCCGTTCTGCCAGATCAGCGGGCGGCAGGGCACCTGCACGATCTCGCGATCGGGAAAAGCCTGCTGCAGCACGCCGGCCGCGACGCTGTCGGCCGGATCGTCATAGGCCGGCATCAGCACCGCTCCGTTGACGATGAGGAAGTTGGCGTAACTTGCGGCCAGGCGCCTGCCTGCATCGAGCACCGGCTCCGGCCACGGCAGTTCGAACAACCGGTAGGGCTGGCCATCGCGCGTGCGCAACGCGGCCAGCTCGGCCGCCATCGCCCGGAGCTCGGCGTAGTGGGAGTCGGCGGGGTCGTTGCAGCCCTGGTAGACGATCGCGTCAGGAGCGGCGAAACGGGCCAGGGTGTCGATATGGGCGTCGGTGTCATCGCCCTCGAGGTAGCCGTGGTCCAGCCAGAGCACGCGGTCCTGGTGCAACCAGCCCGACAGCCGGCGGTCGAGCTCGCCGCGGGACGCCTGCGGGTGGCGTTCGTGCAGGCACTTCCAGGTGGTCAGCAGGGTGCCGGCACCATCGGTTTCGATGGCGCCGCCTTCGAGGGCGAAGTCGATGCTGTCGTGGCGGTCGGCGCGGAAGGTGTCCCGCTCGACCAGGCCTTCGACCAGCTCGTCGTCGCGAGTGGCCTCGAACTTCCCGCCCCAGCCGGTGAAGCGGAAATCGAGCAGGCGGAACCCGTCGCCGTCGCGGAGCGTGATCGGACCCGAGTCGCGCAGCCAGGTGTCGTCGTAATCGATCCCGATGAACCGGACCCGTTCCATGTCGACCCGCGCCGAGGCGAGCCGCGCGCGCGCATACGCCTCGACGTCGTCATTGGCGACGCACACCAGCACCGGCTGGAACCGGGTGATCGCCACGACCAGGGCGATGTACGTCTCCTCGACCTCGCCCAGCCGCTCGGCCCAGTCGGTCTCGGCATGCGGCCAAGCGATCAGGATCGCCGACTGGCGCTCCCACTCGGCGGGAAAGCGTGGTGCAGATCCGGTCATGCGGGCGTCTTGGTCAGAGGATGGGCGGCTTGGGGCCGATTTCGGCCGTGGTCGCCTTGTTGGCGACGACGTCGATCACGCGGTTCTTCTCGAAGTACACGGTGAACTCCGGGTAGGCCCAGCGGTTGATCGTCGGCCACTGGCTCTTCTGCCCGCCGCGCGGATCCATGCGTTCGGCCGGGGCGCCGAAGCGGGCCTCGACCTGGGCCATGCTCTGGCCACGCAGCGGCAGGCTCGCCGCGGGTTCGTGCTGCACGCGCTCGATGAGCAGGGTCTCGGCGGAAGCGGTGCCGGCAACCGCCAGCAGGGCGATCAGCGGAAGTGCGGCGATGCTGGTCTTCATTGGAGTCCCCTGTCGTAATCGGGTGATGGTTCGGATCACATGGCTGTTCACATGCGGGCCGATTGTATGCGGCTATGCCGTGCCGGACAGCAAACCACTGTCACGGAACCCGGGGCGGGTGGCCACGCTGCACACCACAAAAAAGCCGCCCGGAGGCGGCTTTCTGGTCGAACACGCCGATCGAACCGATCGACGGATGCCGGCGGAACCGGCACCGTTCGCGTCTCAGCGCTGGCGGGCCTTGAAACGCGGGTTCGACTTGCAAATCACGAAGACCTTGCCACGACGGCGGACGACTTTGCAGTCGCGGTGACGGTTCTTCGCCGACTTCAGGGAGGACAGGACCTTCATGACAGACCTCGGCAACGGGGAAATTAAGCAAGCCCGCGATGATAGCGGGTCTTTGCCTGTCGGATCAAGTGGTTGCGACCCGCCGCTTCGGGATTGTTCCCCCCGTCGCCAGCCGCGGCCAGCGGGGCGGCGGCGCCAAGACCGCATAATGCCCGCATGACGACCAACGACACCCCCGTTCTGACCATCGACGGCCCTTCCGGTTCCGGCAAGGGCACCATCAGCCGCCTCGTGGCCCGCCGCCTGGGCTGGCATTACCTCGACTCCGGCGCGCTCTACCGTGCGATCGGCGTGGCCGCCGGGTGGGGTGACATCGACCTGGCCGACCCGGCCGCGCTGGTGCGCTGCACCTTCGATACCGAGATCGGCTTCCGTGACGAGGGCGAGGAGCTGCGGGTCCTGGTGAACGGCCAGGACGCGACCGACGAGCTGCGCACCGAGACCGCCGGCGCCGCCGCCTCGGCCATCGCCGCGATCCCCGAGGTTCGGGCCGCCCTGAAGGAGCGCCAGCGGGTGTTCCGCCGACCGCCCGGACTGGTGGCCGACGGGCGCGACATGGGCACGGTCATCTTCCCCGACGCGGGCTGGAAGGTGTTCCTGACGGCGAGCGCCGAGGAGCGGGCCGAAAGGCGCTATAAGCAGTTGAATGACAAGGGGGTTTCCGTTACATTGGCTGGTCTGCTGCGGGAGATTCTGGCCCGCGACGCCCGCGATGCCAGTCGCGCGGTGGCTCCCTTGCGACCGGCCGATGACGCCGTCCGCATCGATACCACCGGTCTTGGCATCGACGAGGTGGTCGAGCGCGTGCTGGCATTGATGCCGGAACGCGATGTCGGGTCGGGGGCCTGACCGATCGCGGCAGAACAGTCCCGCCGCGCTGCAATGGTGCAGCACGGCGGATCAACCAACCGACACATGGTGCAGTTCCATCGCACCACATCAACGGGTGGGTCGACCACGTGTTGCCTGCGCTGCCCCACCGGGGAGCGAGTGCCAACCGGTGCGGCCCGTGTGTTCAACCGGAAACATTTTCCAATGACCGAATCATTTGCCGAACTGTTCGAACAGAGCCAGGCGTTCCTGGCCAAGCTGAAGCCGGGTGCCATCGTCACCGGTACCGTCGTCGAGGTCCGTGGCGACGTGGTGGTGATCAACGCCGGCCTGAAGTCCGAAGGCATCGTGCCGATCGAACAGTTCCGTAACGACGACGGCGAGATCGACGTCGGCGTGGGCGACCAGGTAAAGGTCGCGCTCGACGCCATCGAGAACGGCTTCGGCGAGACCGTCCTGTCGCGCGAGAAGGCCAAGCGCGCCATGGTGTGGGACGAGCTCGAGGAAGCGCTCGAGAAGAACGAGACCATCACCGGCCGCATCAGCGGCAAGGTCAAGGGTGGTTTCACCGTCGACATCAAGGACGTCCGCGGCTTCCTGCCCGGTTCGCTGGTCGACGTGCGCCCGGTGCGCGACTCGACCTACCTCGAGGGCAAGGAGCTCGAGTTCAAGCTCATCAAGCTGGACCGCAAGCGCAACAACATCGTCGTCTCCCGCCGTGCGGTGGTCGAGAGCGAGCATTCGGAAGAGCGCGAGCAGCTGCTCGAGAAGCTGGTCGAGGGCGCGGTGCTGAAGGGCGTGGTCAAGAACCTCACCGACTACGGCGCGTTCGTGGACTTGGGCGGCATCGACGGCCTGCTGCACATCACCGACATGGCCTGGAAGCGCGTGCGCCATCCGTCCGAGGTGGTGGAAGTCGGCCAGGAGCTCGACGTCCGCGTGCTCAAGTACGACCGCGAGCGCAACCGCGTCAGCCTGGGCCTCAAGCAGCTGGGCGAGGATCCGTGGGACAACATCGCGCGCCGCTACCCGGCCGACACCCGCGTGTTCGGCAAGGTCTCCAACGTCACCGATTACGGTGCGTTCGTCGAGATCGAGCCGGGCGTCGAGGGCCTGGTGCACGTCTCCGAGATGGACTGGACCAACAAGAACGTCAACCCGTCCAAGATCGTGCAGGTCGGTGACGAGGTCCAGGTCATGGTGCTGGACGTGGACGAGGAGCGTCGGCGCATCTCGCTCGGCATGAAGCAGGTCACCAGCAATCCGTGGGAGACCTTCGCCGTGCTGCACAAGAAGGGCGACAAGGTCGAGGGCCAGATCAAGTCGATCACCGACTTCGGCATCTTCATCGGCCTGGACGGTGGCATCGACGGCCTGGTCCACCTGTCCGACATCAGCTGGAACACCACCGGCGAGGACATCGTCCGCAACTTCAAGAAGGGCGACACCCTCGAGGCCGTCGTGCTGGCGGTCGATCCGGAGCGCGAGCGCATCTCGCTGGGCGTCAAGCAGCTCGAGCAGGATCCGTTCGGCCAGTACATGGCGTCGAACGCGAAGGGCTCGATCGTCAACGGCAAGGTCAAGGAAGTCGACGCCAAGGGCGCCACGATCGAGCTGGCCGACGGTATCGAGGGCTACGTTGCCGCCCGCGACATCGCCAAGGAGCGCGTGGACGATGCCACCAAGTTCCTGAAGGTCGGTGACGACGTCGAGGCCCGCTTCATCGGCATGGACCGCAAGGGCCGCACGATGCAGCTGTCGATCAAGGCGAAGGACGAGGCGGAAATGCAGGAGGCCGTGGCCGACTACAACCGCTCCGCCGCTTCGGCCGAGGCGGCCAGTGGCACCACCAAGCTGGGTGCCCTGCTGCGCGAGCAGCTCAACAGCAAGTCCGAGTAATCGGTCCCGCTGCGTGATGCATGCCGCATCGCTGTAACAGGGAACGGCCCGGCTCCGGCCGGGCCGTTCCTTTGTGGTAATCCGCTACACCCGCGTTGTGGGCGCACCGCCCGAAGTCGTTCCAGTCGAGTGCCTTTCCACCCATGACCAAGTCCGAACTGATCGAAATCCTTTCCCAGCGCCAGGCCCACCTGAAGGCCGAGGACGTGGATCTTTCGGTCAAGGCGCTGCTTGAGATGATGGGCGGCGCACTGGCCAACGGTGAACGCATCGAGATCCGCGGTTTCGGCAGCTTCTCGCTGCACTACCGTCCGCCCCGCCTGGGGCGCAATCCCAAGACCGGTGAATCGGTCGCACTGGCGGGCAAGCACGTGCCGCATTTCAAGCCCGGCAAGGAGCTGCGCGAGCGCGTGAGCAACGCCGTTCCGCTGGACGAGAACGACTGACCGGGGCGATTTCGATATCGCCGCCGACGGCACGTCGGCTAAGCTATCCCCCGTACAGGGAGTTGTCCGGAGTTCCGCCATGCGTCTTATCCGCTTGCTGATCGCGATTGCCTGCCTGGCAGTGGGCGCGGTGATAGGCGCGCTCAACCGGCAGCTGGTCTCGATCGACCTGGGATTCACGCACCTGCCGACCAACCTCGGCGTCGCACTGATCGTCGCGTTGCTGCTGGGTGTCATCCTCGGCGGACTGGCCATCAGCGCCAGCATCGTGATGCCCCTGCGCCGCCGCCTCGCGCGTGCCGAGCGTGACGCCGCCGCCGGGACCACGGCACCAGGTGCCGGGATCTGACATGGCATTCATCAGCGAGTGGTTCTGGTTCTTCCTGTTGTTGCCACTGGCGGCCGTCAGTGGCTGGGTGATCGGCCGTCGAGGTGGCGAGCGCCACAGCGACACCCAGGTCAGCCGGCTGTCGACCACGTATTTCCGTGGCCTCAACTATCTCTTGAACGAGCAGCCCGACAAGGCGATCGAGCTGTTCCTGCACATCGCCGAGCTCGACAAGGACACCTTCGAGACGCAGGTCGCGCTGGGACATCTGTTCCGGCGCCGCGGCGAAGTGGACCGGGCGATCCGGCTGCACCAGGCGCTGGTCCAGCGCCCCGGCCTGAGCGACCAGCAGAAGGTCCAGGCACTGCTTGCCCTGGGCGAGGACTACATGCGCTCGGGCCTGCTGGATCGTGCCGAAACAGTCTTCAGCGATCTGGTCAATCTCGATATGCGCGCGCCACTGGCACTGCGCCACCTCATCAACATCTACCAGTCCGAGCGCGACTGGGACAAGGCGATCGAGAACGCGCAACGCTACGAAGCCGCCACCGACGAGCCGATGGGCAAGCTGATCGCGCAGTTCGAGTGCGAGCTGGCCGATCGCCACCGCGCCGCGGGCGACGACGCCGCTGCGCGCGCCGCGGTCGCCCGTGCCTACCAGGCCGACGCCAACTCCGTGCGCGCGGGGATGCTGGAGGGACGCATCGAGGTGGATGCGGGCAACCACCAGGCCGCTATCCGAGCGTTCGAGCGGGTCGCGCGCCACGACCCGGATTACCTGCCGGAAGTGATGCCGTCGCTGCTGGCCAGTTACGACCGGGTAGGGGACATCCCGGGGGCCCGCGCGTTCCTGGCCGAGATGTGCGAGCACTATCGCGGCATCGCCCCGGTGCTCGCCCTGACCCGCATGGTCGAGACTGGCGAAGGCGTGTCTGCCGCGCGCTCCTACCTGGCCGAACAGCTCAAGGACCGCCCCTCGGTCCGCGGCGAGGCGGCATTGATCGATCTCAGCCTTGCTGACGGCGCGGACCCGGCCGCGACGCTGGTCGACCTCAAGCACATCACCGACCAGCTGCTGGTGCGCAATCCAAGCTACCGCTGCACCCGCTGCGGCTTCGGTGCGCGCAGCCACCATTGGCAATGCCCGAGCTGCAAGGAGTGGGGGACGGTCAAGCCGCTCCTCAACTACGCGGTGGTCTGACCGGATGACGGGCTGGTTGATCCTGCATGCCGCCATTGCGGCGATGGCCACGTGGGCGGCGTGCCGGTATGCCATCGGCCGCGACCTGCTCGACCACCCCGGCGAGCGCCGCAGCCATTCGGTGGCGACGCCGCGGGGCGGTGGCATCGCACTGGTGCTGGCCCTGCTGGTCGCCGCCTGCGCGCTCGCATTTCGTCAGCCCCAGCATCGCGTGCTGCTGGCGGCGTTCGTCGTCGGGATCACGATGGTCGCCGTGGCCGGGCTGGTCGACGACCACCGGCCACTTTCGCCGTGGCTCCGGTTGCTGGTCCATGCGCTCGCCGGACTGGTGTTCGGCGCGGCGATGCAGCTGACATTCGGCCTGCCGTGGCTGTCCGTGGTGGCCGTGCTCGCGGTGCTGGTGCTGACCAACATCTGGAACTTCATGGACGGCATCAACGGGATCGCTGCGTCGCAGGCGATGGTCGTCGGGATCGCGCTGGCTTGGGTGGCGGGCGGCGTATGGGCATGGCTCGCACTGGCGCTGGTCGCGGCATGCATCGGGTTCCTGCCGTTCAATTTCCCCCGTGCGCGGATCTTCATGGGCGACGTGGGCAGTGGTGCACTCGGTTTCGCCGTCGCGGCGATCGGTGCGGTGGCCTTGGCCCAACGCGGTCCGGTCGGCCTGCTGCTGTTGCTGCCCCTGTCGGCCTTCCTGGTCGACGCGGGCCTCACGCTCTTGCGCCGTGTGCTTCGCGGGGAGCGCTGGTGGACGGCGCACACGCAGCACGCCTATCAGGTTGGCGCGAGACAGGTTGGTCACACAATCGTCACATCGATTTATGTCGCATGGACGGCGCTCGGACTGGCGATGGCGTCCGTGCTCGCCAGTCGCGGCGCGGACGTGGCGGTGGCTGTCGGCACGGCGTGGTACTTGGCGGCCGCGTTTGCATGGTGGGCCGTCCAGCGGCTTGAGCCAGGAATGGCATCGAACAACAACAAGGGCAACGCATGAGCAAGTGGGGCGATCGCTGGTCGAGCGCGTTACCGCGGGTGGCCGTGGTGGTGCACGACCTGGCGATGGTGTGGCTGGTCTGGGAGGGGCTGCATCGCCTGCGTTTCAGCGTCATGCCCGACCCGCCGGACATGCCGCTCTGGTCGACCGAGGTCGCGCTGGTGCTGGTCGCACAGGGACTCGTGTTCTGGCAGGTCGGCCTCTACCGCGGGCTCTGGCGGTTCGCGAGCGTCCCCGACCTGTGGAACATCTTCAAGGCATGCGCGCTCGGGCTTTTTGCGATCGTGCTCGGGCTGTTCCTGTACAACCGGCTGGACCTGGTTTCGCGCACCGTACTGGTGTTGTATCCGCTGGTGCTGATGGGCCTGCTGGGTGCACCGCGCCTGCTGTACCGCGCCTGGAAGGACAGCCGCGTCGACCGTGGCGACCAGGCGTCGGTGCGCATCCTGATTCTCGGAGCGGGCCATTCCGGTGAAGCACTGGTACGTGACCTGAGGAGATTCGGCAGTTACCAGCCGGTCGGCTTCTTGGACGACGCCTCGCAGTTGCGTGGCACGAAAGTCCAGGGCGTGCCGGTGCTCGGCCGTGTCGAGGACGTGGCCGAGATCGCGCGCGAAACCGCCGCGGGCCTGCTGGTGATCGCCATGCCATCGGCCGATGCCGATGCGATGCAGCGCGTGGTGGTGGCCTGCGAGCGCTCCGGGCTGCCGTTCCGGATGGTTCCGCGACTGCGCGACGTCCTCGAGGGGCGCTCGCTGCCGGGCCAGCTCAAGGAAGTCGCCATCGAGGACCTGCTGGGCCGCCAACCGGTCCTTCCGGACTGGAAAGCCATCCGTGCCTGGTTGGGCGCGCGTTCGGTGCTGGTGACCGGGGCGGGCGGCTCGATCGGTTCGGAATTGTGCCGGCAGTGCGCGCGCCACGGCGCTCGACGGATCACCCTGGTCGAGCTTGACGAGCTGTCCCTGATCACCACTGAAGCGACGCTGCGGCGGGACTTCCCGGACCTCGAGTACGTGTCGGTCCTGGGTGACTGCGGGGACCCCGCGGTGATCCACCACGCGTTGGGGCTGGCACAGCCCGAGGCCGTGTTCCATGCCGCCGCCTATAAGCAAGTGCCGCTGCTGGAAACCCAGGTCCGCGAGGCGGTGCGCAACAACGTGCTTGCCACCGAAACCGTCGCGCGCGCCTGCCGCGCCGCCGGCGTCGGGACGTTCGTGCTGATTTCCACCGACAAGGCCGTCGACCCCGGCAACGTCCTCGGTGCCACCAAGCGGCTGGCCGAGATGGGCTGCCAGTCGCTCGCCGACCAGCGGGGCACGCGCTTCGTCACGGTGCGCTTTGGCAACGTGCTCGATTCGGCCGGCAGCGTGGTCCCGCTGTTCCGCGAGCAGATCCGCAGCGGCGGGCCGGTCACGGTCACCGATCCGGAGGTCACGCGCTACTTCATGACCATCCCGGAAGCCTGCCAGCTCATCCTGCAGGCGTCGGCGATCGGCAGCCACGAGGCCATCTATACGCTGGACATGGGCGAGGCGGTCCCGATCCGCGTGCTGGCCGAGCAGATGATCCGGCTCGCCGGCAAACAGCCCGGCCGCGACATCGCGATCGCCTACACCGGCCTGCGACCCGGCGAGAAGCTGCACGAGACCCTGTTCCACGCCGACGAGCGCTACCGGGCGACGGCGCACCCGAAGATCCTGCAGGCTGAACCACGCGCGATCCGGGCCGATGTCGTGCATGCCGGATTGCAGCAGCTGCGCGAGGCGTCCAACCGCTACGACTGCGAGACGCTGTCGGCGGTGCTGCGCGAGCTGGTGCCCGAGTTCCAGCCGATTTCGCACCGCGCCACCGTGCCGGTCGACCGCGCCACCGTCGTCGCATTTCCATCCCGCACCGCCAGGAAGTATTGATGTCCGTACGCATTCGCAAGGCCGTGTTCCCAGTGGCCGGCCTCGGTACCCGCTTTCTCCCCGCCACCAAGACCGTTCCCAAGGAAATGCTGCCGATCATCGACCGGCCGCTGATCCAGTACGCCGTCGACGAGGCCATCGAGGCGGGGTGCGACACGCTCATCTTCGTCACCAACCGCTACAAGCACGCGGTCGCGGACTACTTCGACAAGGCCTACGAGCTCGAGCAGAAGCTCGAGGCCGCCGGCAAGCACGAGCAGCTGGAGTTGATCCGTAACGTACTTCCTGCCAGCGTTCGCGCAGTGTTCGTGACCCAGACGGAAGCACTCGGGCTCGGGCACGCGGTGCTGTGTGCCAAGCCGGTCGTCGGGGACGAACCGTTCGCGGTGATCCTGCCTGACGACCTGATCTGGAACCGCGGCGCCGGCGCCCTCGCGCAGATGGCCGACGCTGCCGAGGCAACCGGCGCCAGCGTCATTGCGGTGCAGGACGTTCCGCGCGAGAAGACCGCCAGCTACGGCATCGTCGCCACCGACGACTTCGCCAACCGGCAGGGTCGCATCCGCGCAATCGTCGAGAAGCCCGATCCCGCCGACGCGCCGAGCACCTTGGCGGTGGTGGGGCGCTACGTGTTGAACCCGCGCATTTTCGACCTGCTGGAAGCCACCGGCCGCGGCGCCGGCGGTGAGATCCAGCTCACCGATGCAATCGCCGCGCTCCTGCAGGAGCAGCCGGTTAATGCCTATCGGTTCCAGGGCACGCGATTCGACTGCGGTACGCACCTGGGCCTGATCGAGGCCACCATCCGCTACGCGCTCGATCACGAAAAGCTCAGCGACGCGGCGCAGGGGTTGATGCAGGACGCGCTGCGCGAGATGGGTGTCACCGAGCTCGAGTAGGGCGTGGTTGACAACCGGCGCCACCGGCGGCTGACTGGTGGTGTGACGAGCTCCTACTACCAGGCCACGCTGGCTCGCGCCGGGCACTACGCGGAACTGGGTGGTCGCAGGCAGGCACGCGTCTGCGTCATCGGCGGCGGATTCGCGGGTTTGAACACCGCCCTGGGACTGGTCGAGCGCGGTATGCAGGATGTGGTCCTGCTCGAAGCCCACGCGGTGGGCCACGGCGCGTCAGGGCGCAATGGCGGGTTTGTCTTCGGCGGGTTTTCCCTCGGCGAAGAGCGTTTGCTCCAGTCATCGGGCAAACAGCGTGCGCGCGAGCTGTACGCCGGCACCGTGGAGGCCGTGGAGACGATCCGCAACCGGATCCGGCGGTACGGGATCACGTGCGATGACACGCAGGCCGGGGTGCTGTGGGCCAACTGGTTCGACGACCCGGCGGTGCTGCTTGCCCGCCAGCGCATGCTTGCCGATGTCTACGGCGTCGACTGGGAGTGGGTCGACCGCCGCGAACTTCGCGACCGGTTGCACACCACGCGATACGGGGACGCGTTGTTCGAGCCTCGGGCATTCCACTTCAATCCGCTCAAGTACATCACCGGGCTTGCCGCTGTGGCGAGCGCTGGCGGCGTCGCGATCCACGAGCACACACCGGCCGTTTCGCTCGAGCGGGTGGGGCCCGGCTGGCGGATCGGCACCGCGGACGGCGAAGTACTTTCCGACGAGGTTGTTCTCGCGTGCGGCGGTTACCTGGCCGGATTGCGCCGCGAGGTCGATGCGGGTGTCATGCCGATCGCTACCTACGTCATGGCCACCGAGCCGCTTGGCCCGCGTATGCAGGAGGTGATGTCGACCCCGGCGGCGGTCTACGACACCCGCTTTGCATTCGACTATTACCGCCCGTTGCCCGATTCACGGCTGCTGTGGGGCGGGCGCATCTCGGTACGGGACCGGCCGCCGCACGAGGTCGAGCGCCTGCTGCGACGGGACATGCTCCGTGTCTTCCCGCAGTTGGGCGACGTGCGCATCGAGCAGGCCTGGTCCGGACTGATGAGCTACGCGCGCCACCAGATGCCCCAGATCGGCCAGGTCGAGCCGGGCTTGTGGCTGGCACAGGCCTTTGGTGGCCACGGCGTGGCGCCCACCACCTTTGCCGGCGAACTGCTGGCGTCGGCAATCGCGGAAGGTGATACCCGCTGGCGCGGGCTTGCCGACTTCGGGCTGGTCACGGCCGCAAAGCCCGTCGGACTGGCGGCCGCGCAGCTCAGCTACTGGTGGGCGCAGTCGCTCGATGCATGGCGCGACTGGCGTGAATCCCGGGGCAGGGCGGCGGCCGGGGAGGACTGACCCGCCACGAATCCCCGGCTGTTACTTGCCGGAAAGCGGGCACGGTGGGTGGCCCGCTTTCCCGAACCGGCCCGGGATCAGAGCGCCTCGAAGATGCCGGCGGCGCCCATGCCGGTGCCGATGCACATCGTCACCATCCCGTACTTCTGCTGGCGGCGGCGCATGCCATGCACGATGGTCGCCGTACGCACTGCGCCGGTGGCACCGAGGGGGTGTCCGAGCGCGATCGCGCCGCCCAGCGGATTGACCTTGGCGGGGTCGAGCTCGCTGTCACGGATCACGGCCAAGGCCTGCGCAGCGAATGCTTCGTTGAGCTCGATCCAGTCGAGCTGGTCCTTGGTGAGGCCGGCCTGACGCAGTGCCTTGGGAATCGCCGCGATCGGGCCGATGCCCATCACTTCCGGGCGCACGCCGGCCACCGAGAAGCTGACGAAGCGCGCGAGCGGAGTGAGGCCGTAGTCCTTGATCGCCTGCTCGGACGCCACCAGCACGGCGCCGGCGCCGTCCGACATCTGCGAGCTGTTGCCGGCGGTGACGGTGCCGCCGAACTGGCCATTGCGGAAGACCGGCCGCAGCTTCGCCAGCCCCTCGATCGTCGAGCCGGCACGCGGGCCCTCGTCGGTATCGACCAGGGTCCTGCGCAGTCGGATCGTGTTGCCGTCGAGGTCGGGCAGGTGGGACACCACCTCCAGCGGCGAGATCTCGTCGCGGAACTCACCGGCCTCGATTGCACGCAGTGCCTTCAGATGCGACTCGAGCGCGAACGCGTCCTGGTCCTCGCGGCTGATCTTCCACTCCTCGGCGACCTTCTCGGCGGTGATGCCCATGCCGTAGGCGATCGCCACGTTCTCTTCCTTCTCGAACACGCTGGGCGCCAGGGCGACCTTGTTGCCCATCATCGGAACCATCGTCATCGACTCGGTGCCGCCGGCCAGTACCAGGTCGGCCTGTCCCAGGCGGATCTGGTCCGCCGCCAGCGCGACCGCCTGCAGCCCCGAGGAGCAGAACCGGTTGATGGTCTGCGCGGCGATGGTGTTGGGCAGCCCGGCGAGCAGGACGCCGATGCGCGCGACGTTCATACCCTGCTCGCCCTCAGGCATCGCGCAGCCGATGATGGCGTCCTCGATGCGACTGGTGTCGATCCCCGGCGCCTGCGCGACCACCGCCTTGAGTACGTGGGCGAGCATGTCGTCGGGGCGGGTGTTGCGGAACGCGCCACGTGCCTTGGCGACCGGTGTACGGGTGGCGGCGACGATGTAGGCGTCCTGGACTTGCCTGTTTGCGGTTTGCTTGGTCATCTGTATGTCCTCGTCGTCGCTCAGTTGCGCAGCGGCTTGCCGGTCTTGAGCATGTGGGCGATGCGTTCCTGGGTCTTGGGCATCTGCGCCAGCGCCACGAAATGTTCGCGCTCCAGTCGCAGCAGCCAGGCTTCATCAACCACCGAATGCCGGTCGACTTCGCCGCCGCACAGCACGGTCGCGATCCGGGTGGCGATCTCGTAGTCGTGGGCGGAGATGAAGCGGCCCTCGAGCATGTTCACCAGCATCATCTTGAACGTCGCGATGCCGACATCGCCGGCAACCCGGATCGCGCGGGCGGGCAGGGGCGGGCGGTATCCCGATTCGGCCAGCGCACGGGCCTGCGCCTTGGCCACGTGCAGCAGTTCGAACGCATTGAAGACGACGACGTCGTCCTTGCGCGCGAGCTGGAGCGACTTGGCTTCCATCGCCGAGGTCGCGACCTTGGCCATCGCCACGGTTTCGAACACGGTCTTGAGCCCGGCAAACACGTCACCGTCGGGGCCCGCCGCGTCGGACGCACGCACGGCCAGCTCCTTCAGGCCGCCACCGGCCGGCAGCAGGCCGACGCCCGCCTCGACCAGGCCGATGTAGCTTTCCAGCCCCAGCACGGTGCGGGCCGAGTGCATCTGGAACTCGCAGCCGCCGCCGAGCGCCAGGCCGCGCACCGCCGCCACCACCGGCACCAGCGAGTACTTGATCGCCTGGCTGGTGCGCTGGAAGTTGGCGACCATCGCGTCGAAGCCCGCCACGTCGCCCGCCTGCAGCAGCCCCAGCGCGCCGGCCAGGTCCGCCCCTGCCGAGAACGGCTCCTTCGGCTGCCAGATCACGAGCCCCCGGAAGTCGCGTTCGGCGATCCGCACCGCTTCCTGCAAGCCATTGAGGACGTGGTCGTTGACCGTGTGCATCTTGGTCTTGAAGCTGACCACCGCGATGTCGTCGGACGCACCGTCGGCACCCTGGTCGATCCACATCCGCACGCCTTCGTTCTCGAACACGGTGCGGCCCTGGGACGCCTTCTCGCCGAGCAACGCGTCGGGGAAGCGCTGGCGCTCATACACCGGGTTGGACGAGCGCGGCACCATGGTGTCGCGGCCGGGGCTGTAGCTCCCGTCGCTGGTGTGCACCGCGTCGCGGCCGTCGAACACCCAATCGGGCAGGGAGGCGCTGCTCATCGCGTCGCCGGCGACGATGTCCTCGGCGATCCACTCGGCAACCTGCTTCCAGCCCGCGGCCTGCCAGCTCTCGAACGGACCAACGGACCAGCCGTAGCCCCAGCGCATCGCGAAGTCGACGTCGCGCGCGGTCTCGGCGATGTCCTTGAGGTGGTAGGCGCTGTAATGGAAGGTGTCGCGAAAGCAGCTCCACAGGAACTTCGCCTGCGGGTGCGCGCTGGCCCGCAGGGCCGCGAACTTCGCGGCCGGGTCACGCTCCTTCAGCAGCGCGGCGACTTCGGGGTCCAAGCTGTTGTCGGACGCGCGGTAGTCCTGCGCCTGCACATCCAACACCAGGATGTCCTTGCCCTTCTTGGTGTAGAAGCCGGCACCGGTCTTCGCACCGAGCGCGCCCTTCTCGACCAGGCCAGACAGCCACTTGGGCGCCTTGAAATACTTGTGCCACGGGTCTTCCGGCAGGGTGTCGGCCATGGTCTTGATGACGTGGACCATGGTGTCCAGCCCGACCACGTCGGCGGTCCTATAGGTTGCCGACTTCGGCCGGCCGATCGCCGGGCCGGTCAGCGCGTCAACGGTGTCGAAGCCGAGCTTGAACTGCGTGGTGTGGTGCATCGCCGCCAGCATCGAGAACACGCCGATGCGGTTTCCGATGAAGTTCGGTGTGTCCTTGGCGATCACAACGCCCTTGCCGAGCGTCGTGGTCAGGAATGCCTCCAGCCCCCGCAGCACGGCTGCGTCTGTGCTGCGCGCCGGGATCAGCTCGGCCAGGTGCATGTAGCGCGGCGGGTTGAAGAAGTGCACGCCGCAGAACCGGTGGCGCATCTCCTCGGGCAGTACCTCGGCAAGCTTGTTGATGCCCAGGCCGGAGGTGTTGCTGGCCAGCACCGCGTGGGCCGGCACGTGCGGGGCGATCTTGCGGTACAGGTCCTGCTTCCAGTCCATCCGCTCGGCGATCGCCTCGATCACCAGGTCGCAATCCTCCAGCAACGCCAGGCCGGTGTCGTAGTTGGCCGCGGTGATGCGCCGGGCGAGCGCCTTGTCCGCCAGCGGCGCGGGGCTCAGCTTTGCCAGGCCCGCAATCGCCTTGTTGGCGATGCCGTTGGGATCACCTTCCTTGGCCGGGAGGTCGAACAGCACGGTGTCGACCCCGGCATTGGTCAGGTGGGCGGCGATCTGCGCGCCCATGACGCCCGCGCCAAGCACCGCTGCGCGACGTACAAGCAATTTGTCAGACATGTCTTGTAACTCCATGGAAATACGGGGTTCAGCTCTTGAATCCGGCGGCCGCGAACCGGATCAACTCGCGCGCGCAGCGTTCGCGGTGGGCTTTCTCGCCGACGCCGGCCGGCCGCTTGATGAGGCCGAAATCGGCCATCGCGTAGGTCAGCGCGCCGGCCAGGAAATCCAGCCGCCAGTACAGCTCTTCCTTGCTCAGGCCGGGGACACAGCCCGCAATCGCCTTGGCAAACTCGCGCAGGACATGCCCGTAGTGGTCGGACAGGAACTTGCGCAGGGTGTCGTTCTTCTCGGCGTAAGCGCGGGCGACAACCCGCACGAACGCACCGCCGCCGTGGCGGTCCTGCGCAAGCGCCAGGGCGGGCTCGACAAAAGCCGCGAGGATCGGCTCCAGCTCGCCGGGATGCTGCGTGATGGCGGCTTTCAGCGCGTCGATCCGCTGCCGGCTCATGTCGTCCATGCGACGGCGGAACACCTCGTTGACGAGGTTTTCCTTGCTGCCGAAGTGGTAGTTGACCGCCGCGATGTTGACATCGGCGCGGCTGGTGACCTGGCGGAGCGAGGTGCCGGCAAACCCGAACTGGGCGAACAGTTCCTCGGCGGCGCCGAGGATCCGGTCCTTGGTGGAGAAGTGGGTGGTGGTGGCCATCTCGGGGTCGCGGGCTCGTCATGAATCAAACGCTTGTTTGATGCTAGGCCGATGCAAGTGAACCGTCAATTGCCGGGACCGGCGGATAAGCGAAAATCCGTGCAATCCCGACCGCCAATCCGGTAGCATTACCGCAGCCATATCGGCTAAACCCGCGTCCTGACGCGGGTTTTTCTGTTATCCTCGGGCGCGTACCGATACCTTATGACGGCCGCGACCCGCCAACCGGAGACATCCCCATGGCGCTGGAGCGCACCCTGTCCATCATCAAGCCCGATGCCGTCGCCAAGAACGTCATCGGCGAGATCTACACCCGCTTCGAGAAGGCCGGCCTGAAGGTCGTCGCCTCGAAGATGAAGCACCTGTCCAAGGCGGAGGCCGAAGGGTTCTACGCCGTCCACCGCGAGCGTCCGTTCTTCGGTGCGCTGGTCGAGTTCATGATTTCCGGCCCGGTGATGATCCAGGTGCTGGAGGGCGAGGGTGCGGTGCTGAAGAACCGCGACCTGATGGGTGCCACCAACCCGAAGGACGCCGCCGCCGGCACCATCCGCGCGGACTTTGCCGACAGCATCGACGCCAACGCCGTGCACGGTTCGGACAGCCTGGAGAACGCCGCGAACGAGATCGCGTACTTCTTCCCGGCGACGGACGTCTACGCTCGCTGATCAACACGTAACACCAGGCCATGACCACCCGCGACAACGCCATCGACATCGTCCTCGCCACCGCATCGCCCGAAGCGGCCACGCGGGGCACGGCAGCGCCTGCGGGAGACAAGGCCGGCAATGCCGCGGCGGGGTCGAAGACCAACATCTTCGACCTCGACCGCGTCTCGCTCGAGGACTTCTTCGAAAACGTCCTGGGCGAGAAGCGCTACCGCGCGCACCAGGTGATGAAGTGGATCCACCATCGCTACGTCACCGATTTCGACCAGATGACGGACCTCGGCAAGGCGCTGCGCGCCAAGCTGCACGAGCACGCCGAAGTCCGCGCGCCGATGGTCCTGCTGGAGAAGCCTTCCACCGACGGCACCATCAAGTGGCTGATCGGCATGGACCCGAAGAACGCCATCGAGGCGGTCTACATCCCCGACAAGGGCCGCGGCACGCTGTGCGTGTCCAGCCAGGTGGGCTGCGCGCTCAACTGCACCTTCTGCTCCACCGCCACCCAGGGCTTCAACCGCAATTTGACCACCGCCGAGGTCATCGGCCAGGTCTGGATTGCCGCCCGCCAGCTCGGCAACCTGCCGCACCAGCAGCGCAAGCTGACCAACGTGGTGATGATGGGCATGGGCGAGCCGCTCATGAATTTCGATAACGTCGTGCGCGCGATGAGCATCATGCGCGACGACCTGGGTTACGGCCTTGCCAACAAGCGGGTGACCCTGTCGACCTCCGGCCTGGTCCCGCAGATCGACCAGCTCGGCCAGGCCAGCGATGTCTCGCTGGCGGTGTCGCTGCATGCGCCCAACGATGCGCTGCGGACCGAGTTGATCCCGCTCAACAAGAAATACCCGATCGCCGAGCTGATGGCGGCCTGCCAGCGCTACGTCAAGCGTAAGCCGCGCTCCTCGATCACCTTCGAGTACACCCTGATGAAGGGCGTCAACGACCAGCCCCAGCATGCGCGCGAGCTCGCTCGGCTGATGCGGCAGTTCGACAACGCGGTCCAGATGAAGGACGCCGCGAAGGTCAACCTGATTCCGTTCAACCCGTTCCCCGGCACGCAGTTCGAGCGGTCGCCGGAGGACGACATCCGCGCGTTCCAGAAGTTGCTGCAGGATGCGCGCGTGCTGACGACCGTCCGCCGGACCCGCGGTGACGACATCGATGCCGCCTGCGGGCAGCTCAAGGGCCAGGTGATGGACAGGACCCGTCGCCAGGCGGAGTTCCGCAAGACACTCGCGGAGCGGGGGATCGACGATGCGGCCGCTTGAGCGCGGCACTGCACGGCGTGTGGAGTGGGGGTTGTGCGTATTGATGCTGCTGGCTGCCTCAGGCTGCAACCGCCTCACCTTCGTAAAGCCCGACCTCGGGCGGGGCGACTTCCATCGCACGGCACCGGAACTGGACATCCGCACCGATAATCGCCAGGACGGTGCCCGCAAGGCGTTGCAACAGGCCCAGGCCGCGTTTGCTGCCGGTCGGATCGACGAGGCGGGCGCGTTTGCCGACGAGGCGCTGAAGCAGGACCCGGGCTCGGCGGCGGCACACACCGTACGGGCGGTCGTCGCCGACCGGCGGGGCGAGGTCGCCAGCGCGGGGGATCATTACCGCCGCGCCGTGGAGCTGGCGCCACACCAGGGCGCCATGTTCAACAATTACGGCACCTGGCTGTGCGCGAATGGCCGCCCGGTCGAATCGCTCGAGTGGTTCCAGCGGGCGTTGGCCGACCCCAATTATCCGCGCCGGACCACTGCGATGGCCAACGCCGGCGCCTGCGCGATCGATGCCGGGCAGACCGAAGCGGGGGTCGAGCTGTTGGAGTCCGCGTTGCAGTCCGATCCTGAGAACCCGGTGGCATTGGGTGCGATGGCACGCCACGAGTTCAGCGCCGGCCGGGCCTTCCAGGCGCGCGCGTTCTCGCAGCGTCGGTTGGCGGCGGCACCGGCGGATCCGGCCGCGTTGTTGCTTGCGTCACAAATCGAACAGAAACTCGGCGACAAGGAGGCCGCCGACCGATACGTTCAACGGCTGCGGGCGGAGTTCCCGGCGACGTCGGGCTCCGGAACAGGGGATGACGGGAAACGATGATGCAGTCGAACCAGACGACGCCAGAAAGCGGCGACAGCTGTGGTGCCCGCCTTCGGCAGGCACGGGAGCAGGCGGGCATGTCCCGCGAGCAGGTTTCCGCCCGGCTGAAAATGCCCGTGCGGGTCATCGATGCACTTGAATCCGACGATTGGGCCGTCATCGGCGCCCCGGTGTTCGTCCGCGGCCAGCTGCGCAGCTATGCACGCCTGATGCGCATCGACCTGGAGGCCGACCTCGTCCAGGCCCAGGTTGGCCCGGTCGCACCGCCCGAGCTGGTCAGCCACAGCCACATCCCCCGGTACCGCCACCTGCTGGAGCAGGGCACCCGGCGTGCGGTGTACATCGCGATCACCGCGGTCATTGCCGTGCCGGTGTGGCTGGCGACCCATCCGCACCTTTCCAACGACCCGCAGGTCGAGTCGCTGGACGTGCCGGCGTCACTGTCCGAGGCCTCCCCGCCCGAGCCGGCTGCACCCCCCCAGCGCACGCCGTTGATCGCCTCGATGGGCACCATGCGCGGCGCGCCGGCCCAGCGCCAGTCGGCGCCGGCACTGTCGCTCGCGTTCGAGGGGGAAAGCTGGGTGCAGGTGTTTGCGCCCGACGGCAGCTCGCTGGAGAAGGGTCTGCTGGATGCCGGCGATCGCCGCACCTACGACAAGGGCGATGTCGGTCGCATCGTCCTCGGCAACACCTCTGCGGTGAAGGTGCTCAGCGCAGGCGAGCCTGTCGACCTGGCGCCATTCAGCCGCGCGAACGTGGCCCGCTTTACGCTATCCTCTGACGGTTCCCTCGCGCCGGTCGTCGACTGACCCGACGGGTCCGACCCACCGGCCCGCCCTGCGGGCTCGTCCGTAATCAATCGACTCCGGCCCACGGCCGGGGCGGGATAGCAGCTACCGCATGGCAATAGACGACCTGCTCGACGAACACGAACAAAGCGAACGCGTCCTTGAGTGGCTGCGTACCAACGGCGCCGGCCTGATTGGCGGCATCGTCCTGGGCCTGGCGGCCATTGGCGGCTGGAAGTGGTGGCAGCAGCACGACCTGCAGCAGGACCTCGCCGCGGCCGACAGCTATCACGCTGCGGTCAGCGCAATCGAAGCCAATGATGAGCAGGCCGCCGCCAAGGTCGCGGCGCTGGAAGATGGCGTGTTCGCCAACCTCTCCGCGCTGGAGCTGGCGGCCGCCCAGGTCGACGCCGGTGAGATCGACAAGGCCATCGTGACGCTACGCGCGATCAAACCGGGCAACCCGGCCGTGGCCGACGTCGTCAACCAGCGGCTGGCCCGGTTGCTGATCGCGACCGACCAGGCCGATGCGGCGCTGGCATCGCTTGCCGATGCAAGCACGCCGTCCGCGCTGGAGGTCCGTGGCGACGCGCAGCAGGCGCTGGGCCGAACCGAACAGGCGCGCGAGGACTACGCGCAGGCATTGGCGGCACTCGACGTCGCCGCGCCGCAGCGCCAGTTGCTCGAGCTCAAGCTGATGGAAGTCGGCGGTACGCCCACCACCCCCGAGGCGAAGTCCTGATGAAGCAAGTATCGATTCCGCTTTCCGGCGCATGCGCGCCGGCGGCCGTGCTGCGCGTTTCCGCGCTGGCGCTCTGCGTGCTCGCCGTGTCCGGCTGCAGCACCGTCAAGGGATGGTTCGACGGCAAGGACAAGGACAACACCAAGCCGGCCGCACTGACCGAATTCACCCCAACCGCATCCGTCAGCGAGCTGTGGTCGGTGGACGCGGGCAAGGGCGAGGGCGCGCTGGGCGCGCGGCAGCATCCGGCCATCGCCGACGGTCGGGTCTACGCGGCTGCGGTCGGAGGCGGCGTGCACGCGTTCGAGCTGCAGTCCGGCAAGCGCGTCTGGCATTACGAAAGCGAATTGCGCCTGAGTGGCGGTCCCGGTGTTGGTGAGGGCCTGGTCGCGGTCGGCAGCCTCGACGGCGACGTGATCGCCCTCGACGCGGCCACCGGTGAGGAGCGCTGGCGGGCAAAGGTCGGCAACGAGATCATCGCAGAGCCCGCGGTGGGGCTGGGGATGGTGTTCGTCCGCTCCAACGACGGTCGGCTGACCGCGTTTGACGCGGCCACCGGCGAACGCCGTTGGTTCTGGAACCGCGACGTGCCATCGCTGTCGGTCCGTGGCAACGACGCACCGGTGCTCGGCCCGGGCTATGTTTTCGTTGGCAGCGACGATGGCAGCGTGGCCGCGCTGGCCGCCGCGGACGGGCGTCCGCTGTGGGAGCAGGCGGTGGGCCAGCAGGAGGGGCGCACCGAGCTCGACCGCATGGCCGACGTCGACGGTACCCCGGTCCTGGACGACACCACGCTGCTGGCGACCAGTTACGACGGCCGCACGATGGCTATCGATGCCCCGTCCGGCCAGCCGATGTGGCTTAGCGACCAGGGTGGCCCCGGCCGGGTCGCCGCCGCCGACAGCGTGGTCGTCGTCAGCTCCGCCGACGGCAGCGTCCATGGATTGGACAAGCGCGGCGGCACCGCGCTCTGGACCCAGGCGGCCCTGGCCCGTCGCAACCTGACGGCACCCGCGATCCACGGTGGCTACGCGGTCGTCGGCGACTACGACGGCTACCTGCACTGGATGGACCTCGGGACCGGCGCATTCGTCGCCCGTGCCCGCGCCGGCGGCGATGCCCTGCGCGGCGTGCCGGTGGTGGATGGCGACATCCTCGTCGTGCAGGACGTCGACGGCGAACTGAGCGCCTTCCGCGTCGCCCAGTAACCGATTGGCGAAAACCCGGGACGGCGGCCGATAATGGACGACACCGTCCGTCCGGCCGCCGTCCCTGTTTCCGGGGACCGGCGACTCCACGTGTCGACGCGGTATGTTTGCCGCATCGCCTTCCGCATTACGCCCCCAACCGGCTGAATCCATGCTTCCGCTCGTCGCGCTCGTTGGTCGACCCAACGTCGGCAAATCCACCCTGTTCAATGCGCTCACGCGTACCCGCGACGCGCTGGTCCACGACCAGCCGGGGGTGACGCGCGACCGCCACTACGGCGTGTGCCGGCCCGAGGGACAGCGCCACTTCGCACTGGTGGATACCGGGGGCATCGCCGGCGAGGACGAAGGCCTGGTCGGCGCCACCACCCGCCAGGCGCGGGCGGCGGCGACCGAGGCCGACCTGGTGCTGTTCATCGTGGACGGGCGCGAGGGCGCCTCGGCGATGGACGACGAGATCCTGGCCTGGTTGCGCAAGACCGCGCGGCCAACCGTGCTGGTTGTCAACAAGACCGACGGCATCGACACCGAGGCGGCGATCAACGAGTTTGCCCGTTACGGCATCCGCGACGTCGTCGCGACCTCTTCGGCGCACCGACAGGGCATCGACGACCTCATCGACGAGATCGTCGCCCGGCTGCCGGAGGAGGGCGCGACCAGCGAGCTCGACACCGATCCGTCGCGCATCCGGGTCGCCTTCATCGGCCGCCCCAACGTGGGCAAGTCCACGCTGGTGAACCGCCTGCTCGGCGAGGAACGGATGATCGCGTCCGACGTGCCCGGCACGACCCGCGACTCGGTCGCCATCGACATGGAGCGCGACGGGCGCCTGTATCGCCTGATCGACACTGCCGGCCTGCGCCGCAAGTCGCGTGTCGACGAGGCCGTCGAGAAGTTCTCCATCATCAAGACCCTGCAGGCGATCGAGCAGTGCCAGGTCGCGGTGGTGATGCTCGACGCGGGCGAGGGCGTCACCGACCAGGATGCCAGTGTGCTGGGCTACGCGCTCGACGCCGGCCGCGCGCTCGTGGTCGCGGTGAACAAGTGGGACGGGCAGAGCGACTACCAGCGCCAGCAGGCCGAAGCGCTGCTGGCCCGCAAGCTTTCCTTCGTGGACTGGGCCGAGGCGGTGCGCATCAGCGCCAAGCACGGTTCGGGCTTGCGCGAGCTGTTCAACGCCATCCACCGGGCCCATGAGTCGGCCACGCGCGAATTCAGCACCAGCGAGATCACCCGCGCGGTGGAGATCGCCTACGAGGCCAACCCACCGCCGGTGGTGCGTGGCCATGTCGCCAAGCTGCGGTTCGCGCATCCGGTGGGCAGCAACCCGCCGACGTTCGCGATCCACGGCAACCGCCTGCGCACCCTGAGCGAAACCTACAAGCGCTACCTCGAGAACTTCTTCCGCAAGCGCTTCAAGCTGGTCGGCACGCCCGTGCGCTTCATCTTCAAGGAAGGCAGCAACCCGTACGAGGGCAAGAAGAACGTGCTGACCGACAAGCAGGTCGCAAAGAAGCGCCGCCTGATCCGGCACGTCAAGCGGGGCAAGTAGGAGTCGGTTAGCACATGGCGGTCGACACCATCACCCCAGCCGAGGCCCGTCGCCGCCAGCTCGGGGGTGCCGTGCTCATCGATGTCCGCGAGCCGGACGAACGCGCACTCGGCATGGCCGAAGGGGCGCTGGGCGTGGCGCGTGGCGAGCTGGAAGCCTCCCCCGGGGCGGTGTTGCCCGACGCCGATCGCGAGATCGTTCTCATCTGCGAGGTGGGCGGGCGATCCCTCCAGGCGGCCGAGGCTCTGGCGCAGGCCGGCTATTGCCGCGTCGCGTCGGTCGAAGGTGGCACGCGCCAGTGGCGGCTCGACGACCTGCCACTGGTGGTCGCCCACGGTGACCTGGACTTCAACGACCGCTACTCGCGGCACCTCCGCCTGCCCGAGGTCGGCGAGGCCGGTCAGCGACGGCTGCAACAGGCGACGGTCGCCGTGGTGGGCGCCGGCGGACTGGGTTCCCCGGCCGCCTACTACCTCGCCGCGGCCGGCGTCGGCACGCTGCGCCTGGCAGACGACGACGTGGTCGACCGCAGCAACCTGCAGCGGCAGATCCTGCACACCGACGCGCGGATCGGCGTGCCCAAGGTCGAGTCGGCCCGCATGTCGCTGGAAGCGCTCAATCCGACCATCCGCGTCATCGGCATGCGCGAGCGCATCACCGCCGAGAACGTCGAAAGGCTGATCGCGGATGCGGACGTGGTGCTCGACGGCGCGGACAATTTCCCGGTGCGTTACCTGCTCAACGACGCCTGCGTGAAGCTTGGCAAGCCATTGGTGTACGGGGCGGTTCATCGTTTCAATGGCCAGGTCAGCGTTTTCGATGCGGGGCGCCACCGCGGCCAGGCGCCGTGCTATCGCTGCCTGTTCCCCGAACCCCCGCCGCCGGAGGCCGCACCGAACTGCAGCGAAGCCGGCGTGCTGGGCGTGCTCCCGGGGGTCATCGGAATGCTGCAGGCAACCGAGGTCGTGAAGCTCATCCTCGGCATCGGCGAGCCGCTGGCCGGGCGGCTGCTGCAGTTCGACGCGCTGTCGATGCGCTTCCACGAGACCCGCCTGCAGGCCGATCCCGGCTGCACCGTCTGTGCACCAGGCGTACCGTTCCCCGGGTACATCGACTACCAGCAGTTCTGCGCGGGCTGACCGCAGCGCACAGGTGCGGCTGCACCTCCCGCTCACGCGACGCCCGGACCATGCGGGGATAGACGCACGGCGGAGAGTGATCGATGGCGACAACGGGATGGCGATGGGCCTGGCTGGCCGCGGCGTGCTTGGCACTGTCGCTGGTGCCCGCGGACAGGGCGTCCGCGAACTGCACGGGCGCTGCTCCCGTCCCTGCCGACACCCTCGGCGAGCGCATCGCGACAATGGCCTGCCAGGAGAGCCTGCTCTGGTACGAGCCTTTCATCAACGCGCAGGGACACCTTGCGAGCATGTCGATGACGGAAGCCGAGGCCGGTGTGCTCGCGGATGGTGCGACCCCGGCCTGGAAACGCGTCGCCGAGTACTGGCGTGGCAGCGGCCTGCTGTGGGAAATGAATGCCTTCCCGGGTGCGGGCACCTGCGCGCGGGCGGGATCACTGGCCTATCCGGCGCCGGACTGCCGCGCCTTCGTCATCGACCAGCCGTGGTCGGCGGCGTTCATTTCGTTCGTGATGGTGCGCGCGGGCGTGCCGGGGTTCCAGCCGTCTCCGCGCCACGTCGACTACGTGCGCAATGCGTACACGGAATCGGGCACCGGACCGTACCGGCTGGTCGACCCCGATAACGCCTCCCCCACGGCCGGCGACATGCTGTGCTACGTCCGCGGCGCATCGCCGATGGGGCATGCCGGCCTGCGATCCTGGCTCGCCGGCAATCCGACGGCGTCCCTGCCGATGCATTGCGAGATCGTGGTCGCCGCCGGTGGCGGCCGGCTCCAACTCGTGGGCGGCAACGTGCTGCACAGCGTGACGACGCGGATCCTTCCGCTCAACCGCGACGGCCGCATCTGGGGGCTGCCGCGCGGGACCCCGGCATGCTCGCCGGCAAACGAGGCCGGCTGCAGCTTCAACCGCCAGGACTGGGCCGCGCTGTTGAAGCTGGACCCGTCGCTGCGGCCGGTGGCGGCACCGGCGCAGGCGCTTCCCGGGCCGGGGCAGGCCGCCCCCGTGCAGTGTTGTGTGCAGTGCGTCGTCGGCTCCGGCGTACCTCGCTGCCCGGCCGGGACATCTCCACCGGTCGATCAGCGATAATGGCAGGCCGCATTGACCGCAGGCCCGCTCCTCCATGACCGACATGCCCGCCACCGCCCGCATCCTGGATGGCAAGGGCATCGCCGAGGACCTGCTCGACAATCTCAAGGCACGGGTAGCCGCCCGCGTCGCCGACGGGCGCAAACCGCCGGGCTTGGCGGTTGTGCTGGTCGGCAGCGATCCGGCTTCGTCGGTGTACGTACGCAACAAGCGCCGTGCCGCCGAGAAGGTCGGCATCCGCGCGATCGACTTCGACCTCCCCGCCGACACCGGCGACGACGAACTCCTCGCACTCATCGATCGGCTCAACGCCGATCCCGACGTGCACGGCATCCTGGTCCAGCTGCCCTTGCCCGACCGTCGCGACGCCACGGCCCTCATCCACCGGATCAGCCCTGCGAAGGATGTCGACGGCTTCCACCCGGAGAACGTGGGCCACCTGGCGCTGCGCCAGTTCGGCCTGCGTCCGTGCACGCCGCGCGGCATCACGACGCTGCTGGCCTACACCGATCGCCCGGTGCGCGGCGCCAGCGCGACCGTGGTGGGCGTTTCCAACCACGTCGGCCGGCCAATGGCCCTGGAGTTGCTGATCGCCGGCTGCACCACCACGTCCTGCCACAAGTTCACGCCGCCGGACGTGCTGGAGGCCGCCGTGCGGGGCGCCGATATCCTCGTGGTCGCCGTCGGGCGCCCGCAACTGATCCCCGGTGAGTGGGTCAAGCCCGGCGCGGTGGTGATCGACGTGGGCATCAACCGGCTCGACGACGGCCGCCTGGTCGGTGACGTCGGGTTCGAGGCGGCCTCGCGCCGGGCCAGCTGGATCACCCCGGTGCCGGGTGGGGTGGGGCCGATGACGGTCGCGACCCTGATGCAGAACACGCTGGAAGCGGCGGAGGCGGCCGACAAGGCCTCCGGCGCCTGACTGGCTGGGTTCCGGGTGGCCGGCACGCGCATGCGGGGGCTCCGAACGCGGTAGAATGACGCGCTTCATCCTCCCCGGGCCCGCCCATGTTGCGCATCCAGGCTGAAGCGCTGACTTTCGACGACGTATCGCTCGTCCCCGCGCATTCGACCGTCCTTCCGAAGGACGTCTCGCTCTCCACCCGCGTCACCCGTGACCTCACCATCCGCCTGCCGATCCTGTCGGCGGCCATGGACACCGTGAGCGAAGCCCGCCTCGCCATCACCATGGCGCAGCTTGGCGGCCTGAGCATCCTGCACAAGAACATGACGCTGGCCCAGCAGGCCGCGCAGGTGGCGCAGGTCAAGACGTTCGAGGCCGGCGTCATCAAGTCGCCGTTCACCGTCGGACCCGACACGAGCATCGCCGACGTGCTCAAGCTGACCCGCGAGCGCAATATCTCCGGCGTGCCGGTGGTCGATGGCGGGCAGCTGGTCGGTATCGTCACCAGCCGCGACATGCGTTTCGAGACGCGCCCGGAAGATCCCGTCCGCAACATCATGACCCGCAAGGAACGCCTGATCACGGTCAAGGAGGGCGCGGCCGACGACGAGGTGCTCGGCCTGCTGCACAAGCACCGCATCGAGAAGGTGCTGGTGGTCAACGACGCGTTCGAACTGCGCGGCCTGATCACGGTGAAGGACATCCAGAAGAAGTCCGACAACCCCAACGCCGCCTACGACAGCAGCGAGCGCCTGCTGGTCGGCGCCGCGGTCGGCGTCGGCGGCGACACCGAATCCCGGGTCGAGGCGCTGGCCGCGGCCGGCGTCGACGTGGTGGTGGTTGACACCGCGCACGGCCATTCGCAGGGCGTGCTCGAGCGCGTCCGCTGGGTCAAGAAGAACTTCCCGCAACTGCAGGTCATCGGCGGCAACATCGTCACCGGCGATGCCGCACTGGCCCTGATGGACCACGGCGCGGATGCGGTGAAGGTGGGCGTCGGCCCAGGCTCGATCTGCACCACCCGCATCGTTGCCGGCGTGGGCGTGCCCCAGATCACCGCCATCGACATGGTCGCCGAGGCGCTGCAGGACCGTATCCCGCTGGTCGCCGACGGCGGAATCCGCTACTCGGGTGACATCGGCAAGGCGCTGGCCGCCGGTGCGTCGACGGTGATGGTCGGCGGCCTGTTTGCCGGCACCGAGGAGTCGCCCGGCGAGACCGAGCTGTTCCAGGGCCGCAGCTACAAGAACTACCGCGGCATGGGCAGCCTGGCGGCGATGGAGAAGGGTTCCAAGGACCGCTATTTCCAGGACGCCAGCGACGCCGACAAGCTCGTACCGGAAGGCATCGAAGGCCGCGTCCCGTACCGCGGCCCGTTGCGTGGCGTGGTCCACCAACTGACCGGCGGACTGCGCGCCACGATGGGCTACGTCGGTTGCGCAACCATCGACGAGATGCGCAAGCAGCCGCAGTTTGTCCGGGTCACCAACGCCGGCACGCGCGAGAGCCACGTGCACGACGTGCAGATCACCAAGGAACCGCCGAACTACCGCGCCGGCTGACCCATGACCGACATCCATTCCGACAAGATCCTGATCCTCGACTTCGGCGCGCAGTACACGCAGCTGATCGCCCGCCGCATCCGCGAGATCGGCGTCTACTGCGAGATCTGGGCGTGGGACCACGACCCGGCGGAGATCGCCCGTTACGGCGCGAAGGGCATCATCCTCTCGGGCGGCCCGGAGTCGACCACCGTGGCGGGTGCGCCGCGGGCGCCGCAGGAGGTGTTCGACGCCGGCCTGCCGATCCTCGGCATCTGCTATGGGATGCAGACGCTGGCCGCGCAACTGGGCGGCAGCACCGAAGCCGCCGACGCGCGCGAGTTCGGCCATGCCGAAGTGGACCTCGTAGCTCACGATGCGCTGCTCGGCGGACTGTCGGACCACGGCGGCGAGCCACGCCTGAATGTCTGGATGAGCCACGGCGACCACGTCGCCACCGCGCCGCCTGGTTTCATCGTGACCGCGAAGACCGACCGGATCCCGGTCGCCGCGATGGCCGACGAGGACAAGCGCTGGTACGGCGTGCAGTTCCACCCCGAGGTCACCCACACGCTTCAGGGCCAGACCCTGCTGCGCCGCTTCGTCACCGAGATCTGCGGTTGCCAGACGCTGTGGACCGCCGCCCACATCATCGACGACCAGATCGCCCGCGTACGCGAGCAGGTCGGCGATGACGAGGTGATCCTCGGCCTGTCTGGCGGCGTCGATTCGTCAGTCGTGGCGGCACTGCTGCACAAGGCGATCGGCGAGCAGCTGACCTGCGTGTTCGTCGACACCGGCCTGCTGCGCTGGCAGGAAGGCGACCAGGTGATGGCGATGTTCGCCGAGCACATGGGCGTCAAGGTGATCCGCGTCGATGCCGCCGACCGCTACTTCAAGGCGCTCGAGGGCGTCAGCGACCCCGAGGCCAAGCGCAAGATCATCGGCAACCTGTTCGTCGAGATCTTCGAGGAAGAGTCGGGCAAGCTGAAGAACGCCCGGTGGCTCGCGCAGGGCACGATCTACCCGGACGTGATCGAGTCGGCCGGCAGCAAGACCGGTAAGGCCCATGTCATCAAGAGCCACCACAACGTCGGCGGCCTGCCCGAGCACATGAAGCTCGGCCTGGTCGAGCCGCTGCGCGAGCTGTTCAAGGACGAGGTGCGCCGGCTGGGCGTCGAGCTCGGCCTGCCGGAGACGATGGTCTACCGCCATCCGTTCCCGGGCCCGGGGCTGGGCGTGCGAATCCTGGGCGAGGTCCGGCGCGAGTACGCCGAGCTGCTCGGCAGGGCCGACCACATCTTCATCGACGAGTTGCGCAAGGCCGGTCTGTACGACAGGACCAGCCAGGCATTCGCGGTGTTCCTGCCGGTCAAATCGGTCGGCGTGGTCGGCGATGCACGCGCCTACGAGTGGGTGATCGCGCTGCGCGCGGTGGAAACCATCGACTTCATGACCGCGCACTGGGCGCACCTGCCGTACGAGTTCCTCGGCAAAGTTTCAAACCGGATTATCAACGAGTTGCGAGGAGTTTCTCGTGTCGTTTATGACATCAGCGGGAAGCCGCCCGCGACGATCGAGTGGGAGTAAAGGTGCCTGCGCGCGCCAACCGGACACCGCGCAGGGCCACGGAAACGTGGCCCTCGTCTTATCCGGCGCTGGGCCAGTAGTGGCTGTCGGGCAGGGCGCGGGCGCCGAAGATCGCCTGGCCGACGCGCACCACGGTCGCGCCTTCCTCGATCGCCAGCTCGAAATCGCCAGACATCCCCATCGACAGCTCATCGAACGACAGCCCGGCCGGGGCCTCCTGGCGCAGGCGCTCGCGCAGGTCGCGCATGCGGACGAAGCATGGACGCACCCGGTCGGCGTCGGCCGAGAACAACGCAAGCGTCATCAGCCCGCGCACCCGTAGCGACCGGAACGCCGGCAGCCCGCGCACGAACGCCGGCACGTCCGCCGGTGCCAGCCCGAACTTGCTTTCCTCGCCCGAACTGTTGACCTGCACCAGCACGTCCAGCGAGCGACCTTCCGCCTGCAGCCGCCGGTCCAGCGCCTCGGCCACGCGCACGCTGTCGAGCGCCTGGAACTCGTCGGCAAAACGGGCCACCAGCTTCGCCTTGTTGGTCTGCAGGTGGCCGATCACCGACCACCGCACGCCCGGCAGGTCCGCCATCGCCTCGGCCTTGTGCGCGGCTTCCTGCACCTTGTTCTCGCCGAATTCGCGGCAGCCCGCCTCCCATGCCAGCCGCATACGGGCCTCGTCGACGGTCTTGCTGACCGGCAGCAGGCGCACCGTGGCGGGATCACGGCCGGCGCGCTGGCAGGCCGCCCCGATGCGACCGCGGATCGCCGCCAGGTTGGCGCGGAACTCTTCGACGGTGGACGCGTGGCGTGCGGCGGGCGGGGCAGGCTTGTCGGGCATACGGCGATTGTAAGCGCGGGGTTGCTATCCTGCCGGCCCGCCACCGCCGTGATGCCTGTGGACCCGCCGATTCCACCGACCGCCATTGATGAGCACTGGATGCGCCACGCCCTGGAACTGGCGCGCCAGGCCGAGCAGGAGGACGACGAGATCCCGGTCGGCGCGGTGCTGGTGTCGGTCGACGGCGAGGTGCTCGGCGAAGGCTGGAACCGCAACATCACCGAGCACGATCCCACCGCGCACGCCGAAGTCGTCGCGATGCGCCAGGCCGGCCGCCATGTCGGCAACCATCGCCTGCTCGGCGCCACGCTCTACATCACCCTGGAGCCGTGCGCGATGTGCGCGATGGCGATGGTCCACGCCCGCGTCGCGCGGGTGGTGTTTGGCGCGTTCGACCCGAAGACCGGCGCCGCCGGCAGCGTGTTCGACCTGCTGGCCGATCCGCGCCACAACCACCGGGTCGAGGTGCGCGGCGGTGTGCTTGGTGACGAGGCGGGGCGGATGCTCGGCAACTATTTCCGCCGCAAGCGCGGCAAGCCGCCGCTTTGACCGGCCTCAGGACGTGCGGCGCACCCGCGCGCGGGTGTGCGAGCGGTCCATCTCCTCGTTGAGGATCGCCAGCGCAATCGTCGATTCGCGCGACAGCAGCAGGCTGGATGCGAACAGCCCCAGCACCCCGAGTATCGCGAACGCCGTCGGCAGCAGACCGGCCGGCGACGGCAGGAACGCATCCAGCACCACCATCAGGCTGGTGGCGACGAAGAAGCTCAGCGACAGGTAGAGCATCTGGTTCGCGCGCAGGATCAGCCCGCTGCGGCGGCGCTGGCGGGTCACGCGGTGGTCCAGCCACTGCAGTTCGGCCTCGTCGGTGGCCTGCTCCATTTCCTTCATCAGCTGGCGCAGCCGGTCGACCACCCGCGCCAGGCGGTTGCTCGCCGAGATCAGCAGCGAGCCGGTCGCCGTCAGGAAGAAGGCGGGCGCGAGCATCGCGGTCAGGACGGCGTACTGGGAGTCGGTCGGAATCACGGGTGCGGCGGCGCGGCTGTGGCGGGAGGGCGTGGGATATCATGCCGCTTCACGTGGGAGACGGCGAGCGATGGGCACAAGGACAGGCAACGAGCAGCGGCTGATCTGGATCGATCTGGAAATGACCGGGCTCGATACCGACAACGATTCGATCCTCGAGATCGCCACCGTCGTGACCGACGCCAACCTCGAAGTGCTCGCCGAAGGCCCGGAGCTGGCCATCCGCCATCCGCTGCAGCGGCTGGAGGCGATGGACGACTGGAACCGCAACCAGCACCGGAAGTCCGGCCTGTGGGCACGGGTGCTGGAAGAGGGCGTGTCGATGGCCGAAGCCGAGCAGCGGACGCTGGCGTTCCTGGCGCAGTGGGTGCCGGCCAAGGCCTCGCCGATCTGCGGCAACTCGATCTGCCAAGACCGCCGCTTCCTGCACCGGGAGATGCCGCGGCTGGAGCAGTACTTCCATTACCGCAACCTCGACGTCAGCACCCTCAAGGAACTGGCCCGGCGCTGGGCGCCGGAGGTGCTGGCCGGGGTCGGCAAGGAGGCCAGGCACACCGCACTCAGCGACGTGCACGACTCGATCGCCGAGCTGAGGCATTACCGCTTCTTCATGGGCCGGCTCGGCGGGATGGAGCCGGCGGAACTCTGACCGCCGGCCGTCCTGCGGGACTCAGCTTCGCGGGGACTCCGCGCCGCCATCGCCCATGGCCGTGGCGGTGTCGGCGCCATGGCGGTACACGTGCACGTCGCGCTGCGGATACGGGAAGCTGATCCCGGCCGCGTCGAAGGCCTTCTTGATGCTCTCGTTGAGGTGCACCTTCACCGCGAACCAGTCGCCGTTGGCGGTGTGGCAGCGGACGCCGAGGTTGACGCTGTTTTCGGCCAGCTCGTAGACCACCACGTCGGCGGCCGGTTCGGCCAGCACGCGGTTGTCGGCGTTGATGATGTCCATGATGATCGCGCGGGCCTGGTCGATGTCGTCGTCATAGCCGATGCCGATCACCAGCTCGACCCGGCGGCGCACGTCGGGTGTCGAGTTGATGATCGAATCCGACGTCACCAGGCTGTTGGGCAACACGATGGTCTGGTTGTCGGCGCCGCGCAGGCGGGTCTGGAAGATGCTGATCGACTCGACGGTGCCACCTTCGCCGTTGATGTTCACCACGTCGCCGACGCGGAACGGCTTGAGCGCGACCAGCATCACGCCCGAGGCGATGTTGGACAGCGAGTCCTTCAGCGCCAAGCCGATCGCCAGGCCGGCTGCACCGAGCACTGCGATCATCGATGTCATCGGCACGCCGACCACCTGCAACGCGGCCAGCACCAGCACGATGGTCAGCACCACCGTCGAGACCTTGCACAGGAACTGCAGGGCGGTCGCGTCCAGCTCGGTGCGGGCGAGGGCGCGGTCAATGAGCTTGACCAGCCACGCGACGATGTAGCGGCCGACCAGGAACAGCATCAGCGCGAGCGCGAACCGGATGCCGAGGCCGATCAGCGCCTCGCTCCATTCGCCCGCGCGGGCGTAGTCGATCCAGCTCAGGCTGCGGTCGGGCATGTGGCCTCCATCGGGTTCCGGAAGTACGAAGCCCCGCATGGGCGGGGCTTCGTGTTTGCCGCGATGGTGCCGCTGCGGGCGTTATCGGCCCGTCATGCTCAACCGGCCTTCGCCTTGGCCAGCCGCAGCCAGGTGTCCACCACGGTGTCGGGATTGAGCGACACCGACTCGATGCCCTGGTCCATCAGCCACTCGGCGAGGTCGGGGTGGTCGCTGGGGCCCTGGCCGCAGATGCCGACGTACTTGCCCTTCTCGCGGGCGGTCCGGATCGCCATCGCCAAGAGCTTCTTGACCGCCGGGTCGCGCTCGTCGAAGAGGTGGGCGACGATGCTGGAATCGCGGTCCAGGCCGAGGGTCAGCTGGGTCAGGTCGTTGGAGCCGATCGAGAAGCCGTCGAAGATCTCCAGGAACTCCTCGGCCAGCAGCGCGTTGGACGGGACCTCGCACATCATGATGATCTTCAGCCCGTCCTTGCCCTGCTCGAGACCGTTCTCGCGCAGCACCTCGACCACCCGGCGGCCTTCGTCCAGGGTGCGCACGAACGGGATCATCACCCAGCAATTGGTCAGGCCCATCTCCTGGCGGACCTTGAGCACCGCGCGGCACTCCAGTGCGAACGCCTCGGCGAAGCTTGGATCGACGTAGCGGCTGGCGCCGCGGAAGCCGATCATCGGGTTCTCCTCGTGCGGCTCGTAGCGGCTGCCGCCGATGAGGTTGGCGTACTCGTTGGACTTGAAGTCGCTCAGGCGCACGATCACCGGGTTCGGCGCGACCGAGGCGGTGATGGTCGCGATGCCTTCGGCAAGACGGTCGACGTAGAAATCCACCGGGTTGCCGTAGCCGGCGATGCGCTCGTCGATCTTCTTCTTCGTCGCCGCGTCCTGCTGGTCGTACTCCAGCAGGGCCTTGGGGTGCACGCCGATGTGGCTGGCGATGATCATCTCCAGCCGCGCCAGGCCGACGCCGGCGTTGGGCAGCATCGCGAAGTCGAACGCACGCTCCGGGTTGGCAACGTTCATCATCACCTTGAGCGGTGCCGGAGGCATGTGCTCCAGGTCGGCGGTGTGGCGCTCGAAGGGCAGGGCGCCGTCGTAGATGAAACCGGTGTCGCCTTCGGCGCAGCTGATGGTGACCATCTGGCCGTCCTGGATCGCATCCAGCGCGTTGCCGGTGCCGACCACGGCCGGTACGCCCAGCTCGCGCGCGATGATCGCGGCATGGCAGGTGCGACCACCACGGTTGGTGACGATGGCGGCCGAGCGCTTCATCACCGGCTCCCAGTCCGGGTCGGTCATGTCGGCGACGAGCACGTCGCCGGGCTGCACGCGCGCCATGTCGTCAAGCGAGCGCACCACCCGGGCGACGCCGCTGCCGATCTTCTGGCCGATCGCGCGGCCCTCGCAGACCACCGGGCCACGCTCGCCGAGCTGGTAACGCTCGATCTGGGTCGCCTTGGCGCGTGACTTAACCGTCTCGGGGCGCGCCTGGACGATGAAGAGCTTGCCGCTGACGCCGTCCTTGGCCCACTCGATGTCCATCGGACGCTGGTAGTGCTTCTCGATGGTGAGTGCCTGCCGGGCCAGCTCGTGCACGTCCTCGTCGGAGATCGAGAAGGCGTTGCACAGTTCGGCCGGCGTGTCCTCGGTGCGCACGCGCTCGCCGGGCTGGTCGGAGTAGACCATCCGCAGCTGCTTGGCGCCTATCGAGCGGCGCAGGATCGCCGGCCTGCCCTGGGCCAGGGTGGGCTTGTAGACATAGAACTCGTCGGGATTGACCGCGCCCTGCACGACCATCTCGCCCAGCCCGTAGCTGGAGGTAATGAACACAACGTCGCGGAAACCCGACTCGGTATCCAGGGTGAACAGCACGCCCGAGGCACCGACATCCGAGCGCACCATCAGTTGCACGCCGGCGGACAGGAACACGTCCTCGTGCTTGAAGCCGTGGTGCACGCGGTAGGCGATCGCGCGGTCGTTGTAGAGGCTGGCGAAGACTTCCTTGACCTTCAGGACGACGTCGTCCTCGCCGGTCACGTTGAGGAAGGTTTCCTGCTGGCCCGCGAACGACGCATCGGGCAGGTCCTCGGCGGTCGCCGAGGAGCGCACGGCCACGGCCACGTCGCCGCCGCCGTTTTCCGCGCACAGCTGTCGGTAGGCGTCGCGGATGTCCTTGTCGAGCGCCGGCTGCAGCGGGGCGTCGATCACCCAGCCGCGGATCTCGCCACCGGCACGCGTCAGCGCGCCGACATCCTCGACGTCGAGCGAGGCCAGGCGGTCGAAGATCCGCTGGTGCAGGTCGTTGTGGGCAATGAAGTCCTTGAACGCCTCCGCCGTCGTGGCATAACCGCCCGGCACGGAAACACCGAGATTGGCCAGGTTGCCGATCATCTCGCCGAGCGAGGAATTCTTGCCGCCGACACGGGCCAGGTCGTTGAGGCGCAACGCGTGCAGCCAGAGGATGTTCTCGTTCAAGCGGGGTCTCCGAGGGGTCCGACACGCCGACCGGCGCGGCCAAGCGGATATGATCGCTCCTGCGCCGGACCCATACAAGGTTGATCCGGCGGGGTTTTCCTGTAGATCGACGATATTGGCGAGGTAATCCGATGGCAGTGGTACGGCCGGTCTTCTACGTATCCGACGGAACCGGCATCACCGCCGAGACGATCGGCCATGGGTTGCTTACCCAGTTCACCGACACCAAGTTCGTCAGCGAGCGCATTTCCTTCGTCGACAGCATCGAGCGCGCGCGCGAGGCCGCAAACCGCATCCGCGCGGCGGGCGAGACGCACGAGGTCCGCCCGATCGTCATCAACTCCTGCATGGACAGCCAGGTCGGCGAGACCCTGGCCGACAGCGGGGCGCTGATGCTCGACGTGTTCGCCCCGTTCATCGAGCCTTTGGAGCGCGAGCTGCAGGAGAGCCGCCAGCGGCATGTCGGGCGCGCCCACGCGATCGTCGACTTCGAGGCGTATCACCACCGCATCAATGCGATGAACTACGCGCTGACCCATGACGACGGACAGGCGATCGACTACGAGGACGCCGACGTGATCCTCGTGGCGGTGTCGCGCGCTGGCAAGACGCCCACCTGCGTGTACCTGGCGCTGCACTATGGCATCCGCGCGGCCAACTACCCGTTGACCGAGGAGGACCTGGAGCACGACCGCTTGCCGCCGCGCCTGCGGGCGTACCGGCAGAAGCTGTTCGGCCTGACGATCGACCCGGTCCGCCTGCAGCAGATCCGCCAGGAGCGCCGGCCAAACTCGCGCTACGCACAGCTCGAGACATGCAGGCGGGAGGTTGCGCAGGCCGAGGCGCTGTTCCGCGCCGAACGCATTCCGACCCTCAGCACCACCCACACGTCGATCGAGGAGATTTCCAGCAAGGTGCTGTCGACCCTCGGCATCCGGCGGGAGATGTTCTGAGACGGCGCCCGGAAATGCGGCCGGGCAAACCCTGAACCTACGTCCGGCCACCCGGCCCGTCAACGCTGCCGGGCAGGGCAGGCGCCGTGTAGCATCGGGCCATGAACTCGCTGGCCCGCCGCCCCGTGCGGATCCCCACCCTGAGCCGCCTCGGCTGGCTGATGGCCCTGTACAACGAGAACCACGGTCGGCTCGCGACGATGTTCGCGCCGGCCGGGCTGGAGCCGGGGTGTTTCGTCTCCAGTGTCGGCGACGGACTGGACCTGCGGGTCGAGGTGCTGGAACAGCACCGCTACACCACCGAGCTGCGACTGACCTATGCCATGCACGACCCGGTGACCGGCCAGCCGGATCCGTCGGCATACCTGCGGCAGTACCACGATGCCCACCAGGTGGAGGCCACCCATTGCTACATCGGCCGCCGGTGGCAGGACGTCATCGGCATGTATCCGCCGCCGGCCGAGCTCGTCGGGCATCGCCTGCGGATGAACACTTTCCTCGGCAAATGGCTCCAGTACCTGTCCGAGCGCGGCCACGGATTGGCCACTCTGGCACCGGCTGGAAAAATCCGCACCGGGATCAAAAAGATTGCTTGACGACTTCGGGAAGCGTCCTTAAGCTTGTCGACTTTCCAGCCCCGTGGGGCCATAGCTCAGCTGGGAGAGCGCCTGCATGGCATGCAGGAGGTCGGCGGTTCGATCCCGCCTGGCTCCACCATTTCAAATGGTTCTTCGTTACCCGACTGAGTGAAAGCAGTCGACCAACGGTGCGAAAAACCACTGCGTCCCCATCGTCTAGAGGCCTAGGACACAACCCTTTCACGGTTGCGACCGGGGTTCGAATCCCCGTGGGGACGCCACTTTATACAAGCAGAAGGGTCGCCGAAAGGCGGCCCTTCTTGCTTGGTGCCGGCAGCTTGAACGAGTGTTGCACGACGGCTTTCACATGCTCCGTCGGGGGCCTTCCCTGGCACGCCGGCTCACCGGGTCGAGGCAACATCCTCCCGCACCGGAATCCGCGAGGGCCAACCTCCCGCCATCGCCTTGTAGACCGCGATCGCGGCGATGGCCGCGCGGGTGCGCACGTCGGCCAAGGCATCCTGCGCCTGCAGGCGGGTCCGTTCGGCGTCCAGCACTTCCAGCAAGCCGGTGGCACCGGCGTCGTAGCGCAGGCGGGCGAGTCCCGCCGCGCGCGTGCTGTCCTCGGCGGCCTGTTGCAGATGGCTGTCCTCGATTCGCGTATTGCGGTAGCGGACCAGCGCGTTCTCGGATTCCTCCAGCGCCAGTGCGACGGTCTTCTGGTAGCGCGCCAGCTCGCCGGCGGCGTCGGCATTGGCGGCCGCGATGCGCGCGCGCACCCGGCCGACGTCGAGGAACGACCAGTCGATCCCGAGTGCGACCAGCCGGGTTTCGCTGTCGCGTTCGAACAGGTCGCCCGCGTCGATCGCCTGGCTGCCGATGAGTCCGCCGAGGGTGAAGCGCGGAAAGAGGTCGGCGGTGGCGACGCCGATCCGCGCGGTCGCCGCGTGCAGGCGCTGCTCGGCCGCGGCGATGTCCGGGCGACGGCGAAGCAGCTCGCCGGGCGTGCCGGGATCGATCGGCGTGGGCAGAGCGGGCAGGCCGGCTGGCCGGGCGAGGTCGACGGCCAATGCACCCGGGGTCTTCCCGGCCAGCACCGCGAGCCGGTGGATCAGCACCGCGGCCTCGGCTTCCAGTGCCGGAACGCGCGCCAGCGTCGCCTCGAGTTGCGCGCTGGCACGTGCGCGATCGAAACCCGTCGCGCTGCCTGCATCCAGGCGTGCCTGCACGATGCGCAACGTCTCGCGCTGGTTTGAAGCGTTGCCGCGGGCGACCCGCAGGCGCTCCTGCAGCCCGCGCAGTTCGATGTAGCTGCGCCCGACCTCGGCGACGATCGCAACCTGCAATGCGGCCAGATCGGCGGCGCTGGCGGCGGCCTCGGCGCGTTGCGATTCGACCCCACGTCGGACGCGGCCGAACAGGTCGAGCTCCCAGGCCATCTCGATACCGGCGGAGTAACGCTCGCCATCGCGTTCCCCGCGTGCAAGCCCGGGGGCCTGGTCCGCACTGGCGCGCGCGTCAGCACCTTCGGCGCCGGCGGTGACCGTCGGGAAGCGGTCGAAGCCGGCACCACGCAACAACGCGTTGGCACGATCGAAGCGGGTGAGTGCGATGCGGAGGTCGTGGTTGGCCAGCAGTGCCTCGTCGACCAGATGGGTCAGCGACGGGTCGTCGAAGGTGTTCCAGAAGTCCGCATCTGGCAGCGGTTGCGGCGCCAGCGTGAGCGGTTCCGCGGGCTCATGGACGAACCGGGCGGCCACCGGTGTCGATGGCCGCACATGGTCGGGTCCGACCATGCACGCGGCCAGCGCGACGGTGAGTACGGATGCCACAAGCACCCGGCGCGCAGCGACAGGGTTCAACTCAAGCATGGGTGATCTCCTGGAGTTCCGCCTGCGCTTGGCGCCCGGCACGCCGCGACACCAGCTTGCGCAGGGCGACGTAGAACACGGGCGTCAGGAACAGACCGAAGACGGTGACGCCGAGCATGCCGGCGAAGACGGTGATGCCGGTTGCGGAGCGGACCTCCGCGCCCGCGCCGGACGCGAGCACCAGCGGCACGGTGCCGGCGATGAACGCGATCGATGTCATGACGATGGGGCGCAGGCGCAACCGGCACGCCTCCAGCGCGGCCTCGACGATGCCCCTGCCCTGGATTTCCAGTTCGCGGGCGAACTCCACGATCAGGATCGCGTTCTTGCATGCCAGGCCCATCAGCACCACCAGCCCGACCTGCACGAAGACGTTGTTGTCGCCACCGGTCAGCCACACCGCGGTCAGCGCAGAAAGCATGCACATCGGCACGATCAGGATGACCGCCAGCGGCAGGGTCCAGCTTTCGTACAGCGCCGCGAGCACCAGGAACGCCAGCAGGATCGCCAGCGGGAAGACCACCAGCGCGGCGTTGCCCTGGGTCGCCTGTTGGTAGCTCAGGTCGGTCCACTCGATCGCCATGCCGGCCGGCAGTACCTCGTCGGCCATCGCCTGCAGTCGGGCCATCGCCTGGGCGGAGGACATCACCCGCGGGTCGGCTTCACCGGCCAGGTCGGCGGCGGGGTAGCCGTTGTAGCGCAGCACCGGGTCGGGGCCGAACGTGCGGTGCATGGTCACCATCGAGCCGATCGGCACCATCTCGCCATCGACGTTGCGGGTGCGCAGCTTGCCGATGTCCTCGATGCTGTCGCGGAACGGCGCGTCGGCCTGCGCGATCACCTGCCAGGTCCGCCCGAACTCGTTGAAGTCGTTGACGTACGACGAGCCGAGGTAGGTCTGCAGGGTGTCGAATAGCTCGATCAGCGGCACGCCCTGCGCCTTGGCCTTGACGCGGTCCACCTCGGCGTCCAGCTGCGGGACGTTGGCCTGGTAGCTGGTGATCGGGAATCCCATGCCCGGTGTCTGGGCCACCGTGCCCTGCATGGCGTTGACCGCCTGCTGCAGGGCGCCGTAGCCCAGGTTGCCGTGGTCCTCGATGAACATCTGGTAGCCGTTGCCGTTGCCCAGCCCGAGGATCGGCGGCGGCATCATCGAGAACGCGAACCCTTCCTGCAGCCCGCCGATCTTCCGGTTGATCTCGGCGTTGATCCCGGCCGCGCTGAGGTCGCGCTGGTCAAATGGCTTGAGCGGCAGGAACACCACGCCGGTGTTGGGCGTGTTGGTGAACTGCAGCGCGTTGAGGCCGGGGAAGGCGATCGCGTGGGCGACGCCGTCGGTCTCCATCGCGATGTCAGCCACCCGGGCCAACATGGCGTCCGTGCGCGCAAGCGACGCCCCTTCGGGCAGCTTCACCCCGGCGATCAGGTACAGCTTGTCCTGGGTGGGGATGAAGCCGGCCGGGACCGCGTTGAACATCACGCCCGTGGCGACCAGCAGCACCGCGTACACCACGAACACCGCGCCGCGCCGGCCAAGGCTGCGCGAGACCACCTTCTGGTAACGCTCCGAGCTCGTGTTGAAGAAGCGGTTGAAAGGACGGAACAGCCAGCCGAACATCCGCTCGATCAGCCGCGAGGGCGGATCCTTGGGCGCGCCGTGCGGCTTCAGCAGGCGGGCGGCCAACGCGGGAGACAGCGTGAGCGAGTTGATCGCCGAGATAACGGTCGAGATGGCGATGGTCACCGCGAACTGCTTGTAGAACTCGCCGGTGACGCCCGACAGGAAGGCCATCGGTATGAACACCGCGCACAGCACCAGCGCGATGGCGATGATCGGCCCCGAGACCTCGCGCATGGCCTGGTGGGCGGCGGCGAGCGGGGTCAGGCCTTCCTCGATGTTGCGCTCCACGTTCTCGACCACGACGATCGCGTCGTCGACCACGATGCCGATGGCCAGCACCAACCCGAAGAGGCTCAGGGTGTTGATCGAGAAGCCCAGCAGGTGGAGCGCGGCGAAGGTGCCGACCACCGACACCGGCACCGCGATCAACGGAATGATCGACGCACGCCAGGTCTGCAGGAACAGGATCACCACCAGCACCACCAGCACCACCGCCTCGAGCAGGGTGGTCACCACGGCCTTTATCGAGTCGCGCACGAAGATGGTGGTGTCGTAGACGGCTTCGTACCCGACGCCGTCCGGGAAGCGCGTGGACAACTCGTCCATCGTCGCGATCACCGAGTCGCGTATCTCGAGTGCATTGGCACCCGGCGCCTGGAAAATGCCGATGCCCACCGCGTCCTTGCCGTCCAGCTGGGAGCGCAGGGTGTAGTCGCCCGCGCCGAGTTCGAGCCGCGCAACGTCCGACAGGCGGACGGTTTCGCCGTCGTCGCCGCGCTTGAGGACGATGTCGCCGAACTCCGCCGGCGTGCGCAGGCGGCCGCGCGCATTGATCAGCGTGAGGAAGTCGCTGTCGGGCATCGGCTCCGCGCCGAGCTGGCCGGCCGACACCTGCACGTTCTGCTCGCGCATTGCCCGCACCACGTCACCGGCGGTCAGACCGCGCGAGGCGATGCGGTCCGGGTCGAGCCAGGCGCGCATCGCGTAGTCGCCGCCGCCGAACACCTGCGCGTCGCCGACGCCGGTGATGCGCGACAGCCGGTCCTTGACGTGCAGGCGCGCGTAGTTGCGCAGGTACAGCGTGTCGTACTTGCCCTGCGGTGATGTCAGGTGCACCACCATCAGGAAGGTCGGCGACTGCTTCTGGGTGGTGACGCCCTGGCGCCGGACGTCCTCGGGCAGCCGCGACAGCGCCTGGCTCACGCGGTTCTGCACCCGCACCGCGGCCTCGTCGGCATCGGTACCGGGCCGGAACGTGACCGTCATCTGCAGCACGCCGTCCGAGCCCGCCACGGACTTGGTGTACATCATGTCCTCGACGCCGTTGATCGCTTCCTCCAGTGGGGTCGCGACGGTCTCCGCGATCACCTTCGGGTTCGCACCGGGATACACCGTGCGGACCACCACCGACGGCGGAACCACCTCCGGGTACTCGCCGATCGGCAGCAACGGGATCGAGATCAGGCCGGCGGCGAAGATCACGATGGAGAGCACCGCCGCGAAGATCGGGCGGTCGATGAAGAACCGTGAGAAGTCCATGGCCGCTACTTCGCCCCCGCCGGACCGGCGGCGTCGCTGGCGGGTGGGGCACCCATGGCGATCATCCGCGGCGCTACCTGCATGCCCGGGTGGAACACCTTCTGCACGCCGTGCACGATCACCCGGTCGCCGGCCTCCAGGCCCGCGGTGACCACGCGCAGCCCGCCGGCCTTGCCGCCCAATTCCACGTCCTTGCGCACTGCGGCGTTGTCCTTGCCGAGCACGTAGACGTAGGTGCGGTCCTGGTCCGTCAGCACCGCCTTGTCGTCGACCAGCAACGCCTTGTCGTGCTCCCGTCCGAGCAGCTGGACGCGGGCGAACAACCCCGGGGTGAAGACACGGTCCGGATTGGGCAGGACCGCTCGCAGCTCGATGGTGCCGGTGGCCGGGTCGACCCGGTTGTCGACGAAATCGACGACGCCCTCGTGCGGATAGCCTTCCTCGCCGGCCAGGCCGACCCGCACCGGGTTGCTGGAGTCGGCGCGGTCGCCGCTGCGCACGAGCTCGCGGTAGCCGAGGAACGTCTGCTCGTCGCCTTCGAAATGGACGTGGACGGGGTCGAGCGAGACCACCGTGGTGAGTACGGTCGCATCGGACTGGGCGAGGTTGCCGACGGTGACGAGCGCACGCCCGGCGCGGCCGTCGATCGGCGACGTGACCCGGGTGAATTGCAGGTCCAGCCGCGCAGTCGCGACGGCGGCCTCGGCCGCGCGGACGGCGGCGTCGCCCTGTGCGGCAGTGGCGCGGCGCGATTCGGCTTCCTCCCTCGAGATCGCCTGCGCCTCCACCAGCGACTGGGCGCGCTCGTGCTGCGCGCGTGCCAGCCGCGCCTCGCTGCGCGCGCGCTCCAGGTTGGCTTCGGCCTGTGCCAGCGTGGCCTGGTAGGGGCGCGGGTCGATCACGAAGAGCAGGTCGCCCTTGCGGACTTCCTCGCCCTCCTCGAACGCGATGCGGTCGACATAGCCGCTGACGCGCGGGCGCAGCTCGACCGAGGTAACCGCTTCGATGCGGCCGGTGTACTCGTCCCACTGCTGCACGGGTTGTTCGAGCACGCGGGCGACGCTGACCGGCGGTGCCGGCATCGCGCTGCCGGGCGCGGCCTGGCTGCCGCAGCCGGACAGGCCCACCACCAGCAGCGCGGCAACGGCGAGGGAAAGCTCGGGCAGGAAGCCCGGGCGAAGGGATCGGACGGCGGAATGGGCGGGCGAGCGGGTGGGGGAGGACATGAGCGATTCCTTGCTTGAAATGGGATAAGCGGTTGCGACCCGGCTCCGCGGTTTATTGTCCCGTCACAGGGATTTTTACTCCCGCTGACGGGATGTCGACCGGTCGGGTCAGGCGCGAGAGCACGTTCCGCACCATCGGCACCACCACCAGTGCGACCGGAAGCGCAACGATGAACGCGAGCAGCCAGCCCGACAGCCAAGCGGCGACGAACGCCTTGCTGCCATTGGCGTGCAAGGCCGTCATCACAAGGCTGATCACGCCGGACATGACCAGCGACAACACCGGCACGAAGGCGAGCTGGGCTTGGCGGGGCGTGAGGAACATCGGCGGATCCGGCTGCGGGCTGGGGACAGGAGTGCAGCCTAGGCGCCTCGCCGGCCCTTGATTAGCCGGCAGATCGGGGAATAATTGTCCCCCTTGCGGGCCAATACACGCTCGCGCGAAGGAGCTCACGATGGCCCGCGATCTCAACGACACCCTGATCTTCGTGAAAGTGGTCGAGCACGGCAGCTTCATCGGCGCAGCACGTGCACTGCGCCTCCCCAAGACCACGGTCAGCCGCAAGGTGCAGGACCTGGAGGCACGCCTCGGCGCGCAGCTCCTGCACCGCACCACTCGCAAGCTGGGCCTGACCGAGGCAGGCAACATCTACTTCGACCACTGCAAGCGCATCGCCCACGAACTGGACGAGGCGGAGAATGCGGTCGGCCAGTTGCAGGGCGGCCCGCGTGGCTGGCTGCGCTTCACCGCGCCGTACTCGGTCGGCATCACATGGATCGCGCCGTTGCTCGGCGAGTTCCATGCGCTGCACCCGGAGGTGCGGGTCGAGATGGTGCTGGCCAACGAGTCGCTCGACCTGATCGACACCGAGACCGACGTGGCGTTGCGGCTCGGCAACCTGCCCGATTCCAACCTGGTCGCCAGGCGCTTGGCGGTGTTCCGCAGCCAGGTGTACGCGTCCACCGCCTACCTGGAGCGGCACGGAGAACCGGCGCACCCGGACGACCTGCAGCAACACAGGGCACTGACGTTCCAGAAGTTCCGCCGCAACGGCGGCTATGCGTGGCCGCTCAACGACGGCCAGCGGACCGTCGAGTACCGGGTCGACCCGGTGCTGGTGGCCAACGACCCCGGCGCACTCAAGGGCGCGCTGCTGTGTGGCGAAGGGGTGATGCTGGCCAGCGACCTCACCGTGAAGCGCTACGTCGAGCAAGGCGTGGTGCAGCGGGTGCTTGCCGGCTGGACCGGGCCCGACATGGAGTTCAACGCGGTGTTCCCGGGCGGGCGGATGCAGTCACCGAAGGTGCGCGCGTTCGTGGATTTCCTGGTCAACCGCTTGAACTTCGACGCCGACTACATGCAGCACCAGTGCCCGGACATGCGCCGCTGCAGCGATGGCATCGAGCAGGAATCAAAGGCCAAGGCCGCCACGTCGGCGGCGCTGTCGAGCCTGGCGCGTCGCCGCCTCATCGAGGAAGACGAGGAAGCCGCCGCCTGAGGGTCAGTGCGCGACGGCCGGTGGCGCGTCGTCGTCGGCTGGGACGCCCCGCAGGCGGCGGTCCAAGTGCTGTTCAAAGGCCTCGAAGCTCAGTCCCTGTGTGCGTGCTTCCTCGTGGGCGGCGTCACGCAGGGCGTCGGAGCACTTGAGCCGCACCGTGTGGCCGGCTTCTTCCTGGATCGCCGCCGCGCGCCGGAGCATCGCGAGCAGGGTCGCCGGGCTTTCCGAGCCGCCGACGATGCGGCCGTCCAGCCCCAGCACCCATTCGCCTTCGCGTCGGGCAATGCCGCCCAGCAGTTCGCCGTGCGCATCGCGCAGGTCGGCGTGTGCCTCCACTCCGGGACGGGGCGGCATCACTATGCCCTGCGGCACGCGCTGGTGCTTGCGCCTGGCATCGCGCTTGGCTTTGGATCGGATCGACATGGTGGGTCCCGGGAGGTCAGGCCGCCATTGTCGCGCAGTGCGACGCGGTTGCCTGACCGCAATCCCAACGGGTCAGTCACCGTGGCGGGAAAACTCGGTGCTGCTGCCGTCGGTGGCCACGAGCTCAACCGCGTACGGTTGGATGCGGCCGTCCGGCATCTCCATGCCGGGCGAACCGGCCGGCATGCCCGGCACCGTCAGCCCACGTGCCTCGGGCGACTCGGCCAGCAGGCGCTTGACGTCCGTGGCGGGCACGTGGCCCTCGATGAAGTAGCCGGCGATCTCTGCTGTATGGCACGACGCCTTGCCGGTGGGCACGCCGACGCGCTCCTTCACCGCATGCACGTCGTCGACATCGCGCACCTCGACCGGGAAGCCGGCCTCGCGCATGTGCTCAACCCAGTGCACGCAGCAGCCGCAGCTCGGACTCTTGTGCACCAGCAGGCGCGGGAGGGTCTCGGCAACCGGTGAAGCGGCAACATGGACGTCCGCCTGCGCGGCGCTGGCTGGCGCCGGGTTGTTGCCGGCGCAGGCCGGCAGGGCGGCCGCGAGCGCGACGGCGGAGAGAAGGGCAGGCAGGGGCTTCATCACGGGCGTTCTCGTCTGTGTCTCGATCGGGATTCTTGCAGGTTGGCCGGCGCGCCGGCTAGAACCAGGTGCGCAGGCCGACGACCCAGCGGGTGTCCCGCGTGCGATCGCCGGCGCCGTGGCGCAGATCGGCCGTACCGCCGTGGGCACGTTCGTGCACCAGGCCGATGTAGGGCGCGAACCTGCGGGTGAACTCGTAGCGCAGGCGCAGCCCGGCCTCGGTCGTCGCCAGCCCGGAGCCTACGCCCCGCGTAGCGTCGTCTTTCGCGAAGAAGCTTGCTTCCACCACGGGCTGCAGGATCAGCCGGTTGGTCAGCAGCAGCTCGTACTCGACCTCGACGACCGCCTCGACCTGGCCCGACTCGCCCAGGTAGGCCGTCGCCTGGGTCTCGAACATGTAGGGCGCCAGGCCCTGAACGCCGATGGCGGCCCAGGTCTGCGCGTCACCCGGTCGGGTCTGCTGGCGGACGCCGGCGACCACGTCCCACCAGGCCGAGACCGCGCGTCCGTACAGCACTTCGACATCGGCGGCGTGGGTACGACCGGCTTCGCGCTCGCCCTCGCTGCGCAACCAGACCCGGTTGATGTCGCCTCCCAGCCAGCCCTGCAGCTCCCAGCCTTGTCCGTTGCCGTCGTCGCCGTCCCACGCTTCGAGCCGGTCGACGAGCAGGAACCCGTGGATGCCGGAGCCGTGGCTCATCCGGTGGTGCAATTCGGGAAACGCGGCCGCGCGGTCGGCGTCGGTCAGCACCGGGATCGGGGTGCGCGGTTGCGCGGAGGCGGCCGTGGCCCGGGCGGCCGCCGGCGGTTCTCCGGTGGTGTGCTGCGAATGGTCCATCTGCGAGTGGTCCATCTGCGAGTGGTCGACAACCGGCTCGGGTTCCTGGGGCGGCGCTACTTCCTGTGGGTGCTCATGCTCCTGCGCCAGCAACGGTGCGCACGCAACCCCTGCCAGCACGGCGACAACCAACGACAGGAAGCGAAGGCCAGCGCGCGTCATTCGACCACCCGCACTTCGCGCATCATCCCGGCTTCCATGTGGTACAGCAGGTGGCAGTGGTACGCCCAGCGGCCGAGGGCGTCGGCGCGCACCCGGTAGCTGCGTTTCGTCCCCGGGGGCATGTCGACGGTGTGCTTGCGGACCATGAACCCGCCATCCTCGCCCTCCAGGTCGCTCCACATGCCGTGCAGGTGGATGGGGTGGGTCATCATCGTGTCGTTGACCAGCACGATGCGCATGCGCTCGCCGTAGTTCAGCCGCAGCGGCTCGGCGTCGTCGAACTTCAAACCATCGAATGACCAGGCGAACTTCTCCATGTGGCCGGTCAGGTGCAGTTCGACGGTGCGTGATGGCTCGCGCCCATCGGGGTCTTCGAACGTGCTGCGCAGGTCCGAGTACGCCAGCACCTTGCGGCCGTTGTCGCGCAGGCCGATGCCGGGGTCGTCCAGGCGCGGGACGGGCGACATCGTCTGCATGTCGACCAGCGGGTTGCCGGCCTCGCTGGCCGGGTGCTGCTGCATGCCACCGGCGGCGTGGTCCATGGCCGGCATCGCATGCCCCATGTGGGCGCCGCAGCCACCTTCCATGCCCTTCATCTGCGCCGCCTGGCCGTGGTCCATGCCGGCATGCGCCATCCCGCCGTGGCCCATGTCGTCCATCGTCAACAGCGGCCGCGGGTCCAGCGGCGGGACGTCGGGGGCCAGCCCGTGGCGGACGGCGAGGGTGCCGCGCGCATAGCCGGTGCGGCCCATGTCCTGCGCGAAGATGGCGAACGCATCTGCGCCAGTCGGCTCGACCAGCACGTCGAACGTCTCGGCCACGGCGATGCGGAACTCGTCGACGCTGACCGGGTGCACGTACTGGCCGTCGGCGGCGACCACCGTCATCTTCAGTCCGGGGATGCGGATGTCGAAGTAGGTCATCGCCGATGCGTTGATGAAGCGCAGCAGCACCTTCTCGCCCGGGCGGAACAGCCCGGTCCAGTTGCCCGCGGGCGCGGTGCCGTTGAGCAGGTAGGTGTAGGTGTGGGCGTTGATGTCGGAGATGTCGGTCGGGGTCATCCGCATCCGCCCCCACATTCCGCGGTCGGCCAGCGTGGCCTCCAGGCCGTTGCGACCGACGTCGTCGAGGAAGTCGCCCGCCGTGCGCCGGTAGAAGTTGTCGTGTTCGGACATCTTCTTCATGCGCGCGAACAGCGCGGCCGGGTCCATGTCCGTCCAGTCCGACAGCAACACCACGTGCTCGCAGTCGTAATGGAACGGCGGCGGTCGCAGCGGGTCCACCACGATGGCGCCGTACAGGCCGGCCTGCTCCTGGTACATCGAGTGGCTGTGGTACCAGTAGGTCCCCGACTGCTGCAGCGTGAAGCGGTAGGTCCAGGTCTCGCCCGGGTGGATGCCGTCGAAGCTCAGGCCGGGCACGCCGTCCATGTTCGCCGGCAACAGGATGCCGTGCCAGTGGATCGAGGCCGGCTCGTCGCGCAGCCGGTTGGCGACCCGCAAAGTGACCGTGTCGCCCTCGCGCCAGCGCAGCAGCGGCCCGGGCAGGGAACCGTTGACGGTGGTCGCTGGGCGCGTGCGGCCGGTGAAGTTGACCGGTGCACGCCCGATCGACAGGTCGAAATCGGTGCCACGCAGTTCCACGGGGCCGGTGGCCGCGGCTTCGGCGGCGAACGCTGGCAGTCGCCACAATCCGGCGCCCCCGGCGATGCCGGCCGCGGCCAGGCCGGTCACGAACCGTCGGCGGCTGCCGTCTACCGCGCTGGCATCACGGTGGAGATGGGGGGACCAGGGGCTGGTGGGCTTGCGTGGAGACATCGGAATCCGGACAGGGCCGGAGTTGCACGGCCGCACGAAAGGAGCAGGTTACGGGTTCCCACGGCGGGAAGGTCAAACGGCTGCGCCGAACAGGCGTCCCACTCCCGCAGTCAGGGCCATCGCCAGCGCACCCCAGAACGCGACACGGACCGCCCCCCTGAGCTTCGGGGCCCCGCCGGCATAGGCTGCCAGCGCACCCAACCCCAACAAGGCAGCCACGGTCGTCGACATGATCCACGCCACAGTGTCCGCGCTGGCGGCGAGTGATGTCGCAATGGGCAGTGCGGCCCCGAGGGCAAACGCGGCAGCCGAGGCGAGGGCCGCCTGAACGGGGCGCGCGCGGAGGGTTTCGGTGATGCCCAGCTCATCGCGCACGTGCGCGCCGAGTGGGTCGTGCGCCATCAACTGGGCGGCGACCTGGGTGGCCAGGTCATGCTCAAGCCCGCGCTTGCGGTAGATCGCTACCAGTTCGGCGGATTCGACCTCCGGTTGTGTTTCCAGTTCGCGCGTTTCCCGCAGGATGTCTGCACGTTCAGTGTCGGCCTGGGACTGCACCGAGACGTATTCACCCGCCGCCATCGACATCGCGCCGGCTGCCAACCCGGCGACACCGGCGGTCAGTACCGCCGCCGGCGAAGCGCCCGCCGCGGCGACGCCGACCATCAGGCTCGCTGTCGAGATGACTCCGTCGTTGGCGCCGAGCACCGCGGCGCGCAACCAGCCGATGCGCGAAGCCATATGACGTTCCGGGTGGAGGTGTGGCATGGCGGTAGGCTCTCGCGACTTGGCTGGGTTGAAGACTGCACCCGATCATGCGCGTTCCGGTGGGCACAATCACGACGCACGCGCAGCCGCATCGACGCGACAGCGTTCTTCATTCCTGGGCTCCGTCGGGGGAGGGCAGGCGATACCACTGCCGTTCGTAGGCCATCGACCCCCACAGCGCGTGCGCGTGTGCGGTCCTGGCGAGGTCACGGTCCAGCTGCGCCGGGAGCAGACGTCCGGAGTCCGCTTCGTAGCGAAACTGCACGGGTGGCTTCTGGGGCTGGAGCACCACCACGTCGTCGCCTTGCATCCACGCGAAGTTACCGTGGTACTGCATCAGCGCACGGCCCGGTCGACGCATGCCCGGGTCGCTGAGGTCGCGGCCGGCCATGGGCGTGGCATCGCCGACGCCGATGAGCGACAGCAGGGTGGGCCCCAGGTCCACCTGGCTCGCGATCCGCTCGTCCCGGCGTGGGGTTATCCCGCCACCCAGGATCAGTGCAGGCACGTGGAAGTTGTCGACGGGCACGAGATCACGCCCGAACACGCGGGAGTCGTGATCGGCGACCACCAGGAACACCGTGTCCTCCCAGTACTCGGACGCCATCGCGCGCTCGAAAAACCCACCCACGGCATGGTCGGCGTACTTTGCGGCGTTGTTCCGGGTCTGCCTGGGCTGCTCGAAAAGTTCGATGCGACCATCAGGGAACTCGAACGGGTCGTGGTTACTGGAGGAGAACACCAGGCCGAAGAACGGCGTGCCAGCTGCATGCAGCCGCCGGAACTCCTGGTCGGCGCGGGTGAACAGATCTTCGTCGCTGACGCCCCAGGAACCGGTGAACACTGGCGCGCGAAAGTCCTTCTGCTCGACCACACGGCCAAAGCCATTGCCGAAGAAGAACCCGCGCATGTTGTCGAAGTGTCCCTCGCCCCCGTAGTAGAACGTGGTGTCGTAGCCGTGCTCACGCAACGTCTGCGCGAGCGTGTAGAAGCCGTGCTGCGCCTCGGGCTGCTTGACCACGGCCTGGGCCGGTGACGGCGGGAACCCGGCAACCACCGCCTCGATGCCGCGGACGCTGCGGGTCCCGGTGGCGTACATGCGGGTGAACGTCCAGGCATCCGTGCTCAGGCGGTCCAGGTTAGGGGAAAGCGGCAGCCCGCCCAGATGGCCGATGAACTGCGCGCCCAGGCTTTCCTCCAGGATGATGACGAGGTTCTTCGGTTTGCCAGGGTGGCTGGGCACGCGGGCGGCCAGCGTTGGGAGGGTGTCGTCGGTGAAATGGCTGGCCGGCAGTCCGGTGTCGGCACGCACGGCGGCGATGACCTCGCTGTCGGGCAAGCCGCCATAAAGCTTCATCGCGGTGTCGTCCTGCTGCAGCCACTGGCGCGTTGCGTGGGCCAGCGAATAGAACGAGTTCAACGGCAACTGGTTGACCACCGGGTTGGCGCTGAAGGCCACCAACGCGGGGTTGAGGGGGCGGTGCCCCAGGGTGGAGCGTGCACCCATTGCACACACAAGCACTGCCAGGACCGCGACCGACGCGCGCAACCAGGCCGGCGCCGCCGCGGGCGTTGGTACGAACGCCGTGCGTGCGCGCACCCAACCCAGCCCGAGCGTCCCCGCCAGCACCACCGGTGCAAGCAGCACCTGGGCCGGCCGGCTTTGCCACAGGGTGGAGGCGACCTCGCGCGGATAGACCAGGTACTCCAGGAACAGCCGGTTCGGCCGTAGGCCGTACTCGCCCATGAAGCCGGGGGTGGCCAGCTCCAGTTGCAGCAGCAATGCCATGCAAAGGGCCAACCATGCGGATACGGCAAGGTGTACCCGTCGGCTTGAAGGCCACGCAAGTACGGCGACGGTCGGCGCGGCGAACAGCATGCACAGCGTGGCGATGTCGACGCGCACACCTTGCAGCAGCACTTCGGCCCAGCCGCCCACCTGTGCGACCTGGTCGAACTTCCATAGCGCGAGCCCGATTCGCGATGCACTCAGCAGCGCCAGACCGGCGGCGAAGAACCAGAGCAACGGCTTTGCCGGCGAAAACACTCTCGACAACATCGGTGGACCCGTGCCTACGCGTGGACAACGCCGCCATGCTTGGCTTGAGCGGGTCGGATCTGCGTGGGCGAGATGTCGGAGAGTTGTCGGGACCAGGCACCGGGGTGACCGCTCTGCCCGTCGCCCAACACTGATGTCACGGTGCGGCCAGGACACCCGGCGTGCCGTCTCCATCCCCAGGTCCGCGGCAGGCGGCCAGCAGGTCCCGCCCAGGCGTGATCGCGGCGGTCCGTATGTCGAACAGCCCCAGCACGGTTGAAAACAGGTTGTCGTGGCTCGCCGGCATCCCCGCGCGACGTTGCAGGCAGGGGAGGTCAAGGTCCATCGCGGCGGCGAGCCGGGGCTTGAACCACATCAGCATCGGGACGCGCAATTGCTCCCGGGGCGCAATGGCGTACGGCATGCCGTGCAGGTACAGCCCCTTCTCGCCCAGCGATTCCCCGTGGTCGGAGAGATAGATCAGCGCGGAGTCGTAACCCTCCGCGGCGTCGAGCCGTTCGATCGCTCCCGCAAGGACGTGATCGGTGTAGAGCACGGCGTTGTCGTAGGCGTTCACGATCTGGTCGCGCGAGCAACGACCCAGCTCGGCGGATCGGCAGGTAGGCACGAACGTCTCGAACTCCGGGGGATACCGGTCGAAATAGCTCGGGCCATGGTTTCCGAGCATGTGCAGGACGATCACCCGGTCCCGTGCCCGGCTCTCGGCCCGTGGGGGCAGGCCCTTGAGCAGGACCTCGTCGAGGCAGCGCAACCGGTCGCACAGCACGGGATCGCCGGCCGCAGCGGTGGATTCGAACGCCAACCCGGCGCAGACGCCTTTGCAGCCGCTCTGGTTGTCACGCCACAGCACCTCCACGCCGAGCCTTTGCAGCACGTGGAGCAAGGACTGGTGCGAACGGATCCGCGCCTCGTCGTACTTTGCCCGCCCCCATGGCGAGAACATGCAAGGCAGCGAGGCCTCGGTGCTGCTCCCGCACGCCTGCATGTCACGGAAGTTGATGATGTCCAGGCCCGCAAGCCGTGGCGTGGTCTGGCGGCGGTAGCCATTGAGGCCCCAGTTCTGCGCCCGCACGGTTTCGCCCACGACAAGGACCAGCAGGCGAGGTTTGCCCGCCGTCGCCGGCCGGGTCGCGCGCGCGTCCACGGCGATCGGCAGCAATGGCCTGTTCGACGTGGGTGGCTGCGAGAATGCGAGCCGCCCCAGGCCATAGAGGTAGTTGGCCGGCGTGATCAGGTAACGGACTTCGTGCCGGTTCCGGAGGAGGGACGAGACCTCCTTGAACGAGACCGCGCCGGCCGCCATGACCAGCACCCACATGCCCAGGAGAAACGCGCCCCGCACCAGTACCGCCTGCAGCGGCCTGCGACGCAGCACCCGCACCCGATACAGCACGACACCCGGCAATACGGCATATAACAGCACGTGCGGGAACAGACCCGGGGTCAGGAGTTCGCGTGCTTCCGCGGGGTCGGTATGCAGTACGTTGCGCAGCATGTCGGCGTCCAGATAGGCGCCATATGCCTGCATGTAATACGTCGCGAACGCGGTGGTGACCAGCAGCAGGGCCAGTGTCGGGCGTGCCCATCGATTGACCACCAGCGCACCCAGCAGCAGCCCGTGCAGCCCAATCAGCGCGACGAAGACGGCGACGGCCGACACCCGGTTGTCGCCCGCATGCGCGAGCGCTGCCTGCCAGAAGGGCTGGTTGGCGGTGAGCACGAAGTACCCGCTGGCCAGGATCACCAGGGCTTCAACGGTCACCAGGGGGCGCCACGCAACCACAGCCCGCCAAGGCGGGGTGGCGAAGCGCCGGGGGAGCGCCGATGCAATGCTCTCTGCCATTTGTGCATGGACCCGTGGACTCCGGACGGATGCTCGCCCCGGTGGTGTCGGAGGCCGGTCGCCTCCCTGTCGGGATTCCGTGTCCGCCTTGTCGGAAGGCTGTCGGCAACCCGCTTGACCGCAGCCAACCGGCAACTAACGGATTTCCGACACGTTGCCGCACACTGTGGTGGCCGCCCGACACCCGATCCCGGAATCGCCATGCGCCTGCTTGTCATCGAAGACAACCGCGACCTGGTCGCCAACCTGTTCGCGTACTTCGAATCGCGTGGCCATGTGCTGGACGCGGCACCGGACGGCATCACCGGGCTCCACCTGGCGCTTACCCAGCCCTACGATGCGGTGGTGCTCGACTGGATGCTGCCGCGCATGGACGGACCCCAGGTGCTGCGCAAACTGCGCGAAGAGGGGCACAGCGATATCCCGGTGGTGATGCTGACCGCGCGCGACGAATTGCCCGACAAGCTCGCCGGGTTCCGGGCAGGAGCGGACGACTACCTCACCAAGCCGTTCGATCTCCCCGAGCTTGAGGTTCGACTGGAAGCGCTGCTGACCCGGGTCGAGGGCCGCGCTCGACGCCGTGTCCTTGAGGTCGAGGACCTGCGCCTGGACCTGGACACGCTGGAGGCGACCCGCGCAGGGCAGGCCATTCACCTGTTTCCCGCCGGCCGGAAGTTGCTGGAAGCACTGATGCGGGCCAGCCCGGCGGTGGTGACGCGCGAACAGCTGGAGCGCACCCTGTGGGGCGACGAACCGCCGGACGGCGACATGTTGCGCTCCCATGTCTACGAGTTGCGCCGGGAGGTGGATGGCCCGTTCCCGGTCAAGCTGATCCAGACCGTCCCGCGCACCGGCTACCGCCTTGCGCGCGTCGCCACCCCGGCAGGGCCGTGATGCTCCGCCCGCCGCGCAGCCTCCGCTATCGCATTGTCCTGTGGTTGCTGGCTTTTGCCACGGCCCTGACGGTGGCGGTGATTGCGCAGGGCACCGTGGTTGTCGAGTACGTCGAGCGCGCCGCGTGGAAATCCCTGCTGACGGCAGAACTTGATCACTTCATACAGCGCAGCCGCGAAATACCCGGCTACCAGTGGGACGGTACCGATGGGCTGTCACTTTATGGCGGGACGGATGATGCCCAGCTGCCGCCCCCGTTGCGCGGGCTTGGCGCCGGGTTGCACGACGACGTGCTGATCGGCCGCACCAACCACGTGGTGCTGGTGCGCGACATCGATGGCATCCGCTACACCCTGGCCATGGATATCGAGGCTTTCGAATCCGAAGAGACCGGCTACGAGCTGCTGACCGTCCTGGCGTCGTTCGCCCTGTTGCTGGCCATCGGTGTGGCCGCGGTGTTCGGGGTGGGCCGGCTACTGCATCCGCTGAGCCGGCTGGCCCGCGACATCGGCACGATGGACCCCGGCGACCAGCCCGGCCGCATCAAGGTGGAGCCAGGTGCGGGTACGGAGCTGGTGGTGATCGCCGATGCGTTCAACGACTACCTCGGGCGCAACGCCCGGTTCGTGGAGCGCGAGCGCGACTTCATCAATACCGCCAGCCACGAATTGCGCACGCCGGTCGCTGTGATCAACGGGGCGGCAGAGCTGGGGCTGCGGGAACCGCAGGTCGCCGCGCACCAGCTTCATCGGATCCAGCGCAGTGCGCGGGAAATGGAACAGTTGATGGTGCTCTTACTGGCGCTGGCGAAGGATCCTGCGCGGCTGGTCAGCAGCAGCGAACCGCTGGCACTGGACGCCTTGCTGCCGCGGATCGTCGAGGACCACCAGCACCTGACCGCAGGCAAATCCCTGCAACTGCGCCTGGCACCACCGGCACGCTGCGATGTCCAGGCCCCGGCGGCGATCGCCCGCGCAGCCATCGGCAACCTGCTGCGCAATGCGATCGAACACAGCGACAGCGGCTGCATCGATATCGAGCTGCACGAGGACGCCACCGTCGTCATCCGGGACCCGGGCCACGGGATGAGTCCCGAGCAGATCAGCGCCGTCTACGGTCTCCTGGCGCGCAACGACGGCGGGGTGGGGGACACGGGTGAACCCGGCATTGGCCTGGAATTGATCGCGCGCCTGTGCGAACACTTCGGGTGGCGGCTGGAGTTGCAATCCCGCGGCGATCGCGGAACGACGGCGATGCTGAAGTTCTCCAACTGAGGCGCGGACGCCAGGTCGCGGTTCTGGCGGGCCGGTTAAGGCGGGGGAGGGTACGGCCCGCGCTCTCGCCCTGGTCCGGGTTCCCGCGCCTTCCCATTGTTGGCGAGGGTCGCCGGGTCGATCCCCAAGGCGGGGGGAGAGGTCAGCGCCAACAGCCATACGCCATGCAGCAGCGGGTTCTTCCCTCGCATCACCACCTCCGAAATCGGGTCCCGTGTCATTAGTCGCGGGGCGCGTGACGAATGGGTGGTCGCCGCATCGGGGGCTGTTGGCGGCTTCGGCCGGACAGTGCGGTGGCTTGCGCGGACCGGCAAAAGCGTCCACATGCACGCCGGTTTCGTGGCGACTTTCACAGATCATCCACGTACTCCAACGTCAGCTGAAAGCGGTTTACGGGCCCGTCCATAAGGCGGCTATATTCCGGAGACCTATGACGAAGGAGGATTTGAAATGCCCATGACCAAACCGAACCTCGCGATCGCCCGTACGCTCACCGTGGCGATCATCGCCACCCTGGGCCTTGGCGCCTGTGCCACCTACGACGACGAGTTCGCGGGTATCAACTCGCGCCTCGACCAGCTCGACACGCGGGTGCAGAGCGCCGCGCAGAGCGCCGAGTCCGCCAACCAGTCCGCACAGCGCGCCAACCAGCGTCTGGACCAGATCGAGAGCCGCGTCCAGCAGCTCGAGACCGGGCCGCGTCGCGTTCCGCGCGGTTGATAGCGCACCAAACGTTTTGCGCCTGACGGCCTGAACCGGAGTCGGTTGCCCTTGCAGGTCAACCGCCTCCCAGGTCCTTGGCATCTTTTCGCAGTTCCAGTTCAACGGAGGACGTCCCATCCGTACACGCACTCATCCCGCGACGCGCGCCGTCAATGGTGCATTGGCCCTCGCGTTGGCATTCGCCAGTTTTGGCGCGGCCAGCGCGGAAGATGCACCCGCGCGACCCGTCGCCGCCGTCGATCAACTTCCGCAAGGCCAGGACGTGTCCGCCACCGTCATCGAGCTCGCGGGATGGGTGGTCGCATCGAATGACAGCCAGGGGTATCCGTTCGCCGTCATCGACAAGGCCGCCGCGCAGATCCTGGTGTTTGGCGGAGACGGCCGGCTTCGCGGTGCGGCCCCCGGGCTCTTCGGTTCGGCGGTTGGCGACCATGCGGCCCCGGGCATCGCCGGCTTGGCGCTACGCGAGATCCCGGGCCGGGATCGCACTACGCCGGCTGGTCGTTTCGTAGGCGGCTTCGGTCCGTCGCTCGACGCCGGACGCGTGCTCTGGGTGGACTACGATTCCGCCGTTTCCATCCATCCGACCGCAACGGGTGTGCCGTCCGAGCGTCGCCCGGAACGCCTCGCATCACCGACGCCCGACGACAACCGCATCAGTCACGGCTGCATCAACGTTTCGCCCGACTTTTACGAGGATGTGGTCAGCCCGACGTTCCAGCGGGGTGGAGTGTTCTACGTCCTGCCGGATGAGGCGCCGCTGGAAGAGACCTTCCCGGAGTTTGCACAGAGCCTCGAGAGTTCGGATGGAGACGATGGAAGGCACGCGGAGACCGCCAGCCATTAGGGGTCTGGCGGCCTCGTCGTATCCAGCTCAGAGGAGGCGTGGCATCCAGCACCGCCAGTTCTACAATTTCGCAATCTTGGTACTTGTAGAGGTTGTTGCGTAGCTAAAAATCTGGAGTGCGTTCGTCAGCAGGATGTTCTGTCCGAAATTGCGTTGCTTAGTAGGTTTTCTGCTATGTGTTGCTTAGCGGGTCGGCGAGTGACGCAACACAAAAAGCTTGCCTCTGTGCTTGTCTAATGCTGTGTGTTGCGTTGCCCCGTCCTGCGGGTTTGGGCGTCGGGCTGGAGAGCAGCCAAAACGCGCCTGGATCAAGATCATAAAACTCGCTCTTACTCTGCTGCGGCTTGCCCGGTTGGATATGATCGACGCGCTGATGGCTACCTTATCACCCTTGGCAGACCGCCCGCCGTCTGCGAGATAGGGCGCTACCAGATCTACTGTCGACCCCTACGGCGTAGCAACGCGGCGTGCTCGACTAACTGACTCAAGGTGCCGCGATGCAGCCATACGAGTGCGCAAGATCCGTACAGGGCTAGAGAGGCCATCGCGTTCGCGGGGCGAAATATCAATGCGGCAGGATCAACAAAATGCCAGTAGATAGTGTACGTGCCATCCACGGAGAACCAAGTCCAGAACAGAGCCTCTGGGAACTGCTTCCATCGCCGTTCCAAGATGGCGCGAAGGCTGCATGGTGCGGTGAAATAGGTGACTCCCGCCATTATGAAACTAACGGGCAGGTCCCAGTCTGGCAATCCGGAGTACTGTGCACCGATCAAGAGCAAAGCGATTCCGCAGAAGAGGCTGAGCAGCTTCCACGGGCGTACATACTCAGTTCTACTATAGATCGCCCGTCGGAATGGAGTCCGGCAGCGCGGCCCAAGCGTGGATGGCACGCTCCATCCGTTCGTGCATGGCCAGCAGCCTGTCCAGTTGTTGGCGGGTGTCGTCGAGCCTGCGCCGGATGATGTCCCGCACAAGCGGGCAGGGACTATGCCGCTGCAGGCTGTGGCGGATGATTTCCTCGATTTCGGCCAGCGTGAAGCCCAGCTGCTGCGCCGTACGAATGAAGTGCAGGCGCTGGAGCTCCGAGGCTGAGAACAGCTGGTAGCCGCCCTCGGTATGGGTGGCCGCCTGTAGCAGGCCCCGCCGCAGATAGTTGCGCACCACATGCACCGTGACGCCGCCCTGCTGTGCCAGCTGGCGTACTGTCATCAGCGGCGGCGCTGATTCGCCTTTGCCCGTCATTGGCGCGCTCCCTGATAGATGCTGATCAGGCTAGACCTGTGTCCCGCACACAGGTCAAGCTCGACTGACACACCTCCATCCGTAACCAGGCGGCCGGCGCGCTGAAGGTCGGCCGAATCACGACATGTCCGCCGGCAGCGCAGCGGATATTGGCCGCTTCCTGGCCAACTGCCGCTGCTTGATCAGCGAATACAGCGCCGGAATCACCACCAGGGTCAGCATCGTGGACGAGACCATGCCGCCCACCATCGGCGCGGCGATGCGGCGCATGACCTCCGAGCCGGTGCCGCTGCTCCACATGATCGGCAGCAGGCCGGCCATGATCGCGACCACGGTCATCATCTTGGGGCGCACGCGGTCGACCGCACCTTCGACGATCGCCTCGCGGAGGTCGCGTGCATCCAGCGAGCGGCCTTCGGCCTGGCGCCGCACGGCCCGCGCTTCGAGCGCGTGGTCGAGGTAGATCAGCATGACCACGCCGGTTTCCGCGGCAACGCCGGCCAGTGCGATGAAGCCCACGATCACCGCGACGCTGACGTTGTAGTCGAGCATCCACATCAGCCACACGCCGCCGACCAGCGCGAACGGCACCGACAGCATCACGATCAGCGACTCGGTGACGCGGCGGAAGTTGAGGTACAGCAGCAGGAAGATCAGCGCCAGGGTTACCGGGACGACGACGCGCATTTTCTCGGCGGCGCGCTGCATGTACTCGTACTGACCGCTCCAGGTCACGTAGTAGCCGGGCGGGAACTGCACCTGCTCGGCGACGGCATCCTGCGCGGCCTTCACGTAACGGCCGAGATCGCTCTGACGCGTATCGACGTAGATGTAGGCCGCCAGCATCGCGTTTTCGGTGCGGATGCTCGGTGCCCCTTTCGTGACCTCGATTCGCGCCAACTCGCCGAGGGGCACCTGCGCGCCGCCGGGCACGGGCACCAGGACCTGGTTGCCGATCCGGTGCGGGTCGTCTCGCAACTCGCGCGGATAGCGCACGATCGCACTGAAGCGCTCGCGGCCCTGCAGGATGGTGGTCACGATCTCGCCGCCCAAGGCGGCCGCGACCACGTCCTGCACCTCGCCCAGGGTCACGCCGTACTGCGCCAGGCTGGGCAGGTCCGGCGTGATGTCGAGATAATAGGCGCCGGTCAGACGTTCGGCGAACGCGCTGGTCGTCCCCGGCACTTCGCGCACCACCGCTTCGATCTCGGTGGCGAGGGCGTCCAGCTGCTCCAGGTCGTTGCCGAAGAGCTTGATGCCCACGGGCGTGCGGATGCCGGTGGCCAGCATGTCCGTACGTGCCTTGATCGGCATCGTCCAGGAGTTGGCGACGCCCGGGAACTTCAGCGCCGCGTCCATTTCGGCGATGAGCTTGTCGGTGGTCATGCCGTCGCGCCATTCGTCCTCGGGCTTGAGGTTGATGACGGTTTCGAACATCTCCAGCGGTGCGGGATCGGTGGCCGTCAGGGCACGGCCCGCCTTGCCGAACACCGACTCCACCTCCGGGAAGCCCTTGATGATCCGGTCCTGCTGCTGCAGCAGTTCGGAGGCCTTCGTCACCGACATGCCGGGGAGCGATGCGGGCATGTACAGGAGGGTGCCCTCGTTGAGCGTGGGCATGAACTCGCTGCCCAGGCGTGACGCCGGCCACAAGCTGGCGAACAGGGCAACGAGCGCGATCGCGATCGTGGCCATGCGGTGCCGCAGCACGACGTCGATCACGGGCCGATAGGCCGCGACCAGGAACCGGTTCACCGGGTTCTTCTGCTCGGGCATGATCTTGCCGCGCACGAACAGGAGCATGAGCACCGGCACCAAGGTCACTGAAAGCAGCGCACCACCGGCCATGGCGAAGGTCTTGGTGAAGGCCAGCGGCTTGAACAGGCGGCCTTCCTGCGCCTCCAGGGCGAACACCGGAAGGAACGAGACGGTGATGATCATCAGGCTGAAGAACAACGCCGGCCCGACCTCGCGGCAGGCATCAATGATCAGCTGGGCTCGGCTGCGGGAGCCGTCGGAGCGCTCGATGTGCTTGTGTGCGTTCTCGATCATCACGATCGCCGCGTCCACCATTACGCCGATCGAGATCGCGATGCCGCCCAGGCTCATGATGTTGGAGTTCATGCCGAGCGCACGCATCGCGATCACTGCGACCAGCACGCCGACCGGCAGCATGACGATCGCGACCAGTGCGCTGCGCGCATGGAACAGGAACAGCAGGCAGACCAGCGCGACGATGAGGCTCTCCTCGAGCAATGTCGTGCGCAGCGTCTTGATCGCACGCACGATGAGGTCGGACCGGTCGTAGACCGTCTGGACGCTGACGCCCTCGGGCAGGCCGCGTGCAAGTTCCGCGATCTTGTCCTTCACCCCGCCGATCACGGCCAGAGCGTTCTCGCCGAAGCGCGCAATGACGATCCCGGCCACGACATCGCCTTCGCCGTCCAGGTCGGCGATGCCGCGACGCTCGTCGGGCACCAGTTCGACCCTGGCGACGTCGCCAATCAGCACCGGTGCGCCCCCTTCGGCGCGCAGCACGAGGCTCTCGATGTCCTCGATGCCGCGCAGGTAGCCGCGGCCGCGCACCATGTATTCGGTCTCGGCCATTTCGATCACGCGGCCGCCAACGTCGCGGTTGCTAGCGGCGACCACCTCGGACACCCGCGAGATCGGGATGTCGAACTCGCGCAGGCGGACCGGATCCACCGTGATCGAGTACTGGCGCACGAAGCCGCCGACGCTGGCGACCTCGGCCACGCCGGGCGCGGTGGTGAGCTGGTAGCGCAGGTACCAGTCCTGCATGGCACGCAACTCGTCCAGCGAGTGGCGGTCGCTTTTCAGGACGTACTGGTAGACCCAGCCCACGCCCGAGGCATCGGGTCCCAGCGCCGGTGCCACGCCAGCCGGCAGGTTCTTCGACGCGACGTTGAGGTTTTCCAGCACGCGTGAGCGCGCCCAGTACAGGTCGGTGCCTTCTTCGAAGATGACGTAGATGAAGGAGGCGCCGAAGAACGAGAAACCGCGGACGTCCTTCGATTTCGGAACCGAGAGCAGAGCGCTGGTCAGCGGGTAGGTGACCTGGTCCTCGACCACCTGGGGCGCCTGTCCCGGGTATTCGGTGAACACGATCACCTGCACGTCCGACAGATCCGGCTGTGCGTCCAGTGGCGTGTTCATCAGTGCGTAGATGCCGCCGGCGACGATCGCCAGTGTCATCACCAGGACCAGGAAGACGTTGCGGACCGACCATTCGATGAGGCGGGCAAGCATGTCAGTGCCCCTCGTGGCCGGTGGCGGAGGGCGGAGCCTCCTCAGGGGTGGCCGGCATCGAATGACCCGCGTGCGGATCAGCGGCTTCGCCACCGCCGGACTCGGGCTGCGGATCCTCGCTGGTGCCCGAGGGCGCCCCATGTCCTGCGTGACCTTCAAGTCCCTGAAGTGCGGACTGCAGATTGCTTTCGGCGTCGATCAGGAAGTTGGCGGAGACCACGACCTGCTCGCCTTCGGTGACCCCATCCAGAATCTCCATGCGATCGCCGCCGCGCCGCCCCAGCGTGACGTCCCGCGGTGCGAAGCGACCGGGACCGGTCTCGACCAGCACCACCTGGCGTGTGCCACTGTCGAGCACCGCCGAGCGCGGCACGTTCAGGACCGGGCCGGCCCCGGGCTCCTCGAGCAGCACCGTCCCGTAGAGTCCCGGCCGCAGGTCGCCATCGGGATTGGGCAGCGCGATGCGTACGTCCACGGTGCGTGTCATCGCATCGATGACGGGCTGCACGAAGGTGACTTCGCCCTCGGCCACCTGGCCCGGCAGGGCCACGGTTTCAAAGCGGGCCGGCTGGCCGACCCTGATGTCCGCGGCCTGCGCCGCCGGCACCTTGGCGATCACCCACACCGTCGACAGGTCGGCCAGCAGCAGGATGGTTTCGCCGGGCTCGAAGCGTGCGCCCTGGACCACCGGCTTCTCGATCACGACCGCGTCCGCGGGCGCCGTGAGGACCAGTCCGGTCTTGCCCAGCTGCGAATCGCTGATTTCCCAGTTGCGCAGGCGGGTGCGGGCGGCATCGCGCAGGCGGACCATCGACGCCGCGCTCGCGGGATCGGACCCGGTCAGCCTGCGGGCGGTCTCGTCGGCGAGCCGGTATTCCTGCTGCGCCGTCGCCAGCTGCGGGCTGTAGACGGACAGCAGCGGCTGCCCGGCGCGGACGCGCATGCCCGTTTGGTTCGCGTACAGGCGCTCCACCCAGCCTTCGAAGCGGGGCGCGATCGCGTACTGCCGGGTCTCGTCGACCTCGACCGTGCCGCTGGTGCGCACGGTGGCGGCCAGGGCCCCCCGCTTGACCGCTTCGGTGCGCACGCCCAGCGCCTGCACCTTGTCCGGCGGCAGCACCACCGTGCCCGGTGCCGCCGGCGGTGCATCGTCGGCATAGACCGGGACGTAGTCCATACCCATCGAGTCCTTCTTGGGCACTGGCGAGGTGTCCGGAAGGCCCATGGGATTGCGGTAATAGAGCACCTTGCGTTCCGCGGCCGGCGCCTCGGCGGACGTGGTTGCGGTCGTGGAATCGTTCGTGGCGCGGCCGGCCACCCATCCGACGGTGAGAGCGGCGAGTGCGACGCCGATGGCGATGGCGAGCGACAGGGTCTGGACACGGGTCATCGGATATCTCCTTCGATGGCGCGCACGGCGGCGGCGCCCAACAGTTCGTCACGCAGTGCATCGACCCGTGCGAGGTCGGCGCCCTGCCATTGATTGAGTGCTTCCAGCAGCGTCCCGAAGTCGACTTCGCCGACCTGGTAGCTGGCCAGCGCGGACTGCCAGGTGGCGTCGGCCTGCGGCAGCAGCGTGTTCTCGATCAGTTGCCGGCGTTCGCGTGCGCTCGTCCACCGCGCCCAGGCGGAGGCGCCGCGTTCCTCCACGGCCCGCAGCGTGGCGTCCATGCGCGCCAGCGCCGCGTCTTCGAGCAGGCGCGATTCGCGCTCGCGCTCGCGGCGTGCACGCTGCTGGAACGGGATCTCGACCTCCAGCATCAGCTCGGTGCTTTCGATGCCGTTGCCGAGCTGCATCGCACCCACGCCCACGGTGATGTCCGGGAACCGGTTGCGACGCTCCAACACCACGTTCGTGCGCGCGGCTTCGGCGCGGGCCTGCTGTGAGCGGACCGCGGGGTGCGCGTCGGCGCCATCCAATGCTTCGGCCAGGGAGGCACTTTGAACGACTAGGCGCGGCGCCTCATCGGGGGTCGCCAGCGGTGAATCGGACCGGCGCCCCAGCACCGCGTTCAAGGTGGCGGCCGCCTCCTGCTTGGCCGCGAGGCGTTCGATCCGCTCGCGCTGCAGGCTGGTCTGCTCGACCTGGGCGCGGATGGCATCCTGCTGCGCCGCGCGGCCCAGGGCGTAGCGCACGCCGGCCATCTCTTCGACTTGGCGGAGCAGGGCGATGCGGCGATCGAGCACGGCCACGGCCTGATCGGCATGCCAGTAGCGTGCGTAGGCCGCCTCGGCATCGGACAGCAGGTCGCGCGCCGTGGTGATGCGGTCTAGCCCGACCGCGACCGCGTCCTGGGTGGCCGCGGTCCGCGCCAAGCCGCGCTTGCCCCAGAGCGGGAAGCGCTGGCGCAGCGCGTAGTCGACTTCGCGGTCGGCACCGGCGCTGCGCCAGGGCTTGTCCGGATCCAGGCCGCGGAATCCAACGGAAGCCATCGGGTCGGGCAGGGCGCCCGCCGGCAGAATCCGTGCTTCGGCGGCCTGGGCCTCGAAGTCCAGTGCCCGCAGCTCGGGGTTGTGTTCGAGGACCCAGGCGCGGATCGACTCGAGGCTGTGCCCTGGGACGGGTTCGGTTGCGGTAACGGGCAGCGCCAGCATCCACAAGGCGCCGGCGAGCACGCAGGCAGGCAGGTGCCAGAGTGGTGGTCGACGGCGGAACAGAGGGCGGGGTCGCAGGCGCCTGGCCTGCAGTCGGTCGAACAGGGATGCCATATCAGTGTCCTTTGGCCGACGCGACGGAAGTCGCTCGGACGAGGGCAGGAACACATGCCGTGACGCAGCCACGGCGCGAACGCACAGGACTGCGCCGCACAGACGTGCGGAGCAGTCAGCGTCCGGGCATCAGATGAGCAGAAGCGCCGCTGGATGGGCGGTAGGTCGGTGCCAGGCGGGCCTGGGCGGTGAATCCACCCATGTGGCCGTGACACTTGGTGAAGCATCCGCAATCGCGGCGATCGCAAGCCAGGAGAGCCATGCTTCGGCCAGCAGCGGCGGAATCGAAGGGATGCGCCCACTGTCCGCCGAGAGGTCACCCTCGGTGCAGTGCGCGTCGCACAGTGCCTTACTCGCCGAGGGGAGCTCCGCCTCGCAGCCGTGGCCATGGTCGTGCCGGGTGTCGGTGGCAGCAGCGACAAACGCCGCCGGCGTGCCTGGGAGATCCAGGCAGTCGCCATGGCCCGCGAGCACAAGCTGGGACCAGAGCAGCGCCGCCATCGCGAGGAGGACGGTGCGCCGGAACCAATTCCGATGGCGGATGCGGACCATGACGTGAGCTTACCTCTTACCGGGACAGACGCAATTGATCAAAGTCAATCCTTGGCCAAGCCCAAGGGCGGGTCCGGCGGCGACTTGGCAGGACTAAGTGCATTGGCCACCACCGATACCGAACTCAGGCTCATTGCCAGCGCCGCCACCATCGGAGCCATAAAAAGACAAAGGCGTGGTTGGAAGAGTGCACGCGTAAGCCGCCATTGCCACCTGTTGGAACAGGAGGCACAGCAGGACCGCGAGGGCGATCCGTAAGCGGTGGCGGCTGCGAAAATGCATGATCAGGATGTTACTCCGTCATTTAGCCCAAAGCGTCGGCAAATACTTGGAATTCATGCCAGTACTTGACACTGATCGAGCCGAACCGGCGTACTCACTCGGTGCTGCGCTGTTCCAGATCCGCGATCAGCGCCTCCATCTCCCGGATCTCTCGGCGTTGGGCGGCAATGATCTCATCGGCCAGTTCACGCACCCGTGGGTCGGAAATGTTGGCCCGTTCGCTCGTCATGATCGCAATGGAGTGATGCGGAATCATCGCTCGCATATACGACACGTCCTGGACGGTTGCCTGACTGCGCATCAGCCACAACGCCCCGGCAAACACCAACGCGCAACCGAGCAGGATTCCCGTGTTGAGCTTCCTGTTCTGGTACATGCCCAGCATGAAGAGCAGCATGATCACGCCCATGGTGGCGCCCATGACAAAAGCCATGTACACGCGGGTTTCGCTGAAAGAGACGTGATCGAGTTGGTAGGTATTGAGGTACATCAACCCGAACATGACCACCGTCGAGGTGGCGATCATGAGCGCGAACCTGGCGTACTTCGGCATGGCGGTTTCTCCTTTCTACGTGGTCGTACTAGGTGGCGGGTGTTGTTTCGCGGGGAGGGTTGGAGTCGCTGGCGCCCCGGAGTGGCGAGCGGGAGAGCCGCAGCGCATTGCCGACCACCGAGACCGAGCTCAGGCTCATCGCCAGCGCCGCGATCATCGGGCTCAGCAGCAGCCCGAACACCGGGTACAACACGCCAGCGGCGATCGGCACGCCAAGCGCGTTGTACAGAAACGCGAAGGTCAGGTTCTGCTTCATGTTGGACACGGTCGATTCCGAGATCATCCGCGCGCGCATGATTCCTCGCAGATCGCCCTTGACCAGGGTCACCTGGGCACTGGACATCGCGACGTCCGTACCGGTGCCCATCGCAATACCGACGTCGGCCGCGGCCAGCGCCGGCGCATCGTTGATGCCGTCTCCGGCCATCGCCACCCGGTGTCCTTCGCTCTTGAGGCGCTGCACGAGGTCGGCCTTGTCCTGCGGCCGCACTTCTCCATGCACCTCGTCAAGGCCGAGTTCCGCGGCCACCGCGCGGGCGGTGGTGAGCCCATCGCCAGTAGCCATGATGATTCGCACGCCGGCCGCCTGCAGTTCTCGGATCGCTGCAGCGGTGGACGGCTTGATGGGGTCCGCCACGGCAATGACACCGGCAAGCCGCCCGTCCGCCGCCAGGAACATGGCGCTCGCGCCCTCGCCACGGAGCCGTTCGGCGACGTCGACGTGGCGCTCGACATCGGCACCGATCTCCTGCATCAGCGCGGTATTGCCCAGCACGAGATCCTGGCCGGCGACCCTGCCACGCACGCCCATGCCGGTGACGGAGTCGAATCCCTCGACGTTATCGAGGCGCAGGTCCCGACGCCGCGCTTCGGCGACAATCGCATCCGCCAGCGGATGCTCGCTGCCCTGGTCGAGGCTCGCGGCGAGCTGCAGCACTTGCTCGTCCCGGTAGCCCTCGAAAGCCACCACCTCCTTGAAGGTAGGCCGGCCTTCGGTCAGGGTGCCGGTCTTGTCCACGATCAACGTGTCGATCTGGCGCATCTGCTCGATTGCTTCGGCATCGCGGAACAGCACGCCTGCCTGCGCCGCCCGCCCGGTGGCGACCATGATCGACATCGGTGTCGCAAGCCCAAGAGCGCACGGGCAGGCGATGATCAGCACCGAGACCGCGTTGAGCACTGCGAATGTCCACGCCGGTGCCGGGCCAAACAGGCCCCAGACGAAGAACGTGAGCACCGCCGCGGCCAGCACGGCCAGGACAAACCAGAAGGCGACCTTGTCGGCCATGCGTTGCATCGGCGCGCGCGAGCGTTGCGCCTGCGCGACCAGTTGCACGATCTGCGACAGCACCGTATCCGACCCGACCTTGCCGGCACGGATGACCAGCGCGCCGGTGCCGTTCTGGGTGGCACCGATGACGCTGGCGCCTACCGTCTTCTCGACCGGGATCGGCTCGCCCGTCAACATCGATTCGTCGACGCTGGAGCGTCCTTCGATCACCTCGCCATCGACCGGCACCTTCTCGCCTGGGCGGACGCGCAGGCGGTCGCCGACGTGGACGTGGGTCAGCGGGATGTCCTCTTCGGAGCCATCGTCGTTGAGTCGTCGGGCCTCCTTCGGCGCAAGGCCGAGCAACCCCTTGATTGCGGCGGAAGTCTTGGAGCGTGCGCGCAACTCGAGGATCTGCCCGAGCAACGTCAGCGACACGATCACGGCTGCGGCCTCGAAGTACACGCCGACGCGTCCATGCTCCCGGAACGAGGCGGGAAACAGGTCTGGTGCGACCGTCGCCACCACGCTGTAGCCGAATGCCGCCGCCACGCCGATCCCGATGAGCGTGAACATGTTCGGGCTGCGGTTGCGGATGGACTGGACGCAACGGACGAAGAATGGCCATCCGGCCCACAGTACGACCGGAGTGCTCAGGACCAGTTCGACCCACGTCTGGGTGCCCATGGGCAGCGGCAGGACCTCCTGGCCGAACAGGTCCAGCCGCGGCAGGTAGCGGCCAAACATCGCCAGGACCAGCGTCGCCAGCGTCAGTGGCAACGTCCACCAGAAGCGTCGCGAGAAGTCGCGGAGCTCGGGGTTGTCTTCGTCCTCCAGGCTGGGCATTTCAGGCTCGAGCGCCATGCCGCAGATCGGGCAGTTCCCGGGACCTTGCTGCCTGATCTCCGGGTGCATCGGGCAGGTGTAGGTGGCGGTCGCGTCGACCGGAGGAGCCTGTTGCGGCGTGAGGTAGCGTTCGGGATCAGCGGTGAACTTCTCGCGGCATCGGCCGGAACAGAAGTGGAACTGCGACCCGTTGTGTGTTGCGTGGTGCGGCGTCGTTTGCGGGTCCACCTGCATCCCGCACACAGGATCGACGGCCAAGTTCGTCGGCTTCGGCTCTGCGGCACCGCCGTGATCGCCAGCGTTCGGCTGCTCATGGCCATGGGAGTGCGTCGATGCGTTCATGCAGGACCTCGTTCAACGGAAGAGTGTGGTCGGTCGCGAGCGCGCCATGCCGAAAACGATGGCTTGGCTTGAACCCGGAGCCAGGTCTCAACCCTTGCGAAGGGCCCGCCCTTGCGGGCCGACCCTCCGCGGTGGGTCAGGCAGCGGCCGCCATGGCAGCGCAGCTTTCGGCACACCGTCGACAGATGTCGGCGCAGCGCTTCATCTGCGCGTCGTCACCCATGGACTCGCAGTCCGCCGCGCACTGGCGGCAGATCTCGGCACAGGCGCCGCAGATGACGTTGTGCACGCTGGAGCCGCGCAACATCGCGTCGGCGCTGGTCGCGCAAATGTCGGCGCAGGTGGCCATCAGGCTGATGTGTTCTGGTGCCGCGTGTGCGCCTCCTTTGGTTAGGCAGTAGTTGATGGTCTCCAAGCAGATCGCATGGCACTGGACACAGTTGTCAATGCAATCGTTCATCGCCTGAGGCCGATCAGCAGCGGAATGGTGAGTCATGTGATGCTCCTTCTTCCAAGCGGGCATAAAATCGGCGTGCCCGCATCACCGCCCCCTATTGCGCGGATCTGTCAGTGCTGTGCGAACGGTTCGGTCGTACCATCGCGATTGACGATCTCAACCGTGTAGGGCTCCTGGCGCCCGTCGGGCATCTCCATTCCCGGGGAGCCCATCGGCATGCCGGGAAGCACCAGGCCAATTGCGTCCGGCTTCTCCTCCAGCAACCGCTTGATGTCTGTGGCCGGCACATGGCCTTCGATCATGTAGCCGGCGATCTCCGCGGTATGGCATGAGCCCTTGCCATAGGGAACGCCCAACCGTTCTTTGACGGGCTGCAGGTTGTCGGCTTCGCGCACCTCGACTGCGAACCCGGCCTGCCGCACGTGCTCCACCCATGAACCGCAGCAGCCACAACTTGGGCTCTTGTGCACGATCATCAGCGGCAAGCCCATGGCGTTGTTCACGGAAGCGGGTGCCCGCTGGGCTGCCGCTTCGATCGCTGGTGGAGCTGCCGATGGCGCCGCCGATGGCGCTTGGGCACAGGCGCCCAGGGTCGCGAAGGCAATCGCCAACCCCGCATTACGCAGAAATAGACGCGTTTTCATGGGTCCTCCGGCTTTCAACGCTTGGTCCGTGACGACCAATGGATGTGGGCGATCCGCCAGCCCTCCGGTGTCTGCCGGAGCACCATGGTCTCGGCGCTGAGCAGCACCAGGGGTTTGCCGTCCTTCTTGGCGTGTAGTTCGCTCTCGCTGCCGATCCAGACGAGGTCGCCGGCAGTGCGTGCACGGCGCCGCAGCAACTGGCGGTGGGTTCCCTCCAGGAACTTTGCGTCACTGATGGCGTGGTGGCCGAGGTACTCGTCGCGGCTGCGTTCGGCCCCGCCCGATTCCAGGATCAGTACGTCCCGGGCGAGCAGCTCTTCCACTGTTTTCAGGTCGCCGCTGGCCAGGGCATCGCTGAACCGTTCGGCGACCGCCACGGCCGCTCCGGCTTGGGCAGGCACGTCGATCTGCGGCTGGTCCGCCGCTGCCGGGTGGTGCGCGTGCGAAGCCGCATCGGGCGCGGTCTGGGCGGACACGGTGCTGATTCCGCCCGCGGCGAGGATCAGGACCAGAAAGGTTGCGACAGATTTCATGTTCATAGCTCCGTGATCAGTGTTCGTGGTCGTGGCCGTCGTCGGCCGGATTCGTTTGCGGTGCAGGGTGTGATTCGACGGTTCCGTCGGCATGGCGGTGCTCGACCATCCGCGGTTGCGCCTCGGGCTCGTGGTGATCGGCAGCCGTGCCCGGCGGATGTGCGTGCGGCGCCTGGCCGCCATCGCCGTGGTGGTCATCCATGCCGGTCTGCGGTTTGGCCGCCGCGTCATCATGGGGCGGCGTGCCTGGTGGATGCACATGGCCCCCGGAACCATCAGCCGCTGCGGCGCCTGCCGCTGGATCGTCATGATGGTTCGCCGCGGCGCCTTCCCCATGAGGATGTGGCTGGGTCTCCCCGCCGCCGTGCGAATGCCCGCCGCTGCTGTCGACTATGGCCTGGTACCCGGCTTCGTCGAGCGTCGGCAGCACCTGGAGGAACGCGGCCATGTTCCAGATGTACTCGTCGGCCATGCTCTCGCCCCAAGCCGGCATGCCCGATGCCTTGATGCCGTGCTTGATGACCCAGAACGCTTCGGCGGCGTCGACCATGTGCCGGGTCAGGTTCGGCGGGGCGGGGTACAAACCCCGGCTCAACTCGGTATCCGGCACCCCCGGTGCCAGATGGCAGCCGGCGCACATGGCGGCATAGTTGCCCGAGCCCTGGACGATCCGCGCCGGATCCTCCAGGTTTGGCACCTGCAGCTCCTTGGCCCGGACCTTGATCGAGCGTTCGCGCAGCGTTTCGAGTGCCGAGTAGACCGGTCCCGTGTGCGGGTCGTCGGCGCCGATGTTGTACAGCCCCGACCAGACGAAGCCCGCCATCGCCAGCACGGCGATGAACGACAGTCCGACCAGCACGATCAGAGTTTTGCGTTTTACGAATGCCATGGTGGTGGTCTCCCCTAGAACCAGATGCGGATGCCGGCAACAATGCGCGTGTCCTCTATGTCGTCGGACTGTTCGCGCCGGTAGTCAGCAGTGCCGCCGTAAGCGCGTTCCCACACCACACCGATATAGGGCGCAAACTGGCGGTGGAACTCGTAACGCAGGCGGAAGCCCGCTTCCAGCGTGCTCAGGCCGCTGCCGATGCCGCGCTCCGGATCGTCCTGGCCCCATGCTTCGGCTCCGACCAGCCATTGGCCGATCAGCCGGTTGGTGAACAGCGTCTCGTACTCGGCTTCCAGCCCGAGCCCGGTCTGGCCCGACTCGCCCAAGTAGGCCGTGGCATCGACCTCGAACTTGTACGGCGCCACGCCCATGACGCCGACGGCAGCGAAGGTCGGCGATGGCCCCTCGCCAAAGTCGTGGCGGACGCCCGCGACGAGGTCCCACCAGCGTGCGATCGCGCGGCCGTACAGGACCTCGACATCGGCGGACTCATTGGTGCCGCCCACGCGCTCGCCTTCGCTGCGCAGCCACAGGCGATTCAGGTCGGTGCCTATCCAGGCGAGCGCCTCCCAGCCCACGCCTGTGCCTTCGTCGTCGGCATCCCAGGTCTCCAGCCGGTCGAGCAGCCAGTACGAATGAATCGCCGTGTCGTGGACGGCGTGGCCACCGACGTCCGGGAACGCAGCAGCGCGGTCACCGGGTGTGACCGGCGGAATCGGGTCGCGCGGTGCCGCGGTTGCGGGCAGGTCCTCATCCACAACGGTGCCGTGGCCCATGGCGGCGTGATCCACCGGTTCGGCCGGCGGAGCAGCCGTTGGCATGTGATGTCCTGCATGGGGATCGGCCGGTTCATCCGTTGCAGAGGCCAACTCGGCAGGCGCATGCACCGAGTGATCGACCGACGGTTCCTGCTGCGCGGGCTTGGCAGGCGGCGGCATGTGGTGGCTGGCATGCGGATCCTGCGGCGCCGGCGTCTCCTGCACTGGCGCGGCGGGCTCGACCGGGTGGTGCATGGAATGATCGACTTCCTGGCCCCAGGCGGGCGCGGCGCCCAGTGACAGCAGAACTGCCGCTGCCATGAGGGCAGTGCGTGGGTCGTGAGTGGACAGGTTCATGGCATTCACTCCTTCACCTGAACTTCCCGGAACATGCCGGCTTCCATGTGGTAGAGCAGATGGCAGTGGTAGGCCCAGCGGCCGAGCGCGTCGGCACGCACGCGGTAGCTGCGCTTGGTACCCGGCGGCATGTCGATGGTGTGCTTGCGCACTTGGAAGTTGCCGTCGGCGTCCTCCAGGTCGCTCCACATACCGTGCAGGTGGATCGGATGGGTCATCATCGTGTCGTTGACCAGGACGATGCGCATGCGCTCGCCGTAATTGAGCCGGAGCGGCTCGGCGTCGGAGAACTTCATGCCGTCAAACGACCACGCAAAACGCTCCATGTGGCCGGTGAGGTGCAACTCGACGGTGCGACCGGGCTCGCGGCCGTCCGGGTCGCGGAAAGTGCTGCGCAGGTCGGCGTAGGTCAGCACCCGACGTCCGTTGTCACGCAGGCCGATGCCGGGGTCATCGAGCTTCGGCGCGGGGTTCATGGTCTGCATGTCGACCAGCGGATTACCCTCCTCGCTGGCGGGGTGCTGCTGCATGCCGGCTGCGCCGTGGTCCATCGTCGCCATCGGGCCAGGCTTCATTGACGACGTGCCGTGCTGGCTGTGGTCCATGCCGGCGTGCTGCGTCCCGGCCATCGCGCCGGCTGACGACATCGCGGCCATGTCGTGGCCCGTGGCTCCGTGGTCCATGCCGCCCATCATTCCGTGCCCCATGTCATCCATGGTCAGGATCGGCTTGGGGTCCACCGACGGCACCGGCGCGCGCAGGCCTTCGCGCACCGCCAAGGTGCCACTGACATAGCCGGTGCGGCCCAGATCCTGCGCAAAGATGGTGAAGGCATCCTGCCCGCTGGGTTCGACGATCACGTCGAAGGTCTCGGCGGTGGCAATGCGGAACTCGTCGACGCTGACGGGATGCACGTACTGTCCATCGGCCGCAACCACCGTCATCTTCAGCCCGGGGATACGCACGTCGAAATGGGTCATCGACGATCCGTTGATAAAGCGCAAGCGGACCTTCTCGCCGGACCGGAACAGGCCGGTCCAGTTGCCTAGGGAAGTGGTTCCATTCATCAGGTAGGTGTAGGTGTTGCCGTTAACGTCCGACAGGTCGGTCGGCGTCATCCTCATCTCGCCCCACATCTTCCGGTTCTGGAGTGTGGCCGTGAGCCCATGCTGCTGGACGTCTTCGAAGAAGTCGCCAACGGTCTGTTTGGCGTAGTTGTCGAAATCGGACATCTTCTTGAGCCGGGCGAACAAGTAGGTCGGATCAAGATCAGTCCAGTCGGTCAGCATGACCACGTAGTCGCGGTCGTAGGCGAAAGGCTCCGGCTCGAGGGGCTCGATCACAAGCGGCCCATACAGACCGGCCTGCTCCTGGAACGCAGTGTGGCTGTGGTACCAGTAGGTGCCGCCCTGCACGACGTTGAAGCGATAGTGGTAGGTCTCGCCACGATCGATGCCGTCGAAGCTCAGCCCCGGCACACCGTCCATGTTGGCCGGCAGCAGAATTCCGTGCCAATGGATCGAGGTTGAATGGCCGTGGATCGAGTTGGGCGGTAGCGCGTTCCTGACCCGCAGGTTCACCGTGGTGCCTTCGCGCCAGCGCAGCAGCGGCGCAGGAACGGAACCGTTGACCGTGATCGCGGTCCGCGTTGCGCCGGTGAAGTTCATCGGCGTCTCACCGATGGTCAGGTCGAACTCGGTGCCCGACAGGATGTTGGGCACGCCTTGGGCATTGACCGCCCAGCTGTAGCGGGGCCAGAACCCCAAGGCGGCGACGGCACCGCCAGCGGCCAAGCCCTGCACGAAGCGGCGGCGCGACGGCGCAAGCAGCCCACCGGCGACCCGGTCGAAAGAATCGGATGACATGGAAGCTCCGTAAAGCGTCAGAGGGCTCGCGCGAATTGCGAGCGGATGCCTCGCCTGCCATGGAGATGGGCAGGCGGAAACGCGCCAGTAAGGCGCAGCAGGACGCTTAGCCGATCGGAGGTCGGATCAGGTGAGGCAGTGCAGGAGACGCATGGGCCGAGTACATCGGCCGGACGCTATCGGTGTGCTCGGGCACCGTGGCATTTAAAACGACCGCGACCACCGCGGCTTGGCAGTGATGCATGCAAGCACAGCGGCATTCACCCGTCTGGCAGCAGTCGTCAGGCGACTGCTGTTCTTCCCCTCCAGGAGAGCCTCCGCCATGAGCATGCCCCTCGAGGGGAGCCGAGCCTTCGGTGGGCTGGCCATGGCAGGGCTTCTTGGACTCTGCAGCCGACTGCGAGGCAGAATCTGCCGGGGTGTCCGAAATGCCCGCCGTGGAGTGGTTCGCGTGCATTGACGCCACTGCCACGCCCATGCCGTCGACCAACAAGGCGAAAATCAAGAACAGCTGCAACAGCATGGAGCGGGCAGGCATGCCGCAAGTATACCGATGGCCGTAAAGCCCAGGTGAGTGGCGTGCAAGCGACAGGTACTTAGCATCGGCGGCGGGGTACAGCGCGCCCCGCATGAAAATGGTCCCATTGACCTCCTGACGCTTGGCTCCATTTTAACTAGGGGAATCAGTAACTTAGGTCACCGCTGTGTACGTTCACGCAGAGCCGCCCTACGCGGAGCCCAACGCGGGATGAGTCTTGGCGTGCAGCTCCGATCACGGAGACCGTTATCGGCTCCCGGTAGACCGAGCCGTACGGGTGCAGTCGCTAGAGTAGGCGGCTGCTGGTCAGCAGCCAGGAAGCGTTGGGCGGCAAACCGCCGAACGCCCTATCGCACCTGTTGCAAGTCGGCTATGCCAAGTGCGCGTTGAGCGGGGGCAGCAGGGTCACACGTGGTAAGTTGAGGTCGAAGCTGGCGACGCAGTGCTGGGCTGCTCGTGTGCGTTGACCAAGGCCCGCGCGAGCATCCCGGCCCCGCCCCAGACCAGCTGAAATGTGAACGCGTGGGGCGTGGTCTTGGTCTGGCTCCAAGCCGTCTCATTGGCGACCTGTTCCTGGGTAATGGCGTCGTTGATGAGAAGCAGCTTCAGGAAATCTCGACGCGGCTGCTCCAGTCGCTCGGGATGCTCTAGAAAGGGGTGGGGCCGTCGCCCCAACAACCGATGAATTACTGGCTAACGCCGGCAACTTGGCGAGACAGAAATGGGATGAACTGCTTTCGCCCAAGCTGCTGCGTGAGACTTACGCGAGCTCCAACCTCGATCTCGACGAGGCGCGCGTCTGGCTTGCTCAACTGGCCCCTTGTCTGAAGACGACCGCTTCTCCCGAGCGCGTTCTGCCTAATGCCGGCTCTGCGGTGAAAGCGACCGCCCCGCAGCAGGGCGGTTAGGGATGTTTATCGGGGGTAGGGAACGGCAGCTTCCGACCCAAAGCGATCAGCCGCGCGCTACCCGCAACACGGCTTCTGCTGCTGGATCGGAGGGCACGGCACCGTGCCGTATGAGCAGAACACGCAGCAGTCGCCTTTCTTCGGGCGCAGCATGGCGCCGCAGTTCGAACACTCGTAGAAGAACTGACACGCTGTCGTCGGCATGGTTTCAACGGCCCGGTGCCCGCATTCGGGGCACGTCAGGATGCTCTGCAGCGTCAACTCAGCCACCGTTCGCTCTCGCCTTGGCCGGGAAGCCGGCATCGCTGATCGCACGCGCGACGGCCGGGACTGTCACGCGCTCCGGGTCGAAGGTCACGGTGACGGTTGCCGCCTGTGTGTCGACGTGCTTGCCGGTCACGCCGGGCACTTTGTCGAGCGCCTTTTCAATCGTGATGCTGCAAGCCGGGCAGGTCATGTTCTCGACGTCCAGCACCACTTTTTTCGGCGTTGCCGCAGTCGCCAAGCCCAGCCACAGGGTTGCCGTCATGCCAATCAACAATATCTTGCGCATTGCTTACTCCTAGAGAAACCAGGTCACGTAGTAGGGGAACAGCAGCAACAACGCGATGAAGGTCGCGGCGATCCACAGCCAGCGCCGACGGCGTAGCAGCACGCGCGGATCGACGCATTCGCCGTCGGTGCGGCAGCGTGAAGGCGGGCCGTATAGATTCCAAAACGCCAGCGCCAGGCATAGCAACGTGGCCGCACTGAACCATGGCCGCCAGGCATCCAGGGCGGTCAGGTTCGCAATCCACGCCCCGCTGATGCCCATCAGCACCAGCGCCAGTGGCACAACACAACAGACCGACGCGCCGACGGCCGCGAGGGTCGCGCCAACAATGGCGGGGAGTGACGTCTTAGTGGGGTTTGTACTCATGGGTGCATACTAGTCTCCGTACCTAAGTACGGAGTCAAGCTGTGACGGCCAATTCATTCACGATCAGCCGGCTGGCGGCCTGCGCAGATGTGCATGTGGAAACCGTCCGCTACTACCAGCGCCGGGGCTTGCTGCCTGAGCCGGTGCGACCGGCGGGCGGGGTGCGTCGGTACGGGCAAGCGGAGGTGACCCGGCTTCAGTTCATCCGTCGGGCGCAGGCGATGGGCTTCACGCTCCAAGAAATTGCTGGTCTGCTGGAGGTCAAGGGCCGGCTCGCGTGCGAGCAGACCCGACAACTGACCGAGCGCAAGCTTGCTGATGTCCGTTTGCGGCTAGCCGAACTGCGACAGCTCGAAGGCGAACTTCTTGAGCTGATCTCCGAATGCAGCCAGGCCACTGCAGGCGACTGCTGCCCCACGCTCGATCTTCTGGGGCACGCTGGAGACCAAACAAAGAGCGTGCCTACACCCAGAGCGGCCCGGCGAACGCGAGTGCGGTAATGGACCGCTTGTGGCCGAGAGCGGACATCGGCAGGGCAGGGATTAGATCGATTTATCGGGGTAGGAAGAGCCGTTTTCGATCCGTTGCCATCATCTTGCGGGCCCACGGATGACGTACACGGGCCGCCCGCATCGCTGTGCCAAGCAGGCAAAGGACTCCTCGAGGATGCCGATTCGGCCCGTGACAGAAGTGTCACTGACGAACGGCAATCGGCGGCCACCCGCAGGGCGCAGAATCTAGCTGCTCAAGCGACGAGGGATATGACAAACCCGACGTCAACGCACAGTGTGAAGAGCTGCTGCCAAGCCTCGGGCCGAATCAGAAGCTCAAGCGAAAGAACCCAGAAGCGTTTCGGGAAAAGGTGGACCTCGCATGGCAGATGGCGTTCGACTGGGAATGCGTTGTTAGCGCTAGAACAGGTGCAACAAAATTCCGCGCAGCCTGCGGGAGGCATTGGGGCCACGTCCAGCGGCGCCGAACGCCCAAGGTTCCGACGTGGTCGGCGCGATGCCCACCTGGCTACCGAGAATTGCCCCTTAAACGTTGGACCCGGTTACGGGGCATTACAGGTCGCCTCAAGCTTCAGATGGTCGGAACTTCTGCGATCGGCGTTTGTGTCGGAGCGCGGCGCTCAGTGTTATCCGCCGATCCGCGATCGAAAAGTACCGCCGTATGGAGGCATCATGTCTACGGTTAAGCGGCGTGTTCTTGTCGCGGCTGCAAAATTCGGGGGTGTAATCCGGTGTCTACGCGAGAACGAGGCGACTCTTGACGCAAAAACGGGCGAGATCGCGCGTTTCCCGTGGCGAATCAAAGGAGTCAGTCATCAGAGGAGGCGCGGCATCCAGCACCGCCTGTTCTACGATTTCGCATAATGCATATTATGTAAGCAGTACAGATGCCGGAGTCCCAGATGCCTGAGTCCAACCTGCGATCACGCTGCGACGTGTCCGAGCTGTCGCCCCCCGTCAGGCCAACAACCGGGCTACCTCAACGAACAGCGCGTACATGATGATGCCGGTCGCGGCCCACCGGATCGGCGCCCGCCACGCGGGCCGCTTGTGCCCCGCGTAGATCAGGAGTGCGCCGCCAACCAGCGGAAACAGCGTCACGACCAGCCAAAGCTGCATGCTCATACCGATCCCCAATCATCCCTGTCACTCGACGGGCCACGGCCCACGCGCATCATAGCTGCCGGCGCCCCCGGGCTTCGCTTGAAGCAGGACACCTACTTGCAAGCCTCGTAGACGTCATCACCAAGCTTCTCAAGTTGCGCGAGCGTCAGTCGCTTGGTGCTTGCCTCTGCCCTGGATCGCCGGTTCCTGGCTGCCTCGCATTTGCGTGCATCGCGGTGTCCGCTGATGGCGCCGGCACCCCCGGAGCCACCACGATGGCGCTTGGCAAGTTTGCGCAGATACGCGGAATTGGCGCGTTCCCTGGCCTTGCGCGCTTCCAGATCCGGTACCGCAGGCGAACCGGCGTTCCATGAGCGGACGCTCCGCCCGTCAGTGCAGTCGCCCGACTGGTACGTGACGCCTCCGCGGTCGTCGACACACTTGTGGACGGACTGCGCGAAGACCGGCGTCCCCAACAACAGCAGCGGCAACGCAATGAGTGCGACGGGATTCATGGCATTCCTTTGCCGTGGAGGCTCGACAGCCTCGCCGATCGGCCGACCCGCCGGCATCGGTGAATGCCGCGCGTGGCACTCGGGAAATCGACTTCGGGCGGATCGCCAACGTTTACGCGGTGGCCTTGAGGACACTACGCTCGGGGTCCGGATACCACTGGAATGGCCATGAGACTCTCGTCCATCGCGGCAGCTTGCTGCCTCGCCATGTCTTTCGCTGCCGCCCGCGCGGCGACGCCACCCGCGGACGTCGCGGCGCTGCACGACATCGCGGTTGCGCCCTCCCCGGCCCGCATCGAGGCCGACATCCGCACGCTGGTCGGCTTCGGCACCCGCCACACCCTGTCGGAAACCGCATCCGACACACGCGGCATCGGGGCCGCGCGGCGCTGGATCAAAGCCGAGTTCGAGCGCATCTCGAAAGACTGCGGTGGCTGCCTGGAGGTCGTCACCGTCAGCGACACCGTGTCCGGCGAAACACGCATCCCCGATCCGGTCGAGGTCGTCAGCGTGATCGCCATCCAGCGTGGCTCGGCCGACCCCGACCGCGTCGTCATCATGAGTGGAGACATCGATTCGCGGGTGTCCGACGTCATGGACTCCACCTCCGACTCGCCCGGCGCCAATGACAACGCGTCCGGCATCGCCGGCACGCTCGAGGCGGCACGCGTGCTTTCCACGCATCGGTTCAACGGCACGATCGTCTACGCCGCGCTGGCCGGCGAGGAACAGGGCCTGTTCGGCGGCAGGATCCTGGCCGACCACGCCAAGGCCAAGGGCTGGCGCATCGAGGCGGTCCTCAACAACGACATGATCGGCAACATCGCCGGCATCAATGGCGTGGTCGACAACACCACCGCCCGGGTGTTCTCCGAAGGCACCCGCGTCACCGAGACGCCCGAGGAAGCCCGCGCCCGGCGGTTCACCGGCGGCGAAGTCGATTCGCCTTCGCGCAACCTCGCCCGGTACATCGACCGCATGGCCGACCGGTACGTCCCCAACCTCGAGGTGATGATGGTCTACCGGCTCGACCGCTTCGGTCGCGGCGGCCACCATCGGCCGTTCAACGACGTCGGCGCTCCGGCGGTGCGCGTGATGGAGACCAACGAGCACTACGACCGCCAGCACCAGGACCTGCGTACCGAGGACGGCGTGACCTACGGCGACACCCTCGACGGGGTCGACTTCGCCTATGCGGCCAAGCTGACGGCCCTGAATGCCGTCAGCCTTGCCGGGATGGCGTGGGCACCGCCGCCGCCGGCCGATGTCGGCATCGAGGGCGCGGTGACCGCCGACACGACGCTGCGCTGGACCCGACCACCGGCGACGCAGGCGCCAGGGCTGGCCGGCTACCGCATCCACTGGCGCCTCACCACCGAGCCGCAATGGACCCACAGCCGCTACGTCGGCAACGTGGACACCTACACCCTGGAGAACGTGGTCATCGACAACTACTTCTTCGGGGTGTCGGCGGTCGGCACCAATGGCGCGGAGAGCCCTGTCGTGTTCCCGGGGGCGGCGGGCAGCTTCGGCGGATACGCCCCCACGCCGTAGCGCTGCCCGAAAGTCCTCAGAGTGAAATCGGCACCCGCGCGGTCAAGGTCATGTCGGGCGTGTCGCGGGTGACGCCGACGCCGAGCGCGACGTTGAGGGTGTGGCGGTCGCTGAACCGGTAGGAAGCGCCGAGCAGCAACGTGCCAAGGGTGATACGCACCGCGCCGGGGGCGTCCGCACCGTTCTGTTGTGTCTTGCCGATGAAGCTGGCGTCGTAGCCGATGCTGATCGAGGCCTTCTCGTTGAGCGCCAGCCCCATTCCGAAGTTGAACCCCCAGATGTCGCCCGCCTCGACCTCGCCGATCGGCTCGGTGGCGGTCTGCGGGAACTCCGGCGGCGCGCCGGTCAGCACGGTGCGCGAGACCCCGTCGCGCTTGAAGTTGTGCAGGTAGCTCAGGCTCCCGAAGAACACCACGGGGTCCGACGGGAACAGCCAGGTCACGCCCGGCTGCAGCGATGAGAAGCCGCTGCCGGTCGGCAGCTCCAACGGCAACCCGGTGCCGGTGGCATTGGCGACGCAGCGCGTGACGCAGTCGGTCACCACTTCGAACGGATCCCGTCCGGTGCGGCTCTTGTAGCGCAGCCAGCCGACGTAGAACGCCTTGTCGGGCCCACCGCGGTTGAGTTGCATGCGTGCGGTGGCCTCGATGTCGCCCAGGCCCTTGCCGCTGGAGGTGAAGACATTCTCGACCGCCGTGCCGGTAAAGATCTCGCGGCTGACGGTGTCGCTGCTGCTGTAGACGTACGGCACCTTGGCTTCCAGCTCAAAGCGGTTGCCGATGCCCATCCGCCCGGTGAGCGCCGCGGTGCCGGTGCTGGTCTTGACTTGGCGGACATCGATGAGGCCGATCAGGATGGCCGGGATGATGGTGTAGCCGACCAGTGCGACGCGGTTGCTGGACGAGTAGCCGAACTGCAGCGACGGCTCGAGCACGAACGTACCCGACGGGGTCAGCACGCCCGGCTGGTCGAAGATCTGGGCGACCTCGGGCGGGCGCAGGTCCTGCTCCGGCGCACGGCCGACAGGTTGCGGGGGCGGCCGGTCGCCCTGCGCCACGGCGCGATCGACGGCGACGCCCTCGCCTGTTGCGTCGTCCTGTGTACCCGGTGCCGCCTGTGCAGCCACGGCCGCGGCCAGCATCGCCGTGGCGGACGCGGCGGGATCGCTCGCGGCGACACCCTGCCCCGCTCCATCCCCTGTGCCGCGCGCCCGGGTGCTGGCCAGCCGCTCCAGGTCGAGTGCCCGTTGCAGCTCGGACACGTTGCGTTCCTGCGCGGCCAGTTGGTCGCGCAACTGGTCCAGCCGCGCGCTCTGGGCGTTGACCTGTTGCTGCAGCGTGTCCAGCCGCGTGTCCGACCCCGCGCTCTGCGCCCGTACCTCGCCGGCAATCGCCAGCGACAGGCAGTTGGCGATCACCACCATGGCAATGGTGGTGCACCCCTTGTGGTTGTCCATCGGTTGGCCTGTCCTTGCTTCGGGGGTCTCAGGGCGAGCCGGGCGCCCGGTTCAGGGCGTCCTGCAGCGCCGCGTTTGCGTTGAGGTGCTGGAACATCCCCAGCGTCCCGACGCCGACGTCGAGCGTGGTCAACGTGAGGATGTCCTGCCCGTCCAGGGTGTTCTGGATCACCACGCCGTCTACCGCGCCTGATGGAGCGAACGTGTTGCCGCCCCCGATCTGGACGAGCATCCCCTGTTTCATTTCTGCAAGGTCCTGCGCCTGCTCCGGGGTCATCGCGCTGACGTCCGGGATCTGGACGCTGGCTTGTGCGACCAGCGTGCCGTTCACGTACACCAGCCGCTCGATGCCGAACGACAGCACAAGCCCGGATGGCAGCTGGAAGCCGCCCCGCATGTGGTCCAGGCGCTCCGCGCTTACCGCCACCCACTCCGGCCCAAGGGCCCCGCTCCCCTCGCCCGCTCCTGCGCCTCCGCAGGCCAAGGCCAATGCCAGCAGTGCGACTGCGCGCCTGCATGCGTCCATCAGCTGTCTCCCGGTCCGAACTTGGGAATGACGATGTCGCCGAGACCCCGCCGGCCGATGCCGGACTGCAGTGGTGCTGGCGGCGCGGTGCGCCAGTCGACGGGCTGGTTGAATCCGGCCAGCTCGCGCCGGTTGTGGATCACGAACAACACGCCGTTGTCCCATAGCGCCTCGAAGCGCTCGCGCGACATCGCCCGGGTGCCGCGGGCCGGGTCGCCCAGCAGCACGCGGCCGTCGCGCACGCCCTTGACCACCACGAAGTGCCGGTAGCCGCGGTCGTTGAGCAACACGATCGCGGGCAGGCCTTCTTCTTCCAGTTCGTCGAGCGGCAATTCGAAGCCGTCGGCGGCAAACCCCAGCGACTCCAGATAACGCCGCATGTCCAGCAGCGAGAACCCTTCCGCGCGGATCTTGCGGCGGTCGCCATCGCGGTACATCTGCACGAACACGTCCTGCTCGCTCACCGCGTGGCCGTACTGGTAGGTCAGCAGGGTTGCGGTCGCCGCCGAGCCGCAACTGAAGTCGTACTGCTGCGGCACCGTCGTCGCGTAGCGTGCTTCCTTGAGGCTGGTGACCTTGAGCGTGTAGGCGCCTCCATGCGGGGTGCGCACGCCCAGCGACGACGCCCCCGCCGGCCCCGGCAGGGCCATGGCCAGGAGCACGGGAGCCGCGAGTACCGCAAGCCGCTTCACAGGCCGGGGTCCGCAAACTGCACGTTGACCACGGTCGCGTTCTGGATCAGCACGTTGGAGCCACTGTTCTGGATCGCCGTGTTGATGCCGCTCGCATTGGAGAAGGCATCCCCGGAGAGCGTGTTGTTGCCGCTGATGATGTTCTCTGCGTGGTTGTCGGTGACCTCGCCATTGGTGCGCGCGGTGTTCTCGACCAGGTCGAGCTGCACCCCGTCGCCACCGCGCAGGCCGTCCAGGCCGCCGGCGTCGAGCGCGATGCCAAGGCCCTCGACCGTGGTGGGGGCAGATGCAGCCGCTGGCGCGCCAGGGTCGCCGGGGGTAGCCAGTGCGGGCATCGCAAGGCACGAGGCGGCGACCAGGGTCACCAGTCCCCGGCCGGGACGCAGGAAAGGATTGGGGCGCATGTGCTTACTCCTGGGCGGGCGCCGATGCACGAGGGCGGCAGCGTCGCCGCTGCCGCCTGCCGGGCTGCCCGCTGGCAGCTGTGGGTCCCGCGCCCCGGATCACGGGACGCGGGCGTTGGGGCCGTTACTGACCGACGGTCAGGTTGGCCTGCACGGTGACCGCCTGCTGGATCAGCGAGGCCGCGCCACTGTTCTGCGCCACCACCATGATGCCGGCCGCCGCATTGGCCGAGCCGTTCATGTGGTTGGACATGTCGAAGCTGCCGGCGTCGTTGGCGATCGAGCCGCCATCGCCGCCACGGCCGCCGTCGCCACCGTTGCCGTTGCCGCCGTTGCCGTCGCCGCCCCTCCCTGCGCCGCCGTCACCGCCGCGGCCGGTCGTGGCCACCGCGTTGCCGCTCGAGCCGGAGTCGCTGGCGTCGGCGTCGCCCGAATCGGCGCTTGCCGTGGCCGAGGAATCGGCATCACCCGAGTCCGAAGCCGAGTCGGAAGTCGCATCGGCGTCGGCATCAGCGTCGCCGTTGTTGTCCTCCAGGGCCGCCGCGATCGCCGCAGCGATCGAACCGGACGCGGCGTCGCTGTCGGAATCGGCATCCGCATCGGCGTCCGTGTCGCCGCTGTCGGCTGACGCGCCGCCCAACCGGACGCTGGCCGCGATCGAATCGCCGCTGTCGGCGCCATCGCCGCCATCACCGTCGCCACCATCGCCGCCACCGCCAAAGCCCCAGCCGCCACCGCCGCCGTCACCACCGTCGGCATCGCCCGCGTTGGCCGCGACATTGCCGATGTTGCCCACGCCTACGCCGCTGACCGACCCGTTGAGCTCGGTCGATGCGATCGCGATGTTGGTGTTGAACGAGCTTTCCCAGTTTGCGGTCGCGTTGCTGTGGTTGTTGGCCGCTGCGTTGCCCAGGCCGTCGGCGTTGGCTTCGCCGTCGTTGTTGCGGTCGTCGCCGCTGTGATCGTCGGTCTGCGAGGCGTCGAGGTCCAGCGCGAGGTCGAGCGTGGTGCTCTCGTCGTTGTAGCTGTCGTCGATGTCCTGGTCGAGGTCGCCATTACCGGCTTCGTCAGCTGACTGGGCCCAGGCGGGTGAGGTGAAACCAAGCGCCAGGAAGACTGCTGACGCCACCAGTGTTTTACGAATGCGCATGTCGTTCTCCTTCGAAAGGCGCCGGCCGGATGCAGGGGGGTGCCTCCGCAGCGGCGCACAGTTGGATACGCATGAGCGATGCCAGCGCCGGCAGAACAGCGGCCAGGCGTTGGTAGTGCTGGCGATCAGGTGCTTCCGCCGGGGTCAGGGGGATGTGGACGCGTCGCGCACGCGTCGTGGCGTGCCGGAACGATTCAATCCTGCAACCTGACGTGTCTCGTCACCCGTTACGGATGCTGGTTGGCAGGCCGCAGCCGTGAGGCCTGCAGGACTGGCGGGGGCCGTTCATGCCGACGTTTCCAAATCGACACGCTAATTGGCGTTCCGGTTTAAGGCGTGTTTCGGGTGTCTTAAAAATCAATGACTTGAAGACTATTTATCAACGATTGTCTAGGTATCAGCCCAGCTACCGCTTGGCGATGCCGCTACGCCCCGCCGCGCGCCTTCTCGCGGGCTTCACGCAGGCGAGCGAGTTTTTCACCCAGCTTGATCTCCAGCCCGCGGTTGACCGGCCGGTAGTAGGTCCGCTCGCCCATCGCGTCGGGAAAACCGGTCTGGTCCAGCGCGATGCCGCCTTCGGCCTCGTGGTCGTACTGGTAACCCTTGGCGTAGCCGAGCTGTTTCATCAGCTTGGTAGGCGCATTGCGCAGGTGCAGCGGCACCTCCTGGGTGCCGTGCTCGACCACGTCGCGCCGCGCTGCCTTGTAGGCGACGTAGGCGGCGTTGGACTTGGCCGTGGTGGCCAGGTAGATCGCCAGTTGCGCGAGGGCGAGTTCGCCCTCGGGGCTGCCGAGTCGTTCGTAGGTGTCCCACGCTTCGATCGCCATCGTCTGTGCGCGCGGGTCGGCCAGGCCGATGTCCTCGGTGGCCATCCGGGTCAGCCGCCGGGCGAGGTAGACCGGATCGCAGCCACCGTCGAGCATGCGCGCGAGCCAGTACAACGCCGCGTCGGGGTTGGAACTGCGCACCGACTTGTGCAGTGCCGATATCTGGTCGTAGAACTGCTCGCCGCCCTTGTCGAAGCGACGCGTGCGGTCGGCCAGCACCTGCGTGAGGGTGGCTTCGGTGACGGTGCCCGACTCGCCCAGCGCCAGCTCGGCGGCGATCTCCAGCAACGTCAGTCCACGCCGGACGTCGCCGTCGGCGGCACCGGCGATCTGCAACAGCGCCTCTCCGGACACGTCGAGCCCCTGCCCGCCGAGGCCCCGCTCCTCATCGGCCAGTGCCCGCCGCAACGCCTCGGCGATGTCGTCCGCCGACACCGCCTCCATCACGTGCACCCGGCAACGCGAGAGCAGCGCGGAGTTGAGCTCGAACGACGGGTTCTCGGTGGTGGCGCCGACGAACAGGATCGTCCCGCGTTCGATGTGCGGGAGGAACGCATCCTGCTGGGCCTTGTTGAACCGGTGCACCTCGTCGACGAACAGCACCGTCCGGCGGCCATTGGCGAAGCGCTCGGCGGCTTCGGCCAGCACCACGCGCACGTCCGGCAACCCCGACAGAACCGCGGAGATGGCGCGGAATTCCGCGTCGGCGTACTTGGCCAGCAACAGCGCCAGGGTGGTCTTGCCGCAGCCCGGCGGCCCCCACAGGATCATCGAGTGCACCCGGCCGGCTTCCACCGCCCGCCGCAGGGCGGAGCCGGGGGCGAGCAAACGCCGCTGGCCAACCATCTCGTCGAGCGTCTGCGGGCGCATGCGCTCGGCCAGCGGACGCAGTGCGTCGCTGGCGGGGTCGCTGCCGAGCAGGTCGGAACCGGGGGTGGGGGTGTTGCGACGCGCCACGGGGTCGGTCATCCGGAGGAGAACCGACACGATAGCGAAGGCGCGCCCGAAGGCGAAGGCATCGGGATGCGCGGAATGATCAGCCCACGTGGCTGCCAGATCCCGGTTGCGGGATCAGCGGGCTGCGACCGCGGGCTCGGCCTCATCCGCCCAGTTGGACGTGGTCCCGAGTTCGTAATCCAGCCGCACCCAGTCACCGGAGCTGCGGTCATACAGTGCCCGGACCTGCGCCGGGGTGGTGCCCTCCCCCGCGAATTCGGCCGTACCCATCGCTTCCACCTGGAGGAAGCGGCCGCCGGCGCTCGCGGCAGTCACGCGGGTGGTCACCAGCTCCACCGCCTGGCTTGAGAACTCCGCGTCGAGCGCGGCATTGACATGCGCGTCCAGTTCGGCAGCCAGCTGGGAATCGAGCGGGACCGGGTCCGACGCCGGGTCCGGGTCGCCCAGACGCAGGGCCGGCACGCCGGCTGTGGCCGTCTCGGTGTCGTAGAGAACATCGAACTGGAACGCGACCCATTCGTCGTCGCCGCCGATGCGGAGCCGGCCTTCACCGGTAACGGTGCGGTCGCGGATGCTGGCGGGCATGACCGCGACCTCGTCCAGACGCACCTCGACCTTGCGCTCACCAAACTCCGTCGCAACTGCGCCGATCACCGCTGCCGCCACGGCGGCATCCATCGACTGGTCGCCCTCGATGCGCGAATCGGGGGCGGTATCCCGCGCCTGCGCGTGCACCCAGTTCGGGCCGGTTGCAGGCTTCTGGGCGATGGCGACCGAGGTCAGCACGCCAGCGGACGCCATCATGGCGACGAGGACGGATTTGCGAAGAAGGTGACGGTGCATTGCGGGTTCCTGCGGCGCCGGGACGTGGCGCATGGACCGCACTGTGGACGCGGCACCGTCGAGGGGCCGTGATCCCAAGTCATTGAAAATGAACGGATCATGTTCATGACCCCGCACACGACTGGAGATGCCGCGCCGCAAACGAAAACGGCGAGGAAGCCCTCGCCGTTTCCCACGCCACGCGCGTGCTGTTCAGCCGCCGCCGATCACGTCCACGCCCTTGGCCGGGGTGTACTTGAAGGTATCCGCTGCAAAGCGGGGATTGCGCTGCCAACCGGTAAACCGGATTTCCGTGCGCTGGCCGATTGCGTCCACCACCTCCATCTTCACCAGGGCGGCTTCATCGAAGCCCAACCGGGCGCTGCGGAAACTGGCTTCCTGGCCGTCCCGCGGGGTCAGCTTGAGCCAGGACACGCCGTTGGCTTCGCCGCTCTCCTCCACCTGGAACATGGCGTCCAGCCGCGCAGGCTCGAACAGCGCCGCAAGCGGGCTGCTCTGCTCTTCGATCCCCTGCTCGCGCACGGTCACCTGGGCGAGATCCGGGTCGTAGATCCACACCTTCTTGCCGTCCGCGACGATCAACTGCGGATACGGCTTGGTGTACTCCCAGCGGAACAGGCGCGGGACCGACAGTTGCACTTCACCGCTGGAGGTCTCCTTGAGCTTGCCCTGCGAGGTATACACCTGCTGCACGAACTGCCCATCCAGGCCCTTCAGGCCCTTGGTGAAGGTGTCGAGGTCGTCGCGGGCACCGGCAAAGGCACTGCCGGCAGTGACGGCGCACAACAGCAGGCCGGTGGTCCAGCGGGTCATCTGCTTCATTCAATCGGTCTCCGATCAGCGTGGTCGCAGTGTGTGGGGACGAAGCTGAACGGGTGTTCGATGCCGGAGACGTCCGTTCACCTGCGCCCGTCGCCCCCTAGTCGCGTGGCGGCGGCGGGGCCAGCACGCTGCGGTCGCCGTTGTGTTCGGCCGGCGACACGACTCCGGCAGCCTCCATTGCCTCTACCAGCCGGGCGGCCCGGTTGTAGCCGATCTTGAGCCGGCGCTGCACGCCGGAGATCGACGCGCGACGGGTCTCGGTCACCACGCGCACCGCCTCGTCGTACAGCGGGTCCGACTCATCGCCGGCACTGGCGCTCTCGGGCAGGCCGGTGGCACCGACGACCACACCGTCGCCCATGGTCTGTACGTCCTCAAGCACGCCCTCGATGTAATCGGGCTTGCCGCCGACCTGCTTGAGGTGCTCGACCACCCGGTGCACTTCCTCGTCCGACACGAACGCGCCATGCACGCGCTCGGGCATCGCCGTGCCCGGCGGCAGGTACAGCATGTCGCCGTTGCCCAGCAGCGCCTCGGCGCCGGACTGGTCGAGGATGGTCCGCGAATCGATCTTGCTCGACACCTGGAACGCGATGCGGGTCGGGATGTTGGCCTTGATCAGGCCGGTGATGACGTCGACCGAGGGACGCTGGGTCGCGAGGATCAGGTGGATGCCGGCCGCGCGCGCCTTCTGCGCCAGCCGCGCGATCAGCTCCTCCACCTTCTTGCCGACGATCATCATCATGTCGGCGAATTCGTCGATGAAGATGACGATGTGCGGCAGCGGCTCCAGCTGCGGCGGCGCCTCGTCGATGTCGGGGTTGGGCTTGAACAGCGGGTCCAGCATCGGCTGGCCGGCCTCGATCGCGTCGCGCACCTTCTTGTTGAACCCGGCAAGGTTGCGCACGCCGACGGTCGACATCAGCTTGTAGCGGCGCTCCATCTCGGCCACGCACCAGCGCAGGCCGTTGGCGGCCTCCTTCATGTCGGTCACGACCGGCGCAAGCAGGTGCGGGATGCCCTCGTAGACGCTCAGCTCGAGCATCTTGGGGTCGATCATCAGCATCCGCAGGTCCTTCGCAGAGGCCTTGTAGAGCAGGCTCAGGACCATCGCGTTGACGGCCACGGACTTGCCCGAGCCGGTGGTGCCGGCCACAAGCAGGTGCGGCATGCGCGCCAGGTCGGCTACCGTCGGGCGGCCGGAAATGTCCTTGCCCAGCGCCAGCGTCAGCGGGCTGTGGGACTTGTCGTACTCCTTGGACCGCAGGAGTTCGGACAGGTAGATCATTTCGCGCTGGGTGTTCGGCGTTTCCAGGCCGATGACCGACTTGCCGGGGATCACGTCGACCACGCGCACCGACTTCACCGACAGGCCGCGGGCGATATCCTTGTCGAGCGAGCTGATCTGGCTGACCTTGATGCCTGGTGCCGGCTCGATCTCGAAACGGGTGATCACCGGCCCGGGGTAGGCACCGACCACGTTGGCGTCGATGCGGAAGTCCTTGAGCTTGAACTCGATCTGGCGCGACAGCGTTTCCAGCGTCTCGGGGCTGTAGCCCTTGGGCTGCGGTTTGGGGTCGTCGAGGAGCGCCAGCGGCGGGATGCCGGTGCCGTCACCAACGTGGAACAGCGGGATCTGCTGCTCGCGCTTGGCCCGGTCGCTCTTCTCGACCGTTGCAGGTGCCGGCGGCTCGATCTTGACCGGCGCCCGCTTCGCCCGCAGCTCGGTGTCGACCTTGCGGACCTCCTCGCGCTCCTCGCGCATCGCGCGGGTCTGCTGCCATTCGGTCGCCTGGCGGCTGCCGCGCCGGAACAGCCGCGACAGCACCGGGCCAAGGGCAAGCACCCACTGGCCGATCCGGTCCATCACGGTGAACCAGGAAATGCCGGTGGCCAGCGTCACCGACACCAGCAGCAACGCCAGCAGGAACAGATTGCCGCCGACCGGACCGAAGCCGCTGTACAGCGAGCGCCCGACCAGCTGGCCCAGGATGCCGCCCGCTCCCGCCGAGAAATCGAGCACCGGTCCGATCCGCAGTTGCAGCAGTCCGGTGGCCGACACCAGGAACCCGACGATGCCCACCAGCCGCAGGGCCGGCCCGAACTCGGCATCCTCGTCGACGTCGGCGTCGGCCCGGAACAGCGCGATCCACGCAATCAGGCCCAGCACCACCGGCAGCAGGAACGCCACGTAGCCGGTCAGATACAGCAGGATGTCGGCCAGCCATGCGCCAACCTGCCCGCCGCGGTTGTGCAGCGGCGCCGTGACGCTCCCGGACTGCGACCAGCTCGGGTCGGTCGGGGAAAAGGTGACCAGGCACACCAGCAGGTACAGCAGCAACGGCGCGATGAGGATCAGCGCGATGTCGCGGGTCAGCCGCTGACGGCGCGTCGAGGGCTCGGCGCGGGTCTGGTCGGGGGTCTTTTTCCTGCGGGTTGCGGTCGAGGCTTGCGCCACCGTAATGCTCTGCCTTAGCTAGATAACGTTAGTCATTGAATATACGTATTAAACGACCAACGCGACAGCGGACCCGCCGGCGCCGTCCCAGGCGGGGCGGGTCGCAACCGTTCTACAGCTTCATGTCCATCAGCGCCGGATGGACCAACTTGCCGCCTTCAACGTTGATGCCGCGCGCCAGCGCGGGGTCGTCACGCCAGGCGCCACCGGCCGCGAGCCGGTTGACCCACGGCAGGATCGCCGCGCAGATGGCCTGCGAGCTGGTCTGCGGCACCGAGCCGGGCATGTTGGTCACGCAGAAGTGGGTCACGCCCTCCTCCACGTAGGTCGGCTCCTTCCAGGTGGTCGGGCGCGAGGTCTCGAAGCAACCACCCTGGTCGATCGAGATGTCCACCACCACGCTGCCATCCTGCATGCCCTTCAGCATTTCGCGGGTCAGCACGCGCGGCGCCTTGGCACCGGTCACCAGCACGGCACCGACCACCAGGTCGGCCGAGGCGACCTCGCGGGCCACGACGTCGTGGTACGGGTAGAGCGCGGTGACGTTGGGGCCCAGCGCCATCATCTCGTCCATGCGATCGGTCCGCATCTCGAACACCGTGACGTTGGCGCCACCGGCCGCGGCCAGTGCCGCCGCGGCGCCACCCGCCTTGCCGGCGCCGAACACCACCACCTTGCCGCGCTCGGTCGACGGCAGGCCGCCGAGCAGCTTGCCCTTGCCGCCCTGCGGCTGGTGCAGCAGCGTTGTGCCGACCTGGGTGGCGATCTTGCCGGCGATGATCGACATCGGGGCCAGCAGCGGCAGGTCGCCGTTGGGCAGCTCGACGGTCTCGAAGGCGACGGCGGTCAGGCCGATGTCGAGCAGCCGGCGGGTCAGCTCCGGCTCGGCCGCCAGGTGCAGGTAGCAGAAAAGCAGGTGGTCCTTGCGCAGGTGCTGCAGGTCGCCGGCGATCGGCTCCTTCACCTTCACGATCATCTCGGACTTGCCGTAGAGCTCAGCGGCGTCGGCGGCGATGTTCACGCCCAGGCGGACGTACTCGTCATCGCTGAAGCCGCTCTTGATGCCGGCGTCCTTCTCCAGCCAGACCTCGTGGCCACGCTTGACCAGGTCGCCGGCGGCGGCCGGTACGAGCGCGACGCGCCCTTCGAGGGTCTTGGTTTCCTTCGGTACACCGATACGCATTGCGCTGCTCTCCGCTATGCCAGAAAAAAACGCCGCGTCGGAGCGGCGTCTGGCCAGGTTGTGTGGGTTCCCGGTCCGTCGTCGATGCCACGGCGCTGAAACACTGCGTCCGTGGAAGCTGCCTTGTTTTGCCGGGACGCCGCCGCCAAGCTATGGCTCGAGCCGGCCGCGGTCGCCACTGGTAGTGCCAGTGCACCGCGGCCTTGTTTTCGCGCCCCAAGGCGCGTCCCGCTATCGCCGCGATTATACCCATGACCCCAAGCAAGCACGCCCGCCTGATCATCCTCGGCTCCGGCCCCGCCGGCTGGACTTCGGCGGTCTACGCCGCCCGCGCCAACCTCAAGCCGCTGGTGATCACCGGCCTGCAGATGGGCGGCCAGCTGATGACCACCACCGAGGTCGACAACTGGCCGGGCGACGCCCATGGCCTGATGGGGCCCGACCTGATGGCGCGGATGCAGGCCCACGCCGAGCGGTTCGACACCGAGGTCGTGTTCGACCACATCCACAGCGCCGACCTGTCCAGGCGCCCGTTCCGGCTGACCGGCGACAACGGCGAGTACACCTGTGACGCGCTGGTCATCGCCACCGGCGCCAGCGCCAAGTACCTGGGGATCGAGTCCGAGCAGAAGTACATGGGCAAGGGCGTGTCGGCCTGCGCGACCTGCGACGGCTTCTTCTACAAGGAGCAGGACGTGGCGGTGATCGGCGGCGGCAACACCGCGGTCGAAGAGGCCCTGTACCTGTCCAACATCGCCCGCAAGGTTTACCTGGTGCACCGCCGCGACAGCCTGCGCGCCGAGAAGATCCTGCAGGACAAGCTGTTCGCCAAGGCGCAGGCCGGCAAGATCGAGCTGGTCTGGGACCACACCGTCGACGAGGTCCTCGGCGACGACAGCGGCGTCACCGGCATGCGGCTGCGCTCGACCAGGGACAACGCCACCCGGGAGATCCCGGTCAACGGCTTCTTCGTCGCGATCGGCCATACCCCGAACACATCGCTGTTCGAGGGCCAGCTGGAGATGAAGAACGGCTACCTGCAGATCACCTCCGGGCTTGCCGGCAACGCGACCCAGACGTCGGTCGAGGGCGTGTTCGCCGCAGGCGACGTCGCCGACCAGGTCTACCGCCAGGCCATCACCTCGGCCGGCTTTGGTTGCATGGCAGCGCTGGACGCGGAGAAGTTCCTCGACCAGGGCGAGTGACCGCCCTGCCGCGCGGATTGCTCCCCGCGCGCTTCGGGCGAAGATGAAGGCATGTCCGACGTCCGACTGATCGACCAACTGGACACCATCGCTGCCACGGCGTGGGATGGACTGCACGACGGCACCAATCCGTTCGTCGCGCACGCCTTCCTGTCAGGGCTGGAGACGCATGGCTGCCTGCGGCCCGAATGGGGCTGGACGCCACGCCACCTGACCCTGTGGCGCGATGGCGCCCTGGTGGCCGCCGCGCCGGGCTACCTCAAGCACAACTCGCACGGCGAATTCGTGTTCGACCACGCCTGGGCCCATGCGTATGCGCAACACGGCCTGGAGTACTTCCCCAAGCAGCTGTGCGCGGTGCCCTACTCGCCCGTGACCGGCCCGCGCCTGCTTGCCGCTACCGGCGGCGAACGCCAAGCACTGCTGGCAGCCATGGTTGCGACGGCGTCAGATGCGGGGCTTTCGTCGGCGCACGTCAATTTCCACACGGCAGCCGAAGACAGCGGCTTCGGTGAAGACTGGCTTCCCCGGGTCGACGTGCAATACCAGTGGCACAACGACGCGGGCTGGCGTGACTTCGCCGATTACCTGGACGCGTTCGACCACCGGCACCGCAAGAACATCCGGCAGGAGCGTGCGAAGGTCGCCCGCGCCGGGATCGGGTACCGGGTAGTCGACGGTAGTGACGCGACGCCGGCCGACCTGGCGACGATGCATCGTTTCTACCGGCAGACCTTCGCCGAATACGGCAACCACCCGGCGCTGACGCTGGCATTCCTGGACCACCTGGCCGAGACCATGCCCCGGTCGCTGGTACTGGTGATCGCCGAGCGGGCCAACGGCGCGGCAGTGGCCGGGGCGCTTTGCCTGCGCGGTCGCGACACGCTGTACGGGCGTTACTGGGGCGCCACCGAGACGATCCCCGGCCTGCACTTCGAGACCTGCTACTACCAGGGCATCGAGTACTGCCTGCGCAACGGGCTGTCGCGATTCGAGCCCGGCGCGCAGGGCGAGCACAAGCTGGCGCGGGGGTTCCTGCCGCGCACGGTCCGCAGCCGCCACTGGATCGCGCACCCCGCCTTCCGGGAGGCCCTGCGCACCTGGTGCACGGACGAAGCCGAGGCGGTTCGCCGCTACTCGCAGACCCTCGCGTCGCGTTCGCCGTTCAAGTCCACCCCATCCACCCGGGCGCGCAGCGATGCCGATCCGCCTGCCTGAGCTGCCCGCGGATCCGGACGGGCCATTCCCGGACCCGCGTACTGCGCTGCGCAAACCCGACGGGCTGCTGGCGATGGGCGGTGACCTGACAGTGACGCGGCTGCTAAACGCCTACGCGCACGGGGTGTTTCCCTGGTATTCCGACGGCCAGCCGCTGCTGTGGTGGTCGCCCGACCCCCGGACCGTGTTCCGAACCGAGGGTGTCCGCCTGTCGACCCGGATGCGGCGCACGTTGCGCCGGTCGGGCTGGACCGTCCAAGCGGACACCGACTTTGAACGGGTCATCGATGCCTGCGCCTCGATCCCCCGGGACGGCCAACCCGGCACGTGGATCACGCCGGCGATGCGCGCGGCCTACCTGCGGCTGCACCAGCTTGGCCACGCGCACTCGGTGGAGGTGCGTGAAGGCGACAGGCTCGTCGGTGGGCTGTACGGGGTGGCCATCGGGCGCATGTTCTTTGGCGAGAGCATGTTCAGCGCCGCGTCCGGCGGATCCAAGGTGGCGTTGGCAGGCCTGTGCCGCCGGCTGGCCGAGTGGGAGTGGCCGCTGCTCGACGCCCAGGTCGAGAATCCGCACCTGCTCACCCTGGGGGCGGAGTCGTGGCCACGTGAGCGGTTCCTGCAGGCGATCGCACCGCTGGTCGCGACGCAGGAGTCTTTCGATTGGCGGACCCGGTTCGGCGTGCTGCCCGCCCGGGCGTTGGCCTGAATGCCTGTGTTCCCGGCTTTTGCCTGATCGGCCACATCGTGGCAGAATGCCCGGCTTCGCGGCCGCGTTTCGCGCCGCCTGACCGCAGCAACCAGGAAACACATGGCAAAAGACGACGTGATCGAATTCGAGGGCACGGTGGCGGAAACACTTCCGAACACCATGTTCCGTGTGCGCCTCGAAAACGGGCACGAAATCATTGCCCACATCTCGGGGAGGATGCGCAAGAACTACATCCGCATCCTCACCGGCGACAAGGTCAAGGTGGAAATGACCCCGTACGATCTGACCAAGGGACGCATCACCTACCGCATGAAGTAATCGCGGTAAGTTACTGAAAGAAAAGGCGGCCATTGGCCGCCTTTCTTCGTTCCCGGCTTGTGCATGCCTACACGGTGGCCGGCAGCAGCCGCTCGGGTTCGGCCTGCGCGTCGACCACCAGCTCGCCGTCCTTGACGTCGATGGTCACGCGACCACCGCCGACCAGTTTGCCAAACAGCAGCTCGTCGGCCAGCGGTCGCTTGATCCGGTCCTGGATCACCCGCGCCATCGGCCGCGCACCCATCATCGGGTCGAAGCCGTGCTGGGCCAGCCAATCGCGCGCCTCCGTCGTGGCGCTCATGGCGACGTCCTTCTCGTGCAACTGGGCCTCGAGCTCGATCAGGAACTTGTCGACCACCCGCAGGATGTGCTCGAAGCCGAGCGCCTGGAACTGCACCACCGCGTCCAGTCGGTTGCGGAACTCGGGGGCGAAGCCCTTGCGGATCACTTCCATCGCATCGGTGCTGTGGTCCTGCTTGGTGAAGCCGATCGAGCGGCGCGACGCCTGGGCCGCGCCGGCGTTGGTGGTCATCACCAGGATCACGTTACGGAAGTTGGCCTCCCGCCCATTGGTGTCGGTCAGGGTGCCGCGGTCCATCACCTGCAGCAGGATGTTGAAGATGTCCGGGTGGGCCTTCTCGACCTCGTCAAGCAAGAGCACGCAATGCGGCGTCTTGACGATCTTCTCGGTCAGCAGGCCGCCCTGGTCGAAGCCAACGTAGCCCGGAGGCGCGCCGATGAGGCGGCTGACCGAGTGCGGCTCCATGTATTCGGACATGTCGAATCGCACCAGCTCGATGCCAAGTTGCAGCGCGAGCTGGCGGGTCACCTCGGTCTTGCCGACACCGGTCGGACCGGCAAACAGGAAGTTGCCGATCGGCTTGTCGGGGTTGCCCAGGCCCGAGCGGGACAGCTTGATCGCCGACGCCAGGGACTCGATCGCCGGGTCCTGCCCGAAGATCACCATCTTGAGGTTGCGCTCGAGGTTGCGGAGCACGTCCTTGTCGGTCGCCGAAACCTGCTTGGCCGGGATCCGCGCCATCTTGGCAACGATCGTCTCGATCTCCTCGACGTCGATGTTGGCCTTGCGCACGTCCATCGGCAGCAGCCGCTGGCGCGCGCCGGCCTCGTCGATCACGTCGATGGCCTTGTCCGGCAGCAACCGGTCGCCGATGTGCTTGACCGACAGGTCCACCGCCGCCTGCAAGGCGTCGTCGGCATAGGTGACGCCATGGTGGGCCTCGTACTTGGGCCGCAGGCCCTGCAGGATCTCGAACGCTTCGCCCACGGTCGGCTCGATGATGTCGATCTTCTGGAAGCGCCGCGCCAGCGCCCGGTCCTTCTCGAAGATGCCGCGGTATTCCTGGAACGTGGTCGAACCGATGCAGCGCAGATCGCCGGACGACAGCGCGGGCTTGATCAGGTTGCTGGCATCCATCGTCCCACCCGACGCCGAGCCGGCGCCGATGATGGTGTGGATCTCGTCGATGAACAGCACCGCGCCCTCGATCTTCTTCATCTGGGCGAGCACCGCCTTGAGGCGTTTCTCGAAGTCGCCGCGGTACTTGGTCCCGGCCACCAGCGCGCCCAGGTCGAGCGCGTAGATGGTCGCGTCCTCCAGGACCTCGGGCACCTCGCCATCGACGATGCGCTTGGCCAGGCCCTCGGCGATCGCGGTCTTGCCCACGCCGGCCTCGCCAACGTAGAGCGGGTTGTTCTTGCGGCGGCGGCAGAGCACCTGGATGGTCCGCTCGACCTCTTCGGCGCGACCGACCAACGGGTCGATCTTCCCGTCGCGTGCCAGCTGGTTCAGGTTGACCGCGAACTCCTCCAGCGCGTCGGCCTTGCCCTCCTCGCCATCCACCGCCGGCGCGTCGGACTCGGCCGGGTGCGCCTCGCCCTCGCCCTGCTTGGCGATGCCGTGGGACAGGAAATTCACCACGTCCAACCGGGCGATGTCCTGCTGGTTGAGGTAATAGACGGCGTGGGAGTCCTTTTCGCCGAAGATCGCCACCAGCACGTTGGCGCCGGTGACCTCCTTCTTGCCGGAGGATTGCACGTGGTAGACCGCGCGCTGCAGCACGCGCTGGAAGCCCAGGGTCGGCTGGGTGTCGCGGTCGATGTCATCGGGCAGCACCGATACCGACGTGGCGATGGCCTGCTCGAGGTCGCCACGCAGGCGAGGGAAATCGGCGCTGCAGGCCTTGAGCACGGTCTCGGCCGAGGGGTTGTCGAGCAGCGCGAGCAGCAGATGCTCGACGGTCATGTACTCATGGCGCTCCTCGCGGGCGCGCTTGTAGCACTGGCCGATGCTGAACTCCAGGTCCTTGCTGAACATTGGAAAGCCTCTGAAAGCTGTTGCGGTCCTAGATGGGGGTGCCCGCATGCTTTTCCATGTCACCCCAGCGCGGTGGAAGGGTCACGATGCGGCCGGTTCCGCTTCCATTTATCCAACGAACGATGCGGTGCCTGCAGGCCTCCCGGTCACGCTTTTTCCATCGTGCACAACAAGGGATGCTGGTTCAGTCGCGAGAACTCGTTGACCTGTGCCACCTTCGATTCGGCCACTTCCCGCGTGAAAACCCCGCATACGCCCCTGCCCCGCGTGTGCACGTGGAGCATGATCTGGGTGGCCTTCTCGGCGGTCATCGGGAAAAACCGCATCAGCACCTCGACGACGAAATCCATCGGGGTGTAGTCGTCGTTGAGCAGCAGCACGGAATACAACGGCGGGCGCGCGACTTCGGGCTTGCTGGTCTCGACCAGGGCACCGTGGTGGTGGTCGTGTTCGGGCGATCTTGGCATCGGTGGATTATAGGTCGCCCGGCCGCCGGAGCGATGGACGGCGACACGGTGGGATCGGCAGAATGAACGCCTCAATCGGGGGATCCGCCAATGAAGATGCTGCCTGTCATCCTGCTACTCACCACCGCGCTCGCCGCCGGCGCCGCGGCTGCCGAAGCCGACCCTGCCGTCGCCAGCCAGCTCGACGCGCTCGGTACGAGCTACGAGATCGACGAGGACGGCGACTACATGATGGTGTTCGAGGCCGGCGAAGGCCGCAGCCAGCTCGTGTACATCCGGTCCCCCATCTACGAGTACGGCGCCCACACGATCCGCGAAATCTGGTCGCCGGCATACCGCGCCGAGAACGGCGCGTTCCCGGCATTGGTCGCCAACCACCTGCTCGAGGCCAGCAACGACACCAAGCTCGGCGCCTGGACCAAGCAGGGCGAGTACGCGGTATTCGTCGTCAAGGTCTCGGGCGATGCGAGCAACGAGGAGATCCGCGACGCGATGACCGCCGCCAGCGAGGCCGCCGACGAGATGGAAATCGAACTCACCGGCGGCGGGGACGACTTCTGAGGTGACCTATCGCGAAGGCCGCTTCTGGCAACCCGACGTCACCGTGGCGACCGTAGTCGTGCGCGACGGGCGGTTGCTGATGGTCGAGGAGATGGCCAGCGGCCGGCAGGTCCTGAACCAGCCCGCCGGCCACCTGGAGCCCGACGAGAGCCTGCACGACGCCGCCCTGCGCGAGACGCTCGAGGAAACCGGCTGGCACGTGCGGCTGACGGCGTTCATCGGCGCCTACCAGTGGAAGTCTCCGGACCAGGTCGATCGGCCGGGGCGCCACTACCTGCGCTTCGCGTTCTCGGCCGAGCCGGTGAGCCATGACCCCGACCGGGCGCTGGACACCGGCATCATCCAGGCGCAGTGGATGAGCCCGGCCGACCTGCTGGATGCCTCGGCACGCCACCGCAGCCCGCTGGTGTGGGACACGGTGGCCGATTACCTCGGCGGTCGCCGCTACCCGCTCGACCTCGCCCGGCAGCTGGCATGAGCACGCCGGCAAGGACCGGCACCGGCAATGGTGCGCGGACCATCGTCGGGCTGTCGGGTGGTGTCGACTCGTCGGTCGCGGCACTGCTGCTTCGCGACGCCGGCGAACCGGTCGCCGGGCTGTTCATGCAGAACTGGGCCGACGACGGCAGCGGCGACTGCCGCGCCGAGGACGACCGCCGCGACGCGGTCGCCGTGGCCGGGCGCCTGGGCATCCCGATCCATTTCCGCGACTTCTCCGGCGAGTACTGGAGCGGCGTGTTCGAACACTTCCTGGCCGAGTACGCCGCCGGCCGTACGCCCAACCCGGACGTACTCTGCAACCGCGAGATCAAGTTCAAGCACTTCCTCGACGCGGCCCGCGAACTGGGCGCGGAGGCCATCGCAACCGGGCACTACGCCCGCGTGGCGCACCAGCGCGGCCACTGGCGGCTCCTGAGGGGGGTCGACCGCGGCAAGGACCAGAGCTACTTCCTGCACCAGCTCGGACAGGCACAGTTGTCGGCCACCCGATTTCCGCTCGGCGAGCTGCCAAAGGAGCAGGTCCGACGCATCGCCCGCGAGGCCGGGCTCCCGACGGCGGAGAAGAAGGACTCCACCGGCATCTGCTTCATCGGAGAGCGCGATTTCCGCGAGTTCCTCGGCCGCTACCTGCCCGCGCGCCAGGGCGAGATGCGAACGCCCGACGGCCAGCAGGTGGGTGAGCATCCGGGCGTGTTCTATTTCACCTTGGGGCAGCGCGAGGGGCTCCACCTGGGTGGGGTTCGCGGATTTGCCGCCGCACCTTGGTACGTCGTCGGCAAGGACGTCGCCACCAACACGCTGTACGTTGACCAGGGCAGCGACAGCCCCTACCTCCAGTCCACGCGGCTGCGGACGGAGGTGGCCCACTGGGTCGCCGGAAGCGTCTTGGGCGAGGGCTTCACTTGTACCGCCCAGACCCGGTACCGCCAGGCCGACGAGCCCTGCGAGGTCACCGTCGGCGACGACGGGACGCTGGAAGTCCGCTTCGACCGGCCCCAACGTGCAGTGACACCCGGCCAGTCGCTGGTGCTCTACGACGGCGACGAATGCCTCGGCGGCGCCGTGATCGCCGCCACAGACGCTCCACTCGAACAACGCCTCAAGGGCCAGATGCCATGACCGATTCCGCCGATCCGATTTCCGACCGCGTGCTCGCCCTGGCCGGGCTGGTCCAGGCATTGGCACAGGTGCGGCGCATCGCCGACACCGGACAGGCCAACGAAAGCGTGCTCGCGACGTCTCTCGACTCGATCTTCCGGATCGACGCCGAGTCGCCGGCCGCCGTCTATGGCAGCCGCGCCAACCTGCGCCCGGGCCTGACCCTGCTGCGCGACTACTTCGGCAACCGCGCCCGTGACGAGCAGCTCCCCCGCCTTGCCCTGGCGGTGATGCAACTCGAGCGCCGGTTCGTGCGCGACGACGAGATTGCCGACAAAGTGGTCCGGGGCATCAACGCCCAGGCCGCCACCGCCGAGGCGTCCGGGAGCACCCATCCCGACGTGCTCGCAGGGCTTGGCGCGCTGTACGCCGACACCCTGAGCCACCTGCGCCCCCGCGTGCTGGTGCAGGGCAACCCGCACTACCTGGGGCAGGCCTCGGTGGTCGCCGAGGTCCGCGCCGTGCTTCTTGCGGCGGTGCGTTCGGCGGTGCTGTGGCGCCAGCTGGGCGGCAGCCTGTGGGACTTCCTGCTGCGCCGCAAGGCCATGCTCGAGGCGGTCGAAGCGCAACTGCGCTGAGCCTCGAGGAAGCGGCCGGCGGACGCTGCGTTGCGGCAGGGAAACACTGAATCCGGCATAATTACGGGGTTCAAACGCGGTGTCCCGCAGCCCTCCCGCGTCCTTCCCCTCGCTGCCCCCAGCCACGGAGCTCCAAATGGCCGACTCCTTCGCCACCCGCGCGCAACTCGACGTCAACGGCAAGTCCTACACGTATTTCAGCCTGCCGACCTTGGGCAAGCGCTTCGACCTGGGCAAGCTGCCCTACTCGATGAAGATCCTGCTCGAGAACCTGCTCCGCCACGAGGACGGCGGCATGACGGTCGGCAAGGAGCACATCGAGGCGGTCGCTCAGTGGGACGCGAAGGCCGAGCCCGACACCGAGATCGCCTTCATGCCGGCCCGCGTGGTGCTGCAGGACTTCACCGGCGTGCCCTGCGTGGTCGACCTGGCGGCGATGCGCGACGCGGTGAGCCGGCTGGGCGGCAACGCCGGACAGATCAACCCGCTGATCCCGTCCGAACTGGTGATCGACCACTCGGTGCAGGTCGACGTGTTCGGCCGTCCGGATGCGCTGGACCTCAACGGCAAGATCGAGTTCGAGCGCAACGCAGAGCGCTACAGCTTCCTGCGCTGGGGCCAGAAGGCACTGGAAAACTTCAAGGTGGTGCCGCCCAACACCGGCATCGTCCACCAGGTCAACCTGGAAAACCTCGCCCGCGTGGTGATGGAGCGCGAGGTGGACGGCACTTTGCTGGCGTTCCCGGACACCGTGTTCGGCACTGACAGCCACACCACGATGATCAACGGCATCGGCGTGCTTGGCTGGGGCGTGGGCGGCATCGAGGCCGAGGCCGCGATGTTGGGCCAGCCGTCGTCGATGCTGATCCCGCAGGTAGTCGGCTTCAAGCTGAGCGGCAAGCTGCCCGAGGGCGCCACCGCCACCGACCTGGTACTGACGGTCACCCAGATGCTGCGCAAGTACGGCGTGGTCGGCAAGTTCGTGGAGTTCTTCGGTGACGGCCTCCAGCACCTGCCGCTGGCCGACCGCGCGACGATCGCCAACATGGCGCCCGAGTACGGCGCAACCTGCGGCATCTTCCCGGTCGATTCGGAGGCGGTGCGCTACCTGCGCCTGTCCGGCCGCAGCGAAGAGCAAATCGCGCTGGTGGAGGCCTACGCCAAGGCCCAGGGCATGTGGCATGAACCGGGCGCGCCGGAAGCGACCTACTCCGCCACGCTCGAACTGGACATGGGCGACGTCAAGCCCTCGCTTGCCGGCCCCAAGCGTCCGCAGGACCGCGTGCTCCTGTCGGACATGAAGTCCAACTTCCGCGAGAACGTGGGCCCGCTGGTCGCCCACCGCGCCGAGCCGACCGACCGCCAGATCCAGCGGTTCGAGAAGGAAGGCGGTGGCCAGCCGCAGGCCGAGCGCCTGGCGGCCAAGCCGGTCTGCTCCCGCATCAACATCAAGGACCAGGATGTCGAGTTGCGCGACGGCTCGGTGGTGATCGCCGCGATCACGTCCTGCACCAACACCTCCAACCCGGCGGTGATGCTGGGCGCCGGCCTGCTGGCCCGCAAGGCCGCCGCCAAGGGCCTGACGTCGGCCCCGTGGGTCAAGCCATCGCTCGGCCCGGGTTCGCGCGTGGTCACCGACTACCTGCAGAAGGCCGGCGTACTGGCCGACCTTGAGACCCTCGGCTTCTACGTGGTCGGCTACGGCTGCACCACGTGCATCGGCAACTCCGGCCCGCTGCCCGAGGCGGTGTCCAAGGGCATTGCCGAGAATGATCTCGCGGTCGCCTCGGTGCTGTCGGGCAACCGCAACTTCGAGGGCCGCGTGCACTCGGAAGTGAAGATGAACTACCTCGCCTCGCCGCCGCTGGTGGTGGCCTACGCCATCGCCGGCACGGTCGACATCGACCTGACCACCGAGCCGCTGGGCAAGGACCGCGACGGCAACGACGTATACCTGCGCGACATCTGGCCGACCAACAAGGAGATCGGCGACACCATCGCCGCGACCGTTGGCCCCGAACTGTTCGCGCAGAACTACGCCGACGTGTTCAAGGGCGACAGCCGCTGGAACCAGATCGAGTCGCCGGAAGGCGAGTCGTTCGAGTGGGACGAGGCGTCCACCTACATCAAGAACCCGCCGTACTTCGACGGCATGACGATGGAGGTCGGTGCGATCGAGGACGTACGCGGTGCGCGCGTGATGGGCCTGTTCGGCGACTCGATCACCACCGACCACATCTCCCCGGCCGGAAACATCAAGAAGGATTCGCCGGCGGGCCGCTTCCTGCAGTCGCGTGGCGTGCAGCCGGCCGATTTCAACAGCTACGGCAGCCGTCGCGGCAACGATGACGTGATGGTCCGCGGCACGTTCGCCAACATCCGCATCAAGAACCTGATGATGGGTGGCGAGGAAGGCGGCAACACGCTGTACTTCGCGAAGGACGGCGGCGCCGGCGAGCGCATGTCGATCTACGACGCGGCGATGAAGTACAAGGCCGAAGGTACCCCGCTGGTGGTGTTCGCCGGCAAGGAATACGGCACCGGCTCGTCGCGCGACTGGGCGGCCAAGGGCACCAACCTGCTCGGCGTCAAAGCGGTCGTGGCCGAGAGCTTCGAGCGCATCCATCGCTCCAACCTGGTGGGCATGGGCGTGCTGCCGCTGCAGTTCCTGGCCGGCGAGAATGCGCAGACCCACGGGCTGGACGGCTCGGAGACGATCGACGTGGTCGGCCTGCAGGACGGCGCGGCCAAGCGTGCGACGGTCGTGGCCCGCAAGGCCGACGGCACTGAAAAGCGCTTCGAGGTCCACGTGATGCTGCTGACGCCCAAGGAAGTGGAGTACTTCCGCCACGGCGGGATCCTGCACTACGTGCTGCGCCAGCTGGCGGCGAAGAAAGCCGCCTGATCGGCATTGCCAGAATGTGGCACCGGAACGGGCGGCCCAGGCCGCCTGTTTCCGTTTTCGGTTTTCCGTTTCCCGGACCGCGCCCAGGCGCGCGCCAGCCGATGTGACTGCTCAGGGGCCGGGAGTCCACTCCGCGCTGACCAGCCGCCAGTCCCCTTCCTCGACCCGCCAGGCCGTGCTCACGTTGTAGATGCTGGCCGCATCCGGCAAGGCGCGGCCCGCCCCGCCAGTCACCACGGCGGTGAAGTCGACGGTGGCGTACCCGTCGCTCATCGCGACATCCAGTGGTCCGGGCCGGACCCCGGTTTCGCGATGCCGCAGGAACATCACCGCGGCCATGCGGCGAGCGCCGTCACGGTCGAGCCCGTCGGGGCCGATGAAGTCCTCGGCCAGCGCGCCTTCCACCGCCGACGCGTCGCGTTGCTCGATCGCCGTCCGCAACCCGCCCACCGCGTCGCGCAGTTCCGCTTCGCCGGGTTCGCCTGCGCATCCGGCCAGCAGCAGCCCCGTCAGCAGCACCCGCCATGCCCGTGGTTTGTTCGCCATCAATCCCCTTCCTTTCGCGCGCCGCGGCGCCTCCGCCACGCCCCGCCAAGTTCTTGCCAGCCCATGGGGGCTATGCTCCAATCGACCGGACCATACTTGCACGCATCGACGGTGCGCCTGCAAGCCGGAACAAGAATAAAGACAGCAGGGGGAATGCAATGACCGCGGAACGTCCATGGCTTGAACAGTATCCGGCGGGTGTCCCTGCTCAGATCGACGTCGACGAGTTCGCCTCCGTCGTCGCGGTACTGGAAAGTGCGATCGACAACTTCCGCGACCGTCCGGCGTTCTCCAGCCTCGGCAAGACCCTGACCTACGGCGAGATCGACGAGCTCAGCGCCCGCTTCGCCGCCTACCTGCTGGGTGAGCTCGGCCTCAAGAAGGGCGATCGCGTCGCGATCATGATGCCCAACTGCCTGCAGTATCCGATCGCCACCTTCGGCGTGCTGCGTGCCGGCATGACGGTGGTCAACACCAACCCGATGTACACCCCGCGCGAACTCAAGCACCAGCTGGTCGACTCCGGCACCAGCGTGATCCTCGTGCTCGACAACTTCGCCCATACCGTGCAGCAGGTGCTTGCCGACACGCCGGTCAAGAAGGTGATCACCACCGGGCTCGGCGACATGCTGGGCTTCCCGAAGGGCGCGGTCGTCAACTTCGTGCTCAAGCACATCAAGAAGATGGTGCCGCCGTATTCCATCCCCGGCGCGGTGCGCTTCCGCGACACGCTCGAGGCCGGCAGCCGGCACGCGCTGCCGAAGGTGGAAGTCACCAGCGACGACATCGCCTTCCTGCAGTACACCGGTGGCACCACCGGCGTGGCCAAGGGCGCGATGCTGACCCATCGCAACCTGGTCGCCAACATGCAGCAGGCCGCTGCCTGGGTGGGCACCAATGTGCGTCCGGGCCACGAGGTGATCATCACCGCGCTGCCGCTGTACCACATCTTCGCGTTGACGGCGAACGGCCTGGTCTTCATGAAGTTCGGTGGCCTCAACCACATGATCACCAACCCGCGCGACATGCCGGGCTTCGTGAAGGAGCTCAAGGGCGTCAAGTTCACCGCCATCACCGGCGTCAACACGCTGTTCAACGGACTGTTGAACACCCCCGGTTTCGATGAGGTGGACTTCTCCTCGCTGCACCTGACCCTGGGTGGCGGCATGGCCGTGCAACGTTCGGTGGCCGAGCGCTGGAAGAAGGCGACCGGCTGCACGCTGGTAGAGGCGTACGGCCTGACGGAGACCTCGCCGGCCGCCTGCATCAACCCGATGGACCTGGCCGAGTACAACGGTTCGATCGGCCTGCCGATTCCCTCGACCGACGCCTGCATCAAGGACGAGGACGGCAACCTGTTGCCGGTCGGCGAGGTGGGCGAGCTGTGCATCAAGGGCCCGCAGGTGATGAAGGGCTACTGGCAGCGTCCAGGTGAGACCGCCGAGGCGATCGATGCCGACGGCTGGCTGCACACCGGCGACATGGCAAGGATGGACGAGCAGGGCTTCTTCTACATCGTCGACCGCAAGAAGGACATGATCCTGGTGTCGGGCTTCAACGTGTACCCGAACGAGATCGAGGATGTCATCGCGATGATGCCCGAGGTGCTCGAGGTGGCCGCGGTGGGCGTGCCTGACGAGAAGTCGGGCGAAGCGGTCAAGGTGGTGATCGTTAAGAAGGACCAGTCGCTCACCGCCGAGCAGGTCCTCCAGCACGCGCGGGCCAACCTGACCGGCTACAAGCGGCCCCACTTCGTCGAGTTCCGCTCGGAGCTGCCCAAGACCAACGTTGGCAAGATCCTGCGTCGCGAGCTGCGCGACGAAGCCACGCCAGGCTGACCGCCGGGGCCTCCGCCCCACCCGCGAACGCCCCGGAAGGCCCCTCTCGAGGGGCCTTTCCCATTTCCATACGCGGGGCAATGGTTTTCGCGATGCAGGTGTAGCATCGATTTCCGTGGGCTCCATCACCTCGCCCCGCAGCCCACCTCGCATGCGGGCGACCAGCCGAGGACGCAACATGAGCATGACGGAGAAACTCCCGCGCGGAGGCGCACGTTCCACATTGCGGGTCGAATCCGACCTGCATGGCGATACCCATTGGCTGTACATGCACGCCGACGCCGGGAGTGGCGTGCGGCCCTGCTTCCGCACCGAGCTCATGGACGAGATGTGGGGTTACCTGTCGGCGGTCACACTGCCCCCCGGCGCACGCCAACCCGGGCGCCTCAGGCACGTCGTGGTTGCGTCCGACGCGCCGGCCTTCAACCTGGGAGGCGACCTGGCGTTGTTCGCCGCGCTCATCCGGGACAAGCGGAGCGACTTGCTGCTCGACTACGCGCGCCGCTGCATCGACGGCGTCCACCACCTGCACGGCGGCCTTGGCGGCGATGTACGCACCATCGCGCTGGTGCAGGGCGACGCCCTGGGCGGCGGCATGGAACTGGCGCTGGCCTGCCACACGATCGTCGCCGAGGAAGGCGTCGATATGGGGCTGCCCGAGGTGCTGTTCGGGCTGTTCCCGGGCATGGGCGCCTATTCGTTCCTGTGCAAACGCGTCCCGCCGCAACTGGCCGAGAAGCTCATACTCGACGGCAACATCCGCAGCAGCGACGAGCTCTACCGGCTTGGCGTCGTGGATGTGCTTGTGCCCAGGGGTGGCGGCGAAGCGGCCGTGCGTGACCTGATCCGCCAACAACAACGCGCACCCAACGCGCATCTGGCGTTGAATGCCGCGCGTGCCATCGCGCAGCCGGTGAGCCACGAGGAGCTGATGGCGATCACCGAGGTGTGGGTCGACGCCGCGCTCGCGCTCGGGGACAAGTCGTTGCGGATGATGGACCGGATCGTGCGCGCCCAGAGTCGGCGATCCGGCGCCCACTGAGCGCTCGGACACCGGCCCGGACAGGGAAGATCAGGGGGACCGCTCGCCGTCGCGAGGCGTGCGGGCCTGCTGGCGGGACTCAAGTGCGCGGCGCCCTTGTGCCAAGTGCTCACCCAGCAGGCCCAGTTGCTGTCGCCAGTCTCGCGACAGTTGCCAGTCGGCCATCGCCATGGCGTCGCCCGCCGCGGTCGCGGCACCGACCAGGCCCAGATTGCCCGCTACGCCCTTGAGGGCATGCGCCTGCTCGCGCGCGATGGTCCAGTCCGCGCCCTCGGAGGCGCGCGCGAAGGCCGTCAGGCAGGCTTCGGCGTCGCGCAGGCACTGCGTCACGAACTTGCGCTCGAACTCGATGCCCAGGCCGAGGGACTGGAACTCGTCCAGGACCCCCGGATCGAAAACGCCATCCGACGAGGCACGCGGCGCGCGCGGTTCCGGCGCGCCGGCGGCCGTGCCCACGCGCACGCCGGAAGCCACCTCGGCCAGCGTGTCGAGGAGTCGTGTCGCAGAGACCGGCTTGGCCAGGAAGGCGCGAGCACCGGCCTGTTCGCAGGCCTGGATGGACTGCGGGGTCACGTCGGCGCTGAGCACGAGCACTGGCGTTCGGGTGGCGCCGCCCGCCTCCATCACCCGCAGTTGCCGGAGCATGTCGAGCCCGCTCAACCCCGGCATGTGCAGGTCGACCACGACCGCGTCGTAGTCAGTCGTTTCCAGCGCGGCGAGCACCTCCTCGCCCCCCTCGACGCACACCACACGGTGGCCGGCCTTCTGCAGCAACCGCTGCAGCACCATGCGATTGGCTGCATGGTCGTCCGCCACCAGGATGCCGAGGCTGCGAACCCGGAGACGATGGCGGAGGAACGGGTCGGCAAACGCAATGACGTTTTCCGCCTGCGCAGAAGGCTCCGGATCGACCGGTGCAGCGCTCCGCCCGGCGTCCGCCATGGGGGGCGCTGCCACCGCGCCCTGTTCGCGGGCCTCGACGACGTCGAAAGGCAACTCGACCCAGAAGCGGCTGCCGCGGTGCTCGGTACTCTCGAACCCGATGTTGCCGCCCATTGCCTCGGTCAGGCCCTTTGCGATGGTGGTGCCCAGGCCGGTGCCGCCGTGACGGCGCGAGAGGCCGGCATCGGCCTGCTCGAACGCCTCGAACAGGCGCTGGCGCACGGCCATCGGGATGCCGATTCCGGTGTCGGTGACGGTGAAGCGCAGCATCGCCCTCCCGTTGGTCACCGGGCCGGGCTCGACCTCAAGATGGACAGAGCCGCTCTCGGTGAATTTGACCGCGTTCCCGGCCAGGTTGATCAGCACCTGGCGCAGGTAGCCGGCATCGCCGCGCACCAGCTCGGGCACCCCGGACGATACCGTGGCCTGGTAGTGCAGATGCTTGGCACGCGCCTGCGGCTGGAGGATCAGGCCGATGCCGTCGACCAGCTCGCGGGGCGAGAACTCCACGCGCGCCAGCTTGACCTTGCCGGCCTCGATCGCGGCGATGTCGAGCACGTCCTCGACCAGTGACAGCAGGCTTCGGGTGGATGCCTGGATGGTCGCCAGGCACTCGCGTTGCTCGTCATCCAGCCGGGTGGTCGCCAGCACCTCGGACATGCCCGCCAGGCCGTTCAGCGGGGTGCGGAACTCGTGGCTCATGTTGGCGAGGAAGCGGCTCTTCGCCTCGTTGGCGCGGCGCGCCTCCTCGGTGGCGGCGGTCAGGGCCCGGAGCAATCCGGAGAGGTACAGGGGAATGGCGACCAGTCCCAGCCACAGTCCGATGCCCAGGCTCAGGTTGGCCTGCCAGTAGCCACTGCCGACCAGTACGCTGCCAAACGCGACGCACGCCGCGGTAATCGCCGCGGCCAGGTAGCGGTTGCCGAACCGCAGGCCGTTGCCGACCGTGACCCACATGATGATCACGTACACCCAGGCCAGCGGTTCGCCCATGCGGATCATGGCGGCGGCCATCAGCCCGTAGTCGGCGGCCATGCCGATGGCGCGGCGAACGTGGGACTTCCCCGGCAGGAAGGCGATCCAGCCCAGCAGGACCATGCCCACCACGAAGCCCATCTCGACCATCGTGAGCACGGCGGTGTACGCGCTCGGGTCGAGCGACCCGCCGGCGCCGCGCAGCAACAGGTACACCAGCACCACGGTGAGCACCAGGATCCGTACCGTGGCCTGGCCGTGTTCGCTGTCCGGCCGCTGTGAGAAGCGGGCCATCAGGCGGGCCAGCAGGCGGGGCAACGGTCGCGAAACCGGGTGCTTCATGTCGGCTACTCCATGCCGGTGCGGGGGGTTGTCCCGGGAAACTGCCTGCAGATCTCCTCCAGCCGCTCGCGCGACTGGACCAGGGCGGACACGCACACCGGGTCGAACAGGCGCCCGGACTGCTCCTGCAGGTACGCCAGCGCGTCCGCCAGGCTCCACGCCGGCTTGTACGGTCGCGGAGAGATGAGCGCGTCGAGCACGTCCGCGACTGCAACGATACGCGCCTCGATCGGGATGTCCTCGCCACGCAACCCGTCGGGGTAGCCACTGCCGTCGAACCGCTCGTGGTGGCGCAGCGCGATCACCGAAGCGGTCTGCACGAAGCGGTTGTGGCTCCCGCCCAGCAGCTTGTGGCCGATGCGCGGGTGGCTGCGCATGATCCGGGCCTCGTCGTCGTCCAGCGGACCGGCCTTGAGCAGCACCGAGTCCGGGATCGCGATCTTGCCGATGTCGTGCAGCGGCGCGGCCATCTCGACCAGCCGTACCTCGTCCTCGAACAGACCGACCCGCTCGGCGATGAGGCCGGCCACGCGCGCCATGCGTTCCAGCGATGCGCTGGTGCCCGAATCGCGGTATTCGATCGCAAGCGCGAGGCGCGACAGGGTCTCGCGCTCACGCTGCTCCACCTCGTGCATGCTCGCCAGCAGCCGCTGTTCAAGGGACAGGGCCCGTTGTTTGACGTTCTCGGACTGCTGCCGCAGTTGCAGCAGGTTGCGGCAACGCGCCCGCAGCTCCCGCGGCCGCACCGGCTTGACCAGGAAGTCGATGACGCCCGCATCCAGCGCAGCCTGCCGGACCGGCTCATCGCCGACCACGGTCACCAGGATGATCGGGATGTCGCGCCTGACCGGCACCCGCCTGAAGCGGCGTGCGAACTCGAGCCCGTCCATCCCCGGCATGCGGTAGTCCAGCAGCAGCAGGTCGGGCTGGTTGGCCTCGCACCAGTCGAGCGCGCAATCGGGCTCGCCGAAGTCATGCACCGCCAGCTGCGGGGCGATGTCCTCGATGATGTGCCTGAGCATCGTCCGGGCGGACGTCTGGTCATCAACGATTACGACGTTCATCAGGACCTTCCCACCGGACTACCTCCCCGCAATGGCCCGAGGATACCGCCCTCAGCCCGCGCCGTGCTCGGGACGCATGTACGGAAAGAGCAACACGTCGCGGATCGAGGCAGACCCCGTCAGCATCATCACCAGCCGGTCGATGCCCACGCCTAGGCCGCCGGTCGGCGGCAGGCCGACCTCCAGGGCACGGATGTAGTCCGCGTCGAAGTGCATGGCCTCGTCGTCGCCGCCCTCCTTCGCGTCAACCTGGGCCTGGAAGCGCGCGGCCTGGTCTTCAGGGTCATTGAGCTCGGAGAACCCGTTGGCCAGCTCCTTGCCGCCGATGAAGAGCTCGAACCGGTCGGTGAGTTCCGGGTCGTGGTCGCTGGCACGGGCCAAAGGGCTCACCTCGACCGGGTGGTCGGTGATGAACGTCGGCTGCACCAGGTTGTCCTCTACTGTCTTCTCGAAGATCTCCAGCAGCAGCTTGCCCCAGCCGTAGCCGGGCTTGACCGGGATCTTCAGGCGCTCGCAGTGGGCGCGCATCCTGTCCAGGTCACGCAGGTCGTCACGGGCGATCCCGGGGTTGTGCTCGAGGACCGCGTCGGTCATCGACCAGCGGCGGAAGGGCGGGCCCAGGTCGATCGACTGGCCGTCCCACTCGACCGCGGTGCTTCCGATCACCGACACCGCGATGTCGCGGATCATGCCCTCGGTCAGGTCCATCACCTCGTTGTAGGTGGCGTAGGCCTCGTACAGCTCGAGCATCGTGAACTCGGGATTGTGCCGGGTGGACACGCCCTCGTTCCGGAAGTTGCGGTTGATCTCGTAGACCCGCTCCAGCCCGCCGACGACCAGCCGCTTGAGGTACAGCTCCGGCGCGACCCGCAGGTACAGCTGCAGGTCCAGCGCGTTGTGGTGGGTGGTGAACGGCTTGGCCGTCGCGCCGCCGGGGATGTAATGCATCATCGGCGTTTCGACCTCGAGGAAGCGGCGCGTGTCCAGCCACTCGCGCATCGCGCGGATGATACGGCTGCGCTTGACGAACACCTCGCGCGCCTCCGGCGAGACGATGAGGTCGACGTACCGCTGGCGGTAACGCTGCTCCACGTCCGCCAGGCCGTGGAACTTGTCCGGCAGCGGGCGCAACGACTTGGTCAGCAGGCGCAGCTGGTCGACCTTCACCGACAGCTCGCCGGTGCGGGTCCGGGTCAGGGTGCCGGTGGCACCGACGATGTCGCCGACGTCCCAGCCCTTGAACGCGGTGTAGGTATCGCCCAGTGCGTTGGCCTGCAGGAACAACTGGATGCGGCCGGACTCGTCCTGGACCTGCACGAAGCTGGCCTTGCCCATCACCCGCTTGAGCAGGATGCGTCCGGCGAGGGCGACCTGGCGGTCCGCGCCTTCCAGTGCCTCGGCGGTCCACCGCTCGGCGTCGGCGTACTCGGCCTGCAGGTCGCCGGCATAGTCGCCGCGGCGGAAGTCGTTGGGGAACGCCACGCCCTGCCCGCGCAACGCCTTGAGTTTGGTGCGACGCTCGGCGATCAGGCGGTTCTCGTCCTGGGCTTGGTCGTCTGCGGCGGTCGGCGGCGTGTTGTCGGTCATGGCGGTGTCAGTCAGGGCGATGGACGTTCGCAGGAGCGACGTCAGTCGCGATCGGGGGGCATCGTGATGTCGTCGGGTCGCGACTTGCGTCGCTCCCGCAACGGCGTGGCGGTCAGGTCGCGTCGGCGCGTTTGGCACCGACTTCCAGGCCGGACTTGAGGCTGGCTTCGACGAACTCGTCGAGGTCGCCGTCGAGCACCTTCTGGGTGTCGGACCGCTCGATACCGGTGCGCAGGTCCTTGATCCGGCTCTGGTCCAGCACGTAGTTGCGGATCTGGCTGCCCCAGCCGATGTCGGACTTGGTCGCCTCGACCGCGTCACGCTCGGCGTTGCGCTTCTGGATCTCCAGCTCGTACAGCTTGGCGGCCAGCATCTTCATCGCGCGATCGCGGTTGGCGTGCTGGCTGCGTTCGGTCTGGCACGCCACCACGATGCCGGACGGGACGTGCGTGATGCGCACCGCCGACTCGGTCTTGTTGACGTGCTGGCCACCCGCGCCGGACGAGCGGTACACGTCGGTCTTGAGGTCGGCGGGGTTGATCTCGATGTCGATCTTGTCGTCCACCTCGGGCGAGACGAACACCGACGTGAAGCTGGTATGGCGCCGGTTGTCTGAATCGAACGGCGACTTGCGCACCAGCCGGTGCACGCCGGTCTCGGTCTTCAGCCAGCCGTAGGCAAAGTCGCCCTCGACCCGGAAGGTCGCCGACTTGATGCCAGCGACGTCGCCGCCGGAGACCTCCATGAGCTCGGCTTTCCAGCCGCGCGACTCGCACCAGCGCAGGTACATGCGCAGCAGCATCTCGGCCCAGTCCTGCGCCTCGGTGCCGCCGGCGCCGGCCTGGATATCGACGAACGCGGGCGCGCCGTCCATCTGGCCGGAGAACATGCGCTGGAACTCGAGCTTGTCGACCTCCTTCGCGAAACCCTCGACATCGTCGACCACGGACTGCGCGGTGGACTCGTCGTCCTCCATCTCGGCCAGTTCCAGCAGTTCGCTGGCGCCGGACAGTCCCTCGGTCAGGCCGGTAATGCCACGCACCACTTTCTCGAGCGAGGCGCGCTCGCGACCGAGCGCCTGCGCGCGCTCTGCGTCGTTCCACACATCGGGGCTTTCCAGCTCCCGCTCTACTTCTTCAAGACGTTCGACCTTGAGGTCGAAGTCAAAGATACCCCCTGAGCGCATCCAGCCGACCGGTCAGGTCGGCGATGCGCTGGCGGACGGGATTGAGTTCAAGCATGTCGGTTCCGTGTCCGTGGTTGCTGCGGAAAATGACCGGCAATTCTAGCAGGCAGGGCCTGCCGCATCGCGGGTCCGTCGCATCGGTGCGGACCGGCTTCAGGCAGGCTCGCGGTGGATCACCACCAGCTGGACGGCATCACCGCCGCGGTAGTCGTCCGGCTCCAGCCGGAACGCCAAACGCACGCGCGGCGACGGCTCGCATTCGTCCCAGCCGCCGAAATGGATGGCGTTCAAGCGCCGACCGGCGTAGCCGAGTTCCAATTTGAGGTGTCGCTGGCCGACCACGCGCCAGCCCAGCACGTCGAACTCCCCGTCGAACTGCGGCTCGGGGAACCCCTGTCCCCACGGCCCGCCATCACGAAGCGATTCGGCAATGTCACGGCGGAACTCGTCTCCGGACAGCTCGCCGTCGCTGAGGATCTCGGCGCGCAGCAGGTCATCGGTAAGGCGTTCGGTCGCGCAGGCGAGGAATGCCTCTTCGAACGCGGGAAGGCGTTCCGCCGGCAGGCTGAGGCCGGCGGCCATCGCGTGGCCACCGAAGCGCTCGATCAGGCCGGGATGGCGGGCATCGACCATCGCCAGCGCATCGCGGATGTGGAAGCCGGGCACCGAGCGGGCCGAGCCACGCAGCACCGCGCCGCCGGGTTCGGCCGGCGCGAAGGCGATGACCGGGCGGTGAAGTCGGTCCTTCATCTTCGACGCAACCAGCCCGACCACGCCGGGATGCCAGTCCGGATCGTGCAGGCACAGCGCCAGCGGCAGGCTGCCTGCGGGGCCGAGGGCGCCCAGCGCGAGGGTCGCAAGCGCCGCCTCGGCCTGTTCGGTCATCTGCTGCTGCACCGCGCGGCGCTCGCCATTGATCGCATCGAGCGTGGCGGCGATGGCCCGCGCCTGCGTGGCGTCGTCGCTCAGCAGGCACTCGATGCCGACCGCCATGTCCTCCAGCCGCCCCGCGGCGTTGAGCCGGGGACCGACCGCGAAACCGATGTCGCTGGCCGACAGCGTGGCCGGGTCGCGCCGGGCGACCTCGATCAACGCCTGGAGTCCTGCGCATCCCTGCCCCATCCGCAACTGGCGCAGGCCGGCCGCCACCAGTGCACGGTTGTTGGCATCCAGCGGCACGAGGTCGGCGACGGTCCCGACCGCGACCAGGTCGAGCAGGCGGCCGAGGTCGGGGCCGTTGCCCTCGACCGCACCGGCGGCCCGCAACCGCTGGCGCAGTGCGAGCAGCACGTAGAACACCACGCCCACGCCAGCCATGACCTTGCTGGGGAACTCGCAGCCGGGCTGGTTCGGGTCGACGATGACGTCGGCCGGTGGAAGGGTCTGGCCCGGCAGGTGGTGGTCGGTGACCAGCACGGTCCAGCCGCGCCCTTTCGCGGCGGCGATGCCCGCATGGCAGGCAATGCCGTGGTCGACCGTCACCAGCAGGTCGGGTTGCAGCCCCGCCAGGTCCTCGACCAGGGCCGGGGACAGGCCGTAGCCGTGCACCGCCCGGTCTGGCACCGCGTGCGAGACGCGGCGTGCGCCCAACATCCGCAGGCCCCGCACCGCGACCGCGCAGGCGGTGGCCCCGTCGCAGTCGAAGTCGCCGACCACGAGGATGTGCCGGTCGGACGCGATTGCTTCGGCCAGCAGTGCGGTGGCCGCGTCGATGCCCTTCATCGTATGGGGTGGCAGCAGCGTCGCCAGGCGGGGCCGGGCCTGGTCGATGCCGGCGGCGCCGCGGGCGCAATAGATACGCCGCAGCAGTTCGGGCACTTGTTCGGGCCATTGGCCGGTCGAGGTGGCCGGGCGGCGTCGCAGCACAGGTGCCGGCAGGCTCACTCCGCGCTTCCGTCGGCGGGCGCCGTAATGAACGAGAGGAGTGGTCGACGCCAGAAGCGCCAGCGGTGCCGTCGGGCCACGTACAGGCCGCCCCTGTCCGGGAATTCGAGCGACACGCTGCGGAGCTGCCCGGCCGCAAGGCTGGACAACGCCGGCGCGAGCCAGTCGCGGTCGAGCTCGCGCAGGTCCCGGCTGCCGCGCAGATCCACCAGTCGGTCGCCGTCTCCGGCCGACCACACCGCCGGCAGTGAAGATGCCGACGCGCCGGCCGCCTGTCCGAACGCCACCAGCGTGTCGTCGACGCTCAGTACCGCATCCAGCGTCGTCCTGATTTGATCGGGCAGCCGGCCCGCACCCCAGAACCACAGCGAGTTCACCGGCGCCAGGCCGGCTGCAGCGCGGCGGGCGTTGTGCGGATGGTTGTGCAGCACGATCTGCGCCTCGCTCAGCAGCGAGCGCCAGCGTCGCCCTTCCGCGCCGGCGGGAAGATGCTCGAACAGGTCCTCGCCCAGTGCCTGTTCGGGCGACACGGTGACCGGCAGCTTGGCCCCGTCGGGCACGCGCAGGTACCAGCGCGCCGGGTGCGGCGCGTCCAGCACGAACCCGGCATCGCCGAACAGCGGGCGCAGCGCGGGCAGCAGCGCCTCCGCGTCGGACCGGTCAAGCGCGAGTGCATCGCCGTGCGACATCAGCCGTGCGCCGTTGATATCGGGCTGGACGAACACCGGGTCCGCCCGCATCCAGAGGCCATTGGCGTCGGCCGCGGCATCACGTTGACGGGTTACCGCTGCCGCGGGCCATCCCCGCGGCAGGACCTCGAAGTACCGCGTCAGCCCGTCACCCGGGGCACCGCTACCCGGGGCGGCAGCGATGCGGTCCGCCCGCCCCAGCCATCGCGCGGTGTCGGGCGACACCCGCTGCCCGCCAAAACGCGCGGCAGGCGGCAGCAGCAGCGTGGCCGACGCCACTAGTCAGCCTTCGTAGCGGACGGCGACGATGTCGTACTCGCGGGTGCCGCCGGGCGCGTCGATGCTGACACTGTCGCCCTCGTGCTTGCCGATGAGCGCGCGGGCGACCGGCGACGAGATCGCGATCAGGCCCTGCTTGATGTCCGCCTCCAGGTCGCCAACGATCTGGTAGGTCTTTTCCTCGTCCGTATCGGCATCGGCCAGCTCCACCGTCGCACCGAACACCACGCGCGTGCCGGCATTGAGCGCGGACACATCGATCACCTGGGCATGGGACAGCTCGGCTTCCAGTTGCTTGATCCGGCCCTCGATGAAGCCCTGCTGCTCCCGCGCGGCGTGGTACTCCGCGTTCTCCTTGAGGTCGCCGTGCGCGCGCGCCTCTGCGATGGCATTGATCACGGCCGGACGCTTGACCGACTTGAGCTCCTCGAGCTCGGCGCGGAGGCGCTGTGCGCCCTTGGTGGTGATGGGTGCTTGCATGGCGGGTCCTGCTGCCGGCACGAGGCCGGCCGAATGTAGGGTGGGACGAGGTAATGCCGGAATTGTGCCCGGCGCTGCGCGATTGGCAACCGGGCCGTCAGGCGGCCCCGTCGATCTCGGCGTGCAGTTCCTGCAGCGACCAGACCGGTCCGGTGCCGCGGAACTCCAGCGACTGCACCAGCGCACGCGCGCCGGCCACGGTCGTCGAGTAGGTCACGCGCTGCTGCAACGCCTCGCGCCGGATCGAGAACGAGTCCGATATCGCCTGCCGGCCCTCGGTGGTGTTGATGATGTAGGCGATCTCGCCGTTCTTGATGAGGTCGACGATGTGCGGACGGCCCTCGGCCACCTTGTTGACCGCCTGGCACTCCAGGCCCTCGCCACGCAGGAACGCGGCGGTGCCGTGGGTGGCGACCAGCTCGTAGCCCCGCTTGACGAGGTCGCGCGCCACGGGAAGCACGCGCTGCTTGTCCGGATCGCGCACCGACACGAACACCTTGCCGCTGTCGGGCACGGCCTTGATGCCACCGGCTTCCTGCGCGCGCGCCATCGCCGCACCGAAGCTGCGGCCCACGCCCATGACCTCGCCGGTGGACCGCATCTCCGGCCCGAGGATCGGATCGACGCCCTGGAACTTGGCGAACGGGAAGATCGCCTCCTTCACGGAGTAGTACTCGGGTACCACTTCGCGGGTGGCCCCCTGCTCGGCCAGCGTCTTGCCCGCCATGCAGCGCGCCGCGATCTTCGCCAGTGGCATCCCGGTCGCCTTGGACACGAACGGCACGGTGCGCGAGGCCCGCGGGTTCACTTCCAGCAGGTAGATGGTGTCCTCACCATCGGGCTGGTCGCTCACGGTGACGGCGAACTGGGTGTTCATCAGGCCGACGACGTCGAGCGCCTTGGCCAGCGCGGTCACCTGCTCGCGCAGGCGCGCCTGGGTGGCTGGCTTGAGCGAATACGGCGGCAGCGAGCACGACGAGTCACCGGAGTGGACGCCGGCCTCCTCGATGTGCTCCATCACGCCACCGATCAGCACGTTACCCTCCCGGTCGGCGATGACGTCCACATCCACCTCGACTGCGTTGTCGAGGAAGCGGTCCAGCAGCACCGGCGACTTCTCCGACACACGCACCGCCTCGCGGATGTAGCGCTCCAGGTCGGCATCCGAATGCACCACTTCCATCGCGCGTCCGCCCAGCACGTAGCTGGGACGCACGACCAGCGGGTAGCCGACCTCGCGGGCCAGCGCCACGGCTTCCTCGGCCTTGCGGGCGATGCGGTTGGGCGGCTGCTTCAGGCCCAGGTCTTCGACGAGTTTCTGGAAGCGCTCGCGGTCCTCGGCCAGGTCGATGCTGTCGGGGCTGGTACCGATGATCGGCACGCCCGCAGCCTCCAGCGCCTGGGCGAGCTTGAGCGGAGTCTGGCCGCCGTACTGGACGATCACGCCCTTGGGCTTCTCCAGCTCGCAGATCTCGAGCACGTCCTCGAGCGTCAAGGGCTCGAAGTACAGGCGGTCGGAAGTGTCGTAGTCGGTCGACACGGTCTCGGGGTTGCAGTTGACCATGATGGTCTCGAACCCGTCCTCGCGCAGCGCCAAGGCGGCATGCACGCAGCAGTAGTCGAACTCGATGCCCTGCCCGATCCGGTTCGGACCGCCACCGAGCACGATGATCTTGTCGCGGTCGGACGGGTTGGCCTCGCACTCGTCCTCGTAGGTCGAGTACATGTAGGCGGTGGTTGTGGCGAACTCGGCTGCGCAGGAGTCCACCCGCTTGTAGACCGGGCGCACACCGAAGGCGTGGCGCAGGGTCCGCACGGCAGTTTCGTCGGTGCCGGTCAGCTGCGCGATGCGGGCGTCGGAGAAGCCCATGCGCTTGAGGGCGCGCATCCGCCGTGCGTCGAGCGCGGCCAGGCCGCCTTCGGCGATCTGCGCCTCGGCGGCGATGATTTCCACGATCTGGTCGAGGAACCACGGGTCCACGAACGACAGCGCATGCACGTCCTCCACGCTCATCCCCGCGCGGAACGCGTCGCCGATGTAGAAGATCCGCTCGGGGCCGGGCTCCTTGACCTCGCGGCGCAGGTTGACCAGCCCTTCCTCGCTGGACAGGTCGAGCCCGGTGGGATCGAGACCGACCTTGCCGGTCTCCAGGCCGCGCAGGGCTTTCTGCAGCGACTCCTGGAACGTGCGACCCATCGCCATCACCTCGCCCACCGACTTCATCTGGGTGGTCAGGCGGGAGTCGGCGGCCGGGAATTTCTCGAACGCAAAACGGGGAATCTTGGTGACGACATAGTCGATCGCCGGCTCGAACGAGGCCGGGGTCGCCCCGCCGGTGATCTCGTTGCGCAGCTCGTCGAGGGTGTAGCCGACCGCCAGCTTGGCGGCGATCTTGGCGATCGGGAAGCCGGTGGCCTTCGAGGCCAATGCCGAGGATCGCGACACGCGCGGATTCATCTCGATCACGACCACGCGGCCCGTCTGCGCGTTGATGCCGAACTGGACGTTGGAGCCGCCGGTGTCGACACCGATCTTGCGCAGCACCGCGATGCTTGCGTCGCGCAGGCGCTGGTACTCCTTGTCGGTCAGGGTCTGCGCGGGGGCGACGGTGATCGAGTCGCCGGTGTGCACGCCCATCGCGTCGAAGTTCTCGATCGAGCAGACGATGATGCAGTTGTCCGCGGTGTCCCGGACCACCTCCATCTCGAACTCCTTCCACCCGAGCACCGACTCCTCCACCAGCACCTCGCTGGTCGGCGAAAGCTCGAGGCCACGCTTGACGATCTCCTCGAACTCTTCCTTGTTGTAGGCGATGCCACCGCCGCTGCCACCCAGGGTGAAACTGGGGCGGATGATGGTCGGGTAGCCGACCGTGGCCTGGATCTCGATCGCCTGCTCGAAGGTCCTGGCGACGGCCGCCTTCGGGCACTCCAGACCAATCTCGGCCATCGCGACGCGGAACAGCTCTCGGTCCTCGGCCATCCGGATCGCATCGCGCGACGCACCGATCAGCTCGACGCCGTACTTCTCCAGCACGCCGTGGTCAGCCAGGTCGAGCGCGCAGTTGAGCGCGGTCTGGCCACCCATGGTGGGCAGCAGCGCGTCGGGCTTTTCCTTGGCGATGATCTTCTCGACCGTCTGCCAGTTGATCGGCTCGATGTAGACGGCGTCGGCCATCTCCGGGTCGGTCATGATCGTGGCCGGATTGCTGTTGACCAGCACCACCCGGTACCCCTCGTCGCGCAGGGCCTTGCAGGCCTGTGCGCCGGAATAGTCGAACTCGCAGGCCTGGCCGATGACGATCGGGCCGGCGCCGATGATCAGGACGGTCTTGATGTCGGTGCGCTTGGGCATGTCAACGCACCTCTGCGTGCTGGTTGTTGTTCATGGATTCGACGAACCGGTCGAACAGCGGTGCCACGTCGTGCGGGCCGGGACTGGCTTCCGGGTGCCCCTGGAAGCTGAAGGCCGGCGCATCGGTCAGGGCGATGCCCTGGTTGGAGCCGTCGAACAGCGAGCGATGGGTCACGCGGACGTTGGCCGGCAGCGTGGCCTCGTCGACCGCGAAGCCGTGGTTCTGGCTGGTGATCATCACCCGGCCGGTATCGAGGTCCTGCACCGGGTGGTTGGCGCCGTGGTGGCCGAACTTCATCTTCAGCGTCTTGGCACCGACCGCCAACCCGAGCAGCTGATGCCCCAGACAAATGCCATAGGTCGGGACCTTGCGGTCGATGAACTCACGGATCGCCTCGATCGCGTAGTCGCAGGGCGCCGGGTCGCCAGGCCCGTTGGACAGGAACACGCCGTCGGGCTTGAGGGCCAGCACCTCGGCGGCGGTGGTCTGCGCCGGCACCAGGGTGACGTTGCAGCCCCGCTCGGCCAGCATCCGCAGGATGTTCTGCTTGATCCCGAAGTCGTAGGCGACCACGTGGTAGCGGCCCTCGTTGGCGGCGAAGGTGCCGCTGTCGAGGTCGAGCTGGCCTTCGCGCCAGTCGCGGTTCTCGCGGGTGCAGACTTCCTTGGCCAGGTCCATGCCCTTCAGCCCGGCAAACTTGCGGGCCGCCTCGATCGCGCGGTCCGCGTCGACGTCGTCGCCGGCCATCAGCGCGCCGTTCTGCGCGCCGGTGTCGCGCAGCAGGCGGGTGAGCTTGCGGGTATCGATGTCGGCAATCGCGACCACGCCGCGGCGGGCCAGCCATTCGGGTAGCGATACCTGGCTGCGCCAGTTGCTGGGCCTTCGCGGGACGTTGCGCACGATCAGGCCGGCAGCCCAGACCGCATCGGCCTCGTTGTCGAGCTCGGTGATGCCGGTGTTGCCGACGTGGGGATAGGTCAGCGTGACCAGCTGCCGGGCGTAGGACGGGTCGGTCAGGATTTCCTGGTAACCGGTCATGGCGGTGTTGAACACCACCTCGCCGACGGAAAGGCCGGGCGCGCCGACGGAAATGCCCTCGAAGATGGTGCCGTCTTCGAGGGCAAGGATTGCGGGATGGGTCACGGGGATCGCCTTGGCTGCCAGGGGATGCTGACTCCGTGGCGCAGCGCAACCCGAAAGCAGGTTGCAGCAAAGCACGAACGCGGTGCGGGACCGGTCCGAAATGGAGTTCAGGCGAACGGGAATTCTAGCGATGTAATGGCATTCATGCCAGCACACCGTTCATCCGGCAGTGGCGTTCTGGTCCGCGAGCAGGATGTCGCGCAGGCTGTAGCGCCCCGGGGGGCGGTCCGCCAGCCGAACGGCCGCCAGCAGCGCGCCACGGGCGAAAATGTCGCGGTTGGTGGCGCGATGGACCAGTTCCACCCGCTCGCCCATCCCGGTGAACTGGACGGTGTGCTCGCCGATGATGTCGCCGGCCCGCAGCGCCGCATAGCGCGGCTCGGCCCCGCCCTGCCCGGCCGAGGCCCCGAGAGCAAGCGCGGTACCCGACGGGGCATCCTTCTTGTGCACGTGGTGGGACTCGACGATGTCGCAGTCCCATCCCTCCAGCGCCGCTGCCGCGCGCCGGACCAGCTCACCCAGCACGACCACCCCGAGGCTGAAATTGGCTGCAGACAGCACGGCGATGCGCTCGGCACCCGCATCGATCGCGGACTGCTGTTCCGGAGCCAGCCCTGTGGTGCCTGAGACGAGTGCAGCACCGCGCTCCACGCACAGCGCGAGCAGGGCGTCGAAGCCGGCGGGCAGGCTGAAATCGACCGCTACGTCGAAATTGGGGACGCCGTGCAGTTCCGACGCCGCGAACTGGGGGACGCCGTCGACCACGCGCTGCGAGGGCCGGCTTCCAGACACTGCGGCGACGACCTGCAGGTCGCGCCGCTCGGGCGCGAGCCGCGACAGGGACTGGCCCATGCGGCCGGAGGCACCATGAACGAGGACGCGAACGGGCGTATTCATCCAGGCAGGCTAGCCGCGCGTTCGCGCCCCGACAAGCGGTGGCGCGCGCACGTGCACGGGACTCAGAACGTCATCCGGTCCCAGAAGCCCTTGACCCCGTCGATGAAGGTCGACGAGCGCGGGGAATGCTTGCGGGCGTCTTCGCCCGCGAAGGTGGCGTCGAACTTCTCGAGCAGTTCGCGCTGCTCGGCCGTGAGGTTGACCGGGGTCTCGACCACCACGCGGCAGTACAGGTCGCCCGGGCGGCGGCTTCGGACCGACTGCACGCCCTTGTCGCGCAGGCGGAACAGCTTGCCGGTCTGGGTCTCGGCGGGCACGCGAAGCTCGACCTCGCCACCCAGCGTCGGGACGCGGATGGTGTCTCCCAGGGCCGCCTGGCCCAGCCGGATCGGCACGTCGCAATGCAGGTCGTCGCCATCGCGCTTGAAAATGTCGTGCTCGCGCACGCGTACGTCCACGTACAGGTCCCCCGGCGGCGAGCCCGCCGGGCCGGCCTCGCCCTCGCCCGCCAGGCGGATGCGGTCGCCGTTGTCCACGCCGGCGGGGATCTTCACCGACAGGGTCTTGGTTTCCTCCACGCGCCCCTGCCCGTGGCAGTCGCCGCAGGGGTTGCTGATGGTCTGGCCGCGGCCGCCGCAATGCGGGCAGCCCTGCTGCATCGAGAAGATTCCGCGCTGGAAGCGCACCTGGCCGCGACCACCACAGGTGGTGCAGCTCTCCAGCTTGCCGTCGGCCGACCCGCTGCCACTGCAGGTGTCGCACTCGTCCAGCGTCGGGATCTCGATCTCCTTCTCGATGCCGCGCACGGCTTCCTCGAGGGAGAGCTCCATCACGTAGCCGACGTCCGCGCCACGGCGCGGGCCACGACCACCGGCGCCGCCACCGCCGAAGATGTTCCCGAAGATGTCGCCGAAGATGTCGCCCATGTCGGCGTAACCGGCGCCGGCACCTCCACCGCCCATGCCGTGCTCGAACGCGGCGTGCCCGTGCTGGTCGTACATCCGGCGCCGGTTGGCGTCGGACAGCACTTCGTACGCCTCCTTGCACTCCTTGAATGCGGCCTCGGCGGCGGCGTCACCCGGATTGCGGTCCGGGTGGTGCTTCATCGCGCAGCGGCGGTACGCCTTCTTCAGCTCATCGCCGGAGACGTCGCGGGCCACGCCCAGTACTTCGTAGTAGTCACGCTTGCTCATGTGTCACGGGTTCCCCGCCCCACCACCAACGGCCGGGACTCGGTCTGCTTCAAACGACAGGGGCCCGGAATCGCTCCGCGGTCCCGAACCCCTGCCCGGATCGCCACCCGCCCGCGCACGGCCGGGTGGATGGTTTCGGCGACTTACTGCTTGCCTTCGTCCTTGACCTCGGTGAACTCGGCGTCCACCACGTCGTCGGCGGCCTGGCCAGCGTCGGCCGCGCCCGCCTCGGCACCCGGCTGCTGGGCCTGTGCGGCGGCGAACAGGGCCTGCGCCGCGGTTTCCAGTGCCTTCGACTTGGCCTCGATCTGGCCCTTGTCGTCGCCCTTCATTGCGGTCTCCAGCTCGGAGATGGCCGCCTCGGTGGCACCAATGGCCTCGCCCGGCAGCTTCTCGCCCTGCTCCTTGATGGTGGTGCGGGCCATGTGGATCAGGCCGTCGGCCTGGTTGCGGGCCTGCACCAGCTCCTGGAACTTCTGGTCCTCCTCACGGTTGGCCTCCGCGTCGGCGACCATCTTCTGGATCTCCTCCTCCGACAGGCCGGAGCCGGCCTTGATCTCGACCTTCTGTTCCTTGCCGGTCTTCTTGTCCTTGGCGGTCACGTGGACGATGCCGTTGGCGTCGATGTCGAACGACACCTCGACCTGCGGCATGCCGCGCGGCGCCGGCTCGATGCCGGACAGGTCGAAGCGGGCCAGCGACTTGTTGTAACGGGCCTGCTCGCGCTCGCCCTGCAGCACGTGCACGGTGACCGCGGACTGGTTGTCCTCGGCCGTCGAGAAGGTCTGCGAAGCCTTGGTCGGCACCGTGGTGTTCTTCTCGATGATCTTGGTGAACACGCCGCCCAGGGTCTCGATGCCCAGGCTCAGCGGAGTCACGTCGAGCAGCAGCACGTCCTTGACGTCGCCGGCGAGCACGCCGCCCTGGATCGCCGCACCGATCGCCACCGCCTCGTCGGGATTGACGTCCTTGCGCGGCTCCTTGCCAAAGAACTCGGTCACCGCCTGCTGCACCTTGGGCATGCGGGTCTGGCCACCGACCAGGATCACCTCGTTGATGTCGCTGGCGCGCACGCCGGCGTCATTGAGCGCGGTCCGGCACGGCTCGATCGTCTTCTTGACCAGGTCCTCGACCAGCGACTCGAGCTTGGCCCGGGTCAGCTTGATGTTGAGGTGCTTGGGGCCGGTCGCGTCGGCGGTCACGTACGGCAGGTTGACCTCGGTCTGCTGCGCGGTCGACAGCTCGATCTTCGCGCGCTCGGCCGCGTCCTTCAGGCGCTGCAGGGCCAGCGGGTCCTGGCGCAGGTTGATGCCCTGGTCCTTCTGGAATTCCTCGACCAGGTAGTCGATGACGCGCTTGTCGAAGTCCTCGCCACCCAGGAAGGTGTCACCGTTGGTGGCCAGCACCTCGACCTGCATCTCGCCGTCGACCGAGGCGATTTCGATGATCGAGACGTCGAAGGTGCCGCCGCCGAGGTCGTACACGGCCACCTTGCGGTCACCGCCCTTCTTGTCCATGCCATAGGCAAGCGCGGCCGCGGTCGGCTCGTTGATGATGCGCTTGACCTCCAGGCCCGCGATCTTGCCGGCGTCCTTGGTGGCCTGGCGCTGGCTGTCGTTGAAGTACGCCGGCACGGTGATGACCGCCTCGGTGACGGTCTCGCCCAGGTAGGCCTCGGCGGTCTTCTTCATCTTGGCCAGCACCTCGGCCGAGATCTGCTGCGGCGCCATCTTCCGGCCGTCGGCGGTCGCCACCCACGCGTCGCCGTTCTCGTGCTGGATGATCGAGTACGGCACCAGGTCGAGGTCCTTCTGGACTTCGGCGTCGGTGAACTTGCGTCCGATCAGGCGCTTGACCGCGTAGAAGGTGTTCTTGGGGTTGGTGACGGCCTGCCGCTTGGCCGACGCACCCACCAGCACCTCGCCGTCCTTGGTGTAGGCGACGATGGACGGGGTGGTGCGGTCGCCTTCGGCGTTCTCGATGACCCTGGCCTTGCCGCCGTCCATGATCGCCACGCAGGAATTGGTCGTGCCCAGGTCGATACCGATGATCTTGCCCATGGTGTTGCTCCCTCTCGAATCTCGTTGTGTTCTGGGGCGGCCCGCAGCCGCCAATGTCCGCTATCTGGGGTCGCCTGCCACGGGTTCAAGCATCCGTGGCGGCGCGGCCGCTCAGTCGGTCCGGCTCACCACGACCAGCGCCGGGCGCAGCAGGCGTTCGTTCAGCAGCCAGCCCTTCTGGTAGACCTGCACCACGTGCCCGGCGGCGTGCTCGTCGCTGTCCACCATGCTCATCGCCTGGTGGTGGTCGGGGTTGAACGGCTGGCCGACCGGATTCACCTCGACCAGGCCGTTGTCGGCGCCGACCTTCAGCAATTGCCGGAGCGTCAGCTCCATCCCCTCGCGCAGCGGTCCGTTGTCGCCGCCGGCCGCGCCCAGGCCCGCTTCCAGGCTGTCGATGACCGGTAGCAGGTCGGCCAGCAGGCGCTCGTTGGCGAACTTGCGGGCGGTGTCGCGTTCGCGCTCGAGCCGCTTGCGCTGGTTCTCCAGGTCGGCGCGGTCGCGCAGGGTGTCCTCGCGCACCTGGGCCAGTTCGGCCTGTAACGCCTCCAGCTCGGCGGCAAGGGGGGAGATCTCGTTATCGGCGGCGGCCTGCTCGGCGGCTTCCTTCATCGGTTCGGTGGTCATGCGTGGCCCTGTTCTGGCGCGCGGCGGCGCGATTTCCTTGACAGAGCCGAGCAATGGGGCCGGCGGGCGGCAATTCAAGCGTCGCCCGGCCGTCCCACGTCACGCGCGAAGGCGCCCCCAAGGGCGTCCGCCGCGGCCTCCACCACGGGTATCACACGCTCGTAGGCCATCCGGGTCGGACCGATGACGCCCAGCACGCCCAGCACCTGGCCACCGGCGGCGTAGGGGGCGGTCACCAGCGACATGCCCTCCAGCGGCGCCAGGCCGGTCTCCTCGCCGATGAAGATCCGCACGCCGGGCGCGTGGACGGTCCGCTCGAGCAACTGGAGGATCTCGCGCTTGCGGGCGAAGGCTTCGAACAGTTCACGAAGGCGGTCCAGGTCGGACAGGTCCTGCAGGCCCATCAACCGGGTCTGCCCCGCCAGCACCATGTCGTCGCTGTCAGGCGCAAGCACGTGCTCGGCCAGTTCTATCGAGCGGGCCAGCAGCGATTCCATCTCGCTGCGGGCCGAACGCAACTCGTGCAGCAGGATGGTGCGTATCTCGCTTACCGGGCGCCCGGCGAAATGGTGGTTGAGGTAGTTGGCAACCCGCTCCAGCTCGCCCGGGGCGTAGCTTGTCCTGGTCTGGATGATCCGGTTCTGCACCTCGTTGTCGGCGAACACCACGATCGCGAGCACGCGCTGGCTGTCGACCTGCACGAACTCCACGCGCCGGAACGCGAACTGCTCGCGCTTGGGCACGCTGACAACGCCGACGAAGCGGGTCATCGCCGACAGCAGCTCCGACGCGCTGCCCAGCAATGCCTGGGTCCCGGTGCCCGACGGCAGCTCGCCGCGCAGCCGCGCCAGCTCGCTGTCGGGCAGCGGCCGCACCTGCAGCAGCGAGTCGACGAACAGCCGGTACCCCTGGGCGGTCGGCACCCGGCCGGCGGAGGTATGCGGCGCACTCAGGAGACCGACCTCCTCGAGGTCGGACAGGATGTTGCGAATCGTCGCTGCACTTACGTCCAGCCCTGCGTGCCGGGCCAGGGTCTGCGAGCCGACCGGCTCGCCACTGCGGATGTAGCGCGCGATCAGCGTGCGAAGCAGATGGCGGGCGCGCGGGTCGAGCGTGTGCGGGTCCGGCGCGTGCGTGTCGGGGCTGGAATCGGGGCGGGTGGCATCGCGACGGCGGCTCATGGCCCGGGTATAAGGCGGCGGCCGTGCTCGCGCAAGCCGCAGCTCATCCGGTGAGACCGGACCGTGCTTGCATCCGCGTCCGCCCCCTGCCCTCCAACCCCACGCCGCCTTAAACTCGCCGCCACATGCTTACCCATCTCAGCCTCAAGCATTTCGCCGTTGTCGAGGAAGCCGAACTCACCTTCGGGCCGGGCCTGACCGTGATCTCGGGTGAAACCGGCGCGGGCAAGTCGTTGCTGGTCGACGCGCTGGGCCTGCTGTCCGGCCTGCGCGCCGACAGCGGCGTGGTCCGGCACGGGGCCGAGCGTGCCGAAGTCGTCGGTGGGTTCGCGCTCGACGACGTGCCCGCCGCTCGCGACTGGCTGCAGGCCGCCGAACTGGACGACGCTGATGGCACGGCCTGCCTGCTCCGCCGCGTGGTGCGGGCCGACGGCGGTTCACGCGCCTGGATCAACGGGCGCCCGGTCACGATCGGGCAGCTGGCCGAACTGGCCGCGCTGCTGGTCGAGATCCACGGGCAGCACGAGCACCAGGCGCTGATGGCCCGTGGCAGCCAGCTGGCGCTGCTGGATGCCTTTGGAAGGACAGACGCCGAACGCGCCGCCGTGGCCGCGGCCGCCACGCACTGGAGCACCCTGCTCGGCGAGCGCGAACGGCTTAACCAGCAGGGCGACGTGTCGGACCGGATCGAATGGCTCGAGCACCAGCATGCCGAGCTGGAGCGCGAAACCCTTGAGCCCGGGTCGATTGCCGAGCTGCAGGCCGACCACCGTCGCCAGGCCCACGCTGCCGACCTGATCGCCGCCTGCGACAGTGTGTTCGGGCGGCTCGGTGGCGATGACGACGGTGCCGTGGCGCGCGAACTCGGCCGTGCCCGAAGTGAACTGCAGCGGGTGGCCGAACACGAACCGCGCCTGGACGAGGTCGACGGCATGCTCGACGCCGCCGCGATCCAGATCGACGAGGCCCTGAGCTTGCTGGACCGCATCCGCTCCGATCTGGACCTCGATCCTTCCCAGTTCGACCGCATCGAGCAGCGCCTCGGCCGGCTGCACGAACTGGCGCGCAAGCACCGCGTAACGCCGGAGGAGTTGTTTGGCCAGCGCGAGCGCATCGCGCTGGAGCTGGAACAGCTGCGCGGCGCCGGCCAGCGCCTGGACGCGCTGGATGGCGAGATCGCCGCCGCCCGGTCGGCCTGGCGCAGTGCCGCCGACGTGCTCGGCGACCGGCGACGCACGGCCGCCCAGGCACTCGCCGCCGCCACCACGGCGCTCATCGGCGAACTGGGAATGGGCGGCGGACGTTTCGACATTGCCGTTGAGCCGGTCGAAGTCGACCGACCCGATCCGCAGGGGGGCGAGCGGGTCGAGTTCCTCGTCGCGGCCAATCCCGGGCAACCGGCACGCGCGCTTCGCAAGGTCGCGTCGGGCGGCGAGCTGTCGCGCATCTCGCTCGCGATCGAAGTGGCCGCGCTTGGGCTCGACACCGTGCCGACGATGGTCTTCGACGAGGTCGACTCCGGCATCGGCGGTGGTGTCGCCGAGATCGTCGGACAGAAGTTGCGCGCGCTTGGCGCCAGCCGCCAGGTGCTGTGCGTGACCCACCTGCCGCAGGTCGCCGCGCAGGGACACGCGCACTACCGGGTCAGCAAGGCAGCCAGCGAGGGCGTGACCCAGAGCCAGGTGGGCCTGCTGGACGCGAAACAGCGACAGGAAGAGCTCGCCCGCATGCTCGGCGGCGTGGAGTTGACCCGAGAGGCGCGAGCCGCGGCGAAACGGTTGTTGAGCGACGTCGGCTGAGCCGAAGCTGGCAGCGCCGGATCCGGTTGCGTCAGCGCTTCTTGCGTACGTACAGCACCAGCGAGTGCTCCTCGATCTGGTAGCCGTGCTCGGCGGCGATCCTCGCCTGGAGTTCCTCGATCTCGGAGCTTTCGAACTCGATGATCTTGCCGGTCTCGATGTCGACCATGTGGTCGTGGTGCTGGCCACGGTCGAGCTCGTACACCGACTGCCCCGACTCGAAGTTGTGCTTGAGCACGAGGCCGGCCGCCTCGAACTGCGTGAGCACCCGATAGACGGTCGCAAGCCCGATGTCCTCGCCCTGGTCCAGCAACAGGCGGTAGATGTCCTCGGCCGTCATGTGACGGGGCTTGGCCTGCTCGAGCAGCTGCAGGATCCGCATCCGGGGATGCGTCACCTTGAGGCCAGCCTTGCGAAGGTCCTGCGATTCCATGAAGGCTCCTTGGGGGTGGTCTCGTCGTCCACCGGGGCGCGCATCCGCCACCTGCGGACACGTCCGTAATACCGGATGAACGCGACAGCCGGGAGACTGCGCCGGCAATGCATCAGCATCAGTGTATCATCGGGCTTCTGTCCGCCTCCCGCTCGAACCGATGCCCAAGCACCCGATGCGTACGCTCCTGCTCGCCCTTTCCGTCGCCCTGATCGCTTCGGGCTGCGGCATCGTCTACCGCCAGCCGATCTTCCAGGGCAACCTGCTGGAATCGTCCCAGGTCGAGCAGTTGCAGGCCGGCATGAGCAAGCAGCAGGTGATCGGGATGCTCGGCACGCCGTCGATCCAGGACCCGTTCCACCACGACCGTTGGGACTACACCTCCACCCAGCGCACCGACCGCCTTGCGCACACTCGGATCAAGACATTGACGCTCTGGTTCGAAAACGACCAGCTGGCGCGCTGGGAAGGCGAGTACTTCCCGGAGCAGGATTCGGACCTGGCCAACTCGGCACGCAAGCAGTTCGGCCCGAACCTGGCCAAGGACAAGAAGTAATCCTGGAAAGCCTGCCTGCACGAGCAGGCCAGGCGCTTCCTTAGCCGGCCCGTTGGCCGGCGCGGCGCCGGCGGGCTTCCTTGGGGTCGACCAGCAGCGGGCGCAGCAGCTCCACCCGGTCACCGTCGTGCAGCATGGTGGTCGCATCGGCGACCACGCCGAACACGGCGCATTCCACCGGCCCGGACGTGCCCGCCCACCCGGCCGCCTGCAGTGCATCCGCCACCCGGGCGCCGTCGGGAAGTTCGACTTCGATCCAGTCGAACCGCCGCGGCCATGCCCGGACCAGGGCGACCTTCATTCGCCGCCGCGGTCCGCGACCCGGATGAAGTCGTCGACCATGCGGTCGGCCAGGCTCTGGAACCCGAGCGCCATCGCCGGCCCGAGCAGCCGCACCTTGGGTTCGAAGTCCAGTGTCAGGGTGACCTTGCACGCGGACTCGTCCAGCGCGTGGAACTCCCACCGCCCGGCCAGGCGGCGGAACGGCCCGTCGACCAGTCTTAGGTCGATGTGGTGCGGCTCGGACATGGTGTTCTCGGTGGTGAACCACGTCCTCAGTGCACCCAGGCCGAGGTCCAGCCGCGCAACCATGCGTCCTTCGGAGGACTCCAGCACCTTAGCGCCGTCGCACCAGTCGAACCGTCGCGGGTAGGCCGCCACGTCGTTGACCAGCGCAAACATGCGCGCGGCGGAGTGTTCGACGAGGGCGGTACGGCGGATGCTGGGCACGGATGGCTGCTTTTCAGTGGGTCGCGCCTCGCGTATCGACCCCGCAATCAGGGACAATGGCGCGATGGCCAAGAGCAAGAACAAGACGGGCAAGGATAAGGGAAACGGCGGCACCATTGCGCTCAACAAGCGCGCACGCCACGACTACCACCTTGAAGAACGCTTCGAGGCGGGGCTCGCCCTTCAGGGGTGGGAGGTCAAATCGATCCGTGCCGGGCGCGCCAACATCGGCGAAAGCTACGCGGTGGTGCGCGACGGCGAGATCTTCCTGTTCGGGGCGCAGATGACCCCGCTGATCTCGGCCTCCACCCACGTGGTGGCCGACGAACGCCGGACGCGCAAGTTGCTGCTGCACCGCCGCGAGATCGACAACCTGATCGGCCGCGTGCAGCGCGACGGCTATACCGTGGTGCCCACCTCGATGTACTGGAAGGGCAACCGGATCAAGATCGAGCTCGCGCTGGCCAAGGGCAAGCAGGACCACGACAAGCGCCAGGCCAACAAGGACCGTGACTGGGCGCGCGAGAAACAGCGCGTGATGCGCCGGCACAACAAGGACGCCTGAGCCGCCACCCGCGAACCGCCGCGAAGGCACTCAGCCCTGCTCGCGCACCTCGCCGGGCAGGGTGAAGTAGAACGTGGCGCCCTGCCCCGGCCGACCCTCTGCGCGGATGCTGCCGCCGTGGCGCTCGACAATCCGCTTGACCGACGCAAGGCCGATGCCGTGACCGGCGAACTCGCTCTGGTCATGCAGCCGCTGGAACGGCCGGAACAACTTGTCCACGTACTCCTGGTCGAAGCCGGCCCCGTTGTCACGGATGAAGAACTCCACCGCATTACGGCCGAACTCGATCCGCGGGTCCGCCGTGCCGCGGGTGAATTTCCATGCGTTGCCTAGCAGGTTCTCCAGCAGGTTGCGCAGCAGCGACGCGTCGCCTTCGGCAACCAGGTCTCCGTGGATCTCCACTTCGACCGGGTGGTCGGGATCGCCGGCTCGCAGGTCGTCCACCAGTTCGGCAGCCATACGACCGAGGTCGACCCGCTCGTGGCGCAGTGCACTGCGCGTCACGCGGGACATCTTCAACAGCGCGTCGATGAGCTCGCCCATGCGGTTGGCGGCCTTCCGGACGCGCTCCAGGTAGCCCTGGCCAGCCTCGTCGAGGGTGGCGGCATAGCGTTCGGCCAACACCTTGCTGAAGCCGTCGATCGCGCGCAACGGGGCGCGCAGGTCGTGCGACACGCTGTAGGCGAAAGCTTCCAGCTCCTGGTTGGCCTGGCTCAGTTCGCGGGTCCGCATGGCGACGCGGTGTTCCAGTGTGCGGTTGAGCGCGTGTACCCGCGCCTCGGCCTGGAGACGCTCGGTGACATCCTCGGCCTGCACCAGGCCGACCACGTCCTGGCCAACGCTGCCCGGGACGGGTGCGTAGGTGAGTTGGGCTTGGCGCGGCTCACCGCCATCGCGATGGAGCCGGCGGGTTTCGCGTCGAACGCTGTCGCGCCGGTCCCCGCCGGTGCCGAACTCGTGCGCAGCGTCGCCGGCGTCCTCGAACAATCCGTGGAAGCGCTCGCCAACCAGCGTCTCCGGCGGGCGCCCGACGATCCGTGCAAACGCCGGGTTGGCCTGGACAATGCACCCGTGGCTGTCCAGCAACACCTTGCCGATTGCCGAGTACTCCATCGCGGTGCGGAACCGCTCCTCGCTACGCCGGTAGTTCTCCGTCAATCCCAGCGCGATCCTGTGGGCGCGCGACTCGGTCTGTGCAAGCATCCAGGCGATCGCGTACATCAGCAGCGACGCGAACAGTCCCAGCGCCAGCGTCGCCTGCAGGTTCTGGAGTCGCGGCACGGCCTGCTCCAGCGGCGGCGACTCGAACTCCAGCAGCCAGCGCCTGCCGTAATGGGAGACCTCTTCCGAATGGTGGAACGCTGGCGGCTGCTGCACCTCGTCACTGACAGAAACGTAGAGCAGGCTCCGGCCGTGCGTGACGTCGGTGATGCGGAACCGCATCGGGTTTTCGCCCAGTGCCTCGCGGACAAACTCGTCGACCCGGAGCGGGACATACACCCAGCCCAGCATTGCCGACTGGCGTTCAGCGACGGACTCCGGACGCGCCCCGTCCCGATACACCGGCAGGTACAGCAACAGGCCGGTGCGCGAAGTGGCACCGTCCTGGATCAGGTGCACCGGCCCCGACAGCGATGCCTTGCCGCTCTCCAGTGCCGCTTCCATCGCCGCCTTCCGAGCCGGCTCGGAGTACATGTCGAAGCCGATCGCCTGGACATTCTCCGCGCTCCTGGGCTCCAGGTAGAGGATCGGCCCGTAGTGGTCGCGCTCACCCTCGGGACGGACGCGCAGCACGCCCCAGCCGGTTTCGCGCCACTCGTTCTGGAGGTCCTGCAACCGGTTGCCGCTGACATACCCGGCAAAGCCGAGCCCGACCATGCCGGGAAAGCGCGAACCGATCCCCATGCCGTCGGCGAATCCGTACCACTGCGTCGGAGTGGGACGGTCGACCGACGCGAACAGCGCAGCGCCGCCGCCGGCCACCAGCTCGTAGTTGATGATGCGCTGTTTGAGCAGCTCGGTCGCTTCCTGGGTGTTGGAAACGAAACGCGCGTCTGCCGCGCGCAGCTCGCGGTCGTAGGCCAGTTGCCACAACGCCAGCACGGACGCCAGCGACGCCAGCAGCACCACCAGCGCCCACAGGTGGCCGCGCAGGGGCCGCAGGCGCTCGCGCAGGCTTGGCTTATCGGGGTCGGCGGCGTGGTCGTCCATGGCGCCTCAAGCATACAAGGGCGCGGGCCCGGCTGAACCGCCGGTAGCGTGGTGTTGCGCAGGCCTTGAGGACGCCGCCGGCAGCCCTATACTGGCCAGGTCAGCGAACTTGTAGTTCCCCGGGGGTGCACTGGCTTCGACGGGGGTCGCGAAATCGCTTGGCGCATGCCGAGGGGGTAGCTTTCCTCGTAAATCCAGCTGCAAAACTCTAGTTGCCAACGACGACAACTACGCACTGGCCGCTTAAGGCCTAAGCCCCGAAATCGCTTGTGTCCGTGCTCGCGACGTAGGGTCATCATCACGGAATCGCCGGGAGTGGCCGCCTGCCAGCACCCGGTTAACCTATAGCAGGCTGGTCCCCTGATGCGCTTTGCGCGCCGTGCTGTCAGGGGACGAGATCCAACGGCGAGCTAAGCATGTAGTGCCGGGGATGGAGTGCCTTCGGACGCGGGTTCGATTCCCGCCACCTCCACCATCAACAGCAGAAGAGCCCGCCCTCAAGGCGGGCTCTTCTGTTTGTCGGCTCGGTGCCTCCTGAGCGCGGGTCGCAGGGCGACGTCGCCGGGCGGCGAACCGATCGCCCGATCTTGCGGAAAGCGCGGCGTGAAATGCGACGCGTACACATCCGGCTCACCCGCGGATTACGCCCGGCTTGGTATCCAGAAGCGCCCTCCCCCCGGAGTCCTACCATGCAGGCACTGACCTACCACGGTGCAAGAGACGTGCGTGTCGAATCCGTCCCCGACCCCGTCATCCTGGAACCCGACGACATCCTGTTGCGCGTTACCGCCACCGCGATATGCGGCTCGGACCTGCACCTGTACCGCGGCAAGATCCCGATGGTGCACGACGGCGATATCCTCGGCCATGAATTCATGGGCGTGGTCGAAGAGGCCGGTCCCGCCGTGACCCGGTGCCGCAAAGGCGACCGCGTCGTGATTCCCTTCACCATCTCCTGCGGGGAATGCTTCTTCTGCCAGCTGCAGCAGTTCGCCTGCTGCGAGACCACCAACGACGGTCGCGGCGCGATCCTCAACCGCAAGGAGCTCACCCCACCGGCGGCGCTGTTCGGGTACAGCCACCTGTATGGCGGCGTCCCCGGCGGCCAGGCCGAGTTCGTGCGGGTACCCAAGGCAAACGTCGGGCCGCTGGTCGTGCCCGGCAGCCTGGGCGACGAGCAGGTGCTGTTCCTGTCCGACATCCTGCCGACCGGCTACCAGGCGGTGATCAATGCAGAGGTCGGCGAAGGTTCGACCGTGGCGATCTTCGGCGCCGGGCCGGTCGGGCTGATGGCGGCGGCGTGTTGCCGGATGCTGGGCGCCGAGCGGATCTTCATGGTCGACCACCATCCCTACCGGTTGGACTTCGCCGCAAAGGCCTACGGTGTCATACCGATCAACTTCGACGAGTGCGACGACCCGGCGGGGCTGATCGTTGAACAGACGGGCTACCGCGGCGTCGACGCCTGCATCGAGGCGGTCGGGTTCGAGGCCAAGGGCAGCACGACCGAGACCGTCCTGACCGCTGTCAAGCTCGAAGGCAGCAGCGGCAAGGCGCTCCGCCAGTGCATCGCAGCCACCCGGCGCGGCGGCATCGTCAGCGTCGCCGGCGTCTATGCCGGTTTCATCCACGGCTTCCTGTTCGGCGACGCGTTCGACAAGGGGCTGACCTTCCGGATGGGACAGACCCACGTGCAACGGTTCATGCCGGAACTGCTGGGTTTCATCGAGGACGGTCGGCTCGCGCCCGAGATCATCATCTCCCACCGCATGAAGCTCGCCGACGCGGCGCAGGGGTACGAAATGTTCGAGGAGAAGCAGGACGACTGCCGCAAGGTCGTGCTGACTCCCTGACCCATGGCGACGGCATCCAGACGCCGCAAAGCGGAGACCGGCGGCACCGCCCTGCTGATCGTGGACATGATCAACCCCCTCGACTTCGAGGGGGGCAAGGCAATGCGTCCCCAGGCCGCCGAGGCGGCCCCACGGATCGCCACGCTGAAGCAGCGACTGAAGCGCGAAGGCGTGCCCGTGGTGTACGTCAACGACAACTTCATGCACTGGCAGGTCGACTTCAGCGCGCTGGTCGCCATCTGCCAGCACGACGGCAGCCTGGGGGCGGAGCTGGCGCGATGCCTGCCGCCGGAACCGGACGACTACTTCGTGCTCAAGCCCAAGCATTCGGGATTCTTCGACACGCCGCTGGCGATCCTGCTTGCCAAGCTCGGAGCCAAGCGCCTGGTGATTACCGGCGTCGCCGCCGACGGCTGCGTGCTGACCACGGCCACCGACGCCCACATGAGGGAATTCGCCGTCCATGTCCCCCGAGACTGCGTCGCCTCGATCAGTCCGCAACGCACCGAGCGCGCGCTGGCCCTGATGAAGGATTCGATGAAGATCGACGTACGCACCGCCCGGTATGCACGCGCCTGACCGCGCCCGATGAAAGATTCAGAGACGTGGTTTGCAGTTCGCCTCGGATTGGGCCGAGAATGGCGAAGGCAGGGGGGCAGTTCAGGGAGGGAATTCCATGTCGACTGAAACCGCATCACCGTCCACGCCCAGCTACGTCGATTTTGACGGCGAGCTCGACTACTGGCGCGCGCATTACCCCAACGCGCCTTTTTGCCGGCCAGGACTGTCGTACGAGGACTACGAGCCCGCACTGAAACTGGGCATCAACGCGTTCCTGCATGGGCAGGTGGAGCTGTTTGAGCACCACGGCGAGGACCTGGCGGAGGCTTACTACCGCACGCGGGGCTGCAGCCCGCTGGACTGGAACGAAGCCCAGCCCGCGGCCGCTGCGGCATGGCGCCGGATGCACGAAAAACGCGTCGCGGCGTAACCACGCCCGGCCGGAAGAAAAGGGCGGGAGCCGCTCGCGCCATGCCTGGAAGAAAGGGCGCGAGCCGTGCTCGCGCCCTCGGCGGTCAATGGCTGCGCTTGAGCATTTCGCCTCGTGCCTGTTCGGCCCGCGACGCGCCGATCTTGGTCTCGACGTTCTTGACCTCCTCCGGCGGCGGGAGCACGGCCGGCAACCCAAGGGCACCCATCCACAGCTCCCGCGTCCAGCCGGTGGTGTGGTAGAGGTGGTGGTCCTCCTGCTGTTCGACAGCCTCGAAAGCCTGCTTCAGCACCGAGCCTTCCTTGCCCGTGGCCTTCTTGGACACGTGCCCGATGAGCTCCCAGTTGAGGTGATCCTTGGTCTCCGCCAGCACCACGCACTCACCCGCGACCAGCTCGGCCGCCACCGGGTCGCCGGCCTTCATCGCCATCTGCATCGCCGCGACGTAGGACTGCCCCAGGTGGGCGACGACCTCGCGGCCCGGGGTGCGCACTTCCGGATCCAGTCCGAGCTCGCTGAAGACATTGAGCAGCACCTTGCGGTGCGTGCGGGTTTCTTCGAGGTACTCCTGCCATTCCTTGCGGAGGTCGTCGTTGACCGCGCACTCGATCGCCATCTCGTAGATCTGCGCGCCGCCGATCTCGGTTTCCAACGCCTGGTAAAGCAACTCGTGCAACTGGGCCTGGTCGTGCTTGCTGGTAGCCATTGCGTACTCCTGCGGGTTCTGTCCGGCGATGCCGGTGGGGGGAAGGCGCATCGCACCTGGGACCAGCCTATGCGCGACGCCTGGCGGCACCGTAAAGCCCGGCCCACGCGTTGCTCACGCCTCCTTAGCAGGCAGGTCGTATCGTGACCGAAAGGGCGCCGGGCCCGAGGGATCGCACAATGAACGCCAATTTGCCGCGCACTGAAAACACGACATCCGCCGAGCCGCAGGACGCCGAAGAGCGTAAGCGGCACGAGAACGAGAACCAGGACGAAGCGCTGGAGGAAACCTTCCCCGCAAGCGACCCGGTGTCACCGTTTATTCCGGCCAAGACCCCGGACTGACTGCGAACGGCCGCGACTGCTAGACGCTTTCCAGGGCGGCGCAGTCGGCCAGCGGCAGATAGAGCCGCACGGCGGCCGAGCCATCGGGCGCATCGACGCCCGCGAGCTCCCCCCCATGCGCTTCCGCGATTGAACGCGCAACCAGCAAGCGCATTCCGAGCCCTTCGTCGAAGGGCGCGGCCTGGGGTTGTTGGAACAGGGTGTCGCGCTCGTCCTGGTCCTGCCAGCCGCTACCGGGCGCTGCAACCAGCAGTCGCACGCGTCCGCGGTCTGCGTTGGCCTCGACCCGCACTTGCGGCGCGCGGGAGCCGAGGAACTCCACGAGTGCCTCGAGCAACTGCAGGATGCGCTGCACGTCCACCTCGACGCAGGCTTCGTCCAGCTGCGGCACCGCCTCCAGTGCGACTCCCGCGCCGAGGTTGGCCGCCGCCAGGTCCAGCAGCATCGGCACGGTGACCACCTCGCGGTAGGTGACCAGCCGGGCCTCACGCGCGCGGACCCAGTCGGATACCTCCTGCACCATGCTGCTCAGCCGCCGGGTCTGACGGTCGATGATGTCCAGCAACTCGACGCGGCGATCCTCGTCCAGGTCATCGCGCTTGAGCAGGTAGGCCGCGGTCTGCAGCGGCGACAGTGGGCCGCGTAGATCGTGGGCGAGCCGACCGAGGAACTGCGGCGTCGGGTCTGGGGCTTCCTGCACGACGGACTCCGCATGCGGTTTGCGCTCATCCATCGACCTGCTCCCTGCGCGTCGTGTCGCGCACCGGTTGCGTGCACAACTGCCGGATGGCATCGAGCGAAGGTGGCTTGACCAGGTGTTCGTCGAAGCCGGCCTCCCGGGTCCGACGGCGATCCTCCGGCTGTCCCCAGCCGGTCACCGCCACGATCTCCAGGTCCTCGAACCCCGGCATCGCCCGCAGGCGCGGCGCAAGCTCATACCCACTCAGCCCGGGCATACCGACATCAAGGAACACCAGGTCGGGTTGGAACGATTCCATCTCGGCGACTACCGCATGGGGGTCGTAGAGCCGCCGCACCTGGTGCCCCAGCATCTCGATCATCATCGCCAGCGTGTCGGCGGCATCGCGGTTGTCATCGACCACCAGCACGCGCTTGTGCATTTCTTCCGTGGTCGATGCCGGTGCCGCCGGGGCTTCGGCTTGGGGCTCGGGTTGGTGCATCGGCAGCGAGACGGTGAAGCAGGCGCCGGCGCCCAGCCCGTCGCTCGCCGCAGACACCTCGCCCCCGTGCATCTCGACCAGCCGGCGGACCAGGGTCAGGCCAATGCCGAGCCCGCCGTGGGCGCGGTCCACCGCGGTTTCTACCTGGGAGAACATCTCGAAGATGCGGTCCATCTGCTCGCGCGCGAGCCCGATGCCGCTGTCGCGCACCTGCACCTCGACCCGGCCACCAGGCCGGTCGGCCCGGGCTACCAGTTCGATGCGGCCATTGGCGTCGGAATATTTGGCCGCGTTGTTGAGCAGGTTGGCGAACACCTGGGACATGCGCGCCTGGTCGGCGACCAGCGGAACCGGCGTTTCGGGTACGGTCAGCACCAACTGGTGGCGCCCGTGTTCGATGGACGGACGGGCGATCTCGATTGCCGAATCGATGATCTCCTGCAGCGATGTCGCGTGCTTGCGCAAGGTCAGTTTGGCCTGGCTGATGCGCGCGATATCGAGCAGGTCGTCGATCAGGCGGACAAGCAGGCCCAGTTGCCGCTCCATCACCTGTTGAAGTGCGGGATCGCCCGGGGCGTCGGACAGTCGACGGATGCTGAGCGCGTTCTGCAGCGGCGCGAGCGGGTTGCGCAACTCGTGCGCGAGCGTCGCCAGGAACTCGTCCTTGCGACGGTCGGCCTCGCGCAGCAACTGCTCGACACGGGTGCGCTCGGCGACCTCGCCATGTAGCTCCACGTTCTGCGCACCCAGCGCCGCGTTGGCGTTGCGCAGCGACTCGTTCAGCACCTCCAGCTCGCGTTCCTGCTCGGCCTGCAACGCGCGGTTGGCCGCCGCGAGCTTGGCGTTGGCCGCCTGCAGCTCCATCCGCTTCCGATGCAGCTCGGCCAGCACCACCACCTTGCTGCGCAGGATCTCGGGGATCACCGGCACCATGACGTAATCGACCGCGCCCAGCTTGTAGCCGCGCAGGCGGTCCATGTCGGTGACGTTGACCGCGGTAACGAAGATGATCGGTGTCTTCTCGAACCGCGGGTGCTGGTGGATCAGGCTGGCGGTCTCGAAACCGTCCATGTCGGGCATGTTGACGTCGAGCAGGATGAGCGCGAACTCGTCCTCCATCAGTCGTTTCAGGGCCTCGACGCCGGAGCTGGCTTCCACCAGCTCTTCGCCCAGCGGCTCCAGGATCGCGCGGTAGGTCAACAGCCGCCCCGGCTGGTCGTCGACCAGCAGGATCTTCACCGGCTCGTCGGGGCTCTGCTGGCCCGGCACGGAGGTCAGCGATGCAGCCACAGGCGCAGCACTCCGAGCAACTGGTCGGTGACGACGGGCTTGGCGAGGTAGTCGGAGGCACCGGCCTCCAGGCACTTCTCGCGGTCGCCCTTCATCGCCTTGGCCGTCAGCGCGACGATCGGCAAGGCCCGCGAACGGGGGTCTTCGCGGATCGCACGCATGGTTTCGTAGCCATCCATGCCCGGCATCATGATGTCCATCAGCACCAGCGCGATCTCATCGTCCTCGGCCACCTTCTGGATGGCCTCCTGGCCAGTGCCGGCGGTGACGACGTCCATGCCGTGCCGTTCGAGCACGCTCGACAGCGCGAAGATGTTGCGCACGTCGTCGTCCACCACCAGCACGCGCTTGTCGCGCAGCGCGTCGTCGGACTCGTGCAGGCTCTGCACCATCCGCTGCTTGGCCGGCGGCAGGTCGGCAATGACCCGGTGCAGGAACAGCGCGGTTTCGTCGAGCAGGCGTTCGGGTGACTCCACCCCCTTGATGACGACGCTCTTGGCCGCCTTCTTCAGCCGGCGGTCCTCGTCGATGCTCAGGTCCTTGCCGGTGAACACCACCACCGGCACGTCGCGCAGCGTCGGCTCCGCCTGCAGCAGGTCCAGCAGCTCGAAACCGGTCATGTCAGGCAGGCGCAAGTCCAGCACGACGCAGTCGTAACCGTCGCGCTTGAGCGCGTCCAGCGCTTCCTGGCCGCTGCCGACGGTGTCGATGGAGACGTCGTCGTGACGGATCAGCTCCTGGATGCTCATCCGCTCGGCGGCGTCGTCCTCCACCACCAGCAGGCGCTTGACCCGCGGCAGTGTGTAGTCCTTGATCCGCTGCAACGCGGCGTCGATGGTCTCGGTGGTGGCCGGCTTGGCCAGGTAGGAGAACGCACCACGCTCGATGCTCTGGTGGCGCTCCTCCTCCACGGTGACGATCTGTACCGGGATGTGACGGGTCTCGGAGTCCTGCTTCAGCCGTGCCAGCACCGTCCAGCCGAGCATGTCGGGCAGGAAGATATCGAGCGAGATCGCGCTCGGGCGGTAGTCCCGCACCAGCCGCAGCGCTTCGCTGCCGCGGTGCGCGACAAGGACCCGAAAGCCCTTGGAGCGCGCCATGTCGCGCAGCACGGCGGCGTAGCGGACATCGTCCTCGACCAGCAGCAGCGTCGGCTCGCCCTCTACCAGCACGTCGCGGTCGTCTTCGAGTCGCTGCTGCGGCGCCTGCGTGGTTTCATCGCTGACGGGGGCAACCAGTGCGGCACGCTCGTGCGCGCGCGCTGCACGCGCCTCGTGGGCACTGTCGGCACCGGCGTAGGACAGCGGAAGATACAGGGTGAAAGTGCTGCCCTCGCCCACCGTGCTGTGCAAGCGCAACTCGCCTCCCAGCAGGCCGGCGATCTCGCGGCTGATCGCCAGGCCGAGGCCAGTGCCCCCGTACTGGCGCGACGTGCCCGCATCGGCCTGCTGGAAGGCCTCGAACACGATCCGCTGCTTGTCCGGCGAAATCCCGATACCGGTGTCGGTAACCTCGAAAGCGATCACCGTCGGTGCCGCATCCAGGACGGCATGGCCCTGCGTCCACCCACCCTGCGCCGGTCGTGCGGTGAGGCTGACACGTCCCTGCGCGGTGAACTTGAACGCGTTCGACAGCAGGTTCTTGAGGATCTGTTGCAGGCGCTTGGGGTCGGTGTCGAGTGCGCGACCCAGCTCGGGCGAGAAGTCGACCGAGAACTCCAGCTGGCGCCGCTCGGCCTCGTGGCGGAACGAGCGCTCCATGTTCTCGCGCAGGTGGCGGAAACTGATCTCCTCGTTGTCGACCGTGACCGTGCCGGACTCGATCTTGGACAGGTCGAGGATGTCGCTGATCAGGTGCAGCAGGTCGGTGCCGGCGCCGTGGATCGTGCTGGCGAACTCCACCTGGCGGGGCGTCAGGTTCTGGTCGACGTTCTCCGACAGTTGCTGGCCAAGGATCAGGATCGAGTTGAGCGGCGTGCGCAACTCGTGCGACATGTTGGCCAGGAACTCGGACTTGTAGCGCGAGGTCAGTGCCAGTTCCGCCGCTTTCTCCTCGAGCGCGCGGCGGGCCTGTTCGATCTGCTGGTTCTTGCGCTCCACCTCGTTCTTCTGCTCGGCCAGCAAGGCCGCCTTGAGCGCGATGTCCTCGTTGGTCTGCTGCAGTTCGCGTTGCTGCGTCTGCAGCTCGCCGGCCAGCTGCTGGGACTGCGCGAGCAGACGCTCGGTGCGCATCGTCGACTCGATGGTGTTGAGCACGATGCCGATGCTGCGCGAGAGCTGGTCCAGGAACGCACGCTGGGAGACGGTGAACTCCGACAGCGAGGCCAGCTCGATGACCGCCTTGATCTGGTCCTCGAACAGCACCGGCAGCACGATCACATTGCGCGGCACCAGTTCCAACAGGCCCGAGCGGATCTGCACCGAGCTCGGGTCGACGTTCTCGACCATGATCATCCGCGCCTTCGCGGCGCACTGCCCGATCAGGCCTTCGCCGAACTCCAGGCTCGGCCGACCATCGGCCGACCCCGCACTGGCGTAGGACGCCAGCTGGCGCAGGTACGGGGTGGCGCCCGGCTCGTCACCGTCGACCACGTACATCAAGCCCTGGTGCGCATCGACGAGCGGCGCGAGTTCGGACAGCAGCATGTCGCCGAGCGTGGCGAGGTCCCGCTGGCCCTGCATCATGCTGCTGAAGGTCGCCATGTTGGTCTTCAGCCAGTCCTGCTCGCGCCCGCTCTCGGTGGTCGCACGCAGCGTGCCGATCATGACGTTGATGTTGTCCTTGAGGTCGGCCAGCTCGCCGCGTACGTCCACCTGGATCTCGCGCGTCAGGTCGCCCTGGGTCACCGCGGTGGCGACCTCGGCGATCGCGCGTACCTGGGTGGTCAGGTTGGCCGCCAGCTGGTTCACGTTGCCGGTGAGGTTCTCCCAGATGCCGGCGGTGCCGGGCACCTTGGCCTGCCCGCCGAGGCGGCCTTCCACGCCGACCTCGCGCGCCACCGTGGTCACCTGGTCCGCGAAGATCGCCAGGGTGTCCGTCATCGAGTTGATCGTGTCGGCCAGCTCGGCGATCTCGCCCTTGGCCTCCACCGTCAGCTTCTTGCTCAGGTCACCGGTCGCGACCGCGGTCACCACCTGGGCGATGCCGCGCACCTGGGTGGTCAGGTTGGTCGCCATCGAGTTGACGTTGTCGGTCAGGTCGGCCCAGGTACCGGCCACGCCGGGCACGATCGCCTGTCCACCAAGCTTGCCCTCGGTGCCCACCTCGCGCGCCACGCGGGTCACCTCGGCCGCGAAGCTGTTGAGCTGGTCCACCATCGTGTTGAGGGTGTCCTTGAGCTGGAGGATCTCGCCCTGCGCGTCGACGCCGATCTTCCGCGACAGGTCGCCCTTGGCCACCGCGGTTGCGACCTCGGCGATGTTGCGCACCTGGCTGGTCAGGTTGGACGCCATCGAGTTGACGTTGTCGGTCAGGTCCTTCCACGTACCGGCCACGCCGGGCACCGCCGCCTGCCCGCCGAGCTTGCCCTCGGTGCCCACCTCGCGCGCCACGCGGGTCACCTCCGCCGCGAAGCTGTTGAGCTGGTCAACCATCGTGTTGATGGTGTCCTTCAGCTCGAGCATCTCGCCCTTCACGTCGACGCCGATCTTGCGCGACAGGTCGCCCTTCGCCACCGCGGTGGTGACCTCGGCGATGTTGCGCACCTGGCTGGTCAGGTTGGACGCCATCGCGTTGACGTTGTCGGTCAGGTCGGCCCAGGTACCCGCCACGCCGGGCACGGTCGCCTGGCCGCCGAGCTTGCCTTCGGTGCCGACTTCGCGCGCCACGCGCGTCACCTCCGCGGCGAAGCTGTTGAGCTGGTCCACCATCGTGTTGATGGTGTCCTTGAGCTGCAGGATCTCGCCCTGCGCGGTCACGCCGATCTTGCGCGAGAGGTCGCCCCTCGCCACCGCCGTGGTCACCTCGGCGATGTTGCGTACCTGGCTGGTCAGGTTGGACGCCATCGCGTTCACCGAATCGGTGAGGTCGGCCCAGGTTCCGTCGACGCCGGGCACCGTTGCCTGTCCGCCCAGCTTGCCCTCGGTGCCCACCTCGCGCGCCACGCGGGTCACCTCGGCCGCGAAGCTGTTGAGCTGGTCGACCATCGTGTTGAGGGTGTTCTTGAGCTCGAGCAGCTCGCCACGCACGTCCACCGTGATCTTGCGCGACAGGTCGCCCTTGGCCACCGCGGTGGTCACCTCGGCGATGTTGCGCACCTGGCTGGTCAGGTTGGACGCCATCGAGTTCACGTGGTCGGTCAGGTCCTTCCACGTACCCGCGACGTCGGGCACCTGCGCCTGCCCGCCGAGCTTGCCTTCGGTGCCGACCTCGCGCGCCACGCGCGTCACCTCGGCGGCGAATCCGTTGAGCTGGTCGACCATCGTGTTGATGGTGTTCTTGAGCGCGAGGATCTCACCCTGGGCATCCACCGCGATCTTGCGGGACAGGTCGCCCTTGGCCACCGCGGTGGTCACCTCGGCGATGTTGCGCACCTGGCTGGTCAGGTTGGACGCCATCGCGTTCACCGAGTCGGTGAGGTCCTTCCAGGTACCCGCCACGCCGGGCACGACCGCCTGGCCGCCGAGCTTGCCCTCGGTGCCCACCTCGCGTGCCACGCGGGTCACCTCGGAGGCGAAGCTTCGCAGCTGGTCCACCATCGTGTTGATGGCCTCCTTGAGCTGGGCCATCTCGCCGCGTACGTCGGCCGTGATCTTGCGCGAAAGGTCGCCGTCGGCCACCGCGATGGTCACCTCCGAAATATTGCGCACCTGCGTGGTGAGGTTGGACGCCATCTGGTTGACCGAATCGGTCAGTTCCTTCCAGACGCCCGACACACCCTTGACCTTGGCCTGGCCACCGAGGCGGCCCGCCGTGCCGACCTCGAGCGCGACGCGGGTCACCTCGGCCGAGAATTCGCCCATCTGCTCGATCATGCGGTTGACGATCGTCGCCGACCGCAGGAACTCGCCCTGCAGCGGACGGCCGTCGGTTTCCAACGGCACGGTGCGGGTCAGGTCACCCTTGGCGACGCCGGCGGTGGCCTCGGTCATCGTCTCGATCGGGCGCACCAGGTCGTCGATGAGGCCATTGACCGACTGCTGCATGCCGAGCCAGGCACCGCCGTGGTTGGTGACGCTGAGGCGCTTGCGGGTCTGGCCCTCGCGCCCGACCACCTGCCCCACACGGTTAAGTTCGTTGGCCAGGTGACGGTTGCTGGTGACGATCGCATTGAAGCAATCGGCGAGCTTGCCTTCGATGCCGTCCCAGTGGACCGGCAGCTGGACGCTGAAATCGCCATCGCGCATCGCGCACAGGGCTTCCAGCAACTGCTGGGCTGCGGCATCGCGCGACGGCATTGCCTTGGGTTCGGTGGATATGGTGCCGCTCGGGCTGGCGGATCGCGCGGTGCGCTTGGTGCTTGACGTCACTCTTGAGCTCCCCCTGAGCAATCAAGTGATACAGGTGTGAAATTTGTACAAAACTAGCCTATCGCGCGTGAGCATCCTTTCACGACGTGTATACGGTGACGCTTCCTAAACGCGCGACCGCCGACACTGCGCGACATGGAATGGACAACGCAACTCGAGGCCGTGTGGGCAACCGCCATCGGCATGGTGCTTGGTGGGCTGGTGGGGCTCGAGCGCGAGCTCAAGGATCGCCCCGCCGGCTTTCGTACCCATATGCTCGTGGCGGGCGCCGCGGCGTTGCTGGTGGGCATCGGGCGGCTGGCGCTGGCCGATGACGGACTGTTCGCCAACACGTCGGGACAGTTGCGGATCGACCCGCTCAGGATGGTCGAAGCGGTGATCGCCGGTGTCGCGTTCATCGGCGCGGGCACGATCTTCGCTCGTCGCGGCGGCGACACCATCGCGGGCATCACCACGGCCGCGTCGTTGCTGATGGTGGCCGTGGTCGGCCTCGCCGCGGGGTTCCACTATTACGTCCTTGCCGCCGCAGCCACCCTTCTCACCCTGCTGGTACTGATGTTGCTGAACCTGTGCGATCGTCTGTTGAAGCGATCGGCCAAGGGCGGTGGTTAACGCGGATCCACCCGCCCGGTACGGGCCAAAAAAAAGACGGGCTCCGTGGAGCCCGTCCGTCATGTGCAGCCTGCGACCGATCAGGAGCGGATCGGCACCAGGGTGATCTCGACGCGGCGATTCTGCGCGCGCCCGGCCTCGGTGTCGTTGCTCGCGATCGGGCGGCTCTCGCCGGCGCCGGTGATGATGAACCGGTCGCGCATCAGGCCCTTGGACATCAGGTAATTGCCCACCGAATCGGCACGACGGACCGACAGTTCCTGGTTGTACGCGTCGGTGCCCTTGCTGTCGGTGTGGCCGGCGACCTCGACAATAGTCTGGTTGTACTCGCGCAGCGTGGCGGCCACGTCGTCCAGCACCGGGTAGAACTGCGACTGCAGCGCCGAGCTGTCGAACCCGAACGTGATGTTGTCGGGCATGTTCAGCGTGATGTTGTCACCCTGACGCACCACGTCTACACCCGTACCAGCCATGCGCTCGCGCAGGGCGCGCTCCTGGCGGTCTTGGTAGTTGCCGATGGCACCACCGGCCAGGCCACCGACGCCGGCACCGACGAGCGCGCGCTGGCGGCGCTCGGTGGCGTCATCGCCACTGAGCAGGCCGGCAACCGCGCCGACCGCCGCGCCGATGATGGCGCCGCGCTTGGTGCGGTCGTTGGCCGGGTCCGGCCCCTGGCCATAGGGGTCCTGCTGGCCGTAGTAGCCGCCACCGGAGGTCGCGCAACCGGCAAGCATGGCGGTCATCACCGCGGCGGCGAGCGAATATCGGATCGGAGTCTTCATAAGTGTCCCTTTTGGCTGTGGCCGTTAACCGGGACAAAGCTAAACACGCCCGCGTATGAGACGGGTGACGGGTGGAGCCGCCTGTTCAGGAAGCAGCCGGATTGCCTGCTCAGCGTTCCACGAACCGCACGCGCCGCGTGATCGAGCACGTCAGCTCGTAGCCGATCGTCCCCGCAGCCAGCGCGATCGTCTCGACCGGCAGCTCGGGGCCCCACAGGGTCACCGGGTCACCCACGCGCGCCTCGGGCACGCCACGCAGGTCGATGGTGACCAGGTCCATCGAGACGCGGCCGACCAGCGGTGCGCGCCGCCCGTTGACGAGCATCGGCGTCCCCGACGGTGCCGCGCGGGGATAGCCATCGCCGTAACCGATGGCCGCAACCCCGATCGGCATGTCCTCTGGACACTCCCAGGTGGCCGAGTAACCGACCCGCTCACCCTTGCGGATGTGGTTGATCGCGATGAGCCGGGTGGCGAAGGTCATCGCCGGCTGCAGGCCGAAGTCCGCTCCGGTCCGCCCTTCCACCACCGACATCCCGTACAGTGCGCCGCCGGCACGGACCCAGTCGGCGTGGGCGTCGGGCCAGCCGAGCACCGCCGCCGAGTTGGCCAGCGAGCGCTCGCCCGGCAGCCCCGCCACGGTGTCGTGGAAGATGCGCATCTGCTCGCGGGTCTGGCGACCATGCGACGGACTGTCGTCGAACTCGTCGGAACTGGCGAAATGGTTCAGCAGGCGAATCTCGCCGACCACGCCCGGTATCGCAGACAACCGCGCGTGGGCCTCGCGCGCGTGCTCGGGCGCGAAGCCCAAGCGGTGCATGCCGGTATCGATCTTGAGCCAGCAGCCGATCAGCTCGCCCGGATCGGCCTGCTCGAGCATCTCGATCTGGCTGGCGTGGTGGATCGCCGAGTCGACGTGCAGGGCACGCATCCGGCCGATGTCGGACGGCTCGTCGAAGCCCGACAGCAGCAGGATCGGCTGCGACACGCCCGCTGCGCGCAACCGCTCGGCGTCCGACAGCGCGGCCACGCCGAACGCGTCGGCTCCGGCAAGCGAACGGGCGACGCGCTCCAGGCCGTGTCCGTAGCCGTCGGCCTTGACCACCGCCATCACGCGGCTGCCGGGGGCCCGGCCGCGGACCTGGGCCAGGTTGTGGCGCAACGCGCCGGTATCGATGACGGCGGTGGTGGGTCGGGCCATGCGGTTGCCGGGTGCGGTGGGGTTACTCGAAACTGCCGACCGAATCGTGCGACAGATTGTCGAAACGCGTGTATTCGCCGAAGAACTTCAGCTTGATCGAGCCGGTCGGGCCGTTACGTTGCTTGCCGATGATGACTTCGGCCAGGCCCTTGTCGGGCGAGTTTTCCTTGTTGTAGTAGTCGTCGCGGTAGATGAAGACGATCACGTCGGCGTCCTGCTCGATTGCGCCGGACTCGCGCAGGTCCGCCATCACCGGGCGCTTGTCGGCGCGCGTTTCCAGCGAGCGGTTGAGCTGCGACAGCGCGATCACCGGCACGTTGAGTTCCTTGGCCAGGTGCTTGAGCGAGCGCGAGATCTCGGAGATCTCGGTCGCGCGGTTCTCGTTATTGCCTGGCACCGCCATCAGCTGCAGGTAGTCGATCACCACCAGGCCGAGGTCATGCTCGCGCTTGAGCCGGCGGGCCTTGGCCCGCAGCGCGTCCGGCGACAGGCCGGGGGTGTCGTCGATGAAGATCTTGGCTTCCTTGAGCATCCGGATCGCACTGGTCACGCGGCTCCAGTCCTCGTCCTCCAGCTGGCCGCTGCGCAGGCGCTGGGCGTTGACGCGGCCGTTGGAGGAGATCAGGCGCAGCGCGAGCTGGCTGGCCGACATTTCCATCGAGAACACCGCGACCGCCTTCTTGCTCTTGATCGCGGCGTACTCGGCGATGTTCAGCGCCAGCGTGGTCTTGCCCATCGCCGGGCGCGCCGCGAGGATCAGCAGGTCGGTGGGCTGCAGGCCGGCCGTCATCTCGTCGAACTCGGTGTAGCCGGTCGGAAGGCCGGTGACGCTGCCGCCGTTGGCGTAACGCGTCTGCAGTACGTCGAAGGCTTCCGACAACGCGGTGTTGATCGCGGTGAAGTCGGTGCGCCCCTTGGCGCCGGCCTCGGCGATGGCAAACACCTGCTGCTCGGCGGTCGACAGGATCTCGCTGCTCTCCCGCCCATCGGGCTGGAAGCCGTCATTGACGATATTGGTGCCGACCTCGATCAGCTGCCGCAGGATCGCCTTGTCGCGGACGATCTCGGCATACGCCTTGATGTTGGCGGCCGACGGCGTGGTGCTGGCCAACTCGATCAGGTAGGCGCCGCCGGCGACCTGCTCGGCCTCGCCGATCGATTCGAACCACTCGCCGAGGGTGACCGCATCGAAGGGCTTGTTCTTTTCCGCCAGCTCGCGGATCGCGCGGAAGATCAGCTGGTGGTCGCGGCGGTAGAAGTCGCGCTCGGCCAGGCTGTCGGCGACGGTGTCGTAGGCTTCCGGCGCGAGCATCAACCCGCCCAGCACCGCCTGCTCGGCCTCGACCGATTGCGGCGGGATGCGGAGCTGGTCGACGCGTTGCTCGGCCCGGGTCTCGAAGCGGGAGTCGCGGAATTCGCCGCGGAAGCCGGGTCGTGCGCTCATGTCGATGCTGTCGTTCCTGGAAAGGCCGTCGCAGACCGGAGCGCGGGCCGAGCGCGCATCCTAGGGCCGAACGCGACGGCCGGGTACGGATAAGTCTGTGGATATCGGGTGGACAGTCGGCCGAGGCACTTGTCCCACGGTGCTGTCGCAGGATATGCGACGCGCCGCGGCGCCCAAAAAACGAAGGGCGCCTTTCGGCGCCCCCCGGATGGATCCGTTTGCGGTGGCGATCAGGCCACTTCGCCCTCGACCACCACCTTGACGGTGGCTTCGATGTCGGCGTGCAGGTGGATCACGACATCGTACTCGCCGGTGCGGCGGATGGCGCCCTCACCCATGATCACTTCGGACTTCTCGACCGGGTAGCCGGCCTTGGTCAGCGCCTCGGCGATGTCGCGGGTCGAGACCGAACCGTAGAGCTTGCCTTCCGCGGCGGCATTCGCACGGATCGTCACCGACACGTCGGCGAGCTTGGCCTGGCGGGCCTCGGCGTCGTCGTGCATGGCCTTGGCCTTGGCTTCGTACTCGGCGCGGCGCGTCTCGAACTCGGCCAGGTTGGCCTCGGTCGCCGGCGTGGCCTTGCCCTGCGGGACCAGGAAGTTGCGGCCGTAACCCGGCTTGACGTCGACCTTGTCGCCGAGCTTGCCGAGGTTCTGCACGTTCTGCAGGAGGATCAGTTGCATGGTGGTGCTCCGTATTCGTTAGCGAGGCGCGTGGCCCCGCAACAGTGCTGTCCGAATGACCGGGAGGTCGATCAGGCGTTGTGGTTGTCGGTGTACGGGATCAGCGCGAGGAAACGGGCGCGCTTGACGGCCGTTGCCAGCTGGCGCTGGTACTTCGACTTGGTACCGGTCACGCGCGACGGCACGATCTTGCCGGTCTCGGTGAGGTACTGGCGCAGGGTGTTGAGATCCTTGTAGTCGATCTCCTTGACACCCTCGGCGGTGAACTTGCAGAACTTGCGGCGGCGGAAGAACTTGGACATGTGCGTGCTCCTGGGGGGCGTGATCAGGCGGCTTCGTTGGAATCGTCGGACTTGGCGTCGTCGGACTTCTCTTCCGAACCGGCGTCGGACTTGCCGCCCTCGCCTTCGTTGCTGTCGTCGTCACGGCGGCGACGCTCGCCGCGCTCGGGCTTGTCGCCCTTCTCGTCCTTGAACTTCATGATCAGCGACTGCTCGGTGTCGGCGGCGTCGCGCTTCATGACCAGGTGGCGCAGCACCGCGTCGTTGAAGCGGAAACCGTCGACCAGCTCGTTCAGCACGGCCTGGCTGCACTCGATGTTGAGCAGCACGTAGTGGGCCTTGACCAGGTTCTCGATCGGGTACGCCAGCTGGCGGCGGCCCCAGTCCTCGAGACGGTGGATCTTGCCCTCGCCGCCCTCGATCAAGCCCTTGTAGCGCTCGATCATGGCCGGCACCTGCTCGCTCTGGTCCGGGTGGACCAGGAACACGACTTCGTAATGACGCATGGTGTTTTCCTTGTGGATATCGGCCCCTAGGCCGGACAGCCCCCCTGCCGGCGGGATTCGCGTGCAGGTGGGGCAAGGTCCCCCCGGAAACCCGGAGGAAGCCGGGCATTATGGCAGCTTATGGGGCGCGCAACCAGTGGCGGGACGCGCGGATCGAGCGCCTCTACAAACCGCTCAGGCGACGTCGGCGTCGGTCGTGAAGCTTTCGCCGCAGCCGCATTCGGCACTGGCGTTGGGGTTGCGGAACAGGAACTGCTCGCCCAGGCGCTGCTTGACCAGATCGATCTGGGTGCCGTCGACCTGCGCCAGACTGATCGGATCGACGTAGATGCGCACGCCGTTCTGCTCGAACACGGTGTCGCCGGCCCGCTCTTCCCTGGCCAGGTCGGCGGTGTGCTGCCAACCGGAACAACCGGTCTTGCTCACGCCGAACCTCAGGCCGATCGCGTCGGGGGTTTCGGCGAGGTAGCGCTGCACGCGGGCAAGGGCGGCGGGCGTCAGGCTGATGGACATGAATACTCCGTAGTGCTGCAACTGCGTGTGGCCGGGCCGATTATAGCGGTGCGGCGGCGGTAACGGCGGCGTGGGATGAACCGCTCCGGTAGACTTCGTCGCTTGATATCGGCCCGCGCCGCGGCGTTTCAAGCCCGGCTGGCGGCGACCCCCTGGAACGAGAAACTGCATGACCACGACAAGTGTGCAACACGCCCTTGAAGGCCGGCTGCCGGTAGGCGGCGAAGTCACCGTCCGCGGCTGGGTGCGCACCCGGCGCGATTCCAAGGCCGGCCTGAGCTTCGTCAACGTCAGCGACGGCTCCTGCTTCGCACCCATCCAGGTGGTCGCGCCGGCCACGCTGTCGAACTACGAGTCGGAGGTGAAGCACCTCACGGCCGGCTGCTCGGTGATCGCCACGGGCGAGCTGGTCGCTTCGCAGGGCAAGGGCCAGGGTTTCGAGATTCAGGCCAGCCGCGTGGAGGTGGTCGGCTGGGTCGACGACCCCGAGACCTACCCGATCCAGCCCAAGGCGCATTCGCTGGAGTTCCTGCGCGAAGTCGCCCACCTGCGCCCGCGGACCAACCTGTTCGGCGCGGTCACCCGCATCCGCGACTGCCTCTCCAAGGCGGTGCACCGGTTCTTCCACGAGAACGGCTACTTCTGGATCAGCACGCCGATCGTGACCACCTCCGACGCGGAGGGTGCCGGACAGATGTTCCGGGTCTCGACCCTGGACCTGGCCAACCTGCCCCGCAACGCCAGCGGCGAGGTCGACTTCAGCCGTGACTTCTTCGGCAAGGAGACCTTCCTGACCGTGTCCGGCCAGCTCAACGTCGAGGCCTACTGCCTTGCGCTGAGCAAGGTGTACACCTTCGGCCCGACCTTCCGCGCCGAGAATTCCAACACCACCCGCCACCTGGCCGAGTTCTGGATGGTGGAGCCGGAGATCGCCTTCGCCGACCTGAAGGAGAACGCGCGCGTCGCCGAGGACTTCCTCAAGTACCTGTTCCGCGCGGTGCTGGACGAGCGCGCCGACGACATGGCGTTCATCGCCGAGCGCGTGCAGAAGGATGCGGTCGCCCGGCTGGAGGCGTTCATCAACGCACCGTTCGAGCAGATCGACTACACCGATGCGATCAAGCTGCTGCAGGCCTCCGGCCAGAAGTTCGACTTCCCGGTAGAGTGGGGCCTGGACCTGCAGACCGAGCACGAGCGCTGGTTGACCGAGCAGCACGTGGGTCGCCCGGTGGTGGTCAGCAACTACCCCGAGCACATCAAGGCCTTCTACATGCGCCTCAACGACGACGGCAGGACGGTCGCGGCGATGGACGTGCTGGCCCCGGGCATCGGCGAGATCATCGGCGGCTCGCAGCGCGAGGAGCGCCTGGACGTGCTCGACGCGCGCATGGCGCAGTTCGGCCTCGACCCCGGCCACTACCAGTGGTATCGCGACTTCCGCCGTTACGGCTCGGTTCCGCACTCGGGCTTCGGGCTGGGCTTCGAGCGGCTGGTTGTCTATGTCTGCGGCCTGTCGAACATCCGCGACGCGATCCCCTACCCGCGTGCGCCCGGCACGGCCGACTACTGACAGGCGGCGACGGTGATCCTGTTCTTCGCCCTGCTCTTCCTCGCCCTGGCCATCGCCGGGGCCACCGCGTTCGTGATCTTCTGGCCGTTGATGCTGGTCCATGTGCGCGACCGCCACCCGACGCTGCTGGCCGAGCTGGGCGCCAACGCGTTCGCGCGGCCGTCGGCATGGGCCTGGTTGCTGCGCGGTGGCTATCGATCGGCCGGGGACCGCAACCTGGACGGCCTCGCCACGCCGGCGCGGATCGCCCTCTCCACGATCATCATCGGCCTGGTCGGGGCCGGGACCCTCTACCTGCTTTCACTGGTGGCCGCATGACTGACGAGATGCCGCGGGCGACCCGCGAGGAATGGTGGTTGGCAACGATCGGCCGGACCGTGGTCTGGGCCCGCCTGCGGGTACGCGAGGCCGGCACCGCCGAGGTGTTCGACAGCGATGGCGCCACCCTGTCCTACGACAGCGAGGACAGCGCGCGCGCCGCGCTGATGGACGCCGAGTTCAGCGCCTTCGACGGCATGGACGAGGACGACGCGGCCGCCCGTGGATTCACCCTGTCGGAGCTCGAGCCCCCGGCCGGCAGCGACGAGGAATTGCCCGCGCGGATGCTGCGCAAGCTGCCCGTCCGCCACTGACCCGACCCGGCGCTTCCGGGAACCGAGGAGACCGACGATGGACCTGAACCTCACCGGCCGGCACGCGCTGGTCTGCGGCGCCAGCCAGGGCATCGGACTGGCCACCGCGAAGGCACTCGCCGGCCTGGGTGCCGATGTCACCGTCCTGGCACGGCGCGAGGAGGTCCTGCGCGACGTCGTCGCCGCACTCCCCCGCCAGCGCGCCCAGGCACACGGGTGGATTGCGGCCGACGCCAGTCATACCGAGGAATTGCGTGCCCGGGTCGAAGCCCTGGTGGCCGGCAAGCCCGTCCACATCCTGGTCAACAACAGCGGTGGCCCCGCCCCGGGCACCATCCGCGGCACCGACCCGGCCGCGTTCGAGGCCGCCTACCGCCAGCACCTGCTGGCCAACCACGTGCTCGCCGAGGCGGTGGTTCCGGGCATGGAGCGCGACGGCTACGGCCGCATCGTCAACGTCATCTCGACCTCGGTGAAGGAACCGATCCGCGGGCTGGGCGTGTCCAACACCACCCGCTGGGCGGTCGCCAGCTGGGCCAAGACACTGGCCACCGAGCTGGCGCCGCGCGGCATCACCGTCAACAACGTGCTGCCGGGCTCGACCGAGACGCCGCGAATCGAGCAGATCATCACCACCAGCGCGGAGCGCACCGGACGCAGCCGCGAGGACGTCTTTGCTTCGATGGTCGCCGACATCCCGCTGGGCCGCTTTGCCCGGCCGGAGGAGACCGCCAACGCGGTCGCCTTCCTGTGCTCCCCGGCCGCGGCCTATATCACCGGCGTCAACCTTCCGGTGGACGGCGGCCGCACACGCTCGCTCTAGCCCGCGCGCGCCGGCAGGCGCCGGCGGTCAGTCCAGCCGCAGGCGGGCGTCGCCGGAGAAGGTCTCGACCGAGATCTCGCCGTCGCCACTGCCGTAGCGGTGGCGGAAACTGGCACCGGGGCCGTGGCGCGGCCGCTCGATACGCGCGTCCGGGGCGACCAGGTCGCCGCTGAAACTTTCGCCGCGTACTTCCGCCGACAGGTTGGCCGGCAGGCGCAGGTCGACATCGCCGCTGACGCTTTCCATCGAGATCTCACCGCCGGCGGCGAGGGCCGCGCGCAACTCGAGGTCGCCCGACACCGAGGTCGCCGACACCGATCGCACCAGCGACTCGTGCACCTCGATCACGGCGTCGCCGGAGACCGTCTCCAGGTCCACCTTGCCGTCGAGCCGTCCGCCCAGCCGGATGTCGCCGCTGACGCTGGCGATGTCCACATCACGGCTGTTGGACGTCACCCGCAGGTCGCCGCTGACGGTTTCGACCGACAACTCGCGCGGCGCGCCGACCAGCACCACGTTGCCGCTGACGCTGTCGATGGACACCTCGGCCGGGGCGACGCCCACCACGTCGATGTCCGCCGCCACCGAGTCGATCTCCAGGTCGGCGCGCAGCGGCACCATCACGTGCAGCCGGGTCGGGCCGGTGTTGTCGCCCGACAGGAAACCGAGCCCGCCGCGCCGCGGGTATTTCACCCGCACGCTGAGGCTGCGGTTGTCGCCGTCGATCTCGAGCTTCTCGACGCCCTCGCCGAGCGAACCGGTAATCCGCACCTCGGCTCGGTCCCAGGCCTCGACGTCGATACGGCCCTTGAGGTTGTCGATCTCGATCCGGCCGTTGGGGTCGAGCGCACGGGTCTCGTCGATCGGCGTATCAGCCCAGGCAGCGGTTGCTGCCACCAGCAGGGCGAAGGCGATGGACGGGGCGAGGATTCGGCGGCGGACAGTATTCATGGCGGGGCTCCGGTCAACTGAGGGCGGCGCGCTGCGCGAGCGCAAGCCGCTGGGTATAGGTGCGGCGCAGCTGCTGCAGGAGCAGTCGCGAGTCGGGGTCGTGGGCAAGCGCGTCGAGGATGAGACCGGCGCTGCGGTCCAGCTCGTCCAGGGCGGCGCTGTAGGCGTGGTCGCCGTCTGGCGCGACCCGGGCGGTGCCGAGTTCCATGAGCGCGGCGTCGTACTGCCGCGTCATGCCGGCAACTTCGCGCTCGACCAGCGTGGCCGGCACCGCGTCGTCCGGACGGGCGACCTGGACGGAGACCGGCTCGCCGGCCTGCCACCAGCCGGCAACCCCGACCATCGCGAGCAGGCTTGCCGCCAGTGCCACCGGAAGGACGGAAGGGTTGCGACGGGGCGCGGCCAGCGGGCGCACCAATGCGGCTTCGATGCCGGGCCACAGATCGCGGTCGGGCGCCTGGTCGCGGCGCAGCGCCCGCAACTGCCAGCGCAGCGGGTCGCCCGTCGCGTCGTCGCGCAGGTTGTTGTTGTCATCGTTCATGCATGTGCTCCCAGCCGCTCGCGCAACAGGCTGCGCGCGCGGTGCAACTGTGCCTTGGAACTGCCGACCGCCATGCCCAGCTCGGTCGCGATCTCTTCGTGTTTCCAGCCTTCCACGTCGTACAGCACCAGCACCGCCCTGGCTCGCGGGGGCAGGCTCGCCACGGCGCGCTCCAAGTCCATCGACAGCGCGGTAGTGTGGCCGGCCGAGTCGGTCGCACCCAGCAGCTCGAAGGCGTCATCGTCGCCATCGTCCTGCGGGCGCGAGCGGCGCCTGCGCAACTCCATCAGCGCGGTGTTGACCGCCAACCGGTGGAGCCACGTCGAGAACGCCGCCTCGTACCGGAACTCCGGCAACGCCTGCCACGCGCGCACGAACGCTTCCTGGGTCAGGTCGTCGGCGCGTGCGCCACGGCCACCGACCAGTCGCACGATGACGCCATGCACGCGACCGGCATGGCGCCGGTACAGCGTCTCGAACTCCGCGACCCCGCCTTTCGCAGCAGCCGCGACGAGCAGCCGGTCGTCATCGGCCGCGCCAGCATCATCGGCGCGCTGCCCGGCAATGGTCCGGGGCTTCGCATCGTTCTGGCTCGGGAGGTCGATCACGGCGGTCAGCATAGTCACTCGGATGAGCCGGGGCGGCGGATGGTTTAAGTCCGTGCGGTAGCGCATGCAAAAGACGGATGCCGGGGTGCGCGCTAAGCTTCCCGGATGCGCCTGACCCACTGGATCGACGGCAAAGCACGCGAGACGGCCAATGGCCGCTCGCAACCGGTTTTCGATCCGGCCAGCGCCCGGCCGTTCGCCGAGGTCGCCCAGGGCGACGCCACCGATGTCGATGCGGCTGTGGAGGCAGCACGTGCGGCTTTCCCGACATGGTCCGCCCTGCCAAACAGCGCCCGCGCCCGTTGGCTCGAAAAACTGGCCGATGCGCTGGAGTCGCGGCTGGAGGCGTTCGCCCAGGCCGAATCGCGGGATGGCGGCAAGCCCATCAAGCTTGCGCGCGAAGTCGAGATCCCGCGTGCCATCAGCAACCTGCGCTTTTTCGCACATGCCGCGACCCAGTTCGCCAGCGAGTCCCACCACGGGGAGGCCGGCCTCAACTACACCCTGCGCCCGCCATTGGGCGTGGTGGCGACCATCTCGCCCTGGAACCTGCCGCTCTACCTGTTGACCTGGAAGATCGCGCCGGCGCTTGCGGCCGGCAACACCGTGGTGGCCAAGCCGTCGGAGATCACCCCGGTGACGGCGACGATGCTGGCGGAGCTCGCGGCCGGGATTGGCTTCCCGCCGGGCGTGCTCAACATCGTCCACGGCCTCGGGCCCGAGGTCGGCGAACCGCTGGTACTGCATCCTGCGGTCAAGGCGGTGTCGTTCACCGGCAGTACCGCAGTGGGACGCCGCATCGCCGGTCTGGCGGCGCCGCTGCTGAAGAAGGTCTCGCTCGAGCTGGGCGGCAAGAACCCGACCCTGGTATTCGCGGACAGCGACTGGCGCGATCATCTGGACACCCTCGTGCGGTCGGCATTCCAGAACTCCGGGCAGATTTGCCTGTGCGGCTCGCGGATGCTGGTGGAACGCCGCATCCAGGTCGAGTTCCGCGAGGCGCTGGTCGAACGCGCGACCGCCCTGCGCATCGGCGACCCGATCGACGAGGACACGCAGCTCGGCCCACTGGTCTCGCAGGCGCATTTCGACAAGGTGGTCTCCGCGATCGCGCGCGCACGCGACGAGGGCGGACGCGTGCTGTGCGGCGGCACCGTGGTCGACCGGCCGGGCTGGTTTGTCGCTCCCACCGTCATCGAGGGGCTCGGGCCGGACTGTGCCAGCAACCGCGAGGAGATCTTCGGGCCGGTCGTGACGCTGCAGCCGTTCGACGATGACGACGAGGCGCTCGCGCTCGCCAATGCCGGCGACTACGGGCTGGCCGCCTCGGTCTGGACCCGCGACCTCAACCGCGCCCACCGGCTGGCCCGCGACCTGCGCGCCGGCATGGTCTGGATCAACACCTGGCTGCAGCGCGACCTGCGCACGCCGTTCGGCGGCACCGGCACATCGGGGCTGGGCCGCGAAGGCGGCGCCGAAGCGATGCGATTCTTCACCGACGCCAAGAACGTCGGCCTACGACTGGACTGAGACACGATGCCTTCACTTTCCGAACTTCTTCGCCATAACCGCGAATGGGCCGACCGGGTCAGCGCCGAGGATCCCGGCTTCTTCGAACGGCTGTCGCGCCAGCAGGCACCCGAGTACCTCTGGATCGGCTGCAGCGATTCACGCGTGCCGGCCAACCAGATCATCGACCGCGCACCCGGTGAGGTGTTCGTCCACCGCAACATCGCCAACGTCGTCGTGCACACCGACCTCAACTGCCTGTCGGTGATCCAGTTCGCGGTCGACGTGCTGAAGGTCAAGCACATCCTGGTGGTGGGCCACTACGGCTGTGGTGGCGTGCACGCAGCGCTGCACGGGCGCCGCCTTGGGCTGTCGGACAACTGGATCCGGCATGTCGCCGACGTTGCCGAGCAGCACAGCGACGCGCTGTGCAACTTCAACGACGACGAGCTGCGGCACGACCGCCTGTGCGAGCTCAACGTGCTCGAGCAGGTGGTCAACGTCTGCCACACCACCGTCGTGCGCGATGCCTGGACGCGCGGGCAGTCGCTGGCCGTGCACGGCTGGGTCTACACCCTGCGCGACGGCCGGGTCCACGACCTGGGCATCGACGTTAACGCGTCCGAGCGGTTGCCCGGGAAGTACGCCGACGCCCTCGCCCGGATCCGCGTGGACAAGGAGGACCGCTGACATGTCCGGCGGCATCCGCGCCAGCGCGGCGCCACGGCCGGTCGGCGCGTATCCGCACGCGCGGCGGGTCGGCAACCTGCTGTTCCTGTCCGGCATCGGCCCGCGTGACCCCGCCACCAACGCCATCGCCGGCAACGTGCATGACGCCGAGGGCCGGCTGGTCGCCCACGACATAGGTGCCCAGGCCCACGCCGTGTTCGCGAACGTGCGCGCAGTGCTCGAGGCCAGCGGCGCGCGCTGGGAGGACCTGGTGGACGTCACCGTCTACCTCACCGACATGGCGGGCGACTTCGCCGGCTACAACGCGGTGTGGGCGCAGTATTTCCCCGACATCGACGCCGCCCCGTGCCGCACCACCCTGGGCATCGACGCGCTGCCGACGCCGATCGCCATCGAGCTCAAGTGCGTCGCCGCCCTGCCCGCCTGACGGAGAACCGCCATGCCGCTGCCCACCCCGATTGACCTGCAGGCCTGGATCGAGGAACACCGTGACCTGCTCAAGCCGCCGGTCGGCAACAAGTGCATCGTCGACGACGACTACATCGTGATGATCGTCGGTGGCCCCAACGCCCGGACCGATTACCACTGGGAGGAAGGCCCGGAGTTCTTCCACCAGCTGGAAGGCGAGATGGTCCTGCGCATCCAGGAGGACGGCAAACCGCGCGACGTGCGCATCCGCGCCGGCGAGATGTTCTACCTCCCGCCGCGGGTGCCGCACAGCCCGCAGCGGATGCCCGGGTCGGTCGGGCTCGTGATCGAGCGCAAACGCCTGGCGCACGAGGACGATGCGCTGATGTGGTTCTGCATCAACTGCAACCACAAGCTCTACGAGGAAACCTTCCACCTGGTCGACATCGAGCAGGACTTCTTCCGGGTGTTCGAGAACTTCTACCGCGACGAGGCCCTGCGCACCTGCGCCCACTGCGGCACCCTGAACCCACGGCCGTCGCGCTACGAGCTGGACGCCGACTCGCAGGCCGACATCACCTAGCGCCCTGCTCGCCCGCCCACCCGACGCTCCGGCATGATGTGACGATGCTCAAGATCGATACCCACGCCCATTACCTGCCACGCGACTGGCCCGACCTGGCGCGCAAGTACGGCGAGAACCGCTTCCCGGTGATCCACCACACCGAGGATGGCCGGCACCGCATCTACAAGGACGGCAAGTTCTTCCGCGAGATCTGGTCCAAGACCTGGGACCCGCAGGAGCGCATCGACGACTACGCCCGCTACGGCGTGCAGGTCCAGGTACTGAGTACGGTGCCGGTGATGTTCTGCTACTGGGCTCGGCCGCACCACGCGCTGGAGCTGCACCAGGCGCTCAACGACCACATGGCGCAGACCTGCCGCGACCACCCGCGGCATTACGCCGGCATCGGCACCGTGCCGCTGCAGTCACCGCGGCTGGCGACCCAGGAGCTGGAGCGCTGCATGGACCAGCTGGGCCTGCAGGGCGTGCAGATTGGCAGCCACGTCGGCCTGGCCGACGGTGGCAACTGGAACCTCGACGCGCCGGAGCTGTTCGGGTTTTTCGAGGCCGCCAGCGAACTCGGCGCGGCCATCCTGGTCCACCCGTGGGACATGATGGGCACCGACACCATGCCCAAGTACTGGCTGCCGTGGCTGGTCGGGATGCCGGCCGAGCAATCGCGCGCGGCCTGCTCGCTGGTCTTCGGCGGGGTATTGGAGCGGCTGCCGAAGCTCAAGATCTGCCTGGCCCATGGCGGCGGCTCGTTCCCGTACACCATCGGCCGCATCGAGCACGGCTTCAACATGCGCCCGGACCTGGTCGCCACCGACAATCCGCGCAACCCGCGCGAGTACCTGCAGCGGCTCTACTTCGATTCCTGGGTGGCCGACCGTGCCGCGCTGCGCTACCTGCTCGACACCTGCGGCGTGGACCGGGTGATGCTGGGCACCGACTACCCGTTCCCGCTGGGCGAGCAGGCGCCCGGCGCCGGCATCGATGCGCTGGAACTGAATGCCGGCCAGCAAGCGCGGCTGTTCCACGGCACCGCGCTGGAGTGGCTTGGCCTGCCGACGTCCCGCTTCGCCTGACACCCTGCCCCACAAAGGACCCCATCCGAAGTGACCAATCCGTACTCGCTCGACCACGCCCGCTCGCTCGATGCGACCGACCCGTTGCCCACGCGCCGCGCCGAGTTCCACGTGCCCCGGCACGATGACGCCGACCAGGCCTATTTCGTCGGCAACTCGCTCGGGCTGCAGCCGCGCGGCACCCGCGCCCAGGTCGAAGACGTGCTGGACAAGTGGTCGATGGAGGCGGTGGAGGGTCATTTCCGCGGGCACTCGCAGTGGCTGAGCTACCACGGGCTGATGCGCGAGCCACTCGCCCGGCTGGTCGGGGCGAAGCCGCTGGAAGTGGTCGCGATGAATTCGCTGACCGCCAACCTGCACCTGATGATGGTCAGCTTCTACCGCCCGACCGCCGAGCGGCCGGCGATCCTGATCGAGGCCGGTGCGTTCCCGTCGGACCGGTACGCGGTGGCTTCGCAGATCGCCTTCCACGGTTTCGACCCGGACACCGACCTGATCGAACTGGAGCCCGACCTGCCCGGTGGCCTGTTCTCGATGGAGGCGATCACAGCCGCCATCGAAACGCACGGCCACCGGCTCGCGCTGGTGCTGTGGCCGGGCGTCCAGTACCGCACCGGCCAGTCGTTCGACCTGCGCGAGGTCACCCGGCTCGCGCATGCCCAGGGCGCGCGCTGCGGCCTGGACCTCGCCCACGCGGCCGGCAACATCGAGTTGTCGTTGCATGACGACGGCGCCGACTTCGCGGTCTGGTGCCACTACAAGTACCTCAACAGTGGGCCGGGGGCGGTCGCCGGCTGTTTCGTCCACGAGCGCCATGCGCACAGTGGCGTGCAGCGGTTCGCCGGCTGGTGGGGCCACGAGCCGGCCAGTCGTTTCCGCATGGGCCCCGACTTCGTCCCGTCCGAGGGCGCCGATGGCTGGCAGCTGAGCAACCCGCCGATCCTGGGCCTTGCGCCGCTGCGCGCCTCGCTTGACCAGTTCGACGCGGTTGGCATGCCTGCCCTGCGCCAGAAATCGCTGCGGCTGACCGGCTATTTGCAGCAGTTGATCGACGAACGCCTGGCCGACACCCTCGAGGTGGTGACCCCGCGCGACCCGGCACAGCGCGGCTGCCAGTTGTCGATCCGCGTGCGCGGCGGGCGTGAGCAGGGCCGCGCACTGTTCGGCCACCTCGCCGCGCACGGCGTGCTGGGCGACTGGCGCGAGCCGGACGTGATCCGCATCTCGCCGGCACCGCTGTACAACACCTTCGAGGACGTGTTCCGCTTCGCCCATGCCGTCGAAGCCTGGCGCGATGCCGGGCGCTAGCCCCATGACCACCGATCCGGGAAGAGGTCCGCTCCGTTGAACCCACCGAACGACAGGCACCTCACCATCATCGGCGCCGGCCTGGCCGGTGCCGTGCTCGCCACCCTGCTCGCCCGCCGCGGCTGGGACGTCGAGGTCTACGAGAAGCGCGACGACCCGCGCAAGCGCGACCTCGAGCGCGGCCGGTCGATCAATCTCGCGCTCGCCGAGCGCGGCCGCAATGCGCTGCGCCAGGCCGGGGCCGACGAAGCGGTGATGGCGCAGGCGGTGATGATGCGGGGACGCATGGTGCACTTCGCCGACGGCCGCACCGACCTGCAGCGCTACGGTCGCGACGACAGCGAAGTGATCTGGTCGGTCCACCGCGGCGAACTCAACCGGATCCTGCTCGACATCGCCGAGCGCGCCGGCGCCAGGCTCCACTTCGACCTCGGCCTGCAGTCCGTCGACTTCGACAACCGGATCGCCCATTACGGTGGCCGGGACGGCCAGTCGCGCGCGATCCCGTTCCGCACCCTGATTGGTGCCGACGGTGCCGGTTCCTCGCTGCGCCAGGCCATGGCGGCGGAGACCGACCTGCGCGAGCGCAGCGACTTCCTCGACCACTCCTACAAGGAACTCGAGATTCCGCCATCGCCCGGCGGCGACTTCCTGATCGAGCCCAACGCACTGCACATCTGGCCCCGCGGCCGCTACATGTGCATCGCGCTGCCCAATGACGAGCAGACGTTCACCGTCACCCTGTTCCTGCCCAACGCGGCCGACCCCGAGGCCGGCGTGCCGGGCTTCGACACCATCCGCACCGGCGCCGACGCGCGTGCGCTGTTCGACCGCGAGTTCCCCGACGCTTCGGCGCTGATCCCGCGGCTGGAGCAGGACTTCGACGGCAACCCGACGGGCGTGCTCGGCACGCTGTACCTGGATCGTTGGCACCTGGACGGGCGCGCCGTGCTGGTCGGCGACGCCGCGCATGCCATGGTGCCGTTCCACGGCCAGGGCATGAACTGCGCGTTCGAGGACTGCGTCGCGCTGGCCGAACACCTGGACCGGACCGCTGACCGCGCCACCGCATTCGCCGCATTCCAGGCCGAGCGCCTGCCCAACGCCCGCGCGATCCAGCACATGGCGCTGGAGAACTACCTGGAGATGCGCGACCGGGTCGACGACGATGATTACCTGATCCAGCGCGCACTCGAACGTTTGCTGGCCGAGCGCCATCCCGACCGCTTCGTGCCCCGCTACGCGATGGTCACGTTCCGGCACATTCCGTACGCGGTGGCGCTGGAGCGCGGCAACATCCAGCGCGAGCTGCTGGTGGAGCTGACCCGCGGCCACCAGCGCCTGGATACGCTGGACTGGGATTCGGTGGACGCAGCCGTGCGCGCGCGCCTGGCGTCGTTGCCCGGGGACGACCGGCCCGCATGATGCCGGGCACGCCCGCGCACGCCCTGCCGTAGCCCAACCGAACCCGCCCATGCCCGCCAGCTTCCTGTTCTACGACCTCGAGACCTTCGGCGCCGACCCGCGCGGCAGCCGGGTCGCCCAGTTCGCGGCAATCCGCACCGACACCGACCTCAACCAGGTCGAAGAGCCGATCAGCATCTTCGTGCGCCCGGCCGACGACCTGCTGCCTTCGCCCACCGCGACCCTGATCACCGGCATCACGCCGCAACACGCCCTGAGCGAGGGCATGGCCGAGGCCCATGCGTTCGCGCTGATCTGCGAGGAGATGTCGCGGCCGGAGACCTGCAGCCTCGGCTACAACTCGCTGCGGTTCGACGACGAGTTCGTGCGGCACGGGCTGTTCCGCAACTTCTTCGACGTCTACGAGCGCGAATGGCGCGGCGGCAACTCGCGCTGGGACCTGCTGGATGTGCTCCGCTTCGCGCACGCCCTGCGCCCCGAAGGTCTGGCCTGGCCCACACGCGAGGACGGCGCGACGTCGTTCCGGCTCGAGCACCTGGCGGAGGCCAACTGCGTCCGCGAGGGTGATGCCCACGAGGCGCTGTCGGATGTGCGCGCCCTGATCGGCCTGGCGCGCAAGCTCAAGGCTGCCCAGCCGCGGCTATGGGACTACGCGCTGCGCCTGCGCGACAAGCGGTTCGCCGCGAGCCTGCTCGACACCGTGGCGATGACCCCGGTGCTGCACATCTCGCAGCGGTTCCCGGCCAGTCGTCTGTGCGCGGCGCCGATGGTGCCGATTGCCCGCCACCCGCACATCGACAATCGGGTGGTCGCGTTCGACCTGGGCCAGGACCCCGGCCCGTTGCTGGCGTTGGATGCCGAAGCAATCGCCGCACGGCTGTACGTGCGCAGCACAGACCTGCCCGAGGGCGTCGAGCGCATTGGCCTGAAGGAGATCCACCTCAACCGGAGCCCGGCTTTGTCGGCCTGGAACCACCTGCGCCCGGCTGATTTCGCCAGGCTGGGCATCGACGCGGCGTTGGCCGAAAGCCGCGCCGCAACGATCCGCGACGCCGGCCCGGACCTGGCCGAAAAGGTCCGCCAGGTGTTCGCGCGCAATCGCGAACACACCCCCGGCGATCCGGACGGGAGCCTGTACGACGGCTTCATCGACGGCGCCGACAAGCGCCTGCTCCCGCAGGTACGCGCGACCGCGCCCGAAGCGCTGGGCGGGGCGAACTTTGGGTTCCGCGACGCCCGCCTGCACGAACTGCTGTTCCGGTACCGCGCCCGCAACTGGCCGGAGACCCTGTCCCCCACCGAGCGTGCGCGGTGGAACGACTACCGCCGCAGGCGCCTGCGCGATGACGCTGCCGGCGCCGAGTACGGTTTTGCGCGGTTCGACGCCGAGCTGGCCGAACTCCGGACCCTCCACGCCGGCAATCCCGCAAGCCTGGCCCTGCTGGGCGAGATCGAGGCGTGGCGCGGCGACATCGAGCGCAGCCTGGCTTGATCCACGACAGTTCAACGTCAGGCATGCACGGCTAGGATAGGCGCCATGTCCACGTACTTCAGCGACAGGTCGTTCCGGTTCCTGCGGGCGCTGGCGCGCAACAACAACCGGACTTGGTTCCACGCGCACAAGACCGACTTCGAGGCCCATGTCCGGGCACCGTTCCAGCAGTTGCTGACCGACCTGCAACCCATCATTGCCGGCATCAGCCCACACTACCGGTCCGACCCGCGGACAGTGGGCGGGTCGATGTTCCGCATCCAGCGCGACACGCGCTTCGCCAACGACAAATCGCCGTACAAAGGCTGGCAGGGCGCGCGGGTTTTCCACGAGCGGCGCCGGCAGGTCGCCGCGCCATCGTTCTACATCCACCTGCAGCCGGGCGAATGTTTCGTCGGCGCCGGCCTGTGGCACCCGGAGACGCCTACCGTGCGCCGGGTCCGGCATTTCATCGTGGACAATCCGGCCGGCTGGAAAGCCGCGGCCCACGGCACCCGTCTGCGCCGGCGGTTCCGCCACGACGACAGCGAGATGCTCGTACGCATGCCGGCGGGGTTCCCGTCCGATTTCGAGTTTGCCGACGACCTGCGGCGCAAGAACTTCGCCGCGTTGCGTCCGCTGGGCGACGACGCGATGACCGGTCCCCGCCTGTTGGCAACGCTGCGGAGCGACCTCGAAACGCTCGCCCCGTTTGTCGACTACCTGTGTGCGTCGCTGGACCTGGAGTTCTGAATGAAGAAGTGGCTCGCCCTCCCCGTCCTCGCCCTCGCGTTGCTGCTCGCCTACGTCGTTGCCGGCCCGTTCCTGGCCTACAACGGCATCCGCGACGCCGTGCAGGCCCAGGACACCGGCGCGCTGGCGCGCCACGTGGACTTCCCGGTGTTGCGTGCCAACCTCAAGGCGCAGGTCGACGACTACGTGGTCCGTCGTGCCGGCCCCGACGCCCAGGCGAGCCTGTTCGGCGTCGTCGCGGTGCGTATCGCCAGTGGACTGGCGGGTGGCGCGGTCGACACCATGGTCACGCCAGCCGGGATCGGGGCGCTGCTGCAGGGGCGCGCGGTGTGGCACCGCGCCAGTGGCGGTGGCGTCACCGGCAACACCTATGAGCACGCGTCGCCGGGTGATCCGTTGCGCGAACCCGATTACGGATTCGATTCCCCGTCGCGCTTTACCGCCACCGTCGAGGACCGTAACGGCGAGCCGGTCACGTTCGTGCTGACGCGCGACGGCCTGCAGTGGAAGCTCACCGACATCCGGCTGCCGATCAGCGCGGTCGACTGATCACCCCGGCGTCAGCCGGTCGGCTTGCCCACCGGCAGGACCGGATTGGCGATGCCGTGCGGGACGTGGCCGGCGGTCACCAGCCCACGGGCCGACTCGATGTTGTGCTCGGAGTCGTCGAAGAAGATGTCGGCCCCGAACGCGTCCAGGAACGGGCCTTTCGGCCGGCCACCGAGGAACAGCGCCTCGTCCAGCCGGATGCCCCATTCGCGCAGCGTCCGGATCACCCGCTCGTGTGCAGGCACCGACCGTGCAGTGACCAGCGCGGTACGGATCGGCGACGCCTCGCCGATCGGGAATGCCGCCTGCAGCCGGTGCAGTGCGTCCAGGAACCCGCGGAACGGCCCACCGGAAAGTGGCTCACCTGCGCGCGTGCGCTCGTGCTCGGCAAAGGCCTCCAGCCCACCCTCGCGCGATACCCGCTCGCCCTCGTCGTCGAAAATGACGGCGTCACCATCGAACGCGATCCGCAACTGGTCATGCCGATGCTGCGGCGCCTTGGCCGGCAACAGCGTGGCCGCCGCGACCCCCGCTGCCAGCGCGCTGCGCACGTCCTCTGCATGGGTCGACAGGAACAGGTCGGCACCGAACGGGCGGATGTAAGGAAAAGGCGGAGCGCCATTACTGAACGCGGCACGCCGGATCGAGAGGCCGTGGTGGGCGATGGAATTGAAGATGCGCAGCCCGGTGTCGGCCGAGTTGCGCGAGATCAGGATCACCTCGACCCGCGGCGCATCAGGCGGTGACCCGTCGTTGAGGCCCAGCAGTTTGCGCACCAGCGGGAAGGCCACGCCCGGTTCAAGCAGGTCGTCCTCGTGGCTGCGCTGGAACGCGGCGTAGGCATCGAGGCCCTCACGCTCGAACAGCGTGTGGCTGTCCTCGAGGTCGAACAGGGTGCGCGAAGAGATCGCGACAATCAGCGGATCGGCTTGTGCGTCGGGCATGGAGCCATTCTGCAGGATCGCGGTCTCGTGGGATGAGAACGGTGTGCGTGTGGTGCGTTTTGGGGGTTGGTGGGGATGGGGTGCGCGGGGGCCCGGGCCGGGTAGCCCGCAAAGTCGCTCCCCGATACTCGCTTGGTTTGCGGGCTACCCGCCCCGCGCCTTCAACATTCGGGGTGGTTGTAGGAGCGGCTTCAGCCGCGATCGTGGATTGGCGGCAGCATCCAACTATCCAGATCGCGGCTGAAGCCGCTCCTACAAGATCGCGGGGACGTCGGAGGCGGCCTTCGGGCAGGCCGATCACCAAGCGAGTATCGGGGAGCGACTGATCGGCCTGCCCGGAGGCCGCTCGCGCGCATCCACGCGCTCTTCAGTCGCAAACCCGCGAAAGCTCCATCCGACCGCTATCCGCTAGTGAACTGCTCCGCCAGGATCCGGTCCTCGAGGTTGTGCTCGGGGTCGAACAGCAGCGTCACCGTGCGGTCGTGCGACTCGCGGATGGTCACTTCCACCACGTCGCGAACCTCGTGCGAATCGGCGGTTGCGCTGACCGGCCGCTTGTACGGATCAAGCACGCGGAACCGGACCTCGGTGTCGGCCTTCAGCACGGCGCCGCGCCAGCGCCGGGGCCGGAACGCAGCGATCGGGGTCAGTGCCATCACGTTGGCCCCCAGGGGCAGGATCGGCCCGTGGGCAGAGAAGTTGTACGCCGTACTGCCGGCGGGCGAAGCGACCAGGACGCCGTCGCAGATCAGCTCGTCCAACCGGATCTGGCCGTTGAGCGCGATCGACAGGTGCGCCGCCTGGCGCGTCTGCCGCAGCAACGAGACCTCGTTGTAGGCGAGCGAGCCGACGCTGGCACCGGATTCGGTTTCCGCCAGCATCTCCAAGGGGCGCAGGACCGCGGGCTCGGCGGCATGGATTCGCTCGAGCAGGCCGTCAAGCGCCAAGTGGTTCATCAGGAACCCGACGGTCCCCAGCTTCATGCCATACACCGGCTTGCCGAGGCCGCCGTGGCGGTGCAGCGTCTGCAGCATGAAGCCGTCGCCACCCAGGGCAACCAGTACCTCGGCATCCTCGGGCGGCACGTCGCCGTGCCGGTCGACCAGCTTGGCGCAGGCGGCCTGGGCGTCGTCGGCGGTACTTGCCAGGAAGGCGATGCGGGGCGTCGCGGTCATCGGCGGCTCCGGTGTCGGTCGCAGCAGGATAACGCGGCCGCGCGACGGGCGAAAAAAAAGCGCGGCGGCGAATGATCGCCGCCGCGCCCGTGGACCGCTTGGACGTCAGGCGCCGGCGCTGGCCACCTGCGCCAGCCGGCGCACCACCACCGATACCGTCGGGTAGTCGAGCGTCTTCTGGTTCTGCAGTTCGGCCAGCATCGCCTGGGTGAACCGCAGCGTGGCGTCGTCGCGCTTCAGCCAGGCGTCGACCCGGTCGTCAGCCGACTTCTTTCCGCCGCCGGCGAGGATCTGCCCGACCAGCGCCCGCTGCTGGGCACCCAGCTCGTCGCGCAGGGCGCCACGCGCCAGCGCCTGCCAGCGCCCGTCGACCGGCAGCGACTCGATCTGCTCGTACAGCCACGGCAGCTGCAGTGCGGCACCCAGCCCGAAGTAGGCGCGGGCCACGTCCACCGGCGACAGCTTTCGGGCGTGGGCGATCTCGACGATGTCGCAGCCGAACTCCAGCAGCGGCAAGGCAGCGAGCTGCTCTGCGAGGGCGCCGGGTACGCCCTTGGACTTCCAGTCCTCCAGACTTGCGGCAAAGACCTCGCGCCGCACCTCCGACATGGTCTGCGGCAGAGATTCGCGCACCGCCTTCAGGCCATCGCCGTAACGCGCCATCGCGGCCGTGATCTCCGGCATCGCACCCGGACGCGACAGCAGCCAGCGCGACATCGAGCGCATCAGCTGCCAGATCGTCTGCAGCGCGTCGATCTGCACCGCCTCGGCCACCTTGCCGTCGAGGGCGTCGATCTGCGCCCACAGGCCGCGTGCGTCGATCGCCTCGCGCGCGATCGTGTACGCCTCGGCCACTTCGCCGGCGCTGCGGCCGGTGTCTTCCTGCATGCGCAGGGTGAAAGTGGCCCCCATGCGGTTGACCATCGAGTTGGTCACCGCGGTGGCGATGATCTCGCGCTTCAGGCGGTGGTTCTCCATCGCCTTCGCGTACTTGGCCTGCAGCGGACCGGGGAAGTAACGCACCAGTTCCTTGGACAGGTACGGATCCTCGGGCACGTCGGAGTCGACCAGCTGCTGGAACAGCACCAACTTGCTGTAGGACAGCAGCACCGCCAGCTCCGGCCGCGTCAAGCCCTGCCCGCGCGCCTTGCGCTCGGCGATCTCGGCGTCCGACGGCAGGTACTCGATCTGGCGGTCCAGCAGCCCCTGCGACTCCAGCGTGCGGATGAAATGCTGCTTGGAGCCCAGCCGCGGCACCGACATCCGCTCCATCAGGCTGATCGCCTGGTTCTGGCGGTAGTTGTCGATCAGCACCAGCTGCTCGACTTCGTCGGTCATCGCCGCCAGCAGCTTGTTGCGCTCGGCCAGCTTCAGCTTGCCCGCCTGCACCTGCGAGTTGAGCAGGATCTTGATGTTCACCTCGTGGTCTGAGGTGTCCACGCCGGCGGAGTTGTCGATGAAGTCGGCATTCAGCAACACGCCATTGTGGGCGGCCTCGATGCGGCCCAGCTGGGTGAAGCCCAGGTTGCCGCCCTCACCCACCACCCGACAGCGCAGGTCGCGGCCGTCTACCCGCAGCGCGTTGTTGGCGCGGTCACCAACCTCGGCGTGGGTTTCGGTGCTGCCCTTGACGTAGGTGCCGATGCCGCCATTCCAGACCAGGTCCACCGGCGACTTCAGGATCGCGCTCATGAGTTCGGCCGGGCTCATCGCCGAGACCGAGTCGTCGATACCGAGCACCTCGCGCACCTGCGGGCTGATCCGGATCGACTTGGCGCTGCGCGGGAAAACGCCGCCACCCTGGCTGATCAGCGAGGCGTCGTAGTCCTCCCAGCTCGAGCGCGGCAGCTTGAACAGCCGCAGGCGCTCCTTGTACGAGCGTGCGGCTTCGGGGTTGGGGTCGAGGAAGATGTGGCGGTGGTCGAACGCGGCCACCAGGCGGATGTGTTTGCTCAGCAACATGCCGTTGCCGAACACGTCGCCGGACATGTCGCCGATGCCGACCGCGGTGAAGTCCTGCTTCTGGGTGTCGTGGCCAAGCGCACGGAAGTGGCGCTTGACCGACTCCCACGCCCCCTTGGCGGTGATGCCCATGCCCTTGTGGTCATAGCCGACCGAGCCACCCGACGCGAACGCGTCGTCGAGCCAGTAACCATGCTCGCGGGCAATCGCGTTGGCGATGTCGGAGAACTTCGCCGTGCCCTTGTCGGCCGCCACCACCAGGTACGGGTCGTCCTGGTCGTGCCGGACCACGTTGGCCGGATGGACGACCTTGCCGTCCACCAGGTTGTCGGTGATGTCCAGCAGGCCGTTGATGAACATCTGGTAGCACGCCACGCCCTCGGCCTGGATCGCGTCGCGGTCACCGCTGGCCGGCGGCTTCTTGCTGATGAAGCCGCCCTTCGAGCCGACCGGCACGATCACGGTGTTCTTCACCATCTGCGCCTTCACCAGGCCCAGCACCTCGGTACGGAAGTCTTCGCGGCGGTCCGACCAGCGCAGGCCGCCACGGGCGACCGGGCCGAAACGCAGGTGGATGCCCTCCACGCGCGGGCCGTAGACGTAGATCTCGCGGTACGGACGCGGCTTGGGCAGGTCCGGCACCTCGGCCGAGTCGAACTTGTAGCTGACGTAGCCCTTGTGCGTACCGTCGTCACCTTGCTGGTAGTAGCTGGTGCGCAGGGTCGCTTCGATCACGCCGATGAAGCTGCGCAGGATGCGGTCCTCGTCGAGGCTGGACACGCGGTCGAGCAGGCTCATCAGGGTGTTGCGGGTGGCCGCGATCTGCACGTCACGCTTGCCGGTGCGCGAGGCGATCACCGGCTCCAGTGCGCCCATCAGCACCTCGTCGCCGGCAACCAGCCGCGCAAACTGGCTGCGCAGGCGCTCCATGCCGGCCTTCACCTCGGCCTTGCCCTCGCGGCCGGTGGTCGGGTCGAAGCGCGCCTCGAACAGCTCGACCATCAGGCGCGCGAGCACCGGATAGCGGTTGAAGGTTTCCTCGACATAGCTCTGCGAGAACGGCACGCCCACCTGCTGCAGGTATTTGCTGTAGGCCCGCAGCATGGCGACCTGGCGCCACGACAGGCCGGCACCGAGGATCAGCCGGTTGAAGCCGTCGTTCTCGGCGTCGCCGTGCCAGATCCGGGCGAAGGCGTTCTCGAAGTCCTCGTCGACATCGGCGATGTCGGCGTCGGGGTTGCTGGTCTCGACCTCGAAGTCCTGGATGTACATCAGGTTGCTGTGGGCGTAGAGCCGGTACGGATGCTCGGAGACCACCCGGAGGCCCATGTTCTCCATCATCGGCAACGCATCCGACAGCGCGATGTCCTCGTTCTGCCGGTAGAACTTGAAGCGCAGGCCGCCGGCGCCGGGGCGCACGCGCGACAGGCTCAGCCGGAGGTCTTCCGGGCCGGTCAGGGCGGCCAGGTGCTCGACGTCGTCGGCCGCAATCGCGACGGTGACGTCCTCGATGTAACCGGCCGGCAACGCGCGGCCGAAGCCGTTGGCCAGCGCCAGGCCCTGCTGCTCGCCGTGGCGCTCGACCAGCAACTCGCGCAGGTCGTCGCGCCAGTTGCGCACGATCTCGGCCAGCTCGGCCTCGATCGCGGCGTTGTCGACCTGGATCGCCTCGCCCGACTTCGGCCGCACCAGCAGGTGCAGCTGCGCGAGCGGCGACTCGCCCAGGACCACGGTGGTGTCGACATGCTCGCCGTGCAACACGCGCTTGAGCATCGCCTCGATGCGCAGGCGCACGTCCGTGTTGAAGCGGTCGCGCGGGATGTAGACCAGCCCCGAGAAGAACCGGCCGTAGCGGTCACGGCGCAGGAACAGCTTGCTGCGCACACGCTCCTGCAGGCCGAGGATGCCGGTACTGGTGCGCAGCAGCTCGTCTCCGGTGGACTGGAACAGCTCGTCGCGCGGCAGCGTCTCCAGGATGTGGCGCAGGGCCTTGCCGCTGTGGCTGTCGGCCGGCAGGCCGGACTTCTCCATCACGTAGTTGTGGCGCTCGCGCACCAGCGGGATGTCCCACGGGCGGCGGCTGTAGGCGCTGGAGGTGTACAGGCCGAGGAAGCGGTCCTCGCGCACCGGCTTGCCGTCCTTGTCGAACGTGAGCACGCCGATGTAGTCCATGTAGCCCGGGCGGTGCACGGTGGCGCGCGCGTTGGTCTTGGTCAGGATCAGCGCGTCGACCGCGCCCGATTGCGGCATGTAGTGCGCGGCCAGCGAAGACAACGGCCGCGGCTTGCGCTCGTCGGTGCCGCTGAGCAGGCCCAGGCCGGACCCTTCGACCGCCGACAGCACCTCCTCGCCTCCCTTCTTGACGACCTCGTACTGGCGGTAGCCCAGGAAAGTGAAGTGGTTATCCGCGGCCCAGCGCAGGAACTCCTGCGCCTCGCGGCGGCCGGCCTCGGTCACCGGCAGGCGGCGCTCGGCGATGTGCTCGGACACCTCCAGCATGCGCCCCCGCATCTCCGACCAGTCGCGCACGATCGCCCGCACGTCGGCCAGTACCGCCTCCACCGCCTTCTGCACCTTCGACATGGTCTCCGCGTCGAGGCGGTCGATCTCCAGGTGCATCAGCGACTCGGGCTCGCCCTCGCCCACCGACAAAAGCTTGCCGGCCTTGTCGCGCTTGATCGCCACCACCGGGTGGCCCAGCACATGCACACCGATGTCCTGCTCGGTCAGCGCCATGGTCACCGAGTCGACCAGGAACGGCATGTCGTCGTTGACGATCTGCAGCACCGTGTGCGGCGACTCCCAACCATGGGTGGCGCGGCTCGGGTTGAACAGGCGCGCCCGCGCGGTGCCCGGCTTGCGGGTACGGGCGAAGTCGAGGAAGTCGCTCGCCAGCGCGGCCCATCCTTCGGGCGTGTGCTTGGGCAGCTCGTCCTCACCCATGCGCTTGTAGAACGCCTGCGAGAACGCCTCGCCCTCCGCGTGCCGCGCCTTGGGCAGCCGCTTGCGGATCACGTCGATGATGGGCTTGAGCGACACCGCGTCGCTCCGGGTCGTGCTCGCGCCGGACGCTGCCGGTGCCTTCCTGCGGGCGGGGGATTTGCTCGCAACCGGCTTGGCTGCGCGTGCGGGGGCTTTGGGTTTGGTGCTCATGTGAACGGATCGTCCAAAAGAGAGGCCCACGCTTTCACGCAGGCCACGACAGGGTTCAGTGGATAGGCAGGGTCACGCCTGCCACGCGCGGGCACCCGGAATGGGCCCCCGCGCCGCGGGCGACGATCGGGATATCGCGGCGATCGCAGCCGCGCTGCACATGGCAGGCGGCGGCAAAGCGGCAACCGGGGATGGGCATCTCAGCGCAGCCCGGTCTCGTTACGGGCGATGACCAGGCGCTGGATCTCGCTGGTGCCCTCGTAGATCTCGGTGATCTTGGCGTCGCGGAAGTAGCGCTCGATCGGCATTTCCTTGGAATAGCCCATCCCGCCGTGGATCTGCAGCGCCTGGTGGGTGATCCACATCGCCGCTTCCGAGGCGGTCAGCTTGGCGATCGCGGCCTCGTTGCTGAAGCGCGCGCCGCCGTTCTCGAACTGCCCCTTCTGCCACGCCGCGCGCAGCGTAAGCAGCAGCGAGGCGTCGAGCTTGCACTTCATGTCGGCGATCTTGGCCTGGGTCATCTGGAACGCGCCGATCGGCTGGCCGAAGGCCTTGCGCTCCTTCACGTATTCCAGCGTGGCCTCGTAAGCGGCGCGTGCGATGCCGATGGCCTGGCTGGCGATGCCGATGCGGCCGGCGTCGAGCACGCTCATCGCGATCTTGAAGCCCTCGCCTTCCTGGCCGAGCACCTCGTCGGCCTTGACCACGTAGTCGTTGAACTCGATTTCGCAGGTGGCAGAGGCGCGGATGCCGAGCTTGGGCTCGGTCTTGCCGCGGCCGAACCCGTCACGCGTGGTGTCGATCAGGAAGGCGGTGATGCCGCGCGCGCCCTTGTCGGCGTCGGTCATCGCGAACAGCACGATGTACTTGGCCACCGGGCCGGAGGTGATCCAGCTCTTCTTGCCATTGACCACGAAGCTGCCGTCGTCCTGCTTCACGGCCTTGCAGCGCATCGCTGTGGCGTCGGAACCGGACTGCGGCTCGGTCAGCGCGAACGCGCCGATTTCCTTGCCCTCGGCAATTGCCCGCACGTAGAGCTGCTTCTGCTCCTCGGTACCGAACTTCAGGATGCCGTTGCAGAACAGCGAGTTGTTGACCGACACGATGGTGGAGTGCGCGGCGTCGGCGGCGGCGATCTCCACCATCGCCAGCACGTAGGAGATCGGGTCCATGCCGGCACCGCCGTACTCGGTCGGGACCTCGATGCCCATCAGGCCGTTCTCGCCGAGGGTGCGGATGTTCTCCAGCGGGAACTCACCGGTCCGGTCGTGGTGCTCGGCGCTCGGGGCGATCTTCTCCTGCGCGATGCGGCGCGCCACGTCCTGAATCATCAACTGCTCTTCGGTGAAGCGAAAATCCACGTCGGCACCTCGGTTATCGCGGAAGTTGGTCTGCAAGTCGTCGCTGCAGCCGGGCAATTGTATCCCTGCGCACCGGTTTACCGAACCCGCCGCGCTTGACCGTGGTGGGCCGGACGGACAGACTTATCGCTGTATCGCGATAGGTGCATGAACGCACCGGAGGCTTGCATGGATCTCGAAGGCTGGTCGTCACGCCTCAAGGTGTTCGCCGACGCGACCCGCGTCCGGCTGCTGGCCCTGCTGGAGCGGGAGGAGCTGACCGTCGCCGAACTCTCGGCCATCACCCGGCTGGCGCAGCCGCGTGTATCCACCCACCTGGCGCGGCTCAAGGACGCCGGGCTGGTCAGGGACCGCCGCTCAGGGGTGTCGGCGTATTACCGGTTCGACGAAGCCGCCCTCGACGGCCCCCAGCACTCACTCTGGAAGACCCTGCGCGAGGGTAGCGACGACCCGTTGCTGCGTCAGGACGCCGAGCGCGTGCCCGGCGTCCTGGCGATGCGCGCGGCCGACCAGAACTGGGCCGATTCGGTCGCCGGCGACATGGAGCGCCACTACTCCCCCGGCCGCACCTGGGAGGCCATGGCGCGCTCGGCGCTGCCGCTGCTCGAGCCCGGCGACGTGCTCGACATCGCTTCGGGCGACGGCGTGCTGGCCGAACTGCTCGCGCCCCACTCGCACCGCTACGTCTGCCTTGATTCGAGCACCAAGGTCGTGCTCGCCGCCTCCGAGCGGCTGCGCAAGCTCAAGAACGTCGAGGTGCGCGAGGGCGACATGCACGCGCTGCCGTTCGAGGACGGCCACTTCGACCTGGTGGTGCTGATGCACGCACTGACCTATGCCGGCGAGCCCGCCCGCGCGGTGGCCGAAGCCGCGCGGGTGCTGCGCCCGGGTGGACGGCTGCTGCTCACCAGCCTGGCCCGCCACGAGCACCGCTCGGTGGTCGAGTCGTACGGGCACGTCAACCTGGGCTTCAGCGAGAAGCAACTGCAGAAGTTCGCCACCCGCGGCGGGTTCGAGATCCTCAGTTGCGAGACCGTTACCCGCGAGCGGCGTCCGCCGCACTTCGAGGTCATCGCGCTCATCGCCCGCAAGACCGCGGCGAGGGCCGCCCAGTGAGCGCCGGCCCCGTGGACACCCTGCCCTGGCTGGCCCCGCGGCGGGCCGAGGCCCTGCTTCAGGCCCTGGCCGAGCGCATCCTCGTAATCGATGGCGCGATGGGCACGATGATCCAGCAGCACGAGCTGGCCGAAGCCGATTACCGCGGCAAGCGTTTCGCAGAAGGATTCGACCCCGCGCATGCACCCGAGGGCCATGCGCACGGCCCCGGCTGCGGCTGCGCGCACGACCAGCGTGGCAACAACGACCTGCTCAGCCTGACGCGACCGGACATCATCCGCGCGATCCACGCCGGCTACCTGGCCGCCGGTGCCGACCTGGTCGAGACCAACACGTTCAACTCGACCACCATCTCGCTGGCCGATTACGGCCTGCAGCATCTGGCACGCGAACTCAACGAGACCGGCGCGCGGCTGGCACGCGAGGCCTGCGATGCCGCTCAAGCCGAGACGCCCGACAAGCCCCGCTTCGTCATCGGCGTGCTCGGGCCGACCAGCCGCACCGCCTCGCTCAGCCCCGACGTCAACCGGCCCGGCTTCCGCGCGATCGACTTCGACCAGCTCCGCGAGGCCTACCGCGAAGCCGCCGATGGCCTGATCGACGGGGGCGCCGACATCCTGATGGTCGAGACCGTGTTCGACACCCTCAACGCCAAGGCCGCGTTGTTCGCCATCGCCGAGGTCTTCGACGCGCGCGGCGCCCGACTTCCGGTGATGGTGTCGGGGACCATCACCGACGCGTCCGGACGTACGCTCTCGGGCCAGACCGCCGAGGCCTTCTGGTACTCGCTCCGCCACGCACGGCCGGTCGCGATCGGCCTGAACTGCGCACTCGGCGCGAAGGACCTGCGCGCACACGTCGATGTGCTCTCGCGCGTCGCCGACACCCATGTCAGTACCCACCCCAATGCCGGCCTGCCGAACGCCTTCGGCGGCTACGACGAGACCCCCGAAGACATGGCCACGGTGCTGCGCGAGTTTGCCGAAGCCGGGCTGCTCAACCTCGTCGGGGGGTGTTGCGGGACCACGCCGGCTCACATCGCCGCGATAGCCGACGCCGTCGCCGGGTTGCCTCCGCGGGCACCGCCGCAACTGGAGGAAGCCGTCGCATGACCACCGTGCTCGCCCGCCAGACCCGCCTCAGCGGCCTCGAGCCGCTGCAGATCACGCCCGAAAGCAATTTCATCAACGTCGGCGAACGCACCAACGTCACCGGCAGCGCGCAGTTCCGCAAGCTGATCAAGGACGGCCGGTTCGATGAGGCGGTCGCCGTCGCGCGGCAACAGGTCGAGAACGGCGCGCAGGTGCTTGACGTCAACATGGACGAGGGCCTGCTCGACTCCGAGAAGGCGATGGTCGACTACCTCAACCTGATCGCCGCCGAGCCCGACATCGCGCGCGTGCCGGTGATGGTGGACAGCTCCAAGTGGAGCGTGATCGAGGCTGGGCTGAAGTGCCTGCAGGGCAAGGGCATCGTCAACTCGATCTCGATGAAGGAGGGCGAGGCGGAATTCCTGCGCCAGGCACGCCTGGTCCGCCGCTATGGTGCGGCGGTGGTGGTCATGGCGTTCGACGAGGAAGGCCAGGCGGACACCGCCGAGCGCAAGGTCGAGATCTGCACGCGCGCGTACAAGCTGCTGACCACGCAGGTCGGGTTCCCGCCCGAGGACATCATCTTCGACCCCAACGTGTTCGCGATCGCCACCGGCATCGACGAGCACAACGACTACGGCGTGGCCTTCATCGAAGCGACCCGGGAGATCCGGCGGCGGTTCCCGCAGAGCCACGTGTCCGGCGGCGTGTCCAACGTCAGCTTCTCGTTCCGCGGCAACGAGACCGTGCGCCAGGCGATCCACACGGTGTTCCTGTACCACGCGATCCGCGCCGGCATGGACATGGGCATCGTCAATGCCGGTGCCCTGCCCCTCTACGACGACCTCGACGCCGAACTGCGCGAGGCGGTCGAGGACGTGGTGCTCAACCGCAATCCCGAGGCGACCGAGACCCTGCTGGCGCTGGCCGAGCGCTACCGCGGCAGGAAGGGCGAGAAGAAGGTCGAGGACCTGGCCTGGCGCCAGCAGCCGGTACGCGCTCGCATCAGCCACTCGCTGGTCCATGGGATCGACCAGTACATCATCGAGGACACCGAGGAGGCCCGCGCCGGGGCGTCGCGCCCGCTGGACGTGATCGAAGGCCCGCTGATGGACGGCATGAACGTGGTCGGCGACCTGTTCGGCGCCGGCAAGATGTTCCTGCCGCAGGTCGTCAAGTCGGCGCGCGTCATGAAGAAGGCCGTCGCCCACCTGCTGCCCTACATCGAGGCCGAAAAGCTGCGCACCGGCGACACCGGCAAATCCAACGGCAAGATCGTGATGGCAACGGTCAAGGGCGATGTCCACGACATCGGCAAGAACATCGTCGGCGTGGTGCTGGCCTGCAACAACTTCGAGGTGATCGACCTCGGGGTGATGGTACCGGCGCAGAAGATCCTCGACACCGCCAAGGCGGAGAACGCCGACCTGATCGGCCTGTCGGGCCTGATTACGCCGTCGCTGGAGGAGATGAGCCACGTCGCCCGCGAGATGCAGCGCCAGGGCTTCACCCTGCCGCTGCTGATCGGTGGCGCCACGACTTCGCGCGCGCACACCGCGCTGAAGATCGACCCGCACTACAAGTCCGCCACCATCTGGGTGAAGGACGCCTCGCGCGCGGTCGGCGTGGCGCAGTCGCTGATCAGCATCGAGCTGCGCGACGCGTTCGTCGCGGCCAATGCTTCCGACTACGCCGAGATCCGCGAGCGCCACCGCAACCGCGATGGCGGCAAGCGCCTGGCGTCGCTGGCGCACGCCCGTGGCCAGCGGTTCGAGGGTGGCTGGGACGACTACGAGCCGCCGACCCCGGCAAAGCCCGGGCTGCATGTGTTCGACGACTACCCGCTGGCGGAGCTGGTCGACCTGATCGACTGGACCCCGTTCTTCCAGGCCTGGGAGCTGCACGGCCGCTACCCGGCGATCCTCACCGACGAAGTGGTGGGTCCGCAGGCGAGCGAGCTGTTCCGCGATGCCAAGGCGATGCTGCAACGCATCGTCGAGGACAAATGGCTCACGGCACGGGCGGTGTTCGGCCTGTGGCCGGCCAACAGCCACGGAGACGATGTCGTTGCCCAGGTCGACGGCTGTCCGGTAACTCTGCACTTCCTGCGCCAGCAGGCGGACAAGCCACCCGAGCGCCCGGACTTCTGCCTGGCCGACTTCATCGCCCCGGCCGACAGCAGTCGCCAAGACTGGATCGGCGCCTTTGCGGTCACCGCCGGCATCGGGATCGAGGAGCACGTCCGGCGGTTCGAGGCCGACCACGACGACTACAACGCGATCCTGCTCAAGGCGCTGGCCGACCGGCTCGCCGAAACCATGGCCGAACGGATCCACCAGCGCGTGCGAACGGAGTTCTGGGGTTACGCGACCGACGAAACACTCGACACCGAGGCGCTGATCGAAGAAAAGTACCGCGGGATCCGCCCGGCTCCCGGCTACCCCGCATGCCCGGAGCACAGCGAGAAGGCGACGATCTTCCGCCTGCTCGATGCCGAAGCGAAGGTCGGCATCCGCCTTACCGACCACTTCGCGATGACCCCTGCCGCGGCGGTGTCGGGATACTACTTCAGCCACCCGCGCAGCCAGTACTTCGTGGTCGGCCGGGTGTCCAAGGAACAGGCGGCCGACTACGCGCGGCGCAAGGGCGTGTCACTCGCGCAGGCGGAGCGCTGGCTGGCATCCAACCTCGACTACGACCCGGACTAGGCCCGCGCCGGTCCAGGGACTACCAGACCAGGTCGTCGGGTACCTGGTACTTCGGATCCGCGTAGGGGTCCTCCGCGGCCGGTGCATCCGGGTCGACCCTGAGCGCGATCGCAGGCGGGAAGACCTCCGCCGCCTGCGCCAGCAGTTCCGCGGTCACCAGCAGGTAGCGGCCGTCCATCTGCAGCACGCCCAGTTCGCCCGCGTTGAGTGCCTTGAGCTGGTCTGCCGTCACATGGATGCGCTTGATCTTCCCGCCGTACGGGAAATGCCGGGCGATGTCGGCTTCGGCGGCATTGAGCGACTTGTCCTTTACCAGTTCCGCCAGGCGTGCACGCGCTTCCCGCCGCAGGCGGGCTTCTTCCTGCCTGGCCTTCTCGGCGGCGATGCGTTCGTCCTTCTCGCGCTGGGCGCGGATCGCGTAGGCCTTGGCAAGGTCGATCTCCTCGCGCGAGCGGGCCGGACCGGGGCCACGACGCTTGTGTCCAGCAGGTCCCTTGCCGGCGCCTGTGCGCGGCGGATCGGCGCGCTTGGCCGACGAGCCCGGCTTGCCGCCGTCCCGGCGTTCGTTCGGCTTGCCGCCGCGCCGGTTCGAATCGTTCTTGCGGGGCTCGGGCGCGGGCTTGAAGCCCAGTCCGAGCAACTGGTTGCGTAGGGAATCGGTCATTTGATGCTGTCGCCGCCGTGGAGCTGCCGGCTCTCAATAATGGGGAGGGGGTGGCTCGAGCGCCGGATCGGCCATCTGCGGCCCCGCCGCAAGGGAGGTGCGCAGTTGCCTGAGCTCCTCCAGCGCGCGCCGCAGCAACAGCGTGTTGCGGGCTTCCTCGTCGCGCGCGGCCGCCAGGGCATCGCTCAGCTCACCGAGCGCGTGTTCCTGGAAGGCCACCCGCATTTCAAGGTCGACGAGGCGCTGCTCGGTGTCACTGCTCATTGATTGCCCCGTCTGGAGTGCCCGGCAGGTCTGTGCCGGCCGGGCTTGGTGGTTATTCGGTCGGCTGCTTGACGATGTCCTGCAGCTCGACCTCGAACACCAGCACCTGGTTCGGGCCGATCGGGCCACCCGGCGTGCCCTGCTCGCCATAACCCAGCTCGCTCGGGATCCAGAACCTGTACTTGCTGCCGACCGGCATCAGCGCGATGCCCTCCTGCCAGCCCGGGACCACCTGCCGCAGTGCAAACACAGCCGGCTCGTTGCGTTCGTAGGAGCTGTCGAAGGTCTCGCCGTCCAGCAGCGTGCCCTTGTAGTGCACGCGGACCATGTCGTCGGCGGTCGGCCGCGGGCCGTCACCCTGGGTGATGACCTGGTACTGCAGGCCGGATTCGGTGGTCTCCACCCCGTCCTTGTCCTTGTTGGCGGCCAAGAACGCGTCGCCGGCTTCCTTGTTCTTCTTGGCGGCGGCCATCATCTCGGCGATGCGCTCGGCCTGGATCCGCTGCGCGAACGCCTCGCGCACCTGGTTGACCTGCTCCTCGGTCATCAGCGAGTCCTTGCCGGCCAGGCCCGATTCCAGCGCGTCGAGCAGTACTTTCGTGTCCAGCTCGTCCTTGACCTCTTCCAGCGAACGGGCCACGTCGCGGCCGATCATGTAGCTGACCTGCTCCTTCTCGGTGGGCAGGCCGTCGATCTTGACGGCACCGTCGGTCGCCGCGGCTTCTTCACCGGCCGGCTCCGCGGCTTTGTCGGCATCGCCCTGGTTGCAGGCCGACAGCCCGAGGGACATGACGACGGCGAGGGCCAGCACGGCAGTGGCGCGGGGGAACTGGGTCATTCGGGGAACTCCTTGGAAAGGGGCGCGCCGCCTCGGCGGCGCAGCCCGTCACTTTGCGGAGACGATCATGAACGGCTCGTCGACGCGTCGCATGATGGTCGGGAACGGGTGTTACTGGACGATGGCCTGCAGTTCGACATCGAACACGAGGGTCGCATTCGGGCCGATCTTGCCGTCGCCGCCGCCCTTGGCCCCGTAGGCCAGGTCGCCGGGGATCCAGAACCGGTACTTGGCACCGACGGGCATCATGGCCACGCCTTCGGTCCAGCCGGCGATGACCTGGCCCAGCCCGAACTCGGTCGCTTCGCCGCGCGCGTAGGAACTGTCGAAGACGGTGCCGTCCAGCAGCCGACCCTCGTAGTTCACGCGCACCCGGCTGTTGGCCGTGGGACGCGGGCCGGAGCCCTGCCGCAGCACCGAGTACTGCAGCCCCGACGGCGTGGTGAAGACACCCTTGTTCTGCTTGTTGGCGGCAAGGAACTCCGCGCCCTTGGCGCGGTTGGTTTCACCCTCGGCACGCGCACGCTCCAGCATCTGGCCACGCACCCGCTCGCCGAATGCGGCGCGGGTGGCGCTCATCGCGGCCTCGTCCATCAGCAGGCCGGTACCGGCGAACGTGGCGCGGACACCCTGCAGCAGCACGGGCAACTCAAGCTCATCCTTGATCGGCACCAGCGAGCGGCCGACGTCGGCGCCGACCAGGTGGCCCACCTTCCTGCGATCCACGTCGGGCACCTTGGCATTAGCCGGTGCGCGACCGGCACGCGAGGCGATGCGCATCATCAGGGCCTCGCCCACGGCCGGCACTTCGCTCTCGGCGATCAAAGGCTCGCCACCTGCGAAGGCGTTGCGGATCGCGCTCTCGAAGGCGGCAAGGTCGATGTCCGGCCCCGCGGCCTCGATCGAACGGGCCACGTCGTGACCGACCATGTAGCTGACACGCGCACGCTCGGTGTCGAGCGCGGACGCTGCCTGGGCGCTGGCGACCGTGGGGGCGGCCGCGCCGGCGACCACGATGACGGCGGTCAACATCGCGGCCAGGCCGCGCGCGAAAACATTCATCCGGTACTGCTCCTGTCGGGGGATCGCCCAGGCGGGCGCAAGGGCGCCATTGTCGCGAGCAAGGCCGGCGGCGGCAATGCGCGCACATGAACCGCCGTCCCGTCACTGGCGCGTCTATGTCTTCAGTTGGGGTGCGGGTGCTTGACCTGCCGTAATCTGGTGTTATAGTCACCTACAACACCGGTCTACCAACGATCAGGAAGGTCGCCATGAACCGCAAGCTCCACAACACCTTGTTTGCCCTGACGGCCAGCGGTGCCTTGCTGGTGATGGGTCTCGTCGCCGCCGTCCCGACCGGGCCGGCCTCGGCCGCCGGCAGCCTGGCGGCCAATCCGATCTCCGCCGAGCTGAATGCGGCCGGCGCGCTGGCGACGGCCTTCGAAGCCGCCGCGGCTGAAAGCCTTGATTCCGATTCCACCACGCGCTCCACAGGGACGAAGCGCAACCGCCGGCAGACGCTTGTCATGCCGTACTTCTCATTTGTCCCGCGGGGTTGATCCCATGACCGCTATCCAGTGGAGCGACGGCGCTCCCATCTACCGCCAGCTGAAGGAGCGTGTCGTCGCGATGATGCTCGACGGCGTGCTCAAGCCCGGCGACGCCCTGCCCTCTGTGCGGCAGGTCGCTGCTGACTACCAGCTCAATCCAATCACCGTCTCGCGCGCCTACCAGGAGTTGGCGGACGAGGCTCTCGTCGAAAAACGCAGGGGTCTGGGCATGTACGTGACCGAAGAGGCCGCAAGGAAACTGCTCGTCAACGAACGCGAACGCTTCCTCACCGAGGAGTGGCCGCTGGTGCTGGAACGCATCCTGCGCCTGGGACTCAGTACCGAGGAGCTGCTCAAGGCCGCACCGGCCCAGGGAGGTGCCCGATGAACGCCGTGACCACCACCGCAACCGACACCGTGGTGCGCGCCAGCCAGCTGCGCAAGGTCTACAAGAACAAGGTCGCGCTGGACGGCACCTCGTTCGAGATCCCGGCCGGCCGGATCATCGGTCTGATCGGGCCCAACGGCGCCGGCAAGACCACCGCCCTCAAGGCGATGCTCGGGTTGATCCCGTTCGAGGGCCAGATGAGCGTGATCGGCCGCGACCCGCGCACCGAACGCGACGAGCTGATGCGCGACGTGTGCTTCATCGCCGACGTCGCCGTGCTGCCGCGCTGGATCCGTGTCTCCGAGGCGATCGAGTTCGTCGCCGGGGTCCACCCCCGCTTCGACCGCGCCCGCTGCGAGCGCTTCCTCAAAGGCACCCAGCTCAAGCCGCAGATGAAGGTCCGCGAGCTGTCCAAGGGCATGATCGTGCAGCTGCACCTGGCCCTGGTGATGGCCATCGACGCGCGCCTGTTGGTGCTCGACGAACCCACGCTCGGGCTGGACATCCTCTACCGCAAGCAGTTCTACCAGCGCCTGCTGGAGGACTACTTCGACGAGGACAAGACCATCCTCATCACCACCCACCAGGTGGAGGAGGTCGAGCACATCCTCACCGACGTGATGTTCATCCGCGACGGCAAGATCGTGCTCGACACCGAGATGGACACCCTCGGCGAGCGCTTCACCGAGGTGATGGTCAACGCCGACAGTGCCGACGCCGCCCGCGCTCTCAAGCCGGTCGACGAGCGCACCCTGCCCTTCGGCAAGACCGTGATGCTGTTCGACAACATCCCGCGCGACCAGCTGTCCGGCCTGGGTGAAACCCGAACGCCCGGCCTGGCCGATCTGTTTGTCGCCACCATGAAGGGGACATACGCATGAACGCCCTCGACAACACCCTGCCCGCCGCACCGCGCGCGGCCGCGACGACCCACCCGACCCACAAGTTCAAGCTGCTGCTCAAGCGCGAGTTCTGGGAGCACAAGGGCGGCTTCTTCTGGGCCCCGGTGATTGCCGGCGGCATCTCGCTCGTGCTGACCCTGATGGCGATCATCGTCGGCCTGGTCGCAGCGCGGCGCGCCGCCGACGCCGGCCATCTCGAACTGGACGGCATCAACGTCAGCGGGCTCGACCTGGGCCAGCTCACGCAGCAGATGAGCCCGCAGAACATGGCGGAGTTCGCCAACGGCATCAACCTCAGCCTGGTGCTGGGATCGTCCTGGCCCTTCATCGTCCTGGCCTTCGTGGTCTTCTTCTACAGCCTTGGCGCGCTGTATGACGAGCGCAAGGACCGCAGCGTGCTGTTCTGGAAGTCGCTACCGCTGTCGGACACCGAGACGGTGCTGTCGAAGGTCGCAAGCGCCGTGCTGGTCGCCCCGGCCATCGCCGTGGGCGTGGCCATCCTCACCATGTTCGCCTTCATGGTGATGATCAGCGCGGTGGTCGTGATGCACGGCGGCAACGCGTGGACGCTGATCTGGGGCCCCGCCAGCCCGATGGGCATCATCGCCGGGCACCTGGCCTGGATCCCGGTGTACGCCCTGTGGGCACTGCCGACCGTCGGCTGGCTGCTGCTTTGCTCGGTGTGGGCCCGCAGCGCGCCGTTCCTCTGGGCGGTGATGGTGCCGGTGGTCGCCGGGGTGCTGGTCAGCTGGTTCAAGCTGATGGACCTGTTCAACCTGGACGCCTCGTGGTTCTGGACCAACATCGTGGGCCGCGCGCTGCTCGGCACCGTGCCGGCCATCGACCAGGTCTACCGCGACGACTTCTCCGAGTCGGTGACCAACAGCGGGCTGGAGAACCTGGTGGGCGACATGTCGTTCACCCACCAGATCGCAAGCCTGTCGATGCCCGACCTGTGGATCGGCGCCATCGCCGGCGCGGCAATGATCTTCGCGGCGATCCGGTTGCGCCGCTGGCGCGACGAAGGCTGAGCCCGGCCCACCACCTCCTCATGCACCAAGGGAATGCCATGAACACCACTCCACGCATCGCGCTCTTCACCTGCCTGGCCATTGCACCGTTCATGGCCGCCTGCAGCGCCGACGAACCAACCGCATCGCAGGCCGCGCAGGCCCAGCAGCAGGGCACGGACGCCCCCCGCACCGCCCTCGGCCGGACCGTCGAGAACGCCCTGCGGGAGGCCCGCGAGGAAATGGCCACCGGCAACATCGGCGTCGGCGGCGACATGGACATCCATGTCGGCGGCACCAACGTCACCCGCAAGTCGCCGCGCGACGCCGACGGCAATCCGCTGCCCAAGGCCGAGATCAGCCCCGCCGGCGACCTGCTGATCGATGGCCGTACGGTAGCCGTGACCGACGAACAGCGGGCGCTCCTGCTGGACTACCGCGGCCACGTGGTGGACATGATCGAGGCCGGCATGACGATCGGCGTCAAGGGTGCCGACCTGGGCATGCAGGCGGCAGGCGAGGCGCTGAAGAACGTCTTCACCGGCGGCGGCAAGGACTTCGAGCAGCGGATCGACGCCGAGGCGGCGCTGATCGAGGCCGAGGCGATGAAGTTGTGTGACTCGCTGCCGGCGATGCTGCGCACGCAGGACCAATTGGCCGCCTCGCTGCCGGAGTTCCGCCCCTACGCGACGATGGAGGCGAGCGACGTCGAGGACTGCCGCAACGGAAGCAACGACAAGCTGCAACACGCCGGTGTCCGTGAGGACATCCGGGGCAGCATCCGCGAGGCCGTCCAGTCGGCGGTCGCCGGGCGAGCTCCCGTTGCGGACGACGAAGAGGCCGAGCTCGACGCGGCTGCAGCCGCCGAAGCCGCTTCGCAGTAACCCGGGGTCAGCCCTGGATCCCGCCGCGGGTCAGCGCGGCGGGGTCAAGCAGGCGGCGCAGTTCCTTCGCCGACATTCCCGTCGCCTCCACCGCCACCTCAAGCACGGGCCTGCCCTCGCGGTAGGCCTGTTTTGCGATTGCGGCCGCCTTCTCGTAGCCGATCACCGGGTTCAGCGCGGTCACCAGGATCGGGTTGCGGTCCAGCGCCTCGGCGACCTTGTCGCGGCGCACCACCAGCCCGTCGATGGTGGTGTCAGCCAGCAGCCGCATGACGTTTGCCAACAGGCGGATCGAGTCGAGCAGGTTGGCCGCGATCAGCGGCAGCATCACGTTGAGCTGGAAATTGCCGCTCTGCCCCGCCACGGTGATCGCGGCGTGGTGGCCGATCACCTGCGCGCAGACCATGCACGCGGCTTCCGGTACCACCGGGTTGACCTTGCCCGGCATGATCGAGCTGCCCGGCTGCAGCGCCGGCAGTTCGACCTCCCCCAGCCCTGCAAGCGGCCCCGAGTTCATCCAGCGCAGATCGTTGGCGATCTTCATCAGCGCCACCGCCAGCGCGTTGAGCTGGCCCGACAGCTCGACCGCGTCGTCCTGGGAGGCAAGGCCCTCGAACTTGTTGTCGGCCGACTCGAAGCGCGTACCGGCCAGCCGGGACAAGGCCCGGGCCATCGCGGTGCCGAATCGCGGGTCGGCGTTGATGCCGGTTCCGATTGCGGTCCCGCCGATCGGCAGGCGCCGCAGCCTCTTCAACGCGTCTTCGATGCGCGCCTGTCCGGAAGCCAGCTGCGCCGACCAGGTGCCCAGCTCCTGGCCGAAGGTCAACGGCATGGCATCCATCAGGTGGGTGCGCCCGGTCTTGGCGACCTTGCCGAGCGCGCGACCGCGGCGGTCGATGGTCCGGCGCAGGTGGCGGACCGCCGGCAGGAGGTCTTCGGTAACGGCCAGCTGGGCGGCGACGCGCAGCGCGGTGGGGATCACGTCGTTGGAGCTCTGGCCCAGGTTGACGTCGTCATTGGGGTGCACGGCCCTGCCCCGCACGCCGCGCGAGGCGAGCGTCGCGATGACCTCGTTGGCATTCATGTTGCTGGAGGTGCCCGACCCGGTCTGGAAAACGTCGACCGGGAACTGGCTGTCATGGTCGCCGGCCGCCACCGCGCGCGCGGCCTTGCCGATGGCCTTCGCGCGGTTCGCGGGGAGCAGCCCTAGCCCACCGTTGACCTCGGCGGCCGCGGCCTTGACCAGTCCCAGCGCACGGATGAAGCCACGCGGCATCGGCTGGCCGGAGATCGGGAAGTTTTCCACCGCGCGCTGCGTCTGCGCTCCCCACAACGCTTCGGCGGGCACCTGCAACTCGCCCATGCTGTCGTGCTCGATGCGGTAATCCTGGCTTGCCATCGTCGTCCTCCTCGGGTCGTCCCGAGCATACGCGCGGGATGTAAAGGCGCAGCAGCCGCGGGGCTGCTGTCGCCGCCCCGCGCTAGAATGCGCGACTGTCCACACGTGCCGCCTCCCCCATGCCCGCCAACGTCGAAACCCAGCTGCTCGCCCTTTCCCCGCTCGACGGCCGCTATGCCGGAAAGGTCGATGCACTGCGCCCGGTCTTCTCGGAGTACGGGCTGATCCGGGCGCGGGTCCGGGTCGAGATCGAGTGGCTGTTGGCGCTCGCGGCCGAACCCGCGATCATCGAACTCAAACCCTTCTCGGATGCGGCCGTCGCACGCCTGCGCGCGCTGGCCGACGGGTTGTCGGTGGCGGACGCGGCGCGGGTCAAGGAGATCGAGCGCACCACCAACCACGACGTCAAGGCGGTGGAGTACCTGATCAAGGAGCGTCTCAAGGACGACGCAGGCGAGCTGTCCGGCGAGCTAGGCCCGGCGCTGGAGTTCGTGCACTTTGCCTGCACGTCCGAGGACATCAACAACCTGTCGTATTCGCTGATGCTGGCGGAGGCGCGGGAGTCGGTGATGCTGCCGAAGCTGGACGCGCTGATCGACACGCTGCGCGCGATGGCACACGAGCATGCCGCCCTGCCGATGCTCTCGCGCACGCACGGCCAGACCGCCTCGCCCACCACCGTCGGCAAGGAGCTGGCGAACGTGGTCGCCCGCCTGCGCCGCCAGCGCGAGACGCTGGCCGCCGCGCCGATGCCGGGCAAGATCAACGGCGCGGTCGGCAATTACAACGCCCATCTCGCGGCCTACCCCGACCTGGACTGGCATGCGTTCGCCGAACGCTTCGTCCGGTCGCTGGGCCTGGACTGGCAGCCGTACACGACCCAGATCGAGCCGCACGACGGCATCGCCGAGGTCTGCGATGCACAGCGCCGGATCGACACCGTCTGCATCGACCTGTGCCGTGACATCTGGGGCTATATCTCGCTGGGGTACTTCAAGCAGGCCGTGAAGGCGGGCGAAGTCGGCAGCTCGACGATGCCGCACAAGGTCAACCCGATCGACTTCGAGAACGCCGAGGGCAACTTCGGCATCGCAAACGCGCTGTTCGAGCATTTCGCCGCCAAGCTGCCGGTCAGCCGCTGGCAGCGCGACCTCACCGATTCCACCGTGCTGCGGGCGCTGGGCACTGCGTTCGGCCATGCGCTGATCGGCTTCGACGCGCTGATGCGCGGACTGGGCAAGCTGTCGACCAACCCCGAGCGCCTGGCGGCCGACCTCGACGCATCGTGGGAAGTGCTGGCCGAGGCCGTGCAGACGGTCATGCGCCGCCACGGCCTTCCCAACCCCTACGAACAGCTCAAGGCACTGACCCGCGGCCACGGCATCAACGAGGCCTCGATGCGCGAGTTCATCGGCGGCCTCGACCTGCCCGGCGACGCAAAGCAGCGCCTGCTCGACATGACCCCGGCCAGCTACACCGGCCGCGCCGAACAGCTCGCCCGGGAGGCCTGAGATGGCCGCGCGCGCGCGACGGGCGCCGTCGAAGGCGCGTCCCACGGCCGGCCCGGCGTTCGAGGTCGACGGCTCCGCCCTTCCCCCGCTGGGCATGCCGCCGGAGGAGTTCCTGCGTGACTACTGGCAGAAGCGGCCGCTGCTGATCCGCAATGCGTTCCCCGGGTTCGAGTCGCCGATCCAGCCCGAGGACCTGGCCGGCCTCGCCTGCGAGGAGGTCGCGTTGTCGCGGATCGTCGCGCACGATGCCGCGGATGACCGCTGGATGCTGCGCCACGGTCCGTTCCCCGAAGAGATGTTCCCGGACATGCCCGACCACGACTGGACCCTGCTGGTCCAGGACGTGGACAAATGGGATGCCGACATCGCCGCGCTGGTCGAGCACTTCGGGTTCCTGCCGCGCTGGCGCATCGACGACGTGATGGTGTCCTTCGCCGCGCCGGGCGGCTCGGTCGGCGCCCATGTGGACCAGTACGACGTATTCCTGCTGCAGGCGCAGGGCCAGCGCCGCTGGCAGATCGACGCCAGCGTGGCGCTGGGCAAGCCGGCCCCGCCGCTGGACTTCCGCCCCGACGTCGACCTGCGCCTGCTGCAGCGCTTCTCGCCCACGCACGAGTGGGTGCTCGGTCCCGGCGACATGTTGTACCTGCCCCCGGGCGTGCCCCACCACGGCGTAGCAGTCGACGCCTGCCTGACGTTCTCGCTGGGCATGCGCGCCCCCTCCGCCGCCGAGCTGCTCGGTGACTTCGTCGACACGCTGGCGGCGGAGGCCGACGACGCGCTGCGTTACAGGGATGCCGACCTTGCGCCGGCGAAGAGCCCGGGCGAGATCGACGCTGCCGCAATGGAGCGCGTGGTCGAGGCACTCAACCTGCTGCGGATGAATGACCCGGACCGCCTTGGCGACTGGTTCGGACGCTTCATCACCGTCTACCGCAGCGGCGGACAGGTCGCGCCCGGCGACGACCCGCGGTCGCGGATCGAGGTCGAATGGGACCTACAGCACGGCGCAAGCCTGCGCAGGCATCCGTTCTCGCGCATGGCTTGGCGCAAGGCACGGCGAGGCGCGCGACTCTACGTCAACGGTGTAGAGCACCCGCTGCCGGCACGCGACGCCGCCCGCATAGCCGACAACGCGGTGTTGGACGGGCGGCTCTATGCGAGCCTGTCCGAAGCAGGCCGCGACCGGGTGATCGAGTTGATGCAGGAAGGCCACTACCAGCTCGACCTGGGCGACGACGCGCAATGACCGCCCCTGCCTTCACCGTCCGGGCGGTTGACTACGAAGCGGGTCTGCCGGCGCTGCGCCACGTGCGCGAGACCGTGTTCGTGCAGGAACAGGGCGTGCCGCTGGCGCTGGAGTGGGACGAGCTGGACCCGCTCTGCCACCACGTCGTCGCGGTGGACGCCGACGGAAACCCGGTCGGCACCGGCCGGCTGACTCCGAACCACACCATCGGCCGGATGGCCGTGCTGTCGGACTGGCGCGGCCGCGGCGTCGGCGACGCACTGCTGTCGGCCCTGGTCGACCAGGCCCGACAGCGGGGCTGGCGCGAGCTGTCGCTGCACGCCCAGGTAACCGCGCTGGGGTTTTACGCCCGGCACGGCTTCCTGCCGGTGGACGAGCGGTTCGTCGAAGCCGGGATCGAGCACCAGTCGATGCGGACCCTTGTCGACGCCGACAACCCGGTCGGGTCACGCGAGGCGGCGGTCGCGGCAGCGCTTGGCGTGATCGCCGGTGCTCGGCGCCAGTTGGACCTCTACAGTCGCGACCTCGACCCCGGCCTGTTCGACGTTCCCGAGGTGGTGGCCGCGATGAGGCGTCTGGCCACGAGCGGAGCCGAGATCCGCATCCTGTTGCAGGACCCCGGCGAGCCGCGACGCAAGCTCGCGCCGCTGGTAAACCTCGGCCAGCGCCTGCCCACCGCCTTCGCGTTCCGCGCGATCGAGGAACCCACCGACCGGGTCTACCCGTCCGCCTACGTGGTCAATGACCGCGGCGGGTTCTATTTCCGCCCGCTGGGCCATCGCTTCGAAGGCGAGACCCGCCTCGATGCCGGGGGCCGCGCCCGCCAGCTGCGCAATGCGTTCGACCCGGTCTGGGAGCGGGCACGACCCTGCACCGAACTGCGCGCCTTGCAGATCTGAGTATTTCAACGTGCCCCTTACGGCGCGTCGATGAACCCGACCGAACCGCGGAGCGCACGTTTCCGGAAACACTCCGTTCCGGCCGGTTTTACCACCCGGAAACGCTGGCCCGCGGGCTATAATTCCGGATCTTGAGCGCCTGAACAGCGGTCCAGCGACGCAATCAGGCGATTCCGCCTTCCCCACTCGAGTATTCCGTTGCCATTGTGGACAGTCTCCTGAAGCAGTTCTCCCAGTCTTCGCAGCTCGGCGCGAACGCGGCCTACATCGAAGACCTGTATGAGCAGTATCTGGTCGCGCCCGAGAGCGTGGGTCCGAAATGGCAGGCATATTTCGACACCTTCAAGGGTCGCGAGTCCGGTGACGTCCCCCATTCGGCGGTGATCCATTCCATCGCCGGCGCCGCAAGGCGCGGACAGGCGACGGCGGGAACCGGCGGTGGCGACGCCCGCGAACGCGCGGTCGGCAAGCTGATCACCGCCTACCGTTCGCGCGGTCACCTGGGTGCCAACCTGGATCCGCTCGGCCTGCTCGAGGCGCCCGATGCGCCCGACCTGGACCTCGGCTTCCACGGCCTGTCCGGCGGCGACCTGGGTGCGGAGTTCAGCACTGGCGGCGTTGCCGGCCATGAGCGCATGAAGCTGGGCGACCTGCTGGCGCGGCTGAAGGCGACCTACACCGGCTCGATCGGCGCGGAGTTCATGCACATCACCGACGCCGGCCAGCGTCGCTGGATCTACGAGCGCCTGGAAAAGGCCGGCGGCAACTACGGCCGCAGCGCGGATCAGAAGAAGCGCATCCTCGAGCGCCTGACCGCGGCGGAAGGCCTGGAGCGCTACCTCGGCACCAAGTACGTTGGCCAGAAGCGTTTCTCGCTGGAAGGCGGCGACGCACTGATCCCGCTGATGGATACCACCATCCAGCGCGCCGGCCGGCAGGGCATCCAGGACGTGGTCATCGGCATGGCCCACCGCGGCCGCCTCAACGTGCTGGTCAACACCCTCGGCAAGCCGCCGCGGCAGCTGTTCGACGAGTTCGAGGGCAAGTTCGAGCACGTCCACCACGACGTCGCCCACACCGGCGACGTGAAGTACCACATGGGCTTCTCGGCCGACATCGCCACCGACGGCGGCCCGGTCCACCTGGCCCTCGCCTTCAATCCCTCCCACCTCGAGATCGTCGACCCGGTGGTCGCCGGTTCGGTGCGTTCGCGCCAGACACGGCGCGGCGAGAAGGGGCGCGGCCAGGTGCTGCCGATCCTGATGCACGGCGACGCCGCGTTCGCCGGACAGGGCGTGGTGATGGAGCTGCTGCAGATGTCGCAGGCACGCGGCTTCTCGGTGGGCGGCACCGTACACATCGTCATCAACAACCAGGTCGGCTTCACCACCAGCGAGCGCCAGGACGCCCGTTCCACGCTGTACTGCACCGATGTCGCCAAGATGGTCGGCGCGCCCGTGCTGCACGTGAACGGTGACGATCCGGAGGCCGTGGTCTTCTGCGCCGAGCTGGCGCTGGACTTCCGCAACGAGTTCGGCAAGGACGTGGTCATCGACCTGGTCTGCTATCGCCGCCACGGCCACAACGAGGCCGACGAGCCGGCCGCGACCCAACCGCTGATGTACCAGGTCATCCGCAAGCACAAGACGCCGCGCGACCTCTACGCGCAGCGCCTGGTCGCCGAGGGCACGCTGGGCGACGACGATGTCAAGGCACTGGCCGACGCATACCGCGACAAGCTCGACGAGGGCGTCGTCACCACCGAGCTGGCTGACAGCCGCGATGACGAGTTCACCATCGACTGGTCGAAGTACCTGACCGGCAAGCTGTCGGACCCCGTCGACACCACCTTCGACCGAGCGGCGCTGGACGGCCTGGCGACTGCGATCAATGCGATCCCCGACGAGGTCAAGCTGCACGCCCGCGTCGCCAAGATCTACGAGGACCGCCGCCGCATGGCCACCGGCGAGCAGGCCGGTGACTGGGGCTTCGCCGAGAACCTGGCGTACGCCACGCTGCTCAGCGAAGGCTACAAGTTGCGCCTGGTGGGCCAGGACAGCGGCCGCGGCACCTTCTTCCACCGCCACGCGATCCTGCACGACCAGGCAACCGACGATTACCACCTGCCGCTGCGCCAGCTGGTCAAGAACCCGACCGACCTGACGATCATCGACTCGCTGCTCAGCGAGGAGGCGGTGATGGCGTTCGAGTACGGCTATTCGACCGCCGATCCGATGACGCTCGACATCTGGGAAGCCCAGTTCGGCGACTTCGCCAACGGCGCACAGGTGGTGATCGACCAGTTCCTGTCCTCCGGCGAAGCCAAGTGGGGCCGCCTGTGCGGGCTGGCGCTGTTCCTCCCGCACGGTTACGAGGGCCAGGGTCCGGAACACAGTTCGGCGCGCCTCGAGCGCTTCCTGCAGCTGTGTGCGCTCGACAACATGATGGTCTGCGTGCCCACCACCCCGGCGCAGGCGTACCACATGATCCGCCGGCAGATGCGCATGCCCACCCGCAAGCCGCTGGTGGTGATGACGCCCAAGTCGCTGCTGCGCCACAAGCTGGCGGTGTCCAGCATGGACGAGCTCGCCACCGGCAGCTTCCAGAAGCTGATTCCCGATGCCCGCGCCGACGCCAAGAAGGTCAAGCGCGTGGTGCTGTGTTCGGGCAAGGTCTATTACGACCTGCTCGAGGACATGGAAAAGCGCGGTGCCGATGACGTCGCCGTCCTGCGCGTGGAGCAGCTCTACCCGTTCCCGCGCGAGGAACTGGCGGCCGAGCTCGGCGGCTTCGGCAAGGCCGCCGACGTGGTCTGGTGCCAGGAAGAGCCGCAGAACCAGGGGGCGTGGTACCAGATCCGCCACCACCTGACCGCCTGCCTCGGCCCGAAGCAGTCGCTGCACTACGCCGGCCGGCTGCGTTCGCCGTCCCCGGCCGCCGGCCACTTCGCCGACCACGTCGCCGAACAGACCAAGCTGGTCGCCGACGCGCTGGTCAACCCGGTCCAGGGCGAGAACTGCCCCGAGTGACCGGCCACAACGCCCTTCGCCTTCCCCTTAACACGCCATCCAGGATGTCAGCCCCATGAGCACCGAGATCAAAGTTCCGGTCCTGCCCGAATCCGTTTCCGACGCCACCATCGCCACGTGGCACAAGAAGCCCGGCGACGCGGTCAGCCGGGACGAGAACCTGGTCGACCTCGAAACCGACAAGGTCGTGCTCGAGGTGCCCTCGCCGGTCGACGGCGTGCTCAAGGAGATCAAGTTCGACTCCGGCGCCACCGTGACCAGCGACCAGGTGCTGGCCATCGTCGAGGCGGGCGCCGCCGCCGCGAAGCAGGACGACTCCAAGGCGAAGTCCGACGCCAAGGCCGATCGGAAGAACGACGAGGCCGCCACCGCCGAAGCCAAGCCGGTCCAGGCCAAGGCCGAAGCCGCCAAGCCGGCGTCGAAGTCGGCCGCCGGCAACGACCTGCCTCCGGGAGCGCGCTTCACCGCCGCGAAGGAAGGCATCGATCCGTCGCAGGTCGAAGGCACCGGCCGTCGCGGCGCGGTCACCAAGGAGGACCTGCTGAACTACGCCAAGAATGCCGGCGTGGGCAAGGCCAGCGGCAACCGCGCCGAGGAGCGCGTGCCGATGACCCGGATGCGCGCCCGCATCGCCGAGCGCCTGATGCTGTCCAAGAATTCGACCGCGATGCTGACCTCCTCCAACGAGGTCAACATGAAGGCCGTCATGGACATGCGCAAGGCGCAGGGCGAGGCGTTCAAGAACGCCTACGGCATCAAGCTCGGCTTCATGAGCTTCTTCGTCAAGGCGGCCGCAAACGCGCTGCAGCGCTACCCGCTGGTCAATGCCTCGGTCGACGGCAACGACATCGTCTACCACGGCTATTCCGACATCTCCATCGCCGTCTCGACCGACAAGGGCCTGGTCACGCCGGTCCTGCGCAACGCCGAGTCGATGGGCTTCGCCGAGGTCGAGCAGGCCATCGACGGCTACGCCAAGGCCGCGCGCGAAGGTGGCCTGAAGCTGGAGGACCTGCAGGGCGGCACCTTCACGATCACCAACGGTGGCACCTTCGGCTCGCTGTTCTCGACCCCGATCATCAACCCGCCGCAGTCGGCCATCCTGGGCATGCATGCCATCAAGGAGCGCGCGATCGTCGAGAACGGCCAGGTGATCGCCGCGCCGATGATGTACATCGCGCTCAGCTACGACCACCGCATCATCGACGGCAAGGACGCTGTGCTGTTCTTGGTCGACATCAAGAACCAGCTCGAAAACCCGCACCGCATGCTGCTGGGCATGTAATTGCCCGCGCAAGCCCCGCCACGCGCGGGGCTTTTCGCAACGAGCCACAAGGATCATTGAAATGAGCGAACAGCAGAACTTCGACGTCGTCGTGATCGGTGCCGGCCCGGCCGGCTACCACGCGGCGATCCGCGCCGCGCAGCTGGGCCTGAAAACCGCGTGCATCGATGCCGCACTCGGCAAGGACGGCAAGCCGGCCCTCGGCGGCACCTGCCTGCGCGTGGGCTGCATCCCGTCCAAGGCGCTGCTCGACTCCTCGCGCCAGTTCTGGAACATGGGCCACCTGTTCGGCGACCACGGCATCAGCTTCAAGGACGCCAAGATGGACGTCGGCCAGATGGTTGGCCGCAAGGACAAGATCGTCAAGCAGTTCACCGGCGGCATCGCGATGCTGTTCAAGGCGAACAAGGTCAGCGCGTTTTACGGCTTCGGCACCCTGCACAAGGGCAACGTGGTCAAGGTCAAGCAGCACGACGGCAGCGAAGTCGAGCTCAAGGGCACCAACGTCGTCATCGCCGCCGGTTCGGATTCGATCGAGCTGCCGTTCGCGAAGTTCGACGGCGACACCATCGTCGACAACGTCGGCGCGCTGGACTTCACCGAGGTGCCCAAGCGCCTGGGCGTGATCGGCGCCGGCGTGATCGGCCTGGAGCTGGGCAGCGTGTGGAAGCGGCTGGGCGCCGAGGTGACGATCCTCGAGGCGATGCCCGACTTCCTCGCCGCGGCCGATGCCGAGGTCGCCAAGACCGCGGCGCGCGAGTTCAAGAAGCAGGGCCTGGAAATCAAGCTCGGCGCCAAGGTCTCCAAGGCCGAGGTCAAAGGCAAGGGCAAGTCGAAGGAAGTGCACCTGACCTACACCGACGACAAGGGCGAGCAGTCGATCGTGGTCGACAAGCTGCTGGTCGCGGTAGGCCGCAAGGCCGCCAGCAAGGGCCTGCTGGCCGAGGGCACCGGGGTCAAGCTGGACGACCGCGGCCGCATCGAGGTCGACGAGCATTGCCACACCGGCGTTGATGGCGTCTGGGCGGTGGGTGACTGCGTGCGCGGCCCGATGCTGGCGCACAAGGGCTTCGAGGAAGGCATCGCGGTCGCCGAACTGATCGCCGGCCTGCCGGGCCACGTCAACCTCGACACCATCCCGTGGGTCGTCTACACCGAGCCGGAGATCGCCTGGGTCGGCAAGACCGAGCAGCAGCTCAAGGACGAAGGTACCCCGTACAAGACCGGCAGCTTCCCGTTCGCGGCGATCGGCCGTGCGGTGGCGATGGGCGAGCCGGCCGGCTTCGTCAAGGTGATCGCACACGAGGAAACCGATCGCGTGCTGGGCATGCACCTGGTGGGCGTCGGCGTGTCCGAGCTGGTCCACGAAGGCGTGCTGACCATGGAGTTCAATGGCTCGTCGGACGACCTCGCCCGCATCTGCCACGCCCACCCGACCCTGTCGGAGGCGATCCACGATGCAGCGATGGCCGTCAGCAAGCGCGCCATCCACAAGGCGAACTGATCGCCTGAAACCAGCGTTGTTTGCGGCCGCTCCGGTGCGTCGTGTCTCGACGCGCGCACCGGAAGCCTGGATGACAACACGCGCAATAGATCACAACCCGGCCTGGACAGTGGCGATGCCGCTCGCGAGCGTGCTCGTGCTCGTCCTGTCCTGGCTGATGCCAGCGACGCCCGGCCTCGTGCCGCTGCTTGTCATCGGCCTGGGTGGCAGCGTCATCGCGTCCGTCCACCACGCCGAGGTCATCGCCCACCGGGTAGGCGAACCGTTCGGCACGCTGGTCCTCGCGCTGGCGGTGACGGTCATCGAGGTCGCGCTGATCGTCTCGATGATGCTCTCCGGCGGCGAGGCTACCAGCGCCCTCGCCCGCGACACCGTATTCGCCGCGGTCATGATCATCCTCAACGGCATCATCGGCCTCAGCCTGCTGGCAGGCGGGCGCCGCCACCACGAACAGGGTTTCGGGGTGAAGGGCGTGACGGCGGGCCTGGCGACGCTGACGGTCATCGTGATGTTCACCCTGGTGTTGCCCAACTACACCACCAGCCGGACCGGACCGGCCTTCACCTCCAGCCAGCTGATCTTCATCGCGGTGGTGACGCTCGTGCTGTTTGGCGGCTACACCTTCATCCAGACGGTTCGCCACCGCGACTACTTCCTTCCGCACGACGAAGAGAGCGAGGACAACCCGCGCGAGCACGCCGAGCCGCCCACCAGCCGCGAGGCCCTGGCGAGCCTGGGCATGCTGCTGGTGGCGCTGGTGGCCGTGGTACTGAGCGCGAAAGGCATCTCGCCGTCGATTGAATACCTGCTGGACGTCGTGGGAGCGCCCGCGGCGACGCTCGGCATCCTCATCGCCGGCATCGTCCTGCTGCCCGAGGGCGTGGCGGCGGTGCGCGCGGCGATCCACAACCGCCTGCAGACCAGCCTCAACCTTGCCATCGGATCCGCCATAGCCAGCATCGGGCTCACGGTGCCGACCGTGGCGGTCCTGTCGCTGGTGATGGGGTGGCCGCTCGCGCTCGGCCTGGACGACAAGTCCACCCTGCTGCTGGTGGTGACCCTGTTCGTCGCGTCGCTATCGCTGCGCACAGGACGCACCAACATCCTGCTTGGCCTGGTGCACATCGTGATGTTCGCCGCCTACCTCTTCCTCAGCTTCGTTCCCTGAGTCGCCCATGCGTTCGATCTGCGTCTACTGCGGTTCCAACAACGGCGCCCGCCCGGTCTACGCCGAGCACGCCGCGGCACTTGGCACGCGCCTTGCGGCCGATGGCGTGGCCGTCGTCTACGGCGGCGGTAACGTCGGGCTGATGGGCGTCGTGGCCGACGCGGCGCTTGCCGCCGGCGGCGAGGTCATCGGCGTGATCCCCGAGCAGCTCATGGGCTGGGAAGTGGCCCACACCGGGCTGACCCGGCTCGAGGTGGTCGCCAACATGCACCAGCGCAAGGCGCGCATGTTCGACCTGTCCGACGGCTTCGTCGCGCTGCCCGGCGGCTTCGGGACGCTCGACGAGATGTTCGAGATGCTCACCTGGCGCCAGCTCGGCATCGGCGACAAGCCGTGCGCCTTCCTCGACGTGGACGGCTTCTTCGAGCCGCTCGTGGCGATGATGGACCGCATGGTCGACGAGCGCTTCCTGCATCCCGACCAGCGCCGCGATCTCTGGCACGGCCGTGACCTGTCGGCGATGCTCGACTGGATGAATGCGTATCGGCCGGCCCGCGCCGACAAGTGGCTGGACGAGAAGCGGCGCAGCGCCCTGCGCTGACTCGCAACCTGTCCGCGGCAGGCCCGCGCGACGGGTTTGTCGCACAATGGAGCGTCCCCGCAACGGTGCCGCGCCGCATGTCCACCCCCGCCCGCTTCAACGCCTTCCGGATCCACAACGACTCCAGCCGGCCTGACGGCTATCGCAGCGGCATCGAGCAGGTTTCGCTCGATGACCTGTCGCCGGGCGAGGTCGTGATCAAGACCGCCTGGTCGTCGGTCAACTTCAAGGACGCGCTGGCGGGCACGGGTGAGGGCAAGATCCTGCGGCGTTTCCCGCTGGTCGGTGGCATCGACGTGGCCGGCCACGTGGTGGCCTCGACCGACCCGGCCTTCCGCGAGGGTGATCCGGTCGTCGTCACGGGTTGCGGGCTGAGCGAGACACGCGATGGTGGCTATGCCGAGTACGCCCGGCTGGAGGCACGCTGGGCGATACCGCTACCGGTCGGGCTCGACCTGCGCGAGAGCATGGTGATCGGCACTGCGGGCTTCACCGCGGCGCTCGCCCTGTACCGCATGCGCGACAACCGCCAGGTACCCGAGATGGGTCCGCTCGCGGTGACCGGCGCCAGCGGCGGCGTGGGCTCGCTCGCGGTCGACATCTTCAGCCGCGCCGGCTTCGAAGTGCATGCGGTCAGCGGCAAGGCGACCCAGCACGACTATCTGAAGTCGATCGGCGCCACCGAAGTGCTCGGCCGCGACGCCCTCGCCACCGGCCGGCCGATGGAGTCGGCCCGGTTCGGCGGCGGGCTGGACAACGTCGGCGGGCCGATGCTGTCGAGCCTGCTGGCGCAGACCGCACCCTACGGCAACGTCGCCAGTGCGGGCCTGGCCGCGTCGCCGGCGCTGGATGCGACCGTGATGCCCTTCATCATCCGTGGCGTTTCGCTGCTCGGCGTGGCCTCGGCGGGTACCGCGCGTGACATCCGCGAAGCGGTCTGGGCGCACCTGGCAAGCGACTGGAAGCCGCGCCACCTGGACCGGATCTGCACGCGCGAGGCCACGCTGGAGGAACTGCCGGGCGTCTTTTCAACCATGTTGGGCGGCGGCTCGCTCGGCCGGACGGTGGTGCGCATGTAGGCCGTTGGGGGCGCGGCCGTTTGCGGCATCGCCGCGCCTCGCTACAATCGCCCCGTTCAACCGGGGAAACAACATGGCGCGCATTCTGATCGTCGACGACTCGCCGTCGCAGCTGATGGGCATTCGCCGCATCGTCGAGAAGCTGGGACATGAGGCCGTGACGGCCGAGGATGGCGCCGCCGGCGTCGAAGCCGCCAAGCGCGAGCTGCCGGACCTGGTCCTGATGGACGTGGTGATGCCCAACCTCAACGGCTTCCAGGCCACCCGGTCGATCTGCCGCGAGGAGACCACGCGACATATCCCGGTGGTGCTGGTGACCACCAAGGACCAGGACACCGACCGGGTCTGGGGCATGCGCCAGGGCGCGAAGGCCTACATCACCAAGCCCTTCAACGAGGACGAGCTGGCCGAAGTCATCGGCCAGCTGCTGCCCGGCTGATCCTCAGGCGCGGCGCCAGTCGCTGCCGAAAGCGTCGCGCAGGGTCTCGTAGGCGGCCGTCTGCTCGTCGCTGCCCGGCGTCGGTGCCAGCACCTCGAGTTCGACGATCTGGTCGCCGTCGGCGGGTTTGCCCGGCAGTCCGCGACCTCGCAGGCGCAGCTTCCGCCCGGCCTCGGAACGCGGGGGAATCTTCAGTTCGACCGCCCCGCCCAGCGTCGGCACGCTGATCGTCGCACCCAGCGCGGCCTCCCACGGTGCCACCGGCAACACGTGGATGATGTTGCGGCCGTCCACCTCGAACTGCGGGTGCGCGGCGTACTCGACCTCCAGTAGCAGGTCGCCACCATTGCCACCCTGCCCGCCCAGCCGGATCGCCTGCCCTTCGCGGATGCCCTTCGGGACGCGCACATCCAGGGTCCGGCCGTTGATGCCGATCCGCACGCTGTCGCCGGAATGCACCGCTTCCAGCGGCACCGCGAGCTTGGCGCGGGTGTCGGCGCGGGGCCGCGCGCCACCACCGAAGCCCGGCTGCGGCCCACCGGGCCCACCCCGCCCGCGGCCGAACAGGCTCTCGAAGAAATCACTGAAGCCTCCGCCGGCCCCACCCCCGGCGAAGATCTCCTCGAAGTCGACACCCCCGGGCGCGCCGCCAAAACCACCCGGAGGCGGCTGGACGTCGTCGCCGGGACGATAGCCGCGGGCACGCAGCTGGTCGTAGGCAGCGCGTTTCTGCGGGTCGCGCAGCGCCTCGTAGGCCTCGTTGATGGCCTTGAAGCGCTCCTCGGCGTCGGACTCCTTGCTGACGTCGGGGTGGAACTTGCGCGCCAGCCGGCGATAGGCGGTCTTGATCTCGGCCTCGCCCGCGCTGGGCTCCAGCCCGAGGATGTCGTAGTAGTCCTTGAACTGCATCTGTTGCTCCGGTGGTGGGCAGGCGCACACGGGGCGCCAGTCAGGCACATGCCCTGTCGACACAGGGTATGCATGGACGGGCGCGACGCAAGGTGCGATGCATCGCGCACTGCCACCGGCATCATCTGATCGCGCCTACACTTCGCTTTCCCCTCAGGAGAACCCCATGACCATCAAGGTTGGCGACCACCTTCCCGAAGTCCCCCTGCAGCGCATCCGCGGCGGTGTCGAGACGGTAGATACCAGTGCGCTGTTCGACCACAGCAACGTGGTGATCTTCGCCGTGCCGGGCGCGTTCACCCCGACCTGCTCGGAAAAGCACCTCCCCAGCTTCGTCGAGCACTTCCAGCGCTTCCGTGACAAGGGCATCGAGGTCGCATGCCTGTCGGTCAACGATCCGTTCGTGATGCAGGCCTGGGGCAAGAGCCAGGACGTTCCCGACGGGATGATGATGCTGGCCGACGGCAACGCCGAGTTCACCCGGGCCCTGGGCCTGGAGCTGGACGCCAGCTCCTACGGCATGGGAACCCGCGCCAAGCGGTTCGCGCTGTACGCCGAGGACGGCGTCGTCCGCCACCTGTGCGTCGAGGCGCCGGGCGAATACCGCGTGTCGTCGGCCGAGCACATGCTCGAACAGATCGGCTGACCGGACAGTCCGCCGCAAAAAGAAACGCCGCCCATGAGGCGGCGTTCTTCATTTCACGGGTTGCGGTCAGGCGGTGGGCGCATCCGGCAGGGTCACCGGCGCATCCTGCGACACCACCACGTCGTCGCCATCCGCGTCCTCGTCCAGCGATGCATCCAGGCGTTCGATCGCCTGCAACCGCTCGTCCTTGGCCAGGCGCATCAGGGTCACGCCCTGGGTATTGCGGCTGACCTGGGAGATCGCCGACGCCGGCGTGCGCACCAGCGTGCCGCCATCGGAGATCAGCAGCACGTCATGGTGCTCGGTGAGCTGGATCGCGCCCACCAGCTTGCCGTTGCGCTCGCTGGTCTTGATCGCCAGCACGCCCTGGGTGCCACGCCCCTTGCGCGGGTACTCGGCTTCCGGCGTGCGCTTGCCGTAGCCACGCTCGCTGGCGGTGAGGATGTCACCGTCGCCATCCAGCACGACCAGGCTGACCACGTGCTCGCCGTCGGCCAGCTTCATGCCGCGCACGCCGCGAGCGGTACGGCCCATCGGCCGGACCTGTTCGCCGGCAAAGCGCACCGCCTTACCGTTGCTGGCAAACAGCATGATGTCGCGGGTGCCGTCCGACAGCTCGACGTTGACCAGCGCATCGCCCTCGTCGAGGTTGATCGCGATCTTGCCGCGCTGCAGGCGGTAGGCGTACTCCGGAAGCGGGGTCTTCTTGACGGTGCCGTTGCGGGTGGCGAAGAACACGAAGCAGTCCTCGCGGTACTCGCGCACCGGCAGCACGGCCTGCACCTGCTCGCCTTCCTCCAGCGGGATCCAGTTGATAATCGGCCGGCCACGGGCGTTCGGGCCGGCGTCCGGCAACTGGTGCACCGGCAGCCAGAACACGCGACCGGCACTGGTGAAGGTCAGCAGCGTGTCGTGCGTGTTGACCAGCCACAGGCGGTCAATGAAGTCCTCGTCCTTGGTCGCCGCCGCGTTGCGCCCGCGGCCGCCCCGCTTCTGCGCGCGGTAGCTGCTGGCCGGCTGGCGCTTGGCGTAACCCGAGTGCGACAGGGTCACGACGACGTCCTCCGGCGCGATCAGGTCGAGGATGTCGAGGTCTTCCTCGCTCTCGCGGATCTCGCTGCGGCGCGCGTCGCCGAACTCGGCCTTGACGTTCTCCAGCTCGGTGCGGATCACGTCCAGCAGCACGTTCGGATCCTCGAGGATCTCGATCAGGCCGCGGATCGTGTCGAGCAGCAGCTTGTATTCCTCGGTGAGCTTTTCCTGCTCCAACCCGGTCAGGCGGTGCAGGCGCATCTCCAGTATCTGCTGCGCCTGGTTCTCGGTGAGCTGGTAGCGCCCGTCGATGAGGCCGACGCCGCGCGGCAGGTCATCAGGCCGCGAGGCTTCCGCTCCGGCCGCGCCCAGCAGCGCGCCCACCAGACCCGGCTCCCAGCTCTTGGCAAGCATGCGCTCGCGCGCCTCGTTGGGGTTGGCGGACGTCTTGATCAGCTCGATCATCTCGTCGATGTTGGCGAGCGCGACCGTCAGGCCCTCGAGGATGTGCGCACGCTGGCGGGCCTTGCGCAGCTCGAAGATCGTCCGGCGGGTCACCACCTCGCGGCGGTGGCGCACGAACGCCTGCAGCACCTGCTTGAGGTTCAGCAACTGCGGCCGGCCGTCCACCAGCGCGACCATGTTGATGCCGAACACCGACTCCATCTGGGTCTGCTGGTAGAGGTTGTTGAGCACGACCTCGGCCGACTCGCCGCGCTTGACCTCGACGTAGATGCGCATGCCGTCCTTGTCGGACTCGTCGCGCAGCTCGCTGATGCCCTCGATCTTCTTTTCCTTCACCAGCTCGGCGATCTTCTCGATCAGCCGCGCCTTGTTCACCTGGTAGGGGATCTCGGTGACGATGATCGACTCGCGGCCGTTGTCGGCCACTTCGACGTCCGCCCGGGCGCGCATGCGCACGCGGCCGCGGCCGGTGTGGTAGGCGCTGACGATGCCGGAGGTGCCGTTGATGATGCCGGCGGTCGGGAAGTCGGGGCCCGGGATGTACTCCATCAGGCCGTCGATGCCGAGCTCCGGATCGTTGATCAGGGCGATGGTGGCGTCGACCACTTCCGACAGGTTGTGCGGCGGAATGTTGGTCGCCATGCCGACCGCGATGCCGGCCGAGCCGTTGACCAGCAGGTTCGGCACGCGCGTCGGCATGACCGACGGCTCGAGCTCCTTCTCGTCGTAGTTGGGCTGGAAGTCGACGGTTTCCTTGTCGATGTCCGCCATCAGCTCGTGGGTGATGCGCGACATGCGCGCCTCGGTGTAACGCATCGCCGCCGCGGAGTCGCCGTCGACCGAGCCGAAGTTGCCCTGCCCGTCCACCAGCAGGTAGCGCAGCGAGAACGGCTGCGCCATGCGCACCAGGGTGTCGTACACCGACTGGTCGCCATGCGGGTGGTACTTACCGATCACGTCACCGACGATGCGCGCCGACTTGTAGTACGGCTTGTTGGCGTGCGCGCCGAGCTCGTTCATCGCGTACAGCACGCGGCGGTGGACCGGCTTGAGCCCGTCACGAACGTCCGGGAGCGCGCGGCCGACGATCACGCTCATGGCGTAATCGAGGTAGCTGCGGCGCATCTCGTCTTCGAGGTTTACCGGGATGATTTCCTTGGCGGTTTCGGCCATCGGGTTTCCGTCTTGTGCAAGGTCGAAGCTGCCCCCGGAACCGGCCCGCGCAGCGCGTGGCGGCTGCGTTGGCGGCCCAATTCAGGGCAGATGAAAAAGACGTGAAATGATAGCACGGAACGGGGGTTCCCGGCACCGCGTTTTCCACGCCCAAACAATGACTTAGCGCGTTTTTCCGGTCACTCCGCGGACGCGCGCGCGAAACGTCGCCGCGTCAGCTCGCGAATGCCTCGCGCATGGCGGCTTCGTCGGGGTTCTCGATTACGCCGCGCTCGGTCACGATGGCGTCGATCAGCGTGTGCGGAGTCACGTCGAACACCGGGTTCCAGGCGCCGATGTCGGCCGCGGCGGTGCGCACCGTGCCGACGCCGAACAGCTCGCCCGGGTCGCGCTCCTCGATGTGGATGAGATCGCCCGAGGGAGTGTCCATGTCCACGGTGGACGAAGGCGCGGCCACCATGAATCTGACGCCGTGGTGGCGCGCCGCGATCGCGAGCTGGTAGGTGCCGATCTTGTTGGCGACGTCACCGTTGGCGCAGATGCGGTCGGCACCGACCACGACCCATTGCACCCGCCCTGACTTCATCAGGTGCGATGCCGCGGCGTCGGCAATCAGCGTCGGCGCGATGCCGTCCTGCTGCAGTTCCCACACCGTGAGCCGTGCGCCCTGCAACCACGGGCGGGTCTCGCCGGCGAACACCTCGTTGATACGCCCCTGGGCGACGCCGGCACGGATCACCCCGAGCGCGGTGCCGAAGCCCGCCGTGGCCAGTGAACCGGTATTGCAGTGGGTCAGAACGTTGCTGCCGGGCTCGATCAGCGCCGCGCCGAGTGCGCCCATGCGGCGGTTGGCGGCCAGGTCCTCGTCGGCGATCGCGCGGGCCTCGGCTTCAAGCGCGTCGCGCCAGTCGGGGCCGGCCGCCGCCAGCACCCGGCGCATGCGGGCGAGCGCCCAGGCGAGGTTGACCGCGGTGGGTCGCGCGGCATTGAGGTGGTCGATCGCGGGCTGCAACTTCGCTGCCGCTTCCGCGCCATCGCCAGCCTGGACATCGGCGGCGGCGAGCACGAGGCCCCACGCGGCGGCGATGCCGATGGCGGGTGCACCGCGCACGGTCAGCGCGCGGATGGCCTCGGCAACCGATCCGCTGCTGTCGCAGCGCACGTACTCAACCTCGAAGGGCAGCTTGCGCTGGTCCAGCAGTTCCAGCGCATCGCCGGTCCAGCGGATCGGGCGAATGCGGTCGTAGCGGTCGAAATCGAAGGCGGCGTCGGTCATGGGCCGATTCTAGCGGGGCACGGCGGCCGCCTCACGCGCGGAAGAAGTCGAATGCCACCACGTCGGCGATACGGCCGGTGCCCAGCATCGCCATCATCAACCGGTCGACACCCAGCGCGACGCCGGCGCAGTCCGGCAGGCCGCTCCGCAGGGCATCGAGCAACCGCCCGTCGACCGGAGGCACGACATCGCCGCGTCGCGTGCGCACCACTGCATCGCGCTCGAACCGCTGGCCCTGCTCCACAGCATCGGCCAGCTCGTGGTAGCCGTTGGCCACCTCCAGCGCGCCGAGGTAGAGCTCGAACCGCTCGGCCACGGCGATGCCGTCATCGCCCCGCCGCAGCCTGGCCAGGGCGCACTGGCTGGCGGGCCAGTCGTGGATAGCGATCATCGCGTCGTCGGCAAACCCGGGCTGCAGCCGGTGCGTCATGAGCAGGTCGAGCCAGTCGTCGCGGGTCAGCCCGGTGGGGTCGACCTGGACCTCGCCAAGGGCTGCACGCAACTCATCGTCCGCGGCCGTCATCGGATCGATGCCCAGGCGGTCGCGGTAGAGGTCCCGGTAGGTCGTTTCGACCAGTACCGCGCGGCGGTCGACCAGTGCCAGCGCGGCGTTGACCAGCTCGGCCGTCTCGATCACCAGGCGCCGATGATCCCAACCGACCCGGTACCACTCCAGCATCGTGAATTCGGGATTGTGGCGCCCACCGGCTTCGCCATCGCGGAACACCCGGCCGAGCTCGTAGCAGTCGCCGAACCCGGCGGCCAGCAGGCGCTTGAGCGGGTATTCCGGGGAGGTACGCAGCCAGCGGGTGCGCGGGCCGCCGTCGGTGCGGCCGTTGAAGTCCAGCGAAAACGGCGCGATGTTCGGCTCGGTATTGCCGGCGGCCGAGAGCACGGGTGTATCGACCTCAACCACGCCGCGTGCCGCGAAGAAGTCGCGGATGCGGGCGTTCAGCGCGGCTCGGAGGCGCAGCGCGTCGAAGCTGGCGGAAGGGCCCCAGTCAGCTGGCACGCGCGCCTTCCAGATCGGACCCGGCGTGCGGGCGGCGCGCACTCACTCGTGCTCGGCGAGGAACGACAGCAGCCGCGCCTCGTCCCACACGTCTACGCCGAGTTGCTCGGCCTTGGCGAGTTTGGACCCGGCCGCCTCGCCGGCCACCACGAAACTGGTCTTCTTCGACACGCTTCCGGCGGCCTTGGCCCCGAGCGCCTCCAGCCGGTCCTTGGCCTCGTCGCGGGTCATGGCCGACAGCGTGCCGGTGAGCACGACGGTCTGCCCGTCGAGGGGGCCGGCCACCACGTCCGCGGTTTCCGGCAACAAATTGTCGAGCCGCGCGACTGCGTCGCCCGTGGCCGCCAGCAGCCGTGCGTTGGCTGGCAACCCGCGCCACGCCACGAACGTCGCCGCGGTGTCGTTGGGCAGTCCTGCGGTGACCAGGTTGTGCTCGGGTGCGCCGAGCAGCCGTGCGGCGTCGGGGAACGCGGATGCGAGCTGTTCCGCCCGCAGCGGGGTGATCTTCGGGATCTCCAGGTCCACCAGCAGCGTCGCCAGGCCGAGCGTTTCGCGCAGCTTGGGTGACGGCGGATGGGCATCGGTGATGGTGACGCCGCGTGCCAACAGGTCGTCGATGACCTGCTGGTTGCCGGGCTGGTCAAGGAAGTGGCCGATCGAGCGTGCGACCTCGCCACCGATGTCGGGTACGCGCTTGAACAAGGGCCACGGCAGCCGGCGGATCAGTTCGAGGTCGCCGAACCACGCGGACAGGGCCTTGGCAGTGCTCTCCCCGATGTGCTGGATGCCCAGCGCGAACAGGAACCGCTCAAGCGTGGTCTGGCGGCTGCGGTCGATCGCCTCGATCAGGTTCTCCGCCCAGCGGGTGGCGACCTTGCCGGCCTTGACCGTCTCGGGAGTGGTGCCATCGCGCTCGTCGGCACGCTGCTTCATCTCCAGCAGGTCGTCGAGGGTGAGCCGGTAGAGGTCGGCGACTGACTGCACGTAGTCCAGGTCCGACAGGGCGGCGATGAAACGCTCGCCCAAGCCCTCGATGTCCATGGCCCGGCGCGAGGCGAAATGGCCGATGGCCTCCTTGCGCTGCGACGCGCAGGTCAGCTCGCCCGAGCATCGCCACACCACCGCGCCCTCCTCGCGCACGATCTCGGAGCCGCAGACAGGGCACGCTTCGGGCATGGCCCATTCGGGCGCGCCCGGCCGACGCTGGTCGGGCAGTACGCGCACGACCTCGGGAATGACGTCGCCAGCGCGGCGCACGACCACCGTGTCGCCCACGCGTACGTCGAGGCGTGCGACCTGGTCGGCGTTGTGGAGCGTCGCGCGGGTGACCGTGACGCCGCCCACGTGGACCGGCTGCATCAAGACCCACGGCGTCACGGCGCCGGTGCGACCGACGTTGACCTCGATCGATTCGACGACGGTGGTCTGCTCCTGCGCCGGGAACTTGTGCGCGATCGCCCAGCGCGGTGCGCGCGAGACGAACCCCATCTCGGCCTGGGACGCATAGTCGTCAAGTTTGTAAACGACGCCGTCGATGTCGAACGCGAGCGTGTCGCGCCGCGCACCGATGCGCCGGTAGTAGTCGAGCAGCCCGTCGAGGCCCTGCACGACCACGCTCTCGCCACTGACCGGCAGGCCCCACTCGCGCAGCTGGTGGAGGGTCGCGGAGTGGGTCTCCGGCAACGTGCCACCCTCCACCGCGCCGACCGCGTAGGCGTAGAACGCGAGCGGGCGTTGCGCGGTGGCGCGCGGGTCGAGCTGGCGCAACGAGCCGGCCGCGCCGTTGCGCGGGTTCGCCAGCACCTTGCCGCCATTGGCCAGCGCCTGCTCGTTGTAGGCGCGGAACGCGACCAGCGGCATGTAGACCTCGCCACGGACCTCGAGCACCTGCGGCCAACCGTCTCCGCGCAACTGCAGCGGAATCGCCCGCACGGTGCGCAGGTTGGCAGTCACGTCCTCGCCGGTCGCGCCGTCGCCGCGGGTCGCGCCGCGGACGAAGCGGCCGCCGTCGTAGCGCAGGCTGATGGCGAGGCCATCGAGCTTGGGCTCGGCCGAGAACACCAGTGCCTCGTCGCCCAGCTTCTGCTCGATCCGGCGGACGAAGTCGGCGACCTCGTCGTCGCTGAAGGCATTGGCCAGCGACAGCATCGGGATGGCGTGGCGGACCGGCGCGAACGCGCCCGACGGCGTGGCGCCGACGCGCTGGGTCGGCGAATCCGGCGAACGCAGCTCCGGATGGGCGTCCTCGAGCGCGTCGAGCTCGCGCAGCAGGCGGTCGTACTCGACATCCGGGATCGTGGGGTCGTCGAGGACGTGGTAGCGGTAGTTGGCGTCTTCGAGCTGGCGGCGCAGCTCGGTGATGCGGGCGGCGGGGTTGGAGGTCACGGATCGCTCGGCTTGTGGGGTCCGACGCTGGCAGAGGGTGGGCCCGGACGCGGGAGCGGCGTCAGTCGCGACCCACCGGCGTCACCACCGCGACGGCTTGGTCAGCGGCGGGGCCTCGCGCTGGCGGTCATACGCGCGCAGCTCCTCGCGGATCTGGCCGATGCGCTGGCGGCCGAGCGAGTTGCGCTGTTCATCCAGCACCAGGCCGTTGAGCAGCTCGGCCATGCGCTCGGCGGTCGGCAGCATCTTCTCCCACGCATCCAGTGCCGGAAGCGGCGCCGGCAACGTCAGGAAGAAGGCGATCGCCGGCGTTTCGAGCGCCTGGATGTCGGCCATGTCGAAGCTGCCGGGCTTCATGATGTTGGCAACGCTGAACACCGGCCCGCGCTCGGGGTGGTGTTCGACCAGGCGGTGGAACACGCCCATGTGGCCATAGACCAGGCCGGCCTTCTCGGCCGCGACGACGATGTCGGGGCCGTGCAGCTTCTCGCCGGCACGCGCGGCCAGGTAGATGGTGACGATCTTGTCGAACTCGTCGCTGACGCGACGCCCGAGTTCGGCCGCCGGGCCCGGGTTCTCCAGCGTGCGGTCAAACAGTTCCAGCTCCGCCTGGGTAGTGGCGTCGACCGGCTGGCGCTCGTCCGCGCCGAGCTCGCCCTCGAGCTGCTCGCCCAGTGTCGGCTCCACCCGGCCGCCCTCACCGCGGGCCTCGCGCGGCACCCGCCGCCCCTGCCCCGGCTTTCGCGGGCGGCCGAAGAACACGATGGCGGCGATCAGGATCAGGCCTGCAATCAGGATGCCGATCCGCAGCAGGGTCACATCGGACACGTGGCTACTCCTTCAGTCGTTGCGCCGGTCATGCCGCGCCGGCCAGTCGGGTCGCCTCGGCGAGGTCGACCGACACCAGGCGGCTGACACCCGGCTCGCGCATGGTCACGCCCGACAACTGTTGCGCCACTTCCATGGTCGCTTTGTTGTGGGTCACGAACAGGAACTGTACCTGCTCGCTCATCTCGCTGACCATCGCCGCCAGGCGGCCGACGTTGGCTTCGTCGAGCGGCGCGTCGACCTCGTCGAGCAGGCAGAACGGCGCCGGGTTCAGTTGGAAGATCGCAAACACCAGCGCGACTGCGGTCATCGCCTTCTCGCCACCCGACAGCAGCGAGATGTTGGACACGCGCTTGCCCGGCGGGCGCGCCATGATCGCGACGCCGGTGTCGAGCAGGTCCTCGCCGGTCAGCTCCAGGTAGGCGTGGCCGCCGCCGAACAGGCGCGGATACAGCTGCTGCACGCCCGAGTTGACCCGGTCGAAGGTGTCCTTGAAGCGGCCGCGGGTCTCGCGGTCGATCTTGCGGATCGCCTCTTCCAGCGTGTCCAGCGCGCTGGTCAGGTCGACGTCCTGCGCGTCCAGGTACTCCTTGCGCTGCGCCGCCTCGGCATGTTCGGCGATGGCGGCAAGGTTGACCGGCTCCAGCCGGCGCAACTTGGCGTCGAACTCGGCGACGGCCCGGCCCCAGGACTCGGCGTCCATTTCGTCGGTCAGGGTGTTGGCCACGTCCTCGAGCACGAAACCGGCTTCGGTCAGTGCCTGGCTGAGGGTTTCGGCCTTGAGCACCAGCGCCTGCTGGTCCAGGCGGCGCTGGCCGATCGCCTCGCGCTGCTGCAGGGCCTGCTCGTCGCGCTGCTGGCGGGTCTGCTCGAAACGGCGCAGGTCGTTGTCGATGCCGTCGAGCGCGGTGCGCGCGGCGGTGAGTTTCTGTTCGGACTGGACGCGCTGCTCCAGCGCCACCTGGCGCTGCTCCTCGAGCTCCAGCACCGGGGCATCGCCGTCGGCCAGCTGCGCGGCCAGGTCGCCCAGGCGCGAATCGAGCTGGCCACGCTGGCCGCCCATCCGGTCGAGCGCCTGCGCCAGGGAAGCGACCTGGGCGCGCTGCGATTCGAGCGTGAGCGCCAGGGCGTGGGCGGTGTCACGCGACTCGCGCGCCATGGACCGGGCCTGGTCGCGCGCCTCGGTCAACCGGCGGCGCTCGGCATCGAGCGCCTGGCGGGTGTCCTCAAGCTCGGACATCCGGATGACGGCTTCTTCCTGCCGGCTGCGGGCCTCGCGGCCCTGTTCGCGGGCGGCTTCGAGCGATTCCGACAGTTGCGCCAGTTCGGCGTCGATCTTCTCGATCCGGCCGCGGGCGGAGTCCAGCCGACCCTGCTGGCTCTGCAACTGGCCGGCCAGCTCGGAGACGCTGCGGTGCGCCATGTAGAGCGTGCGCTGGGCGTCCTCGCGCTGCTGCTCGGCGGCGAGCAGGCGGTCGCGCAGCTGGGTCAGGGATGATTCCAGCTCCTGCTCGCGCGCCTGAAGGGTTTCAATGTCGCCGCGCAGCGACTGGATCTCGCGCTCGCGCAGCAGGGCGCCCTGCTTGGCCGCGCCCGAACGCAGCACCCGGACCCAGCCGGCGCCCAGGCGCTCGCCACTGCGCGTGATGACGGAGTCGCCCTCGCCGAGGGTCGACTGCAGCGCGCGTGCACCGGCCAGATCCTCGGCCGCGTGCAGGCGTGCCAGCAGGCGGCGGACGGCGGCCGGACCCTGCACCTTCGCCGCGAGGGAGGTCGGCGGATAGGCCGCGTCGTCACGCTCGCCCGAGACCAGCGCGATGCGTCCTTCGCCGAGTTCGCCGAGCGCGTCGACCAGCGCTTCCGGGGCGTCCACCAACACGCCTTCGATCAATTGGCCGAGCGCAGCCTCCACGGCGTTTTCCCAGCCCGGCTCCACCGTCAGGGTCTCGCCGACGCGCGTGGCCGAGTCCAGCCCGCGCGCCTTCAACCAGTCAAGCGCTGCGCCCTGCTCCTGGCCAAGCGCGGCGTGCTGGAGGGTCTCCAGCGAAGACAACCGGCCACGTGCGGCCTGCGCCTGCTTGCGGACATCGGCCAGCTCGGACTGCGCGCCACGCTGCTGCTCCTGCAGCTCACCCACGCTGGCCTTCCGGCTTTCGAGGGTCTCGGTGAGGCTGTCGAGCGACAGCTTCTGGGTTTCGTGCTGCTCGGTGAGGCCTTCAAAGGCCTCCGCCAACGCGGTCAGGTCCAGCCCGGTGCGCTCGGCCGACAGCGCCTCGCGGCGACGGTCCGCGTCGAGGGCCTGGCGGTCGAGATGCTCGATGCGGGTGCGCTCGACGTCGGCGGCCCGGGCGGCCTCGGACTGGGCGCGGCTGTGCTCGTCCCAGCGCTGCTGCCACCCCGACAGCGCGGTCTCGGCCTCGCGCAGGGCGTCCTGGCGGGCTTCGTCCTCGGCCTGGAGCTGCTCCCGGCGCGGCTCGTCCTGCTCGATCGCGGCCCGCAGCACGTCCAGGCGCGACTGGTCGCTGCCGATGTGCGCGGCGATCTCGGCCAGCTGGGTCTGCGCCTCGTCGCGCGCCTTCTGCAGGCGGCTCGACATCTCGCGCTGGTGCTGGATCTGCTGCTCGATGCGGGCGAGCGCGCCACCGACTTCATAGCTTTCCGCCTGTGCGCGGTTGAGCGCCTCGGCGGCCTCCTCGCGGCGCACGCGGCCGGTCTCGATCTCGCGCTCGGCCTCGCGCTGTTCGGCGATCAGCTGCTGCAGTCGGGTCTCCTGCTGCGCGAGTTTCTCGCGCTGGGCCTGCAGCTTGCGGTCGAGCGCCCGGTGCTCGAGGGCTTTCCACTCGGCGTCCTTGACGCGGCGCTCGGCCTGGATGGCCTGGTACTGCTCGGCCTGGCGCGCCTGTCGCTTCAGGTGTTCAAGTTGTTTGCCAACTTCATCGCGCAAGTCATTGAGTCTATCGAGGTTTTCGCGCGTGTGGCGGATGCGTGTCTCGGTCTCCTTGCGGCGCTCCTTGTACTTGGAGATGCCCGCGGCCTCCTCCAGATACACCCGCAGGTCCTCGGGCCGGGCCTCGATGATCTGGCTGATCATGCCCTGCTCGATGATCGAGTAGCTGCGCGGTCCCAGGCCGGTACCGAGGAACAGGTCGGTGATGTCGCGACGTCGGCACTTGCCGCCGTTGAGGTAGTACTGGCTGGCGCCGTCGCGGCTGACGATCCGCTTGACCGAGATCTCGTTGAACGACGCGTACTCGCCGGTGATCGTGTGGTCGGAGTTGTCGAACACCAGCTCGACCATCGCCTGCGAGACCGGCTTGCGGGCCGAGGAGCCGGCAAAGATCACGTCGGTCAGCGAGTCGCCGCGCAGGCGGCTGGCCGAGCTCTCGCCCATCACCCAGCGCACCGCGTCGATGATATTGGACTTGCCACAACCGTTCGGCCCGACCACGCCGGTCATGTTGGTCGGCAGGTGCAGCGTGGTGGGGTCGACGAAGGATTTGAAGCCGGAGAGCTTGATCGTGGACAGACGCATGCGTCGCGGAAGCCTCTGGCGCACCCTGTGGCGGTGCGTCTATTGGTGCGGAAAAGGATGTGGAACATGCCCCAAGCCATTGATGCCAATAGGCACCATGGGCACGCCGGAGCACGGGCTTCCGCGAGTATAGCGAGCGTTCGACAGCCCCGCCGGCCGTTGGGCCGGGCGTTACGCGGACGCCTCGGCCGGGGTCCGCGCCCGGATCGCGAGGGCGTGGATGTCGGTTTCCATCAGGCCGCCCACGGCGGCGTACACCGCCCGGTGCCGCGCGATCGGGCCCAGGCCGTCAAACGCCGCGCTGACCACGTCGACATTGAAATGCCCGCGGCCGTCGCGTGCACCCGCATGGCCGGCGTGGCGGGCGCTGTCGTCCACCACGTCCAGCGACACCGGCCCCAGCGCCGCTTCGATCGCGGCGCGGATCGCCGCGACGCGCTGCTCGCGCGGCAGCGGTCCGGTGGTCGCCTGGCCCACCGGAGCGCTCACGGCAGTACCCGCCGGAACGGACGCACATCGGTCCGCACGTACACCCCGGCGGCAACGTAGGGGTCGGCGTCGGCCCAGGCGCGGGCGGCTTCCAGCGACTCGAACTCGGCCACCACGAGGCTGCCGCTGAACCCCGCCGGCCCCGGGTCGGCGGCGTCGATCGCCGGGCAAGGCCCCGCCAGCAGCAGCCGGCCGTGGTCACGCAGGGCGGTCAAGCGCGCCAGATGCTCCGGCCGCGCCGCCTGGCGCTTTGCCAGCACGTCTTCACCGTCATACCCCTCGATCACGTACCACATGCACTACCCCTGATGTCTGCGAGCCCGGACGGGCCGATGAATTGTAGCCAGCGGCATGCTGGACAGCGGTTTAAGCAGCCCGTACCCTAGTTTCATTCGAAGGTTCAGGCAGAGACCCGTCGCGACCCGCACAGGCATCGCGGCCTCCGTGGCCCACACGGCACTGCCGACCGCATCGCATTGCCAGACGCCCCCGACACCTGCCGCCATGTCCCCCACTGGCGCGTGTGGCCGGTGGCAGGCATTACTGCCTGATCAGCCGATTTGCCAGACCGGGCAACCGACTGCCCAACGACAGCTTCAACAATGCGGACCCGACGAGCGCCGCTCGGCCGACGGGTCCCACCACGGCAAACGCAGTGCCACGGCCCGGAGGGGGCCGGCCTCGCATGACCAACGACCCCGCGCCCGGCGCGAACGAACAAAACCCGGCCACTCCCGACCCCGTCCCGGCCCCGGCGGCGACGGGCGCCCGCCAGCAGGAAATGCCGCTGGCGATGGTGCACGGCCAACCGGTGCTGCAGATTCCGCAGGACCTGTACATCCCGCCGGATGCGCTCGAGGTCATCCTCGACGCGTTCGAAGGCCCGCTCGACCTGCTGCTGTACCTGATCCGCCGGCAGAACCTGGAGATCCTCGACATCCCCGTGGCGGAGATCACCCGCCAGTACGTCGATTACATCCAGGCGATGCACGAGATGCGCTTCGAGCTGGCCGCCGAATACCTGGTCATGGCCGCGATCCTGGCCGAGATCAAGTCGCGCATGCTGCTGCCGCGTGCGGCCACCGAAGAAGGCGACGAGGCCGACCCGCGCGCCGAACTGGTCCGCCGGCTGCAGGAGTACGAGCGCTTCAAGAAGGCGGCCGAGGACATCGATGCCCTGCCCCGGCAGGACCGCGACACCGCCCCGGCGCAGGCGTTCGTGCCCGACCGGGCTTCGGTGCGGCTGCCGCCGGAAGTCGACCTGCGGGAGATGCTGCTGGCGCTGCATGACGTGTTCAAGCGCGCCGAGCTCTACACCCAGCATGCGATCAAGCGCGACGCCCTCAGCGTCCGCCAGCGCATGGGGGAGCTGCTCACGCGGCTGGAGGACGGGGCGTTCCACCGCTTCGAGAGCCTGTTCGAGGCGCGCGAGGGCCGGCTCGGCGTGGTGGTGACCTTCCTCGGCCTGCTGACGCTGGCCAAGGAGCAATTGGTCGACATCGTGCAGGAAGCCCCACTGGCGCCGATCTACGTGAAATCGCTGGCGCTGGGTACCGACCCGACCGAGATCCAGCTCAGCAGTGAGTTCGACGAAGCCGCCAACGACGACGCCTGAAGACAACGACAGACAGACATGGATCAAAGCCTGATCACCCGAATCGTCGAAGCCGCCCTGCTCGCGGCCAGCCAGCCGCTGACGCTGGCGCAGCTCAATGCGCTGTTTCCGGAAGACCAGCCGGCGCCCGCCGGCAGCGTCGCCCAGGCGATCGAGGCGCTGCAGGCGGCGTGCGCCGAGCGCGGCGTGGAACTGGTCGAACTGGCATCGGGGTTCCGGTACCAGGTCAAGTCCGACGTCCACCCGTGGGTGGCGCGGCTGTGGACCGAACGCCAGACCCGTTACACCCGGGCCACGCTGGAGACGCTCGCACTGATCGCCTACCGCCAGCCGATCACCCGTGGCGAGATCGAGCAGGTCCGCGGCGTGGCGGTCAGCAGCAACATCATCAAGTCGCTGGAAGAGCGCGAGTGGATCCGCGTGGTCGGCCACCGCGACTTGCCGGGCAAGCCCGCACTGTTCGGCACCACCAAGGGCTTCCTCGACTACTTCGGGCTGAAGCGGCTGGACGAGCTGCCGCCGCTGTCCGAGCTCAAGGAGATCGGCGAGCTCGAACCGCAGTTCCAGTTCGACGGCCAGAAGGACACTGGCCCGGCCAAGGGCGAACCCGCCGACGGCCAGCCGATCGCAGCCGGCGGTATCGGCCACGGGGACGACGCTCCCCCGCCGGCCGACGAACACACCACCCCCGATGCCGCGCCGGAAGACCGCGCGGCCGAAGCGGACGATTCCGCACCCGAACCCGATTCCGAGCGCGCCCCGACGGTCGCGCCGGAACCGCAAACCCAGGATGACGACGCCGTACCGGCCTCGTCGGAGCAAGAGAAATGAGTGAAGAAACCCGCAACAAGCTGTCCCTGAAGCGCAGCGGAGACGCCAGCGCCGCCCCCCGACTCGAAGAGCGGCTGCACAAGGTGCTCGCGCAGGCCGGGCTCGGCTCGCGCCGCGCGCTCGAGCAGCGCATCGCCGACGGCCTAGTCAAGGTCAATGGCGAAGTCGCCCAGGTGGGCATGTCCATCGGCAGCGGCGACAAGGTCGAGCTCGATGGACGCCAGTTCGTCGCCAGCGCGCTGGTCGAACCCTCGCGCGTGCTGATGTACAACAAGCCGGAAGGCGAAGTGACCACCCGCGAGGACCCCGAAGGCCGGCCGACCATCTTCGAAGCCCTGCCCGCGCTCAAGGGCGCGCGCTGGATCGCGATTGGCCGCCTCGACATCAACACCACCGGCCTGCTGCTGCTGACCACGGATGGCGAGCTCGCCAACGCGTTGATGCACCCGTCCTTCGAGGTCGAGCGCGAATACGTCTGCCGCGTGCGCGCGCCGGAAGGCCAGGATCGCGTTCCCGACAACATCCCCGACCGCCTCAAGCGCGGCGTCGCACTGGACGACGGCCCGGCGAAGTTCGACGACATCGAGCGCATCGGCGGCACCGATTCGCACGACTGGTTCCGCGTGGTCGTCAAGGAAGGCCGCAACCGCGAAGTACGTCGCCTGTGGGAGTCGCAGGGCTGCCAGGTCAGCCGCCTGAAGCGCATCCGCTACGGCGAGGTCGCCCTGCCGCGCGAGCTGTTGCGCGGGCAGTCGCAGGAGCTGGCCGGCGAGCGCGTCGAGAAGCTGCGCAAGGATCTCGGGCTGGAGGACGGTGCGCCGTCCGCGCTGACGCTGCAGCCGGTGATCGGCCAGCGCAAGGCGGCCAAGTCGACGATCAACCTGTCGGGCCGCAGCCATGGCCCGGCCTATGTCAGCGGTCATGTCACGACGGCCGACGAAGGTCGCGAACTGCGCCGGTTCGACAACGTCCGCGAGGATCGTGGCCGTGGCCGCGGCGGCCCGAAGCGCCACGGTGGCCTGACGGTCAGCGGCGAGGCGGCGGCCAAGCAGTCGCAGCGCCCGTTCAAGCAGCGCAAGGACAAGGGGGCGCGCGCCCTGCCTGAAGGCAACCCCGCCGCGTTCCGCACCTGGTACGTGCCCGACGGCGTGGAGACCGGCCCGAGCGGCCACCGCAACGCCGACGGCCGCGGCCCCAAGAAGCCTTACGGCAACAAGGCCGGGCGGCCGGGTGCCGGCGGGCGTCCGGGCGGCGGCGGTGCGGGACGTCCGGGCGGCGGCGGCTTCCAGGGCCGTGGCGCGGCCGGTGCTGGCGGCCAAGGACAGTCCCAGCGCAGCCCCAAGCCCTATGGCCATCCGGGCAACGCACCGGTGTTCCCGTCCGACCACGCCAACCCGGGTGGTTTCAACCCGTACGGCGACAAGCCGCGCAGCGCGCGGCCGGCCGGCAAGCCTGGCGGTCGTCCCGGTGCGGGTCGACCGGGTGGCGGCAAGCCCGGTGGCAAGCCCGGTGCAGCTGGCCCGCGCCCCGGTGGGCCGCGCGGCGGCGGGCGCCCGGGTGGCGGCCGCGGTCCGCGCGGGGCGTGATCCGCGCGGTCCGGTTGTAACCACGAAAAAGGCGCCCTGCGGGGCGCCTTTTTTGTCTGTAGGAGCGGCTTCAGCCGCGATCGGTAGTTTCATCCCCGTGTCGATCTTCGCATCGCGGCTGAAGCCGCTCCTACAGGGGCCAGTTCCCGCTACTCGGGCATCGCCAGGTCGCTCGCCTTGAGCGCGTTGCCAGCGCCGCGCGGCGTAGTCGCGATCACCGCGTCCGCCGGCATCGGCGCGCCGTCGTGCAGATGCGCCCAGGTGCGGTCCAGCGCCTCGTAGATGTACGGCAGCAACGGCAGGTAGTGCGCGCCATAGGCCGGCAGGCCGAGGAAGGCATCGAAATGCTGGACGTTCCGCACCTGCCAGTGGCGCACGTCGGCGCCGGCGGCCTGGGCGGCGGCGACGTACCGAGCACTGGTAAAGGCCGTCGGGATCAGGCCGTCGTCCAGGCCGTGCACCACGATCACCGGCAGGCCCGCACGCGGTGTCCGCGCGGTTAGTGCCTCGATGCCGGTGCGAACGCGGCCGGCGTCGGCTCCCTGCCCGTCCCACATCCCGCGCAGGCACTGGAGTTCCTTCAATGGCGCATCCGGGTCCCCCGTCGGGGCCACGATGCCGACGCCCGCCCCGGGCGGGATCCCGCTGCCGTCGGCAAACCAGGCAGCGCGCTCGGCACCGGTGGCCGGGCGCGGTGCGCCCTCGGCGGTCAGCGCCGAGAACGTGTGGCCGCACGGATGCTCAGCGACACCAAAGCGGCCGTAGGCGGAGGCATACGTCACCGCGACCGCGCGCCACAGGTCGAACCCGACGCTGATCGAGCCGGCGCGCAGCGCGGCGTCGGTCCACCCGCTCGCGCGAAGGGTGTCGTAGGCCGAGCGTTGCCGCGCCTCGAGCGTGTCGCCGCTTACCAGGCCGGCATCGGCCAGCGCGGCGCACTGCGCGGCGGCGGTCGGCATCGGCGGGATGCCCAGCACCGGCAATGCACACGGCATCAGCAGCGCCGCCTCGGTTGTGTAGTCGTACAGCGGGCGCGCGCCGGCCACGGTGATGTTGGGGGCGCCGGCGACGACCGCATCGAGCCAGTCATCGCCGTCGGCCTCGGCGGCCCGCAGCACCGCGCCGCCGCCATTGGAGATGCCCACCGCGATGACTGTGGTGTTGTCGAACGCGAACGGCGCGGCCTGCGGGAACGCACGATCGAGCGCCTGCAGGGCGAACTCGGCGGCCTGTTTCACGTGCACGCCCCAGTCGGCCTCCGGGTTGTCGCGCGAGTGGGCGTGCTTGACCGCGACTCCACGGCCCGACGCCGGGTCCGGCACGAAGGCCAGGCCGTCGGCCGGTGCACCGACCGTGCCATCCGCGCGTACGCCAAGGCCCGCATCGAGGTCGAAATAGTCGGTGCCCGCACCCTTGTCGGTGTAGGCGACGGCGCAGCCCTTCGGCAGCGCCCACGGCGCCGCGACCGCGATCGCGCCGAGCACCCCGCGCGACCCCGACGCCGGCGCGACCACGATGCAGCGCGCGGCCTGGTCGAAGGCGTCCGGGACCTGCACCGCTATCCGGTGTGGCTGGTGTGCACCCGGCACCCGCGCGAACGCGTGGAATTCCTGCCCGGGCACCACGGCGAGGCTGCCGTACACCTCGCCATAGCCGCCGCCGGGCGCAAGGTCGGCGATGCCGCGCCAGTTGGCCCAGACCGCGCGCCGGCGGAGCTCGGCGGGCGTCGGTGCAGCAGGGTCGGCAAAGGCCGGCGGCGTCATCGCGCGGAGGCCGGACAGCCCCAGGCCGGCGGTCAGCAGGTCGTCGCTGCCGCGGTGCTCGGTGACGCGGACGGAATCGAACTGCGTGGCCATGGCGGTCGACCGGCTGGACATCGGGGCACTCGCGCAACCGGCGAGGACGGCGGTGGCGGCGACCGCCAGGACGAGTCTGGGCATGTTCATGCGGTGACGTTAACAAGCGCCGGTCGCGCCGCCATCGTACCTTCGTACCACTCGCGTGCCGGCACCGCTTGCTAGGCTGGCGCGACCGATCCGCCGGCGCATCGCCGCCGCACGACACCGACGCCATGCCGAGCCTGCTCATCGCCGACGACCACCCGCTCTTCCGCGCCGCGCTGCGCGGTGCGGCGGTCGATGCGGTGGACGAGCTGCAGGTCCGCGAGGCGGGCTCGCTCGACGAGGTGCTCGGGATCCTCGAGTCGGGGACCGACATCGACCTGGTGCTGCTCGACCTGCACATGCCGGGTAACCATGGGCTGGCCGGGCTTGCCGCGATCCGCGCGCAGCACCCGGGCGTCGCGGTGGTGGTGGTGTCGGCCAACGACGATCCGCGCGTGGTCCGCCGCGCGCTCGACCACGGCGCCGCCGGCTACCTGCCCAAGAGCTCGGGCCTGGACGAGCTCCGCGATGCGATCCGTGCGGTGCTGGCCTGCGAGCAATGGCTCCCGCCCGCCCTGCGCGCCGCGGTGTCGCGTACCCGCAGCGACAGCGGCGACGCCGACCTGGCCGCACGGTTGGCGAGCCTGTCACCGCAGCAGTTCCGTGTGCTGACGCTGGTCGCCCAGGGCCTGTTGAACAAGCAGATCGCCGACCGGCTGGACGTGCAGGAACGCACGGTCAAGGCCCACCTCTCGGCCATCTTCGAGCGACTGGGCGTGCGCAACCGCACCCAAGCCGGCGTGGTGCTGCGCGAGTTGGAGCTGAGCGATCCGGCGCGGCAGATGGATGTCTCCGCCACCCCGCCCGCAGGGATGTAGGAGCGACGTAAGTCGCGATTGGATCTGGAGCGGCATCGGATCTGCGGATGAGCGGTTGGCCCGTTCGCCCGATGGGGGGTTTGCGTTGATCGCGGATCGGAGCCAAGTGTCAGTGGGTCGCGGCTGAAGCCGCTCCTACAGGGGTGATGCTGCGGCGGCTACGTTCCGGTCACCGCCGGTGCGGGCTGCACGCCGCGCCCGGCGAGCAGGCGGTCGAGCACCGATTTCAGGGCCAGCGGTTTCAGTGGCTTGGCCAGCAGTGCGTGGCCGGCTTCGAGTACGGCGTGACGAACGGCGTGACCGCCGTCGGCGCTGAGGATCAGGGTGGGTTGTGCGCCGTGCCGGGCGGCGAGGTCGGCTGCGAGGGCGATGCCGGTATCACCGTCGTCGAGGTGGTAGTCGAACAGCCAGAGCGTGGCAGGTGCCTCCGCCAGCCGCGCCGCGGCGCCGGCGCGTCCTTCGGCGGCGGCGACGTCGCAGCCCCACCCGGCCAGTACGCGCGAGAGCGCTGCCAGCGCATCGGGGTCGTTGTCGACCACCAGCACCCGCAAGCCGGCAACACCGCGCGTGGCCGCGGCCGCGGCTGGCATCGGCGGTGCCTGGAGCATGGTGACAGTGACCCCGAAGCACGCGCCGCGGCCCGGCTCGCTGCGGACCGACAGCGGCGCGTGCAGCAACTGTGCGATGCGGTCGGCGATCGACAGGCCCAGGCCAAGCCCCTGCCCCGGCGCATCGTCGCCGCGGCGGAACTCGTCGAACATCGCCAATTGCAGTGCGGGCTCGATGCCCGGACCGGTGTCGTGCACCTCGATGCGCACGCTGTCGCCATCGCGCCGCGCACCCAGCAACACGCCGCCGCGGGCGGTGTAACGCACCGCGTTGGCGAGGAAGTTCTGCAGCACACGACGCAGCAGTTGCGGGTCGCTGTGCACCCACGCCGAGGTGGCGGCGAACCGGAAGCGCAGCCCACGCGCCGCGGCAATCGCGCCGAACTCCGACGCCAGCGGCTCCAGCACCTCGGCCAGCGGGAAATCGCGTGGCTGGGGCACCAGCCCGCCGGCCTCCAGCCGCGACATGTCGAGCAGGCCGGTCAGCAGGTCGCCGGTCGAATCCAGCGCGCCGCCGATCTGCGCCAGCACCTCGCGCTGTGCCGACGCCGAGAGCTGGGCGGCCAACGCGTCTGTGAACAGCTGCGCGGCGTGCAGTGGCTGCATCAGGTCATGCCCGATCGCCGCGAGGAACCGGCTCTTGGCGTCGTTGGCGCGCTCGGCCTGGCGCTTGGCGACTTCCAGGTCGGCGGTGCGCGCGACCACCCGTTGCTCCAGCGTCTCGTTGGCCTGCAGCAGCCCGGCCTGGGCGCGACGGAACGCGGTGACATCGGTGAAGGTCGCGACGAAGCCGCCGCCCGGCATCGGATTACCACGGATCTCGACGATGCTGCCGTCCGGCATCACCCGCTCGGTCAGGTGCGGGGTGCCGGCACGCATGAACGCCAGGCGCCGCTCCAGCGCGCGCTCCAGGTCACCCCGCGGCGGCAGTTGCTGCAGCGCCCAGCGCGACAGGTCGGCGATTGGCCGGCCAACCTGCAGCAGCTCCGGCGGGTAAGCGAAGAGCTCCGCGTACCGGCGGTTCCAGGCCACCAGCCGCAGCTCGGCGTCGACCACGCTGATGCCCTGGCTCATGTTCTGCAGCGCCGCCTCGAGCACGCGCTGGTTGAATCGCAGGTCGGCCGAGGCCTCGCCGACGATCGCGGCGACGGTGTCGAGGTCGCCCGCTTCGCGCCGGGCGGCATCGAGCAGCACGCGCGCCGACGCCGAGCCCAGGACCGCGGCCAGCTCGCGTTCCACCTCGGCCTCCACCCGTGCCGGCGCGGCGCCCGAATCAGGCACCCCATCCAGCAACGCGGCCAGCCGCTCACGCGGCAGGAACCGGAGGCCGGCGTCGCGCAGCGCCTTGCCATCCAGTCCGCGCCGGGCGCGTTGCGGCGTATCGCGCCGCCAGATCGCGGTCAGCACCGTCGCCAGCGTGCCAAGGAACAAACTTGCACCGACCGCGCGGCCCAGGCGGCTCCAACCGGTGAGGCCGAACAGGCCGTCGGGTGACAGCCATGCAAGGCCGAACGGCCCGGACCGCACCCACGCACCCTCCCCGCCCTGCAACCCGGACATCGTCGGCAGCAGCAGGACCCACGCCCAGGCGGCAAAGCCGACCACCACGCCCACCACGGCCGCACGCGGCGGCGTCTGCGGCCGCCACACGGCAAAACCGAGCGCCGGCGCGAGCGTGGCCAGCGCCGAGAACGACACCGCGCCGACGTCGGCCAGCGCCTCGCTGCCCGCCACCAGCCGGCTGTACGCCCAGGCCATCAGCATGATCACGACGATGCCCACCCGCCGCAGCATCAGCACGCTGCCGCGCAGGTCGCTGCCGTCGTTGCGCGACCACGCCCCCCTCAGCAGGCCCGGCGCGAACCAGTGGTTACCGATCATCAGGCTCAGCGTCAGCGTGCTGACCACCACCATGCCGGTCGCGGCACTCAGGCCGCCGAGGAACGCGAAAAGCGCAAGCCCGTGCTGCCCCTGCGACAGCGGCAGCGCGAGCACGTACAGGTCCGACGGCACCGAATCGCCCAGCAACGCCGTGCCCGCGGTGGCCAGCGGCAGCACCGGCAACGCGATGAGCACCAGGTAGAGCGGGAACTGCCAGCGCGCGGTACGCACGTCACGCTCGTCGCGGCACTCGACCACCCCGACATGGAACTGGTGCGGCAGGATGAACATCGCCAGCGCGCCCAGCAGCACCAGCGGCACGAACCCGCCGGTCGACGCCGCGGCGCCGGCCGCCGGTACCCTCACCTCGGGCAGGGCGTCCAGGCCGAACCAGACGAACGCGCCGATCGCCAGCATGGCCGCGAGCTTGAACACCGATTCGGCCGCCATCGCCAGCACCAGCCCACGGTTATGCTCGGCCGCGCTCGCCCGGCGGGTACCGAACAGCATCGCGAACACCGCCATCGCCAACGCCACGTAGAGCGCACTGTCCTGCCACGCCGGCGCCACCCCGCCGCTGCCGTCGCGGCTGGTCAGCATCGCGAAGCTCATCGCCACGGCCTTCAACTGCAGCGCGATGTAGGGGATCAGCCCGAGCGCGGCGACCAGGGTCACGGTCGCCGCCAGCCACGCGTCCTTGCCCAGGCGCGTGGCGATCAGGTCGGCGATCGAGGTGGCATTGGTCTCCCGAGCGAGCTTGACCAGCCGGACCATGAAGCCGACCGCGAGCGCGTAGAGCAGGATCGCGCCGAGGAAGGTGGGCGGCAGTGGCCAGCCGTAGCGCGCGGCCTGGGTGACCGTGCCGTAGAACGTCCACGAGGTGCAGTGCACCGCCAGCGACAGCGCGTAGATGTGCCGCCAGTGCCGGGCCCACAGCGCCGGCCGGCGTTCGGCAAACAGCGCCGCGCCAAACATCAGCGCGAGCCAGGCAAGGCTCGCGAGCGCGACGACGGAGAGGTTCAGCATGGGGCGAGGATAGCCCGCGGGCCCCGGATAGAACGACGGCGGTGGGCCGAAGCCCACCGCCGCCGCGACCGGGGGTCACCGGTCAAAAGTCGTAGCGCACGCTCAGCGAATACTGACGCGGCGGCCCGTAGAAACCGGTCATGACACCCAGCGCGGTATTGAGGTTGTAGCCGGTGGTCCGGTACTCCTTGTCGGCCAGGTTGGTGCCCTGCAGGGACACCGTCCACGCGCCGCCGTCCTTCCAGGTCACGCCGGCGTTGACCAGCCCGTACGCATCCTCGGTGATGGGCAGCGCCCCGGTCCGGATGATCTCGGTGGTGGCCACGACCTCGGTCTGGTAGCTGTAGCCGAGCCGGCTCGACAGGCTGCCGCCACCGGCGAGGTCGGCGCGGTGCTCCAGGTTGATCGCACCGGAGAACTCGGGAGCGTTGGTGAACTCCTGCTCGTCGGCGATGTTGGCACCGGCGTACAGGAACTCGTCGTACTTCGCGTCCAGCCAGGCCAGGTTGCCCGACAGCAGCCAGCTGCGGCTCGGCAGCCACTGGTACTCCACCTCGAGGCCGTTGACGGTGCCGGAGCCGGCGTTGGTGAAGTCGCCGAAGAACGCATCCTCGGTGCCGTCGCCGTTGCTGTCGTAGGCGGTGAACACCGACAGCTGGATGTCCTCGTACTTGTTGTGGAACGCCGACAGGTTGAGGAACAGCGTCTGGTCGAGGAAGGCCATCTTGCTGCCGACCTCGAAGCTGTCGACCACCTCGTCGTCGAATGGCTCGGCAGAGCGCGGCACCGCGGTGGCCTGGGCGCGGATGTTGTAGCCGCCCGACTTGAAGCCGCGCGATGCGGTGCCGTAGACCATGATGTCCGGCGTCACCTGGTAGTCGAGCGCGACCTTGGGCGAGGTGTTCTTGAAGTTGATGGTCTTGTCGAAGTCGGCCACCACCGCGGTCGGCACCGTGTAGGTCGCGTCGGTGTAGCCGCGGTTGAACACCACCGCGTTCTTGTCCTCGTCGGTGTAGCGCGCGCCGACGTTGAGCGACAGCTGGTTGCTCAGGTCGAACGTCCAATCGGCGTACAGCGCCACGCTCTCCGTGTAGACCGTGCCCTGGGTGTCGCCGAACAGCAGGTCGAAGAAGTTGTTGAGCACCTGGCCGCCGGCCTCGCCGTCGAAGGCGTAGATGCCCATCACGCCGCGCGCCCGGCCACCGGCGTCGTAGTTCGCCTGCAGCTCGTGGCTGACCTGCTCGTCGGAGTAGAACGCCTTCACGTCGGCGATGCGCGCCGGCAGGGTGTCGAAGTCGATGTTGGTCTCGGTGTCGGACTCGCGCTTGGCGAGCACGTACTTGAACGCCCAGTCGTCGCTCGCGCGCCAGTTCACCGTGGCCGATGCACCACCGATGGTGGTGTCATTGACGTTGGGCATGCCGCTGCGGATGTCGTAGCGACTGTCCATCGGGTCGAAGCCCGGGACGAAGCGGTTGGGCGCCAGCATCTTCGCGCCACGCACCCCGGACTGGTCGTCCATCCAGTCGAACGCGAACTGGATGTCGAGGTCGTCGCTGACGTAGGCGCCGAGCTGGGCGCGCATCGCCAGGATTTCCTTGTCGCTGACCGGCTGGTCGTTGTAGACGTTCTCGCCGAAGCCGTCGCGGTTGAGGCTTGCCACCGCGATCCTCGCCCGCAGCGCGTCGTTGCCGGCCAGCGGCCCACCGACCGCCGCCTTGACGTCGAGCTGGTCGTGGTTGCCCACGGTCACTTCGGCAAAGCCCTCCATCTCGCGCGGCAGGCCCTTGGAGATGTACTTGATCGCACCGCCGATGGTGTTCTTGCCGTACAGCGTGCCCTGCGGACCGCGCAGTACCTCCACCCGCTGAACGTCGAACACGTCCAGCAGGGCGCCCTGCGGACGCGCGATGTAGACATCGTCCATGTAGATGCCCACGCCCGGGTCCACGCCCCACAGCGGGTCGGACTGGCCGACGCCGCGGATGTAAGCGGTGATGGTGCTGCTGGACCCTCGCGCGGCGTAGATGGTGAGGTTGGGCACGTGCGCATCGAGGCCGCCGAGGTCCTCGACCGCGAGACGGTCCAGCGCTTCGGCGGTGAACGCGGTGACCGCGACGGGCACGTCCTGGATGGTTTCCTCGCGCTTGCGCGCCGTTACCGTCACCGCGCCCAGCGTGGTCGCGTCCGACCGGGTGGCCGTTTCCGGCGGGGCCTGGACGGTGGTGTCCTGCGCCCATGCGGCCGGTGCGAGCAGTGCGCCGGCAACGGCGACGGCAAGGGTGGTGCGACTCAAGCGATTGCGACCCATCTCTAGCTCTCCCCGGGAACGTATGAAAACCGGCGGACGATCCGCCATTGCAGGCAAGACTAGGGGCACGGCGACGGCGGTCGCAGCTGTACCTTCGGACAATGCCCGCGGCCGGCGCGCACGCCGAGACTTCGACCCCACTGAGGTGGGCAAGGGGTCCCATGGAATTCCTGATCGTGCTGGCGGCGCTGGCCTTCCTGATGCTGGTCGCGTACCGCGGCTACAGCGTCATCCTGTTCGCCCCGGTGGCCGCCCTGGGCGCGGTCCTGCTGACCGACCCGTCGCTGGTCGCGCCGATGTTCACCGGCCTGTTCATGGACAAGATGGTCGGGTTCCTGAAGAACTATTTCCCGGTGTTCCTGCTCGGCGCGATCTTCGGCAAGGTGATCGAGCTGTCGGGGTTCTCCAAGTCCATCGTCGCCGCGACGATCCGCCTGTTCGGCGCCAGCCGCGCGATCCTGTCGATCGTCATCGTCTGCGCCCTGCTGACCTACGGCGGCGTGTCGCTGTTCGTGGTGGTGTTCGCGGTCTACCCGTTCGCCGCCGAGCTGTTCCGCCAGAGCGACATTCCCAAGCGGCTGATCCCCGGCACGATCGCGCTGGGAGCGTTCACTTTCACGATGGACGCGCTGCCCGGCACGCCGCAGATCCAGAACATCATCCCGACCACGTTCTTCGGCACCAACACCTGGGCAGCGCCGTGGCTGGGCACGATCGGCGGCATCTTCATCCTGGCCGTCGGACTGGCCTACCTCGACTGGCGCCGGCGGGTCGCGGCCCGCAATGGCGAGGGCTACGGCGAGGCATCGACGCTGGTCAACGAACCCGCCGCGTTTGCAGGCGGAAAGCTGGCCCACCCCGCCATCGCGATCCTGCCTCTGGTGCTGGTGGGCGTGAGCAACAAACTGTTCACCGACTGGATCCCCCGCTACTACGGTGACACTCACGCGTTCGACCCGGCGGTGATCGGCAACGCCGCACCGGTGGTGCAGCAGGTGTCGTCGGTCACCGCGATCTGGGCCGTCGAGGGCGCACTGCTGGTCGGCATCCTGACCGTGCTCGCGTTCGCCTGGAAGCCGGTGATGACCACCTTTGCCGAAGGCACGAAGACCGCCATCGGCGGGGCGTTGCTGGCGGCGATGAACACCGCGTCCGAGTACGGGTTCGGTGCCGTGATCGCGGCGCTGCCGGGCTTCCTGGTGGTCGCCAACGCGCTGGGCGCGATCCCGAACCCGCTGGTCAACGAGGCGGTCACCGTCACCGCGCTGGCCGGCATCACCGGATCGGCGTCAGGCGGCATGAGCATCGCGCTGGCGGCGATGGCCGACACCTTCATCGCGAACGCCAACGCGGCCGGCATCCCGATGGAAGTGCTGCACCGGGTCGCGGCGATGGCATCGGGCGGCATGGACACCCTGCCCCACAACGGCGCGGTCATCACCCTGCTGGCGGTGACCGGCCTGACCCATCGCCAGGCCTACAAGGACATCTTTGCCATCACCATCATCAAGACGCTCGCCGTGATGGTGATCATCGGCGTGTTCTACGCGACCGGCCTGGTCTGAACGATCGGCCAGGGTCGCCCGGGATCAGCCGTCGCCGTCGGGCGCGGGCGTAGACACCGGTGGTTCGGCACCATCGGAGCGCAGCGCACCCACCGGTTCGCCGACCGGCTGGCCTTGCGGCGTGAGCAGGCGCCAGTGTCCCCAGGTGTCGCGCACATCGTGTCCGGTCACGTCGCCACGGGCGGTATCGCCGCCGTAGTGGTACAGCGGGTGGCCGCCGTAGCTCATCTGGCGGGTGCCATCGGCGCGGGTCACCACGTCGAGCAGGGCCGGTGCGAGGCCCTCGCCCAGGTCCGGCTCGCCGGTGGGGGCATACACCGGCGCCCACTGCCGCAGGCAGTCATCGGAGCATCCGCTACCGTCGGTGTCGCCCTCGAGCATGTACACCGCGCGCCGGTCGCTGTCGGCGACGAACGGCGCGGGGCCACCCACCGACATGACCTGCAGGCTGTCGGACGTCATCGTCCGCTGGGTCACCAGCGCGCCGGAGTCGGCCGTGGCGGACGGCGTTTCGGCGCCCTCGGTGAGCATCGGCGGACGGTCGGTGTCGCGTTGGCAGCCGTACACCAAGGGAAGCACCAGCACGCACGCGGCGAGGACCACGTGGTGCGGGCGGACGTGTGCACCGTGGGTGTTCATGGGTTGTCCTCCGGCGCCAGCAGCGCCAGCGCGTCGTCGATCGGCTCCTGCTCGGTCGGGCGTACCAGCCGCGCGACCTCGCCGCCCTTGGCCAGGAAGACGAAGGTCGGCCACAGCTTCACCTTGAACGAGCGCCCCAGCGCGCGGCCGGCGCCGTCCTCGATCCTGAGGTGGTCCACTGCGGGGTGCCGGGCCAATGCCGCCCGCAGGGCCGGTTCGGCGGCCTGGCAATGCCCGCACCAGGCGGTGCCGAACTCGATCACGAGCGGGCCGGGCATCGCGTCGACTTCGGCGCGGGTGGGTTCGTTGTCGATGTAGACGCGATTGAAGGGCATGGGCGGACCTGCGGCCGTCGTTCCGGCACCGGGACTTCCGGGATACCGCGCACCCCGGCGACGCGGCGTGAAGCTGCGCCTGCCTCAGCCCAGCTCGAACCGGTCGCCGTCCAGCATCGCCGGGAACTTCTGCCGGTGCCGCGCCAGCTCCGAACCCAGCAACGTGCTGGTGGTGACCACTTCCATGTCGGCACACTCGGTGACGGGATGGCCCAGGAAATCGATCACCGCGCTGTCACCGTTGTAGCGGATCCCATTGCCGTCCTCGCCCACCCGGTTCAGGCCGGCGACATAGCACAGGTTCTCGATCGCTCGGGCGCGCAGCAGGGTCTTCCAGGCGTGGTCGCGCGCCGCCGGCCAGTTGGCGACGTACAGCGCCAGGTCGTAGTCCAGCGCCTCGGGCCGCTCGACGTCGTAGCGGTTGCGCGAGAAAACCGGGAACCGCAGGTCGTAGCAGACCAGCGGACAGATCCGCCAACCCTTCCATTCCACGACCAGCCGGTCACGGCCGGCCGCGTAGCGCTCGTGTTCGTGGGCGTAACGGAACAGGTGGCGCTTGTCATAGTGCGACACACCGCCATCGGGAGTGACGAACAGCAGGCGGTTGTACACGCCGTCGCCGTCGCGGATATGCACGCTGCCGGCGATGGCGGCGCCCAGCTTCGCCGCCTGCGTACGCATCCACGCGAGAGTCTGGCCTTCCATCGTCTCGGCGGTGTCCAGCGCCTCGTTGGAGAAGCCGCTGGTGAAGGTCTCCGGCAGCAGCACCAGGTCGGTGGTGTCATGCAGCGGCGCCAGCAGGCCGCCGTAGTACTCGCGGTTGGCGGCCGGGTCGTGCCACACCGTGGCGCCCTGGACCAGCGAGATGCGCAGGTTGGTCATCGGCATCACAGCCTCCCCAGCCGCTCGATCGCGGCATCCAGCGTGGCCTCGTTCTTTGCAAAGCACAGCCGCGCCAGGCGCTGCCCCACCGGCGGAGAGCCGTAGAAGGGCGAAAGCGGGATCGCGACCACGCCGTGCTCGACCGTCAGCCAGCGGCAGAACGCAGCGTCGTCGAGGTCGCTGACCTCCGAATAGTCGACCAGCTGGAAGTAACCGCCCGGGACCGGCAACGGCTTCAGCCGGGTGGTCAGCAGCTGTTCGCGGAAGCGGTCGCGCTTGGGCTGGTAGAAGGCGCCCAGCGTTTCGTAATGCTCCGGCTCGTCGGCGATCATCTCCGCGAACGCGGCCTGCGCCGGGGTAAACGTGCAGAAGGTGTTGTACTGGTGGACCTTGCGGAACTCGGCGCTCAGCGAAGGCGGCGCCACGCAGTAACCCACCTTCCAGCCGGTGCAGTGGTAGGTCTTGCCAAAGCTCGAGATGACGAACGCCCGCTCGCGCAGTTCCGGGTAGCGCAGCACCGATTCGTGCCGGCGGCCGTCGTACACGATGTGTTCGTAGACCTCATCCGACAGCAGCACGATGTCGGTGCCACGCAGCAGGTCGGCCAGTTGCTGGATGTCGCCGGCATCGAACATCGCCCCCGACGGGTTGTGCGGGGTGTTGGTCATCAGCATCCGCGTCTTCGGGCTCACCGCCCGGCGGATGAGCTCCCAGTCGGGCGCGAAGGTCTGCGGGTCCAGCGGCACGTGGACGGCGACACCGCCGGCGAGGTCGATCGCCGGCTCGTAGCAGTCGTAGCAGGGGTCGAGCACGATGACTTCGTCGCCCGGACGGACCACCGCGTGGATGGCGTCGAAGATCGCCTCGCTTGCGCCGGAGGTGACCGTGATCTCCGCCGCCGGGTCCGGACGGTAGCCGTAACAGCGCGCGGTCTTGTCGGCGATCGCCTCGCGCAGCACCGGCAGGCCGGTCATTGGCGCGTACTGGTTGTGCCCGTCGCGCATCGCACGCGCCAGCGCATCCACCAGTCGCGATGGAACGTCGAAATCGGGGAACCCCTGGCCGAGGTTGACCGCACCGTGCTCGGCGGCCAGCTGCGACATCACGGCGAAGATCGTGGTGCCCACGCGGGGCAGTTTGGTACGCAGGTCGGGCGTCATCGTGTCTTGTGCATCGGGGGGAACCCGGAGTCTACGAAATCCGCGCGTGTGCGGCCGTGGGCGCGCTTGCAACCACTCCGGGCGCGGTCGAAACTCCCGTTCATGCGCATCTACCGGGTCGTCAACGCGTCCGAGCTGGCGGCCGCCTACGCCGCGGCCGACTACGGCGTCACCCTGGACGGCGACACCGTGCGGCTGCGCGTCGGCGAGCCGGCCACTGACCTCGAGGCCTACTGGCCCGCTTCGCGCTACGTGTTCGTCACGGCCTGGAACCCGGCCTCCGAACCGCACTCCGACACCATCAACGAGTCCGCCGACGCATTGCTGGTGTCGCAACTCGATGCCGACGGCGTTGCCCGGCTGCGGGCCTGGGCGCAGGGTCCGGACGGCCACTGGCACGAGCCGGGCTGGCTGCTGGCCGACGTCGACGACCACGCGGCCGATCACCTGGCCCGCGAGTTCGGCCAGGCCGGCGTGCTGTGCTGGACGCGCGGGGAACCGGTGCGCCTGCGGATGCTGATTCAGCGGCCCGACCCGGCCTCCCCGTCAGCATCCGAATCGCCCTACACCGACTGGCCCGGCGAGACGGTCCCCGAGACCCAATGCGCCGGGTGACACCGGGTCGGTGCGGCGTGGGCGTGCGCGGTAGAATCGCCGGTCTGCCGGCCCGCCGGCCGTCGACCGTGCGCCGTAACCCATGCCCCTGACCGACCCGCCCGCGCAGCCGCTGCTGGAGGCCCGCGGCCTGCGCTTCGCCCGCAACGACGACCCCGTGTTCGGCCCGCTCGACTTCAGCGTCGATGCCGGCGAGGCACTGCTGGTGCAGGGCGACAACGGCGCCGGCAAGACCACCTTGCTGCGCGTACTGGCCGGGCTGCTGCGCGCCGATGCCGGCGAGATCGACATCGACGGCGGTGCCGCAGGGCCGGCGCGGCGCGCGCGGGCGATCGCCTACCTCGGCCACCTGCCCGGGCTGAAGGCCGACCTCAGCGTGCTGGAGAACCTCGAATTCCTGTGCGGCCTGCAGGGGCGCCGCCGCGGCCAGTTGCCGGAACATGCGCTCGGGATTGTCGGGCTGGCCGGCTACGAGGACGCGCTCGCGCGGCAACTGTCGGCCGGGCAGAAGAAGCGCCTGTCACTGGCCCGCCTGTGGCTGTCCCCGGCACCGTTGTGGCTGCTGGACGAGCCCTACGCCAACCTCGACCTGGAAGGCATCGAACTGGTCAACCGGATGGTGCAGGCGCACCTGCGCGCCGGCGGCGCGGCACTGGTGACCACCCATGGTGCCTATGCCGCCCCGCCCGTCCGCACCCGGCTGCTGGCGATGACCCGACCCGTCGCCGAGCGCGCCGCATGAAGGCGACCAGCCCCCTGCCCGGCCTGCCCGGGACCGCCTCGGCGCTGATGCGCCGGGACCTGCGCCTGCTGTGGCGCCGCCGTGGCGATGCGCTGCAGCCGGCCCTGTTCGCGCTGCTGGTGATCGTGCTGTTCGCGCTCGCGCTGGGTGGCGAGGCGAAGGTGCTGGCCAACGTGGCCCCGGCCGTGCTCTGGGTCGCGGTGCTGCTGTCGGGCCTGCTGGCGCTGGACACTCTGTTCCGCGGCGATGCCGAGGACGGTTCGCTGGAGCAGTGGATGCTGGCGCCGGTGCCGCTGGCATGGCTGGTCGGTGTGCGTACGTTCATGCACTGGGCGACGACCGCCCTGCCGTTGCTGCTGGCCACCCCGTTCCTGGCCGAGCTGATGCACCTGCCGCGCGGCCAGTTGCCGGTGCTGATGGCCTCGCTCGCGCTGGGCACGCCGCTGCTGAGCCTGCTGGGTGCGGTGGTTGCCGCGCTGACCGTCGGGATGAGGCGCTCCGGTATACTTCTGGCCTTGCTTGCGCTGCCCTTGTACGTCCCCGTACTGGTGTTCGGGGCTGGCAGCGTGGCCGCTTCGGCCCAGGGAATGGACCCGGTCGGCGCGCTGCTGCTGCTGGGGGCCGGACTGGTGGTTTCGCTGGTGCTGGCGCCGCTGGCCGCCGCCGCCGCGATCCGCATCGCCCTGAACTGAAAACAGATGAATCCTCTGATCCGCTGGTTCCACAAACTCGGTTCGCCTCCCTACTTCGACCGCTTCGCCGCCCGCTGGGCGCCGTGGGGTTACGGGCTGGGCCTGCTGGTGATGCTCTGGGGCGCCTACGGGGCGCTGTTCCTGGTGCCGGCCGACTACCAGCAGGGCGACAGCTTCCGGATCCTCTACATCCACGTGCCCAGCGCCTGGATGAGCATGCTGGTGTTCGGTCTGATGGCGCTGTACGCGGCCATCGCGCTGGTCTGGCGCATCAAGCTGTGCGAGATCCTGGCCATGGCCTGCGCGCCGATAGGGGCGGGTTTCACCCTCATCACGCTGGTGACCGGTTCGATCTGGGGCAAGCCGATGTGGGGCACCTGGTGGGACTGGGACCCGCGCCTGACCACCGAGCTGATCCTGCTGTTCCTCTACCTGGGCGTGATCGGCCTGTACAACGCCATCGACGACCGCCGCGCGGCCGCGCGTGCCGCCGGGTTGCTGGCGATCGTCGGTGTCGTCCTGCTGCCGGTGATCCGCTACTCGGTGATCTGGTGGAACTCGCTGCACCAGGGCCAGACCATCCGCATATTCGGCGAGTCGACGATGGACCCGTCGATGATCCAGCCGCTGGTCTGGATGCTGATTGGCACCAAGCTCTGGTTCGTCGGCGCCCTGCTCGCCCGCTCGCGGGCCGACAACCTGCGCCGCGAAGCCGGCAAGGCCTGGGTGGCGACACTGGCCGGGGGCTCGCGATGAGCTACCTGGGCTACGTGGTCGCCGCCTACGCCGTGTTTGCCGTGGTGCTGGCGTGGGACCTGGTATCGCCGCTGCTGCAGGTCCGCCGCGAGCTCCGCGCGGCGCGCCGCCGGGCGCAACGCCAGGCCGCCGCGCGGACGTCCGCGCCGCACACCCCCTCCGTTACCGACGAGTTGACCCGATGAATCCTGTCCGACGCCGCCGCCTGCTCTGGGTGCTCGCGCTCGTGGTGGCCGCCGCGATCGCCGCAACCCTGGTCGCAATGGCGCTGCAGCGCAACGTCGCCTACCTGTACACGCCCAACGAGGTGATCAGCGGCGAGGCCGGCGCCGACGTACGCTCGGGCCAGGCCCGGTTCCGCCTCGGCGGCATGGTGGCCGAAGGCTCGCTGCGGCGTGTCGATGGCACGCTGGAGTCCCACTTCGACGTCAGCGATGGTGACGCCCTGATGCCGGTCACCTACACCGGGATTCTCCCCGACCTGTTCCGCGAGAACCAGGCCGTGGTCGCGACCGGCCGCATGGACGGCGACCGCTTCGTCGCCGAGGAAGTGCTGGCCAAGCACGACGAGACCTACATGCCCAAGGAAGTCGCCGACAAGATGGGCCAGGCGCACCAGAAGCACGACGTCGACGCGCCGGCCGCGGGCACCGCCGGATCGGCCAACTGATGCTGCCCGAATTCGGCCAGGTCGCACTGGTCCTCGCACTGCTGGTGGCGATGCTGCAGGCCGCGCTACCACTGGTCGGCGCCCAGCGCGGGATCGGCGCGTGGATGGCCACCGCGCGGCCGGCCGCCTATGCGCAGCTGGTGCTGGTGGCCCTGGCGTTCGGCATTCTCACCGAAGCGTTCGTCAGCCAGGACTTCTCGGTGCGTTACGTGGCCGAGAACTCCAACTCGCTGCTGCCGATGGTCTACCGATACACCGCGGTCTGGGGCTCACACGAGGGCTCGCTGCTGCTGTGGGCGTTGGTGCTGGCGTTGTGGACGGCGGTGGTGGCGCGTTTCTCGCGGGCGCTGCCGGCCCAGGTGATCGCGCGGGTGCTTGGCGTGATGGGCATCGTCAGTGTTGGCTTCCTGGCCTTCCTGATCTTCACCAGCAACCCGTTCGACCGGTTGTTGCCGGCCGCCGCGGAGGGACGCGACCTCAACCCGCTGCTGCAGGACCCGGGGATGATCATCCACCCGCCGATGCTGTACTTCGGCTACGTCGGCTTTGCCGTCCCCTTCGCGTTTGCGATCGCCGCACTGCTGGACGGCCACGTCGACGCGCGCTGGCTACGCTGGACCCGGCCGTGGACCAACGTCGCCTGGGCGTTCCTGACCGCCGGCATCGCGCTGGGCAGCTGGTGGGCGTACTACGAGCTGGGCTGGGGCGGCTGGTGGTTCTGGGATCCGGTCGAGAACGCCAGCTTCATGCCGTGGCTCGCCGGCGCGGCGCTGCTGCATTCGCAGGCGGTCACCGAGAAGCGTGGCGCCTTCCGGGGCTGGACCCTGCTGCTGGCCATCGCCACGTTCTCGCTGTCGCTGCTGGGCACGTTCCTGGTGCGCTCGGGCGTGCTGACCAGCGTGCATGCCTTCGCGGCCGACCCGACCCGCGGGCTGTTCATCCTGATCTTCCTCGGCATCGTCATAGGCGGTTCGCTGGTGCTCTACGCGCTGCGCGCGCCCGGCGACAGCGATGGGAAGGCCGACCCGCGCCAGTACTTCGCCGCCAGCTCGCGCGAGACCCTGCTGCTGGGGAACAACCTGCTGTTGTCGACCGCTTGCGCGATGGTGCTACTCGGCACGCTGTACCCGCTGCTGGCCGACGCGCTGGAGCTGGGCAAGATCTCGGTGGGTCCGCCCTACTTCGCGCTGCTGTTCACCCTGCTGATGGCGCCACTGGTGCTGCTGCTGCCGTTTGGCCCGGTGACGCGCTGGCAGCGCGAGCAGGTATCGCGGCCACTGGCGATGCTTGCGCCGTGGGCCGGGCTCGCGCTGGCGGCCGGCGTCGCCGCGTTCTTCTTCGCGCCGCAGGGTGCATGGAAGGTGGCGGCGGGCGTCACCGGCGCCGTGTGGGTCGGGCTGGGCACGCTGCGCTTCGCGTGGTCGCGGCTGTCGGCCAGCGGGCGGATGACCGCCGAGATGTGGGGGATGACCCTGGCCCACCTCGGCGTCGCGGTGTTCCTGGCCGGCGCGTTGCTGGTGGAAGGCCTGAGCCTGCAGAAGGAGCTTGCGGTGAAGCCGGGCCAGACCGTCGAGCTGGGCGGACATGCGTTCCGGTTCGAGGGCGTCGAGCATCGCGTCGGCCCCAACTACGAGGCCGACCTGGGCACCGTCCAGGTCTTCCGCGACGGCGCCCCGTTGGCGACCATGCATCCTGAAAAGCGCGCCTATGTCAGCGGCGGCCAGGTCATGACCGAAGCCGCCATCGAGCGCAGCGTGACCCGCGACCTGTACGTCGCGCTGGGCGAACCGCTCGGCGGCGATGCGTGGGCCATCCGCGTACACATCAAGCCGTTCGTGCGCTGGATCTGGGTCGGCGCGTTGCTGATGACGCTGGGCGGGCTGGTCACCGCGGCCGACCGCCGTTTCCGCCGGGTCGACGCCCGCCCCGGTACCGCCAACACCGCAGGGAGCGTGCAATGACCACCAACACATCCAAGGCCCGCTGGCTGCCACTGGTCGTGTTCGGCCTGCTGGCCGCGCTGCTGCTGGCCGGCGTGATCCTCAGCCGCCAGGGCAACCGCGAGGCACTGCCCTCGCCGTTGATCGGCAAGCCTGCGCCCGCCTTCGAGTTGCCGGTGCTGCACGAGGCCGGCCGCCTGGTGTCGTCCACTGAGCTTCTTGGCGAGCCCTACCTGCTCAACGTCTGGGGCAGCTGGTGCCCGGAGTGCCGGGTCGAGCACCCGGTGTTGACCCGGTTCGCCGAGACCAAGCGAATCCGTGTGATCGGCTACAACCTCAAGGACGAGCACGCCGACGCGCTGCGCTGGCTCGAGCAGTTCGGCAACCCGTACTGGCTGGTGCTGACCGACTACACCGGCGACAAGGCGATCGACTGGGGCATCTACGGCGCACCGGAGACCTTCCTGGTCGACGCGGCCGGCGTGATCCGCTGGAAGCACGTGGGCCCGGTCAGCGACGAGACCATCCGCGACGAGCTGATCCCGCTGCTCCACGAGGTGGACGGCTGATGCTCCGCGTGCGCGCCCTGCTGACGCTGGTGTTGCTCACGCTGGCGTGGGCGCTGCCGACCGCCGCGCTCGCGCAGGCCGCGACCACCGTCGCCCCGCCGGAGTTCACCAGCCGCGCCGAAGCCGAGCGCTTCCACGCGCTGACGGAAGAACTGCGCTGCGTGAAGTGCCAGAACCAGTCGCTGGCCGATTCCAATGCCGCCATCGCCCAGGACCTGCGAAACGAGGTGCTGGTGCTGATGCGCAAGGACATGACCGACGCCGAGATCAAGCAGTACCTGGTCGCACGCTACGGCGAATTCGTGCTGTACCGCCCGCGTGTCGAACCGACCACCTGGCTGCTGTGGTTCGGTCCCGCCGTGCTGCTGCTGGCGGGCGGGCTGGTGGTGGTGGGCATCGTGCGCCGCCGTGCGGACCCGCGTGCGGCCGCTGCTCCGGACGAGGCGCGCGACCAGGACCAGGAGTGGTGATGAGTGTGTTCGTGATCGCCAGCCTGGTGCTGGCCCTGCTGGTCCTGGCGCTGGTGTTGCGCCCGGTTTGGCGCGACCGGCCGCTGGCCGGTGCCGGCATGCTGGCCGGCCTGCTGGTCACCACGGGCTTGCTGTATGCCTTGGTCGGCACGCCGCGCGCGCTCGACGCCAGCCAGCGACGCGCGCCGGAATCACTGTCGGAGGCGATCGTGCAACTGACCGCCGAACTGGAACGCGATCCCAACCAGATCGAAGGATGGCGCTTGCTGGCGCGCGCTCACGCGGCCGAAGGCCGATTCGCCGAGTCGCGTGACGCCTACGCCCGCGCGGTGCTGCTCGCCCCGGACGAACCCGCCCTGCTGGCCGAGGCCGCCGAGGCCCGCGCCAAGGCCGACCCGTCCCGCCTGTTCGACGAAACCGCGGTGGCGATGCTACGCCACGCGCTTGAGATCGAGCCCCAGCACCAGCGCGCCCGCTGGTTCCTCGGCATCGCCCGTCGCCAGGCCGGTGCGGCCGCCGAGGCCGTGGCGATCTGGGAGCCGCTGCTGGCCCAGGTTGACGCAACCACCGCAGCCAGCCTGCGAGAGCAGATCGACCTGGCCCGCGCCGATGCCGGGATGGCGCCGTTGCCGCCCACCCCTGAAACGGCGGCATCCCCCGTCAACATCACCGCGAGCGTCTCGCTCGACCCGGCCCTGGCGATGCGCTACCCCGACGGCGCCAGCGTGTTCGTGATCGCGCGACGCCCCGGCGGCCCGCCGATGCCGGTCGCGGTGGAGAAGCTGCAACCCACCGGCTTCCCGCTGACGGTCACCCTCACCGACGCAGACAGCCTGATGCCGACTGCCCGCCTCTCCGACCTGCCACAGGTCGAACTGCTTGCACGCGTGTCCGCCAGTGGCGACGCCACCCCGCGGGCGGGCGACTTCGAATCGGCACCCGTAGTGGTGGAAAACGGCGCGGAGGTTTCGGCAGCGTTGATGATCGACCGTGTGGTCGAATAGGCGCATGACCGAATTCATCCCGCCCGGTACCCGCTTCATCGACCTGCCCTCGCCGTTCCCGATGCGACGGGGCGGCGAGATCCACCGCGCACGGATCGCCTACGAAACCTGGGGCACGCTCTCGCCCGCACGTGACAACGCCCTGCTGATCGTCACCGGGCTCTCGCCCGACGCCCACGCCGCCTCCAACGACGCCAACCCCGAGCCGGGCTGGTGGGAGGCCATGGTCGGCCCCGGCAAGGCGATCGACACCGACCGCTGGTTCGTCATCTGCAGCAACGCGCTGGGGAGCTGCAAGGGGTCCTCCGGCCCCGCCTCCGCCAATCCCGACACCGGCGAGCCCTACCGCCTGGACTTCCCCGAGCTGTCGATCGAGGACGGCGCCGAGGCGGCCGCCCACCTGGTGCGGACGCTGGGCGTCGACCAGTTGGCCTGCCTGGTCGGCAACTCGATGGGCGGGATGGTGTCGCTGGCGATGCTGGCCCGCCACCCGGGCATCGCCCGCACGCACATCAACATTTCCGGCGCCGCCAAGGCCCTGCCGTTTTCGATCGCGATCCGTTCGCTGCAGCGCGAGGCGATCCGGCTGGACCCGAACTGGAACAACGGCTGCTACGACGACGCCAGCTACCCCGAGTCGGGGATGCGCATGGCGCGCAAGCTCGGCGTCATCACCTACCGCTCGGCGCTCGAGTGGGACGGCCGGTTCGGCCGCGTCCGGCTGGACTCCGACCGCGCCGACGACGAGCCATTCGGACTGGAGTTCGAAGTGGAGAGCTACCTGGAGGCTCATGCCCGGCGCTTTGTCCGCCGCTTCGACCCCAACTGCTACCTCTACCTCAGCCGCTCGATGGACTGGTTCGACCTCGGTGACCACTGCGCCGGGCGCTGCGGAGACGCCGAGACCGATACCCGCGCCGGGCTGGCGGCGATCCGGATCGAGAAGGCGCTGGCCATCGGCGCTGAGACCGACATCCTGTTCCCGCTGCAACAGCAGCGCGAGATCGCCGAAGGGCTGCGGGCCGGCGGCGCCGATGCGAGCTTCCTGCCGTTGCCGTCGCCGCAGGGCCACGACGCCTTCCTGGTCGATTTCGACCGGTTCGCCCCGGCCGTGCGTGGGTTCCTCGACACCCTCTAGCGCCCGGGTAGAATCGGACGCATGAACGCCCAAGCCCTGCCCGACATCCCGTTCCCCGGCCACGACAAGCTGGTCCATGCGCTCGACGCGGCCGTCACCGCCGGCGACCAGCACGCCATCACCTCGGCGCTGCGCAACACCCTGTGCCGGATGATCCGCGACCGCGACGTCAGCCTGCCGCCGTGCGTATTCGAACCGATCGAGGACCACTATGCGCGGCGCGAGATCTACCGCAGCCCCGAGCACGGCTACAGCGTCGTAGCGATGACGTGGGGCCCGGGCCAGGGCACGCCGGTGCACGACCACTGCGGCCTATGGTGCGTGGAGGGTGTCTGGGACGGCGAACTGGAGATCACCCAGTACGAGTTGCTCGAGCGCGACGACGAGCGTTTCCGCTTCCGTGCCGCCGGCGGCATGGTGGCCGGGCCCGGCAGCGCCGGCAGCCTGATCCCGCCTCACGAGTACCACGCCATCCGCAACACCAGCGGCGACGAGGTCGCGGTGTCGGTGCACATCTACAAGGCCGCCATGGAAGGCTGCTCGATGTTCATCCCGCAGGACGGCGAGTGGTTCACCCGCGCCGACAAGGCGCTGCCCACCGACGAGGCCCACTGACGGCCGAGCGGCGAAAAGCGCAGACGCATTTGGCCCCGCGCCCCGAAAGTTGTCGGCTATACTTCGCGCCCGGCCGAAGTGGCGGAATCGGTAGACGCAGCGGACTCAAAATCCGCCGCCCTTAAAAGCGTGTGGGTTCGAGTCCCACCTTCGGCACCAGACAAAAGGCCTGCAGTTGCAGGCCTTTTTGTTTGCCGGCGCGGCGGCAGACAGTGCAGGGGGCTTACATCCCCGGGCTTTCGCTGACCCAGGCGCGGCCTTCCACATGCTCGACCAGTACTACCCGACGGTCGCGAACCAGCGTCTCCACCGTGCGCGACACGAAGCGCATGCCGAGGATGTCGAGCACGCTGCGGACCTCGACCCTTGCCGACTTCCGGTCGTCGGACAGGTTGATGGCGTTGATCTCGTAGGTGTAGCCGAAGGGAACCTCGTTGCCGAGCAGCTCCATCAGCGGCTTCATCTTCTGGAACATTTCCTGCGTGTCGCGGCATGCGGAATCGCGCGAGACCAGCTGGATCTGCTCACGCGGTCCCACGTAGGTGGTCATCCTGCCGGACGCATCCTTCGAGAGCATCGCGCAGAGGGTGTCGGCATCCAGCGCCAGGGTGGCGTCGCGCTGGGCCAGGTAATAGGCGCGTACATCCGCTTCGTCGAGCTTGCTGCCATCGACGAACACGAACCAACCCAGACCCGCGAACACCGCGAGCAACACGTACTTGAGCATGTCCCCTCCCCTTGAGTGCGATGCGCCGGTGCGGCGCCCGGCCGTGCGCCTCCCCGCGCATGACCGGTCCGCATTATGGGACAGCCGACCGGTAGCGTGAAGCCGGTCGCACTATGCCGGCCGCCGCAGCGGCGGCGCAGGCCACGGCCACCACCCCTGGCCGGTCAATGCGTAGCGGTCGGCGGCGCGCTCGAAGCGGTTGCGCGCACTGACGCCACCGAACGCCAGGTACACCGGCAGGAACAGCGGGCCAAGCACCATGTACTGGAAGACGTGCGCGCGCTCGTGGTCGGCCAGGCGGACGGCGGGCTCTTCGCACCAGCCGGCGCGGTGGGCGTAGGTGCGGCAGGTGCCATCGAGGTCGGCACCGGTATGCACGATGACGTTGCCAAGCGTGATGGCGCCGCCGGGGCCCCACGGCCAGTCATGGAACACCAGTGCGAGGTCGTCGCGCCGCCAGTGCGCGTGCGCGCCGAAGGGAATACCAAGCGAACCGAGCAGCAGCCCGGCGACGGTGTTGGGAAGCGTCCATGCCGCGCCCGCCAGTCGCAGCAGCGCGGTCCACGCCGAATCGCGCCGGCGTGCCATCGGGTGGGTCAGGCGACCTCGCCTTCTTCCGGCATCAGCAGCCACATGATCAGGTAGACCAGGATGCCGGGGAACGCGGCCGAGGCGATCGACACGATCACGAAGACGACCCGCAGAAGGGTCGAGTTCCAGCCGAACCGGCGTGCGATGCCTCCCATGACGCCCGCGAGCATGCGGTCGTTGCGGGAGCGGACGAAGGGGCGGTGGGTGTGTTCCATGGGCTCGACGGGACGACGGAGTTGCCTCGAGTCTAGTGCGTTGTCGTGATGGCTGCGTAAGGCGGACGCCGGTCAGCGCGAACGCACCGCCAGCCAGTCGTGGATCGCCTGCGGCACCTCGCGTTGCGCACGGCTGGAGACGTAGATGCCGATGTGACCGCCACGGAACGACAGTTCGCTGTAGTCGCTGCCGCCAACCAGCCCGCCCAGCGCCTTCGACGACGAGGGCGGCACCAGGTGGTCCGCCTCGGCGAAGACATTGAGCACCGGCATGTCGACGCGGGCCAGGTCGACGGGGCGTCCGCCGATCTCGATACCACCGTTGACGAAACCGTTCGCCTGGTAGAACTGCCTGGCGAACTGGCGGAACGCCTCGCCGGCCTGGTCGGGCGAGTCGAAGATCCACGTCTCCATGCGCAGGAAGTCCTCCAGCGCGCGGGGGTCGTCGAGGATGTCCACCAGTCCCACGTACTTCTGCACGAACAGCCGCCAGGGCTTGAGCGTGAGGTAGGTGAAGTTCATGACGTCGGCGGGGATGTTGCCCAGCGTGTCGACCATCAGGTCGATGTCGGTCCCGCGCACCCAGTTGGCCAGCATGTTGTCGTCGGTGTGGAAGTCCACCGGCGTCACCATCGTCACCAGGTTGCGCACCTTGCGCGCGTTGAGCGCGCTGTAGCACAGCGAGAACGCGCCGCCCTGGCAGATGCCGAGCAGGTTGATCGCATCGACGCGGTGGCGCTCGCGCAGGTGGTCGACCGCACCACCGAGGAAACGCTGGATGTAGTCCTCCAGGTCGAGGAAGCGGTCGGACCGGTCGGGGTAACCCCAGTCCAGCACGTAGACGTCCTCGCCGCGCTCGAGCAGGCCACGCACGATCGATTTGTCGGCCTGCAGGTCGACCATGTACGGCCGGTTGACCAAAGCGTAGGCGATCAGCAGAGGGACCTTGGCGGTCGGCGCGCGGCCGCCTTCGATCGCGTCGCCGCGGAAGCGGTACAGCACGACCTTGCCATCGCGCCAGACCTCTTCCTTCGGGGTTGCGCCGTAATTGGTGTCGCCCACCTGTCGCAGCGTCTGCAGGCCTGCACCAAGCTTGGCCTGGAGGCGCATCGCCTCCTGCGCCAGGGCTTCGGGGGTGATGTCCAGCGGACCGATGACGGGGGAATCGGAACGGTCCATGGTCAGCGTGCCTTGCCGCGCCGGGCGGCCGTGGAGGTGACGGTCTTGGCGGTTTTTGCGGTTTTCGATGCGGGGGCTTTCGAGGTCTTGGGCTTCGATGCGGCGGCCTTTGGATTACCGCCCTTCTTCACCGGGGCCGCCTTGGCGTCTGGCTTGCTGTCGGACCGGGTGGTCGGATTCCTCGAGGCTCGCGCGGCAGACGGAGCGGCCGGCGAATCGGCCCGCTCGCGCATGCGCCGAAGTTCGCGCTCAAGCTGCGCCACCTTGCGATGCGCCGCATCGATCTCGGTGCGGGTCGGGATTCCAAGGGCATCGGTGAGTTGTTCGACCTCGCGCTGGACCGCGGCGCGCAGTCGCATCTGCGCATCGGTCATCGCGCCATAGGCATCGCGGAACCGCGGCGACAGCGCGACGTCGGCGTAGGCCTCCTCCGCGGCGTCGATCCACAGGTCGAACAGCGCACGGACGGACCCGAGTTGCTTGCCAGGCGCACTGCGCTCGACCAGCTTGTCCTCGAAACGGCGGAACGCCTCCTGCCCCGCCTCGGCCATCAGCTCGTGGTAGGAACGCGCCTGCTGCTGGTAGTCGAGCTGCGCCCGTGCCAGTTGCTGCCAGCGTTGCTGGTGCTCGCGGGTGAAGCCGAATGCGGGCAGCCCGAGCCAAGAGCGACCTTCGCCGGCAAGCTGCTCCAGCCACGGCGAAACCTGCGCGTACCACTGCTCGAACCCCTGCTGGCCCGGCCCCTGCATGCCGCGCAGCGCATCGGCGAACGGGTTGCCGCCCTGGCCGGCGACCATCCGCTGCCACGCCGCGGCGATATCGCGCGCACTGGCGTCCTGCCCACCGAAGCGCGCCGCCAATTGCTGCATCTGTGCGAACCAGCCCTGCGCCTGCGTGCCGAACCGCCGCATCGCCTCGTCGGCCGTCGGGCTGGCGCCACCGGCAAGTTGCGACCACCAGGCAGCCGCCTCGTTCCAGCCGGGCATGGATGCCGCACCCGGCATGCCCCAGGCAGCGCCCAGCGGATTGTCCGTACCGAATCCCGTCGCCGCCTGTGGCGTGGCACCCCCCGCCGCCCGCAGCAGCTCGCCCCAGCGGCTCCAGTACTGGCGCGACAGTGCCGCGAAATCATCGCTGCCGAAATGGTCGCTGCCGAAACCGGCGTTCCCGAAACCCTGATTGGCCATGGCGTCCTCCGCGTTGGCCGCGATCATAGCAACGCAGGTGTGTCAGGCCGTCGGCATCGGGCGGTGTTTCAGGGCTTGGGAATGCGGACCGTCTTGCTGACCATCAGCGAGCCGGAGATCGCGAACATCAGCACCAGCGGGTGGAACTGCCACGGCCCCAGCTTGACCATGCCCAGCCACAGGTCCGTACCGATCGCGCCCTGCGCCGCGGCGATCCACAGCACCACCACCAGCACCAGGCTGGTCGGGATCGGCGTGCCCTCGAAATACTTCACCTTGCCCTCGTCGCCCGACAGCTGCTCGGCAGTGACGTTGTAACGGGCCAGCCGGCTCACGCCGCAGCCGACGAAGTAGCTCAGCACCACCCAGTCCCACCCGCCCTGCAGGCCGCAGGCATAGGCCAGCGCGGCCGGCGCGACACCGAAGGAGATCACGTCGGCCAGCGAGTCCAGCTCGCGGCCGAGGGTGGAGGCCGACTTGCGCCAGCGCGCGACCCGGCCGTCGACCGCATCGAAGATGAAGGCCAGCGGGATCAGCGCCATCCCGATCATCAGGTCGCGCACCCCGCCCTCCTGCAGGAACCGCATCGCCGCGAAGATCGCGCCGGTGCCGCAGAAGGCATTGGCGAGGGTGAACCAGTCCGCCAGGTGGAACTCGCGGAACATCGAGAAGTGGCGACGCTGCATGCGGCGCTCCATGAAGGCGTAGCCGCCAGACTGCCAAACCACGGGTGAAATGTGTAGGAGCGCACGCGCCCCCGGCGCGCGACAATGGCGCCATGGCCCCGCCGCGCAGGATTCTCCACGTCGACATGGACGCGTTCTACGCGTCGGTCGAGCAGCGCGATGACCCTGCATTGCGCGGCCGTCCCGTGGTGGTGGCATGGCGCGGCGCGCGCTCGGTGGTCTGCGCGGCCAGCTACGAGGCGCGCCGGTTCGGCGTGCGATCGGCCATGCCGGCCATCCGCGCCGAGCGGCTGTGCCCGCAGGCGGTGTTCGTGCCGCCCGACTTCACGCGCTACAAGGCGGTTTCGCGGCAGGTGCGCGAGATCTTCGCCCGGCACACGCCGCTGGTCGAACCGCTGTCGCTGGACGAGGCCTACCTCGATGTCACCGGGCTCGCATCGGGGCTGCCGTCGGCCACGGCCACCGCCGAGGCGATCCGCGCGGCCATCTTCGAGGAGACCGCACTGACGGCGTCGGCCGGCGTCGCCCCGAACAAGTTCATCGCAAAGATCGCCTCGGACTGGAACAAGCCCGACGGCCTGTGCGTGGTCAAGCCGCACCGGGTGGAGGCGTTCCTGACACCGCTGGCGGTCGGCCGCCTCCCGGGGGTCGGCAAGGTCATGCAGGGCAAGCTGGCCGAACTGGGTATTACCACGGTCGGCGACCTGCGCGACGTACCGGTCGCCGTGCTGGAGCAGCGGTTCGGGCGCTGGGGGCGGCGCCTGCACGAGCTGTCGCTGGGGATCGACGACAACCCGGTCCGGCCCGAGCGCCCCACCGTGCAGATCTCCTCGGAGGACACCTTCGAGCACGACCTGCGCCTGGACGAGCTGGAGCCGCACATCCGCCGCCTCGCCGGCAAGACCTGGGCCGGCTACCAGCGCGAGCGCCAGCAGACCCATCCGCGGCTGGCCCGGACGGTGGTGCTCAAGCTCAAGACCGCCGACTTCCGCATCCTGACCCGCAGTCTGACCCCCTCCCGGCGGCCGGACACGCTGGACGTGCTGGCCGACACCGCCTGCGACCTGCGCGCGCGCATCGACCTGCCGCCGGCGACGCGCTACCGGCTGGTGGGCGTCGGGCTGGGCGGGTTCGTCGACCAGGACGACGTGCGGGCGCAGTCGGACCTGTTCGAGATGGCGTGAGCCGGCTCCAGCCCAGGGTCTGGATCGCCCCGGCCACCTTGCCCAGCGGATCTCCAGGAACTCGGTGGTTCCAGGCGATGTACAGGTCGCGACTTACGTCGCTCCTACAACCGCGTTCCGCGGGCTGTCCGAACGGGTGAGACGGGGGTGTGGATGCTTAACGGACATCGATCCCACGTGAGCTTGCCGACGTAACCCACTGACTTGCCGGGCCCCACTTTTCGCACCTTCATTTGTTACTAGAATTAGTACCATGCACCTGACCGACACCCAGCGCCGCCTGCTCGAGTTCCTCCGTGAGCACATTGCCCGGCACGGCTATCCGCCGTCGCAGATGGAGATCGCGCGGGCGTTCGGGTTCCGCCAGAACCGCTCGGCGCGCTACCACCTCGAGGCCTTGGCGCAGGCCGGGCTGATCGAGCTGTCGGCCGGACGGGCGCGCGGGATCCGGCTCACCGCACCCGGCACGGGACGTGGGCGCGGCAGCCGCCACCCGGCCGCGCATCCCGCGACGGGGTATCCCGGCAGCGCTGCACTCGCCAACCCGTGGCCCGACCTGTTGCAGGTCCCCCTGCTCGGCCGGGTCGCCGCGGGCACGCCGATCGGTTCCGACCCGGAAGTCCGCCGCGAAATCGCCCTCGACCGCTCGCTGTTCCGCCTGCGTCCCGACTACCTGCTGGAGGTCGAAGGCGACTCGATGCTGCTCGACGGCATCCTGCCGGGCGACCTGATCGGCGTGCACCGCACGCCACAGGCGCGCAGCGGCCAGACCGTGGTGGCGCGCGTGGAGGGTGAGTTGACGGTCAAACGGCTCGACAGCGGCCGCGACCACCTGCGCCTGCTGCCGCGCAATCCCGCCCACGCGCCGATCGAGATCGATGCGCGCATCACCGACTTCGCCATCGAAGGCCTGTTCGCCGGTCTCGTGAGGCCATCCTGATGGGCGCGGTCGTCGCCCTCGACAGCCTGCTGGAGTCGCGCCGGGTCTGGCGTGGCCAGCCGGCTCCCCGCGCGCCTTCCCGGCAGCCCACCGGCCACCCCCTGCTCGACGACGCTCTGCCCGACGGCGGCTGGCCCGAGCACGCACTGACCGAACTGCTGCTGCCTGCCGACGGCATCGGCGAGCTGCGCCTGTTGTGGCCGACCCTGGCCCGGCTGTCCCAGGCCGATGGCATGGTCGCGCTGGTCGACCCGCCCTACCTGCCGTTCGCCCAGGGCTGGGCCCGTGCCGGCATCGATCTCAAGCGCCTGCAGGTGGTCCGTACCGACCCGCGCAACGCCCTGTGGGCGACCGAGCAATGCCTGCGTTCGGCCGCCTGCTCGGCCGTGCTGTGCTGGCCCCGCAGCGCCGACGACCGCACCCTGCGCCGGTTGCAGGTGGCGGCCGAAACAGGCCAATGCCTCGGCTTCGCGATGCGGCCGTTGAAAGCGGCCGCCAACCCGTCCCCCGCCGCACTCCGGATCGCGATCGACGCCCAGCCTGCGCAGTTGCGCGTGCTCAAGTGCCGCGGTGGCAACCCGCCGACGCGGGCGATTCCGTTCTGAAAAACCATGCTTTGGGCCTGCATCCTCCTGCCGCAACTGGCGCTCGACGGCGTCATGCGCCGCCACCCCGACCCCGACGCCCCGCTGGTGCTGGTCACCGGGCCGGCGCAGCGACGCGTACTGCACGCGGTCAACCCCGCAGCCCGGGCCGCCGGCCTGCGCGCCGGCCAGTCGCTCGGCGCGGCCCAGGCGCTGTGCGGCCATTTCGCCACCATCGAGCACGACCCCGCGGAGGTCGACCGCTGGCACGACTTCCTCGCCGCCTGGGCCTACCGCTACAGCTCGCTGGTCTGCCGCACCATGCCGTCGGCCCTGCTGCTGGAGGTCGAGGCGAGTTTCAAACTGTTCGGGCCGTGGCCTCGGTTCGAGGCGCAACTGCGGGCCGACCTCGACGCACTCGGCTTCCGCCACCGCATCACCCTCGCGCCGCACCCGCATGCCGCACGCGCATTGGCCAACGTCCATGACGGCCTGGCGGTCACCGACGAGGCACCGCTGCACAACGCGCTCGGGCAGCTGCCGGTGGAACGCAGCGGGCTCGCACCCGGCACCGCCACGTCGCTGCGCCGGATGGGCCTGCGCAAGCTGCGGCAGGTGTTCGCCCTGCCGCGGGCGGCACTCGGCAAGCGGGTCGGGCCCGATGCGCTCGCGCACCTGGACCGGCTGACCGGCACCCTGCCGGCCCCGTTGCAGTGCTACGAGCCGCCGGACGCATTCGAATCGCGGATCGAACTGAACTACGACGTCGAATCCAGCCAGGCGCTGCTGTTCCCATTGCGCCGGTTGACCGCCGACCTGGCCGCCTACCTGGCCGGTCGCGACGGCGGCGTGCAGCGCTTCATCGTCGTGCTGGAGCACGAGCGCATCGCCGACAGCGAAATCACCATCGGCCTGCTCGCGCCCGAGCGCAATCCAGCGATGCTGTTCGAGCTCGCCCGCGGCCGGCTGGAGCAGGCCCGGGTGCCGGCGCCGGTGCGCGGCGTGCAGTTGCTCGCGCGCGAGCTGCCCCCCTTCGTCCCCGCCGGGCGCGACCTGTTCGATGCCCGCCCGCAGCAGGCAGTGCCGTGGGAGCAACTGCGCGAACGCCTGCGCGCCCGGCTGGGCGACGACGCGGTGCATGGCCTGGCGCTGCGCGCCGACCACCGGCCGGAACGGGCCTGGCAAAGCGAACCCGCCCGCAACACCACCGCACCACCGCTGCCGCGCCCCGGCTGGTTGCTGCCGCACCCGACGCCGCTGCGCGACCACCACGTCCGCATCCTGGCCGGCCCCGAACGGATCGAATCAGGCTGGTGGGAGGCGGACGTGCGCCGCGACTACTACCTGGTCGAGACCAGCCTGGGCCAGCACGCCTGGGCGTTCCGCGCGGCCGGCGATCCCGCCGCCGACGGTCGCGCCGACGGTTTCATGCTGCACGGCTGGTTCGGTTGAGCACGGTCATGGGTCACCTGCCCGACTACGCCGAACTGCACTGCCTGTCGGCCTTCAGTTTCCAGCGCGGTGCCTCGGTCGCGCCGGAGCTGTTCGAGCGCGCGAAGCAGCAGGGCTACACCGCGCTGGCGATCACCGACGAATGCTCGCTGGCCGGCATCGTGCGTGCGCTGGAGGCATCGAAGCGGTCGGGGGTCAGGCTGATCGTCGGGAGCGAAGTGCAGGTCGAGGACGGTCCCAAACTGGTCCTGCTGGTCGAGGACAAGGCCGGATATACCGCGCTGTGCCAGTTGATCACCCGCGCGCGCCGCCGGGCATCGAAAGGCCATTACCGGTTGCTGCGCGAGGACTTCGCGGCCACCGACGGCCTGCTGGCGTTGTGGGTCCCGGGCGCGACCCCCGACGAGGGACACGCGGGCTGGACCCGCGACACCTTCCCGGACCGCACGTGGCTGGCGGTGGAGCTGCATCGTGGCCCCGACGACGACGCCCGGCTGGCGCAGCTGCGCAATGCCGGTGACCGCCTCGACCTGCCATTGGTGGCGGCCGGCGACGTCCACATGCACGTCCGCGGGCGCCGCGCGCTGCAGGACACGATGACCGCGATCCGCCACCACGTCACCGTCGCCGAGGCCGGCCACCGGTTGTTCCCCAACGGCGAGCGCCACCTGCGCGGCCGACGCGCGCTCGCGGCCATCTACGGCGCCGACCTGCTGGCCGAAACCGTGCGGATCGCCGGTCGCTGCCGTTTCGACATGCGCCGGGACCTGCAGTACCAGTACCCGCACGAGCTGGTCCCGCCCGGCCACGACGCCGGCAGCTGGCTGCGCCACCTGGTCGAGGAAGGCGCGCGCTGGCGCTGGCCCGAAGGCGTGGACGACAAGGCCCGCGGACTGATCGAGAAGGAACTCGCGCTCGTCGCCAGAAAGCGCTACGAGTCGTACTTCCTGACCGTGCACGACATCGTCCGCTTCGCCCGTTCGCAGCACATCCTCTGCCAGGGTCGCGGCTCGGCCGCCAACTCGGTGATCTGCTACACGCTGGGCGTGACCGAGATCGACCCGGCACGCATGAACATGCTGTTCGAGCGTTTCATCTCCGAGGAGCGTGACGAGCCGCCGGACATCGACATCGACTTCGAGCACGAGCGCCGCGAGGAGGTCCTGCAGTACGTGTTCAACCGCTACGGCCGCGAGCGCGCCGCGCTGACCGCGGTGGCGACGCAGTACCGGGGCCGCGGCGCGGTGCGCGACGTCGGCCGGGCACTCGGCCTGCCCACCGACATGGTCGCCGAGCTGGCCTCGACGATGGACCGCTGGGGCGGCAATGCGCCGATCGCCGAGCACCTGCGCGAACGCGGCTTCGACCCCGACTCGCCGCTGCTGCGACAGGTGGTCGCGTTGACCGGCGAGCTGATCGGCATGCCGCGCCACCTGTCCCAGCACCCCGGTGGCTTCGTGATCTCCGAGCACCCGCTGCACACCCTGGTGCCGGTGGAAAACGCGGCGATGGACGACCGCACCGTGATCCAGTGGGACAAGGACGACCTCGACGAGATCGGCCTGATGAAGGTCGACTGCCTCGCGCTGGGCATGCTGACCGCGGTGCGCAAGACCCTCGACCTGCTGCGCGCATCGGGCCGGCGCGACATGCAGCTGGGCGACATCCCCAAGAAGGACAGGCGCACCTACGACATGATCAGCCGTGCCGACACCATCGGCGTGTTCCAGATCGAGTCGCGCGCGCAGATGGCGATGCTGCCGCGGCTGCGCCCGAAGACCTTCTACGACCTGGTCATCCAGGTCGCGATCGTCCGCCCCGGCCCGATCCAGGGCGACATGGTCAATCCCTACCTGCTGCGCCGCACCGGCCAGGCTCCGGTCGACTACCCGTCCGAGAAGCTCAAGGCCGTGCTCGAGCGCACCCTCGGCGTGCCGCTGTTCCAGGAACAGGTGATGCAACTGGCGATCGTCGCGGCCGACTATTCCGGCGGCGAGGCCGACCAGCTGCGCCGGTCGATGGCGGCCTGGAAACGCCGCGGCGGGCTGGAACCGCATCGCGAGAAACTGACCAACGGCATGCTGCGCAACGGGTACACGCTCGAATACGCCCAGCGCCTCTTCGAACAGATCAAGGGCTTCGGTGACTACGGCTTCCCCGAGTCGCATGCCGCCAGCTTCGCCCTGATCGCCTATGCCAGCAGCTGGCTGAAATGCCATGAGCCGGCGGCATTCGCCTGCGCGCTGATCAATTCCTGGCCGATGGGCTTCTACTCGCCCGACCAGATCCTGCAGGACGCGCGCCGCCACGACATCCGCACGCTGCCGGTCGACGTGCGCTTCAGCGGCTGGGACTGCAGCCTGGAAGAGGACTCGCCGACGTCGCCACCGCCTGCTGCACGGCAACCGGCGATCCGTCTGGGTTTGCGAATGATCCGCGGCTTCCAACCCGAAGCCGCGCAACGCATCGAGGCCGCTCGCCGGCAACGGGCCTTCGTTGATGTCGCTGATCTTTGCGCCCGCGCCAGCCTCGACCGCCGCATCCAATCCCTGCTCGCCGACGCCGGTGCCCTGCGCGGCCTGGCCGGCCATCGCCACCGCGCCCGCTGGGCGATCACCGGAGTCGAACCGCAATTGCCGCTGTTCGCCCAGGCGCCGGCGAAGGCGGACGACGACCGGATCGTGCTGCCGCTGCCGAGCGCCGACGAGGACATGCGCGCCGACTACGCGATGGTCGGCACCACCCTCGGGCAGCATCCGGTATCAATGATCCGCAAGGCGTTGTCGGCCCGGCGCTGCCGCCGCTCGGGCGAAGTGGCCCGCATGCCGCACGGCCGCAACGTGCGCGTCGCCGGGTTGGTGACCCTTCGCCAGCGCCCGCAGACCGCCAGCGGGGTGGTCTTCATGACGCTGGAAGACGAGGACGGTATGACCAACGTCGTGGTTTGGCGCACGCTCGTCGAACGGCAACGGCGCGAGCTGCTGGAATCCCGCCTGCTCGCGGTCGACGGTCGGCTGGAGAGCCGTGACGGCGTGCAACACCTGGTCGCCCGGCGACTGGAGAACCTGACTTCGCTGCTGGGCGACCTGGATGCCCGCTCCCGCGACTTTCATTGACGCAGGCCTCAATACGCAGGCGCATGGCCGTGCGGCGCCGATGCATAATCGGGCGCATCGAGGGGAGAACCGCATGCAGACAGTCGAAGGCAGGATCGTCCTGGTCACCGGGGCGGCCATGGGCATGGGCCGGCTCTACGCCGAACGCGCCGTGGCCGAGGGCGCCGCCGCGGTGGTGCTCTGGGACATCGACGGCGAAACCCTGGCGGCCACCCGCGACGAGCTGGTCCGCCTCGGCGGGAAGGTCCACGCCCACGTCGTCGACCTCGCCTCGCTGGCCGACATCGCTACGGCCGCGGCCCGCGTGCGCGCCGAAGTCGGCGACCCGGACATCGTCATCAACAACGCCGGGGTGGTCCGCAGCAAGCACTTCTGGGAGCACGATCCGGTCCGCGACACCGAGTTCGTGATCCGCATCAACACGCTGGCGTTGATGCACGTCGCCCGCGAATTCCTGCCGGCGATGATCGCCACCAAGCGCCCGGCCCGGCTGCTCAACGTAGCATCGGCCTCGGGGATGCTGTCGGTGCCGATGATGAGTGTGTACACCTCGTCCAAGTGGGCAGTCATCGGCTGGAGCGATTCGGTAAGGCTGGAGCTGGTACGCGCCGGTCACCGCCACGTCAGGGTGACAACCCTGATCCCGAGCTACATCAAGACCGGCATGTTCGACGGCGCCCGCCCACCGCTGCTGACGCCGCTGCTGGAACCGACCGACGTGGTCGACCGGGCATGGCGGGCGATGAAGCGCGGCAAGCCGCGGCTGATGCTGCCGTGGACCGTGGCGCTGAGCGGCGCGCTGCGCGGACTGCTGCCGCAACCGGCCTGGGACTGGCTGGCCGGGCGGGTGTTCCAGGTCTATTCCTCGATGGACCACTTCACCGGCCGGCAGCCGCGCCCGTGAGTGCGCGTCCACCAAACGACCGGATCGACCGGCTGCGGAACACCTTCCTCAGCGGCCGCACTCGACCGCTGCACTGGCGCCGGCAGCAACTGCAGGCGTTGCGACGGATGCTGGTCGAACGGGAAGCCGAGTTCACCGCGGCACTGCACGAGGATCTCGGCAAGCCGGCGCTGGAAAGCTTCGTCACCGAAATCGGGTTCACCCTCGGCGAGGTCGACCACGCACTGCGGCACCTGCGCCGCTGGAGTCGCGGCTCGCGGGTGGCGGTGCCACTGGCATTGCAGCCGGCCCGTGCACGCAACGAGCCGCAACCGCTCGGGGTGGTGCTGGTCATTGCGCCGTGGAACTACCCGCTGCAGTTACTGCTGGCGCCGCTGTGCGGTGCGCTCGCTGCGGGCAATTGCGTGTTGCTCAAGCCCAGCGAGATGGCACCGGCCACGTCGCGGGCACTGGCCGCCGCGATCCCGGCATATCTCGACCCCGACGCGGTCACGGTGGTCGAGGGCGACGCCGCGGTCGCCTCGGCACTGCTCGAGCAGCGCTTCGACCACGTCTTCTTTACCGGCGGCGCCCGCGTCGCACGGATCGTCGCCAGCGCAGCCGCGCGCCACCTGACGCCGGTGACGCTGGAACTGGGCGGCAAGTCCCCCGCCATCGTCAGCGATGGCGACCTGACCGCGATCGCCCGCCGCATCGTCCACGGCAAGTTCCTCAACGCCGGCCAGACCTGCGTGGCGCCGGACCACGTGCTGGTGGTCGAACCGCTCGCCGACGAGCTGGTACGGCACCTGCGCCAGGCCTTGTTCGAATTCTTCGGGCCGGACCCGGCTGCCAGTCCGGATTACGGGCGGATCGTCGACGCGCGCCATTTCGACCGGCTGGCCGCGGCACTCGACGGCGTCGACCCGGCGATCGGCGGGCAGCATGACCGGGACCGGCGCTACATCGCCCCCACCGTCGTGCTCGATCCCCCGGCGGACTGGGTGCTGATGCAGGAGGAAATCTTCGGGCCGATCCTGCCGGTGATCCGGGTGCCCGACGTGGCCGCGGCGATCCGGCATGCCAGCCAGGGCGAGCCCCCACTGGCGGCGTACGTGTTCACCGGCCGCAATGACGTGCGCAACGCGGTTGAAAACGGCGTGCGCGCCGGGGCGATCGGCGTCAATGTCTGCGCCGCCCACCTGGCGGTGCCGGAGCTGCCATTTGGCGGCGTCGGCGGCAGCGGTATCGGCCGCTATCACGGCCGCCACTCGTTCGATACCTTCAGCCAGCTGCGGCCGGTGTTCTCCAAGGGCACGCTGCTGGACACGCTTCGCTTCGCCTACCCGCCCTACACGCGCTTCAAGTCACGCCTGCTGCGACGCCTGCTCTGACGGCGCCATCCGGAAACGAAAAAGCGGGCCGAGGCCCGCTTTTCCGTGTGTCCTGCAGAAGGCGTCGGCTCAGCTGGCCGGGGTGCCCTCGCCTTCCTCGATGGCCTTCATCGACAGGCGGATACGGCCCTGCTTGTCGACTTCCAGCACCTTGACCTTGACCACGTCGCCTTCCTTGAGCACGTCGCTGACCTTCTCGACGCGATCGTTGGAGATCTGCGAGACGTGCACCAGGCCGTCCTTCCCGGGGGAGATCGTGACGAACGCACCGAAGTCCATGATCTTGGCGACCTTGCCTTCGTAGATGCGGCCCGGCTCGACGTCGGAGGTGATCTGCTCGATGCGGTCCTTGGCGGCCTGGCCGGCGATCGCGTTGACCGAGGCGATCGTGATCGTGCCGTCGTCCTGGATGTCGATCTGGGTGCCGGTTTCCTTGGTGATCGCCTGGATCACCGAACCGCCCTTGCCGATCACTTCGCGGATCTTGTCGGGGTGGATCTTGATCGTGATCAGGCGCGGCGCGAACTCGGACAGCTCGTCACGCGGGTTGGTCAGCGCGTTGGCCATCTCGCCGAGGATGTGCAGGCGACCGGCCTTGGCCTGGGCCAGCGCGGTTTTCATGATCTCCTCGGTGATGCCCTGGATCTTGATGTCCATCTGCAGGGCGGAGATGCCCTCGCTCGTGCCGGCCACCTTGAAGTCCATGTCGCCGAGGTGGTCCTCGTCGCCCAGGATGTCGGACAGCACGACGAAATCGTCGCCTTCCTTCACCAGGCCCATCGCGATGCCGGCAACCGGCGCCTTGATCGGCACGCCGGCATCCATCAGCGCCAGCGAGCTGCCGCAGACCGAGGCCATCGACGACGAACCGTTCGACTCGGTGATCTCCGAGACGACGCGGATGGTGTACGGGAACTCCTCCATCGTCGGCATCACGGCCAGCACGCCGCGCTTGGCAAGGCGGCCGTGGCCGATCTCGCGACGCTTCGGACCCATCATGCGGCCGGCTTCACCGACCGAATAGGGCGGGAAGTTGTAGTGGAACAGGAAGTGCTCCTTGTACTCGCCCGACACGGCATCGATGATCTGGCCGTCGCGCGCGGTACCAAGGGTGACGGCGACGATCGCCTGGGTCTCGCCGCGGGTGAACAGCGCCGAGCCGTGCACGCGCGGCAGGATGCTGACCTTCGAGGCGATCGGGCGCACGGTGTCGAGGTTGCGGCCGTCGATGCGGATCTTGGTGCTGAGCACGGCGCCACGCATGGTCTCGTACTCGAGCTCGCCGAACTCCTTGGAGACTTCGGCGGGGTTCCACTCGTTGGACTCGATCTGGTCGGCCAGCGATGCCAGCACTTCCTTCTTGAGCGCGGAGATGGCGTCGCGACGCTCGGCCTTGTTGCGGATCTGGAAGGCGGCCGACAGGCGGTCGCCGATGGCACCCTTGAGCGCGCCGACGATGGCGTCGCTGCGGGCGGGCGCCGCCCAGTCCCACTTCGGCTTGCCGGCTTCGGCGACCAGCTCGTTGATCGCGTTGATCGCGACCTGCATTTCCTTGTGGCCGAACATCACCGCGCCGAGCATCACGTCTTCCGACAGCACGTCGGCTTCGGACTCGACCATCAGGACGGCGGCCTGGGTACCGGCGACGACCAGCTCGAGCTTGGAATCCTCAAGCTCGCTCTTGCTCGGGTTGAGCAGGTACTGGCCGTCCTTGTAACCGACCTTCGCGGCGCCGATCGGGCCATCGAACGGCGCGCCCGAAAGCGCGAGCGCGGCGGACGCGCCCAGCAGCGCCGGGATGTCGCCGTCGATTTCCGGGTTCATCGACATCACGGTGGCGATGATCTGGACTTCGTTGCGGAAGCCTTCCGGGAACAGCGGACGGATCGGGCGATCGATCAGGCGCGAGATCAGCGTCTCCTTCTCGGTCGCGCGGCCCTCGCGCTTGAAGAAGCCACCCGGGATGCGGCCGCCGGCGTAGAACTTCTCCTGGTAGTCGACGGTCAGGGGGAAGAAGTCCTGGCCCTCGCGCGCGGTCTTGTTGGCGACGGCGCTGACCAGCAGCACGGTGTCTTCAACCTTGACGATAACGGCGCCGCCGGCCTGGCGGGCGATCTCGCCGGTTTCCAGGGTGACCTGGTGCTTGCCGTACTGGAAGGTCTTGGTAATTTTTGCCACGTTGGGTTCCTATCGGTTCTGTGCGATCCGCGCAGTGCCCATGCCCTGCCCGGTCGGTCGCCGGCTCGCGACCCCGGGGACGTCCGACCGATCCGTCGTCCGACCCCGAAAACAACCGCGGCGCATCACTGCGCCGCGGAGGGTACTTCGATCAGCGGCGCAGACCGAGCTTGGTGATCAGCGCCTTGTAGCGCCCGGCATCCTTGCGGTGCAGGTAGTCGAGCAGGCTGCGACGGCGGTTCACCATCATCAGCAGGCCACGACGGCTGTGGTGGTCCTGCTTGTGCTCCTTGAAGTGACCCTGGAGCTGCTCGATGCGGGCGGTGAGCAGGGCGACCTGGACTTCCGGGGAGCCGGTGTCGTTGTCGCCGCGCTTGTTGTCTTCAATGATCTTGCTGGTGTCGATGGACATCTGGTATTGCCTCGTGATGCGCGACCTGCAGAACGCTGTCGCCGCCGGAAATGCCGACGCCGACGCACCGCCCGGTCCGCCGCTTGCTGGAAGAATGTTGCAGGTTTGCTTGAAAAAGCCTGCGAATTGTAGCTGGCCGCGACCGGGGTCACAAGCTGGAAACAACCCGTTCGTCAGCTCCCGGGCAGCTGAGTCGCCCAAGTGAACAGGCGCCGGGGATGCACCATCCCGGCCGCGTCCAGTTGCCCGAGGCCGAGCACGCGGCCTTCGCGTTCATATACCGCGACCAGCTCGATCGGGCCGGCGGGCCCGGCCTCGGGTTGCGCCGGGTTGCCGCGCCCGAACCGGACGGCCTGCGGGGCGTCCAGCTGGACCGACGGGAACTCGGCCAGCCCGGCCTCGATTGGCAGCAGGCAGTCATCCAGTGCGGGCTCGCCACCGGTTTCGACAATCCCTTGGAGTTGCTCCAGGGTGTACATCCGCGGGGCCCGGAACGGGTCGACCCAGAGCCGTCGCAGTACCTCCACGTGCGCGCCGCACCCCAGCGACTCGCCGAGGTCGCGGACAAGGCTTCGGACGTAGGTGCCCGAGCCGCACTCCACCTCCAGCGTGAGCCGCGGCCCCTGGCGCTCCAGCAGGTCCAGCGCGTGCACCATCACCTCGCGCTCCGGCGCTTCGATCGCCTCGCCCCGGCGCGCCTTGGCGTATAGCGGCTCGCCGCCCTGCTTGAGGGCCGAATAAATCGGGGCGCGCTGCACGATCGCACCCCGCAGCGGTGCCAGCGCGGCTTCGATCGCCGCGTCGTCGACTGTCGGCACCTCCCGTTCGCGCAGCGGCTGGCCGTCGGCGTCGTCGGTGTCGGTGGTAACGCCGAGCACCGCGGTGGTCCGATAGGCCTTGCGCGCGCCGAGCAGTAGCCCCGCAATCTTTGTCGCCTCGCCGAAGCAGATCGGCAACAACCCGGTGGCCAGCGGATCCAGGCTGCCGGTATGGCCGCCCTTCGCGGCCCGGAACAGGTGGCGGACCCGCTGCAGGGCCTGGTTGGAACTCACGCCCGCGCGCTTGTCGAGCAGCAGCAGTCCATCCAGCGGGCGGAAGACCGTGCGTGGACGCCTGCTCACTCGGCGTCGTCGACGTCCGCCGGCGGGTTCTCGCGCAACAGGTTCTCGATGCGCTCGCCACGATCGAACGAATCGTCGTAGTGGAAATGCAGCTCCGGCACATGGCGGAGCTTGACCGCCTTGCCAAGCTCGTAACGCAGGGGCTTCACGAGTCCCTTGAGGCCCTTCATCGCCTCGGCCGCGCGTTCGGGTTGCAGCGCCACCACGAACACCTTGGCGTGGGCCAGGTCACGGGTGACCTCGACATCGGACACGCTGATCGAGGGCAGGCCATGCTCGCGCACGGCGTCGTGCACGAGGGCGCCCAGCTCGCGGCGGAGCTGGGCGGAAACGCGGTCGGTGCGATGGAAGGTCTTGGGCATGTCGATTACAGCGTGCGCTGGACCTCGACGCGCTCGAAGCACTCGATCTGGTCGCCCGGCTTGACGTCGTTGTACTGCTTCACGCCGATGCCACACTCGGTGTTGACCCGGACCTCGTCGACGTTCTCCTTGAAGCGGCGCAGCGATTCCAGCTCGCCCTCGAAGATGACGGTGTTGTCGCGCAGGACGCGGATCGGCTTGTTCCGCTTGACCACGCCCTCGACCACCATGCAGCCGGCGACCGCGCCGAACTTGGAGCTGCGGAACACGTCGCGGACCTCGGCGGTGCCGATGATGTCCTCGCGGATTTCCACGCCCAGGATGCCCGATGCCACCTGCTTCACCTGGTCGATCACGTCATAGATGATCGAGAAGTAGCGCAGGTCGACGCCGTTGGTCTCGATGACCTTGCGCGCGGACGCGTCGGCACGGACGTTGAAGCCGATGATGGTGGCCTTGGAGGTCGACGCCAGCTGCGCGTCGGACTCGGTGATGCCGCCCACGCCCGAGCCGATGACGTTGATCCGGATCGCCTCGGTCGACAGCGCGGTGAGCGCTTCCTTCAGCGCCTGCACCGAACCCTGCACGTCGGCCTTGATGATCAGCGGCAGGCTGAGCTGGCCTTCGCCGGTGCCCAGCTGCGCCATGATGTCCTCCATCCGGTTGCCGCCCTGCGCAACCAGGCGCGACTCGCGGCGCTTGGCGTCACGCTGCTGGGCGACGTCCTTGGCCAGGCGCTCGTCCTCGACCACGACGAAATCGTCGCCGGCGTCGGGCACGCCCGACAGGCCCAGGACCTGCACCGGGATGGACGGACCGGCCGACTCGACCTGCGAACCGGTCTCGTCGAACAGTGCACGCACGCGGCCAAACTGCACGCCGCACACGAGGTAGTCGCCCTTCTTGAGCTCGCCCTGCTGGACCAGCACGGTCGCGACCGGGCCGCGGCCCTTGTCGAGTGCTGATTCGATCACCACGCCGCTCGCGCGGCCCTCGGACACGGCCTGCAGCTCGAGGACCTCGGCCTGCAGCGAGATGGCATCCAGCAGCCCGTCGACGTTCTGGCCGGTCTTGGCCGACAGCTCGACGAACTGGGTGTCGCCACCGAACTCCTCGGCCACGACTTCGTGCTCGAGCAATTCGTTCTTGACCTTCTGCGGGTCGGCGTCGGACTTGTCGATCTTGTTGACCGCGATGATCAGCGGCACGCCGGCGGCCTTGGCGTGTTGCACCGCCTCGATGGTCTGCGGCTTGACACCGTCATCGGCTGCGACCACCAGCACCACGATGTCGGTGAGCTTCGCGCCGCGGGCACGCATCGACGAGAACGCCGCGTGGCCCGGGGTGTCGAGGAAGCTGATGACGCCCTTGCCGGTTTCGACGTGGTACGCACCGATGTGCTGGGTGATCCCACCGGCCTCGCCCGTGGCAACCTTGGTGCGGCGGATGTAATCCAGCAGCGAGGTCTTGCCGTGGTCGACGTGGCCCATGATGGTAACGACCGGCGGACGCGCGACCTTGTCGCCCTCGACGCTCTCGACGTGGGCAAGCAGCTCGTTCTCTACGTCGGACGCATCGGCTCGCACCACGTTGTGGCCGAGCTCCTCGGTCACCAGCGCGGCGGTGTCATGGTCGATGCTCTGGGTGATGGTGGCCATCACGCCCATCTTGAACAGGGCCTTGACCACCTCACCGCCCTTGAGCGCCATCTTCTGCGCCAGGTCGGCCACGGTGATGGTCTCGCCGATGGCGACGTCGCGCACGATCGGCGCGGTCGGCCGGGTGAAGCCGGTGCCCGAGCGTGCCTGGTCGGCGTGGCGGCGCGGCTTGGCGCGGCCACGGGTGCTGCTGGTGCGGCGCGCACGGTCGGAGGCGCTCAGGTGCATCTGGCCGGCGAAGCGCTTGGTACGGTCGTCGTCCTCCACGCCGGCGGTCATTACATGCGAACCGCGGGTCTTGTGGCGCGCCGTGCGGTCGTCGGTACGGGCCGGGGCCGGCTTCGGGTGGCCGTGGCCATGAGTGGCGGCCGGCTTGGCGGCGCCCTCTTCCTCGGCGACGGTCCCAGCCTCGGCGGCCGCGGCCACCTCGGCCTTGAGGCGCTCGGCCTCTTCGGCAGCCCGCTTCGCGGCCTCGGCTTCTTCCGCGCGGCGGCGGTCGGCCTCGGCCAGCGCCTGCTGCTCGGCGAGGTTGCGCTGTTTGGATTCCTCCAGCTTGCGCAGGATCTCCGCCCGCTCGTCGGTCGGCGCGGGCTGGTCGGCATCAGGACGGACAACGGTCACCTTCTTGCGCACCAGGACATCGACCGTCGCGCGGCTCTTGCCGCCACCGACCGTCAGCTCCTGCTTCCGGCTGCGGCTCAGGGTGATCTTCTTGGGGGCTGCGTCCTCGACGGCCGACTTGTCGGCCTTGCCGTGGGTGCGACGCAGGAAGCCGAGCAGCTTGACCTTCTCGGTGCTGGAGACGGCCTGGTCGGGATCGCTGAAGGGCATGCCGGCCTCGGCCAGCTGCTCCAGCAATTTCTCGACCGGCGTATTAACCAGCGTGGCCAGCTTGCGGATGGTGGTTTGCTGCGACATTCGGTTTCCGTGTCCTGTGGCGCGGGGACCTGCCCCGCGCGTGATCGTTCAATTCTAGCCCTGCTACCTCATGGGTGCAGTCCCGTGTTCATGGCGAAATCGTCGGCATCGCGTGCGTCCTTACTCGAACCAGTGCTTGCGCGCTTCCATGATCAGCGCGGCGGCCCGGGCCTCGTCGACGCCCTCGATGTCTGTCAACTCGTCGGTGGCGAGGTCGGCCAGGTCGTCGCGGGTGACCACCCCGCGTGCCGCCAGCGCGAAGGCAAGCTCGTCGTCCATGCCTTCCAGCGTAAGCAGGTCCTCGGCCGGCTGGTGCTCGTCGAGCTCCTCCTCGGCCGCCAGCGCCTCGTTGAGCAGCGCGTCGCGGGCGCGGGCGCGCAGCTCTTCGACGATGTCCTCGTCAAAGCCCTCGACCGCCAGCAACTCGCCGACCGGCACGTAGGCGATTTCCTCTACCGTGCTGAAGCCCTCGGACACCAGGATGCCGGCGATCTCCTCGTCGACCTCCAGCTTGGCCTGGAACAGCTCGCGGGCGGCGGCCTGCTCGGCCTCCGACTTCGCGGTGACCTGGTCCTGCGTCATCACGTTGAGCTGCCAGCCCGACAGGCGGCTGGCCAGGCGCACGTTCTGGCCGCCCTTGCCGATCGCCTGGGCGAGACGGTCCTCGGCGACCGCGAGGTCCATCGAGTGCTTCTCTTCGTCGACGATGATCGACTGCACCTCGGCCGGCGCCATCGCGTTGATCACGAACTGCGCGGGGTTGTCCGACCACAGCACGATGTCGACGCGCTCGCCGTTGAGCTCGTTGGTCACCGCCTGCACGCGCGAACCGCGCATGCCGATGCAGGCGCCGATCGGATCGGTACGGTTGTCGTGGGCCAGCACCGCGATCTTGGCGCGGTCACCGGGGTCGCGGGCGCAGGCCTTGATCGAAACCAGCCCCTGGCCGACTTCCGGCACCTCGAGCTTGAACAGTTCCATCATGAATTCCGGCGCGGCGCGGCTGATGAACAGCTGCGGCCCGCGGGGCTCGGTGCGCACGTCGAACAGGAAGCCGCGGACGCGGTCGCCGGCGCGCAGCACGTCGCGCGGGATGCCCTTGTCCTTCGGGATGATCGCCTCGGCGTTGCCGCCCAGGTCGACGTAGATGTTGCCGCGCTCCACGCGCTTGACGATGCCGGTGACCAGCTCGCCGACGCGGTCCTTCCACTGGTCGACGACCTGGGCACGCTCGGCCTCGCGCACACGCTGCACGATGACCTGCTTGGCGGCCTGCGCGGCGATGCGCCCGAAGTCCGGGTTCTCGATCTGCTCTTCGATGAAGTCGCCGACCTCGACGCCCTCGACCTCGTCGACGGCGTCCATCAGGCGCACCTGGCGGTCAGGCGATTCCATCACCACGTCGTCGGCCACGACCTCCATCCGGCGGAAGGTCTCGTAGCTGCCGTCCTTCTGGTCGATGGCGACGCGCACGAGCACATCCTCGTCGTGGTAGCGCTTCTTGGCGGCGGACGCCAGCGCGGCCTCGATCGCCTCGAAGATCACCTCGCGCGGGACGCCCTTCTCGTTGGCGACTGCGTCCACGACCAGCAACAGTTCCTTGCTCATCTCGTCACTCCGCCGGGGTCGGCTTGTCGGCCGCCGGCTTGTTGGTTGGTTTGTCGGATTGGGTGGTGTCCTGGCGGCGCTTGCCACCGGGCTTGGTGGGGGCCAGCCCCAGCGCGGCCCAGTCCGGGACCAGACGCGCCTTGTCGATGTTGTCGACGGCGGTGGTGAACTCCGCGCCATCGACCAGGAAAGTGATCTGGTCGCCCTCGATGCGGGCGATCGAGCCGGTCAGGCGACGGCGTCCGTCCTGCGGCAGCTTGAGCGTGACCTTGGCGGTCTGCCCCGCGAAGCGCTCGAAATGGGCCCGCGTGAACAGCGGCCGGTCCAGACCGGGCGAAGAGACCTCGAGGGTGTAGTTTCCGCTGATCGGGTCCTCGACGTCGAGCTGGGCCGACACCTCGCGGCTGACCGCCTCGCAGTCCTCGATGCCGACCGCACGCGGCTCCCCGTCATCACCCGCCTCGCCGGCGGGAACGTCGATGTACAGGCGCACCAGCGCCCCGCCCGGTGCGGGCAGGTACTCGATGCCCAGCAGCTCGAGCCCGAGCGACTCGACGGTCGGGGCCAGCAGGCGGGAGATCTCGGTCGCTTTGTCCGTCACGCGCTGGTACTCCTGCGGTTGCGACTGGCGGAGGTCCTGCGGACTGCGCGCTGAAGCGACGACGGGTCCGAGGGGCGGAAGCACGGCCCGGGGGCCGGAAACAACAAAGGGCCCGAGGGCCCCTTGTCCATACCGCTGGATGTCGGTGCGACGCGTGAGCAGAACGCGTCGCCAAGCCCGAGCCGTTGGCTAAAAAAGAAAGCCTCGCGAAGAGGCTTCCTTGATCAGCCGAAGCTGGTAGCGGGGGCAGGATTTGAACCTGCGACCTTCGGGTTATGAGCCCGACGAGCTGCCAGACTGCTCCACCCCGCATCAGGCCGTCCATGATAGCGACGGACTTGAAACTCCGCAAGCCTTAACAGGGATTATTTCCCTGCGGCCTGCACTTCCTTCGCCTCAGCCGGCGAAGGCGCGCTGGCACCACGCCATGATCGGGCTCCACGCCAGGCCCAGTGCAAGCAGCGCCACCGCATTGACCCCGAACACGATGCGCATCGGCCGGTTGCCGCTGGGTGCCGGCATCGTGCCTTGGGGCTCGTCGAAGTACATGGCCTTGACCACGTACAGGTAGTAGTACGCGCCCACCACCGCGAACACGATGCCGACGATCGCCAGCCACAGCATGTCGCCCTCGATCGCCGCCTGCAGTACCGCAAGCTTGGCCCAGAAGCCGAGGAACGGCGGGACGCCGGCCAGCGACACCATCGTGATCAGGATCATGCCCGCCAGCCACGGGCTGCGCGCGTTGAGGCCCTTGTAGTCGTCGATCCGATCGGCTTCGAAACCGCGGCTGGACATCACCACGATCGCGCCGAACGCGGCCGCTGCCATGATGGCGTAGCTGATCGCATAGAACATCGCGGCGGCGAAGCCATCCACCCCGCCCCCGGCAAAGCCCAGGAACAGGAAGCCGACGTGGGAGATAGTCGAGTACGCCAGCATGCGCTTGAAGTTGGTCTGCACCAGCGCGCCGAGGTTGCCGAAGGCGAGCGAAAGCACGGCCAGCCCGGCCAGCATCAGGCGCCAGTGGTCGTCCAGCGGACCCAGGCCGACTTCAAGCAGTCGGTAGGTCATGCCGAAGGTCGCCAGCTTCGGCGCCGAACCGATGAACAGCGTAATCGGGGTCGGTGCGCCGTGGTAGACGTCGGGCAACCACATGTGGAACGGCGCGGCACCGAATTTGAACGCGATGCCGGCCACCATGAACGCAACGCCGGTCACCAGCATGGTCGAAGCGCCGGAAGCCTGGGCCGCGGCCGAAATCTCGGTGAGGTCCAGCGTGCCCGTCGAACCGTAGACCAGCGACAGGCCGTACAGCAGCAGGCCGGATGCCAGCGCGCCCAGCACGAAGTACTTGATGCCCGCCTCGGAGGCCAACGGGCTGTCGCGGTCCAGCGCGACCAGCGCGTAGGAGCACAGCGCGAGCATCTCCAGGCCGACGTAAACCATCACCAGCGAGCCGGCTGACACCAGCAGCATCATGCCGAGCGTGGCGAACAGCATGAGCACCGACACCTCGCCCTGGTACAGCCCACGCTCGCGCAGGTACGGCCAGAGGTAGACCATCGCCAGCGCACCGATACCGGCGATGGAGATCTTCAGCACGTCGGCCGCGGTATCGCGCACGAACATGCCGCCCAGTACGTCGCCGTGTCCGCCGACACCGCTGGCAATCAGCGCGACCACCACCACCAGCAGCGCGATCGACGACAGGTGCGTGACCACCCGTCGGCCCGCGGGCAGGAACAGGTCGAGCATCAGCAGCGCGAAGGCGCCACAGACCAGCACCAGCTCGGGCAGCAGTGGCATCAACTCGGCAGCGGAACGTACTGCAATCATGGGCAAATCTCTGAAGGGTCGGCGTGGTGCGCCGAACCGGGTCCGGGTTTACAGCTTGGAGGCCGCGATCTGCATCGCGAGGTTGGCGATCGACGGTTCCATCAGGTCGGTCAACGGCTTGGGCCACACGCCCACCAGCAGCGTGCCGATGGCGAACACACCGAGCACGGTCCACTCGCGGCCGTCGATGTCCTTGAGGCTGGCGACGTTGTCGTTTGCCACTGGGCCCCACAACACGCGCTTGACCAGCCACAGCGTGTAACCGGCGCCGATGATCAACGTCAGCGCCGCGAAGAAGGCAACCAGCGGATGCTGCTGGAAGCTCGCCATGATCACCATGAACTCGCCGACGAAGCCGGACGTGCCCGGCAGGCCGGAGTTGGCCATCGCGAACAGCACGTAGAACAGCGCAAACCAGCGCATCGGCGTGGCGACGCCGCCGTAGTCGGAGATCCGGCGCGTATGCATGCGGTCGTACAGCACCCCGATGCAGGTAAACATCGCGCCCGAGATGAAGCCGTGGCTGATCATCTGGACCATCGCGCCCTGCAGGCCGAGCCGCGCGCCGTCGAGGTTGCCGTGGTCGCGCACCAGCGCGAACGCGATGAACACACCCAGCGTCACGAACCCCATGTGCGACACGGACGAATACGCAACCAGCTTCTTCATGTCGTCCTGTGCCAGCGCGACCAGGCCCACGTAGACGATGGCCACCAGGCTCGCGGCCACCACCAGCCAGGCCCACTCGGCACCGGCGTCGGGAACGATCGGCAGGATGAAGCGCAGGAACCCGTAGCCACCGATCTTCAGCATGATCGCGGCCAGGACGACCGAACCGGCGGTGGGCGCCTCGACGTGTGCGTCGGGCAGCCAGGTGTGGACCGGGAACATCGGTACCTTCACGGCGAACGCGATCAGGAACCCGAAGAAGATCCACATCTGCTCAGTGGCGGTGAGCGGGAGTGCGTACATGTCGGCCAGTTGCCAGCTGCCACCCTTCATGAAGAGGTAGATCAACGCGACCAGCATGAACAACGAGCCGAGGAAGGTGTACAGGAAGAACTTGATCGATGCGTACACCCGGCGCGGGCCGCCCCAGACGCCGATGATGATGAACATCGGGATCAGCATGCACTCGAAGAACACGTAGAACAGCATCGCGTCCAGCGAGGCGAAGACGCCGACCATCAGGCCCTCGAGGATCAGGAAGGCCGCGTAGTACTGGCTGACCCGCTTGTCGACGTTCCAGGCCCCGATCAGCACCAGCAGCGAGGTCAGCGTGGTGAGTCCGATCAACGCGACCGAAATGCCGTCAGCGCCCAGGTGGTAGCGGATGTCGAAGGCCGGGATCCAGGCGTGGTTCTCCACGAACTGCATCGCAGGGGTGGCCAGGTCCAGCCCGGTGAACAGCGGCACCGTCAGCAACAGGGTCAGCGCCGCCACGCCGGTGGCGAACCACCGCGCGGGGTTGGCGCGGCCGTTGCCGAACGCGAGGGTAAGGAAGCCACCGATGATCGGCAGCCAGATCAGCAGGCTCAGCAAGGGCAGCGTGCTTGTAGCAGGCACAGGGGTCACGTCGCGGTCCTTGTCAGTTCAAAGTCGAGATGAGCACGGCCATCAGCACGATCAGGCCGAGGATCATCGCGAACGCGTAGTGGTAGAGGAAACCCGACTGCACCTGCCGGGCCAGCCGCGCGACCAGGCCAACAGCCTGCGCACTACCGTTGACCGCGATGCCGTCGATCACGTGGGTGTCGACCGCACGCGAGGCCTTGCCGAGCCGCAGGCTGCCGCCGGCGAAACCGTCGATCCACAGCGCGTCGAAGCCGTACTTGTTCTCCAGCACGCGGACCGGCCAGGCGAACGTGTTGCGCGCGCGGGGGGCCAGCTCGGGCTTCCACCAGTACATGACCAGCGCGAGCACGAAGCCGGCGACCGTCAGCCAGAACGACGGCGCCTTGACCGCGTGCAGCGCCAGTTCGACGGGGCCGTGCCAGAGCTCGGCCTTCAGCGTGGCCATCACGTCACGTACGGGATTGACCTCGATCGCGCCGAGGAAGAATGGCAGTTGCTCGACGTGGCCACTCCAGTCAGTCCCGAACAGCATCGGGCCGGCGGTGAAGAAGCCGATCAGCACCGACGGGATCGCCAGCAGCACCAGGGGAACGGTGACCACCCACGGCGACTCGTGCGGTTCGTGCACACCATGGTGACCGTGGCCGTCGTCATGGGCGGCGTGACCGTCGGCGTGCGCGTCGCGGAAGCGCTCCTTGCCGTGGAAGGTCATGAACAGCAGGCGGAAGCTGTAGAACGCCGTCACGAACGCACCCAGCAGCACCGCCCAGTAGGCGTAGTGCCCGATCCAGCCGGCACGGTCGCTGGCGGCGGCCAGGTGTGTGGCCTCGATGATCACATCCTTGGAGTAGTAGCCGCTGAACAACGGCGTGGCCACCAGCGCGAGCGTGCCCAGCAGCATCGTCCAGTACGTGATCGGCATGTACTTCTTCAGCCCGCCCATCCGGCGCATGTCCTGCTCGTGGTGCATCGCGATGATGACCGAGCCGGCACCGAGGAACAGCAGCGCCTTGAAGAACGCGTGCGTCATCAGGTGGTACACGCCCGCGCTGTAGGCCGACACGCCCAGTGCGACGGTCATGTAGCCCAGCTGCGACAACGTCGAATACGCGACCACGCGCTTGATGTCGTTCTGCACAATGCCGATCAGGCCGGTCCAGAACGCCGTGGTGGCACCAATGAACAGGATGAAGTTGAGCGCCGTCTGGCTGAGCTCGAACAGCGGCGACATGCGCGCGACCATGAAGATGCCGGCGGTCACCATCGTCGCGGCGTGGATCAGCGCGGAAATCGGGGTCGGGCCTTCCATCGAGTCGGGCAGCCAGACGTGCAGCGGCACCTGCGCGGACTTGCCCATCGCGCCGATGAACAGACAGATGCAGATGACCGTCGCGACCGACCATTCCTGACCGGCGATGATCGACATGGTCATGCCCTCGATCGCCGGTGCGTTGGCGAACACGGTGGCGTAGTCCAGGGAGCCGAACATCAGCAGCACGCCGGCGATACCGAGCAGGAAGCCGAAATCGCCCACGCGGTTGACCAGGAACGCCTTGAGGTTGGCGAACACTGCGGTCGGCTTCTTGTACCAGAAGCCGATGAGCAGGTAGGACACCAGGCCGACCGCTTCCCAGCCGAAGAACAGCTGCAGGAAGTTGTTGCTCATCACCAGCATGAGCATCGAGAAGGTGAACAGTGAGATGTAGCTGAAGAAGCGCTGGTAGCCGTCATCTTCGTGCATGTAGCCGATGGTGTAGATGTGCACCAGCAGCGACACGAAGGTCACCACCACCATCATCATCGCGGTGAGCTTGTCGACCATGAAGCCGACGTGCGCCTCGACGCCACCGACCTGGAACCAGGTGTAGACGTTCTCGTTGAACGGCGCCGCGCCCTGCCCCACGAGCTGCCACAGCACGTAGGCGGACATCGCACAACTGGCGGCGACGCCGAGGATCGTGACGCTGTGCGAACCCGCGCGACCGATCCGGCGGCCGAACAGGCCGGCGAGGATCGAACCCAGCAGCGGCGCCAGCACGATCGCCAGCAGCACCGACTTGGAAATGGCGTACTCCATCCGGCTCAGCCCTTCATCGTGTCGATTTCGGCGACGTTGATCGTGCGCCGGTTGCGGAACAGCGTGACGAGGATCGCCAGGCCAATGGCAGCCTCGGCGGCGGCGACGGTCAGGATGAAGAACACGAACACCTGGCCGGCCGGGTCGCCGAACTGCCGCGAGAACGTCACGAAGTTGATGTTGACTGCGAGCAGCAACAGCTCCAGGCACATCAGCAGGACGATGACGTTCTTGCGGTTGATGAAGATGCCGGCAACGCTGATGCAGAACAGCGCGGCGCCGAGCATGAGGAAGTGGCCCGGGGTCAGGTCAAACAGGGTCACGGCTTCACCTCCACGTCGGACGCGGATCCATCGAGCGAACGCGGCGGCTGCGGCGGCGGCGGGCGGACGGCATCCACCTTGACCATGCGCAGGCGGTCACCGGCGCGCACCCGCGCCTGGTCACCCGGGTTCTGGTGCTTGGCGCCCTCGCGACGGCGCAGGGTCAGCATCACAGCGGCGATGACGGCGACGGTCAGGATCACCGCGGCGGTCTCGAACGGCAGCAGGAAGCGGGTGAACAGCGCCTCGGCCAGCCACTTTGTGTTGGAGATGCCTGCCGTCGGGTCGTCGGCCAGCGGCGTGCCCAACTGGACCTTGACCCCGATCAGCACCAGCATCTCGACGAGCATCACCACCGCGACCAGCAGGCCGACCGGCAGGTAGCGCACGAAGCCCTCGCGCAACGGCGCGACGTCGATGTCGAGCATCATCACGACGAACAGCAACAGCACCATCACCGCGCCGACGTACACCAGCACGAGCGCCACGCCGAGGAACTCGGCCCCGGCGATCAGCCACACGCAGGCGACGGAGAAGAAGGTCAGCACCAGCGACAGCGCGGCGTGGACCGGGTTGCGGACGCTGATCACGCCAATGGCCGCGGCAACCGCCGTCAGGGCGAACAGGAGGAATGCGATGAAAGCGAGGTCCATGGCGGGCACTCAGCGGAAGGGCGCGTCGGCGGCGCGGCGTTCGGAGATCTCGGCCTCGAGCCGGTCCCCGATCGCCAGCAACTGCGGCTTGGTGACGATGTTCTGTCCGCGCTGGTCGAAGTGGTATTCGTGGATGTGCGTCTCGACGATCGAATCCACCGGGCACGACTCCTCGCAGAAGCCGCAGAAGATGCACTTGAACAGGTCGATGTCGTAACGCGTGGTGCGGCGGCTGCCGTCCTCGCGCTTCTCCGAGTCGATGGTGATCGCCAGGGCCGGGCACACCGCCTCGCACAGCTTGCAGGCGATGCAGCGCTCCTCGCCGTTGGGATAGCGGCGCAGCGCATGGATGCCGCGGAAGCGCGGCGACTGCGGCGTCTTCTCCATCGGGTACATCAGCGTGTACTTGGGCTTGAACAGGTACTTGAGGGTCAAACCCATGCCCTGCAGCAGCTCGATGAGCAGCAGGCTCTTGAAGTACGAAACGATTCGGTTTGGCGCGCGGTTGCTCATCTCAGTCTCATTGTCCCGGCAGGAACACGCCGTAGTACGCCATCAACGCGGCGACGACGATCCAGGCGATCGACAGCGGGATGAACACCTTCCAGCCCAGCCGCATGATCTGGTCGTAGCGATAACGCGGGAACGTCGCACGGAACCAGACGTACGCGCTCGCGAAGAACACCACCTTGGCGAACAGCCACCACCAGCCGTCGACCGACAGCAGCGGGATGCCCCAGCCCTGGAACGGGCTGAGCCAGCCGCCCAGGAAGAAGATCGCGACCAGGAAGCTGATCAGGATCATGTTGGCGTATTCGGCCAGGAAGAACAGCGCGAACGATGCGCCCGAGTACTCGACCATGTGGCCGGCGACGATCTCCGACTCGCCCTCGACCACGTCGAACGGCGCGCGGTTGGTCTCGGCGACGCCGGACACGAAGTACACGACGAACAGCGGCAGCAGCGGCAGCCAGAACCACTCGAACAGGCCGCCATTGCCGGCCTGGGCCATCACGATCTCGCTCAGGTTGAGGCTGCCGGCCGCGACCATCACGCCGACCAGGGCGAAGCCCATCGCGATTTCGTACGACACCATCTGCGCGGCGGCACGCATCGCACCGAGGAAGGCGTACTTCGAGTTGGATGCCCAGCCGGCCAGGATGATCCCGTACACGCCCAGCGAGGTCATCGCCAAGAGGTACAGCAACCCGGCATTGGCATTCGACAGCACCAGCTGGGCGTCGAACGGCACCACCGCCCACGCCGCGAACGAGGGCACCAGCACGATCAGCGGCGCAAGCCGGTACAGGAACGGCGATGCGCTCGAGGGCTGGATGACTTCCTTGAACAGCAGTTTGAAGACATCCGCGAAGGTCTGCAGGATGCCCATGCCGACGTACATCGGCCCGTGGCGGGAGTGCATCCAGCCGATCAGCTTGCGCTCCCACAGCACGTAGAACGCGACGGCGATGATCACCGGCATCACGATGAGCAGGATCTTCAGCACGATCCAGGCGCCCTCGCCCAGCATGCCGAAGGACAGGAAACCGTCGTGGATCGCGTCGATCATGCCCGACACCATGCTCAAGCCCTCCCCGCCTGCACGCGTCCGGCGGCAAGCGGCGCGGTTGCGCCATGGCCGCTCTCGACCCACACCGTCCCGCGCGCGACCTTGTCGCTCGCCGAGACCGGCAGCGTCGCCGTTCCCTGCGCGGTGGTGAACTTCCCGGTGGCGCCGTCGGCAAGCCCCAGCCCGTCGAGATCGGCGGGATTGACCATCGCGCGCGGCGCCTGGTTCAGCGGATGCGCCTGCAGCGCTGCCGCCCGACGGACGACCGCGTCGCTGCGGTAGATGCCCATGCTAGAGGCCAGTTCGATGCCCTCGCCCGCCGGTTGCACTGCGCGGCCGGCGGCGACGGTGACATCGCGCTTGGCAACGCTGGCACGGAGGCCGACCAGGTCGGTGAACTCGAAGCCGTCGGCCTGGAGCAGGCCGCCGAGTGCACGCAGCACGCGCCAGCCGGCGCGCGCCTCGCCCGGGAGCTTGCCACCCGCCACCACGACCTGCTCGCGCCCGTCGAGGTTGGTCAGGGTCGCATCCACCTCCGGCAGCAGGCCGATCGGCAGGATCACGTCGGCCACGGCGCGGGTGGACTGGCAGGCGAACGCGCTGAACGCGACGACCTGGGCACCGCCCAACGCCTTCATTGCGCCGCCGGTATCCGCGAAGTCCAGGCCCGGCTCGATGCCGTAGATCACGTAAGCGGTGCGCGGCTCGGCAAGCATCCCACCGGCGTCGAGACCGGTTGGCAGCACGCCGTGGTCCGCCAGGCCAACCGCGTTCGCACCCTGCGGAATGCGGCACAGTGCCGCCCCCGTGGCCCGCGCGAAGTCGGCCGCCGCCGCGCGGATGGTGGCGGCATGCACACCGTTTTCGGCCAGTGCGCCGACGATGACCACCGCCCGCGTCGCAGCCGTCGCGGCCTCACGCAGCGCGGCATCGTCCAGCGCACCGGCGATCGCGGACGGCGCCACGATCTGCTTGCCGGCGAGGTCGAAGGTCTGGTCGAAATCGACCGGATTGACCACGTGCACCTTGGCGCCGTTCATCCACGCCTTGCGCACGCGGGCATTCACCAGCGGCAGCTCGTGGCGCAGGTTGCCGCCGACGAGCACGACCAGGTCGGCCTTCTCGATTTCGGCGACCGGCATCGCGAAGTTTTCGGCGATGGCGGCGTCGGACAGGTCGTGCTGCGAAATGCGGTGGTCGATGTTGCCCGTGCCCAGCGCGTCGGCGAGGCGGGCAAGCAATACGCCCTCCTCGTTAGAGGTCGCCGGATGGACCAGCATCCCGAGCCGGTCGGCGCCGTTCTCGCGGAGGATCTTCGCCGCGCGCGCGAGCGCTTCATCCCAAGATGCCTCACGCCACTCGCCGCCATCCTTGACCATCGGCGCGGTGGCACGGTCGTCGGCGTACAGGCCCTGGTGGGAGTAACGGTCGCGGTCCGACAGCCAGCACTCGTTGACCGCGTCGTTGTCGCGTGGAACCGTGCGCAGGACCTGGCCCCGGCGCACGTGCAGGAACAGGTTGCTGCCCAGCGCATCGTGGTAGCCCAGCGACTCGCGGGCCAGCAGCTCCCACGCGCGCGCCTTGAACTGGAACGGCTTGTTGGTGAGTGCACCGACCGGGCACACGTCGATGACGTTGCCCGACAGCTCGGTGGTCAGCGGCTTGCCGTCATACGTGCCGATCTGCAGGTTCTCGCCGCGGTACATGCCACCGAGCTCGTAAGTGCCGGCGACTTCGGCCGTGAAACGCACGCACCGGGTGCAGTGGATGCAGCGGGTCATTTCGGTCGCCACCAGCGGACCGATGTCCTCGTCCGGCACCGAACGCTTGCGCTCGACGAAGCGGCTGACCGACCGGCCGTAACCCAGCGACAGGTCCTGCAGCTCGCACTCGCCGCCCTGGTCGCAGACCGGGCAGTCGAGCGGATGGTTGATCAGCAGGAACTCCATCACGTTGCGCTGCGAACCCAGCGCCTTGTCGCTGCGCGTGGAGATCTTCATGCCGTCCATGACCGGCGTGGCGCAAGCCGGCGCCGGCTTTGGCATCTTCTCGACCTCGACCAGGCACATGCGGCAGTTGGCCGCGATGCTCAGCTTGTCGTGGTAGCAGAACCGCGGGATCGGGATACCGGCCTTGTCGGCGGCCTGGATGACCATCGAGCCCTTGGGCGCGTACATCTCGACGCCATCGATGTGGATGGTGACGTGGTCGGCAGGCACGTTGGGGTTTTCCGGCTGCGCGCTCATGCGGCCTTCTCCACGATGCCGGCGGCCTGGTCATCGACAAGGAACCGCTTGTTCACGATCGCGTACTCGAACTCGGGGCGGAAATGGCGCAGGAAGCCCTGCATCGGCCAGGCGGCGGCTTCGCCGAACGCACAGATGGTGTGGCCCTCGATCTGGCCGGCCGCGGTGCGCAGCATCTCCAGGTCGTCCAGGGTTGCTTCCATGTTGGCGATGCGGCTCACCATGCGGTACATCCAGCCGGTGCCTTCGCGGCACGGGGTGCACTGCCCGCAGCTTTCCTTGAAGTAGAACCGCGCAATGCGCTGGCAGGCGCGGACCATGCAGGTAGTGTCGTCCATCACGATGACCGCGCCCGAGCCGAGGCCGGAGCCGGCCTTCTGCAGCGCGTCATAGTCCATCGTAAGACCCATCATGGTCTCGCCCGGCAGCACCGGCATCGACGAGCCACCGGGAATCACGCCCTTGATCCGGCGGCCTTCGCGCATACCGCCGGCCATCTCCAGCAGGTCGGCGAACGGCGTGCCCAGGCGTATCTCGTAGTTGCCGGGGCGGGCGACGTGGCCCGACACGGAAAACACCTTCGCGCCACCGTTGTTGGGCTTGCCCAGGTTGAGGAACCACTCGGCGCCGTTGCGGATGATCGCCGGCACGGACGCGTAGGTCTCGGTGTTGTTGATCGTGGTCGGCTTGCCGTACAGGCCGAAATTGGCCGGGAACGGCGGCTTGAAACGCGGCTGGCCCTTCTTGCCCTCCAGCGACTCCATCAGCGCGGTTTCCTCGCCACAGATGTAGGCCCCGGCACCCAGCGCGTTGTGGATGTCGATGTCCACGCCGCTGCCGAGGATGTCCTTGCCCAGCCAGCCGTTGGCGTAGGCCTCGCGGGTCGCCTCTTCCAGGTGCTCGAACGGCTCGTGGTGGAACTCGCCGCGCAGGTAGTTGTAGGCCACCTTCGTATTGGTGGCATAGCACGCGATCGCCAGGCCCTCGAGGACGGCGTGCGGGTTGTAGCGCAGGATGTCGCGGTCCTTGGCGGTGCCCGGCTCGGACTCGTCCGAGTTGCACAGGATGTACTTCTCGCCGTCGTGCTTGGGCATGAAGCTCCACTTCAGGCCGGTCGGGAAGCCCGCACCACCACGCCCGCGCAGGCCGGACTGCTTGATCATCTCGATGATCGCCGCGCGGTCCATCTTCTCTTCGATGATCTTCCGCAGCGCGCTGTAGCCGCCGGTCTTGAGGTAGTTGTCATACGACCACGGCTTGTCGAAGTGCAACGTCGTGTAGACGACGTTGTGCTCCTGCGGCGCCGGGCCGACCGGGCCGTAGCCCTTGCTGTAATCGTGGTGCCCCATGCCCTACTCCAGCCCGTCCAGCAGCTCGTCCACCTTCGCGGTGTCGAGCTTCTCGTGGTAATGGCCGTTGATGACGACGACCGGCGCGCCGCAGCATGCGGCGACGCACTCTTCCTCGCGCTTGAGGTACACGCGTCCGTCGGCAGTGGACTCGCCGAGCCGGCAGCCGAGCTTCTTCTCGGCGTGCGCGACCAGGGCCTCGCCACCGTTGAGCCAGCAGCTGATGTTGGTGCAGAACGCAACGTTGTTGCGGCCGACCTGCTCGGTCTCGAACATCGAGTAGAAGCTGGCGACCTCGTACGCCCACACCGGCGGGATCGACAGGTACTTGGCGACCGCGGCGATGATCTCGTCGCTCAGCCAGCCGCCGTTCTGCTCCTGCGCGGCGTGCAGCCCCTGCAGCACCGCCGAACGCTTGCGGTCCGGCGGGAACTTGGTCAGCCAGTGGTCGATGTGCGCGCGGGTCTTGTCCGACAGCGCCACCATCGGGTCGACGTGCTGGCAAGCCTCGAAATTTCCGGTCGCTTTCATTTCTTCAATAGGTCCTCAGCCGATCGCCCGTCGTCCCGCGGGATCAGCGGTCGATCTCGCCGAATACGACGTCATAGGTGCCGATCATCGCCACCACGTCCGCCAGCATGTGTCCCTTGACCACCGTGTCCATCGACGACAGGTGGGCGAACCCGGGCGCGCGCAGCTTGACCCGGAACGGCTTGTTGGCGCCGTCCGAGATCAGGTAGCAGCCGAACTCGCCCTTTGGCGCCTCGACCGCGCAGTAGGTCTCGCCGGCCGGGACGCAGTAGCCCTCGGTGAACAGCTTGAAGTGGTGGATCAACGCTTCCATGTCGTCCTTCATCTCCTCGCGGGAGGGAGGCGCGACCTTGTAGTTGTCGACCATCACCGGGCCGGGGTTGGCCTTCAGCCACTTCACGCACTGCTTGATGATGCGGGTCGATTCGCGCATTTCGGCCACGCGCACCAGGTAGCGGTCGTAGCAGTCGCCGTTGGTGCCGACCGGAATGTCGAAGTCGACCTCGGCGTACTTCGCGTACGGCTGCATCTTGCGCAGGTCCCAGGCGACGCCGGAGCCGCGGATCATCGGGCCGGACATGCCCCACGCCTTGGCGGTCTCGGGACTGATCACGCCAACGCCAACGGTGCGCTGCTTCCAGATGCGGTTGTCGGTGAGCAGCGTTTCGTACTCGTCGACCCGGTTGGGGAAGTCGTCGCAGAACGCATCGAGGTAATCGAGCAGCGAACCCTCGCGCCAGGCGTTGAAGCGCTTGAGATCCTTGCCCTTGCGCCACGGCGACTCGCGGTACTTCGACATGCGGTCGGGCAGGTCGCGGTAGACGCCGCCGGGACGATAGTAGGTCGCGTGCATACGCGCGCCAGAGACCGCCTCGTAGCAGTCCATCAGTTCCTCGCGCTCGCGGAAGGCGTACAGGAACACCGCCATCGCGCCGAGGTCGAGGCCGTTGGAGCCCACCCACATCAGGTGGTTCAGGATCCGGGTGATCTCGTCGAACATCGTGCGGATGTACTGCGCACGCTCGGGCGCCTCGATCCCCATCAGGGTCTCGATCGCGCGCACGTAGGCGTGCTCGTTGCACATCATCGACACGTAGTCGAGCCGGTCCATATAACCGATCGACTGGTTGAATGGCTTGGACTCGGCCAGCTTCTCGGTGCCCCGGTGGAGCAGCCCGATGTGCGGATCGGCACGCTGCACGACCTCGCCGTCCATCTCCAGGATCAGTCGCAGCACGCCGTGCGCGGCCGGGTGTTGCGGGCCGAAGTTCAGGCTGTAGTTGCGGATCTCGGCGCTACGCAGGCCGGAGGTGTTCACCAGCGGCATCTCGCTGGCCGGCGGCGGCACCTGCGCCGCGGCGCCATTCACTGGCGTGCTCATGGCTTCACCTCGCGTCGCTGTGCGGACTCCCGCGCGGAGGTTTCGTAGCGCGCGTCGTCACGGATCACGCGCGGCACGAGCACGCGCGGCTCGATCGAAACCGGCTCGTAGATCACGCGCTGCTTCTCGGCGTCGTAACGCACCTCGACATTGCCGATCAGCGGGAAATCCTTGCGGAACGGGTGGCCGACGAAACCGTAGTCGGTGAGGATGCGACGCAGGTCCGGATGGCCCTCGAACACGATGCCGTAGAGGTCGAACGCCTCGCGCTCGAACCAGTCGGCACCCGGCCAGATCGATGTGAGCGAGGACACCACCGGCAGGTCGTCGTCGGCAGCGAACGTGCGAAGACGCACGCGCAGGTTGTGCTCGACCGACAGCAGGTGTGCGACGGCGGCAAAGCGGCGCTCGGGTACCGCGGCGGCGCCATTGGGCGACTCGCCCCAGACGAAACGCCCGGGCCCCTTGCCCTCGACGCCACGCGAGAAACCTTCGGATGACACGTCGGTATCCCACTCGTCGGCGCCGTAACCGAGGTAGTCGACGCCACTGACATCGACCAGGGTGTCGAAGCCCGATTCGTCGCGCAGCGCAGTGGCCGTGGCGAACCAGTCGGCGGGTTCGACGTCCAGGGTGACCTCACCCCGAGGCTGGACGACGCTGACCACGCCGTCCGGGAAACGCGCGCGCAGGCGGTCCGCAAACTCCGTCGGATTCATGGCTTCGCTGCTCATCCGCGCATGCCCTGCCGGTTCTCGCCGAAGTTGGTGCCGCGGCGGATCTTCTTCTGCAGCTGCAGGATGCCGTACACCAGCGCTTCGGCCGTCGGCGGGCACCCGGGCACGTACACGTCCACCGGCACGATCCGATCAACGCCACGCACCACGGAATACGAATAGTGGTAATAGCCGCCGCCATTGGCGCAGCTGCCCATCGAGATCACCCACTTCGGATCGGGCATCTGGTCGTAGACCTTGCGCAGCGCCGGGGCCATCTTGTTGACGAGGGTACCGGCGACGATCATCACATCGGACTGGCGCGGCGACGGGCGGAAGACCACGCCGTAGCGATCCAGGTCCAGGCGCGAAGCGCCCGCGTGCATCATCTCGACCGCACAGCACGCCAGGCCGAACGTCATCGGCCACATCGAGCCGGTCCGCGCCCAGTTCCACAGGGTGTCCAGGTTGGTGGTGACGAAGCCCTGCTGCAGCAGCGGGTTGTCGCCATCGGGACGCAGGATGTCGTCGAGCCGCCCTTCCGGGACCGGGTTGTGCATCAGGCCCGAGACGCGATCGCCCAGAGTCCGGGTCTCGCTCACTCCCATTCCAGCGCTCCCTTCTTCCACACGTAGATGAATCCGAGCAGCAACATGCTCGCGAAGATGCCCATCTCGATCAGGCCGACCATCCCGAGATCACGGAACACGGTCGCCCACGGCACGATGAAGATGATTTCCAGGTCGAAGATGATGAACTGGATGGCGATGAGGTAGTAGCGCACGTCGAACTGCATGCGCGCGCTCTCGAACGCCTCGAACCCGCATTCGTAGGGCGACAGCTTTTCCAGGGAGGGGCGCTTGGGCCCGAGGGTGTTGCCCACCACGAGCAGGGCGACGCCGATGACGCTGGCGACGATCAGGAACAGCAGGGTCGGCAGGTATTCGGCCAGCACTTGTGTTCTCTCGGCTACGCCGCGTTGCCGCGGCCTTGGCTCGGCGGCATCGATCGTGCCGCGGTCGGCAGGGGATGCCGTTCTTTTTGTGAATGCTGGAGTGGTGCCCAAGGGGGGACTCGAACCCCCACGACCTAAGCCGCTACCACCTCAAGGTAGTGCGTCTACCAATTCCGCCACCTGGGCACATGATCCAGCCATCTTCCTGATCGGGCAGCCCATCGCTGAGCTGCCGGTTACGGTCATCATGACCGGACCCCCGACTTCCTTGCCGGGCGTCTAAAACACATTGTATCGCGTCGCGTTACTCGCCAGCAGGATCGGACGGTGCCGATTCCGGCGTTTGCGATGCGGTATCAGCCGCAGGAGCGGCCGGGACCTCCGCGCTCGCCGCCGGCGCGACCTGCGCGGCCGGTGCGGTCGGAACCGCGGCATCGCCCTGCGGAGCGGCCGGCGCCACCGGCACCTGCGACATCACGCCGAGATCGGTCCCCTGCCCCCCGACCTGGCTGCGATCGGTCGCGTGCCAGGCCATGAACAGGCTGATGGCGAAGAACACGATGGCAAGCCACTTGGTGGCCTTGGTCAGGAAGCTCGATGCGCCACGCGCGCCGAAGACGGTCGCCGAGGCGCCGCCACCGAAACCCGAGCCAGCCTGCGCACCCGCGCCGCGCTGCATCAGGATCAGCGCGACCATGGCGATCGCGACCAGCACATAGATGACGTTGAGGAACAACAGCATCGCGAAAAACTCTTGGATAGGTCGGTGACGGGAAACCCGTAACCGGTCAGGGCGCCGCCGCGGCTGCGATGGCGTTGAAGTCGGCGGCCACCAGCGAGGCGCCGCCAACCAGGCCGCCATCAACATCGGGCTGTGCGAACAGCTCCGCGGCGTTGTCGGCCTTCACGCTGCCGCCGTACAGGATCGGCAGCGAGCCAGCGATTCTAGCATCGTACGCAGCGATTTCGCTACGGATGAAGGCGTGGACTTCCTGCGCCTGCGCGGGGCTGGCGGTCTTGCCGGTGCCGATCGCCCAGACCGGCTCGTAGGCGACGATGGCGCCGTCGAAAACTTCGACGCCGTGCGCCAGCAGCGGTGCGAGCTGCTTCTCCAGCCGCCACCAGGTCTGGTCGTCCTCGCGCTGGCTGAGGGTCTCGCCGACGCAGAAGATCGGCGTCAGCCCGGCCGCCTTGGCCGCAATGAACTTGGCGGCCACCATCTCGCTGGTCTCGCCGTGGTACTGGCGGCGCTCGGAATGACCGACCAGTCCGTAGCGGGCGCCGACGTCGACCAGCATCGCCGCGGAGACCTCACCGGTGTACGCGCCCTTCTCGTTGGCGCTGACATCCTGCGCACCGAACGCCATCCCACGCGCGCCGTATGCGTGGACGAGTTCACCCAGGTACGGCATCGGCGGCAGGATGATGCGCTCCACGCCGCCCGGCGCTTCCACGGCCGCGACAGCATCGAGCAGCTCACCGGCGAACCGACGGTCCCCGTGCAACTTCCAGTTTCCCGCGACGATCCTGCGACGAGCCATGACGCACCCAGACGATGAAAGCCGCGATTCTAGCGCAGACGTCCTGCAAACGGGCCGGGCGGTCGTGCCTGAAGGGCCCTCGCAGGGGCCGGTGGTGTGCAGTTTTCCGCCGATCGTCGGACCCGGTGCGCGGGTCCTGATCCTGGGCAGCATGCCGGGCGTGCGTTCGTTACAGGCGGGCCGCTACTACGCGCACCCGCAGAACCGCTTCTGGCCTTTCATGACGACACTGCTGGGCATGGCACCGGACCTGCCCTATGCCGCGCGCTGCCGCCGCGTGGTCGAGGCCGGGATCGCGGTCTGGGACGTGCTGGCAAGCTGCGAGCGGGACGGCAGCCTGGATTCGGCCATCCGCGACGACACCGCGAAGCCGAACGATTTCGACGGCTTCCTCGCCGAGCGGCCCGGCATCCACACGCTGCTGTTCAACGGTGCAAAAGCCGAAGCGGGCTTTCGCAGGTTCGTGATGCCGGCAGTACCGGTGGCCGATCTCACGTTGCGGCGGCTGCCCTCCACCAGTCCGGCCAACGCGTCGCAGCGCACCGATGCCAAGCTCGCCGCCTGGCGCGCCGCGCTGGTCGAGGCCGGGGTGATCGGTTAAAGGCGCGCCTACTTCAGCTTGATCTCGCGCAGCCGCTCGTCGAGGTAACCCTGCGCCGTGATCGGCTCCGGGTAGCGACTCGGATTGTCGGCGGTGACGCACGAGGGCAGCACGTCGATCACGAAGTCGGGGTTGGGATGCAGGAAGAACGGCGTTGAATACCGTGGCTGGCGCGCCTTCTCGCCCTGGGGGTTGACCACCCGATGCGTGGTCGAGGGATACACGTGGTTGGTCAGGCGCTGCAGCATGTCGCCGATATTGACCACGATGGTGTCAGCGTCCGCGGTAAACGGGACCCATTCCCCCGCGTGCGAGCGCACTTCCAGCCCTTCTGCGCTGGCCCCCACCAGCAGGGTGATGAGGTTGATGTCCTCGTGCGCGCCCGCGCGTTCGTTCGGTATCTCAGGCGCGGTGATCGGCGGGTAGTGGATCGGCCGCAGGATCGAGTTGCCGCAGTCGGTCTTGTCGGTAAAGAAGTCCGCCGGCAGGCCGATGTGCAGCGCCAGCGCCGACAGCACCCGCGAACCCAGCTGGTCGAGCGCGGTGTACAACCCGTAGGCGACCTCGCGGAACTCCGGGATCTCCTCCGGCCACAGGTTCGGCGGCATGACGTCGGCGTAGCGCGAGTCGCGCGGGATCTCGCGACCGACGTGCCAGAACTCCTTGAGGTCGAAATGCGTCGCGCCCTTGGCGGTCTCCACGCCGAAGGGGGTGTAGCCGCGGGCGCCGCCGCCGCCCGGCACGTGGTACTTGCGCTTGACCTCGTCGGGAAGCGCGAAGAAGCGCTGGAACACGTCGTAGGCGGTGTCGATCTGCCCGGCGGGAATCCCATGCCCGCGGATGCCGGCGAAGCCCCATTCTCGGTAGGCCGCGCCCAGTTCGGCGACGAAGGCGTCGCGATCGCCTTCGAAACGGCGGATATCCAAGGTCGGGATGCGGGACGGGGTCATGCGGGGACTACCACTGAGAGGGACGGGAATTATCGGTCGGGGAAGCTGTACGGCACGCTGCAGTCGTCAGCCGGCCGCGGCACGCACCGCGTCGGCGAGCCGGTCGAGCTGGGCTTGGACAAGATCGCCGTCGTCTGCCTCGACCGTCACCCGGACCACCGGCTCGGTGCCCGACGGGCGCAGGAAGGCGCGGCCCCTGCCCTGCACCGCGGCCTGCACTTCGGCCAGTACGGCGCGAACGGAGTCGGCTTCGGCCGGCCTCGCGCCATTGGCGAACCGCACGTTCACGGTGCGCTGCGGCACCTTGACCAGCCCGGCCAGCGCCTCGCGCAGCCCGATACCCCGGCGCGAGAGCACCTCGAGCACCTGCAATGCGCTGACGATGCCGTCGCCGGTGCTGGCCCGGTCCAGGCACAGCAGGTGGCCTGATGCCTCGCCGCCCAGCGTGCCGCCGTTGGCGACCAGCTGCTGGTGGACATGGCGGTCGCCGACCTTGGCACGGATGAAGCCGATACCGGCCTGCGCGAACGCCTGCTCCAGCCCGAAATTGGTCATCAGCGTACCGACGACGGGGCCCTGCAACCGGCCGCTCGCCTGCCAGTCGCGCGCAAGCACGTACAGCAGGTCGTCGCCATCGCAGACCGCACCACTGCGGTCGACGAACATCACCCGGTCGCCGTCGCCATCGAACGCGATGCCCAGATCGGCGCCGGTTTCCCGCACCCGCGCCGCCAGCGTCTCCGGTTGGGTTGAGCCCACCTTGTCGTTGATGTTGAGGCCATTGGGATCCACCCCGATCGCGTCGACCTGGGCGCCGAGCTCGCGCAGCACCAGCGGTCCGATCTGGTAGGTCGCGCCGTTGGCGCAATCCATTGCGATCTTCAGGCCGCCGAGGTCGAAGCCCTTGGGCACCGAGTTCTTGCACGCCTCGACATAACGGCCAATCGCGTCGCGGGTGCGCACCGCCTTGCCGAGCTGCTCGGACGGCACGGTCCGGAAGGGCTCTTCCAGCGCGGCCTCGATCGCCAGCTCGGTGGCGTCGTCGAGCTTCTCGCCTTCGGCCGAGAAGAACTTGATGCCGTTGTCGAAATGCGGGTTGTGCGAGGCGGAGATGACGATGCCACCATCGGCCCGCAGCGAGTGCGTGAGGTGGGCCACCGCCGGCGTCGGCATCGGTCCCATCAGCTGCACGTCCACGCCGGCCGCGACCAGCCCGGCCTCGAGCGCGGCCTCGAACATGTAGTTCGAGATCCGGGTGTCCTTGCCGATGATTACCACCGGCTTGCGCCAGGCGTTGCGCGACAGCGCATGGCCGTAGGCATTGCCCAGGCGCAGCACGAAATCGGCGGAGATCGGACCTTCGCCGACCCGGCCGCGGATGCCGTCGGTTCCAAAATACTTGCGTGTCATCGGTGTTCCCTGGTGTCAGCCGGCGATCTCGGCGTCGTCTTCCGGTTGCGGCTGTTTCATCATCAACGCGAGCAGCTGCGACAGGCGGTCGCGCATTTCGCGCCGGTCGCAGATCTGGTCGATCGCGCCGTGCTCGAGCAGGAACTCGCTGCGCTGGAAGCCTTCGGGCAGGGTCTCGCGGACGGTCTGCTCGATCACGCGCGGGCCGGCAAAGCCGATCAGCGCCTCGGGCTCGGCGATGTTGATGTCGCCCAGCATCGCCAGCGACGCCGACACGCCACCGGTGGTCGGGTGGGTCAGCACCGCGATGTACGGCAGGCCGGCGGCGCGCAGGCGGCCCAGCGCGGCCGACGTCTTGGCCATCTGCATGAGCGAGAACAGGCTCTCCTGCATGCGTGCACCACCGGTCGCGGTGAAGCACACCATCGGGCAGCCCAGCTCGAGGGCAGTCTCGGCGGCGCGGGCGAAGCGCTCACCCACGACCGAGCCCATCGACCCGCCCATGTACGCGAAGTCGAACGAGCATGCGACCAACGGGCGCTGCTTCAGCGTGCCCTGCATGGCGATCAGCGCGTCGCGCTCGCCGGTGGACTTCTGGGCAGCCTTGATGCGGTCCGAATACTTCTTCTGGTCCTTGAAACGGAGCACGTCGGTCGGCCCCAGCGCGGCGCCGATCTCGCTGGTGCTGCCCGGGTCCAGCAGCGCCGCAAGGCGTGCGCGGGCGCGGATCGGCCGATGGTGGCTGCACTTGGGGCAGACCTCGAGGTTCTCCTCGAGCTCGGGGCGGTAGAGCACCGCGCCGCAGCGGTCGCATTTTTCCCACAGGCCTTCCGGGACGCTGCGGCGCTTGGCGCTCGCGTTGTCGGTGCGGATGCCGGACGGCATGAGTTTCTTGAGCCAGGACATGCGTTGGGTGTTCTTCCGTTCAGGCCATGCGGGTGACCGCGGTCGCGGCGGTCGAGCGGATCAGTTTAGCGCAGGGGCTTGCCGGGCAAGGCCGCGGCGTCCAGCGCTGCCCTCAGGGGGGACAGGAAAGCAACTGCGCGGGCGGCGGCGTCGCGGTCATCGCTGGCATCGGCCATCGCCTGCACGAGTGCGCTGCCCACCACTACGCCGTCGGCCGACGCGGCCATGTCGACCGCGCTCGCGGCATCCTTGATGCCGAACCCTGCGACCACCGGTACCGGCGAGCGCTCGCGCAACACTGCAAGGCGGCCGCCGGCGTGACCGGCATCGAGGTGGTCGGCGCCGGTCACGCCCGCATAGCTCACGTAGTACAGGTAGCCCGACGCCTGGTCGCACAGCGAGGCCATGCGTGCGTCGGAGCTGGTCGGCGCGGCCAGCAGGATCAGCGCGACACCGTGCGCAGCGAACGCGGCGCGGAATTCGGCGGCCTCCTCCGGCGGCAGGTCGACCAGCAGCGCGCCGTCGACCCCGGCTTCCGACGCGGCGCTCGCGAACGCTTCCGGTCCACGGATCTCGACCGGGTTGAGGTAACCCATCAGGACCACCGGCGTCTCCCGGTCCTGCTTGCGGAACTCGCTTACGTACCCGAGCACCTGGCCCATGCCGACGCCGCGCGACAGCGCGCGCTCGGAACTACGCTGGATCGTCGGGCCGTCCGCCATCGGGTCGGAGAACGGCACGCCGAGCTCGATCACGTCAGCGCCGGCTTCCACCAGCGCATGCATGACCGGGACGGTGGCGGTGGCCGACGGATCGCCCGCGGTCATGAACGGAACCAGTGCCTTGCGGCCGGCCGCGCGGAGTGCGGCGAAACGGGATTCGATGCGTGTCATGCCGATTGCCTTGCGGGGACTGAAGTCAAAACACCAGCCCGTCGCGGGCGGCGATGGTGTGGACATCCTTGTCGCCACGACCGGAGAGGTTGCACAGCACCAGCGCGTCGCGCGGCATGCCGCGGGCGAGCTTGATTGCCTGGGCGATGGCGTGGCTGGACTCCAGCGCCGGCAGGATGCCCTCGGTCCGGGTCAACCGGTGGAAGGCCGCGAGGGCCTCGTCGTCCGTCACGCCGACATACTCGGCGCGCCCCGTGTCCTTCAGGAAGGCATGTTCGGGACCGACGCCGGGGTAGTCGAGCCCGGCCGACACCGAGTGGGTCTCGATGATCTGGCCGTCGTCGTCGCACAGTACGTAGGTGCGGTTGCCGTGCAGCACACCGGGACGACCGGCCGACAGCGACGCGGCGTGGCGTCCGCTGCCCACGCCCTCGCCGGCCGCCTCGGCGCCGACGATGCGCACGCCGGCATCGTTGAGGAAGGCGTGGAAGATGCCGATGGCATTGCTGCCGCCACCCACGCACGCGGTGACTGCGTCGGGCAGGCGCCCGTACTCGGCGAGCATCTGCGCGCGCGCCTCGCGGCCGACCACGGCGTTGAAGTCACGCACCATGCGCGGGTACGGGTCCGGGCCGGCGACGGTGCCGATGATGTAGAAGGTGTCGGCGACGTTGGTCACCCAGTCGCGCATCGCCTCGTTCAGCGCGTCCTTGAGCGTCGCCGAACCGCTGCTGACCGGCACCACGGTGGCCCCCAGCAGCTTCATGCGGTGGACGTTGACCTTCTGCCGCTCGATGTCGGTCGCGCCCATGTAGACCACGCATTCGAGCCCCAGCCTTGCGGCCACGGTGGCCGATGCCACGCCGTGCTGGCCGGCGCCGGTCTCGGCGATGATTCGTGGCTTGCCCATGCGGCTGGCGAGCAGTGCCTGGCCGATGGTGTTGTTGATCTTGTGCGCGCCCGTGTGGTTCAGGTCCTCGCGCTTGAGCAGGATCTGCGCGCCGCCGGTTTCATCGCTGAGCCGACGCGCGTGGTAGATCGGGCTGGGACGGCCCACGTAGTGCGCCAGGTCGCGCTCGAATGCTCCGACGAAGGCGGGGTCCACGCGGGCGGCATCGTAGGCGTCTGCCAGTTCCTGCAGCGGCCCCATCAGGGTCTCGGCGACGAAGCGACCGCCGAACCGGCCGAAGTGGCCGGCAGCGTCGGGATAGGCGTGGAAATCGATCGGGTCGGGCGACATGTCGGGCAATTCCTGGCCTTGCGGCCGATGGACGGCGCCGCAACGCAGGCGATCGCGCCGCGCTCGGGCCTTCAGGGGAGGATCAGTCGAGTACGTGGCAGTCGGCGCGGCGCACTTCCTCGACGAACCGGCGCATCTTGTCGCCATCCTTGAGGCCGGGTGCGCTCTCGATGCTGGTGGATACGTCGACCGCCCAGGGGAGCGTGGCGATGATCGCGTCGAAGACGTTGTCGGCGGTCAGCCCGCCTGCGAGCACGTAGGGCTTCTGCACGCCCGCCGGGATCCTTCCCCAGTCGAACGTCTTGCCACTGCCGCCCGCGCCCCCGGCGGAATGGCTGTCGAACAGGAACCCGGCCGCGCCCGGATAGCGCGTGTGCAACGCGGCGGGATGCTGCTGGGCGAGCTCGCCGCCCATCGGGATCGCCTTCAGGTACGGCACGCCGAATCCACGGCAGAAAGCGTCGTCCTCGTCGCCATGGAACTGCAGCAGGCTCGGGCGGATCTGGCGGACGACTTCGCGCACTTCATCGACCGGGTTGTCCATGAACAGCGCGACCGCATCGACCAGGGGAGCGAGCGCCTGGCGCATGGCGCGCGCTTCCTCGGGTTCGATGCGACGCGGACTGTTGCGCGCGAACACGAATCCGATCGCATCGGCACCCAGCTCGCAGGCCAGGCGGACGTCACCCGGGCGGGTGAAGCCGCAGAACTTGATGCGGGTACGGAACAGGATACGGTTCACAGCTCGACCTCGGCGGGGAGACCCCATTGTGCAGGGTAGCGCGGCCCGAGGAACACCAGACCGGCCGACGGTGCGGTCGGTCCGGCAACGGTACGGTCGCGCCCGGCGAGCAGGTCGCCGAGCCATTCTTCGGGCTGCTCGCCGCGCCCCACCGGCAGCAGGCTGCCGACGATGTTGCGGACCATGTGGTGCAGGAACGCATTGGCCTGCACCTCCACCGTCACCACGTCGCCCTGGCGCTCTACCGCGATGAACTGCAGGTCGCGCCGGGCGTGCGGCGCCTGGCAATGGACGGTGCGGAACGCGGAGAAGTCATGCTCGCCGACCAGTGCCTGGGCGGAGCGGTGCATGGCCGCTGCATCAAGCGGTCGACGCTCCCAGCTCAGGTATTGCCGTTGCAACGCGGGGCGGACCGCGCGGTTGAGGATCGAATAGCGGTAGCGACGGGCGCGTGCGGAGAACCGTGCATGGAAGTCATCGGCCACCGGCACGCACCAGCGCACGCAGACCGACGGCGGCAACCGGCTGGTCGTGCCGAGCACCCAGCCACGCACGTCGCGTTGGGCCGGGCCGTCGAAATGCACGACCTGGGCCGAGGCATGCACGCCGGCGTCGGTACGGCCAGCGCACACGACTTCGACGCCCTCGCCGGCCACGAACGATAACGCCTGCTCCAGCGCCGCCTGCACCGTGGGTTCGCCGCGGCGTTCGGGCTCACCGGGTTTGTTGAGCCGCTGCCAGCCGGAGAATTCGCTGCCGTCGTATTCCACGCCCAGCGCGAAACGGCGCCGCGCCGGCGATGCCCCGGACGGTCGGGGCCTGGACGGTACTGGTTCGGCAGGCACGTCGTCAGTCGAACTCGCGCAGCATCCGCGCGGCCTGCTGACGCGCGGCCAGGTCACCGTGGATTACCACCTCGTCGAGCAACTGCCGGGCGCTGTCGCGGTCGCCAAGGTCAAGGTAGGCGCGCGCCAGTTCCAGCCGCTCCTGTCCGGGTGCCTCGGAATTCACGGGCTCGACGTTGTCATCGGCCACGGCACCGTCTACCGGGGATATGGGCGCCACGCCCGGACCCTTGGCCGATGACGCGGCGTGCCACGTCGGCACGCCGGACGACGGCAACGGATCCTGCGACGAAACGGTGCGCGGTTCGCGCAATGGCGACGGTGCGACGGCGACCGCAGGGGCCGGGGGCGGCGGAGTGGCCACCGCAGGTGCTTCCGTCGGCACATCCACCGGCTGCGGCGACGAAGCCCGCTCGGCGAAAGCTGCCGCAAGCGGCGAAGGTTCAGGCGCCACCGGCCGGAAGGACGGCGTCCGGACCGGACGGCGCCGCATCCACCAGCCCGCCAGCAGGGCGAGCACCAGCAACGCCGCCCCGCCCAGCACCCACGGCAGGCCCGATGCGCGCGCGGCCTGCTCGGCGTCGCCGACTTGGGCCAGGCGCTGCTGCACGGCATTCAACTCGTTGTCCTTCATCTCCAGCAGCTTCTGCTGGTCGGACTGCAGCTTCTCGAGTTCGGCGACGCGGCTTTGCAGCTCGGTCAGTTCGGCGTCGCGCGCGGCCAGGGTCTCGCGCGTCTGTTGCAGTTCCTGTCTCATCGTGTCGCCCTCGCCGCCGGCACTGGTGCCGGACTGGGTCCCCGCCTGCGACGCGTCACTTGCGCCGGGCGGGACAATTTCAAGCCGTGCATCGGCGGTTGTGGTCGGACTGGCGGCGTTCGCCACGCCCTCCGCAGCGGGCGCGGCGTCGCCGGCAGCGGTGTCGGCCACCACCGGCTGCGGGGTCGGCGCGCGCGCGGCACGCCAGGCACGGGTCTGCTCGCGGACCTGGGCCATGGCCTGGGCCATCGACGTGGCACGCACCTCGTCGGCCTCGGGAACACGCAGCACCACCCCCTGCTTGAGCAGGTTGACGTTGCCGTTGATGAAGGCGTCCGGATTGGCGTTGAGCAGCGCGATCATGGCCTGGTCGAGGTTCACGCCCAGGTCGAGGTCGCGCGCGATCTGCGACAGCGTTTCGCCACTGCGCACCTCGCCGTAGCGGGTCGGTCGCGCTGCCGGTGCCACCGGTGTGGCGACCGGGGCCGCGGCTACTGGCGCCGGGCTGGGCGCGGTCGGCTGGATCGCGGAAGGATCCGGGGCTTCCACCGGGATCGGCGTCGCGTCGGCCGGAGCGGCGCCCGGCTCGGCCGCCATTCCCTCGTCCGGCAGCGGCTCCGGCGCAGGCGACGGTTCGCGCACGATCGTGTTGGATGGCGCCACTTCGGGCGCCTCGATCGGCGGTTGCAGCGGCGCCGACACGGTCCGCGGCGTATCCAGCAGGGCCGAGTACTCGCGGACCAGCCTGCCCTGCCCCCAGTCCACCTCGACCAGGAAGGTCAACAACGGCTGCTGGATGGGCTCGCTGCTGGTGACACGGATGACCGGCCGGCCGCGCGCGTCGAGCGCAGAAACAAACTGAAGGTTCGCCACCACGCCCTGGGGCGGCTGCAGGCCAATGCGGGCGAAGGTCTCGGGCGAGGCGAGCCCGGCGCGCAGGCGCTCGAGCTCACCCGGGTCGTTGGAAATGATCTGGATCTCGGCCACCAGCGGCTCGCCGAGCTTCGACTTCAGTTCCAGTTGGCCCAGCCCCAATGCGGCCGCCGAGCTGCTGGCCAGAGCCAGCGCCAGTGCCAAGGCGGTTTGCGCGAATCGGTTCACCGGTGCTCCTGCTGCATCCCCTGGCGCGACTCTAGCGACCAGCGCGCGCCCCGGCAATGCGATCCCGTCGCTTTTTCAATGTCTTGCGACACATTCATCAGCGTTCCGCGAGCACCAGTTCGGCCAGTTGCACGGCATTGAGGGCGGCGCCCTTGCGGATGTTGTCGGCCACCACCCACAGCGCCAGCCCGCGCGGGTGGGAGATGTCCTCGCGGATCCGCCCGACGTAGACCGGGTCGTTGCCCGACGCGTGGGTGACGGGCGTGGGGTAGCCGCCAGGCTCGGGCGTGTCGACGACCTCGAGTCCGGGCGCGGCCGCCAGCAAGGCGCGGGCGTCCGCGGCGGACAGCTTCTCGCGCGTTTCCAGGTGGACCGCCTCGGAGTGGCCGTAGAACACCGGCACCCGCACCACGGTGGCGTTCACCGCGATGCTGTCGTCGCCGAGGATCTTGCGCGTCTCCCAGACCAGCTTCATCTCCTCGGTGGTGTAGCCGTTGTCGCAGAAGTCGCCGCCATGCGGAATCACGTTGAACGCGATCTGCACCGGATAGACCTCCGGACGGGCCTCCTGGAAATTCAGCATGCCGGCGGTCTGCCGACCCAGCTCCTCCAACGCGCGCCGCCCGGTGCCGGAGACCGACTGGTAGGTCGCCACGTTGATGCGCTCGATGCCGACCGCGCGATGGATCGGCGCCAGCGCCACCAGCATCTGCATGGTCGAGCAGTTGGGATTGGCGATGATCCCGCGCGGACGGTCGCGCGCCGCATCCGGGTTGACCTCGGCGACCACCAGCGGCACGTCGTCGTCCTGCCGGAATGCCGAGGAGTTGTCGATCACCACCGCCCCGGCCGCCGCGAACTTCGGCGCGTACTCCCTCGAGACGCTTCCGCCGGCGGAGAACAGCGCGATGTCGATCCCGGCCGGATCGAACGTGGCCAGGTCCTCGACGACAATCCTGCGGGCGCCGAACTCGGCTTTTTCGCCGGCCGAACGCTCGCTCGCCAGCAGGTGCAGTCGGTCGATCGGGAAGTCGCGCTCGGCGAGGATCTTCAGCATGGTCTCGCCGACGGCCCCGGTGGCTCCGACGACGGCTACGTTCACGGTCCTTCTCATTTCTATTCCTGGCTGGTCGAGGGGGTGGCTGGCGACGCCGCCGCGATTTATCCGCGACCGTGGCAGCCGGGTGCAACCGCGCAAGGGCGACGTACGCCCGCTGCACAGGATCAGGGTTTTCGGGCCGGGATGCGCGGATCGACATCGCCGACGTCACCGCACTGGGCGCGATGGCGCAGGGCCTGGTCCATCAGCACCAGCGCGACCATGGCCTCGCAGATCGGCACGGCGCGGATGCCGACGCAGGGGTCGTGGCGGCCGGTGGTGACCACTTCGACCGGCCGGCCATCGGTGTCGACGCTGTCGACAGGCAGGCGCAGGCTGGAAGTGGGCTTGAATGCGACCGAGCAGCGCAGCGGCTGCCCGGTGCTTATGCCGCCCAGAACGCCGCCGGCGTGGTTGGAGGCAAAGCCCTCGGGCGCGATCGGATCGCGGTGTGCACTGCCGCGCTGCGCCACCGAGGCGAATCCGTCGCCGATCTCGACGCCCTTGACCGCGTTGATGGACATCAAGGCCCCCGCGAGCTCGCCGTCGAGCTTGCCGTACACCGGCTCACCCCACCCCGGCGGCAGGCCGGTGGCGACCACGTCCACGCGTGCACCGACCGAGTCGCCGGACTTGCGCAACGCGTCCATGTACGCCTCCAGCTCCTGCACCTGCGGCGCGTGGGGCCAGAAGAACGGGTTACCTTCGACGACACCCTCGTCGAACCCCGCCGGCACGACGTCGCCCAGCTGGGACAGCCAGCCGCGCACGGCCACGCCATGGCGCTGGGCCAACCACTTCCTGGCGATGGTGCCGGCGGCCACCCGCATCGTCGTCTCGCGCGCAGAGGCCCGGCCGCCACCCCGCGGGTCGCGGATGCCGTACTTCTGCCAGTAGGTGTAATCGGCATGTCCGGGCCGGAACTGTGCGGCGATGCGATCGTAGTCCCGGCTGCGCGCGTCGGTGTTGCGAACCAGCAGTGCGATCGGCGTGCCGGTGGTCAGCCCCTCGTAGACACCCGACAGGATCTCCACCTCGTCAGCCTCGCGCCGTGCCGAGGTGTGGCGGGTGCGACCGGTGGCCCGGCGCTCCAGGTCGTGGCGGAAGTCTTCGGCGGCCAGCGGCAAGCCCGGCGGGCAACCGTCGACCACGCAGCCGATCGCCGGCCCGTGGCTTTCGCCAAAGGTGGTGACCGCGAACAGTTTTCCGAAGGTGTTGCCGGCCACGGAGGGTTCCCGACGTTAGGGATGCAGGGCGTTGCGGAGCGATCTCAGCCGCGGCTGGCGGCGAGTTCGGCAATCCTCGCATGGTGCTCGACCAGGTCGGCGCGCTCCACCACGAAGATGCCCATCTGGCCGACCTTGAACTCCACCCAGGCCAAGGGCAGCTCCGGCAGCAGCGCGACCAGTGCGTGTTCGGCCTCGCCGACCTCGCAGATCAGGAGGCCATCGTCGGACAGGTGCGCCGGCGCGTCGCGCATGATCCGCAGCGCCAGGTCGAGTCCGTCGTCGCCGGCGCGCAGGCCCAGCTCGGGCTCGTGGGCGTACTCGGCGGGCAGCGCGTCGGTCTCGTCATGGGTGACGTAGGGGGGATTGGTGACGATCAGGTCGAACACCTCGCCCTGCAACCCGTCGAACAGGTCCGACTTGCGGAACGACACGTTGCTGGCGTGCAGCCGCGCCTTGTTCTCCGCCGCCAGTGCCAGTGCGTCGTCGCTGATGTCGATGCCGACCACCTCCCAGTCCGGGTGGTGGTGGCCGGTGGCGATCGCGATGCAACCCGACCCGGTGCACAGGTCCAGTGCGCGTGATACCTCGCGCCCGCCGAGCCACGGCTCGAACCCGTTCTCGATCAGCTCGGCGATCGGCGAGCGCGGCACCAGCGCGCGCGGGTCGGACTTGAAGCTCAGCCCGGCAAACCACGCCTCGCCGGTCAGGTAGGCCGCCGGGATGCGCTCGTTGATACGACGCTCGAACAGCGCCAGCACGCGCGTCTTCTCCTCACGGCTGACGCGCGAGGCGCCATACACCGGGCTAAGGTCGTGCGGCATCGACAGCGCGTGCAGCACCAGCTGGGTGGCTTCGTCCAGCGCGTTGTCGTAGCTGTGGCCGAAGGTAAGCCCGGCCTCGGCGAAACGGCTGCCGCCGAATCGGATCAGGTCGATGATCGAGACCTGCTCGAAGGTGGTGTCGGCAAAATCGGCGCGCTGAGTGGCCATGGCGGTCGGGGTCGGCGCATCCGGCGGTCAGGCTGGTGCGCACCAGGGAGGCGGAGGGCCGCCGATTATAGCGGTCGGCGCTCGGTATCATGGGCGGCATTGCCCGCACGCGTACTGCGCCCGGGCGTCGACTGCAGGCCCGCCATGTTCAACCGCACCACCCTCGTCATCCTGATCGCCGCGGTCGCCGCCGGGCTCGGCCTGCTGGCATCGCAGAAGTACTTCGGCGCGCAGCCGGTGCCGGGCTGGCCGCAGACCCAGGCGGTGCGGCTGTTCCAGCCGGCGCGCGAGTTGCCCGAGTTCAGCCTGCGCCAGTCCGACGGCACCCAGCTGGTGCCGGGCGAGCTGCACGGCCACTGGACGCTGGTGTTCCTGGGTTTCACCCACTGCCCGGACGTCTGCCCGATGACGCTGGCGCAGATGTCGCAGGCGCAGAAGCAGTGGGAGTCGATCCCGGAAGCGATCCGCCCGCGCGTGCTGTTCGTTTCGGTCGATCCCGAGCGCGACAGCCCCGGTCGGATCGGCGAGTACGCCCACGCCTTCCACAAGGACACCCTGGCTGCCACCGCCGATGTGCCGGCGCTGGAGAAGTTCGCCGCCTCGCTGAGCATGGTGTTCGCCAAGGTGCCGCCGGCCGACGGAGAGCCGGACGACCAGTACTCGGTCGACCACAGCGCATCGATGGCGCTGCTCGACCCGCAGGGCCGGATGTCGGGCCTGGTGCAGCCGCCGTTCGACCCCAACCTCATCGCCGCCGACCTCGCCGCGCTGACCGAAGCCGCCGCGCCCTGACCCGGTGCCGCGCAGGAACCCCCGATGAGCCTGAGCACCAAACTCACCTACGCGCTGCCTCACCGCCTGCTCTCCTCGCTGGCGCGCCGGCTGGCCTACTCGGACCACCCGCGCGTGCGGCGCTGGCTGATCGACAACGTGACCCGCCGGTTCGGGGTCGACCTGTCGGAGGCGTCACAGTCGGATCCGGCCGCCTACCCCACCTTCAATGCGTTCTTCACCCGCGCGCTCCGGCCGGGCGTACGCGTGGTCGATCCCGACCCGCGCGCGCTGGCCATGCCGGCCGACGGCCGCATCAGCCAGTGCGGGGCGATCGAGGCCGGCCGGATCTTCCAGGCCAAGGGGCAGTCTTTCACCGCCGCCGAGCTCCTCGGCGATGCCGATGCCGCCCGTCCGTTCGAGGAAGGCCTGTTCGCCACCGTCTACCTGTCGCCGAAGGATTACCACCGGGTACACATGCCCTGGACGGGCACCCTGCGCGAGACCGCGCACGTGCCCGGCCGGCTGTTCAGCGTCGGACCGGCGGCGGTGCGCCACGTGCCGCGCCTGTTCGCGCGCAACGAGCGGCTGGTCTGCCACTTCGATACCGACTTCGGCCCGATGGCGGTGGTGATGGTCGGTGCCTTGCTGGTGTCGGGCGTCGAGACGGTGTGGTCCGGCGAGGAGATTCCGGCCTACGGCAGCCGGGTGACCGTCCGCGATTACCGCGGCGAGGACATCACGCTGGAGCGGTTCGAGGAAATGGCGCGGTTCAACTACGGCTCCACCGTGATCGTGCTGCTGCCGCCCGGGGTCGCCGAGCTCGCACCGGGCCTGTGCGCCGAGTCGGCGGTCAAGCTCGGCCAGCGGCTGGCCACCCGGATCTGACCGTCAGTTGCCGCCGCTGCATCCCTGCAGCACCAGCTCCTGGCCGGGGCGGATGGTGTAGCGCGGCCCCCTGACGCCGTTGGCATGGGCGAGTTCGGCCGGCCGGCATTCGAACTTGCGGGCGATGGAGCTGAGGGTCTCGCCGCCCTGCACGCGGTAGGTGGCCGGCGCCGCGGGTTCGGTGGGCACGGTTGCCACGGCCGACACCGGCATCGCCGAAGCGGGACCGCCCCGGACGATCGCGCGGGCCGGGTCGCTGGCCACCAGCTCGCGTGCCAGCTGCGCGCGCGACCCGTTCAGGCAGTGCCGCCGGTACAGGCTGGCGATCTCGGTCGTCGCGTCCAGCACGGCGCCCGCCGGCAGCATGTCGTCCGCTCGGTAGCGCGGGTTGAGGTTGCGCAGCGCCCGCATGTAACCGTCGCGCACGCCGCGGTTGCCCAGGCAGATCGTCAACTGGTAGATCGACGCCGGCTGCTGCAGTTGCAGCTTCGCCGGTCGCACATCGAACTCGGGCAGCGTAAGGCCGTATTCGCGAGGGTGCAGGAACAGCCACGCCGCGGCGATCACCATCGGCACGTAGTCGCGGGTCTCCGGCGGGAACTCGTGGTACACGTCGGCGTGCCAGAAGCTCTTGCCGGGATTGGCACGGTGCACGCGGCGGGCGCGGCCCTCGCCACCGTTGTACGCCGCCAGCGCCAGTTCGATGTTGCGGTTGAGCTCGCCCATCCGCTCGTTGAGGTAAGCCACGCTGGCCGCCGAGGCTGCGTACGGGTCGTAGCGGGTGTCGAAACCGGTACTGTCCTCGCCCAGGCCGAAGCGCCGGCCGGTGGCGTACATGAACTGCATCGGCCCCGACGCGCCGGCACGCGAGGTCGAGTGGACGCGGCCGTTGGACTCCTTGGCCAGGATCCCGAACAGCAGCGCCTCCGGCAGCCCCGCGCGCTCGTACTGCGGCCACATCTGGCGGCGCAGGTACTGGTAGTTCTGGTGGCTGGTGAGGAAGTCGTCGCGCATGTCGGTCAACCAGCGGCGGATGCCTTCCTGCACCGCCGGGTTGAACTGGACCATCCGGTCGAAGTCGTGCTCGTCGCCACCGAGCAACGCCGCCGCGCGCGCCGCCTCGGGCACGTCACGCGCGACCGCCGCGGCGTGGTGGGAGTCCGTGTCCGGCCCGTCGTCGTTCTCCAGGCCACCACCGGCCTCGACGTCGGCGTTGAGCTTGAGCAGGCGCTCGTAGGTCGTCAGCATCGTCGTGACCGAGCATCCCCGCTGCGCAACGCAGGCCGCGACCACGTCCTCCATGTCCTCCAGCGCGGCGTCGGCGTGGGCGGGACCTTCGGGGTCGTGGTTGCCGATGGCGACCATCGCCTCGCGGTAGCGTCCCTCGGCCGCCTGCATCCTCTGCTCCAGGGCCTCGGTCGCGGCCCGGTCACGACGCGATTGCGCGCTGGCGTCCATCGATACGGCGGCGAGCAACACGAGCAACAGCGACGCGGAGCGTCGGAACAACCGGACGGGCATGGGCATGGCACTGCAGGGGGACGACGCCCTGCAGGTTAGCCCTGTCCGTCGCGTAACGGCAATCGCGCGACGGCGCCGACGTAACCGTGCGGGGCCCCGTCAATCGCCGCGGTGATTAGGTCCTAGAATCGGCCGACCACCCCAAGGAACCGGACATGGCGAACATCCCCCCGCCGATCCTCGTCGGCAAGGCCGTCACCACGCCCGAAGCACTCCCCGATACGGGCGGCCAGGTATTCCTCCAGCCGAACCTGGCCAACCGCCACGGTCTGGTCGCCGGTGCGACCGGCACCGGCAAGACCGTCACCCTGATGACGCTTGCCGAAGGTTTCTCGCGCATCGGCGTGCCGGTGTTCATGGCGGACGTGAAGGGCGACGTCGCCGGGCTGGCCATGCCGGGCACCCTCAACGACAAGTTGAAGGCCCGGATCGAGGAAATCGGCATCGCCGGCTACGTCAACGAGGGCAGCCCGGTGGTGTTCTGGGACCTGTTCGGCAAGCTGGGCCACCCGGTGCGCGCGACGGTCAGCGAGATCGGCCCGACCCTGCTGTCGCGCATGCTGGAGCTCAACGACACCCAGTCGGGGGTGCTCGACATCGTGTTCCGCCTGGCCGACGACCGCGGCCTGCTGCTGCTGGACCTGGACGACCTGCGCGCCCTGCTCAACCTCGTCGCGGAGGAGCGCAAGAGCGTCTCGACCGACTACGGCCTGGTCAGCACCCCGTCGATCGGTGCGATCCAGCGCGCGCTGCTGCGGCTGGAATCCGACGGCGGCGACATGTTCTTCGGCGAGCCGGCGCTGGAGCTGGCCGACCTGATGCGCACCACCACCGACGGGCGCGGCGTCATCAACATCCTAGCCGCCGACAGTCTGGTGCTGAAGCCCCGGCTGTACTCGTCGTTCCTGCTGTGGCTGCTGTCGGAGCTGTTCGAGCAGTTGCCGGAGGTGGGCGACCTGGACAAGCCGAAGCTGGTGTTCGTGTTCGACGAAGCGCACCTGCTGTTCGAGGACGCCCCCAAGGCACTGCAGCAGCGGGTCGAGCAGGTGGTCCGGATCATCCGCTCCAAGGGCGTGGGCGTGTACTTCTGCTCGCAGTTCCCCGACGACGTGCCCGATGAGATGCTCGGCCAGCTGGGCAACCGCGTGCAGCATGCGCTGCGCGCCTTTACCCCGCGCGACCAGAAGGCGGTGCGCACTGCGGCGGAAACCTTCGTCCCCAACCCGGGGCTGGACGTCGCCGACGCCATCGCCCGCCTCGGCACTGGCGAGGCGCTGGTCTCGACCCTGCAGGCCAAGGGCGTCCCGATGCCGGTGGAGCAGACCCTGATCGCCGCGCCGCGCTGTCGAATGGGCGCGATCACCGATGCCGAACGTGCCGCGGTCCGCGCGGGCAGCCCGGTCGGCGCCAAGTACGACACCACGGTCGACCGCGAATCGGCCGAGGAGATGCTCGCCCGGAAGATCGAGGTCGCCGCCGGCCAAGCCGATGCGCCAGCCGCCAAGGGTGCGGAAAGCGATGCCGACGAAGGCGGCCTGGGCCAGGCCGTCCGCAACGCGGTGTTCGGCACCAAGCGGCGCCAGGGCATGGTCGAGACCATGGCCAAGCAGACCGCCCGCACCATCGGCAGCCAGATCGGCCGACAGGTTCTCCGGGGCCTGCTCGGCGGCATCTTCGGCAAGGGCCGTTGAGCGCGGCCCCTCCCCGTTGCACATGACGGTAGCCTCACCCTTCCCCCGCCCCTCACCGACAGGAGTCCCCGCATGACCCATCGATTGCTCGCCCTCGCCTGCCTCACCGTCCTGGCTGTCGCCGCCTGCAAACAGGAACCGGCCGAGCCGGTCGACGCGGCGCCTGCCGCCGCCGCCGCGGCCCCACCCGCTGCGGATATCATCCCGACCGGCGACGCCACCGCGTCCGGCGCGGGCGATTTCGACATGCGGGCGTTCGCCGGCCGGTTCAGCGGCACGCTTCCGTGCGCCAGTTGCCCCGGCATCGACACCACCCTTGTGCTGAACCCTGACGGCACCTACGCGATCACCGAGACCTACCAGGACGAAGCCGGCGCACCGGCACAGATGGACGGCACCTGGACGGTCGAGGCGGACAACGGCCAGATCCGGCTCGACCCCAACAGCAAGTCCGAGGATGACCGCCTGTTCGCGATCGATTCCAACGACCGCATCACCCAGCTGTCGCTGGATGGCACGCCGGCGGAGGGCAACCTGGATTACGGCTTGGACCGCCAGCCGGCCAACTGATCGCGCCTCCGCCGGGCGGCCCGGGTGGCCGTCCGGCGTGGTTTGCCGCATCGATCTCGACCCCGGCCCGTCCCTGGCGACGGGCCGGGGATTGTGAAGCGGCGTTTCGCCCCCGCAGAATGAACGCCTTGTTCAGGGAGCGAATCCAATGTCATCCATCCACCGCGACACGCCGGAGCCGTTCTGGCAGCGCCTCCGCGCCATCACCCTCTACCCCTTCCGCGGTGCGGCGCTGGCGAGCCTGGTCGCGCTCACGCTGGCCAGCCTGCTCGGCATGATCCCGGTGGTGGGTTGGGTGGTCGCCCTGCTGGTGTGGATCGGCGCCTACAAGTACGCCTTCGAGGTGTTGCGCGCGACCGCCGACGGCCGGCTGGAAGCGCCGGAGGTGGTGCTGGGCACCGGCGACGGCGTGGTGGCACGGCTGATCGCAATGCAACTGGTCTTCATCGTGGTGGTCCTGGCCGCGTTGCTGGTCGGCGGCCCGATCATCGGGTTGGCGGTGCTGGCGCTGGTCGCCTTCATGCAGCCGGGTTGCGTGATGTCGCTGGCGATGGACGGCAGCCTGTCGCACGCGCTCAACCCCTCGACGCCATTGGCCCTGGTCGGACGGATCGGCTGGCCATACCTGGCGGTGTTCGGGCTGCTGTTCGTGATCCAGGCCAGTGCGCTGACGGCGAGTGTCTGGCTGGCTCGCTGGATGCCGCCGGTCATCGCCGACCTGGCTGTCACCGCGGTGTCGTTCTGGGGCCTGTTTGCCGCGTTCCATCTCATGGGCTATCTCATCTACCAGTACCACGAGGCGCTGGGCTACGAGCCGGCAGCGCGCGATGGCCTGCCCGGCCGTCACGCGCCCGACGCGGACCTGCTCGGCGAGGCCGAGGCGCACGTTCGCGATGGCCACCCGGATGCCGCACTGGAGCTGCTGCGGGCGGAGACGCGCAGCCGGGCGGTCAGCCTGGAGGTTCACGAGCTCTACCACCGCCTGCTGCGGCAGTCCGGCGATGCCGCGGCGCTGACCGGCCATGCGGGCGAGTACCTCAACCTGCTGATGCTCGAGCGCGAGGAACGGCGCGCCCTCGGCCTGCTGCGCACGACGCTGGATGCCAACCCCGATTTCGTGCCGGCCCAGGTCGAACACGCCCAGGCACTGGCCGAGCGTGCCCGGCTGGCGGGCCAGGGACAGCTGGCAGCCGACACGCTGGCTGCAATGCTGCGCGCGCACCCGCGCCATCCCGACGCATCGCGCTGGGGGCTGGACGCCGCGTTGCTGCTGGTCGAGCGCTCCGGACGTGACGATGACGCCCGTGCACTGCTGCAGCAGTCTTTGGAGCGTTGCGAGGACCCCGGGCTGCAGTCGAAGATCGCGGCGGCGATGAAGGCGTTGCAGGTGCCCGAAACCGCCTGAGACGACGCCCGGTCCGGCGCCGCAGTTGGGCTAGCCGGCCGGCGCCGTCGCCGCGCCGGCGCCTTCGAGTTCGCCGAGCAGGAACCGGGCCTTCGCCGCCTGCGGCTGCGCCGGGTAGCGCTCGGCCAGTCGACGCAACGTACGTGCATGCGCATCGTCCTGATGGCACTCGCGATGCGCGAGTGCGAGCTGGAACCACAATTGGGCCACCAGCGCGTCGGCCTCCTCGCCTTCCGCTTCGCCAGTGAGTGGTGCCAGCGCCGCCTCCACTGCATCCAGCGCACCCGCCGCCAGCCAGCGCCGCGCCAGCCCGAGGCGCTCGGTCAGCGGCAACGCATCGTCGGTACCGTCCAGGTCGGCCAGCGCGCCCTGTTGCGCGTGGATTCCGTCGCTGTCCGGTGCGTCAGCCTGCAGCAGTTCGCGGGCTCGTTCGGCGATCGTCGCGTGGCGGCCGGCATTTCGTGCCACCCGGTAGCGCATCAGCCTGATGTCGAATCGTTGCGGTTGTTCGTCGGCCAGCTCGCTTAGCAGCGCGTCGGCCTCGGCCAGCTGCAGGCGTCCCAGGCAGGCTTGGGCACGCTCCCACCGATCGTCGACCTGGCGCCCACCGTCGTCGGCAATGAAGGATTCGCGCACCTGCCCCAGGCCCACCAGCAGCCCGCCCAGCAGCGCGCCGCTGACCAGCCCGCCGATGTGCGCGTCGAAGCCGACGTTGCTGTCGGCGTTGGACATCAGGTTCCATGCTTCCCAGCCGAGCCACGCCGGCAGCAGCAGGATCGCGGGTGCACGCACGTAGTCGAACACCACCCCGAACCAGTAGAAGAACCGCACCGGCTGGCGGCCCCAGACCACACAGAAGGCCCCCATCAGCGCCGCCACCGCACCGGACGCGCCGAGCCCGCCCCCGGCCTCGCCCCAGCGCCACAGCAACGACACCGCGCTCGAGCCGACCGCCCCGAGCAGGTACAGCCCCAAGTGGCGCCACGGTCCCAGAGCGCCCTCCACCAGCACCCCCAGCGCCAGCAGGAACACCATGTTGCCGACCAGGTGCATCACCCCGCCATGCAGGAACGCCGCCGCCAGCATCCGCCAAGGGTCGACCTCGGAACTGCGCAGCATGTGCCTGAGGGTGAAGACGTTCTCCAGTTCGGCGTCATAGGCCGCACGCAGGGGCCGCCAGGCTTCCAGCGCGGCCGCGCCGTCGAACAGTGCGCCGGCATGCAGCGCGTCCAGGTAGGCAACGTCGGTCAGGGTGACCTGGGATATGTAATCGGCGCGCGCGCCGGCTGGCAGCTGCCGGAGTTCGTCGAGCGCATCTATCTGGTTGGTCGCCAGCAGGTGCCGCTCGTAGGCGGGCAGTTCAAACCGTGCCAGCCCGCTGTCGACGTAATGGGTCCGCGCACGGTCCACCGCCGCCTCGTCGCCGGCCTGCCAGCCGAAGAACACCAGCACGTTGACGATGATCAGCAGCGCCGTGACCACAGGGAAGCTGGCGCGGGTGATCGGGCGATGCAGGGGCAGGATCAGCATGGGCGGCGTCCGTGTCGACAGCACGCAAGGTTCGGCGATCAGGCGCGTGCGGCGCAAGCACGTGCGGCTTGAACACGGCCGGCGGCTGGGGCATAAGCCCCGTTCGCAACATGCTCCCGCACACAGGAACAACCATGGGCCGCTGGCGTCCCCCCGCAGAAAAAAGCACCGCGCTGATCACCCGCGCCGGGCACGAGCGCCTGAAGGCGGAGCTGGACGAGCTGTGGCGGGTCAAACGCCCCGAGGTGGTCAAGGCGCTTGCGGCCGCGGCAGCCGAGGGCGACCGTTCGGAGAATGCCGAGTACACCTACCGCAAGAAGCAGCTGGGCGAGATCGACCGGCGCGTGCGTTACCTGAGCAAGCGGGTGCCCGCGCTGCGCGTGGTCGACGAGTCGCCGTCGGACCCGTCGGCGGTGTTCTTCGGCGCCACCGTCGAGGTCGAGGATGAAGTCAGCGGCGAATGCCGGCGCTACCGGATCGTCGGCCCCGACGAGACCGATGCCAGGCTCGGCTGGATCAGCATCGACTCGCCGCTTGCGCGGGCGATGCTGAAGAAGCGGCTGGACGACGGGTTCGAGGCGGAACTGCCCGGCGGTATGCGTAGGTTCGCGATCGTCGCCGTCGACTACCTGTAGGAGCGGCTTTAGCCGCGATCGGCCATTCGGTCGCGCAACGCGTGCAGATCGCGGCTGAAGCCGCTCCTACAACCTCCGGCGGCGATCAGGGTTGCGCAGCCACTCAGTCCCCGAACACGACCTCGCCGAACAGGTCGTGCTCGTCGCTGCCCATGATCTCGACATCGCAGAAGTCGCCCGGCTTGAGGCCGGCGAAGTAGCCGTTCTGGATCTGCACCAGGCCGTCGATCTCGGGTGCATCGGCCATGGAACGCGCGATCGCCAGCTCACCGTCGACCGCGTCGACGATGCAGCGCTGGATGCTGCCGACCTTGGCCTCGAGCTTGGCCTCGGAAATCCCCGCCTGCCGCTCCATGAAGCGCGCCAGGCGCTCCTGCTTGAGCGCCTCTGGCACGGGGTCGGGCAACGCGTTGGCCTTCGCACCCTCCACCGGCGAGTAGGCGAACGCGCCCACCCGGTCCAGCTGGGCCTCGTCGAGGAAGTCCAGCAGCTCCTCGAACTCCGCGTCGGTCTCGCCCGGGAAGCCGACGATGAAGGTCGAGCGGATGGTCAGCTCCGGGCACACATCGCGCCACCGGCGGATCCGCTCCAGGGTCTTGTCGACCGCGCCCGGGCGCTTCATCAGCTTCAGTACCCGCGGACTGGCGTGCTGGAACGGAATGTCCAGGTACGGAAGGATCCGTCCCTCGGCCATCAGCGGGATGATCTCGTCGACGTGCGGGTACGGATACACGTAGTGCAGGCGCGTCCACAGGCCGAGCTCGCCGAGCCCTTCGCACAACGCCTTCATCCGTGTCTGGTACGCCCGGCCGCGCCACTCGCGCTCGGCATAGCGGACGTCGACGCCATAGGCGGACGTGTCCTGCGAGATCACCAGCAGCTCCTTCACCCCACCCATCGCGAGCTTTTCGGCCTCGCGCAGGACCTGGTCGACCGGGCGCGAGACAAGGTCGCCGCGCATCGACGGGATGATGCAGAAGCTGCAGCGGTGGTTGCAGCCTTCGGAAATCTTCAGGTAGGCGTAGTGCTTGGGCGTCAGCTTGATGCCGGTGTCCGGGACCAGGCTGATGAACGGATCGTGGCGCGGCGGCAGGGCTTTGTGCACCGCGCCCAGCACGCTGTCGTAGTCCTGCGGCCCGCTGATCGACAGCACGCCCGGATGCGCCTCGCGGATGACCTCCTCCCGCTTGCCCAGGCACCCGGTGACGATGACCTTGCCATTCTCGGCCATCGCCTCGCCGATCGCGTCGAGCGATTCGGCGACCGCCGAGTCGATGAAGCCGCAGGTGTTGACCACCACCACGTCGGCATCGTCGTACGTCGGCACCAGGTCGTAACCCTCGACCCGCAGCTGGGTCAGGATGCGCTCGGAGTCGACGAGCGCCTTGGGGCAACCAAGGCTGACGAAGCCGACTTTGGGGTTCTTGGTAGGGGCGTGGGGAACGGACATGGGTTACCGGTGGGTGCGAAGCGGAACCGGCATGCGGCGCCGCGCCCGGCCACGGGGGCAGGACGCGATCGGCGCAGGCGGGCCGCGGATTATAGCCCCCGCGCTAGACTGTTCCGGGCTGCAGGCCGCCTGCCAACTGAACGGAATCGCCATGGACCACCGCGTCGACATCGAAACCACGCACGGCCCCATTGGCGGCTGGCGCTGCGATCCCACCGGACCGTCGCGGGGCGCGGTGATCGTCATCCATGAAATCTTCGGCCTGAACGCGCATATCCGCAGCGTGGCCGGGCGCTTTGCCGCGGCCGGCTTCGTGGCCGTGGCACCGGCGCTGTTCGACCCGGTCAGCCGCGACGTGGAGCTCGACTACGACGCTGCCGGGGTGGCACGCGGACGCGCGCTAACGGCGGAGCTGGGCTTCGACCGCGCAGTTGACCTGGTCGCCGCCGCCGCGCGCACCGTCCAGGCCGAGGGGCTGCGCACGGCCGCCGTGGGGTTCTGCTGGGGTGGCACGCTCGCCCTGCTCGGCAACACTCGGCTGGGCCTGCCGGCGGTCAGCTACTACGGCGGCCGCAGCGTACCGTTCCTCGACGAGCCCCTGCGCGCGCCGATGCTGTTCCACTTCGGTGAGCGCGACCCGATCATCTCGCCCGAACACGTCGCGCTGCATCGTGAGCACCATCCGGGCGCGACGATCCACGTCTACCCCGCGGGGCACGGTTTCAATTGCGACCCGCGTGACGACTTCGAACCCGCCAGCGCTGCACTCGCCTGGCAGCGCACCACCGATTTCCTGGTCGACGCCCTGCGCTGACCACCCGCACCCCGGAGGCCGCATGAGCCGACGTCACCCACCCGCGCCCGGCTGGCACCTGCATCCGCAACTGGCCGAGGACACCCACCCGGTCGCCGCACTGGAACTCAGCGAACTGCGGCTGATGGACGACGCCAACCATCCCTGGCTGATCCTGGTGCCGCGGGTAGAGGATGCGACGGAGTGGATCGACCTCGACGTCGCCCAGCAGGCCGTCCTCAGCCGGGAAATCAGCCTGGCCAGTCGGGCCCTCAAGGCCGAGTTCCGACCGCACAAACTCAACGTTGCCGCGCTGGGGAACCTGGTCCCCCAGTTGCACATCCACGTGATCGCGCGCTTCGAGCACGACATCGCCTGGCCGCGCCCTGTCTGGGGCACCGCCAGCGCCAAGCGTCATACGGCTGAAGAACTGATCCGCCAGGTGGACCGGCTGCAGGCCGCGCTGGCCAGCGCCGGTCCCGGCTGAGCCTCAGGTGCGCGGCAGGGTCACGCCGCGCTGGCCCTGGTACTTGCCACCGCGGTCCTTGTACGAGGTCTCGCAGACGTCGTCGGCCGCCGCCTGGAAGAACAGCATCTGCGCAACGCCCTCGTTCGCGTAGATGCGCGCCGGCAGCGGCGTGGTGTTACTGAACTCCAGCGTGACGTGGCCTTCCCACTCGGGCTCCAGCGGCGTCACGTTGACGATGATCCCGCAGCGCGCGTAGGTGCTCTTGCCCAGGCACACCACCAGGGTGTCGCGCGGAATGCGGAAGTACTCGACCGTGCGCGCCAGCGCGAACGAATTGGGCGGGATGATGCACTCGTCCGCCTCGATGTCGACAAAGCTCTTGGGATCGAAGTGCTTGGGATCGACGATGGTCGAGTTGATGTTGGTGAACACCTTGAACTCGCGCGAGCACCGCACGTCGTAGCCGTAGCTCGAGGTGCCGTAGCTGACGATCCGCTCCGCCCCGCCCTTGTCGGCGAACTTCACCTGGCCCGGCTCGTACGGCTCGATCATCGCGTGCTGCTCGGCCATGCGGCGGATCCAACGGTCGGACTTGATGCTCATGCGATCCCTGGTTTGAGGCGGAAACGCGGATTCTAGGCCAACCGGGCCGCGGCGCCCTTTGTCTATCCGTTCGCTGAACAGGGGAGACCCTTGTCACACACCGGTCATCTTCTGTTAAGTTCCCGTTACAGGGGAAAACGGAGCCAGGCGCGCCGGTTCTTCCTGTCAATTCCAAGGGAAGAACCATGACCGAGACGACCGTCCGCAACGTCCTCTACAGCTGCTGCATCGCCCTGTTCGCCACCGGCGTCCAGGCCCGCGAGCCGATCGCCATCGACGATTTCGCGCGGGTGCCTGCCATCCAGTCGCCGTCGATGAGTGCCGATGGCAAGAACCTGGTCGCCATCGTCGCCTCGCCCGGCAGCGAGTTCCAGGAAACCGCGCTGGCCACCTGGAACCTGGACAACATGGACGCCGGCCCGGTCGTCACACCGTCCGGTGACCGGATGAAGTTCATCGCCGCCAGCGCCCTCAAGGCGGACCGGGTGCTGGTGCTGGGGCGGCAGGAATGGACCGGCGAGCTGGGCGGCTGTGGCGAGGGCAGCGTGTCGGGCGCGACCAAGACCTTCGTAACCAAGGCCTACCTGACCGACACGACCCACGAGGACTTCAGCGAGGCGTTTGCCAACAACACCCGCCGGCTGGGCATCAGCGAGCGCACCCAGCGCTGCCTCGAGATCGCCGGCACGTCGTCGCTGGTGCACTCGCTGCCGCTGGACCCCGAGAACGTCATCGTTTCGCAGATGAACGAGATGACGTTCTCGGCCAACTACTACCGCTACAACCTGCGCACTGGCGACACCGAGCTGCTGTTCCGCGGGACCGGGCTGACCAGCCCCGGCCTGTTCCACCCGCGCACCGGCGACTTGTTGACCCGGTCTCAGATCGAGCCGATCGCGTCCAACGAGTACGAGCAGCGGATCCTGATCCGCAACGCCGACACCGGTGAGTTCGTGGAGCACAAGGAACTCACCACCAAGCTGACCGCGCGCCACACGGTGGACGTCGTCGGCATCGACGAGGCCTCCGGCGATTTCTACGTCCTGACCGACCTGTTCTCCGATCGCGTGGAGGCCCGTGTCTACGACCCGTCCACGCGCACGTTCGACGACGAGCCGCTGGCCGCGCATCCCGAGTTCTCCATCACCGGCCTGATCACCGGCATGCAGCCGAGCAACTTCAACCGCGTGCTGGGCTTCGTGGTGGACGGCGTGGAGCCCCAGCAGGTCTTCATCGACCCGACCATGAAGGCGGTCCACGACGGCCTGCGCCAGGCCTTCCCGGGCCAGGGCATCGCGATCCGGGGCTACAACGACGACCTGTCGCGGGTGCTGTTCACCGCGAGCAGCCATCGCCATGCCCCGTCCCACCACGTGCTGGTGGACCGCAAGCAGGTGGTCGCCATCGGCAGCGAGCGTCCGTGGATCGAGCCGGGCCAGATCGGCGAGCAGAAGTGGGTGACCTACAAGGCGCGTGACGGGCGGGAGATCCCGGCCATCCTCGACCTGCCGGTGGGCTGGAAGACCGGCGATGCCCCCCTGCCCGCGATCATCCATCCGCATGGCGGCCCCTGGGCGCGCGACCACGGCGGCTGGGACCAGTCCGGCTGGGTGCCGTTCCTGACCTCGCGCGGCTACGCGGTGCTGCGTCCGCAGTACCGGGGTTCGTCCGGCCTGGGTCGTGATCTGTGGGTCGCCGGCGACAGCCAATGGGGCGAGTCGATGCAGGACGACAAGGACGACGGCGCCGCATGGCTGGTGGCCCAGGGCATCGCCGATCCCGACCGCATGGCCATCTTCGGCTATTCCTACGGCGGGTTCGCTGCCGCCGCGGCGGTGGTCCGCAAGGACGGCCCGTACCAGTGCGCCATCTCCGGTGCTCCGGTGACCGACCTGGCGCGTCTCGGCACCACGTGGAGCTCCAACCGCCTCCAGCGAATCCTCCAGGGCCAGACCGTCACCGGCATGGACCCGATGCGCAACACCGCGTCGGCGGACATCCCGGTGCTGCTGATGGTCGGCGACCGCGACGTGCGGACGCCGGCATTCCATGCGAAGGGCTTCTACGACGGCGTCCGCAAGCACGTGCCTGCACGTTTCGAGCTGATCGCCGACATGCCGCATTCGATGCCCTGGTACCCGGCGCACCACACCCGGATGCTGGGGCTGATCGAGAACTACCTGGCCACCGAATGTGGGCCGGGCGGGCTGTAACGGGAACGGGTCACCCCACGGAGGGGGCCAACAGGTGGGCGGCCCGCGGGTCGCAAACACCACGAGCAACAACGTCAATTTGTGGTTCCTTTCAAAGGGGAGAGATATGTCGCGTCATGCACCAAGCAATCAGCGTCTGAAGCGCGGGCCACTCGTCGCAGCCGTCCTGGCCTGCCTCTATACGACCACCGCCTTCGCCCAGGACGCGGCTGAAACCGCACCCGAGGCGCAGGAACAGGAGCAGGTCGCCACCCAGGCACCGGCGGATGACGCGGTCGAACTCGATCGCATCACCGTCACCGGCTCGCTGCTGCGCCGCTTCGAGTACGAGTCCACCTCGCCGATCCAGGTGATCACGGCCGACACCAACGTCGCGCTGGGCCTGGTCAACCCGGGCGAGTTCCTGCAGAAGTCGAGCGTCGCGGCAGGTTCGACCCAGATCAACAACCAGTTCGGCGGCTTCGTCGTCGAAGGCGGCACCGGCGTGCAGACCCTCTCGCTGCGTGGCCTGGGTGCAAACCGCACCCTGGTCCTGCTCGACGGCCAGCGCCCCGGCCCGGCCGGTACCCGCGGCCAGGTCGGTGCGTTCGACCTCAACGTGATCCCGTCGTCGATCCTGCAGCGCGTCGAGATCGTGAAGGACGGCGCCTCGTCGATCTACGGCTCCGACGCGGTGGCCGGCGTGGTCAACATGATCACCCGCAAGAGCGTGGATCGTCCGGAAATCACCTTCAGCACCCGCACCCCGTTCGACGGCGGCGGCGAGGTGTACACCGTCTCCGGCGCGACCGGCTGGGACTTCGACAACGGCAGCATCGTGCTGGCTGGTGAGTGGTACCTGCAGGAAGCCCTCAAGGTCGGCGACCGCGACTTCTTCAGCTGCCCGCAGGATCTCGCGTACGCCCACGAGGGCGGCCCGCGGATCGACCGCGAGGACCGCTCGGTCATCGGTGACACCGCGCTGGGCGGCTGCAACAACCTGTACGCGAACACTGTCATCGACGCTGGCTATGGCTACCGCTACATCCCGTCGCCCGATGGCTCCACGGTCGGCCTGATCCCCGGCTACCGTCCGCGCAACAACCCCAACTACGCCAACTCCGACCAGGCGTACTACGAGGACGTCCTCAACTTCGACTTCTACGGCAACCAGCACATCGTTGACCGCCAGGAGCGCAAGAGCGTCTACGCGGCGACCGATTTCGGCTTCGACGCCTTCAACTGGCAGACCCAGTGGCTGTACAACAACCGCACCACCGAGAACTTCGGCTACCGCCAGTTCTTCCCGCTGGTGGGCGGCGCGACGACCCCGCCGATCTACGGCACCGACGCGTACACCTACGCCAACTCGCCTGATTACGTGAGCCCGGTGCCGTCCGGCCTGGCGCAGCCGATCATGCCGTTCGTGTCGGCCACCAACGTGGACGTCGACTACTTCTACGGCCGCACGCGCTTCGACGGCCTGTTCCAGTCGACCGACACGTGGGCCTGGGAAGTCAACGCCAGCTACACCCGGTCTGAAGGTACCTACAGCAACCTGGGCATCGTGGCATCCCGCTCGGGCGACGTGCAGTTCGACGACACCGCCCCGGTGCTTGATTACTACTCGCCTGGCTTCCTGAGCGGCGAGCGGATGAACGAGCTGGTGGCGCAGGTCGGCGAGTGGCACACCGGCAGCACCGTGTACGACCAGTCCGTCGTCAACGGTATCGTGACCGGCGAGCTGTTCGACCTGCCGGCCGGCGCGGTGGCCGGTGCGTTCGGCGTCGAGTACCGCAACTACAGCATCGACGACCAGCCCAGCGACCTGTCGCGCAACGGCGACCTTTGGGGCTCCACCTCTGCCCAGGTCACCAAGGGCGACGACAACGTCCGCGAGGCGTTTGCCGAAATCGAACTTCCGCTGATCAGCGGCAAGCCCGGCTTCGAATCGCTGTCGCTCAACGGCTCGGCTCGCGTGTTCGAGTACGACTCGCTCGACGGCAGCGACAACGTCTGGAAGCTCGGTGCGAACTGGCAGATCAACTCGGCCGTCCGCCTGCGCGCCACCAAGGGCACCTCGTTCCGCGCCCCGGGCCTGTACGAGCTGTTCCTGGGCAACCAGACCGGCTTCGCCTCGCAGTTGTCCATCGACCCCTGCATCCAGTGGGGCGAGAGCAACAACGAGAACATCCGCACCAACTGCGCGGCTGAAGGCATTCCTGCGGACTTCAACGGTGCCGCGTCTTCGGCACTGGTCGTCTCCGGCGGCGGTGCAGGCGTGCTGAACCCGGAGTCCTCGACCGCGTTCACCGCCGGCATCGTGCTCACGCCGTCGTTCACCAACCTCAGCGTCGCGTTCGATTACTTCGACTACGAGGTGTTCGACCAGATCGGCCAGCTCAGCAGCGCGTCGATCCTGGGCGGCTGCTACGGCGCACCGGTGTTCCCGAACAACTTCTGCGAGCTGTTCGACCGCAACCCCGGCAGCCACCCGACCGATGCATTCAAGATCGAGACGGTCCGCAACCAGTACATCAACATCAACCGGCAGCAGGTCCGTGGTTACGACCTGATCATGAACTACGACAACGATTTCTCGTTCGGCGAGCTCGCCCTCGAGACCCAGTTGACGTACACCATGGAAGACGTCAGCCAGCTGTTCGACACCGCCGAGGAAAGCGGCTTCAGCTCGTCCAACTTCGCCGGCTACATCGGCCGTCCGAAGCTGGTGGGCAACCTGGACGCGCAGCTCAAGCGTGGCGACTGGTCCTACAACTGGCGGACCGAGTACATCGGTGCGACCAAGAACCGCGACCTGACCCCGAACTACACCTACCAGGGTCGTCCGGACTCGTGGCGTGACATCTGGGCCGAGCAGGCGTTCTACCACACGGCTTCCGTGCGCTACGAGCAGCCGAACTGGAGCGTGCTCGTCGGTATCCGCAACCTGCTGGACAAGGATCCGCCGCGCATCTCCTCGGGCGTGGATACCCGTTACGGCAACGTTCCGGCGTTCGCCACCCAGTACGACTGGTACGGCCGCACCGGCTTCGTGCAGGTGCAGTACAAGTTCTGATCGGGTAACGGCTACAAGGATGAAGGGCGGCGCTTGCGTCGCCCTTCTTCTTTTTGCGGCGGCTAGAGCAGCGACGCCGAGATCGACGGCGTCACCCGTGGCCGCATGGCCAGGTGCGCCGCCACCTGCCGCGCCGCGGTTCGATAGGCCTTCGCCGCCGGCGAACCCGGCTGCCCCACCACGACCGGTGTCCCGGCATCGCCGTGCTCCCGGATCGACAGTTCCAGCGGCAGGCTGCCCAGCAATGGCACGCCGTACTGCGCGGACATGCGTTGTCCGCCACCCTCGCCGAATACGTGCTCGGCATGCCCGCAATTGCTGCAGACATGCACCGCCATGTTCTCCAGCAACCCGAGCACCGGCACCTCGACCTTCTCGAACATCTTCAGCGCCTTCCGGGCATCCAGCGTGGCGACGTCCTGCGGGGTGGTGACGATGATCGCGCCCGCCACCGGGATCTTCTGGGCCAGCGTCAGCTGGATGTCGCCGGTACCCGGCGGCAGGTCGACCACCAGGTAGTCCAGCTCGCCCCAGCGGGTATCGTTGAGCAACTGGGTCAGCGCACCGGTGGCCATCGGCCCGCGCCAGATCATCGGCGTGTCCTGGTCGACCAACAGGCCGATCGACATCGCCTCCACGCCGTGGGCGCGCATGGGTTCGATCGACTTGCCGTCCGGGCTGTCGGGACGCCCGTTGAGGCCGAGCATCATGGGCACGCTGGGGCCGTAGACGTCCGCGTCGAGCACGCCGACGCGCGCGCCGTCGGCGGCGAGCGCCAGCGCGAGGTTGACGGCCGTGGTCGACTTGCCGACCCCGCCCTTGCCCGACCCGACCGCGATGATGTTGCGCACCCGCGGCAACGGCGAGAGCCTGGGCTGGACCGCGTGGGCAGTGATCCGCTGGGTCAGCTCCAGCCGCGACAGCGACAATCCCTCCGCGGACACCAATGCCGCCACCGCGTCCCGCAGGTCGCCCTCCAAGCCAGCCACCGGCACTCCCAGCTCGATGGACACCGCAGCGGCGCCGTCGGCCCGGGCGACGCGTACGCGTCCTGCCACGTCGCGCACGGCGATGGCGGTGCCGGGGATCGGGAGTGATTCGATTCGGGTCTGCAGCGGGTCGGTCACGTGGGGCCTCCTTGGGTTGGCGTCATTGTCGCAGGACACCCGTGGCGCCGGCCTGACCTGGGTCAGGAGGTGCCGGGGCCGGCAGGCAGGGTCCGCTTCATGACGCTGAACCGGCCCGGGCCGCGGGCGGGTGCGCCACCGTACGGATGCGGTATAAAGAGCGCGATCGGCCCGCCCATCAACGGCACGCCGAACGCCCACGAATCCTCTGGAGGGATCCCAATGCGCAAACTGTCCACCCTGCTCGCGTTGCCGCTGCTGGCGCTGTCGTTCTCCGTGTTCGCGCAGGAGTCCCCTGTCGGCACCTGGACCACCATCGACGACAAGACCAACCAGCCCAAGTCGACCGTGGAAATCTACGAGACCCGCAACGGCAGCCTTGCCGGCCGCGTGGTCGAGGTCCTGCAATCCGAGCAGGGCGAGAACCCGGTCTGCAAGAAGTGCACCGGCGAACGCAAGGACCAGCCGATCGAAGGCATGGTCATCCTGTGGGGCGTCAGCCAGGACGGCGACAGCTGGGAAGGCGGCAAGATCCTCGACCCCGCCAGCGGCAAGGTCTACTCGGTGAAGATGCGCCCGGTCGAAGGCGGCGCCAAGCTCGAAGTCCGCGGTTTCATGGGCTTCTCCCTGCTGGGCAAGACCCAGACCTGGGTGCGCAAGTAACCGCGCGTCCCGCTCTCGCGTGACCCCGGACGGCCCGCCCCTGGCGGGCCGTTCCTGTTTGGCTCGTCTTCCATTGGCCGCTGGATGGCCCGTGGACGCATGCGATAATCGACGGCTTCCTCCGCCGCCCCCACGCCATGTCCCGCGAGCTCGTCGTCACCTGCGCCCTGCCCTACGCCAACGGCCCGCTGCACCTGGGCCACCTGGTCGGCTACATCCAGGGCGACATCTTCGCCCGCGCGCAGCGGCTGTCGGGCCACGCGGCGTACTTCGTCTGCGCCGACGACACCCATGGCACCCCGATCATGCTCGCCGCCGAGAAGGCCGGGATGACGCCGGAGGCGTACATCGCGGTCATCCAGGCGAGCCACGAGCGGGACTTCGCCGACTTCGGCGTCGCCTTCGACCACTACGACTCGACCAACTCGCCGCGCAACCGGGCACTGACGGAAGCGATCTACGCGAAGCTCGACAACAACGGCCATATCAAGCGCCGCTCGGTCGCCCAGCTCTATGACCCGGCGAAGGGCATGTTCCTGCCCGACCGCTTCGTCAAGGGGACCTGCCCCAACTGCGGTACGCCGGACCAGTACGGCGACAACTGCGAGCACTGCGGCGCGACGTATGCGCCGACCGAGCTCAAGCAGCCGCGCTCGGTCATAAGCGGCGCGACGCCGGAGCTGCGCGAGTCCGAACATTTCTTCTTCGAAGTCGGCGATTTCGACGCTTTCCTGCGCGAGTGGCTGGCCGGCGACGTCGCCGCGCCCGGCGTGAAAGCCAAGCTGCGCGAATGGCTCGACGCCGAGGGCGGCCTGCGCGCCTGGGACATCTCGCGCGACGCGCCCTACTTCGGTTTCGAGATCCCCGGCCACCCTGGCAAATACCTGTACGTGTGGATCGACGCCCCGATCGGCTACCTGTCCAGCTTCCAGGCGCTGTGCGAACGCGAGGGACTGGATTTCTTCAGCTACCTCACCCGCGACAGCCAGACCGAGCTGCACCACTTCATCGGCAAGGACATCGTCAACTTCCATGGCCTGTTCTGGCCGGCGGTACTGCACGGCGCGGGTTTCCGTGCGCCGACACGCCTGCACGTCAACGGCTACCTGACCGTCGACGGCGCCAAGATGTCGAAGTCGCGCGGCACCTTCGTGATGGCGCGCAGCTACCTTGACGCCGGCCTGGACCCGGAGGCGTTGCGCTACTACTTCGCCACCAAGACCACCGGAGGGGTCGACGACCTCGACCTCAACCTCGGCGACTTCATCGCGCGGGTGAACTCGGACCTGGTCGGGAAGTTCGTCAACCTGGCCAGCCGCTGCGCCGGCTTCATCAGCAAGCGTTTCGACGGCCAGCTCGCGGCCGCATTGCCGGACCCGGCGATGTACGCGCGCTTCGTCGAGCAGCTGCGCCCGATCGCCGAGGCCTATGCCCGCAACGAGGCTGCCACCGCCCTGCGGCTGACGATGGCGCTGGCCGACGAGGCCAACCGCTACATCGACGAACACAAGCCGTGGGTGATCGCCAAGCAGGAGGGCGCCGACGCGGAGCTGCAGGCGGTCTGCACCCAGGGGCTGAATCTGTTCCGCGTGCTCAACACGGCGCTCAAGCCGGTGCTGCCGCGCGTGACCGCACAGGCCGAAGCCTTCCTCGCCGCGCCGGTCGACGACTGGAGCGCCATCGCCGCGCCGCTGACCGCGCACCGCATCGCCGCCTACACCCCGTTGTTCACCCGCATCGACCCGAAACTCATCGAAGCCATGACCGAAGCCAGCAAGGAATCCATGAAGCCGCAGCACGCAGAGCAGCGTCCGGACAACGCCTCGCAGGGCGTTGCGCAATCCGCGTCCAGCCGCCCGGCGCCGACCGGGGGTGCCGCGCAGACCCCGGTTGCCGCCCAGAGCGAGGGCGACGCGGCCCCGACGATCGGCATTGACGATTTCGCGAAGCTCGACCTGCGCATCGGCAAGGTGCTCGAGTGCGAGTTCGTCGAGGGCTCGGACAAGTTGCTGCGCTTCCAGCTCGACGCCGGCGAACTCGGCCAGCGGCAGATCTTCTCCGGCATCCGTGCCTCGTATCCGGAACCGGAAAAGCTGGTGGGGCGCAACGTCGTGTTCATCGCCAACCTGGCGCCGCGCAAGATGCGCTTCGGCCTGAGCGAGGGGATGATCCTGTCGGCCGGCTTCGACGCCGGTGTACTGGCCCTGCTCGACGCCGACCCGGCCGCGCAGGCCGGCATGCCGGTCCGCTGAGCGCGGCGGGCCTCAAGGACCGACGTCATGCAGGCCCTTGTCGAACGCCTGGACCGCCTGCTCCCGCAGACCCAGTGCGGCCAGTGCGGCTACGCCGGGTGCCGGCCCTACGCCGAAGCCATGGCCGCCGGCGAGGCCGGGACCGACCGTTGCCCGCCCGGTGGCGATCACGGCGCCCACGCGCTGGCCCGACTGCTGGGCCACCTTCCTCGCCCTTACGACCGCAGCCGCGGCGAGTACAAGCCGACGCGGGTCGCGCTGGTGGTCGAGGACGACTGCATCGGCTGCACCAAGTGCATCCAGGTCTGCCCGGTCGACGCCATCATCGGCGGCGCCAAGCACATGCATACCGTGGTCGAACCGCTATGCACGGGGTGCGAGCTGTGCGTGCCCGCCTGCCCGGTCGACTGCATCGTGATGACGGCGGCCTAGCACCCGGCGTTACAACGCGTCGGTCTCCACCTCGCTGCCCACTTCGCACGCCGAGCAGACGCGCTCCACCTGGTAGCCGGCAGCCTGCAGCTTCTCGACCACGCCGTCGTCGCCGAGCAGGTGCAACGCACCCACCACGACCATCACGTCCTCGTCGTCGCCATCGAGCATGGCCCGCAGGGCGGGAATCCAGCGGTCGTTGCGCTCCACGTTGAGCAGCCGGTAGGTCTCGGGGGTCTTCTCGCGCATGTCGACCCGCGTGAGGCCATCGAGCTCCTCCACGTCGCCGTCGCGCCAGGCCTGGTGCAACTCGGCGAGCAGCCCCGGCATCTCCTGGGGTCGGTCGAGGAACTCGCGCAGGCCGACCGTCTGTTCCTGCAGCGGGGTGGCGTCGAGCGCGTCGAGCTGGTCCTTCAGCGTCTCCAGCCCGCCGGTCGGCTTGCCCGCGGCCTTGGCCCGCTCGATCAGGTAGCGGTCCAGTCCCTGATCGGGGCGGAACTCCAGCGACTGGGCGAGTCCGAGCAGCAGCGACAGGTTCACGAACCACGGCTCGTAACCGTCAACCTGGGCTATCGCCGATCCCTGCCGCGCCAGCAGCCGGCGCAGCTTCTCGTACAGCTTGGGCGACAGCACGTCCGGGAGCGTGCGGCCGTCGTCATAGCCCGCCGCCGCGAGGAACATCTCGCCGGTATCCGGCGCGTCCAGTTGCTCCGGCGCGACCTCGAACACCACCCGCGACGCCGCGGCAAACGCCTGGTCGATATCGGCCGACACCGGGTAGTCGTCCTGCTTGAGCAAGTGGAACGAACCAAGCAAGTAGATGGCATTGTCCCCGTCGGAGACTCTCCACATCAGCGGAACCGGCGGGACATGGGCCGGCGTCGATAGCGCAGCCGATTCCGCCTCCGACGTTGGCGTCTGGTCCGCCGCGCGCCCGGTCGCCGCCGACGCGGAATGGGATACCAGCAGCAGGACCACCAGTGCGAGCTTGAACAGCGACATCGGCTACTCCTTGCGCCCGTAGGCCTTTTCGCCCGCGGTAACGGCCAGGTCCAGGCGGTTCTCCAGCGGCGGCAGCGGACAGGTGGCGAACATGGTGAAAGCACATGGCGGGTTGTAGGCGCGGTTGAAATCCACCACCAGGCGTCCCTGGGCGTCGGGCCTGGGCACGTACAGGAACCGACCCGCACCGTAGCTGCCATGCCCGTTGGTTCGGTCGCCGAACACGAGGAACAGTTCGTCACCGCCCTCGTCCAGCGCTTCGATCCGGTAGGTAGCGCCGTCGCGCTCGAACTCGACCGCACCGGGATTGGGCATCGGATCGGTGCTGCCGATGATGTTGGCGACCTCGATGGTCTGGCCCGCCGGATGCGGGACGAAGGTGGCCTCGATGCGCCAGTCGCGTTCGGCCGGCCAGTAATCCAGGCCGCTGAAGCCGATGCGCGTGGGTGCGTCGGCGTGGCGCACGCGCAAGGCGTGGCGGCCGGCGCGGCGGATCACGGTCGCCTGCCCCTTGCCCTCGTCGAATCCGAGGACGCTGGGTCCGCCGGCGTCCTCGTCAGTACGCAGCGTGGTCGCACCGGTCAGCGGCTCGCCGTCGACGGTCAGTGCCAAGCCGTCCTCGGGCACGAAGCGGATGCCGTCGGCGCGCAGGTCGACCATCCCCAGGTGCTCGGGTCCCATGCCCAGCTGGATGCCGTTGTCGGCATCGCTGCCCACGTAGTGAGGCCCCCGCTCGATCCAGTGCAGCCCGATCAGGCTGGCCCAGCCATCGGGCGCCAACAACGCGTCTCGGCGCTGGTCGCGCCAGGCCTGGAGTTCGGTGTTGAACGCGATCGCGTCGGCGGACATGGGGGCCTCGTCTGTGTCGGATGAAGGGTCGTCGCCGCAGGCTGCGAGCACGGTGCAGGCCAGCGCGCCGGCCAGCAGCAAGGTCAGGCGCGTGCGCGCCCCGTGGATTGGCGTCATCAGCGGCCTCGCAGGAACCAGCGGTCGATTTCGGGAAGGGTGAAGCGCGCCCAGGTCGGGCGGCCGTGGTTGCACTGGCCGGAGCGCTCGGTCGCTTCCATCTCGCGCAACAGGGCGTTCATCTCGGGAAGGGTCAACCGGCGATTGGCGCGGACGGCACCGTGGCAGGCCATGGTCGACAGAAGCTCGTCGCGGGCGCTGGCAATGCGGCGCGACTCGCCGTATTCGCGCAGGTCGGCCAGGACGTCGCGCAAGAGTGCTTCGACATCTCCGTGGGCGAGCAGCGCCGGAACGCTGCGCAGCGTCAGCGACTGCGGGCCGGCGCGGGTCACTTCGAACCCGAGCGACTCGAGCGTGGCCGCCTCGCGCTCGGCGACGTCGGCCTCGCGTTCGGATACCGCGAGCGTCGCCGGCACCAGCAGCGGCTGGCTGCGCAGGCCCTCGCCGTCGTGCGCGGCCTTGAGCTTCTCGTAGCCGATCCGCTCGTGCGCGGCGTGCATGTCGACCACCACCAGCCCTTCTGCGCTCTCGGCGAGGATGTAGATGCCATGCAACTGCGCGAGCGCGTAGCCCAGCGGAGGCAGGGTCGGCTCCGTGCCCGCCGGCAGCGTACGACGCTCGGCCAGCGCCGCGTCGCCTGCATATCCGCCGCCTGCAAATTCGGGGAGCGCAGAGCCGTACAGCGACGCATAGCCGGCGCGGGCCTCGGCCACCTGGAGCCCGAGGGGTGCCTGCGGTGCGTCCCAGCGGTAATGGTCGCCGGTCGGCTGCGCGGGGTTCGCCTCGCCGTGCGATGCCTGCGGAACCGTGCCGGCGCGCGTCTCGGCCAGGGCCGCCTGCAGCGTCCGGTACACGAAGTCGTGGATCAGCCGCGAGTCGCGGAAGCGTACCTCGTGCTTGGCCGGGTGCACGTTGACGTCGACCCGGCGCGGATCCAGTTCGAGGAACAGCACGTAGGCCGGCTGCCGGCCGTGGAACAGTACGTCCGCATACGCCTGCCTGACCGCGTGGGCGATGCTGCGGTCGCGGATCGACCGGCCATTGCAATACAGGTACTGCTGATCGGCGCTAGCCCGGTTGTAGGCGGGCTGTGCGATCCAGCCGTGCAGGCGCAGTCCGGCGCCTTCGCGGTCGACATGCAACGCGTTGCGGACGAACTCCTCACCCAGCGCCTCGTGCAGGCGAAGGTCGGAGAGCAGGTCGCCCTCGCCTTTCCAGCGTCGTGACGGCTTGCCGTTGTGGGATACCCGGAGCTCCACGTCCGGCCGTGCCAGCGCCAGCTGTCGCAGCCATTCCTCGATGTGGCCCAGCTCGGTGCGCTCGGCGCGGAGGAACTTGCGCCGCGCCGGCACGTTGAAGAACAGGTCGCGCACCTCGACCGTGGTGCCGTGCGGATGCGCCTTGGGCACCACCGCACCGACGCGTCCGCCTTCGACCTCGAGCGCGGCGCCATGGTCGGCCTCGCGCTGGCGCGATGAAAGCGAGAAGCGGCTGACCGACGCGATCGAGGGCAACGCCTCGCCGCGGAAGCCGAGCGTCGCCACGCCCTCGAGGTCGTCGAGCGAGGCGATCTTGCTGGTCGCGTGGCGGGAGATCGCGAGCGGCAACTCGTCGGCCGGGAGGCCGTCGCCATCGTCGCGGATGCGGATCAGCCGGACGCCGCCCTCCTCCAGGTCGATGTCGACCCGGCGTGCGCCGGCATCGAGTGCGTTCTCGACCAGCTCCTTGACCACCGACGCCGGGCGTTCCACGACTTCGCCAGCGGCGATCTGGTTGATCAGGGTGTCGGGAAGCGGTCGGATCGGCACGGAGGACGGGGCAACGAAGCGCGCGCGCGGTCCACCATCATAGCGAAGTCAGGCCTCGCGCCGGAGGCGTGTCAGCGGCCGGACCAACGGGTATTCCGGACGCTTACGGACTGCCGCCGGCGGCGCCGCCCATGCCCTGCTGCGCGGCCGCGCGCGCGGCGTACATCGTGCCCGGTGGCGGTTGCCGGGTGAAGAATGCATTGACCCCGTCGAGCACCGCGCTGGCGACCTTGCGCTGGAACCCGGGATCCTTGAGCCGACGCTCTTCTTCGGGGTTGGAGATGAAGGCGGTCTCGACCAGCATCGCCGGCATGTCGGAGGTGCGCAGCACGGCGAAGTTGGCGCGCTCGATGTGGGTCTTGTGGATGTTGCCGACCCGCATCAGCCCGTCGAGGATCTCACCGGCAGCTTCCTCGGAGGCCTTCATGTGGCCGCTCTGGGTCAGGTCGAGCAGCACCGATGCCAGGGTGTTGCTGGTCTGTTCCAGCCGTACGCCGCCGACCAGGTCGGACGCGTTTTCCTTGTTGGCCAGCCAGCGCGCACGCTGCGAGGACGCGCCCTTGAGCGACAGGACGTAGACCGACGATCCGTCGGCACTGCGGTTCTCCGCGGCGTCAGCATGGATCGAGATGAACATGTCGGCCTTGGCCTGGCGCGCCAGCACCGCGCGCCGGTTCAACGGGATGAACACATCGGTATCGCGGGTGAGGTAGGCCCGCAAGCCCGGCGTGGCGTTGATCTGGCGTGCGAGTTCCTTGCTGATCGCAAGCACGACGTCCTTCTCGCGCGTGCCGCCCTGGCCGAGCGCACCCGGGTCCTGGCCACCGTGGCCGGGATCGATGGCGATGACCAGCGGACGCATGCCACGCCCTTGCATGACGCCCTGCAGCGTCTTGATCGGTGCATCGGCCGCGGGCGGCGACACCGGGGTGGCCGGCTTGCCGGTGGCCACCCGCGTGGGAACGCCGGTGGCAACAGTGGTCGGCACCCTGGCGGCGTGCGCAGCGATGACGGCGGCGATCGGGTCACTTGCAGGCGCAGCAGCCGGGCCTGCCGGTGTCGGCGCCCGCGACGACGCGGCGGCTTCACTGCGGGTGAGCTCGGAGATCAGGCGCGAGGTCGCGGCCGCCGAAGCGGCGGACTGGTCGACGGTGGGCGTGCTGGCGACCGGCACGGACACCGCCGCCGACGAAGCGGCATCGACGGTCGGAAGGGCAGCCGCCTTGGTGGCTACTGCAGGCGCGCCGTCGCCCGGCCACTCCACAACCAGCCGCGACCCGTTGGCGCCGGGCTCGATCCGCGGCTTGAGCGCGGTGATCGGCTGGGCGAGGTCGAACACGATGCGTGCGGTACCCGGCACGGGCTGGCCGGTACGGACCGATTTCACCACGCCTGCGCCGGTCGGCATCGACAGGCCCTTGGCCAGCGACGACCCCGGGAGGTCGATGACCAGCCGGTCGGGAGCGGACAGACGGATGATGCTGAACTCGGCGGGATGGTCGAGCGCGATCTCGGCACGGGTCCCGGTGGCACCCGCAGCGAGGTGTAGGTCGCTGATTTCGCTGGAATGCGCGAGGTTCCAGGCCAACGCTGACAGCAGCGCAAGCCCGAGCAGGAATTTCTGGAACGTGGCGCCCTTCACTCGCATGGCCGGTAGTCAAGCACCGGATCCACAGGATTGCAAGCACTTTTTCCCTTATTAATCCGGCACCTGCCGTACCTTCTTGCAGGCGCGTTCAGGAGTCGGCCGCAAATGCCGCCCCGAGCCCTGCGTTCCCCCGGGCCAATTGCTCCAGCCACCCGGTCCCGACCGGGCTCGCCGGGGAAAGCACCACGCGGCGACCGCCCCCCTCGACCGCCATTTCAACGACCAGGTCCGCCGGCGGCAGGCTGCCTGCCCCGCGCTCGGGCCACTCGATGAGCCAGAGTGCGGCCTCGTCGGGGTCCAACCCGAGGAACTCGAGTTCGCCGGGGTCGCCGATGCGGTACAGGTCCAGGTGCCACGCCTCCCGACCGTCGGCCAGTGGGTATCGCTCTACCAATGTGTAAGTGGGACTGCGGATGGGTCCGCGCACGCCGAGCGCCCGCAGCAACGCGCGCGCAAGGGTGGACTTGCCCGCCCCGAGGTCGCCCTTGAGGTGGACGACGGCAAGCGGCGGCCGCGAACGGGCGAGCATCTCGCCGAGCCGGTCGGTGTGCGCGCTGTCGGCGAGCCAGAAGGACTTCATGCGGTCGCCTGCGGATTGGCCAAGCGCCGTAACCAGGGCATGAGGTCGGCGGGCAGCAACCCGCGCTCACCACCCTCGCCCGCCGCGGCGTCCCCCGCGCAGGCGTGGAGCAACGCGCCACACGCCGCCGCGTCGGCCGCCTCGAGCCCCTGCGCGCACAACCCGGCGATGGTGCCAGCAAGCACGTCGCCCATTCCGCCGACCGCCATTCCGGGGTTGCCCGCGCTGATTCGTCTCGCACCGCGCCCGGTTGCACCGACCAGCGTGCCGGCGCCCTTGAGCACGACCACGGCCGCGTAGCGCGCGCACAGTCCCTGCAGTGCGCCGGCGCGATCGCGCTGGACCTCGCTGGCTTCAATGCCCAGCAGCCGAGCGGCTTCGCCGGGATGCGGCGTCAGTATGCTGTCCGCCGGCAACGCCCGGGGTCGGCGTGCAAGCAGGTTCAGCGCATCCGCGTCCAGCACGAGCCGTGTGTCGGGCCGGGCGTCGTCCAGCACCTGGGCGAACATCGCCGCGCCCCAGTCGCCCTGCCCCAGCCCGGGGCCGCACAGGATCACATCAGCGGACGCAAGCAGCGCGGCAGGCACACGGCCGTCGTCGACCGCCTGGGCCATGACTTCGGGCCGTCGCGCCAGCAGCGCGGGCACGTGCAACACGTGGGTAGCGACGTCGACCAGCCCGGCTCCGCACCTCAGCGCCGCCTCGGCCGCCAGCATGATCGCGCCGCCGTGACCGCTGTCGCCGCCGATGCAGAGCACGCGGCCGTGGTCGCCCTTGTGGCTGTCGCGCGCGCGCGGCCGCAGCCAGCGCGCGAGGTCGTCTTCGCGCAGGTCTTCCAGCTCGTGCGGGGCGCCAGTCATGGCCGCGATTCTATACTTGCCCCCGCCGTGACCATTCCCCTTCCGACCTTGCCCGACAACTCCACCGGCGCCGACCCCGCGCAGCTGGCGCAGCGGATCCGGGATCTCGCGCGCGAGGCCGGGTTCCAGCGATGTGGCATCAGCGACATCGTGCTCGACGAGGACGAAGGGCACCTGCGCGACTGGCTCGCGCAGGGGTTGTACGGCTCGATGGACTGGATGGCGCGGCACGGCGACAAGCGCTCGCGCCCCGCCGAGCTCATCCCCGGCACGCTACGGGTGATCTCGGTCGGGCTGGACTACGGCCGCCGCGACGATCAGGAGGCCTGGGAGACGCTGGCCGACGGCGAGCGTGCCTACGTCGCGCGCTACGCGCTCGGCCGTGATTACCACAAGCTGATGCGCCAGCGCCTGCAACGCCTGGCCGAGCGCATCGCCGAGGTGGTGGGTCCATTCGGCCACCGCGTGTTCGTCGACTCCGCACCCGTGCTCGAGCGTGCACTGGCGCGCAACGCAGGACTGGGCTGGATCGGCAAGCACACGTGCCTGATCGACCGCAACGGCGGGTCGTGGTTCTTCCTCGGCGAGATCTACGTCGACCTGCCGCTGCCGGTCGACACGCCCGCCACCCCGCACTGCGGCACATGCACGCGTTGCATCGACGTCTGCCCGACCGGCGCGATCACCGCGCCCTACCGGCTGGATGCACGGCGATGCATCTCGTACCTGACGATCGAGCACGAGGGCGCGATACCGCTCGAGCTGCGCGAGCCGATCGGCAACCGGATCTTCGGCTGTGACGACTGCCAGCTCGTGTGCCCGTGGAACAAGTTCGCCAAGCGCTCCGACGAGCCCGATTTCCGCGCCCGCAACAACCTCGACGAAGCCAGCCTGGCCGAGTTGTTCGCCTGGACGGAGGAGGAGTTCCTGCAACGGACCGAGGGGTCGGCCCTCCGGCGCAGCGGCCACCAGCGCTGGCTGCGCAACATCGCCGTCGCCCTGGGCAACGCGCCGACCACGCCGGAAGTGGTTGCGGCGCTGGAGTCGCGTCGGGATTGCGACGACGGACTGGTGCGCGAACACGTCGAATGGGCGCTCGCGCGGCACCGCCCCGCGTAGAGCAACGCGCCTGCTCAGCGGCGCAACTGTGCGACCAGCTCGCGCGTGACCGGGTCGTCCGCCTCGCCCTCGCCGCGCAGGGCGGGCATCAACCGGTCGGCCACCTGCTTGCCCAGCTCGACACCGAACTGGTCGAACGGATTGATACCCCACAGCACGCCCTGCAGGTACACGCTGTGCTCGTACATCGCGACCAGAGCGCCGAGTGACCGGGCATCCAGACGATCGAGCAGCATCACCGTGCCCGGGCGGTTGCCCGGGTAGGCCCGGTGGGGGTCACTGCTGTCCTGGCCGTTCGCAAGCGCCTCGGACTGGGCCAGGAAGTTGGCCAGCAGGGCGGTGGCATTGTCCGGGTGCGCCGCATCGCGGTGGACCACGCCGATCATGTCCATCGACACCGGCTGGGTGCCCTGGTGCAGGGCCTGGAAGAAGCTGTGCTGGGTATCGGTCCCCACCCCGCCCCACCACACCGGCACGGTCGACAGGTCGATCGCCGACCCGTCGACGCGGACCGACTTGCCGAGGCTTTCCATGACCAGCTGCTGCAGGTAGTTGGGCAGCAGCCGCAGGCGCTCGGCATAGGGCAGCACGGCATGGGTGGAAAGCCCGAGCGCATTGCGGTTCCACACCGCGGTCAGCGCATGCCACGCGGCCAGGTTTTCTCGCGGCGGTGCCTGGAGCACGTGCGCGTCCATCTCCGCCGCGCCCTCCAGCAACGCCTCGAACGCATCCATCCCGATCGCCAGTGCGATCGGAAAGCCCACTGCGGACCACATCGAATAACGTCCGCCGACCCAGTCCCACATCGGCAGGATCCGGTCGGGGCCGATCGCGAACGCCGCTTCGGCGCGCGCAGGGTTTGCCGTGATGGCGTACAGGCGGCTGTCGTCGCCCAGCCACTCGCGCAGGATCCGCCCGTTGAGGAGGGTTTCCTGGGTACCGAAGCTCTTGGACACCAGCAGGACCGCGGTGCGCGACGGATCGAGCGCCTGCGTCACCGACCGTGCGGCTGCCGGGTCAACGTTGGAAAGAAAGTGGACGCGCACCGGGGCCCCGGGCGTGGCAAGTGCGTCGACCACCAGCCGCGGGCCAAGGTCCGAACCGCCGATGCCGACGCTGACCACGTCGGTGACGCCGCCGGCCTGGATCCGGTCGACCAGCTGCCGCATCCGCAGTCGGGCGTCGGCCGCGAGAGCGGACGCGTCGGCGGCCCGCTGGCCGCTGGACAGCTTGCCGCGCAACGCGGTGTGCAGCGCCGGCCGGTCTTCGGTGCGGTTGACGATTTCGCCGTCGAACAACGCCCGCAACCGGCCCGGCAGGTCGGCCTGGTCGGCGAGTGCGAACAGCGCCGCCAATGCCGCGGCGTCGTAGCGCTGACGGGCGAAGTTGGCGTATAGCGGACCGACCCGCAACGCCAGCGCCGATGCGCGGGCCGGGTCGGAGGCGCACAGCGCATCGATGGGGGTGGCAGACAGGCGCGCGGCGTGCGCGCGCAGCTGCTGGATCGGGGCGGAGGCCGTCATCCTGACGCCTCCCCGATCAGGCCGCCTGGGCCGGTATCGAGTGGTTGGTGTGGGTCAACTTGTTGTCGCCGTCGACATACACCAGGGTCGGCTTGTACCTGGCCGCCTCGACCTCGTCGAACTCCGCGTAGGCGCAGATGATGACCAGGTCGCCCGGCTGCGCGCAGTGGGCCGCGGCGCCGTTGACGGAGATGATGCCGCTGCCTTCCTCGCCACGGATGGCGTAGGTGACGAAGCGGTGGCCGCTGTTGATGTTGTAGATGTGCACCTGCTCGTATTCGCGGATGCCCGAAATGTCGAGCAGGCGCCCGTCGATGGCGCACGAGCCTTCGTAATGCAGCTCGGCGTGGGTGACGGTGGCGCGGTGGATCTTGGCCTTCAGCAGGTTCAGTTGCATGTCCGGAACTCCGTCCGCGGGCGGCGGGCGATCAGGGAGCAAGTTTACCAGCGCATGGCGCGACGCAACAAAACGCGAGTGGAATGCCGGATGCAGCGATTTCGGCGTTCAGGCGTCGAATTCGAGGTTGTCGATCAGCCGCGTCGTACCCAGCCGGGCCGCCACAAGCGCCACCCGTGCTCCACCCACGCCATCGTCGGGCTCGAGCAGGTCCGGCGTGCGGACCGCCACGTAATCCACCTGGAACCCGGAGGCCTGCAGCCGGCGGCGGGCCTCTTCCTCGACCTCCCCGCGCGACCGCCCGGACTGGATCGCCGCGCGCACGCCCTGCAGCACCTGATGGATGCCCGCCGCTACGGGACGCTCCTGCGCCGACAGGAACTGATTGCGCGAACTCATCGCCAGTCCATCGGCCTCGCGGAGGGTCGGCGCGGCCAGCACCGCCACCGGGAACGCGAGGTCGCGCACCATCCGGCGGATGACCGCAAGCTGCTGATAATCCTTGCGGCCGAACACGGCGACGTCGGGCTGCACCTGGTGGAACAAACGCGACACCACCGTCGCCACCCCGTCGAAATGTCCGGGCCGGTGCGCCCCTTCCAGTACCGCGGTCACCACCGGCACCCGCACTTCCACCGCCGCTGCGGCACCGTACGGGTACATCGTGTCGACCGACGGCAGCCACATCAGGTCGGCCCCCGCGGCCGCGAGCCCGTCGCGGTCGGCGTCGGGCGTGCGCGGATACCGGGCGAAATCCTCATTCGGCCCGAACTGGGTCGGATTGACGAAAACGCTGGCCACGACCCGGTCCGCGTGCTCGCGCGCAAGCCGCACCAGTGAGTGGTGGCCGGCATGGAGGTTGCCCATCGTGGGCACGAAGCCAACGCGCAGACCCTCGCGCTTCCAGCCGGCGACCTGCTCGCGCAGCACCGCCAGGTCGGTCACCGACTCCAACATGGATCGCTCCGGTCTTCAGGCATACGAATGTGCGTCGTCCGGGAACCGGCCGTCGCGGACCGCGTCGGCGTAGGCGCGCATCGCCCCTTCCACTGAACCGCCTTCGGCCAGGAAATCCTTGACGAACTTCGGCCGGCGATGGCCGCTGGAAAGCCCGAGCATGTCGTGCAGCACCAGCACCTGCCCGTCGCAGTGCGGTCCGGCGCCAATGCCGATGGTCGGGATCTCGAGCGCGGCCGTGATCGACTCGGCGACCGCGGTCGGCACGCACTCGAGCACCAGCAGTTCCGCGCCCGCTTCGGCAACCGCGGCGGCATCCTCACGGAGGCGACGGGCGGCCGCATCGTCGCGGCCCTGCACCTTGTAGCCGCCCAGGCGCAACACCGACTGCGGGGTCAGGCCGAGGTGTGCGCAGACCGGGATCTCGCGCTCCACCAGGTGACGGATCACCTCCAGCTTGTGGCCGGCGCCCTCGATCTTGACCATCCCCGCCCCGGCGCGCAGGAACCGCGTCGCCGCGTCCAGCGCGAGCGCGCACGACCCATCCGACTGGAACGGCATGTCCGCCACGGGCAGTGCCTGCGACAGCCCGCGGGCCACGCACGCGGTGTGGTACTCGATGTGGTCCATGGTCACCGGCAACGTGCTGTCGTGGCCCTGGACCACCATGCCGAGCGAGTCGCCGATCAGCAGCAGGTCGATGCCGGCCGCGTCGGCAGCCCGCGCGAAGCCGGCGTCATAACCGGTCAGCATCACCAGCTTGCGCCCGTCGCGCTTGGCGTCGCGCAGCTTCGGCACGGTCCATGGCGCGGCGCGCCGCTCGGGTCGTTCAGTCGAGCTGTACATGGGGTGGCTCGTCAGCGCGCCGCGGAAGGCGGCGGAGCGACATACGTTAGCGCCTCGATGTCCCCGGCCGCCATCGCGGCGAGGGCATCGCGCACCGGCCCGCGCCCGGGAATGGCGGCATCCGGCGCGATCTCGGCCAGTGGCACCAGCGCGAATGCACGTTCATGCAGGTGCGGATGCGGCACGTCCAGGCCCGGGTCGTCGATCGTTGCATCACCGTAGAGCAGCAGGTCGAGATCGAGGGTCCGCGGCCCCCAGCGATCGGCAGCGGCACCACGTTCACGCCCCGCGTGGCGCTCGATCCCGAGCATCCCGGTCAGCAGTGCGTGCGGTGCGAGCGCGGTGTGCAGCTCGGCCACCGCGTTGATGAAATCTGGCTGGTCGGTGATGCCCCAGGCCGGCGTGCGGTAGAACCCCGAACACGCGGCCACCGACGTCCCCGGCAAGCCGCCGAGCGCCCGGATCGCGCCGACCAGCAGGCCGATGCTGTCTCCGAGGTTGCTGCCGAGGCCGACGTACGCGACCACGGGCGAGCTCATTCGCCGGACGCCACCAGCGTGCGGCGGCGACGGCGACGCTTGCGGGGGCGGTCACCGCCCTCCCCGCCGTCGTCGTCATCGGACTCGGCATCGCGCGCCCGACTCTGCATCGCCTCGATGTGGTCGGGGTGCTGCTGCGCCTCGCGCCAGAACTCGACGTCCTCGGCGTGCTCGTTCGACGCCACCAGCCGCAGGCCGAGGAAGTCGAAGGCCGCGCGGAAACGCGGATGCGACAGCATGCGCATGACACGCTTGCGCTGGCGCAGCGAGAACCGCGACTGCAGCAACCAGATCTCCTGCATCGGCACCGAGAACCGGCGCGGCAGCGCGATCATGCCCAGCTGGTGCACCGTGACCCGGTCGGCGGCACGGCGCTGGGCCTCCACCGCATGCACGCCCTGCGACTGCAGCGCCATCAGGGCACGGCAGTACGCTGGCCACAGCAGCAGCGCGAACAGGAACGCGGGCGAAACCGGTTCATCGTTGGCCACACGCCGGTCGGTCCCCGCCAGGCCTTCCAGCAGCATCCTGCGCAAGGCACCGCTGCGATTGGACTTGAGCGCCTGCGCGGTTTCCGGCAGCAGTGCCGGCAGCAGGCCGTGGCGCTCCAGCCCGAGGAAGCTCTGGACCGCGTGCCCGGACAGGAACAGCTTCAGGCATTCCTCGAACAGCCGCGCCGGCGCGGATTCGGCCAGCAGCGGCGCGAGCACCGGGATGGGGGCCGCCGTCGCCGCCTCGATCTCGAAGCCGAGCTTGGCCGACAGCCTGACCGCGCGCAGCATCCGCACCGGGTCCTCGCGGTAGCGGGTTTCCGGATCGCCGATCAGGCGCATCAGGCGGTTCTGCACGTCCTCGAAGCCGCCGGTGTAGTCACGGACGGAAAAATCCTCGATCGCGTAGTACAGCGCGTTGGCGGTGAAGTCGCGGCGGACGGCGTCGTCCTCGATCGTCCCGTAGACGTTGTCGCGCAGCAGGCGCCCGCCTTCGTGGGTCTCGCGGTCACCACTGCCGTCATCGACGTTGGCGCGGAAGGTCGCGACCTCGATGATCTCGCGGCCGAACACCACGTGGGCCAGGCGGAACCGGCGGCCGATCAGGCGGCAGTTGCGGAACAGTGCCCGGACTTCCTCGGGGGTCGCGTCGGTGGCGACGTCGAAATCCTTGGGGTGGCCGCCGACCAGCAGGTCCCGGACCGCACCGCCGACCAGGTAGCCGCCGAATCCGGCGTCGCGCAGGCGGTAGAGCACGCGCAGCGCGTTCGGGCTGATGTCCTTGCGCGAGACGTTGTGCTGGTCACGCGGAATGATCCGCAGCGTGGGATTGGGCAATGGGTTCTGGTCAGGCATCGAGCGGGCGTCGCCGCGTTGGAATTTTTTCAAGGATACCCGTTGCCGGGCGAAACATAGCCCTCTATACTAGCAGGCCGCGCAACGTTGAGAGTCCGGCGCGGATTTGCTCCCTTCGTCTAGAGGCCTAGGACGTGGCCCTCTCAAGGCTAAAACACGAGTTCGAATCTCGTAGGGAGCGCCAAACACCGGAAGCCCGCACAGCGATGTGCGGGCTTTCTTCTTTTGGTGGCCATGGAGCGAATGGCTACAATCCCCTTCCGATCCACGCCGATCCCCCGGAATCCCCCGACCATGCCCTTCGTCGTCACCGAGAACTGCATCAAGTGCAAGTACACCGACTGTGTCGAGGTGTGCCCGGTCGACTGTTTCCACGAGGGTCCCAACTTCCTGGTGATCGATCCGGACGAGTGCATCGACTGCACCCTCTGCGAGCCGGAGTGCCCGATCAACGCGATCTACCCCGAGGATGACGTGCCGGCGGGCCAGGAAGTGTTCGTGCAGATCAACGCCGACCTTGCCAAGGACTGGCCGGTGATCACCGCCCGCAAGGACGGCCTGCCCGACGCCAAGGAGTGGGAAGGCAAGCCCGGCAAGCTCGAATTGCTGGAGCGCTGAGCCGCCCACGCCGGCCTGCCGCAAGGGACGCATCAAAGAGAACGGGCGCCGAGGCGCCCGTTCTGTCGTTCGGAGTTGGAGGCTGCGGCCGTCGTGGCTCAGTTGCCTGCCAGTGCCGCCTGCAACCGGGCAAGCAGTTGTCCCGGCACCGCGCCGGTCGCCGGCGTGCCGCGCGGATCCACCACCGACACCTGGGCACCGGATTCGGCTTCACTGACGCGGACCAGCAGGTTGCTGCCCTGGTAGTTGACGTCGAACACGCCAAGCAGCTGGGCACGGCTGGCGACGGTCAGGCCTTCGATCGAGGCCAGCGCGGCATCGACCTGCGCGAACACTTCCTCGCGCGTGCCGTTCGCCGTGAAGCCGGCAGCAGCGCCGGCTACGGGTGCGGCATTGCCCGCCGCGGCGACGGTGCCGGACGCGGTGACCGGGCCGGCCGGCGCGGTCGTTGCCCCGGTATTGGGCAGGTCCAGGTCCGGCGGGACTTCCAGCGGGCGGTTTTCCGGGGCGGCGGCGTAAAGGTCGTCACTGCGGCTGAACCAGCTGCAGCCCGAGGTGGCGACCAGGGTGGCAAGCAGCAGGCTGCCCACGAGAAGGCGCGGTTGGTTCGAGTTCGATTGCATGGGGGACTCTCCGGTCAGTCCGCGACGGCGTCGCAGGCGGTTTCTAGTTCGCGCACGGCCAAGGCGATGCGCGTTGCGGTATCGCGATGGGTGGCCGACAGCGGCTGGAGCGGCAGGCGCAGGCCGTGGCCGATCCCCTGCAACTGCAGCAACGCCTTGACCGGGATCGGGTTCGGCTCGACCCCGAGGAAATCGTTGATCTCGAGCATGCGGTCGTTCCAGCCCTCGGCGGCGTCGCGCTTCCGGGTACGCGCAAGCTCGCACAGGCGACGGAACGAACGCGGCAACACGTTGGACGCCACCGACACCACGCCATCGGCGCCCGACAGCATCGCCCGGCAGGCGGTCGGATCGTCGCCGCTCAGCACCACGAAGGCCTCGTCGCGCAAACCGAGGAGTTCTTCCATCCGGGCGACGTCGTTGCGCGCCTCCTTGATGCCGATGATGCGCGGGTGACCGGCCAGCTCGGCCACGGTGTCGGGGAGCATGTCGCACCCGGTGCGTCCGGGCACGTTGTAGAGGATCACCGGCAGCGCGCCGTCGTCGGCGACCGCACGGTAATGCGCCACCAGGCCCGCCTGGGTGGGGCGCACGTAGGGTGGCGTGACCACGAGCGCGGCGTCGGCACCCAGCGCGGCGGCGCGGCGCCCCTGCTCGATCGTCTTGCCGGTGTTGGACAGCCCGGTGCCGGCGATCACCGGCACGCGGCCTGCGACATACTCGACGGCCGAACGCAGCAGGGTGTCGAACTCGGCGTCGAACAGCGCGGCCGCCTCACCGGTGGACCCGGCCACCACCACCGCCTGGGTGCCGCCATCGATCTGCGCGTCGAGCAGCCGGCGCCAAGCGTCGAGGTCGAGCTCGCCGTCGGCATCGAAGGGGGTCGCCAGGGCGGTGATGCTTCCTGAAATTCGCAAGTCGGTGCCTTTGGACGCGGGGTGCGCGAGCAATTCGGGGGGATGCGGCAAGCGACACCGCGGAGGCTCCGATGTTACTTGCGGCCTGAAAGCACCGGCAAGTATGCTGGCCGCAGCTCAAGGACCGCTCACGGGCTGTTCGCGACCCGCGGTCCAGTCTTCCGGAAGCCCCGTCCCACGGGCTTCCAGCCAGTCCCTCCTTGCAGGCGCCGCCTTGACCGATTCCAGCACCCGGCCGTCGCCGAACGAAAACCACCTCCTGATCAACGCCTATACGACGCATCCGGAATCGCCCCTGTTGTCGGTGTCGCGGCGTATTGCCGACAGCGGCTGCAACCTGGTCGACGCACGGCTTTCCACGGTTGGACGGGATGTTTCGGTGACCGCGCTGGCGGTGGGTTCGTGGGACGCGATCGCCAAGCTCGAGGCGATGCTGACGCGGCTGGAGCGCGAGGAAGGCCTGAAGCTGATCTGGTACCGCACCGGCGCCAAGCAGGTGCAGTCCAACCTGCTGCCCTACATCGTCGAGGTGGTGGCGGCCGACAAGCCCGGCATCCTGTTCCAGCTGGCCGACTTCTTCGACCGCGAGGGGATCACGATCGAGAGCCTGCACTGCTCACGCTACCGCGCCATGCAGACCGGCGCGGACATGTTCTCCGCCCAGGTCACCATCGGCGTACCGGCGAGCATGCACATCGCCGCGCTGCGCGACGATTTCCTCGAGTTCTGCGATCACCTCAACCTCGACGCCATCATGGATCCGATGAAGTTCTGAGGAGTCTGCAATGCTTGAAACCGGCGACAAGGTCCCAGGCAAGCTTCCCCTGACGCTCTCCGACGAGCGCAGCGTCACCCTCGCCGACTACGCCGGCCGGTGGCTGGTGTTGTACTTCTACCCGAAGGACAGTACGCCCGGCTGCACCACCGAGGGCCAGGATTTCAACGCACTCCTTCCCGAGTTCGAGGCCGTCGGCGCCAGCGTGCTGGGCGTCTCGCGGGACTCGGTGAAATCGCACCGCAACTTCCGCGACAAGCAGGGTTTCGCCTTCGAGCTCGTCAGCGATGCCGACGAGGCGCTGTGCAACGCCTTCGGCGTGATCCGCGAAAAGAACATGTACGGCCGCAAGGTGATGGGCATCGTGCGCAGCACGTACCTGGTCGACCCCGCCGGGCGCATCGCCCGCGTCTGGCAGCCGGTCAAGGTGCCCGGCCACGCGCAGGCCGTGCTCGACGAACTCAAGGCTGTCGCCACGCAGTGACCCCGCCCGTTCCATGCCGCTCCGCCACCCCGCCCTGCGGGTCCGTGGCGGTGCTTTGCCGTGCCCCAGCGTTACCCAGCTGTCCCCTTCCCGACCGGAGCTCGCGATGACCAGAGGCAAGCGGATCTACGTGCTCGACACCAACGTGCTGATGCACGACCCGACCGCGTTGTTCAAGTTCGAGGAACACGATGTCTACCTGCCGATGCAGGTCATCGAAGAACTCGACAACGGCAAGAAGGGCACTTCCGAGGCCAGTCGCAACGCGCGCCAGGTCAGCCGGTTCCTCAACGAACTGGTGGAGGCGGCCGGCACTGCCCGGGTGATCGAGGGCATTCCGCTGCTCCGTCCGCAGGGCCTGCAGTTGCGTGGCGCGCAGAGCGCCGGCTGCCTGCGCTTCCAGACCGACAACTTCGACGCCGGCCGGCGTTTCGGCGCGGTGGTTCCCGACAACGCGATCCTCGGCGCGATCCTGGCGCTGAAGGAGGCCGAGCCGGACCTGCCGGTGGTGTTCGTCTCCAAGGACATCAACCTGCGCATCAAGGCCGCGATCGCCGGCATCGTGTCGGAGGATTACGAGAACGACCGCGCGCTCGACGACTTCAGCCTGCTCTACACCGGCGCCACCGCGCTGCCGGAGGACTTCTGGAAGCGCCACGGCAAGGATCTGAAGTCCTGGACCGACCGGGGCCGCACCTACTACGAGATCTCGCGGGTCGACGGCGATGAAACGACCGACGGAAGCTGGTACCCCAACCAGTTCCTCTACCTGCCCGGTGAGGAGGAGGCCGAGCTCAAGGTGACGCGCGTCACCGAGGACAAGGTGACGCTGCAGATCGTCGATGACTACCGCCACAACCAGCACTCGGTGTGGGGCATCACCGCGCGAAACCGCGAGCAGAACTTCGCGCTCAATGCACTGATGGACCCCGAGATCGACTTCGTCACCCTCCTCGGCACTGCCGGCACCGGCAAGACCCTGCTGGCGCTGGCCGCCGGCCTGGCGCAGACGATGGACCAGCAGCGCTACCGCGAGATCATCATGACCCGCGCCACGGTCAGCGTCGGCGAGGACATCGGCTTCCTGCCCGGCACCGAGGAAGAGAAGATGACGCCGTGGATGGGCGCGCTGACCGACAACCTCGAGGTCCTGACGCACAACCAGGACGGCGGCAGCTGGGGCCGCGCGGCGACCAACGACCTGCTGGCGTCGCGCATCAAGATCCGCTCGCTCAACTTCATGCGCGGGCGCACGTTCCTGAGCCGCTGGCTGATCCTCGACGAGGCGCAGAACCTCACCCCGAAACAGATGAAGACGCTGATCACGCGTGCCGGTCCGGGCACGAAGATCATCTGCCTGGGCAACGTCGAGCAGATCGACACGCCGTACCTGACCGAGACGACTTCCGGCCTGACCTACGCGGTCGACCGCTTCAAAGATTGGCCGCACAGCGCCCACGTGACCCTGCGCCGCGGCGAGCGCTCGCGCCTGGCCGACTACGCCTCGGAAGTGCTGTAGGCGATGGCCGAGCGGCTGGCCACGTGGGTCTGGGTCGGTGCCGCCGCGCTTGCCAGCGTGGCCGGCATCGTCAACGTGGTCGGCTTCCTCGGCTTCCAGCAGCAGGCGGTCACCCACCTGACCGGCAATACCTCGCTGCTGGCGGCCGCGCTGGTCGGCGGCGATGCCGGCATGGCGTTGGGGCTGGGGGCGATGCTGCTCGCGTTCGTGGCCGGCTCGATGCTCAGCGGGCTGATCGTGCAGGACAGCACGCTGCGGCTCGGGCGCCGCTACGGTGTGGTGCTGACGATCGAGTCGCTGATGCTGCTGGCGGCCGTGCCGCTGTTCCGCCAGCAACACCTGGCCGGGCCGATCCTCGCGGCCACCGCCTGCGGCCTGCAGAACGCGATGGCCACCACGTACAGCGGCGCGCTGGTGCGCACCTCGCATGTCAGTGGGATGTTCACCGACCTGGGCATCATGCTCGGCCACTCGCTGCGCGGGCTGCCACTGGCGCGGCGGCGGCTCGCGCTGTGCTCTCTGGTGATCAGTTTCTTCTTCCTGGGCGGCGTCGTGGGAGCCGTGCTGTATGGCGGCATCGGCTACGCCGCGCTCTACGTGCCCGCGGCGCTTACCGGCGGCACTGGGCTGGGGTACTTCCTCTACCGCCAGTTCACCATGCTTCGCGACACGGAACCTTTGTAGGAGCGGCACGCGGCCGATACGTTCGGCGACAATGCGCGGATGCACAGTTCCGATCCCCGCCCGCCTTCCGCCCTCACCATTGCCGGTTCCGACTCCGGCGGCGGTGCCGGCATCCAGGCCGACCTCAAGACCTTCGCCGCGCACGGCGTGCACGGGCTCAGTGCGATCGCCGCGCTGACCGCCCAGCACACGCGCGGCGTGACCGCGGTCCACGTGCCCGACGCGGGCTTCCTCCGCGCCCAGATCGACACCTGCTTCGCCGACTTCCGCATCACGGCGGTCAAGCTGGGCATGCTGGCCAGCGCCGAGGTCAGCCACGCCGTCGCCGATGCGCTTGAAGCCCATGCACCGGCCGCGGTCGTACTCGACCCGGTGATGGTCGCGACGTCCGGAGCGCGCCTGCTGGAACCCGACGCGCTGTCCGCCCTGCGCGAGCGGCTGCTCCCGATGGCCACGCTGATCACCCCCAACCTGCCCGAGGCCGAGTTGCTGCTGGAGCGGCCGATCGCCGACCTCGACGCCATGCGCGAAGCCTGCCACGCACTGCTGGCCCTTGGCGCACGGGCGGTCCTGCTGAAGGGCGGTCACTTGCCGGGCAACGGCGATATCGTCGACCTGCTGGCCGGGGGCGGCGCCATCCACGAAATCCGCCACCGCCGCCTGCCGGGCGAAGCGCATGGAACCGGCTGCACCCTCGCGTCCGCGGTGGCGGCGCGGCTGGCGCTGGGCGACGACCTGCGCGCCGCCTGCGACAAGGCGTCCGACTACGTGCACCGTGCCCTGCTTTCCGGATACCGGCCCGGGTTGGGGCATGTCGTGGTGCTCGACCACTTCGGTGCCGCCGACCGTACCCCGGTGGCGTGATGCAGGCACTGGAACTCCCCCTCTCCAGCGCCGACGGCCACGACGCGGTTCTGGTCGCCAGGATCCCGCAGCGACCACGCGCCGCCGCGCTGTGGCTCCCCGCGCTTGGGGTCGCGGCAAGGCATTACCTGCCGTTGGCCGAGGCGCTGGCCCACCGGGGCGTGGCCACCTTCCTCCACGAGTGGCGCGGCCACGGCAGCAGCAGCCTGCGTGCCGGCCGGGGCACCGACTGGGGCTACCGCGAACTGCTCGCACTCGACCTGGCTGCCAGCGAAGCCGCGATGGCGGAGGCGCTCCCGGACCCCGGTATCCGCCGCGCGATTGGCGGCCACAGCCTCGGCGGCCAGCTGGCCGCCTGCCGGCTGGCAATGTCGCCTGGATCGGCCCAGGCGCTGTGGCTGGTTGCCAGCGGCGCCCCGTGGTGGCGCGCGTTTCCACGGCCGCTGCGCTACGGCCTGCCTCTCGCGTACCGCTTGCTGCCGTGGCTTGCCCGACGCTACGGCGCCCTGCCCGGCCGGCGGATCGGTTTTGGCGGCAACGAGGCCCGGGGCGTCATTGCCGACTGGGCGCGCACAGCGCTGGGGGGACGCTATGCAGCTGCCGGGCTGGACGTGGATCTCGAAGCCGGGCTTGCCGCCATGACACACGAGGTGCGCGCGCTCGTGATGGACGACGATTGGCTGGCACCGGCGTCTTCGCTTCGGTTCCTGCTGACGAAAATGCCCGGTACGTCGGTCAGCCCTCTTGAGCTCGACGCCCAGGCACTGGGCACGCGCGCGGATCACTTCGCGTGGATGAACCGTCCCGCCGCGGTGGCGGTGGCGCTCGCGGACTGACCCACCCGGCGCCCGCCAGCGCCATCGCGCAAATGGTTCAGTGCCTCACGGCCTTCACCACGCCCTTGATGCCGGCCTTGGCCTTCTCGGCAGCCACCAGGGTCGCAGCCGTATCGGACTGCTTCCATGCCTCGTATTCCTCATCGAGCTGGGCGCGCTCTTCAGCCGTGAAGAGCTGGCGCGCCATCTTGAACATGGTCTTTTCCTCTTCCTTGGCGTGGTGGTCGATCAGTTCGCCAAAGACCTTGGTGCGACCGGCGAACTCGGGCGTACCCGGATCTGCCGCGTGGACCTCGGGGATGATGGTCTGCTCGACGGCGTGGTGCTCGGCCAATGCCTCGGCATGGGTCTGCAGGCCATCACGGTCGGCGCGCTCCTTGAATGCCGGGTAGAACACCTGCTCCTCCCACTTGGCGTGCGGGATCAATGCGGCCTCGATCCGCTCGAGCAGGTCGGTGCGGGTCTTGACCCCGCGGTCGGTGGTGGCCTTCAGGTCGGCGAACAGCCCGCGGAGGGCGTCGTGCTCGTTTTTCAGCGTTGCCAGGATGTCGCGGGCCATGGCCTCAACCTCTCGAACGTGGGGGGGAGGCCAAACCTTCATCCGACGATGGTGGAGGCAACGTGTACGTCCCCCCGGTCAACGGGGCGGCGCGTCCCCGTGCCGGTCCCGCAGCACGCCGACCGCGCCCGCCAGCGACAACTCGCGTGCTCGCAGCAGGACCTGCAGGTGGAACAGCAGGTCGGCCGCCTCCCCCAGCAGCGCGCTGTCGTCCTGGGCGACAGCCGCGAGGGCGGTCTCGACGCCCTCCTCGCCCACCTTCTGCGCGATGCGCCGCACACCATCGCCGAACAGCCGGGTGGTGTAGCTGTCGGCCGGCCGCGTGCGGTGTCGGTCGTCGATCACGGCGTCCAGTTCGGCGAGGAAATCCGAAGGCGCCGCCGGGAAGCAACTGCGGCGGTCCAGGTGGCAGGTCGGGCCCATCGGGCGGGCCTGCACCAGCAGCGTGTCGGCATCGCAGTCGGCCTCGACCCCTTCAAGCAACAGGTGATGGCCGGAGCGCTCGCCCTTCACCCAGAGGCGGCCGCGGCTGCGGCTGAAGAACGTGACGCGACCCGTGTCCAGCGTTGCCGCGAGTGCGGCCCTGTCCATGTAACCCAGCATCAGCACCTGCAGGGTATCGGCGTGCTGGACGATGGCCGGCAGCAGGCCGCCCTGCTTGTCCCAGGCCAAGCCGGCCCGATCGAAGGGGATGTCAGGCATCGCGCACCTCCACGCCCCGCGCGCGCAGGGTCTGCTTGAGCTGGGGGATCGGCACCGCCCCAGAGTGGAAAACACTGGCGGCCAGCGCGCCGTCGACGTCGGCGCGGGTGAACACCGCTTCGAAGTGCGCTGCCTCCCCGGCGCCACCCGAGGCGATCAGCGGCACGCCGCATACCCGCCTGGCCGCCTGTAGCTGCTCGATATCGAAACCGGCGCGTACCCCGTCGTGGCCCATGCAGTTGAGCACCACTTCACCCGCGCCCAGCTGCTGGACTTCGATGATCCAGTCGAGCGTGCGGCGCGACAGAGCCTCGGTGCGCGCAGGGTCGCCGGTGAATCGGCGCACCCGCCATTGCCCGTCGGCGTCGCGCAGGCTGTCGATGCCAACCACCACGCACTGGACGCCAAACGCATCCGCCAGTTCGCTCACGAGCGCGGGCCGCTGCAAAGCGGGCGTGTTGATGGACACCTTGTCGGCGCCGGCGTGGAGCACCGTGCGGGCATCGGCGACGCTGCGGATGCCTCCGGCCACGCAGAACGGGATGTCCAGCACCCGCGCCACCCGCTCCACCCAGTCGCGGTCCACGCAGCGGTCCTGCGGACTGGCCGTGATGTCGTAGAACACCAGCTCGTCCGCGCCCTGGTCGCGGTAGCGCAAGGCCAGGTCGATGATGTCGCCCATATCGACGTGGTCGCGGAAGCGAACGCCCTTGACGACCCGGCCATCGCGCACGTCCAGGCAGGGAATGATGCGGCGGCTCAGCATGGCACCTGCGCCGTGGATGCCTCGGCCGCGAGGCCAGCCCGCGCCTCGTCCAGCGCCTCGTCCAGCGTGAACCACCCTTCAAGCAGTGCCCGTCCCAGCACCGCCGCGGCGCAACCGGCCGCCCGCGCTGCGGCGATATCGGCGACGTCGCGGATGCCGCCGGATGCCTGCAGCCGGACCTGCGGCGCGACCTGCCGTAGCTGGGCGTACAGCTCCAGGTTGGGGCCCGCCAGCATCCCGTCACGTGCAATGTCGGTGCACAGCAGGTGGCGCAGGCCGGCATCGGCGTAACGCCGCAGCAGCGGCGCAAGCGCCGAGTCGCTGGTCTCGGTCCAGCCGGCGGTCGGCAGTTGCCAGCGCCCTGCCCGGTCCTGCCGTACGTCGAGGGCGATCGTGATCCGCTCCGGCCCGAACCGGTGCAACCAGCCGGCGACGCGTTCGGGCTCGCGCACCGCAAGCGAGCCGACGACCACGCGCGACGCACCGGCGTCGAGCAGCGCGGCGACATCTCCCTCGCAACGCACGCCCCCGCCCGTCTGCACCTGCAACCGGGTGTCGCCAACGATCCGCGCCAACAGCGTGGCAAGCGTGTATCCGCCGGCACGCGCGGCGTCCAGGTCGACCAGGTGCAGCCAGCGTGCGCCCGCATCCGCATAGCGTGCGGCCAGCGCCAGCGGCGCATCGTCGTAACGCGTTTCGCGGGCGTAGTCGCCCTGGCGCAGCCGTACCGTCCGGCCGTCGCGCACGTCGATGGCGGGCAGCAGGTCGAATGCACCGTCGCCCGGTGCGCGGCCATCGGCACTCATGCGATGGCCTCCGAAAGGAAGTTTCGCAACAGCCGCTCGCCCACCGTGGCCGAACGCTCGGGATGGAACTGCGCACCGAACCGCCGCCCGTCGCCGACCACCGCGGGAAAATCCGCGCCGTGGGTGGCCGTGGCCAGTGTCGCCGGCCCCATCGGTGCGGCGTAGCTGTGCACGAAGTACGCCTGTGCGCCGTCGTCGATACCGTCCAGCAATGCGCTGTGGCCGATAGGTCGCAGGCTGTTCCAGCCCATGTGCGGCACCCTCACCGCCGGCCGTCCGTCCGTGCCATCGACCGGCACGAGCCGTGACACGCGTCCCGGGAGCAACCCGAGGCATTCGACATCGCCTTCTTCGGAGGAGCCGTACAGCAGTTGCATCCCGAGGCAGATGCCCAGCAACGGCTGGCTGAGTCCTCGGACTACTTCGACGAGACCCAGCTCGCGCAGGCGTGCCATGCCCCCCGCCGCGGCACCGACACCGGGCAGCACGACGCGCGACGCGGCGCGTATCACCGCCGGGTCGGCACTGGTGGAGACGCGAGCACCCAGGCGCTCGAACGCGTAGCGCACCGAGCCCAGGTTGGCGCCGCCGGCATCGATCAGGACGACGTCGTTCACAGCAACCCCTTCGTGCTGGGCAGCTCGTGGCCCTCGCGGCGGATGGCCTGGCGCAACGTGCGAGCGACGGCCTTGAAGCAGGCCTCGACCTGGTGGTGATCGTTGTCGCCACGCACCTGCAGGTGCAGGTTGATCCCGGCGCCCTCGCACAGTGACCGGAAGAAGTGCGGGACCAGTTCCACCGGCAGGTCGCCCACCCGCTCGCGCCGGAACTCGCCTTCGAACACGAAGTACGGACGCCCGGAGAAGTCCAGCGCCGCCGTCGCCAGCGACTCGTCCATCGGCAGCGTGAAGCCGTAGCGTCCGATCCCGCGTTTGTCCCCCAGCGCCTCGCGCAGGGCCTGGCCCAGCGCAAGTGCGCTGTCCTCGACGGTGTGGTGCTCGTCCACGTGCAGGTCGCCGGTGCAGCGCAGCGCCAGCGCGAAACCGCCGTGCTTGCCGAGCTGCTCGACCATGTGGTCGAAGAACCCCAGTCCCGTCGAGACCTCGGGGTCCGCCGCCCGGTCGAGGTCGACCGTGACCTGGATGGTGGTCTCGCGCGTGCTGCGCTCGACCCGTGCGCGACGCGGCGCATCGACCAGCTCGTGGGCGATACCGGCCCAGTCCCACTCGCCGCCAAACTGTCCGGTGCGCAACTGGAACGGACGCACACCCATATTGCGCGCGAACGCGTTGTCGCTTTCGCGGTCGCCGACCATCGCCGAGCGCGCCCAGTCGATGCCACGGTCGCGCAGGTAGGGCATCGCAAGGCCGATGCCCGGCTTGCGGGTGGGCGCGTTGTCGGCCGGCAGGCTGCGATCGATCAGCACGTCGCGAAAGACGATGCCCTGGCTTTCCAGCACCTGCATCATCAGCGCATGCGGGCCATCGAAGTCGGCCTGCGGGAACGCCTCGGTGCCGAGGCCATCCTGGTTGGTGACCATGACGAATGCGTACCCCGCGTCCCGCAGGCGCAGGAGCGCCGGGATCACGCCGGCGACGAAGCGCAGCTTCTCGTAGCGGTCGATCTGGAAGTCCTCCGGCTCCTCGATCAGTGTGCCGTCGCGATCAATGAAGAGAATCGGGCCTGCGGTGGTCATGCGACGGCCTCCAGCGCGGCAAGCTGGGCGATCACGCGATCGTTCTGGTCCGGGGTGCCGATCGTGATCCGCAGGGCGTCACCGAGGCCCGGGTAGCCGCGCATGTCACGCACGACGATCCCGGCGCCCAGTAGTCGCTCCAGCACGGCGGCGGCATCGGCGAAGCGCACCAGCAGGAAGTTCGCCGATGACGGATAGACGCGCCGGACCTGTGGCAGGGTCGAGATCGCGCGCCCCATCCGGGTCCGCTCGGCGACCGTCATTGCTATGTGGCCGAGCGTGTCCGACCAGGCCGCGTCATCGAGCGCCCGGCAGGCGAGTTCCGCGCAGGGTGCCGGCACCGGATACGGCGACTGGCAGCGCTGCAGCACCTCCACCAGCTCCGCATCGGCGACCACGCAGCCGATCCGGGCACCGGCCAGGGCATGTGCCTTCGAGAGCGTCCGCAGCACAACGACGTTGCGTTGCCGACCGATCAGCGACACCGCCGAGGCGCCCTCCGAGTACTCGATGTAGGCCTCGTCCACCACGACCAGGGCCCGGCCCCTCAGCCGCAGGGCGAGCGACTCGATCGCGGCGAGCGACAGACGGCTGCCGACCGGATTGCCGGGTGAGCACAGGAACACCAGTCGGGCACCTGCAGCCAGTGCCGCGTTGCCGACCTCATCGAAATCGCAGGCGAAGCCACGCTCACCGTCCACCAGCGGCACGGCGACAACCCGAGCGCCGTGCAGGCGGGCGCAGACCTCGTACATGCCGAAGGTGGGCGGGGTGACCACCACGGCATCCCCACCGGGCCGGCAGAACGCGCGGACCAGCAGGTCGATGCCCTCGTCGCTGCCGCGGCCGACCAGCACCTGCTCGGGGCGGCAGCCGTAGCGGGTCGCCATGAGCGCGCGCAACGCCGAGGGTTGCGGATCGGGATAGCGACGCACCCGCGCGTCGTCATCGGCCGGGTTGGGCCACGCCGATTCGTTGGCGTTGAGCCACGTGTCGCCGCCAGCCATGCTGCTGCGCGCCGAACGATAGCCGGCAAAGCCACGCAGGTCCGGACGTAGGAGTGTCGTCGGTGAAGGGTTCACGCCAGGGCCTCCAGCCGCCGGACGACCGCCAGCCGGTGCGCATCCAGCCCTTCGGCGCTTGCCAGCTCGATCGCGCAGCCCCCGATCGCGCGTAGCCCTTGCGGGGACACCTCCTGCACGGTGATCGATGTCTGGAAGCTCGCAACCGACAGCCCGCTGCACCAGCGCGCGGCGCCACCGGTCGGCAGCACGTGGTTGGTGCCGCTGCAGTAGTCGCCCAGTGCTTCGGGCGCCCAGTCGCCGAGGAAGACCGAACCGGCCGCGGCCACCCGCGGCAGCCAGCCACGCGGCTCGCGCAAGGCCAGGATCAGGTGCTCGGGCGCGTAGGCGTTACTGACCTCGAATGCCTGTTCGATCGACGCTACCCGTACCAGCCGCGAGCTCGCGAGGGCTTGCCGGGCAATGTTGGCCCGCGGCAGGTCGGCGAGCTGCTGCTGGATCGCTGTCTCCACGCTCGCCAGCAGGCCGTCGTCGTCGGTGAGCAGCAGCACCTGCGAGTCCGGCCCGTGTTCGGCCTGAGACAGCAGGTCGGCCGCGACGAACGCCGGGTTGGCGCCGCCATCGGCAATCACCAGCACCTCCGACGGACCGGCAGGCATGTCGATCGCCGCGCCGCCAGTCATCAGTGCGACCTGCCGCTTGGCCTCGGTCACGTAGGCATTGCCCGGGCCGAACAGCTTGTCGCAGGCGGGCATGCCGCCGCGGCCGAACGCCATGGCGGCGATGGCCTGCGCACCGCCCAGCTTGAATACCCGCCGCACGCCGCAGTGCGCGGCGGCGAACAGGACCGCCGGGTCCGCCGTGCCGTCCCGACGCGGCGGCGTGCACAGCACCACCTCGCGGCAGCCCGCCAGCCCGGCGGGAACGGCGAGCATGAGCGCCGTGGATGGCAAGGGCGCCGAGCCGGCCGGCACGTACAGACCGACCCGGGCGATCGGCCGCTTGATGCGTTGGCAGACCACTCCCGGCGCCGTCTCCACCGCCGGTGTTTCGCCCGCGCCGACGCGGTGGAAGCGCTCGATCCGGGTCGCGGCCTCGATGATCGCGGCCTTCAGGGCCGGTGTGAGTGCGGCAGCCGCGGCCTCGAACTCGGCGCCGGACACCTCGAAGTGGTCGAGCGCTACGCCATCGAGACGTGCGCCGATCTGCCGCAGCGCTTCATCGCCGTCCGTGCGGATCTGGTCCAGCAGCGCTGCGACGGTCGTGGCGACATCGGTGCCGGTCTTCTGCGCCGGGCGTTGCAGGAGTTCGTCCCGTCCCTGCGCGTCGAGCGCGTTCCAGTCCACGATCCGGCTCATGCCAGCATCCCTTCGACCGGCAGCACCATCAGCCCACGCGCACCCGCCCGCTTGAGTTCCTCCAGCCGCTGCCAGGTGACCGCGCCGTGGCACAGCGCCTGCAGCGCGAGCTCGTCCGCGCCGTCGACCTGCATCACCGTCGGCGCCTCCGCATCGGGCAGCAGCGGCAACAGCGACGGCAGCACCGCGCGCGGTGCCTGGAACAGCAGCAGCTTACTGTGCCGCATGCGCAGCACCCCGTCGAGGCGGCGCAACAGCAGTGCCGCCAGCTCGCCACGCACCGCGTCGAGCTCGGCCACGGGCCCCGCCAGCACCGCCTCGCTCTCGAACATCGTCGCGACCGGCTTGAGCTGGTTGGCCGCCAGGGTGGCGCCACTGGAGACGATGTCGCAGACCGCATCGGCCTGGCCCAGCCGCGGCGCGATCTCCACCGAGCCCGACAGCAACACCACCTCGGCGGCCACGCCCTGCTCGGCCAGCCAGCGCGATAGCAATGCCGGATAGCTCGTGGCAATCCGCATGCCGGCCAGCTGCGCCGGTCCCTGCCAGGCCCATCCCTCCGGCACCGCCAGCGCCAGCCGGCAACTGCCAAAGCCCAGCGACCGCCACTCGCGGAACGCGGCGGGGCGGTCGTTCGCAGCCCGGTCGGCGCCCTGTTCGGCCAGCACGTTGCGGCCGACCACGCCCAGGTCGCAGACACCATCGGCGATCAGGCCGGGGATGTCGTCGTCGCGCACCAGCAACAGGTCGACCGGCAGCGTCTCGCCGTAGCAGAACAGGCGGTCGCGGCTCTCACGCCAGCTCAACCCGCAGGAAGCGAGCAAGGCGCGGGCGGGGTCGGCCAGCCGGCCGGATTTCTGGATCGCGATGCGCAGGCGATCGCGCGCGGGGGGCACAGGGGTCATCCCGGTATTCCTGGTTCGAAAAGGGGGTGGTGCGTTACTTGGCCGCGACCGTGCGGCTGCGCTTGAGTGCCTGGCCGTAACCGCCGGCGCCGCGCTCAAGCGTCCGCGCGACGCGGCCGATCGTGGTGACGCTGACATGGGTGCGCTCGTGGATCTCGCGGTACGGGATGCCCTGCGCCAGCAGCGGCACGACCCGCCACCGGTCAGTCATCGACTCGAGTTCGGCCGGCGTGCACAGGTCCTCGAGGAACGCGCGGACCTCCGTGGGCCCGCGCAAGCAGTCGATCACCGACGCCAGCGTGTCCAGCACGTCTTCCTGCACCTCTCCAACCCCGTCCGAACGACGCTTCATCCCGCGCTCCAATGTATTAACGCGTTAGCACGTTAATGCACATCGGTACGCCGATCAACCAGTTTTTGATGGCGGGATTCAGGGCGTGACGCTGGGAACGCGGACCGGCCCCTCCACGGACGTGCGCCCGGCTGCCTTGGCAGCGCTCGGCGCGGGGATCCCGACCGGTGCACAGTCGGACGGATTCGCGCGCGGCGCCGGCGCATAGCCGTGTGGATTCATCGACTGCCAGCGCCAGGCATCCCGGCACATGTCGTCAATGCCCAGCCGGCTTTCCCAACCCAGCAGCCGCCGGGCCAGGCCAGGATCGGCGTAGACCTCGGCGACATCCCCGGGCCGGCGATCGACGATCTCGTACGGGACCTGCCGGCCCGACGCGCGCTCGAACGCGCGCACCAGTTCCAGCACGCTCACCCCGCGGCCGGTGCCGAGGTTGACCGTCGCGCCAGCATCGCCGCGCTGCAGGTACTCGATCGCGTCGACGTGGGCCCGCGCCAGGTCGACGACATGGATGTAGTCGCGTACGCCGGTGCCATCCACGGTCGGGTAGTCACCACCGAACACCTGCAGGCGCTTGCGCCGACCGACCGCCACCTGGCAAACGAAGGGCATCAGGTTGTTGGGCATGCCACCCGGGTCCTCGCCGATGAGCCCCGACGCGTGCGCGCCGACCGGGTTGAAGTAGCGCAGGTTGCACACCTGCAGGCCGCTGCCGGACTGGCAGACATCGGCCAGCAACTGCTCCACCACCAGCTTGGTACGGCCATACGGATTGGTGACCTGCAGGTCCGCATCCTCCCGCACGGGCACGTGCCGCGGGTTGCCGTACACGGTGGCGGACGAGCTGAACACCAGCCGCTGCACGCCGGCGTCCTGCATCGCCCGCAGCAGGGTGATCGTGCCGCAGATGTTGTTGTCGAAGTACTCCAGCGGACGGCTGCACGACTCGCCGACCGCCTTCAGCGCTGCGAAGTGGATGACCGCGTCGAACCGGTGCTTTGCGAACAGCGCCGACAGTGCATCGGCATCGCGCAGGTCCACCCGGTGCGCCACCAGTGGCGCGCCGGTAAGCCGGCGCAACCGCGGCAGCACGGCCGGCGAACTGTTGACGAAGCTGTCGGCGACGACGACCTTGTGGCCGCGCTCGACCAGCTGCACGCAGGTGTGCCCCCCGATGTAGCCGGCTCCACCCGTCACCAGGATATGCATGCTGCCTCCAGGCCCGCCCGATGACCGGTACAACGCCAAACCCGACCATCGCAGGACCAAGCAGGTCGCAACCCGTCCGCATCCGGACTCGTGGCCGGGTTGGCTCGGATCAGTCGTTGAAGTCTGCGAATCCGGGGAAACGCCACGATGAACCTGCGAGCTGCCGCCTCCTTCCTGTCCCTCCTGTTGTGCTCCCTGCTTGCCGCGTGCGCGAGCGGCGGCGGCTCGCTTGCCGATGCGCCGCCGGCCCAATCCGCCAACGCAGTGGACGCCTATCTCATCGGCGTCGACGACATCGTCCAGGTGTCGGTGTGGCGCAACCCGGAGTTGGGCATCACCGTGCCAGTGCGTCCCGACGGCATGATCTCGGTACCGCTGGTCGGCGACGTCGCCGCCGCTGGGCTGACCCCGCAGGACGTGGCCGCCGACCTCCAAGACAAGCTGGCGGCCTATGTGCGCGACCCGCAGGTGGCGGTGATCCTGACCGACCTGCGCAGCCATGAGTACCTGTCGCGGGTGCGGGTCACCGGCGCCGTCCAGCAACCGGTGTCGATCCCGTACCGCCAGGGCATGACCGTGCTCGACGCAGTACTGGAGGCCGGCGGCATCACCGAGTTCGCCGCGCCCGGGCGGTCCAACCTGCACCGCAAGACCAGCAACGGCGCGCAAGCCCATGGCGTGCGGCTCGACCTGATCCTGGAACGGGGCGACCTCGCCACAAACTATCCGGTCGCTCCGGGTGACGTGATCACGGTTCCGGAGCGCACCTTCTGATGAACGCCATCGCCCTTCCGGCGCGACGCACGGCCGTCGCGGTATCGGACGCCCTGCCGCCGGACGAGCTGGTGCCGGTGCTGCTTGCCGAATGCCGGCGCCACGCCCTGCCGATCGCGGCCACCTTCGGAGCGGTCGCCCTGCTGGCGTTGCTCGTCGGGTTGTTCCTGTTGCCGCGCAACTACGTCGCCTCGACCACGATCCTCGCGCGCGAGAGCGACATCATCCAGCCGCTGCTGGAAGGACGCGCGGTCGCCACCGGCGTGACCGACCGCGCCGGCATGGCGCGCCAGGTGATCTTCAGCCGCAAGGTGCTGGAGGACATCCTCGCCACCGGTGGCTGGCTGGCCGACAACCCCTCCCCGATCGAACGCGACCGGAGGATGGAGCGCATCCAGGAGAACACCCGGGTCACCAGCCCGCGCGAGGACCTGGTGCATATCGTCTACAGCGACTCCGACGCCGAGCGCACCTTCCGGGTAACCGAGCGGCTGGCCGAGCTGTTCATCGCCGAGAGCCTGGAGACGAAGGAGCGCGAGAGCCGCGAGGCCTACGAGTTCATCGACAGCCAGGTGCAGGCCTACCACCGCAAGCTGATCGAAGCCGAGGAGAACCTGCAGGCGTACCGGTCGCGTAATGCCGACGCCCAGCCCGACAGCACCGCCGAGGTCAACAACCGGGTTTCGGCCCTGCGCACCCAGGTCAGCCAGAACCGCATGGAGCTGCAGGAGCACCGGTCGCGCGCCGCCGCGCTGGCCTCGCAGCTCTCGCGCGAGTCGGCCGTCACCGCGGTGCAGACGCGTGCCAACCTGTACGGCGCGCAGTTGGTGGAGCTGCAGAGCCAGGTCGACCTGCTGCTGCTCAACTACACGGAGCAGTACCCGGACGTGGTCCGCCTGCGGCACCAGATCGCCGACATCAAGCGCGCCATGCAGGAAGATGCCGCGCGCCCAGACACCGCAGCCCAGGGCGGCACGCCATTCGAGAGCGCACAGCTCAACCCGCACTACCAGCAGCTGCGCCAGCAGCGCGACGAGGCCCTGCGTGAAATGGCCGCCACCAACGCCCGGCTGGGGGTTTCGCAGTCGATGCTCGGCGAGGAGCTGGGCCGCCGCCGCAGCATCGTCAACGCCGAGGGCGCACTGGCCGAGCTGACGCGCGACTACGAGGTCAACCGCGACCTCTACCAGGACTTGTTGCGCCGGCGCGAGAACGCACGCGTGTCGATGCAGCTCGACCAGGAAGAACGTGGCCTCACGCTGCGGGTGCAGGACCCGGCCACCATGCCGCTGCGCCCCACGGGCCTGCGCTTCATGCACTTCGCGATCGGCGGCCTGATGCTGGCGATCCTGCTGCCGCTGGGCGTGGTGTTCCTGCGCGCACGCTTCGACCCGCGCATCCGCTCGGCATCGCACCTGTCGCGCCGGATCGGTGCGCCGCTGCTGGCGGTTATCCCGACCTACCACACGCCCGCCGAGCGCCGCCAGGACGTGGCGCGCGTGGCGCTGAGCTTCGCCATCGTGGCGACGGTCGTGGTCGCCTATGGCCTGGTCTACGGCTACAAGCAGCTCTACGCATGACAGCAAAAACCATGAACAAGCAGACCCGACAGCGCGCGCCCCTGGCGCCGGTAACCGCCGATTCGGCCGGCGTGCTCGGCACGGTACCGGCTGGCCACGCGATCAGCCGCTACGCCGAGCCGGAGCCGCTTCCGGTGCGCAAGCTGGAAGAACGCCGCCTCATCCACCGGCACGATTGGGTGCGCGTGCAAGCCGACGCCTTCCGCGAACTGCGTACGCGGCTGGTGGAACTGGGCGGCGAGCGCAGTTTCGTCACGCTGGTGGCCTCCGTCGCCCCCGGTTGTGGCGGCAGTTTCGTGGCGCGCAACCTCGCGGCCGCGTTCGCCTTCGATGAATCCAAGAAGGCGCTGCTGATCGACTGCAACGCGCGGCACCCTTCCCAACACACCGCCCTCGAGGTCGAGGCCACCGGCGGCGGGTTGATGGATTACCTGGACGACCCGTCGCTCGATGTCGGCGACGTGGTCTACCCCACCGGCGTGCCGCGCCTGGGACTGATCCCGGGCGGACGCGTCCGCGAGATCACCGGCGAGGCCTTCAGTTCCTTCCGGATGCGCGCGATGACCGATTCCCTGCGCGGCCTGTACAACGACCGCTACGTGATCCTCGACGGCCCGCCCGTGCAGGGCTCGCCCGATGCCCGGATCCTGTCCGAGCTGGCCGACTTCGTGGTGCTGGTCGCCGGGTACGGCCGGGTGAGCACCGCCGCGGTCGAGAAGGCCATGGCGAGCTTCCCGTCGGAAAAGCTTGCCGGCGTTGTGCTCAACAACAGCCCATGAGCCGATCCGGCGCACGCAACCGTTACAGGCTTGGCACGGTTCACGCACTCGCGGCCGCGCTGGCGACGCTGCCGGGGACGGCCGCGGCCCTCCGGCTGGATTACTCGGCCGACCTGGGCGTGGAGCGCAACGACAACGTCGCGATGACCCCGGTCGACCCGGTCGAGGAGGACATCCTCCGGGCCGGGCTGGATTTCGCCCTGACCCACGACACCGCGGTCATCCAGGCCAGCCTGGCTGGACGGGCGGAATACCGCGACTACCTCGGCGACGCCTACGACGACACCCTCGACGGCACCGCGCAGGGCCGCCTGAACTGGTTCGCGCTGCCCGAACGGCTGAGCTTCACCGTCGAGGACAACCTCTCGGTGCAGCCCGTCGACACCCTGGCGGTCAATGCACCGGGCAACCGCCAGCAGGTCAACGTGCTGTCGCTCGGGCCCAACCTGCATTTCGACCTTGGCTCGAGCCTGCGCGGGCGTGCGGAACTGCGCTACACCGACAGCGACGCCGAGATCACCGACGAGTTCAACTCGCAGCGGCTGGGCATGGCCGTGCGTACCATCAAGGAACTGGGGCCGACCAGCCAGCTCTCACTGAACGTGCAGGGCCAGCGGGTGGACTTCGACGACGACGTCATTGCGCGCGACTACACGCGCTACGACCTGTTCGCGCGCTATGCACGGACGCTGGCGAACTTCGAGCTCGGGTTCGATGGCGGCTATTCGCGGCTGTCCTACCGTGACGGCCCCGGTAGTCGCTCGGAGCCGCTGCTGCGGGCCAATGCGGACTGGACCCCGGGTGAGCGGCATCGCCTGTCGCTGTCGGCGTCGCAGCAGTTCTCGGATGCCGCGACCGAAGCGCTGGTCGCCATCGGCGAGGACGCGACCACCACGCCGGGACCGCTGCTGGTCGGCGATGCGGTGGTCAACGCTTCGCCGTACCGCGAGCGGCGCATCGCCCTGGGCTACACATTCACCGGCACGCGGCTGGGCTTCAGCGTGGAGCCCTACGTGGACCGGCTCGACTACGTCGATGCCGACGAGTTCGACCAGGAGGGCCACGGCGTCGCCGCCGCCATCGGCTGGCAATTGCGCCCGCGTACCACCATCGGCGCGTTCGCCAGCGTCGACCGGATCGATTACCTGCAATTGACGGTGGAGCACGAGACCCGCCGTTATGGCGTCCACCTCCAGCACGACTGGTCCCGCCACCTGAGCGGGCGCATCGAATGGGCGCGCCACGAGCGGCTCAGCAACGTGCCGGGCGACGACGCGGAACAGGGCCTGGTCTACCTGAGCATCACCTACCGCCGCTGAGGAGCACTGCCATGGCGTCCCATCGAGCAAGCCACCGACCGGGCCACGCCCCTCGCCGCAGCGCGCTGGCCTGGCGCGGCCGCACCGCCGCGGTGCTGTACCTGGTCTCGCTGGCCGCGGCCTGTGGCTTCCCGGAAACCGGGACGCCCGTCTCCGTCCCCAAGGCCGAAGCCGTGCCCGCCCCGTCCGATGCCGCTCCGGCGCCCGATGCAGTACCGGCCCCGGCGCCCGCGGCAGCCGGCACGATGGCCAGCGGCATTCCGCTCGACCTTGACTACGTCGATCGAAACTCCGGCGAGTACCGCCGCTTCACCGCATTCGTCGACAGCGCGGTGCGCGGCAATCCCGGCTACGCGTTCGCCGCGGCCGACGCCGCCCTGATGCACCGGCTGTCGGGCAAGGACCGCTACTGCGAGCTGGCGGTATCGATGGTGGAGAAGCAGGTCGCCGACGCCGAGGCCGCGATCGCGCGCGGCGACCGCCCGGAAGTCGCCGGCGACTCCTACCTGCAGGTCGGCCCGATGATCTCCGACCTCGCACTCACCCTCGACACCTGCAACACGATGGTGACGGCCGCGCAGCGTCAGCGCTGGTCGGCGTACGCCGAGCAGGCGGTGTGGAACGTGTGGCACCACATGCGCGCGCACTGGGGCATGCGGCCGCAGCCGTGGACCGGCTGGGCCACCGACAACCCGGGCAACAACTACTACTACAGCTTCCTGGAGGCGACGCTGTACTGGGCGCTCGCCAGCGGCAACGCCGACTGGATGAAGGAGCTGCGCGAGGACCGCGTGCCGCCGCTGCAGCAATACTTCGCCCAGCTCGATGGCGGCGGCAGCCGCGAGGGCACCGGATACGGTGCCGCGCACATGCGGTTGTTCCCCTGGTACCGGCTGTGGCGGGATGCCACCGGTCAGGACCTCGCCGGCGCCAGCAGCCATGCGCGCGACAGCATCGACTACTGGATCCACGCGACGGTGCCGACCCGCGACCACTTTGCACCGATCGGCGACCAATCACGTAACTCGGTGCCCGAACTGTTCGACTACCACCGGCGCGTCGTGCTGGAAGCCCGTGCCCTGACCGACGACCCGCAGGCCCGCAGCGCCGCCGCCTGGTGGCTCGGGAACATCTCGGTGCCCGAGATGTCGTCGGGGTTCAACCTTCGACACGGCCTGCTGCCCGCCGGCGGGAAAGGCGAGCCACCCGCGTCGCTGCTCCACCATGCCAAGGGGACGGGGCACCTGTTCGCACGCACCGGCTGGGAAAAGGATGCCATGTGGGTGGCGATCGTCGCCGGCCCCTACGAGGAGAGCCACGCCCACCAGGACCAGGGCGGGTTCACCCTGTTCGCGGGTGACTGGCTGGCGGTGACCGAGAACATCTGGAGCCACAGCGGCATCCAGCAGGGCACCACGGTCCACAACGTGGTGCGGTTCGAGCGCGCCGATGCGAGTGCGCGCCAGTGCAATGCGCCGGCGGGGGACGTGGTGGTGCACCAGTGCACGCCCACCCGTTCGACCCTGGAGGTGACCCCGGGGCCGGATGGGTCGTTCTCGGCCAGCGCCGACCTGACTGCCGCCTATGCCGGCAACCCCGCCCTGCGTGGCTGGCAGCGCCGGTTCGACTTCGCCGACCGTACCCTCACGGTGCGCGACCGCTTCGACCTGGACCCGGGCACGCGCGCGGTGTTCCAGCTCAACGTTCCCGAGCGGCCGCGCATCGAGGGCAACCAGGCCGTCGCCGGCAACCTCCGCGTGCGCGTGCTGGAACCGGCCAACGCCACGCTCGCGGTGCACGACTGGAGCAGCGTCGACGCACAGGAGTTCCGCCGTGGCTGGCGCCTGGACGTCAGCGGCAGCGACACCGGTTACGTGGTCGCGTTGAGCGAGGACTGACCCGTCAGCAGCGCTTGGCCAGCGCGTTAACGCCGTAGTGGACGAAGCAGCGGCACGCATCCGCCCAGCCGAGTGATTCCACTTCGCGGTAGATGTGCCATTGCCAGCGCGCGGCGCGCAGCTTGTCGGCCGACAGCGAGCCGCGCCTGACGCGGTAGTACGCCAGCGGCTCCGGATCCGGTGCGCAGCCCGCCACGCCGGCCCGCCGGACCATCGCCAGCCAGAACGCGTAATCCTCGTGTCCCACCCGCTGGAACCGGCCGTCGCCCACGCGGCGGTCATACATTCCGGTCAGGTTGCCGATGCGGTTGCTGCTGAGCATGTCGCGATAGTTCACCGTCGCCGGCGGTTGGACCACCGACAGTTCCGCCCCCGCTTCATCGACACGCTGGTAAGCGGTGTAGCTGATCGGCATGCCGCCGGCGCGCATCCAGGCCAATTGCACGGCCAGCTTGCGCGGGTGCCACCAGTCGTCGCTGTCGAGGAAGGCCATGCAGTCGCCCGTGGCGGCATCGATGCCGGCGTTGCGCGCGGCGGCGACGCCGGAATTACCCGCAAGCCGCACCGTCACCACGCGCGGGTCGGCCGCCGCGAAGGCGTCGATCACCGCCGCCGAGCCGTCGCGCGAACCGTCGTCGACCACCACCAGCTCTACCGCTCGGTGGGTCTGTCCCAACACCGACTGCATGGCCTGGGCGAGCGTGGTGGCGGCGTTGTACACAGGCATCACCACGCTGACCGTGGTGGTCCCCTGCCCGTTCATTGCGCCCGTCCCCCGGCCCAGGACGACCGCGGGGGCGGCAGGCCGCGGTCGCGGTACTGCCCGGGGTCGCCGTCGAGCCCGGCCTCGGCCGCCTTGACGATGTTGTAGAGCTCGCGCGCGGTGACGTAGTGCAGGACGTAGTCCTTGCCGTCGTTGTAGCGGCGCTCGAGGTGGTCGTGCATCGCGTCGACCGGTGCGCCAAGCAGGGTGTCCATGTCGTGCTCCTGGGTGCCGTGGGTGTGCACCTTCACGAACACCCAGTCCGGCCGACCCTCGACGTGGATGCCGGTGCGCACCCACGCATCGACGCGCGCCGGCGTCGGCGGGCAACTGGCACGCACGTCTGCATTCTCGATGCGGGGCACGACCCCAGCCCGCCGCTCGCGCCAGTTGAGCCCGAGCGGGCCTTGCACCAGCATCAGGTCGCCCTCGGGCCGGCCACCCACCTTCACCGGCGTCCCACGGTCGTGCGACTTCGGGCGCCCGGGGTCGTCGGTGGCGTAGTAGATCGAGTTGATCGTGCTCGTCTGGGTTTCGCTCGGCGCCGACGGCAGGGTGAAGTCGGCGTAGCACCCCAGCTCGCGCAGCAGCACCAGCTCGTTGTTGATGCCGCACCAGCGCCCGTCGCAGCGCGAGTTGTCCAGGCTCCAGTTGCCGTGGATGAAGCCGAAGCGCAGCTGTCCCGTCCCGGGATCGCGCGGCAGCGCACCATGACGCTCGTGCAGTATCTGGTTGAAGCGGGTGATGCATTCGCGGAAGTTGGCCTCGGTGTCGTTGTCGTGGTGCAGGTGCACCTCGATCTCGCCGAACCCGTCGGCACACAGCGACGCCAGCTTTTCCAGGTGCGCGGGCACGTACTCCTCCTCCGGGTAGAAGAAGGTGTGCTGCGGCGGCCGGCCGTCGGCGTCCCGGTGGCGGGCGGCCAGCGCCCGGTACTCGCTGCACCAGCGGTCGACCCGCGCACGCTGCACGTCCGCATCGGCGCCGTGCCACATCGGCTCGAAGTGGTCGACGAAGCAGAACATGACGTGGACCGGCCGCCCCGTCACCGTCGGAGGCCGCCGCCGCAGGTAGGCCAGGATCCAGACCTGCATGTTGCGCGCACGCAGTAGCTGCCAGACCAGCATGCCCGCCAGCAGCACGAGCACCAGTCCCACCAGCGCCAGCCAACCCGCCACGCTCATCGGCCTGCCCCCCGCCCCACCTGCTCAGCCATGGCCGTCCATCGCCGCGAAGGTGAATCCTTCGGCCATCCATTCGGGTATCAGCGTCGCCAGCATCTGCCGGGACGTCGTGCTGTCGTCGTGCATGAGGATGATGTCGCGCCCCCGTGGCGGATGCCGCCGTGCGACCTCGATCAACCACGGCGCCGGATGGTGGCCGTAGTCGAGGCTGTCGTAGGACCAGTACGCGATCGGGCGCCGGTGGCGGACGAAATGGGCCAGCAGTGGCAATGGCAGCACGCCGCGCGGAGGCCGGAACGGATGCCGCACGCGGCCATCGAAACGTTCGAGCAGCGCGTCGGTGCGATCGATCTGATCGAGTTGCTGGTGCAGCGACAGCCGCTCGAACCGTGGATGGTCGTAGGAATGGTTGCCCAGGGTATGGCCGGCCGCGACGATGTGCTCGACAAGCAGCGGGTGCCGCTCGACCTGGTTGCCGACCAGGAAGAACGTCGCATGGACACCGTGGCGCGTGAGCAGGTCAAGCAAGGGCAGCGTGTGCTCCGGATGCGGTCCGTCGTCGAAGCTCAGGTAGAGCGCCTTGCGCCCGCCCGGCCCGGCGGTGGTGACCCAGGCGCCCGGCAGCCAGCGCAGCAGGTGGAGCCGCCGCGGGCGCGGCGTCATGGTGGCCACGGCGGTGGCGTTCATGCGAACACCATGCCGGCGTACACCGCCGCGTAGCGCTCGGCCATGCTGCGGAAGGAGCCGCACTCCAGCACCCAGGCACGCCCCGCGCTGCCCATGCGGCCGGCCAGCTCGCGGTCGTCGAGGATCGACAGCATCGCCTCGGCCAGCGCAACCGGATCGGAGGCCGGAACCAGTCGTCCACTGATCGCGTTGCGCACGATCTCGCCGTTGCCACCGACATCAGTCGCCACGATGGGCAGGCCGGCCGCGCTGGCCTCCAGCAATGCGATCGAATAGCCCTCCGACACCGACGACATCACGAACAGGTCCAGCCCCTGCAGCAGTACGTCGACGTCGCCGCGGTCGCCCATGAAGTGCACCGCGGGATAGACACCCTCGCCGTGGGCAACCTCGGCCAGCGCCTCGCGCTCGGGTCCGTCGCCGATCAGCAGCAGCGCGGTCGCCGGCATTGCCTGGTGGACACGTCCGAACGCGCGGATGAGCGATGCCTGGTCCTTTACCCGGTTGAGACGCCCCACGCTGCCGACCAGCACGGTTCCGCGCGGCAGCCCGAGCACCTCGACCAGTTGGCGGCGCGAGGCGTCCGATGCCGGGCGGTAGCGCTCCAGCCGGATGCCATTGGGGATGGCCACCAGCTCCTTGCGCGGCCTGACGCCGTGCGCCTGCAGCTGGCGCCGCGCGGCTTCGCAGACCGCCACGCAGACATCGGTCAGCCGCATCGCCTGGCGGTACAGCCATTCGCGCCGGCCACTGCCGCCGGTCGTCGGCATCGCGTGGCGGGTGTTCACCACCTGCCGCAGCGGCAGCCCGATCGCCGCCAGCACCGCGTAGTAGTGGGCCACCGCGTTGTGGGTATGGAGGACGGCACCCGGTTCGTGCCTGAGCTGCGCGCGCAGGCGCCGCAGCGCACGCATGTCGGGCCCGCGCCGCTTGCCGCACGCGCTTACGTCGACGCCGTCGGCTGCCAGCTCGTCGGCAAGTGCACCACGGCCGAACAGACAAACCACCCGGCAGCGCATGCCCAGCGCGCGTTGGGCGCGCACCAGTTCGATCACCACGCGCTCCAGCCCGCCACGCTCGAGGTTCTCGACCACATGGACCACGCTGGCGGGACGAACGGAGCGCGCCTTCACGACAGCTCCGACACGGTCACGCGCAGTTTTCCACTGGCGGTGAGCGGGATCGAATCGACGTAGCTGAAGTTGCAGGCCACGTCCGTCCCCATCGCCCGGGCCAGCTCGCGTCGTACCGCGGCAACCGTGTCGTCGCCAAAGCCCTCGCCGCGCACCAGCACCACCTCGAGCGTGTCCAGCTGGCGCTGCACCACCTGGTACCGTCGGATGCCCTCCACGCCCAGCAGCGCATAGACGACGAACTCGCCGGGCACCACCCGGCCATCGGGCGTGCGCAACGTGTCGAGCTTGCGGCCATCCACGCTGGCCAGCCGCGGTAGCCCGCGCCCGCATGCGCAGGTGCCGGCCATTGGCGTGCCGAGGTCGCCATTGGCGTAGCGCAGCAGCGGCATGCCGTAGTTGTGCAGGTCGGTGACGAGCAGCTCGGCCGGTCCGTCGGGACGTTCCGGATCCAGCGGCGCACCGAACTCGACCTTCAGGTGGTCGGCACTGATGTGCAGTCCGTCGCGATGGGTGCATTCGGCGGCGATGAGCATCACTTCCCGGCAGCCGTAGGTGTTGTGGACCGGACAGCCGAAGGCCTGCTCGATGGTGGCCCGGTCCGGCGCCAACAGGGCCTCCGCCGCCGTCAGGATGCGCTCGGGCGGCGGGACGGTGCGCCCGTGGGCGATCATCCAGCGGGCCAGGTTGACCAGCGGTGCCACGTACGACACGACCACCTGCGGGCGGTACTTCGCGATCGCGTCCACGTAGCGCGGCATCGCCGCCTCGGTCATCAGGAAGGCGTTGAGCACCTTGCGGTTGAACGCGGCGTGGTAGAGCTCGTCCTTGATGCGTGGCAGCCCGCTGGCACTCAACGACGCCCCCCACAGATACAGCGTCCGTTGACCCAGGCGCGCGCCGCTCCAGCCGTAACCGCGGTGCATCCCCGCCATGCGGCGCTCGTAGCTTTCACGCGTGTAGCCGAAGCGCATCGGCTCGCCGGTCGAACCGCCGGTCGCCTTGTACAGCAGCCGGCCACGGTACGCAGGCGCCACCAGCCGCTCGAGGTTGTCGCGGACATCCTGCTTGGTCAGGACCGGTAGTCGGGCGTAATCGTCCGGCCCGCGGATATCGCCCGCACCGGCCAGACCCGCCTGGCGCCAGCGCTCGCGGTAATACGGCACCTCGTTCCAGCAGTGTTCGACCAGGCGCTGGAGCCGGTGCCACTGCAAAGCCGCCAGCGCGTCGGCCGACAGCCACTGGCTGGCTTCGTACTCGCGCAGGTAGGCGAGCGTGCGCCGGCGCCGCAGGCCGGACTCGTAGGCCGGAAACAGCAGATGCCGGAACAGCGGCTCGTAGAGGTTCATCGCCCGCCTCCGAGGGGTGCGCGCTGGCAGGCCCACTCCAGCAGCCGCGCGCCAAGCCACGGCCGGCCGGCGGTGAACCGATGGTGGAGTTGTTGCAGGTATTCGATGTCGGCCCTGCTCCAGCAGCCAAGCAGCAGGGTCAGCGGTGCATAGACCAGGGCGAGGGCCGCGGCGCCGACCGCGACTTCGGCCAGCGGCAGCAGTTGTCCCCGCAAGGGCAGCACGATCACCGCCGCCAGCCCTGCCGCGGCGACCGCGCGCAGCAGCCGGCCCCAGTCCGGCACCACGCCGCTGACCCGGATCGCCAGCGCCATCATTGCCGTCGCGCTGGCAATCGCCACCGCGACATAGGCGATGGCCGCGCCAGCAAGGCCGAGCCAGAACACCAGCAGCGCACCGAGCGCGAGCTTGAGGGCGCCGCAGCCGGCAACCACGGCAAGCACACTCTGTTGCCGGTCGGCACTGATCAACAGGCTCGAACCCCCACCGGTCACCGCGGTAATAGAGACGCCCAACAGGCACGCAGCGAACACCGGCGCCGCCTCGCGGTAGGCATCACCGTACAGCGCATGGACCGCGGCCGCGCCGAACACTACGCCGAACGCCACCAGCGGAGCCGCCAGCAGCACCAGGTAGCCGGTGCTGGCGACGAAGCGCCGGCCCGCGACCTCGCGCCCCTGCCCCAGCGCGTTGGCCATCATTGGCAGCAGCAGGGCTCCGAACACTCCGGGCACCAGCGCCGCGGCGCCGACCGCCAGCTGGTAGGCCACCTTGAACCGCCCGGCGCCCTCGGGATCGCCATCGAGGTTGAGGAACAGCACCTCGACCTCGCTCGCGGCGAGGAAACCCACGCTGACAATCATCGCCGTCAGCCACATGTGGCGCCGGATGCGCGCGCGCATCGCCGGCGCGAGCGGCGGCGGCCACCCAGTATCGCCGCGGGCCGGCGCATGGCGCGCCACCATCCAGTGCGACATCGCATGGAACACCACCCCCGACACCACGAACACCAGCAGCAGCCCCTCGACCGGCGCCCCGAGCTGCCAGGCCAGCACCACCATCAACAGGTTCAGCGGCGTCGACACCAGCGAGACGACCGCCGTGCCGCGGAAGTCCTCGAACCCCTTGGCCACGCCGACATTGAACATGTAGGCCGCACGCAGGCTGGTCGCCACCAGCAGGAAGCCCAGCAGCAGCGCACGGTCCATGTCCCCGGCCAGGTGATCGCCGGCCAACAGGAAAACGACCGTCCCGACCACCAGTACCGCCGCGAGGAACAGCCGTTGCGCGCGCCGCAGGTACGCCAGCAACGACGGAATGGCCTGCTCCTGCCCCGCCCCGCGCAGCTCGGCCACGAACTTGATCGCCGAACTGGCGGTACCGGAGTTGGCCGTCGCCACGCCCATTGCCACCAGCCAGATCAGCAGCCCGTATACGCCGAATCCATCCGGCCCCAAGTGCCGGGCGATGACCACCGACGTGACCATGCCGAGCAGGTACTCGGTGTACATGCCGATCGAGGAGAACGCGGTATTGCGCAAGGTGGCCGAACGCGTGCTCATACCATCCCCAGCAACACCTTGACGACCAGGTACAGGCCGACGACGCCGGACACCGACCACAGCGCCCAGCGCAGCAGGTCGTGCTCGAGCCGGAACCGCGGCAGCGCCGGGTACCGCGCCTGCATGCCGCAGTAGTGGCCGACCACCAGGGCGGCCAGCAGGTACAGCACCACGACGTAGCTGCGGCTGAGGAAGAATGCCGCCGCGAAGAACCCCGACAGCGACAGCAGCAGCGTCATCGCGATCGCCCGGTCCTCATGCCACTGCAACGCAGCGCCGTCGTCGGGCTCGACCACGCCGGCGAACAGCTGCCCCTGGGGTCCGACGGCGGCGCCGTGCAGCCCGTCGTCGACCCCGTCGTCCTGTTGCCGCAGCACCGCCAGCACCATCCGGAAGCAGTAGCCGATGAAGGCCAGCCAGATCGTGAAACCGATGATCCCGGTCTCGGCGAGGACCAGCACGAACGAGTTGTGCGCGGTGAGGTTGTAGAGGTCCGAATAGCCGTCGGCACCGATGCCGAGCAGCGGCCGCGAGATGAACATGTGCATGCCTTCGTACCAGGACTCCACCCGGCCCTGCGCGGATGCTTCGGCCACGTCGAGCTCCTGCATGCGCGACGGCAGTGCGATCAGCACCGCCAGCGCGCCGGCGCCGAGCGCACCCGCGGTGACCACGCCGCGCCGCTGCCATACCCACACGCCCAGCAGCACCACCAGCGCAAGCATCGTCCCGCGCGAGTCGGTCAGGTAGATCCCGTACAGCAGCACGCCGGCCACCAGCAGCCAGAACAGCCGGCGCAGGCCCATCAGGCCGCCGCGGCTGCTCAGGTACAGGCTCATCGGCAGGCAGGTCACGAACAGCATGCCCAGGTCGTTGGGGTCGTTGAAGATCCCCACGTACTGGATGCGGGTCTGTTGCGACAGCGTCACGCCGGTCCAGCCCACGCCCGTAATCGACTGCTCGATGCCGTGCAACGCAAGCACCCCGGCGCACACGGCGAACACCGCCATCACCGCGCGCACCCTCTCGCGGGTATCGACCGCGTTGGCCAGCAGCACGAACGCAAGGACCACCGGTGCGAACTTGGTCAGCTGCACGAGCGCCCCGCCCGTCCAGCCGTTGACCACCTTCGACAGCATCAGCACCAACAGGAAGAGCGGCAGCAGCAGGTACTGCGGGGCGGCGAAGGACTTGCGCGGCGACATCAGCCAGGCCAGCGCCGCCAGCACCAGCACGATCGGCTGCCAGGCCAGTCCGGGCGAGTCCAGCGATGCCGGATAGTCCTGTGGACGGATCAGCACCAGCACCAGATAGGCCAGGATGAGCAGGAACATCGTCGGGCCCTAATACACGCGCTGATGCGATCGGAAACTGAACACTTCCGGCAGCGAGACCATCGACTCGAACCAGGCGTTGTCCATTTCGCGTTCGACCGGCAGCCGTTGCAGCGCATAGCGCGACTCGTGCACCGACGGGTTGGTGCCCGAGATGTAGCTGCATGCCATCCGGTAGCCGGCCTCGCGCGCCGCGCGTGCCACCCGGTCGTTGAACGCGTCGCTGCCCCCGACCGGATAGGCGAGCACGCACGTGCTGGCGCCCAGCTCGCGGTCCAGCGCCTGCTTGGAGCCGCGCAGTTCCTGCTCCAGGTCACGCGGGGACAGCTTTGCCAGCATCCGGTGGGTAACGCCGTGCGAACCGACCTCCATGCCGGCGCGGTGCATCTCGCGCAGCTGGTCCCAGCTCATGGCGCGGCAGTCGGCGTGGCCGTTGGCGCGGGGCAGGTTCCACTCGGTCTCGAGCCGCTCCACCAGCGCCGCCTGGGCCGCGTCGTCAAGCGACTTCAGTCGCGCAAGCACCTGCCGCGCGACCGCGCGGCGCCCCTCCATCTCCGGGGGCAACGACGCACGCATGCCCAGTTCCGGAGCGCTGAATACCGAGGCACCGGTCCCGCAGATCATGTGCACCAGCCAGTCATAGGCAAATGGCAGGCCCGTTTCGACATGGCCGGTGGATACGAAGAACATCGCCGACATGCCCAGGTCCTGCAGGATCGGGAAGGCGACCCGATGGTTGTCGTCGTAGCCGTCGTCAAAACTCACCAGCACCGCGCGCGGCGGCAGGGCACGGCCGCTGTCGATCCGCGCCAGCACTTCGTCGAACCGCATCGGGTGGAAATGGCGGCGCAGGAAAGCCATCTGCGCGCGGAAGCGCTCGGCCGACGCGCTGATCAGGTCCACGTCGAAATCGAACCCGTCCGGCTCGGCGGACTCCAGCACCCGGTGGTAGGCAAGGATGCGCAGGTCGTTGCGCAGCAACGTCCGCAGCCGGGCGAATGGCGACACCAGCTGGGTTCCATGGCACAGCCGCGCCAGCAACTGGCGACGGCCGTAGCCGGTCGCCGGCACGGTTGCCGTTAGCTCCGGGGTGGTCATCGGGGTGGCCGCTCCTGTGATCGTTCCCCTGCGGCCCTGATACCGGGCTTGGCAGATCTCTTCTGCTGTAACGCAAGGCGGGGCGAATCGAGGCCGGCAGGTTGCGGCGCTGCAGTTGGATCCACCAACGAGGACGAAATGGCGGCAGACACCGACTTCAACGCGCTGTACGCCGAGCTGGGCGTCGATGCCGACTGCGACATCGCCCAGTTCCGTCTGGCCTACCGGCGCCGGGTCGGAAGCCTGCATCCCGACCGCATCGGGGGTGACGACGGCCTGGTGCGGCTGCAGCGGTTGAATCGCTCCTACGCGCAGGCGTCGGATTTCCACCGCCTGCACGGGCGCCTGCCCGGCTCCCGGCGCGAAGCCGCCACCGCACCTGCGGTGCCAGCGCATCAACCGGCCGACGCCGCGTCGCGCGTGGCCGGGCCGTCCGACCGCGCGCGTTATTCGCTGGTGGTGGCAGTGGTGACGGTGGCGCTGTTGTGGCTATACCACGCCGAGCTGGAGCGTCCCCGGCTTGAGCTGGGCATGACGTCGTCCGACGTGCGCGCGCTGCAGGGTGCACCGACGGGCATCGACGGTTCCCGGTGGCACTACGGGCCGTCGTGGATCGAATTCCGCTGCGGAAAGGTGGCCGACTGGTACAGCACCCCACCCCAGCCGTTGCGGGTGGACGAAACAAAGACGATCGGGGGCAAGCCGCTGCACCCGGCTCCGGCACCGGACTGCTGGAACGACTCTTGATGGGGAAGGCAATGCTTGCAGCAACCACGCAGCTCCTGGGCAAGGCACAGCGGCGCCTGTGGATGAAATACGCGCTGCGCGGGGTCGGAGGCAGCGACAACCACGCCCGGCTCGACCTCGCCTATCGCATGCCGGACCCGTGGAACATGGCGTCCGCGATGGAGCGCACCCGCTTCGAGGCCACCAACCGCATCATCGGGCAGGCGTTTGGCCGTCCCGCCTCGGTACTGGAACTGGGCTGCGGCGAAGGCCACCAGACCGGCTACCTCGCACGGGCCTGCGACCAGGTCTACGGCGTCGACGTCAGCGCCCACGCGATAGAGCGCGCGCATGCACGGGTGACCCAGGCACGGTTCGCCGTGGCCGACATCTTCAGCCAGCCGTGGGGCGACGAACGCCACCGGTTCGACCTGGTGACCGCCTGCGAGGTGCTCTATTACCTGCGCGACCCGGCCGCGACCATCGAACGCATGCAGATGCTCGGTCGCAACGGCCTGGTCACCTTCTTCGCGCCCGCCGTCGGCCGGCTGGGCGACGTACTCGAGCGCGTGCCGGGCCTGCACAAGGACTGGATCCACGCCGGTGCCACGTCGTGGCTGGTCGGATGGTGGACGGACCACGATGGTGCCTGACGCACCCGCGGCGGGCCTGCACGGGCTGGGCATCGTCTACTTCGGCAACGACTGGAACGCCACCAACCGCACCAGCAGCCACCACATCGCCGAGCGGCTGGCGACGCGGATGCCGCTGTTGTACGTGGACTCGCCCGGCATGCGGGCGCCCGGCGCGTCCGGGCACGATGTCCGTCGCGCGCTGCGCAAGCTCGCCGCGGCGTTCCGCGCGCCGGTACGCACCCCCCAGGGGCCTTGGCACTGCACGGTTCCACAACTGCCGTTCCGCCGGCTGCCGGGCGTGGACCGCTTCAATCGCGTGTTCGGTCGATGGGCCGTACGACGGGCGATGCGCCGCGTCGGGATCGGCGACTGCATCTCGTGGTTCGTCGTCCCGCACCCCGGTTTCCTGGCCCAACGGCTGGGCGAATCGCTCTGCGTCTACTACTGCATCGACGACTACGCCGCCCATCCCGGGGTCGACGCGCCGCTCATCGCGCGTTGCGATCTCGACCTGAGCCGGCGCGCGGACGTGCTGTTCGTCGCGCCGCCGGCGCTGCTGGACGACAAGCGCAGGCTCAACGCCGCCACCGTGTTCTCGCCGCACGGCGTCGACGTGTCGCTGTTCGGGCGCGCCAATGACCCGGCCACACCAGTCGCCGACGGCGCACGGAACCTCCGCGGCCCCGTCATCGGCTACTTCGGATCGCTGCACGAATGGATCGACTTCGAGTTGATCGAGTGGCTGGCGCGCTCCCGGCCGCACTGGAGCTTCCTGCTGGTCGGGCATGCCGCCACCGACGTCGGCGCCCTGCGTGCGCTGCCCAACGTCCACCTGACCGGCGCGGTGCCGTACGCGGCGCTGCCGGACTGGGCGCGGGCATTCGACGCCTGCATCATCCCGTACCGGTTGAACCGCCAGGTCGCCAACGCCAACCCGCTGAAGCTGCGCGAGTACCTGGCCACCGGCAGGCCCGTCGTCAGCGTGCGTAACGCCGAGATCGAGAAGTTCGCGCGCTGGGTGCACATCGCCGACGGGCGGGAGGACTTCCTGGCCGGGCTGGAGCGCGCGTTGCGTGACGACTCGCCGGCCGCGGCCGCCGCCCGCATGGCCGCGGTGGCCGACCAGACCTGGGACCGGCGGGTCGACGCCGTGCTCGACACCGTGCGCCAGGCCCTCGCCCGCCGCACGCCACTGCCTGATTCGGGGACGGCTCCATGTCACTAGCAACCACGCGCCGGCTCCGGGTGGCGATCATCGGCGCCGGCTACGTCGCCGGCCACCACCTCGCGGCGCTGTCCCGGCTGGACTTCATCGACATCGTCGGCATCTGCGACACCGACCTCGGCGCCGCCCGGCTGCTGGCAGACCGTTACGGCGGCGTTGCGGCCGCACGGCTTGCCGACCTGCCCGAGCCCCCGCAGGTCGTGCATGTGCTGACCCCGCCGGCGTCGCACGCGGCGCTGGCACTGGAGGCGATCGCGATGGGTTGCCACGTGCTGGTCGAGAAGCCGATGGCCGATTCGGTTGCCGACTGCGAAACCATGATCGACAGCGCGCGCCGCAAGGGTGTGCTGCTGGGCGTCAACCATTCCGACCTGTTCGACCCGGTCCTGCAGCAGGCACTCGACATCGTCGGCGCGGGACGCGTTGGCGAGGTGGTCTCGGTCGACATCCTGCGCAGCTCCGACTACCCCGCCTACGCAGGCGGCCCTCTGCCGGGGATGGTCAGCCAGGGCTCCTACCCGTTCCGCGACCTCGGCGTGCACGGTCTGTATACGCTCGAGGCCTTCCTCGGACCGCTGGAGCCGCTGCAGGTCGACTACCACGCCAGCGGTAACGACCCGAACCTCGGGTTCGACCACTGGCAGGCACGCACCCGTGGGCGCACCGGTGTAGGCCGCCTGTCGCTGTCGTGGACGGCCCGGCCATTGGAGAACCGCCTGTGTATCCGCGGCACCAACGGCGGCGTCGAGGTCGACCGTTTCCTGCAGACCTGCCGCGTCCATCGCGTGTTCCCCGGACCGAAGTTCATCGGCATCGTCGCCAACGCGATGCTGCATGCATCCGCCGACCTGGTGCGGATTCCGTGGAACGTGCTGCGGTTCGCGACTGGCCGGCTGCGGCCTTCACCCGGCATCCAGCGCGGGGTGGAGCAGTTCGCGCTTGCGGTGCTCGACCATGCCGAACCGCCGTTCGGCGGCGCGGACGCCCTGCGGATCGCGCGACTGCTCGAACCCGCCTGCGTTGCACCGGACCGCCTGCGGGCGCGTGAACTCGAGGGGCGCCTGCGCCGGCTGGAACCCGTCGACGCGCTGGTGACCGGCGCCGGCGGCTTCCTCGGCCGCGCGCTCGTGGCGGCACTGCGTGCGCGCCACCAGCGGGTGCGGGTGCTGGTAAGGCGCAAGGTACCGGCGTTCGTCGAGGACCCCGGGGTGCAGGTCGTCGTCGGCGACCTGGGCGATCCGCGTATCGTCGACCACGCCGTGGCAGGCGTGACGACGGTCTACCACGTCGGTGCGGCGATGCGCGGCAGCCCGCGCGACTTCGAAGCCGGAACCGTCTGGGGGACACGCAACGTGATCGACGCCTGCGGCCGCCACGGCACGCGGCGGCTGGTCCACGTCAGCTCCATGGGCGTGCTGGACCACGCCAGCCGTAGTGCCGACGAAAAGGTCGACGAGTCCTACCGCCACGAGCCGTTGCCGGCGCTACGGGGCGCCTACACGCGGACCAAGCTGCAGGCTGAGCAGATGGTGGTCGAGGCAATGCGCGACGGGCTGCCGGCGGTGGTGCTCCGTCCCGGCCAGATCTTCGGCCCGGGTGCCGAGCGGGTAACACCCAACGGCGTGGTCGCGCTGGCCGGGCGCTGGATAGCGGTTGGCGACGGCGCCTGCACCCTGCCGCTGGTGTACGTCGATGACGTGGTCGACGCGCTGTTGCTGGCCGGCGAGGCGCCGGACGCGACCGGGGCCGTCATCAACGTGGTGGACCCGGCGTCGGTGACGCAGTCCGACTACCTTGCGCGTTGCAGGCAGCGGTTCGGCAAGGAGCAGCCGACGGTCCGGGTGCCGGGTTTCGTCTTCATGGGCCTGGCCGCCGGGGTCGAACTGCTGGGTCGCGTGCTGCGCCGCGAGGTACCACTGACCCGCTACCGGGTGCGGTCATTGCGGCCGCTGGCCAACGTTGACGGCTCGGCGGCGCGGCAGCGGCTGGGCTGGCAACCGCGGGTCGGCGTGCGCTCCGGGCTGGACCGCACGTTCGGCCCAGGCACAGTGGCCGATGCCGAAAACAGCGCCATCGCCGCGACGCCCCGAGCGGACTGACACGGGCCGGCGCGGTCACGCGGTCACGCGGTCGCAAGCCGCTCGCGTTGCCTGCGCCAGGTCCGACGGATCGCCTCCATCGCGGGACGCTCGACCCAGCGGTTGACCGCGGTCGCCAGCGAAAGCGCGACCACCACGGCCAGCCCCACGGCTGCCAGTGACGGTACGCCACGCTGCTCGAGCCGATGGATCAACGCGAAGCCGATCGCCTGGTGCAGCAGGTACAGGGGGTAGGAGATCGCGCCGAGCCAGGCGAACGGGCCGATGCACAGGAACCGCAGCCGACCGGCGACGAACAGCGCGAACACCGTCGTGCACACCAGCGCCACCAGCAGGAGAACCGGCCCGTTCGCGATCCCGATCGCGACCAGGCACAAGCCGATCATCGCGATGTCCAGATCGCGTCCGGAACGCTGCTGCTGCAGGCGGTAGAACACGATTCCCAGGGCGAAGAACGGGATGTGGCGCAGGATCAGCAGCTCCCGCACGGTGTACGAGAAGTGCTGGCCGTCGGCGCTCACCAGGCCATGCGCCACCGCGAGCACCAGCCACGCAGCGATGATCCAGTGAATGTGCCGCAGTTGCCCGAGCATGAACCACAGCAGCATCTGCGCGTAGAAGAACAACTCGACCTGCAGTGTCCAGTAGGACCCGTCCAGGTGCTCCCCACCGAGGAACTGCTGGACCATCGTCAGGTTCAGCGCCAGCTCGGCCGGCGCGAGCTGCTGGGCCGGCAGCCCGATCGCCGCGACCACCGCCGCCGTGACGGCGATGCAGAACCAGTACGCCGGATATAGCCGCGAGAACCGCGATACGACGAAATCCATCCCGTCGCGGGTGTGTTCCAGCGTCATGAAGATCACGTAGCCGCTGATCAGGAAGAACAGGTGCACGCCATAGTTGCCGGGCGTGAACCCGAACCCGAGCGGCTGCAGGTGGCCGACCTGCTGCGCGTAGGACGTGGTGTAGTGGAAGGCGACAACCGCCAGCGCCGCCAGTCCGCGCAGCGCGTCAAGCTCACCCAGCCGCGCGGTCTTCGGCCGTGCGCCACCCGTCGGCGTCGCCCGCACCGCACCCATCCGCCGCCACGCCACCTCCGGACCGGTCCTTCTTTCCGTGCGCATCCTGATCGTCACATCACAGTTCCCGATTGCCGGCGAACCCAACCGCGGCCGCCCGATCCTGCAGACGGTCCGTGAACTCTCGCGCATGGCGACGGTGCAGGTCGCCTGTCCGACTGCCGTGTATCCGGCATGGCCGCGTCCGCGCAGCTACCTCTTCCGCGCGCCACGGGCACGCGGCGACGTCGACGGTTGCGACGTGCGCTACCTCCCCTACAACGCCCTGCCGCTTGTCTCGCGGCCATTGAACGGATGGCAGAGTGGTCGCGTGCTGGACGATGTCGTTGCCGGCTTTGCGCCTGACCTCGTGCTTGCGTACTGGTTGTACCCGGATGCGTACGGCGCGCTGCTTTCCGCGCGCCGCGCGGGCCTGCCGCTGGTCGCCGGGGCACGCGGTTCCGACATTCGCGTGCGTGACCCGGTCAGCCGTCGACTGACCCGCACCGTGGTCGGCGGGGCCGACCGGTTGCTGGTGGTCAGTCGCGACCTGGGGCGCCTTGCCGTGAGCGATTACGGCGCCGACCCGGCCCGGGTCGACGCGATTGCCAACGGGTGCGACGCGTCGCTGTTCAAGCCGGCGCCGCGCGCCGCGACCCGCGCCGCGCTGGGCGTGGCCGACGACACCGAGCTGGTGGTCTACGTCGGGCGGCTGGTGGCTGAAAAGGGATTGCGCGAGCTGGTCCAATCCACCCGTGCACTTGCCCCTAAACGCCCGCGACTGCAGGTGGTGCTGGTGGGCGAAGGCCCGCTGCGCGGCGAGCTGGACGCGGCCTGTTCGGCCGAGCCCGCGCTGCCGGTGCAGTGCGTTGGTGCCCAGCCGCCCACCGCGGTCGCGGCCTGGATGGCCGCCGCCGACGTACTCACGCTGCCGAGCTACTCGGAAGGCCACCCCAACGTGCTGGTCGAGGCCCTCGCATGCGGCACGCCGGTGGTGGCGACCGACGTCGGTGGCATCCCCGAGGTGGTCGACGACGACTGCGGCGTGCTGGTGCCGGTGCGTGACTGTGCGGCCCTGTCGGCCGGGCTGGTCACTGCGCTGGAGCGCTGCTGGGACCACCCGGCGCTGGCACGGCGGTTCTCGCGGGGATGGGATCAGGTGGCACGGGAGACGCTGCAGGCCTGTGAGCGGGCGTTGGCATCGTCGCCGCGGCGTGCCCCGCACCGGCGCGAGCCAGCGCGTCCGGACGGCGCTGCAGGTGTTCGGCCAGCCGCAGGCTCATCGCCACGATCGTAAAGGTCGGGAACGCCCAGCCGCCCGCTGGGAATACCGAGCTGCCGGCAACGTAGAGGTTGTCGACGCCGTGCACCTTGCCATCGGTGTCGACCACGCCGGTCGACGGGTCGTCCGACATCCGGGTGGTGCCCATGTGGTGCGAGGTGCCGTGCAACCGGGGCGTCGCATTGCTATCGGGCTCCAGCCAGTCCACCCGCTGGAACCGGCCCCCGCATGCTCGCGCAAGCGCGTTGCCGGCCAGCGTGGCGGTCGTGCGCCAGGTGTGCCAGTCGAGCGGGGTCACCTGCCAGTCGACCCGGACGCAGCGCTGCCCCAGTGCATCGACCCGGTCATCCAGGGTGATGCGGCTGTCGCGGTTGGGCGCCTGCTCGAAGAACCCCACGACGTCGACGTGCCCCGTCGGGACGACGCGCTTCCCCGCGAGTCGGCGCCCTACCGCGCGCGCGACGTCGCCGAGTCCCGCCGCCACCCCGAGCGCAAGCCCGCCAATGCCGGGAGATGCCGGCATGTCGCCGGATTCCGTCGCAAGCGCCTTCATCTGGCCCTCCAGCGCCTCGTCGCACGAGGGCTCATGCAGCGCGGCACGCAGACGGCGCAGGGCATGCAAGCCGGGCGGCACCTCTGCCTCGACCGCAAGCGGCCGGACCCGTGCGGCCAGCATCCGGTGCCGGCGCGCCGCGACCGGCGATACACCCAACTCCGGGAAGGCGGGTGTCGCGCCCTGGCCGCCGCTTCGGTCGTAGGGCCGGCACAACGGGTCCGGGACACCGCCGTCGATGCGGCCCAGCGATCCGCTGGGATGGTCCATGAAGTACCGGCCGACCAGGTCGCGGTCGTTGCCGAGGCCTCGTGGCGCCACCGCGTCGGACAGCAACAGCAGGCGCGCGTTCTCGATACCGCCGCAGGCCAGCACCCAGGTCCGCGCGTGGACCCGGCCGCGGCGTCCATCCAGCGTGCCGATCCTGGCGGCACGGACCGTGCGCGCGGTGTCGTCCGTCTCCAGTTCGAGCGCGTTGGCGTGCAGCAGCACGGTGATGTTGGGTGCCTGGCCGAGCGCCTCGCGGCCGACCTCGCCGAAGAACACCGGGCTGAGGATGAAGGTCCGGTTGACCAGCAGATCCGGATCGAACCCCGGTGGCGTACGCGCCGGCGGCGTCGCGAACGTACCCGGTGCCAATCGGTGCTGCCCGATGCCGCAATGGTCCAGGGCACGCTCGTAGTACGGCGCCAGCGCATCGAACGACAACGGCCAGCCACTGTGCGGTACCCAGTCGCGCTGCGTCAGGTCGGCAGGATCGAGGGGGATGCAGCCACCGCCCCAAGCATTGCCGGCGCCGCCGAACGTCCGTACCCGGCAAGCCGCCGGGTCCAGCGCCAACCCCGTCGACACGCCGCGGCACAGGGCCTGGCTATCGGGTTCGCCGTCCAGGCCGCCGCTCTCGAGCAGGCAGACGGTCATCGCGCTACCCGCGAACGAACGCGCAAGCGTGATCCCGGCGGGGCCCGCACCCACGATGCACAGGTCCACGTCCATCTCGGCCGGGGTCGTGGGCCGGGCAAAATCGATGATCACTCGCTGTCCTTGTGCAAAGTGCCGGGAGGGTGGTCTGTTGGCAGGAAGTCCTCTGCCACCAACGCGGCGCCCGTCCGGGAGCGGCCGCGACCCCGTCCGTGGCCGCGTCCAGCGCCTTCGCGCGTCAACCGATGGGGAAGCCGCGGATCGCGGCGCATCGACGGGGCCCATCACGTGTGCGGAATAGCAGGCTTCACCGGTGCCGACGTGGTGCCGGCGCTGGCGCGGCCCGTGCTCGGTCGCATGATCGACACCCTTGCCCACCGCGGCCCGGACGCCTTCGGGTTCCATTGCGACCCTGGCGTGGGTCTTGCGCATGCGCGGCTCTCGATCATCGACCTGGAGACCGGCGACCAGCCGATGTCCAACCCCGCCGGCACGGTGTGGACCGTGTTCAACGGCGAGATCTTCAACCACGTCGAGCTGCGTGCCTCGCTGGAGGCCGCCGGCCACACGTTCCGGACCCGCTCCGACACCGAGGTGATCGTCCACCTGTACGAGCGCTACGGCGACCGGTTCGTCGAGCACCTCAACGGCCAGTTCGCGATCGCGCTGTGGGATCGGACGCGGCGTCGCCTCGTGCTGGCACGCGACCGTGCCGGCATCCGGCCGCTGTTCCATGCCCGCGCCAAGGGGCGTCTGTGGTTCGCGTCCGAGACCAAGGCGCTGCTGGCGGTACTGCCCGAGTGCGCGGCGATCGACCCACTGGCGCTGGCGCAGGCGCTGACCTACTGGTCGACGCCGGAGCCGGGCACGATCCACCGCGGGATCCAGAGCCTGCCGCCCGGGTGCCTTCTCGCGATCGAACACGACGGCAGCGAAACCCTGACCCGCTACTGGGACTGGACGTTCCCCGACGCCGCCGACACCACCCCTGCGCGCTACCACGGTGATATCGAATCGGCGACCGCCGAGCTGCGCGCGTTGCTGGTGGACGCGGTGCGCCTGCAGTTGCGAGCGGACGTGCCGGTCGGCGCCTACCTCAGTGGCGGGCTGGACTCGTCGGGGATCGTCGCGCTGGTGCGCGGCTTCACCGACACCCCGGTCCGCACGTTCTCGGTTGCGTTCGACGACCCGGAGTTTGACGAGAGCGCGCACCAGCAGGCCATGGTCGCCCACCTCGGTACCGACCACACCACCCTGCGCTGCAGCCGCCGGCAGATCGGCGAGGCATTCCCGCAACTGGTGCGCCATGCCGAGGTGCCCGTGCTGCGGACCGCGCCCGTGCCGATGATGCTGCTGGCCGGATGCGTGCGCGAACACGGGTTCAAGGTCGTACTCACCGGAGAAGGCGCCGACGAGGTGTTTGGCGGCTACGACCTGTTCAAGGAGGCCAAGGTGCGGCGTTTCTGGGCACGCCAGCCCGGGTCGCGGCTTCGGCCCCTGCTGTTGCAGCGGCTGTACGGCTATCTGCCCAACTCCCCGGTGCGCAATCCCGCCTTCGCGCAGTCGTTCTTCGGCCAGGGCATGGAACACCTGGAGCGCCCGGTGTTCGCGCACGCGCCACGTTGGGCCACGTCGGGCCGCGCACTGGCGATGCTCGCGCCGGAGTTGCGCGCCGCCATCGCCGGGTGGGATCCGCTGGCGGACTTCGAGCGCACGCTGCCTGCGGGCACGATGGCGTGGAGCCCGTTGGCGCGCGACCAGTATGTCGAGGCCAAGTCGCTGCTGTCGGGTTACCTGCTCTCGTCGCAGGGCGACCGCGCCGCGATGGCCAACTCGATCGAGGCGCGTTTCCCCTACCTGGACCACCGGCTGGTGGAGTTCGCCAACCGGCTCCCACCCAGCTGGAAGATCCGCGGACTCAACGAGAAGTACCTGCTCCGCCGCGCGCTCGCCGGCCTGCTGCCCGACGGCATCCTCCAACGCACCAAGCAGCCCTACCGTGCGCCGGATTGCCAGAGCTTCTTCCACGACGGCGAACCGCTCGACTACGTCGCCGACCTCATGGGTGGCGACCGCGTGCGTGCCGCGGGCTACTTCGACGCGGCCGCGGTGGGACGCCTGTTCGACAAATGCCGCGCCGGGCGCGCCACCGGCTTTGCCGACAACCAGGCGTTCGTCGGCGTGCTGTCGACGATGCTGCTGCACGACCAGGCCCGCGCGGCCGCCGGTCGCCAGCGGTACGCCGCCTGACCGCGGCGCCGCTTCGATGCACTGGCGCACCAAGGGACTCGTACAGAAGGTGCTGGGCCTGCACCCGGCCGGCGCCGGACTGCACTACCGGCTGCAGTGCCGGTTCGGCGGGCTGACCGACTTCAGCCGCGAGCTCGCGACCAAGATCGAGGACTGGACCATCATGGTCGGACACCTGCGCGCGGCGGGCATGCCGCTGGCCGGTACACGCATGGTCGAAATCGGCACCGGCTGGTATCCCACCTTTCCGCTCGCGTGCCACCTCGCCGGTGCCGCGCGGGTCACCACCTTCGACCTGACCCGCCACCTGCGGCCTGAACTGCTCCGGCGCTGCGTCCACGAGCTGGGCGGCTTCATCGACACGATCGCGACCGCCGCCGGCGTCGATGGCGAGGAGGTGCGCGCCCGGCACGTCGACCTGCGCGCGGCGATCGATGCCGGTGCCGGGCTGGAGGAAGCGACCGGCGGGGTCGTCCGTTACTGCGCGCCCGCCGACGCCACCCGTTCGGGGCTCGCCGACGGCGAGGTCGACGTGGTGTTCTCCAACAGCGTGCTCGAGCACGTGCCGCCCGACGTCATCCGCGCGATGTACCGCGAGTCACGCCGGATCCTGGGCGCTCGCGGCCTGATGTTCCATTCGGTCAACTGTGGCGACCACTACGCCTACGTGGACCGCCGCATCAGCCAGCTGAACTACCTGAAGTACTCCGACCGCGCCTGGCGGTTCTGGAACAACGCCTTCCTGTACCAGAACCGGATGCGCGCGCACGAGTTCGTCGACCTGGCGCTCGAGTGCGGGTTCCGGATCACGCTGGACACGTCCACGACGCGCCCGCAGCGCCTGCGCGAACTGGCGGAAGTGCGCGTGCACCCGCGATTTGCCCACGTGCCGGCGGAGCAGCTGTGCATCACCAGCATCGACCTCATTGCCGAGCCGGCGGCTTAGCGACGGCGGCGGCCGCCGATGGGGCCACCCCGTCCACCGGTGCCAGCCGCAGCAACTGGCCATCGACTGCATCGTCGACCAGCAGGTAAAGCGCGCCGTCAGGCCCCTCTCGGACATCGCGGATGCGCTGTCCGCGGTCCACCAGCAGGCGCTCCTCGCCGACCACCGCGTCGCCGTCCAGCTCCAGTCGGATCAGTGCGCTGCGGGCCAGCGAGCCCATGAACAGGTCGCCCTCCCACCCGGGGAACCGGCCACCGGTGTAGAACGCCATTCCGCTCAGCCCGGGCGACTCCGCCCAGACGTGGTGCGGCGGCTCCATGCCCGGCGCGGCCTCACCGACCGAGCCGGGCACCGGCTTGCCGTCGTAGTCGCGGCCGTGGGTGACCAGCGGCCACCCGTAGTTGCGCGAGGCCTGCGGGATGTTGAGTTCGTCGCCACCCATCGGGCCGTGCTCGCTGGTCCACAGTTGCCGGCTCTGCGGATGCAGTGCGGCACCCTGCATGTTGCGGTGGCCGAACGACCAGATTTCCGCGCGGGCATCGTCGTTGCCCACGAACGGGTTGTCCGGCGGGATGCCGCCGTCGGGCAGGATGCGCACCAGCTTGCCCTGCAGCTTGTCGAGCGCCTGCGCGGCGGAGGCCGCGACGCGGTGTTCGCCCTGCGTGACAAACAGGTGGCCGTCATCGTCGAACACCAGCCGCGACCCCAGGTGGGTACCGGCCGAAAGCTTCGGCTCCTGCCGGTAGACCACTTCCACATCCCGCAGCGCGCCTTCCTCCAGCCGCCCGCGTGCCACCGCGGTGCCCGCGAGGTTGCCGCGCAGGTTCGGCTCGGCAAACGACAGGTACACCAGGCGGTCGTTGCGGAAGTCCGGCGACAGCGCCACGTCGAGCAGTCCGCCCTGGCCTTCGACGAAGACCCGCGGCACCCCCTCCAGAGGCCCCGAGATCTGGCCGCCCTTGTCGATGAGCCGCAGGCGGCCGGGTCGCTCGGTCACCAGCATCCCGCCATCGGGCAGGAACGCCAGCCCCCACGGATGCACCAGCCCGGTCACCAGCGTGGTGACGGCAAAGTCCGCCTGCTCGGACCGGTAGGGCTCCGGTACGGGATCGGCGACGAACCGTGGAGGAACCGCCGCCGCGGGTGCGTCGTGGCCGCAACCGGCCAGTGCGATCAGCAGCAGGGGAAGCATCGACAGTCGTTGCATGGCGTTGTTCGCAAGGACGTGGACCATGCGATGTAAACGGCGAGGCGCGTGGCAAGCGGCCGCTGGCCGGTGGCATCGGGCGCGGACGTTAACCACGACAGCAATCACCGGTGCGGCCATCTGCACGCCCGGCAACCGGCCAGGGGAAGACGCGAAATGGAACAGCAACGCAGGATCAAGCAGTTCGTACTCCAGAACTTCCTGTTCTCCGAAGACGAGGATGCACTGGGCGACGCGGACTCGCTGATCCGCGGCGGCATCGTCGATTCGACCGGTATCCACGAGCTGATCCTTTTCCTTGAGGAGAGCTACCAGATCGCGGTGTCGCCTGACGAAATGGTCCCGGCCAACTTCGACACGATCGACTCGGTCAACCGCTTCGTCACACGCAAGCTCGCCGGCTGACCGCGACGTGGACTGGCTCGGCGCGCATGTGGCGGAACACGCGGCGGCTACGCCCGACCGCGAGGCGATCGTCGATGGCGAGCGGCGAACCCGTTATGCCGCGCTCTGGGCACAGGCGCAGGCGTTCGCCGCCCTGCTGCGTGTCCGCGGGCTGGTCGCGGGCGACCGCGTGGCGATCGTGCTGCCCAACCGGACCGAAGCTGTGGTGGCGTGGTACGGCACCTGGCTGGCGGGCGGCGTGGTGGTGGCGCTCAACGTGCAGGCGCGTGCGCGCGACCTGGGTCCGTGGATCGCCCACTGCGGCGCGCGGATCGTGGTGCACGAACGCGACGACGCCGACACGGCGCAGGCACTGTGCGAGTTGGAGGACCGGCCGTTCGCGATTGCGCTGGATCCGGACGGTCCGATCGACACGGATGCACCCGACTTCTCCGATATGCCGGTCGCAGCTCCTGCGCCCGACGTCCTCGCGCTGATCCTGTACACCTCCGGCACCACGGGCGCGCCCAAGGGCGTGATGCTCAGCCACGGCAACCTGCTGGCGAATGCAATGTCCGTCATCGCCTACCTGCAACTCGGCCCCGGCGACAGCGTGCTCAGCGTGCTGCCGTTCTATTACGCGTACGGCGCGTCGGTACTGCATACCCACTTGGCCAGCGGCGCGCGGGTCGTGCTGGCGCCCAACCTGGTCTTCCCGCCGCTGATCACCGCCGCGATCGCCCGCGAGCGCGTTACCGGGTTTTCGGGGGTTCCGTCCACCTTCGCTCTGCTGCTGGACAAGGGTGCGCTGCACGACCACGACCTGTCGTCGCTGCGTTACCTGACCCAGGCCGGCGGTGCGATGCCGGTCGCGCTCACCAACCGCCTGCGCGCTGCGCTGCCCGGGGTCGATCTGTTCGTGATGTACGGCCAGACCGAGGCGACCTCGCGGCTCACCTGGTTACCGCCCGCCCAGCTGGACCGCAAGGCCGGTTCGGTCGGCGTGCCGATCGACGGCGTGCGCGTGCGCATCGTCCGCGAGGACGGCACCGGGGCCGGCGTCGGACAGGATGGCGAGGTGCAGGTGAGCGGCCCCAACGTCATGCAGGGCTACTGGAACAACCCGGACGCGACCGCTGCGGTGTTGCGCGACGGCTGGCTCCGCACCGGCGACATCGGCTACCTCGATGCCGACGGCTTCCTGTTCCTGGCCGGGCGCCGCAGCGACATGATCAAGACAGGCGCGCACCGCGTTCACCCTGGCGACATCGAACAGGCGATCGCCGAAATCGACGGCGTGATCGAGGCGGCGGTCGTTGGCGTGGACGACGCGTTGCTCGGCCAGGTCATCAAGGCCTACGTGGTCACCGCAACGCTGCCCGAGCGCGGGGTGGAGCGGGTCAAGGCGCATTGCCGCGCGCGCCTGGCCCCGTACAAGGTGCCGCGCCACGTCGAGTTCGTCACCGCACTCCCCCGAACCGCGTCGGGCAAGGTCCGCCGCGCCTCACTCACCGAGCAACAGGCAACCCCATGAGCCGACTGGACTGGACCGTGCTGGACATCGACCTGGAGGCCGAGGCCGACCGCATCGCCGCGCGGCTGCGCGACATCACCGCACGCGAGCTGCACCGCCGCGGCCTGGTGGTCGCGATCTCGGGCGGCATCGATAGTTCCGTGAGCGCCGCGCTGGCGGTACGCGCACTCGGCCCCGACCGGGTGTTCACGCTGATCCTGCCCGAGCGCGACTCCGACGACGACAGCGCCGAGCGGGCACGGCTGCTGGCGACCCACCTGGGCGTGCGCACCGAAACGATCGACATCGCGCCCACGCTGGCCGCGATCGGCTGCTACCGGGCTCGCGACGAAGCCGTGCGCCGGGCACTGCCCGAGTATGCCGACGGCTGGAAGATGAAGATCGTCATCGATGGCGGTACCGAAGGGCGGATCAACCGCTTCCGGCTCATCGCCGAGTCCCCCGACGGCCACCGCCACGAGCGCGACCTGGGCCTGCAGGAGTACCTCACGATCGTCGCGGCCACCAACTTCAAGCAGCGCATCCGCAAGACGCTCGAATATTTCCATGCGGACCGGCTCAACTACGCAGTGGTCGGCACGCCCAACCGGGTCGAGTACGACCAGGGTTTCTTCGTCAAGAACGGCGACGGCTCGGCCGACGTCAAGCCGATCGCTCACCTGTACAAGACCCAGGTCTACGCGATGGCGCGGCACTTGGGGCTGCCCGAGCGGGTCTGCGCGGCGCAGCCGACCACCGACACCTACAGCCTCAGCCAGGGCCAGGACGAGTTCTACTACGGCCTGCCCTACCGGCCGATGGACCTTGCGCTGTGGGCGCTCGACAACGGGCGCCCCGCCGCCGACCTGGCCGAGGCGCTCGGCGTTACCGCACCACAGGCCGCCGCCATCTACGAGGACCTGCGCAACAAGCGCCGCACCACCCGCTACCTGCATCGCGCGCCGGTACTGGTCGGCGAAGCGACAGCGGCAATGGCGGTGGCGGACATCCCGGTGCCGGCATGAACGTGGCCGTGCAGGCGCCGCTGTACACGGCGCAGGCGGGCGACGTGCTGCGCCACCGCGACACGGTACTGGCGATCTGGCGTGACAACCTGGGCGACGCCGCTGCCATGCGCGCCAAGTACGACTGGTTCTACCTTCGACCCGGCAACGGGGCGCCGCTGCTGTGGCTGCTCCGGCATGAGCCGACCGGTGACCTGGTCGGGGCCTGTTCGGCCGGCCGTCGGCGGATGTCGTGGCGTGGCCGTGGAATACGCGCCGGCGTACTGGTGGACCTGGCGGTCACGCCCGAACACCGCTCGCTAGGGCCGGCCCTGATCCTGCAGGAAGGACTCGCCGAGGCCGGCAGGCGCGAACTGGACCTGTTGTACGGTTTCCCGAACCCGCGCGCGGCACCGGTGTTCAAGCGGATCGGCTACCGCCACCTGGCAACGATCGTGCGCCACGCGCGGGCGCTGCGGCACGCGGGCTATTTCCGCCGTCAGATGCCGGCGTGGCTGGCCTATCCCGCCGGCGCGGTGGTCGACCTGCTGACCCATGCGGTGGACCTGTTGCGTAGCCTGGGGGGTCCAAGGTTGCAGGCGCACTGGGTTGACCAGGCCGATCCACGCATGGACGCACTCTGGCGCGATGCGCCGCATGGCCACGGACTGCTCGCGGTGCGCGACGCCGACCATGTGCGCTGGCGGTTCGACCAGTGTCCGCTCCAGCGCACCCGCCACCTTCTGCTCGACGCGCCTGATGGAACGCTGTCGGGCTGGTTCGCGACCCAGGTCGCGGACGGCATGCTGCATGTACGCGACTTCTGGACCCGCGACGCTGCCGAAGGCGTCGGGCGCCATTACATCGATGCGTTGATCCGCGCCGCACGTGCCGCCGGGCATGCGGCGGTGTCGGTGGAACTGGCCGCGCCCGAGTCGCACCTGGCGGGCTGGCGCTCGCGTGGATTCGTGGAGCGCAGCCGGCGGCCGGTGTTCGGGCGCTGGAGCTGGCCCGACCCGGGTGGGAGCGACCCGGCGCTGTTCCTGACGTCCGCCGACGAAGACGAATGAGCCGGCCCGCGCCCGCGCGACCGTCAGGCCAGGCGCTGGTGGGGACGGCGAAACAGGTACAGCGCGAGCCGCTCGGGGCGGAACCGGCCACGGGCGTCGACTACCGTCCCTCCCTCGAACCCGGTGCGACCCAGCAGCCAGCCGACGGTCGGGCGGGCGGGGTTGAGCACCGGCACGCTGGTGAACGCGAGCGCGTAGCCGGCTTCGCGCACGCGCGCGACCACCGCCTCGTCGTGTGCACCGTGGGGGAACGACATTGCTGGCGCCGGCGGTCGCGCGGCCGCGAGATGACCGGCCAGCGCGTCACGCGCGCCGGACAGCTCGGCCTCCAGGTCCGGCGCGCGGGTCAGCGCGATGTGGGTCTTTCCATGCAACCCCAGCGCGACGCCACCCTGCTGCAGGCGCTCCAACTCTTCCACGTCCACCATGTGGCGGCGACCGTCGTCGAGCCGCCCGGCAAGGGGTGCCAGCAGGCAAGCACGCGCGGCCGGTTCCAGATCTTCCATTCGCGCGATCACCGCACGCAGTGCCGGCAGGCTTTCCTCCCGCGCGGGCGGGTCACCCTCGCCGCCGCCGTGCGCGTCGAGCATCCGGGCGAGTTCCGCGACAGTGACGGTGCCGCGTCGCCACGCCGAGACGAGTTGCTCCTGGAAGAACGGCTGGTGGCGACCGACCGCGTCGGCCACCACGAACATCGCTGCCGGCACGCCAGCCTCCCGCAGGGCCGGCAGCGCGAACTCGGCGTTGTCCGCCCAGCCATCGTCGAACGTCACCAGCAGCGCACGCGGGGGCAGCGCGGCGACGCCACGACTGGCGTCCACCACCTGCGCCAGCGACACCACGTTGTAGTGGCGCCGGAAGAACGCCAGCGATTGCGCGAGCAGCGTCGTCGGCAGGGTGTAGTCGGGATCGCACGACGCCCACCTGGGGTCGGCCGGATCGAGCACCCGGTGGAAACCCACCACGGTCAGGGTGCGCGCATTGCGCCACCGGTGGTACAGCCCCAGCGCGCCGCTGGCGTGGAGCAATGTCCTGGCGAGGTCGGCGAGCATGAGTGAGTCACCCCTGGTTTCGGTGGTCATACCGACGTTCAACCGCCGCGAGCTGGTATGCCGGGCGATCGACTCGGTGCTGGCGCAGACACGCGCCGTCGACGAGATCCTGGTGGTGGACGACGGCTCCACCGACGATACCGGTGCCGCGCTGCAGGCGCGCTTCGGCGACCGGGTGCGCCATGTGTGGCAGCCCAACGCCGGCGTGTCGGCGGCGCGCAACCACGGCATGAGGCTCGCCACGGGCCGGTACATCGCCTTGCTCGACAGCGACGATGAGTGGCTCCCGGAGAAAACCGCGCTGCAGCTCGCCTGGCTCGAGACCCACCCCGAGGCCGGCATGGTCCTGTGCGACGTTGCACGGGTCGACCGACAGGGTCGCGCGATCGACGTGTTCCGCCGGCGCGACGTGATCCCCGAGGACGGCTGGGTGCTGCGCTGGATCCTGCACAACCCGGCGTTGGTGCCGGCGTCTGTGGTGATGCGGCGGGAGGTGTTCGAGGACGTCGGCGGCTTCGACGAATCGCTGCGCACCGCCGAGGACATCGAATACCACCTGCGCATTGCCAGCCGCTGGCGCATCGGCGTGGTCGACCAGGTCATGGTGCGCGCGATGCGCGGCCATGACGACGGCCTCTCGGCGCTGGCGCACACCTACGACGATTACCTGGGGGTGATGACCGCCGCACTCGAGCGCGCACGCGGACAGGTCGACGAGACCGGCCGGCGGCGTGCGCTGGCGGCGGTCAACCTGCGGATCGCACGCGGCATGCTGCTGCAGTCGCGCTGGGCCGACGCGTGGGCACTGACGTCGCAGGCCTGGCGTTCCAGCCGCGACCCGGTGCTGCGCCGCGAGGCACTCGGACTGCTGCCCTTCGCGCTCCGGCGTGCCGCGCACGCCCTGCGATCCCGGTAGGGTCCGGTTCGCGGGACTCAACGAGCGCCCCGCCGGAACAGCACCACCTCGACGGTCTGCAGCAGGATCAGCAGGTCGAACACCGCGCCGTGGTTCTTCACGTAGAACAGGTCGAACTTCAGTTTCTCCTCGGCGTCGCGCACGGATGCACCGTAGGGGTAGCGCAGCTGTGCCCAGCCGGTCAGTCCCGGCTTCACGCAATGGCGGACCGCGTAGTAGCGGATCTCCTCGCTGAGCTGCTCGACAAACTGCGGGCGCTCCGGCCGGGGTCCGACGAAACTCATCTCCCCGCTCAGCACATTGAACAACTGCGGCAGTTCGTCCAGCCGCACCGTCCGGATGAAGCGCCCGACCCGTGTCGCCCGGTCGTCATTGCTGCTGGCCCACTGGGCGACGCCGTTGGCCTCCGCATCGACCCGCATGCTGCGGAACTTCACCAGCTCGAAATTCCGGCCGCCCTCGCCCACCCGCACCTGCCGGTAGAGCACCGGCCCCGGGGATTCCAGCCGGACGCACAACGCCACCAGCAGCATCGCCGGCCACGCCAGCAGCAGCAGCGTGCCGGCGGCGGCGAGGTCGAAGAAGCGCTTGCCCATGCGTCGTGTCATCGACGTCTCGAACCCGCGCGAGAACACAAGCCAGGACGGATCGGCGATGTTGAGGGTGACCACGCCCGCCTCGCGCTCGAAGAAGGTCGACAGGTCGGTCATCGCGATGCCGCGCTGCGCGCAGGCCAGCATCTGGTCCATCGGCAAGCCGCCGCGGCGCTCGTCGGGCGCGACCACGATCTCGAACACGTTGAGGCGCAGGGCCAGGTCGACCAGGCTGTCACCCATCGGCACCAGCATGTCCGCGGGCACCTCGACCGCTTGCCCGGGTATCGGGACGAAACCGATCACCACCATCGAGCGGCGGTCTGACCGGCGCCTCAGCCGTCGGTTGACCAGGTTGGCGTTGTTGCCGGCCCCGAGCACCAGGATGCGCCGCTTCATCGCTTCGGCGTTGTGCACCTGCCGCCAGACCGCGCGGGTCGCAACCACGCCGCAGAACGCCAGCACCAGCGACAGCAGCAGCACACCGCGCCCGATGTACGTCACCGGAACCAGGTAGTACAGCACCAGCAACCCGATGCCGCCGAGCGAGAACGACAGCAACAGCCTGAGCAGGAAATCCTGCCGGCTGTGCCGCACGTGCACCTGGTACAACCCGAACGCGGTCATCGCCACCGTGACCATGGCCGCGACCAGCACGCGTCGCGCCGGCGCGCCCCTGCTGAAGGTCGCGAGGCCTTCGGGGTCATCGAAGAACCGCAGCCACGCCGCCACGGTGACCGCGGCAACGATAACCACCAGCTCGAGCAGCCACAGCATCACCACCAGCCGGTTCTTCCGGCTGACCGACAGGATGTTCACGGACGCACCCGCGGAGTGGCCTGGTTGTGCTCGAACGTGCCGGTCCACGTGTGCATGAGGGTTCCCCTGGTGGTCGCGCCGCCGGATGCGGCAAGGCGCGCACGCAGGCGGCCTGCTCCAGACAACGGGGGATCGCGGGCGATCAGGTCGGCGGGAAGCGCCGAATCAGCCGATGTAACGACAATGAAACGCCGGCGGCGACGCACCTGCGTCGTCGCCCACAAAGCAAAAGGGCCAACGGGCAGTGACCCGTTGACCCTTCGCATTTGTATGGCGCGCCCGGAAGGATTCGAACCTCCGACCCCCAAGTTCGTAGCCTGGTGCTCTATCCAGCTGAGCTACGGGCGCGTAGTCGGAAAATTATGACGGGGGTGCTGCGATCCGTCAACGATTTTCCGGTGTGTGTTCCGGCTCCACGAAGGAAGTTCCTGAAACACGAAGCCGCCTGTTCGGCGGCCGATGGAACTGGCGGAGAGTGAGGGATTCGAACCCTCGATAGAGCTATAAACCCTATACTCCCTTAGCAGGGGAGCCCCTTCAGCCACTCGGGCAACTCTCCGCGATAAAGCATGTCCGCGATGCGGCGTGCGGGCGGAGAGCATAACGGCTCACCCCGGACACGGCAAACGTTTTTCAGTCGGCCGAGTCTTTTTCTTCGCCATCGACGGGGGCGTCGCCCCGCTGGATGCGCTGGTAGATCTCTTCGCGATGCACCGCCACGTCTTTGGGGGCGGTGATGCCGATACGTACTTGGTTGCCCTTGACGCCGAGGACGGTGACGGTCACCGAGTCGCCGATCATCAGGGTCTCACCGACGCGGCGCGTCAGGATAAGCATTGCCAATTCTCCTTGTGCCGACGCTCCATGCGTCGACGGTTGCCCCGATGATACGGGGACTGTTCCAACTGCTGGATAAACATCGATTATCCGGGTGCGCGGGTACCCCCACAAGCGCGGGCGATCGCTGCCCTCACCCCACCTGGCTTGCCACCCAACTTGGCACAGCCGAGAGCGCGGCGACCAGTGCCGGGCCGTCTTCTCCACCGCCCTGGGCCATGTCGGGCCGGCCACCACCCTTGCCGTTGACCTGGCGGGCAACGTGGCCCAGCAGCTCGCCCGCCTTTACCCGGCCCAACGCGGAACCACTCACGCCGGCGACCAGTGCGGCCTTGCCATCGTTCGCGCCGGCCAGCAGCACGACGGCGTCGCCGAGCTGCTGCTTGAGCCGGTCGAGGGCGTCGCGCAAGGCCTTGGCATCGAGCCCCTCGACGCGGGCAGCCAGCACCTTGAAACCGCCGACGTCGACCGCCGAGGCCGACAGGTCGGAAGTCGCTCCCGAGGCCGCCTTGGCCTTGAGCGCTTCGAGTTCGCGCTCGAGCTTCTTCTGGCGATCAAGCAGGACGCGCAGCTTGTCGCCCAGGTCCGACGGGTTGCCGCCCAGCAGGCGCGCGGCCTCGGCCAGACGCTCCTCCTCGCGCGCAACGTGGTCGAGTGCACCCTGCCCGCTCAGCGCCTCGATCCGGCGCACGCCGGCGGAGACGCCGCCTTCGGACACGATCTTGAACAGGCCGATGTCACCGGTGCGACCGACGTGCGTGCCGCCACACAGCTCGGTCGAGGCGCCGCCCATCCGCAACACGCGGACCTCGTCGCCATACTTCTCGCCGAACAGCGCCATCGCACCGAAGTCGAGCGCGTCCTGCATGCCCATGTGGTGGATCTCGGCCTCGTGGTTGGCCCGGATTTCGGCATTGACGCGGCGCTCGATCTCGGCAAGTTCATCGGCGCTGACGGGCTGGAAGTGGGCGAAGTCGAAGCGCAGGCGCTCGGGCGCCACCAGCGACCCCTTCTGGACCACGTGCTCGCCCAGCACCGAACGCAGCGCAGCATGCAGCAGGTGGGTCGCCGAGTGGTTCAGCACGATCGCGCCACGGCGCGCGCCATCGACCGACCCCAGCACGTGGTCGCCTCGCTTGAGGGTGCCCGTCGCAAGGCGCCCGACATGGCCGTGGAACTGCCCGGCAAGCTTGAGCGTATCGGCGACGGCGAACCGCATGCCTTCGCCGTCCAGCTCCCCGGCGTCGCCGACCTGGCCGCCGCTCTCGGCGTAGAACGGGGTGCGGTCGAGGATGACCAGCGCCTCGTCGCCCGCTTCGATCGCTTCGACCGGGCGTCCTTCCTTGAGCAGTGCAACCACTTCCAGGCCACCCGCTGTGAGCGTGTCGTAGCCCATGAACCCGGTCGGCTGGAGCTGCGCGACCAGTTCGGCCGGCAGCGTGGTGCCGCCGCCGAACTTGCCAGCGGCGCGGGCGGTCTCACGCTGCTGCGCCATCGCTTTTTCGAAGCCGTCCATGTCGATCGACAGGCCGCGCTCGCGCGCGATGTCCGCCGTCAGGTCCACCGGGAAGCCGTAGGTGTCATACAGGCGGAACGCGTCGGCACCGGGGATCACGCCATCCTGCGAGCGCGCCACGACCTCGTCGAAGATCCGCATGCCCGAGTCGAGCGTCTCGGCGAAACGCTCCTCCTCGGCCAGCAGCGCGCGGTCGATCAGGGCGCGGTTGGCCGCCAGCTCGGGATACGCATCACCCATCGCCTCGATCAGCGGACCGAGCATGCGATGGAAGAACGGCCCCTTCTGGCCGAGCATCCAGCCATGGCGTAGGGCCCGGCGGATGATCCGGCGCAGCACGTAACCCCGGCCTTCGTTGGACGGCAGCACGCCGTCGACGATGAGGAAGCTGCAGGCGCGGATGTGGTCGGCGATCACCCGCAGCGATTTGTTGTCCAGGTCGTCGGTGCCTGTCAGGCCGGCGGCGGCCCCGATCAGGTGCTGGAAGATGTCGATCTCGTAGTTGCCGTGCTTGCCCTGCAGGATCGCAGCCAGGCGCTCCAGGCCCATGCCGGTGTCGACGCACGGCGCCGGCAGCGGCGCGAGGCTGCCGTCGGGCTGGCGGTCGAACTGCATGAACACCAGGTTCCAGATCTCGATGAAGCGGTCGCCGTCCTCGTCGGGCGAGCCGGGCGGGCCGCCGAAGTGGTGCTCGCCGTGGTCATAGAAGATCTCGGTGCACGGGCCACACGGACCGGTGTCGGCCATCTGCCAGAAGTTGTCCGAGGCGAACGGCGCACCCTTGTTGTCGCCGATGCGGATGATGCGCGCCTCCGGCACCCCAATCTGGTCGCGCCAGATGGCATAGGCCTCGTCGTCGGTCTGGTAGACGGTGACGGTCAGGCGGTCGGCCGGCAACTTCCAGACTTCGGTCAGCAGTTGCCACGCCCAGCGGATCGCGTCTTCCTTGAAGTAGTCGCCGAACGACCAATTGCCCAGCATCTCGAAGAAGGTGTGGTGGCGCGCGGTGTAGCCGACCTGGTCGAGGTCGTTGTGCTTGCCGCCGGCGCGCAGGCAGCGCTGGACATCGGCCGCGCGCACGTAACCGGGCTTCTCGCTGCCCAGGAAGACGTTCTTGAACTGGACCATGCCCGAGTTGGTGAACAACAACGTCGGATCGTTGGCTGGCACCAGCGGCGCGGACGGCACGATGGTATGGCCGCGCTCGCGGAAGAAATCGAGGAAGTCGCGACGGATGTCGTTGGTGGTCTTCATGCCTGGCACGCGGAATCGGAAGGGCTGGGCAGGTTGTCGCGACGTCGGCAACCCGCAGCCGGGCCGACGGGCTGCGCGGGCAACCGTGGGAGCCGTTTAGCGTAACAGGGGGAAGGCTGCGATGCCGAGCCGGCGGGGCCCGGCGTGGGGCATGCCGCGAGGCGGCCGGACGGGCGGCTGGAGGGGCCCGGCCCGGGGTCAGTCGTCGGGATCGAAACGGGTGGCGGATCGGACGATGTCGCCGGGAAATCCGCGGCGCATCAGCAGGTCCGCGGCCTTGCGACGGAGGGCCAAGTCATCCGGGGCCCCGTCGCCGTACCGGCGGCGCACCAGGTCGCGGGCGCTGTCGAGCCAGTCGCCTTCAAAGCTGTCCATCGCCGCGGCGATCGCGTCGCTGTCGAGGCCATGGGTGCCGAGTTCGGCGCGGATGTGGATCGGGCCGTATCCGCTGTTGGCCCGGTTGCGGACCAGGCCCTCGGCAAAACGGGTGTCGTCCTGCCAGCCCGCGTCGGCCAGCTTCTCGACCGCCGCCTTGACCTCGTCGGCGTCCAGGCCGCGGGTCACCAGCTTGCGGGTCAGCTCCTTGCGCGAATGTTCGCGCCGCACCAGCAGGCCGAGCGCCCGCTGGGTGGTGCTGGCCGGTTGCCGCTTGCGGCGACGACCCGGCGTCGCCACCGGGTCGTTGCCGAACAGGCCGCCGTCGCGGCCCTCATCGTCGGGACGGTCGTCGGCCATCGGGTGTCAGCGGAACTCAGGCATCGGCTTCATCGCGGTCGTCGTCCTCACCCGGGCGGGCCTCGGCGGGCACGAACTTCTCGCGCAGTTCCGCCTCGAGCCGCTGGGCGACCGCGGGGTTCTCCTTGAGGTACTGCCGGGCGTTCTCCTTGCCCTGGCCGATCCGCTCCTCGCCCATGCTGTACCAGGCGCCCGCCTTCTGCACCAGCTTGGCCTCCACGCCCATGTCGATCAGCTCGCCCTCGCGGGAGATGCCCTGGCCGTACAGGATCTCGGTGATGACCTGCTTGAACGGCGGCGCCATCTTGTTCTTGACGACCTTGATCTTGGTCTGGTTGCCGATGATCTCGTCGCCCTTCTTGATCGCACCGATGCGGCGGATGTCCAGGCGCACGGAGGCGTAGAACTTCAGTGCATTGCCACCGGTGGTGGTCTCCGGGCTCTGGCCCGGCATCATCTGGCCGATCTTGTGGCGCAGCTGGTTGATGAACACCACCAGCGTGTTGGAGCGCTTGATATTGCCGGTGAGCTTGCGCAACGCCTGGCTCATCAGTCGCGCCTGCAGGCCCGGCAGCTGGTCGCCCATCTCGCCCTCGATCTCGGCGCGGGGCGTCAGCGCCGCCACCGAGTCGATCACCACGATGTCGACCGCGGCCGAACGCACCAGCATGTCGGCGATCTCCAGCGCCTGTTCGCCGGTGTCGGGCTGGCTCAGCAGCAGGTCGTCGACGTTGACACCCAGCTTGGCGGCGTAGATCGGGTCGAGCGCGTGCTCGGCGTCGATGAAGGCCGCGGTGCCGCCGGCCTTCTGGCACTGCGCGATCGCCTGCAGGGTCAGGGTGGTCTTGCCGGAGGACTCCGGCCCGTAGATCTCCACCACGCGGCCCTTCGGCAGGCCGCCGATGCCCAGCGCGATGTCGAGCATCAGCGAGCCGGTACCGATGACCTCGGCCGCCTCCACCACGCGGTCGCCCATGCGCATGACCGAGCCCTTGCCGAACTGCTTCTCGATCTGGCCCAGTGCGGCAGCCAGTGCGCGCTTCTTGTTCTCGTCCATCGTGGGATTCCTTGGTGGCGTCAGGTGATGTGTGCAGGTTAGGCGGCGCCGGTCGCATGGACTGCGACTGCACCGGCGCTATTGAATCTAGTGCGTGGGCATGAGGCGGACGATCGGCACCTGTCGGCCTCGCGGGTCGGGAAACACCCCGACAGGACCCCGGACAGCACCGTCACCGCCCCCGGCGGACCAGGCCGCAGTAGAGCCCTTCGATCGCGAAGTCCTGGTCGGGCAGCACCTCGATCGGCTCGTAGTCGGGGTTGCGCGGCATCAGGCGGATCCGGTCCTTGCCGATCTTCAGCAGCTTGACGGTGATCTCGTCGTCGATCCGCGCCACCACGATCTGGCCCGAGCGGGCCTCGGGCGTGCGGTGCACACCGATTAGGTCGCCGTCGAAGATGCCTTCGTCGCGCATCGAGTCGCCCTTGACCTTGAGCAGGTAGTCCGGCGAAGGGAAGAACAGGTTGCGGTCGAGCAGCACGTAGTCGTCGACCCCGGCATCGGCTCCGATCGGCGACCCCGCCGCCACCCTGCCGAGCACCGGCAGGCGCAATGCGTCGTCTGCCGTGGGCACCGGCGAGTCCTGCTCGCCCCCGTCGGCAACCGGCGGCTGCAGCAACCGGATCCCGCGCGCCTTGCCTGGCACGCGCCGGATCGCACCGGCCTGCTCGAGCGCCTCGAGGTGGTACTGGGCGGCGCGAACGCTGGAGAATCCCATCCCGCGCGCGATCTCGGTCTGCGACGGCGGCATCCCGTCGACCGCAATGCGCTCGGCGATGAGGGCCAGGATGGCGTGCTGGGTTTCGGTCAGGGTGTTCATTAGTAGCAATACTACTAACGACGTTTCCCCCGACGCAACCCCCAACGGGTCGGGTCAGCCGGCGAGCTCGAGCAGCCCGTGCAAAGCGGCGGCCACGGTCTGGCGGCGCACCGCCTCACGGTCGCCATCGAAATGGAACACCACGGCGGTCGGGTAGCCGCCGCGGCGCTTCCACGCGATCCAGACCGTGCCGACCGGCTTGTCCTCAGTGCCGCCGTCCGGCCCGGCGATACCGGTCACGGCCACGGCCAGGCTGGCGCCGGAATGCACCAGCGCGCCGGACACCATTTCGATGACGGTCTCGCGGCTGACCGCGCCGTAGGTCTCCAGCGTCAACGGCTGCACGCCAAGCAGTGCCTGCTTGGCCTCGTAGCTGTAGGCGGCCATGCCGGACTCGAACCACTCCGAGGCACCGGCAACATCGGTCAGCGTCTTGGCGATCCACCCACCCGTGCAACTCTCGGCCGTGACCAGGCGGTGGTGGTGGCGGCGGGCGGCGGCGCCGACCTGTTCCGCGAGTGCGTGCAGGTCGGTGTCGGAGGCGTCTTTGCTCATGCGCGCACTATACCGCCGCGCCGGTCGCGCGCACCCGGCTGGCATACTGGCCGCCCTGCCGGTTCCGGCCGGCAGCCTCCCGACCAGACCGCAGAACCCAGTGCCCAATACCGACGCCGCGACCGCCTCGCGCCCCGCCGAACACACGCCGCTGATGAAGCAGTTCTTCGCCGCCAAGGCGGAGCATCCGGACGTGCTGCTGTTCTTCCGGATGGGCGATTTCTACGAGCTGTTCTTCGATGACGCCCGCAAGGCGGCCCGGCTGCTGGACATCACCCTGACCCAGCGGGGCAGTTCGGCCGGGCAGCCGATCCCGATGGCGGGCGTGCCGCACCACTCGGCCGAGGGCTACCTGGCCCGGCTGGTGGCGATGGGCGAGTCGGTGGCCATATGCGAGCAGATCGGCGACCCAGCGGCGAGCAAGGGCCTGGTCGAACGCAAGGTGGTGAGGATCGTCACGCCGGGCACGGTGACCGACGAAGCACTTCTGAGTGAGCGGCGCGACACCCTGCTGCTGGCGGTCGCGCGGTCGAAGCACGGCTACGGCATCGCCTGGGCGGACCTGGCCGGCGGACGTTTCCTGGTCAACGAGGTTGCCAGCGAGGACGCGCTCGAGGCCGAGCTGGCGCGGTTGGAACCGGCCGAGACCCTGTGCGCCGACGAGGACGGCTGGCCGGCCTTCGTCGCCGGCCGTAGCGGCGTGCGTCGGCGCGCGCCCTGGCTGTTCGACGCCGACAGTGGCCGCCGCCAGTTGCTGCGGTTCTTCGGCCTGCACGACCTGGGCGGCTTCGGCATCGACGACCGGCCGCTGGCCATCGCCGCCGCGGCGGCCCTGCTCGGCTACGTCGAGGAAACCCAGAAGCAACGCCTCCCGCACCTGACCTCGATCGCGCTCGAATCCGGCGACGGCGCGATAGCGATGAACGCGGCCACCCGCCGCCATCTCGAGCTCGACACGCGCGTCGACGGCGACAACCGCCACACCCTGCTCGGCGTGCTCGACTCGACCGTGACACCGATGGGCGGGCGCCTGCTGCGGCGCTGGCTGCACCGGCCGCTGCGCGACCGGGACGTGCTGCGCCGCCGCCACCAGGCGGTGCAGACACTGATCGACTCGCGCGCCGGCGACGGCTTGCGCGAACTCTTCCGCGCCTTGGGGGATCTGGAGCGGATCCTGTCGCGCATCGCCCTGCGCAGCGCGCGGCCCCGTGACCTGTCGACACTGCGCGACGGCCTCGGCCTGCTCCCCGGCGTCCGTGCCCTGCTGGGGCCGCTGGACTCCCCGCGGCTGGCCACGCTTGCCGGGGAACTCGGCGAGCACGATGAGCACGCCCACCTGTTGAAGTGCGCGATCGTCGACCAGCCGCCGGTGCTCGCGCGCGACGGCGGCGTGTTCGCCGACGGCCACGACCCCGAACTCGATGAGTTGCGCAGGCTGTCGACCCACGCCGACCAGTTCCTGGTCGATCTGGAAGCGCGCGAGCGCGAAGCCAGTGGCATCCCGACCCTCAAGGTCGGCTACAACCGGGTCCACGGCTATTACCTGGAAGTCGGCAAGGCGCACGCAGCCAAGGCACCGACGCACTACACACGCCGCCAGACGCTGACCAACGCCGAGCGCTACATCACCGAGGAACTCAAGGCGTTCGAGGACAAGGTGCTGTCGGCGCGCGAACGGGCGCTTGCGCGCGAGCGGCTGCTGTACGAGCAACTGCTCGATGCGCTGGCTGGACGGCTGGAGCCGCTCAAGCATTGCGCCGCCGCGCTCGCCGAGCTGGACGTGCTGGCCTGCCTGGCCGAGCGCGCGGAGCAGCTCGACTGGAGCCGCCCCGAGCTGGCCGAAGACCCGGGCATCCATATCGAGCGCGGGCGCCACCCGGTGGTCGAGGCGGTGCGCGACGAGCCGTTCGAGCCCAACGACCTGGTCCTGCACGAAGACCGCCGGATGCTGGTGATCACCGGCCCGAACATGGGTGGCAAGAGCACCTACATGCGCCAGAACGCGCTGATCGTGCTGCTTGCCCACATCGGCAGCTTCGTGCCGGCAAGCCGCGCGGTGATCGGCCCGGTCGACCGCATCCTGACCCGCATTGGCGCCGGCGACGACCTTGCCCGCGGGCAGTCGACCTTCATGGTCGAGATGAGCGAGACCAGCTACATCCTCCACCATGCGACCGAGCAGTCGCTGGTGCTGATGGACGAGATCGGCCGCGGCACCTCGACCTACGACGGCCTCGCGCTGGCCGAAGCATGTGCTCGGCACCTGGCCCAGGCAAACCGTGCCTACACCCTGTTTGCGACGCACTATTTTGAACTGACGACGCTTGCCGAGCCGGGGTCGGGCATCGCCAACGTCCACCTCGACGCGGTCGAGCACGGCGACGCGCTCGTCTTCATGCACGCGGTCAAGGACGGGCCGGCCGACCGCAGCTTCGGACTGCAGGTGGCCGCGCTGGCCGGACTGCCGCGCGCGGTGGTAAGCCAGGCGCGCGGCCGGCTCGCCGAGCTGGAGCAGCAGAGCCGCGACGCGCCCAGGCCATCGATGGCGGCCGCCGCGCTCGACCAGCCGCAGCAGATCGGGTTGTTCGCACCATCGTCCGCGGCGCTGGAAGCACTGGCGGCGCTCGACCCCGACGAACTCACTCCGCGGCAGGCGCTGGAGGCGCTGTACCGGCTCAAGTCGCTGGGGTGACACGCGGGGACGCGTAGTCGGATCGTGTCGCGCCGCGGTTCGCGCACTTTCACCCGCCGGGTGACGCGCGTTGCCTATGGTGCCCCCACACAGCACACAAGGAAGACCATGCGCGCCTACCTGTTCGCCCTCGTCCCCGCCGTCGCTTTCCTGCCGGGTCCCGCCGCCGCGCAGTCGCGGGTTGACGCGACCGAGCTGGACTCGGTGGTGGTCACGGCCACGCGCTCGCCCGACGACGCTCTGCTGGTGCCGGCCGCGATCGACCTGGTCGATGCGGACGAGATCGACCGCGCACAGCCCAGGATCGACCTGTCGGAATCGCTGCAGCGGGTTCCAGGTGTGGTCGCGCGCGACCGGCAGAACCAGGCGCAGGACCTGCAGGTCTCGATCCGCGGCTACGGCGCACGCGCGGCCTTCGGCGTGCGCGGGGTGCGGCTGTACACCGACGGCATCCCGGCGACGATGCCGGACGGCCAGGGCCAGGTCTCGCACTTCCCGCTGGAGTCCGCCGGCCGGATCGAGGTCCTGCGCGGTCCGTTCTCGGCGCTGTACGGCAATGCATCCGGCGGGGTCATCGAACTGTTCACCGCCGACGCACCACCGGTACCGACGCTGGGTGCCGGTTTCGTCGCCGGTGCCAACGGGCTGCGCAAATCGTCGCTTTCGTTCCACACCCCGTGGGGCGCGGAAGATGGGCGGTCCGGCACGCAGGGCGATCTGCTGCTCGACCTGATCGACATCGACAGCGACGGCTACCGCGACCACAGCGGCTCGCACCGCACCAGTGGGCAGGCGCTGCTGCGCGGCACATTCGGGGACGGCGGGCGATACACCCTGTTGTTCAACGGACTCGACCTCACCGCCGACGATCCGCAAGGGCTGACCGCGGCGCAGGTGCGGGACAACCGCCGCGCGGCGAGCGACGGCGCGCTCACGTTCGATACCCGCAAGACGGTCCGGCAGGACCAGTTCGGCGCCCGCGTGGAACACACGCTGTCGGCCGGCCACGAGATCGCAGTCACCGCCTGGGCCGGCAACCGCGCCACCACGCAGATGCTGTCCGTGCCGGTGGCGGTGCAGCGCGACAACCCCCTGCACAACGGCGGCGCGATCGACCTGGACCGCGACTACCACGGCATCGACGGCCGCTGGCGTTGGTCCACCGAGCTGGCCGGTGGGCCGTTCGCGCTGACCGCCGGGTTCGACTACGAAGTGTCGGACGAGCACCGGCTGGGTTTCGAAAACTTCACCGGCAACGACGTCGGCGTTGTCGGCGCGCTGCGCCGCGACGAGCGCAACCGGGTGACCGCCAACGACGTGTACCTGCAGGCCGAATGGGCGCCGGCCGAGCGCTGGCGCCTGCACGTGGGCGTGCGCCGCAGCGAGGTCGAGTTCGAGTCGGACGACCGCTTCGTCACCGCCATCAACCCCGATGACAGCGGTGCGCTGGAGTACGCGCGCACCTCGCCAGTGGCCGGCGTGCTCTTCCGGGCAACGCCGTGGCTCAGCCTGTACGCCAACGCGGGCGCCGGGTTCGAGACGCCGACCTTCTCGGAGCTGGCGTACCGCAGTGACGGCCAGGGCGGACTCAACGACACGCTGGCGCCGGCGCGCAGCCGCAACCAGGAAATCGGCGTGCGGGCGCGCCATGGGGGCTGGGCATACTCGGCCGCGCTGTTCCACAGCCGGACCACCGACGAACTGGTGGTCGCCGCCAACGAGGGTGGGCGCAGCGTCTACGACAATGCGGGGACGACACGCCGGCGCGGCGCGGAGTTCGCGGTCGACGGCGCGCTTGCGCCGCGTTGGCACCTCGCCGCCGCCTACACCTTCCTGGATGCGCGCTACCGCGACGACTTCGTCGTGTGCGGCAGCCCACCGTGCAACCAGGACGACGTGGTGATCGAAGCCGGCCGGCATATCCCCGGACTGGCGCGCAACACGGCCTGGGCGGAACTGCGCTGGCGCCCGGTGGAGCACACCGACGTGATGTTGCAGGGCCGCTTCGTCGACCGGGTGTTCGCCGACGACGCCAACAGCGAAGCGGCGCCGGCCTACGCCAGCTTCGACCTGGCGGCCGAGCGGCGGTTCCGCACGGCGGGGCTGGAATGGCGCGGGTTCGCCCGGGTCAACAACCTGTTCGACCGCGACGTGGTCGGCTCGGTCATCGTCAACGCCGGCGGCGGGCGGTACTTTGAGCCGGCGCCAGGGCGGCACTGGATGGTCGGGCTGGACGCGACAAAGGCGTTCTAGCGTTGGGTCGTCGGCGAAGCAGCGCTTACAGGGCGTCGATATCGCCCAGGGCGCGGATGAGCCGCCGCGCGCGTTTGTCCGGCCGCGTCTCCGGCGGGCGGTACCCCGCACGCTCGGCTGCCCGCAAGGCACGCAGGCGTTCGCGCTCGCTGCGCGATTCGGCCGACTCCTCGTAGAGCGACTGGGCCACCTTCGCCGGCCCGCGGGTATCGCTCAACCCGAGCACCGTGACGTGGAACAGCTCATCGCCGCGGCCGATCCGCAGGGCATCCCCGACGCGCACGGCACGCGACGCTTTCGGGCGCTGCCCACCGACCTCGACCTTGCCGTGCTCGATCGCGTCGCGCGCCAGGCTGCGCGTCTTGAAGAACCGCGCCGCCCAAAGCCACAGGTCCAGGCGCACCGTGCCGGGGGCTTCGATCGAAGGGGTCGATGTCATTGAACGATTGTAGAAAAGCCGGGTGGGAGCGGAATGAACCGGGACAATGCACTGGCCGCTGGCCCCACGCCCCAACACCCCAAACGCAAACGGCCGCCCGGAGGCGGCCGTTGCTGCGCATCGCGCGACGCGGATTACTCCGCGGCTGCGGCGGCCTCGGCCTTCGCCTTGGCGTAGGCGGCCAGGTCTTCCTTGATGCGCGCCTTCTTGCCTTCCAGGCCACGCAGGTAGTACAGCTTGCCGGCGCGGACCTTGCCACGGCGCTTCACTTCGACCGAATCGATGGTGGAGCTGTGGGTCTGGAACACGCGCTCGACGCCGAAACCGTGCGAGATCTTGCGGACGGTGAAGGCGGAGTTGAGGCCGGCGTTCTTGGTCGCGATGACCACGCCCTCGTAGGCCTGGACGCGCTCGCGGTTGCCTTCCTTGACCTTGACGTTGACGACGACGGTGTCGCCGGGGCTGAACGCGGGCAGCTGGCGCTGCACCTGTCCGGTCTCGAATTCCTGCAGCAGCGTGTTGAGCGAGGGCTTGTTCATGGTGACGGCCTGTTGGATTAGTTGTTGCGCGAGTGCACGTGGACCCGCGTCATGGCGTGGATGCAGCTAAGCCGCGCATTATAGCGGCAAATTTCCTTGTGTGGCTAGGGGTTAGCTACCCTTGCCCGCTTGCCGGGTCCGCCATGCGTCCAGCAGCTTGCGGTCGGCCTTCGACAGCGCCGCCTCGTCCAGCAGGTCCGGCCGCCGCTGCAGCGTCCGCACCAGCGACTGCTGCCGGCGCCAGCGGGCGATCTCGGCATGGTTGCCCGACATCAGCACCGCCGGCACCGTGCCCAGTGCGTGCTCGACCGGGCGGGTGTAGTGCGGGCAGTCCAGCAGGCCGTCCTCGAAGCTGTCCTGCACCGCCGACTCGGCATCGTTGAGCGCGCCGTCCTGCAGCCGCGCCACGGCGTCGACCACCACCGCCGCGGCCAGCTCGCCGCCGGACAGCACGTAGTCGCCGATCGACAGCTCCTCGTCCACCTCGGCCTCGATGAAACGCTCATCGATTCCTTCGTAGCGCCCGCACAGCAGCACGAGCCGTTCCTGGCCGGCCAGTTCGCGGGCCTTGGCTTGGGTCAGCGGCGCGCCCTGCGGGCTCAAGTAGATGACCCGCGCCGGCGCCGGGTCGTCGGCACGGGCCGCGGCCAGGCTGGCACGCAACGGATCGATCAACATCACCATGCCAGGGCCACCGCCGAACGGACGGTCGTCCACCCGGCGGTAGTTGCCCTCGGCGTGGTCACGCGGGTTCCAGGCATGCAGCGACAGGAGCCCCCGCTCGACCGCGCGCCCGGTCACCCCGAACGCCGCACACTGGGCGATGAAGTCGGGGAACAGGCTGATGACGTCGATGCGCATGCGGCGCGAACTAGAAGTCCGGGTCCCAGTCGACGGTGATCGTGCGCGTTGCCAGGTCGATGTCGGTCACGTACTGCGGCCTCACGAACGGGATCATGCGCTCACGCTCGGAGTCGCGCGCGACCAGCACGTCGTTGGCACCGGTGGAGAACAGGTGGGAGACGTTCCCCAGGTCGACCCCTTCGAGGTTGACCACGCGCAGCCCTTCCAGGTCGACCCAGTAGAACTCGCCCGGCTTGGGCGGGGGCAGCGCGTCACGCGGGACGTGGATCTCCAGTCCCCGCAGGGCCTCGGCCGCAGTGCGGTCATCGACGTCGGGGAAGCGCGCCACCAAGTGCTTGCCTTGCTCGTGCCCGCGTACGCCCTCGACCAGCCGCTCGCGGCCCTGCGCGTCGCGCAGGGTCCAGGGCTGGTAACGGAAAATCTCCAGGCGGGGCTCGGTCCAGGACTCGAGCTTGACCTCGCCACGCAAGCCAAGCGCGCCGGCCACCCTGCCGAGGAGGATGCGACGCCCTTGATCGTTCATTGCCGGAAGCGGGCCGCCGCGTGGGCGGCCCGGCAGATCAGGCCGCGGTAGCGGTCTTGGCCGCTTCCTTGTACAGCACGGCGACCTTGTCGGTCAGCTGCGCGCCGTTGCCCAGCCAGTGCTTCACGCGCTCGAGGTCGAGCTCGACGCGCTTCTCGCCACCAGTGGCAATCGGGTTGTAGAAACCAACGCGCTCGATGTTGCGGCCGTCGCGGGCGCTGCGGCTGTCGGTGACGATGATGTGGTAGAAGGGACGCTTCTTGGCGCCGCCGCGGGTCAGTCGGATCTTGACCATGGGGTTGCTTTCCTGTGTTGCCCAGCCGCCGGGATGACGGGGTAAGCCGGCAAGTATAAAGGGTGTTCCGCCCTCGATGGAAGCGCCGCCGTACGGCCCTAGAACGGCATGCCGCCGCGACCGCCCATCATCCCGCGCATGCCGCGCATCATGCCCTTCATGCCGCCGCGGCCCAGCTTGCCCATCATTTTCTCCATCTGCTGGTACTGCTTCATCAGCTTGTTTACGTCGGCCGGTGTAACGCCGGCGCCGGCGGCGATCCGCTTGCGGCGGGATCCGTTCAGCAACGCCGGGTTACGGCGCTCCTTCTTGGTCATCGAGTTGATGATGGCCACCAGGCGCGGGACTTCCTTGCCGGTCACCTGCGCCTTCACCGACTCGGGGATCTGGCCCATGCCCGGCAGCTTGTCCATCAGGCCGCTGATGCCGCCCATGTTCTGCATCTGCTCGAGCTGGTCCTTCATGTCGTTGAGGTCGAACTTCTTGCCCTTGGCGACCTTCTCGGCCAGCCTGGTCGCCTTGTCCTTGTCGACCTGCTGCTCGACCTGCTCGACCAGGCTCAGCACGTCGCCCATGTCGAGGATGCGGCTGGCGACTCGGTCGGGGTGGAACACGTCCAGGCCGTCGGGCTTCTCGCTGACGCCGATGAACTTGATCGGCTTGCCAGTCACGTAGCGCACCGACAGCGCCGCGCCGCCGCGGGCGTCACCGTCGGTCTTGGTCAGGACCACACCGGTCAGCGGCAGCGCCTCCCCGAACGCCTTGGCGGTGTTGGCCGCGTCCTGGCCGGTCATCGAGTCGACCACGAACAGGGTCTCGGCCGGGTTGACCGCGGCGTGCAGCGCCTTGATCTCCGCCATCATCGCCTCGTCGATCGCGAGGCGGCCGGCGGTATCGACGATCAGCACGTCGACGAAGGACTTGCGCGCATCGTCGATCGCGGCGCGGACGATGGCCTCGGGCTTCTGGTCGGCCGTGGACGGGAAGAACAGCACGTCCACCTGCTGGGCCAGCGTCTCCAGCTGGGCGATCGCCGCCGGCCGGTAGACGTCGGCCGACACCACCATGACCTTCTTCTTGCGCTTGTCCTTGAGGTGCTTGGCCAGCTTGCCGACCGTGGTGGTCTTGCCCGCGCCCTGCAGGCCGGCCATCAGGATGACCGCCGGAGCCGGCACGTTGAGATTCAGGTCGTTGGCCTGCGACCCCATGACCGTGGTCATCTCGTCGCGCACGACCTTGATCAGTGCCTGACCCGGGGTCAGCGACTTCAGCACCTCCTGGCCGACCGCACGGACCTTGATCCGCTCGATCAGCGCCTGCACCACCGGCAGCGCGACGTCGGCTTCCAGCAGCGCGATGCGGACCTCGCGCAGCGACTCGCGGATGTTCTCCTCGGTCAGCCGGCCGCGGCCGCGCAGCCGCTCGATGGTGCCGGACAGGCGCTGGGTCAGGGATTCGAACATGGACAGGGACGCCGCGGAACGTTGGGGACCGCGAATTATACGGGCCGTACCGGCGTCATCGGCGACCGGCCCGGCTACACTTGGGCGATGACAATCGTTCTCATCGCCGCCGTGCTTTACCTCGCCGCCAGCATGCTGCTGGTGGTCAACGTCCGGCGCGAGGATGGCCATGGTCGCGCGTGGCTGTTGCCGGCACTGGTGGCGATGGTGCTCCACGGCGCCGCCCACGTGCTGGCCTGGCGCGCCATCGGCGGCGCCGACCTGCATTTCTTTGCTGCGCTGTCACTGGTCGGCCTGGGCATGGCGATGCTGACCACGCTGGTCGGCGCCGGCGGGCGGATGGCCGCGCTGGGGGTGGTGGTGTTCCCGCTGGCGGCCGCGGCGCTGGTGGCCTGCGAGCTCTACGGCCACGTGCCGCCCGAGCCGCTGGACTGGCGCCTGCAACTGCACGCCTGGCTGGCGCTGCTGGCCTACGCGACGCTCGCGGTGGCCGCGCTGCTTGCGTTGATGCTGTGGCTGCAGGAGCGCGCGCTGCGCCGCCGCGAGTTCCATGGCTGGCTGCGCGCCCTGCCCCCGCTGGTGGCATTGGAGACGCTGCTGTTCCGGACGATCGCCGCCGGCTTCATCCTGCTCAGTGCCACCTTGCTGACCGGCGCGTTGTTCGTCGCCGACATGTTCGCCCAGCACCTCGTCCACAAGACCGTGCTCAGCGTGCTGTCGTGGCTGGTGTTCGGATGCCTGCTGGTCGGGCGCTGGCGCTACGGCTGGCGCGGTCGCGTCGCGGCGCGCTGGACCCTGGCGGCAATGGCGCTGCTGGTGCTGGCGTTCTTCGGCAGCAAGTTCGTGCTGGAGCTGGTGCTGGGCTACGGGGTGTAGCCGCGCGACCGCGTGGCTTGAACGTAGGAGCGACGTAAGTCGCGACCTGTCCATCGAAGGGCCAGGCCAGTGGCATCGCGACTTACTTCGCTCCTACGGCGGGGCGGCCCGTGGCGGGGTGCACGGGTGACTCGGTCCAGCCGCTACTCCGCCGCCTCCAGCGCATCGGACAGCCGCTCCACTGCAACGACCTCCATCTCGCCAATGCGGCGGGACTTCGGCGCGTTGGCCTTGGGGATGATCGCCCGCTTGAAACCATGGGTCGCCGCTTCCTTCAGGCGGTCCTCGCCGTTGGGCACCGGGCGTATTTCGCCGGACAGGCCGACTTCGCCGAACGCGATCGTGCGCTCGGCCAGCGGCCTGTCACGCAAGCTCGACAACACCGCCAGCAGCACCGGCAGGTCGGCTGCGGTCTCCTGCACGCGGATGCCGCCGACCACGTTGACGAATACGTCCTGGTCGCCCACCCCCACCCCGCCGTGCCGATGCAGTACCGCCAGCAGCATCGCCAGCCGGTTACCTTCCATGCCGACTGCGACCCGGCGCGGGTTGCTCAGTGGCGAGGCGTCCACCAGCGCCTGCACCTCGACGAGCAGCGGCCGGGTGCCTTCGCGCGTGACCATCACGCAGCTGCCCGGTTGTGGGCTCGCGCTGCCCGACAGGAAGATCGCCGACGGGTTGGGCACCTCGCGCAGGCCCTTGTCGCCCATCGCGAACACACCCAGCTCGTTGACCGCACCGAAGCGGTTCTTGAATGCGCGCAGCACCCGGAAGCGGCTGCCCGACTCGCCTTCGAAGTACAGCACCGCGTCGACCATGTGCTCGAGCACGCGCGGGCCGGCGATGCCGCCCTCCTTGGTGACGTGGCCAACCAGGAACACCGCGGTGCCGGTCTCCTTGGCGTAGCGCACCAGCCGCGCGGCGCTCTCGCGGACCTGGCTGACCGAACCGGGAGCCGCCGTCAGTGATTCGGTCCACAGCGTCTGCACCGAGTCGGCCACGATCAGGCCCGGCCGGGTCGCCACCGCCTGCTCCAGGATGCGCTCCACGCCGGTCTCGGCCAGCGCGCTGATGCCATCCAAGGGCAGGTCGAGCCGCTGCGCGCGCCCGGCCACCTGCGACAGCGACTCCTCGCCGGTCACATAGAGCGCCGGCAGCGTGCCCGCCATCCGGGCGACCGCCTGCAACAGCAGCGTCGACTTGCCGATGCCGGGATCGCCGCCGACCAGCACGACGGCGCCACTGACCAGCCCGCCCCCGAGCACCCGGTCGAGCTCGCCGATTCCAGTGGACACGCGGGCGTGCTCGGTGTGGGCGACATCCTTCAACGCGGTGACCTTCGGCGGGTCGACCTTGCCGGCCCAGCCGCTGCGTCGCGAGGCGCCCGCAGCGCCGGCCTTCTGCGCCGCGGCGGACTCGATCACGAACTCACTGAGCGTGTTCCACTCGCCACACTCGGCGCACTGGCCCTGCCACTTGTTGTGGTCGGCGCCGCACTCGTTGCAGACGTAGGCGACCTTGGCCTTGGCGGCGGATCGGGGTGGCTTGGCGGCGATGGACATTGGGGCGTGCGCGAGGGGACCAGGTGCCAATGTACCGGCAGGGCGTCGCGCGGAGCGAGACGGTCAGGATAGGTTGCGCACGTACCAGGGCATTGCGGCCCCCAGCCCGGCGGCCAGGTCGTGGGTCGGACAGTAGCCGAGCAGTTCGCGCGCGGCGCTCACGTCGGCCAGTGAGTGCCGCACGTCGCCCGGCCGGAACTCGCGGTACACAGGCTCGCGCCCGTAGGCCACTCCGCACCCCGCGAGCGCGCCACGGATCGCCTCGAACAGCTGCTCAAGCGTGTTCCGGTCGCCTACGGCCATGTTGTAGACGCGGGGCCGCGCTGCCTCCGGTGCCGTCGCAGCAAGCAGGTTCGCCTGGATCGCGTTCTCGACGAAGGTGAAATCGCGGCTGGTCTGGCCATCGCCGTTGATGCAGACCTCCTCGCCGCGGATCATCGCCGCCGTCCACTTGGGGATGACCGCCGCGTAGGCGCCACCGGGGTTCTGCCGCTTGCCGAACACGTTGAAGTAGCGCAATCCGATGGTCGGGAAGCCGTAACACCGCGCGAACACGTCCGCGTACAGCTCGTTGACGTACTTGGTCACCGCGTACGGGGACAGCGGCTTGCCGATCCGGTCCTCGACCTTCGGAAGCGCCGGGTGATCGCCGTAGGTCGAACTGCTGGCGGCGTAGGTGAAGCTGCGCACCTGCGCGTCGCGCGCGGCCACCAGCATGTTGAGGAAGCCATCGATGTTCGCGCGATTGGTGGCGATGGGATTCTCGAGCGACCGGGGCACCGAGCCCAAGGCCGCCTGGTGCAACACGTGGTCGACCGTCGAACAGGCACGCCGGCAGGTGTCGAGGTCGCAGATGTCGCCTTCGATGAACTCGAACCGGGCCCACTGCCCCGGCGTGACCGTCCCCTGCACTTCGTCCAGGTTGTGTCGGAACCCCGTGGCGAAGTTGTCCAGGCCGATGACCCGCTGGTCCAGCCGCAGCAGTGCCTCGAGCAGGTTGGAGCCGATGAACCCCGCGCACCCCGTCACCAGCCAGGTCCTGGGCGCTGCGCGTATTTCCGTCTTCGCCTGCTCGTACCGGCCCGTCATATCCGTCCTCTACAGCCGCCCGTCTACCGCTTCGCGCGGCAGCAGGTACTTGACGTCGTACAGGATGGACACCGGCTTGCCATAGGCACGGATGCCTTCGGCCCCGAGCTGGCGGAACTTGTCGTGCCCCACCGCGACGATCACGGCGTCGTACATGCCCTGCCCAGGCGCAACCAGGGCCAGTCCGTACTCGTGTTGTGCCTGGACCTCGTCGACCCACGGGTCGCACACGTCGACCCTTACGCTGTATCCGTGCAGCGCGGCGACGATATCGACGACCCGGGTGTTACGCAGGTCCGGGCAGTTCTCCTTGAACGCCAGGCCGAGCACCAGCACCCGGGCGTCCACCGGATTGATGCCCTTGCGCACCATCAGCCGGATCACCTCGCCGGCCACGTAGGCCCCCATGCCGTCGTTGGTGCGGCGCCCGGCGAGGATCACGTCCGGGTGGTGGCCGATCTCCTGTGCCTTGTGGGTCAGGTAATACGGGTCGACACCGATGCAATGGCCGCCGACCAGGCCTGGCCGGAACGGCAGGAAGTTCCACTTGGTCCCGGCCGCCTCAAGCACTTCGAGCGTGTCGATCCCCAGCTTGTTGAACAGCATCGCCAGATCGTTCACCAGCGCGATGTTGAGGTCGCGTTGGGTGTTCTCGATCACCTTGGCGGCCTCGGCGACCTTGATGCTGCTGGCCCTGTGGGTGCCCGCGGTGATGATGCTGCCGTACAAGCGGTCGACGAACTCGGCCACCTCCGGCGTGGACCCGGACGTCACCTTGAGGATGCTGGTGACGCGGTGTTCCCTGTCACCCGGATTGATGCGCTCCGGGCTGTAGCCCGCGAAGAAGTCTTCGTTGAACTTCAGGCCCGAGGCGCGTTCCAGGATTGGCACGCAGACCTCCTCGGTGCACCCCGGGTAGACCGTCGATTCGTAGATCACCACGTCCCCGGCGGACAGGACCTGCCCCAGCGCCTCGCTCGCCCGGACGAGCGGCGTCAGGTCCGGCCGCTTGGCGGTATCGATCGGCGTGGGCACCGTGACGATGTAGACGTTGCAGTCCGAAAGGTCCCGCAACTCGCTGGTGAAGCCCAGTCGACCGGCTTCGGCCAGTTCGGCGGGCGTGACCTCCAGCGTGCCGTCATGCCCCGCACGCAGCTCCTGGATGCGGGCCTCGTTGATATCGAAGCCCACGGTGTCGAACTGCTTGCCGAACTCCACGGCCAGCGGCAGCCCCACGTACCCCAGGCCGACGATGGCGATACGTGCGTTCTCGATGGACGGCATGCGGTCCCCTGTGCAGGCTGCTGATCCCAGCACTGTAAACGCAGCCGGCGGGATTCAGGTGCCATGTGCCGGACGCACCAAAAAAAAGACCCGCCGGAGCGGGTCTTGAAGCTTGGTGCCGGAGATAGGAATCGAACCTACGACCCCATCATTACGAATGACGTGCTCTACCAACTGAGCTACTCCGGCCAAGAGGCGGGATTCTAGGTGGCGCGTGGAGGCGGGTCAATCGGCGACGAGCTGGATCCGCAGTTCCTTGGGCAGCGCGAACACCATGTTCTCGGGCTTTCCGTCGAGGTTGGAGACCGAGCCGGCGCCGAGTTCACGCAGCCGGGCGAGCACGTCCTGGACCAGCACTTCGGGAGCCGAGGCGCCGGCGGTGATACCAATGCGGGTGCGTCCGGCCACCCAGGCGGGATCGATCTCGTCGGCGCCGTCGATCAGGTGGGCCTCCACGCCCTGGCGCTCGGCCAGTTCGCGCAGGCGGTTGGAGTTGGAGCTGTTGACCGAGCCGACCACGAGCACGAGGTCGCAGCGGGCGCTGAGCTCGCGCACGGCGTCCTGGCGGTTCTGGGTGGCGTAGCAGATGTCGTCGTTCTTCGGCCCCTGGATCGCAGGGAAGCGCGCCTTGAGGGCATCGATGATGCCGCGGGTATCGTCAACCGACAGCGTGGTCTGGGTGGTGAATGAAACGTTGTCCGGCTGCTCGACCTGCAGCGTGGCGACGTCGTCCAGGTCCTCGACCAGGTAGATCTGGCCGGTGCCCGCCTCGCGCTGCCACTGGCCCATCGTGCCCTCCACCTCCGGGTGGCCCTCGTGGCCGATCAGGACCATGTCGCGGCCGGCGCGGCACTGGCGCGCGACCTCCAGGTGGACCTTGGTCACCAGCGGACAGGTCGCGTCGAACACCTTCAGGCCGCGGCGGTCGGCCTCGGCGCGCACGGCGCGGGACACGCCGTGGGCGCTGAAGATCACGGTGTTGCCGTCGGGCACCTCGTCGAGCTCCTCGACGAAGATCGCGCCGCGCTGCTTGAGGTCGTCGACCACGAACTTGTTGTGGACCACCTCGTGGCGCACGTAGATTGGTGCGCCGAGGGTTTCCAGCGCACGGTTGACGATCTCGATCGCACGGTCGACGCCGGCGCAGAAGCCGCGGGGATTGGCGAGGATCAGGTCCATCCGGCGATTTTACTCCCGAGCCGCATCGGGCTTGCGCTGGCCGCTGAACAGGCCGAACGCGGCGATGCCGATGGCGCCGCCGACGATGGCGGCGTCGGCCACGTTGAACGCCGGCCAGAAGTAGTCGCCGGCGTACCACTGGATGAAGTCCACTACGTGGCCGTGGATAAGCCGGTCGACGACGTTGCCGATGGCGCCGCCGATCACCAGCGCGTACGGCAGCGCGGTCTTCCAGTCGCCGCGCGGCGTGCGCGACAGCCAGTAGCCCAGCAAGCCGCAGATGGCGGCCGCCAGCACCACGAAGAAGTACTTCTGCCAGCCGCCGGCGTCGCTGAGGAAGCTGAAGGCCGCGCCGGTGTTGTAGGTGCGGTACCAGTTCCAGAAGCCCTCGATGACCGGGATCGGGATGTACTCGGGCAGGCTGGTGAGCACCCAGTACTTGGTCAGCTGGTCGAGCAGGATGACGACGGCCGAGACGGCCAGCCACGCCATTGCGTTGGGCTTGGGGGCGGTGGTCTTCATCAGAACCACCTCCTGGTTTCACCCTCACCGTCGACATTGTCGACGCAGCGCCCGCAGATCGTCGGGTGCGCGGCAACGCTGCCGACGTCGGCCCGGTGCTGCCAGCATCTTCCGCACTTGGGCTTGGCCGTGCGACTGGCCTCCACCCGGACGTCCTGCGCGCCCTCGTCGGCGACCACGCTGACATCGCCACTGATGAACAGGAACCGCAGCTCCTCGGCGATCGGCGCGAGCCAGTTCTGGTCGGAAACGCCGCAGCGCAGCGCGATCTCCGCCTCGAGTGCGGCGCCGATGGTTCCGGCGGCACGCATCGGCTCGAGCACCTTACTGACCTGTTCGCGCAGCGCGAGCAGGCGCCGGAAATCCTCCGCGGTGAGGTCGGCGGCATCCGGCAGCGGCGCCAAGCCGTCGTACCACGTGGTGAACAACACGTTGCCCTCCCGCGTGCCCTGCCCGTCTTCCGCCGGCAGGTGGCCCCACATCTCCTCGGCAGTGAAGCTCAGGATCGGCGCGATCCACCGCACGAACGCCTCGGCGATGCGGTACATCGCGCTCTGCGCGGAGCGCCGGCCGGGCGAGTCGCCCTGCATCGTGTACAGGCGGTCCTTGGTGACATCCAGGTAGAGCGAGCCCAGGTCGACGCTGCAGAAGTTGGCGAGGATCTGCACCACCTCGCTGAAGTCGTAGCGCTCGTACGCGGCGGTGATCCGCTCCTGCAAGCCGTGGGCGCGGTGCACGATCCAGTGGTCCAGCGCGACCATCGCCTCGTCGCCCGTGCCGTCGAGGGGCAGCAGGTGCACGGCCGGGTCGAAGCCATGCAGGTTGCCCAGCAGGAAGCGCGCGGTGTTGCGGATGCGACGGTAGTTGTCGGCGCTGCGCTTGAGGATCTCGTCGGAGACGGTCATCTCGTTGCGGTAGT